>CAVVHS010000007.1:0-497692 GCA_963748215.1 uncultured Gammaproteobacteria bacterium | reverse complement strand
TTCATTTCTGCCTCAGACAGGCCAGAAAACTTGGTGGCCACCTTGTCGTAAAAGCCCAGGTCGCCCGACTGCACGATGTCGTTGTCTTTCAAACGGAAGCACAGCAGCACGGCCTTCTTGATCCACTGGTGGGTGGTCCACTGGCCCACGGCTTCGCGGGTGGCGACGCGCAGGCGGCCGGCATCCAGCTCGTTGAGCACATGCTCAACCGCATCGCGCACTTCGGCGGAGGCAGAGGCCACGGAGATGTTGGCGCGGTCTTCCCACGCGGCTTCGATAACAGTTTGCAGAGTTTGGCTCATGGTGTGGTAGTAGAGGAGTGAGGATCAAAAGACGGGATTTGAATTCGGAGACTCAGGAGCTCGGGATTGCACGAACTGGACGATGCGCTGGGCGGCTTCCACACATTCGGCGGTTTCGGCCACCAGCGCCATGCGGATTCGCTCCGCGCCCGGGTTGCTGCCATGGGCCTCGCGGGCCAGGTAGCTGCCCGGCAGAACCGTCACATTGTATTGAGCGAGCAGGTCGCGTGCGAAATCGGTGTCACTGCCCTCGACCTTGGCCCACAAGTAAAAGCCGGCATCGGGCAGGGCCACGTCCATCACTTCGGCCAGCATGGGGGTGACCTGGGCGAACTTGGCGCGGTACTGCGCGCGGTTGTCCACCACATGGGCCTCGTCGTCCCAGGCGGCGACGCTGGCCGTTTGCACCACCATGCTCATGGCGCTGCCGTGGTAGGTGCGGTAGAGCAAAAATTGCTTGATGAGCTTGGCATCGCCTGCGCAAAAGCCGCTGCGCATGCCCGGCACATTGCTGCGCTTGGACAGGCTGGTGAAGGACACCAGGTTTTTGAAGTCGCTGCGGCCCAGCTTGGCGGCCGCTTCCAGGCCGCCCAGCGGCGGCTCGTCGCGGAAGTAAATCTCGCTGTAGCACTCGTCGGACGCGATCACAAAGCCGTACTGGTCGCTCAGCGCAAACAGCTTGGCCCATTCGGACAGCGGCATCACCGCACCGGCCGGGTTGCCGGGCGAGCACACGTACAGCAGCTGCGTGCGTGCCCAGACGTCGGCTGGCACGCTGTCCCAGTCCTGCGCAAAGTTGCGCTCGGGTACCGACGGCACAAAGTAGGGCTGGGCACCGCAGAGCAGGGCCGCACCTTCGTAGATTTGGTAGAACGGATTCGGGCACACCACCTGCACCGGACCCCGGGCGTCGGCCTTTTCGGGGTTCACCACGGTCTGGGCAAAGGCAAACAGGGCTTCGCGCGAGCCGTTGATGGGCAGAACCTGGTGGCCGCGTCCAGCTGCAGGCCGTAGCGGCGCTCCAACCAGCGCACCATGGAATTGCGCAGCCGAATATCACCAACCTGATGATCACATCGACAAGCATCCGGGTCTGAAGAAAGACCGGGCGTTGCTGGAGAGCATCCCCGGCGTGGGCCCGGTGATTGCCCAGCAAATGGTGGCGGTGATCCGCAGCCGCCCGTTTACCCGGGCCAGCCAGTGCGCCGCCTTCCTGGGGGTGGTACCGGTAGCGCATCAGTCGGGCACCAGTGTCTATAGTCCGCCGAGATTGTCCAAGCGCGGGGATGGCCGTGTCCGACGCAAGCTGTATATGGCAGCGATCGTGGCGACCCTGCACAACCCGGATATCCGCTGCCAGTACGCGCGACTCTTGAGGGCGGGCAAATCAAAGAAGTCGGCCATTGGTGCGGCGATGCGAAAACTGGTGCAGATCTGTTTTGGGGTGCTGAAACACCAGGTACCCTATTCGCCTCAACTTGCCTGATCGGCTGGTTGTGGGCAACTGAGGGAGATGGTATCTACAACGGTAATCTACCTACTCGGTTTGGGGAAGCGCCTTCCAGGTAAACGTATCCGGCCCCGTTATGGTGTTCAGGTCCTCGCCCACCGACTCTACATAATCTACCGATCCTGCGCCTGGTCCTCCGGTGGCCCGCTCAGTATTTTCCGTCCCGTGATCATGGCGGATACCAGGTTGCCGCCGCCGCGCAGCTCGGTGATAACGACGGCCAGGATATGGATCACCCCGAGGCCGAGCAACACGAAAAACCCGTTCTCGTGAATTTCGATGAAGGGCCCGCGAAAGGCGCGCATGGCCTCGTAGGCGGCCGCGTCGTAGGTCTCCTTCGCATAGGGCATGAGCGTAGCCGGATCGACACCCGGGGCGGCGATCCAGCCCGCGATCCAGGACCCGAGGGGCGGATAGAAAATATCCGTACCGGCCAGTACCAGCCCGGTGACCGCCTGCACCACCAGCAGTAACAGCAGCAGGGTGACCGCGATGCGTCCGAGCGGGTTGTGCCCGATGTACTGCAGCGGCCGCCCGGCGCTGAAACCGGCCCGGTAGGCCCGCACCCTGTCCAGGTAACCGGGGCCACCGGGCAGAATCGCCCGCCAGCGTGCATGCGGCCCGCCGATAAAGGCCCAGACCAGACGCCACGCCAGGTTCAGCGCAAACACATAGCCGATCCAGACATGCACGGTCTTCAACAGGATCTTGCCGTCGTTGGTCACGCCCAGTGCCTTGTCATTCATGATAACCAGGCCCACGGCGATCAGTCCGATCATGCACAGCAGGTTGATCCAGTGAAACCAGCGGACGGTGGCGTCCCAGGCGGGATAGGATTTCAGGTCGTTCATGGCGGGTCTCCGGTTACTCGTTTTAACCCGGCACAACAAGCCGAGTTATACCTCGACGCATCTGGCAAGACATACTAGATCACAACTCTGTTCAATACGACCCGTTTCAATCTGGCCACACGCACAGGTTCCGCACATGCACACGCCGATGACAGTGCCTGTTATCCGGCCTCGGCAACACCTCGACACCTGCCCGGGTCGAGGCAGCGACATTCAACCCGGGCGCTTACGCTTCCGGTTCAGCCGCATGTGCCTGTCCTGCGGCCAACACGGTCACGGTGTCCGGGTGGAGTCGCGTCGACGTCAGGCCGGGACCTTGAACGACGTTACAACCCCAGCGCGGACCTTCCAGGCGAAACATCCGCCTGTCAAGGTCGCGTTAACGGGATGACTCACCGGCTGCGAAGACAGCATCATGATTTGTCCCCGTCGCAAACACATGGCACGCCAGACACCCGTACAGCCAGGCGCATGGACAAGGTCAGTGATCTTCTGTCGGTCCGTGACCTGAGAGGATGGCCGCGCGGACGGTCTCAGCCTTGGTGGCCAGCGTGCTGCGGTCTTCCGAACCCAGCTCCACAAGCCCAAGGATACGGTTCAGGGCAATGACCGTATCCTCGCTGATGGGGATGGTCTTGTCAGAGGCCGAACCCAGAAAGATCGCGGCAAGGTCAAGCTGGCTGGCCGGCGCCATGTTGGGATCGATTGCCCTGAGCCGGGTGTCACCAAAGGTCATCACGTCCTTGTACAGTGCAAGATTCTGTAAGGGTGAATCATACCGGGTCACATCGTAGAAACTGGACCTGAGCAATGCCGCGGCCTGATCGGCATCCAGACTGTACAGCTCGGCCATCGCTTCATTGTAGGTTGCCAGCGCCTCGCCTTCCGCACGCACCAGCACCCGGGTGGGTGCGCGGGACACATTCAGACGACCCAGCTCCACTTCGGGGATCCCTTCCTGTGCCCACACCGGACGCTGACCACGCAGCACCCGGAATTCAACCGCCTTGCCACCGCCCCGTGCCACATCATGGCCGTGGCCGCCGCGGTGGGTACCGTGACTGCCATAACCCTTGGGGCCAGGCGTATGACCATCCCCATGGTCGCCATCGTCGTCATGTCCACTGTCATGACCGCCACCACCGCCCGAGTGGCCGCCACCACCACCGCCCGAGTGGCCGCCACCACCGCCGCCCGCGTGGCCGCCGCTGTGGCCTGAATCCTGTGCGTGGGCCGATGTCCACCAGCTGAAACCGGCCTCATCCAATCCACCCGGACCTGCCGTGCCCAATACCAGGGCAATCACGAACGACGGCAAAAAGCGCGATCCTGCCCTGGGCCTTGTATCTCTGTTCATAATGATGTCCTCATGCTGTAAACAATGCGGGCGCCTTCCGGCGCCCGCACTGGTTTCTAGCTTCCTGCGCCAACTGCCACAGGATGCCCCTTTAGGGTGCTACTACCGTACCCGGCAGGATCGAATCATGGATCTGGGTGTGGATCAGCTCGATCACCTCCAGGGCATCGTCCGCTGCTGCCGCGAACGCGGTGACGCCGCCGTCATCTGGCAGATCCCCGTTGACTGCATCCAGGTACGCATTGATGTCCAGGGTGGCAGACAACACGGTAACATTCCCGTCCAGCGAGTAGCTATACAGGTAGTCCGTGGGATACGACCTGTTGTAGGTGAAGGTGCTGTAGTTGTAGTAGTCACCCGAGTCGACGACGTCGCTGATGACATTATTGTAGACAACGTAGTCAACGGAAATGTCACCCGTCTTGTCGGCAACGCCTGCCAGCAGGGAAGCCGCGGTATCCAGAGTCGCCAGGCTATCCAGTGCAGCCTCCGTCGGCGACGTGCTGGTAGAGGTGAGACCTTCCAGCAGGTCGACATACAATGCCAGGTTCTCCAGCGGGGAGTCGATGGTGCTGGTAACGCCGTCCACCGTGTAGGTGATGCGTCCAGCCTCATCTGTGGATAATACAACACCATCCGCCGTCAGCTTGGCAAGCGCATCGGTCAGCGCCTTGTCGGTCACCTTGTCCGGTGAACGGGCCACGGCGGCACGACCGAAGTCGACCTCGATCGGGGTCACACCGGCCGGTATCTCGCCATCGACCGTCGGGACAGTACTGGTGCAGGCCACATCGAGACAGATCAGCAACTCGCCATTGGCATCGGTTAGCGGCTCGCCGGTGATCGGGTCACGCATCAGCACAATCAGGTCACCGTAGTCGTCGCCCTTCATGGTGCCGGCACTGTCGGGTTTGCCGCCACCGCCACCGGAGTGCGGGTTCTCTGCCGTGTTGCCGCCAGCCCATGCCGGACGGTCGGAGTCGTCGTCTCCTTCGAGCACCTTGTCAATGCCCTTCTTGCCACCCTGGCCGGCTTGACCACCCGCACCGCCAGCACCTTGCTGCCCCTGGCCGCCACCGGCACCGGCACCCTTCTGGCCCTGACCGCTATCTGGCGCGGCATTGGCATCGGAGATGACACCGGCCTGGGCCACACCCGCGGTGAAGGTGCCTGTCACAAACAACGGTGCTGCCAGCAGGCTCACTGCGACGGCACTCGCGATCAGGGTCTTTTTCGTTGAAATTCTGTGTGTTTTCATAATTAGCTTCTTCCTTCCTCAATTACTTGTTTGTAAGTCAATATAAGTATCAATTACTTTATTGAGTAACTAATACACTAAACGATGAAATCGATTGCGTCATTGATACATCTCAAAATAACGCCTTATGTGAAAAATATTCTGATTTTTCCTGACAAATTCCTGCTTCGCAGCCTTGCCCACCCCGCTACCCAGAATCCCAGCCCCAGGGGCATTCCTGGCCAGCTCGAGGGTGCGGCGCTGGGCTTGGCTTTGCTCTTGATAAGTAGATGCTGGCGCGACTGTTCTCGTACTCGCCCTCCAGCGCGGCATACCAGCGATTCAGGGTAACCTCATAGCCGGCACAGGAGCCCGGCCACTGTGTCGTCGCAGGGATCAATTTTCAGCCGAGGACATGTTCCAGTAGGCACTCGGCTTCACCGGGTACAGCAAGGTCCCCAGGGTGAGAAAAAACTGGTGGCGCGTGTAATCATTGACTTCCTGCGGATCGGAATTGCGTATGAGTGCCCGGTATTCAGTACCCAGGTAATAGCCGGGCGTGATGTAGTAACGCATCCCGAGCTGGGCCGTGTAATAGTCGTCATTGCGGTCCACCACCTGGTAGTCTGCTTCGGCAACGGAGAGACCGGCATTGATGTTCATGCGTGGTGAAAATTTATGCCGCACCGTGCCAGTGAGCGAGGTATACAGGTAGCCGGAAGAACCCGCCAGCGTGGTTTCCTCCAGACTGCGGTCCAGCTCGGCCGACAGGGTCGTACGCGGCGAGGCACGCCAGTTCAGGCTGCCGCCAAAATCGACTGCACTGACACTGGAAAAGCGCGGATCATCGTAATCCTGCCGCAAATAACCCAGATACGCCTCGCCCTTCAGCCGGTTGGTGATGGTCGCCTGCACACCGGCATCGGCCCGGTAACCGTCGGAATCCCGCTGAAATCCGTTGTCATCGGCGCTTTCGTCGTATTCACGCCTGTCCCATACACCCTGCCCGAACACCGTATACTGGGGATGCAGGGCAACACTCAGGCGCAGCCCGGCACCGATCAGATCGCGGTCGCGGTCCTGGTTGGAGAGCAAACCGGTATCAGCAAAATCCAGCTGCTCGAAGGTGCCCCCCATCCGCAGGGTCGCCTTGCCCAGGCCCTGGCTTACCCCCGCGTGCACACGACTGGAATCGAAGGTGGTAGGTTCACTACCGGACTGGCTGTCCTCCGGGGAACCGCGGTCTTCATGCTCGTGGGAGTATCCCAGGCCACCGAACACATTGCTGCTGTCGGTATAGTCATAGCGCCCGTCCAGGTTGGCCCAGTAGTCGTCATAGTCCTCATCATGCTGGCTGAGATAGCGGCCAAATGCCCCGCCCAGGTCGAGATCCAGCTTGTGCCGCTCCCATTCTGACTTGATGCTCAGATCAGGTGAAAACACCAGGATGAAATCATCCACTTCATCCGTCCGGGTCGCAAAGATATTGCTATCATAGACTCCGGACACGGCCAGCTCGGGTTGCCACAGAAAAGAACCGGCGTGGTAGCCGTCTGCTGGTTCCTCTACCAGTGCCCAGGCATCCTCCACAGCGGCCCGTTCAGCATCAGCTGCCATAACGGCTGCCGATGTCAGTGCCGCTGTCGCAATGAAAACAATTGAAATACCACCAGTCTTTATCATGCCAATTCATTTTCCCACGGGTTGAAGCCGGGCCCGGTACGTGCCCTGCACGGATAGCAGAAACTCGCTGAAATCCTACAGTATTAGCCAGGCAGGGTAAATGTACGGCCTCGGCGTGCTGAAACTTTCCAAAATGGGGCCGGATCACTGCTGTCCCACTTAATTACGGACCAATCCCAGGCGCAATTGCGGCTGGGGCGGTGGTTGCGGCTGTATCGGTTGCAATAACTCCAGCAGCGGTCGTCTGATAAACAGGTTGGTCTGCAATAATCGCAGTATCTGCAGAAGGCTCTTGCTGATCCTGGACTGGAAATTCAAATAGGCCAGCAGCAGATACAGGCAAAGTGCTACCAGCACCTGTGTCATAACAGCATTCTGGCTGATGCCCAGGAAAGCCTTGATCTTCAAGTTCTGCTTAATCCACTTGAAGAATAATTCAACCTGCCAGCGTTGTTGATAAATGTCGGCTATTTGATCGCCTGAATTGCAGGGCGCGCCAGATAGCAAAAAAATAAATCATGTGGCGCATAGGAATCAATGCCTTGCGCTGGCCCGGCCGGGAACTGCGCGATATGGGCTGCGCAGGCGTCATCAGGACACGCACCGTGCACACCACGCAGGCTGCGGCTGCGCGGTGTCAGCCAGGCACATGAAGTCTTTGACGATCCCGGGACCCGCTTCGGCGCGCCGGTTTACCGCCGCATCAGCCAGCCCTGTCCCTGCGGCTGCGGCGTCGGCGCATTGAGGTGCGTAAGCAGGCGCCAGCCATCCGCCTGTTTCCGGTAGATATTGGTACCGTAGAACGGCGGTGGCGCCGGCTGGCCGGGCGGCACCTGCGACAGGGTTTCCTCGACATGATGGATGGCGATATCGCCGCATTCGATCCAGTCCAGGTGCGTGACGCTCAGGGCGACGCCCTTACCCTGTGAGAACAGGTGTTTGAAGACGTCCTCGACATCCTCGCGTCCGCGGATCAGGGGATACATGGGCAACAGGCAGCTGATGTCGTTGGCGTCAGACCACACCGCCAGCAGCCCGTCCAGGCTGCCTTCCTCCAGTGCATCGTAAAACGCGTCTTCCGCGTCCTGGGGTGTTTCGTAGTGACCGCTCATCTATTCCGTCCCGGTTGATTTGTCTGATGGCCGGCAATGCTTGCATTCTGTGGCGCTGTAATCAAGTCGCAGAGTGAGTTACACACACAGGAAACGGTGCACACAGTGCACCCTACGGTTATTGTGCCGTTGTTTTTCCCTTGTACTGCCGTGGATTCCATGGCCATTCTCCTTTTGACGTCTGATGTCTCACGTCTCACCATTCGAATGTAGGGTGCGTTCCACGCACCGGCAATGGTGCACAGAGTGCACCCTACGGTTAGGGTGGTGTTTTTTTCCGTGTGCTTCCGTGGCCATTCTCCTTTTCACGTCTCACATATCACGTCTCACCGTGTGGATGGCGTGCGTTCCATGCACCGGCAATGGTGCACGGAGTGCACCCTACGGTTAGGGTGTTTTTTTTCCGTGTTCTTCCGTGGATTCCGTGGCCATTCTCCGGTTCACGTTTCACCTTTCACGTCTAACGCCTCACGCCTCACCGTTCGGCAATGCACCCTGCACGCGCATCGCCATCAGAGATAATCCGCCAGCATCTCGGCCAGGAAATCCGACCAGTTGGCCGGCAGCGGTTCCTGCAGTTCCACCGCGTGTCCCATATCCACCTCGAACACCTGTTTCATCAGGTCGTCGACGGCCGGTCCATGGGACGTGGCCAGGTTCATTTCGCGGTTGGTACGCAGGCTCAGGCGATCGAGGTTTGCCGAGCCCAGGCAGGCCCAGCCGTCATACACCGCCGCCTTCAGGTGCGACATGCCCGGATAGATGTAAACGCGGATGCCGTGCAGCAGCATGGTGTTGGCGGCCAGCGCGTTGCTGCGGGTGATGAGTCCGCTGTCGGTGCGGTACGGCAGGATCACCCGCACATCGACACCGCGCCGGCGCGCCTTGACCAGCTCGTAGATCATTTCATCGCTGGTGAGGTACGGATTTTCCAGGTAGATATGATGCCGTGCCCGGCGGGTCGCCGCGATCTGCGCGCGCAGGATCTGCGCATCCGCGGGACGCGTGAACAGCAGGCGCACCGGGTAATCGTCCTCGCCGGCCGGGACCGCCGGCGCCCGGTCGCGGGCGAAGAAGCGGCGCAGGTCACCGAACCAGCCGGCATCGTCCCAGGCACGTTCAAAACTCGCACGGATGTCGCCGACCACCGGCCCACTCACCTCGACCATCAGGTCGTGCCAGTCATAGCGGTACTCGCGGCCGATGTTCATGCCGCCGAGAAAGGCGGTCTCCCTGTCGATCACGATGGTCTTGGTGTGATCGCCGGCCAGCCAGACATTGGCGACCGACCGCGCCTTCACCCGCGAATCCTGCTCCAGGTAGCGCATGATGGAAGGCTCCGGGACATGCCCGCGCGGCAGCGAGGGCGAGCTGGCCATCCCCGCACCCAGCGTACCCAGGCCATCCACCAGCACCTTGACCTCGATGTCCTGCGCGCGGCGCCTGAGCAGGTCGGCGATACCGGTGGCATAGTCATCGTTGTCGAAGATATAGACCCGCAGCCAGACCGATTCACGTGCCGTGCCGATGCGGTCGATCAGGCGCGGAAAAAACGCCGCCCCGTCGACAAGGTAACCCACGCGCCCCGCGGAGGCGGTGCTGCCGGTCAGCGTGTCCAGCTGTGCCTCCCATTCCGCCAGGTCCATGCCCTCGCCCGCGCTGAGCGGCGGGAGTGGCCGTTCGGCCAGCATGCCGAGCGGCGCGGGACGGGCGATATCCACCGTCACCCCGCCGGCCAGGGTAAACAGCCGCATGACCGAAGAGACGGGCTGACTGAACGCGCCGCGGACATGATCGAAAACGGTGTGGAACAGGATTTTCAGCGGTCCCGCCGCCGGCACCGCCTGTGCCAGCGCCGGGTCCGCCAGCGGGTCCTGCAGGAACAGGATCAGGTCCGCGCCAATATCGACATAGACGAAAGGATAGCCGTACTCGCTGTCTTCACCCGTTTCGTACAGCTGCCTGTCGGCGGGCTGCTGTGCGCCCGACAACTGGCGCAGGATCACCTGCAGCAGGTCATCGAAGCTGTAGGTGTGCTGCATCTCGATCCCGGCAGGCTTGTAGATCATGGGCACGGACACGAGCTCGCCATCGCCGCCGCGGTACAGGAACAGTTCGTCCTGTTTGAGAATGTCCACAGCGGCACCGTATGCCGCCGTGTCAGGTGTCAGCACGGCCAGGGCGGCATTCAGCAACGCCAGCCATGCTTCCTGATCGTGCACCGTAACCGGCACGGCAGCCACCTGCCGGCCCTCGCCTGCCGTTGCCGCGGCGGGACTCATCACCCTGGCCGGCAGACGTTTTGCGTCTTTGCCAAACGGCCCGTCCGGCAGCGGTTCGACCGATACCGACGCATGCCGCAGCGCACCGTTGACGCGATACGCGAGCGACAGCAGCGGGGGGGTCAGAACGGCCTGCTCGATACGCGGGACGGGCTCGCTGCCGTCACGTGCGGTGTCCGCAGGCCGTGTCGTCCCGGCCGGTTCGGAGGGTAACGGCGTGACGCTTGCGCAGCCCGCACATGCCAGCATGACCAGCAGTATTCCGGCACGCCAGGGCAGCAGGCGCTGGCGCCGCCTGTTCTGGCGATTTATTTCATGCATGTCGCGCCTGGCCGATGTCGATAGCGGACCGAATGACGGTCGGCATCGGGCTGCAACCCGTGAGACGGATACCGTTGCAGAAGCCTGGCAACCGGGCAACGCCAGTCCGACACCGGCTGCAACAACCGCGCCTTGCTGTTGCCGCCGGCACGGGTTCAGGGGCAGTGCGGCAGCGCCCGGGACGCGCCCTACCCCCGGCGGCCGGATTGCACATCTGCCGGTCCGGCCGGCTGCAGAGCGTCCAGGTGCAGCGGGTCGAGCTTCCAGATGTCGCGGTTGTAGTCGCTGATGGTCCGGTCGGTCGAGAAGAAACCGCTGGAGGCCACGTTGCGGATACTCATCTGCGTCCAGTGGTGCCGGTCCTGCCACGCCGCGGCGGCCCGTTCCTGGGCGTCGACGTAGGCACGGAAATCCGCCAGCGTGACCCAGGGATCGTCCGGCGACAGCAATGCCTGGATGACACCGTCGAAGATGCCGGGTTCCTGCAGATTGAAGTAACCCGAGGCCAGCAACTGCATGACCTTGTCGAGATCCGGATCCGCATCGACGACGGAGCGCGGGTCGTAGTTGTTGCGCAGCGCGGCGACCTCTTCCGCATGCAGCCCGAAGAGGAAGAAATTGTCCTCGCCGACGGCATCCAGGATCTCGATATTCGCGCCATCGTAGGTGCCGATGGTGAGCGCGCCGTTCATCATGAATTTCATGTTGCCGGTGCCCGACGCCTCCTTGCCGGCCGTGGATATCTGCTCGGACAGGTCGGCGGCCGGAGCGATCACCTCCATCAGCGATACCCGGTAGTTGGGAATGAAGGCCAGCTTGAGCCGGTCACCCACCAGCGGGTCGTTATTGACGATAGCCGCCACGCTGTTGACCAGCTTGATGATCTGCTTGGCCATCCAGTAGCCTGGCGCCGCCTTGCCGCCGATCAGCACGCAGCGGTTGACCATCCCGTCCGTGTCGCCGTCGCGGATGCGCCGGTAAAGATGGATCACATGCAGCACGTTGAGCAGCTGGCGCTTGTATTCATGGATGCGCTTGACCTGCACGGAAAACATCGACGCGGTATCGAACTGCACGCCGGCCTTGTCCAGCACCACCGCCGCCAGGCGGCGCTTGTTCTCCAGCTTGACGTCCTCCCAGCGTTTGAACAAGGCGCTGTCCGCCTGCTCGGCATGGCGTTCCAGCAGGCCGATCTCGTCCAGGTCATGCAGCCAGCCGTCGCCGATAGTCTCGCTCAACAGCCCGGTCAGGCCCGGATTGGCGTGCGCGATCCAGCGCCGTGGCGTGACGCCATTGGTCTTGTTGTTGAACTTGCCGGGCCAGATGCGGTGGAAGTCGCGGAACAGTTTTTCCTGCAGCAGTTGCGAGTGCAGTTCGGCCACGCCGTTGACCGAGAAGCTGCCGACGATGGCCAGGTGCGCCATGCGCACCTGCTTGACATGACCTTCCTCGATAATCGACAGCCGGTGCAGGATGCCGGCATCCCCGGGCCAGCGCATCGCGACTTCTTCCAGGAAGTGCGCGTTGATTTCGTAGATGATTTCCAGCAGACGCGGCAACAGCCTGTCGAACAGCCACACCGGCCACTTCTCCAGTGCCTCCGGCAACAGGGTATGGTTGGTGTAGGCCATGCAATGGCGGGTGATATCCCAGGCCTTGTCCCATTCCAGCCCTTTCTCGTCCAGCAGGATGCGCATCAGTTCCGCCACGGCGATGGTCGGGTGGGTATCATTCATCTGGAACACGTTCAGCTCGGTGAAACGTTCCCAGTCCTCGCCCTCGCTACTCTCCCAGATCGCCAGCATGTCCTGGATGCTGGCCGAGGCCAGGAAATACTGCTGGCGCAGGCGCAGTTCCTTGCCGTTCTCGGAACTGTCGTTCGGATACAGCACCATGCTGATGTGATCGGCGCTGTTCTTGGCGGCGACCGCCTCGGTATAACTGCCGGCGTTGAATTCGTGCAGGTTGAACTCGTCGGTGGCCGCGGAGCTCCACAGGCGCAGCGTGTTCACGGTGTCGTTGGCAAAGCCGGAGATCGGCACGTCGTAGGGTATGGCCAGCACGTCGTCGGTGTCGACCAGGCGCATGCGCGGACGGTCCTGTGTGTCGCGGTAATGCTCCACACGACCGCCAAAACGCACCACCTGGGTGAACTCGGGCCGTTCGATCTCCCAGGGGAAACCGTCACGCAGCCAGTGATCGGGATCCTCGACCTGGTAGCCGTCCTTGATGTGCTGGTGAAACATGCCGTACTGGTAGCGGATGCCGTAACCGATCACCGGCAGCTGCAGACTGGCGCAGCTGTCCATGAAGCAGGCGGCCAGTCTTCCCAGGCCGCCGTTGCCGAGTCCGGCGTCCACTTCCTCGCTCTCGATCTCCTCGAGGGCCAATGCATGCTGTTGCATCGCGCCGCTGGCCGCATCGCGCAGTTTCAGGTTGAGCAGGTGGTTGCCCAGCGCGCGGCCCATCAGGAATTCCAGCGACAGGTAGCAGGCGCGGCGCGTACCGGGCCGGGTAAAGGCACGCCAGGTATTGCGCCAGTCGGACATGAGCCGGTCACGAATGGTCACCGCGAGCGCCTGGTAGACATCGACCTCGGTACAGCCGAGGAAGTGGCCGCGGTGATGCGTCAGGTAAAAATCGAAATCCCTGCGAATGGCGTCGGCATCGAGCGGTAGCGGCTCCATAACGGGCTGCAGGTGAAGTTCCTTGTGGGCGGGGTTGCTTTCGTTCATGGTCACTCGCTGTCAGATTCCGGGTTCATGGTACAGGGCAAGGTATTGCTGGGCGCTTTCGTGCCAGCTGAAATCCTGGCGCATGGCGGCCTTTTGCACGCCCGGCCAGTACTTCGGGTGATGGAACAGCGCCACCGCGCGCAACAGCGCCGCATGCAGCGCCTCGCTGTCGGGCCGGTAAAAAACCACGCCGGTTGCCGTCCCGTTCAGCAGGTTTTCCTCCGTGGCATCGACCACGGTGTCCGCCAGGCCGCCGGTATGGTGCACCACCGGGGGTGTACCGTAGCACAGGCTGTACAGCTGGTTCAGCCCGCACGGCTCGTAGCGCGAGGGCATGACAAAGAAATCGGCCGCCGCCTCGACCAGGTGCGCGATGCGTTCCGAATAGCCGATGAACAGCCGCACCCGGTCCGGAAAGCGCGCCTGCAGCTGCCGCAGGCGGTCTATATAGGCCTGCTGGCCGTCGCCGATGATCACGAAACTCGCCTTGAGCTGCGCCAGCAGGCGCCCGGCGGCCTCGGCCAGCAGGTCGCTGCCCTTTTGCTCCGTCAGGCGGCCCACCGACCCGAACAGGGGTTGATCACCGAGCGCCGCGGCAGGCTGCCAGTCCAGTGCCTCGAATAGCGCCGCGCGGTTCGCCGCACGCCCTGCCTCCCGATCGTCGATTCCGTAGGTCATGACCAGCAGCGGGTCGGTCGCCGTGTTCCAGATGACGTGATCCATGCCGTTGAGTATGCCGCGCAGCTTGCCGGAATAATGCCGCAATATGCCATCCATGCCGTGCCCGAACGCCGGGGTGAGGATCTCCCTGGCGTAGGTCCTGCTCACCGTGGTGATGGCGTCCGCGTACACCAGACCGGCCTTGAGCATGGAAAACCCGCCGTAGAATTCCACGCCTTCCAGGTGCCACCAGGCCTCCGGCAGCTGCAGACGCAGGAATTCCGCGCGCGGGAAATGTCCGCCAAAGGCCAGGTTGTGGATGGTGAAGATGGAACGTGGCGGCTGTGCCTGCTCGCGCAGGAAGGCCGGCACCAGGCCGGTCTGCCAGTCATGGGTATGCACCACGTCCGCGCGCCAGCCGTCCGGCAAGACCCCGGTCGCGATCTGAGCCGCCAGCTGTGCGAAACAGGCGTAGCGCTCGGCATTGTCCGGCCAGTCGGCGCCGTGTTCGTCGAGATAGGGATTGCCGGGGCGGTCGAACAGCGCCGGGCAGTCGGCCAGCCAGACCGGCACCCGGAAGCCCTTCGGTCGCACCTCCAGCACGCGAAACGTGCGCACCGTGCCGGCCACCGGGATATCCAGGGTGGCGACCACGCGCGGTTTTTTCAGCGTGCGCAGCACGTCGCCGTAGGCCGGCAGCAGCAGCCGCACATCGACGCCCAGGTCCTTCAGCGCGTGCGGCAGGCTGTAGCCGAAATCGCCGAGTCCACCGGTCTTGACCAGCGGAAACAGCTCACTGATGACGTGCAGTACCTTCATCGCCGCCCTTGCAGGAAAATCGCCCCCAGCGGCGGCAGTGCGAGACAGACGGACTGCGCGAAATCCATCCACGGCACGGGCTCCACGGACAACGTCCCGTTGCCGAGGTTGCTGCCGCCATAGTATTCCGAGTCGCTATTGAGGATTTCCTGGTAGTAACCCGCCTCCGGTACGCCGATGCGATAGCCCTCGCGTGGCACGGGCGTGAAGTTCAGCACGCAGATGATGCTCTCTTCCGGCTCATCGGACATGCGCAGCAGGCTGAGCACGGACTGGTCGCTGTCGTGGCAGTCGATCCAGCGGAAACCGGCCGGGTCGTGGTCGTAGCGGTGCAGCGCGGGCTGTTCGCGGTACAGGCGGTTGAGATCGCACAGCAGCTGGTGGACACCGCGGTGGCCGTCGACCTCCATCAGCGGCCAGTCGATGGTGTGGCCCTCGTCCCACTCCAGCCACTGCCCGAACTCGCCGCCCATGAACAGCAGCTTCTTGCCCGGGTGGGCATACTGCCAGGCGTAGAACAGGCGCAGGTTGGCCAGCTTCTGCCAGTGATCGCCGGGCATCTTGCTGAGCATGCTGCGCTTGCCGTGCACCACCTCGTCGTGTGACAGCGGCAGCACGAAATTCTCGGTCCAGGCATAGAGCTGGCTGAAGGTCAGCTTTTCGTGATGATACTTGCGGTGGACCGGGTCCTCCTCGATATAGGACAGGCAGTCGTTCATCCAGCCCATGTTCCATTTCAGGCTGAAGCCGAGGCCGCCGATTTCGACGGGACGCGACACCATCGGCCAGGACGTGGATTCCTCGGCGATGGTCAGCACGCCCGGGAACAGGCCATGCACCACGCGGTTCATCTCGCGCAGGAACTCGATGGCCTCGATGTTTTCCCGGCCGCCGTACTGGTTGGGTGACCACTCGCCCGCCTTGCGGGAATAATCCAGGTACAGCATCGAGGCCACGGCGTCCACGCGCAGGCCGTCGATATGAAACTCCTCGATCCAGTACACCGCGTTGGTGAGCAGGAAGTTGTGTACCTCGCGGCGCCCGTAGTCGAACACCAGCGTGCCCCAGTCCTGGTGCTCGCCGCGGCGCGGATCGGCATGTTCGTAGGTCGGTTCACCGGTGAAGCGCGCCAGGGCGTAGAAGTCGCGCGGAAAATGCGCAGGCACCCAGTCGAGAAGGACGCCGATGCCGTGCAGATGACACTGGTCGATGAAGTAGCGCAGGTCGTCCGGGCTGCCGTGGCGCGCGGTCGGCGCGAAGTAGCCGGTCACCTGGTAGCCCCAGGACTGGTCCAGCGGGTGTTCGCTGACCGGCATCAGCTCGATGTGGGTATAGCCCAGACCGGTCACCCACGGGATCAGCTGTTCGGCCAGCTCGCGCCAGTTGAGAAAGCCGCCGTCCGGAGCCTTGCGCCAGGAACCGGCATGCAACTCGTAGATGCTCACCGGCTGGTGCTGCCAGTCGAACTGCGCACGCGCGGCCAGCCACTCCCCGTCAGCCCACGACCAGGTACTGTCCTGCGGCACGATCGAGGTGGTGTCCGGCCGCAGCGCCATGCGGCGCGCATAGGGGTCGGTCTTGGCAAACGCCTGGCCGTTCCGCGCCATCACCTCGTACTTGTAGGTGTCGTCGGCCTGCAGTCCCGGGATAAACAGTTCCCAGATACCCGACGAGCCGCGGCAGCGCATCGGGTGCCGGCGTCCGTCCCAGCCATTGAAGTCGCCCACCACGCTGACGCGCGTCACGCCCGGCGCCCACACGGCGAACTGCACGCCTGCCACGTCATCGATGCAGGCCAGCCGCGCGCCGAGAAATTGCCAGGCGTGCTGGTGGCGGCCTTCCTGGAACAGGTGCAGGTCGAAATCGCTGATCTGCGGCACGAAGCTGTACGGCGACACCTGTCGATGCACGTGGCCGGTCAGTTTCTCGGTCCAGGTAAGACTGTAGTGCAGCGGCAGAACGACCGCGGCGTCCAGCGACAGCACGAAGAAATCGCTGGCCGGCAGGCGCTGCATCGCGCCCACCCCGTCCAGCTGCACCGCCTCCGCCGGCGGCAGGAACACCGTGAT
Source organism: uncultured Gammaproteobacteria bacterium (assembly GCA_963748215.1). Taxonomy (GTDB): domain Bacteria; phylum Pseudomonadota; class Gammaproteobacteria; order UBA9214; family UBA9214; genus UBA9214. The sequence goes on along the minus strand of CAVVHS010000007.1, from coordinate 480,754 downwards.
CTCACGGCTGCCGTCCGCCCGCACGTGCAGGCCCAGCACCTCGAACGGATCGTGTGCGGCGCCGTCCTGCACGCGCTGTCGGGACACACTCAGGACCGGGGTCTCTTTATCAGCTACGCTTCGCATGACTGCTCATCTCCTTCAGGCGTACGGCGGTATCGGGTGTAATCTGCGACCAGTCGAAGCGCCAGCGCCAGTGATCCCCGTCATTGCCCGGCAAATTCATGCGCGCGTTCGAGTCCAGCCCGAGCACGTCCTGCAGCGGCAGGATGCACAACTGCGCCCGGCTTTGCATGGCGGCATTCATCATGGCCTCGACCACACCGGCCGGGTCGCTGATGCCGAGGCTCTCCAGCACGTGCTGCTGCTCGTGGGGCTGCATCGAACGGAACCAGCCCAGGGTCGTGTCGTTATCGTGTGTACCGGTATAGACCACGGTATCCGGCATGATATTGCGGGGCTTGTGCGGATTGTCTTCAAAGGCATCGAAAGCAAATTGCAGCACGGCCATGCCGGGCAGGTTGAAACGCTTGCGCAGCTCGGTCACGGCCGGGGTGATAATTCCGAGATCCTCGGCGACCAGCGGAAGATTACCCATCTGTTGCTGCAGCTTCAACAACAGCGCGTCGCCCGGCGTCTTGACCCATTCGCCCTGCTCGGCGGTCGGGCAGTCGTGCTCGATCATCCACACCGCCTCGAGACCGCGGAAATGGTCGATGCGCAGCAGGTCAAACCACTGGAAATGGGTCTGCAGGCGTTTCAGCCACCAGACGAAGCCCTCGTCAGCGAGCACCTGCCAGTTGTAGTGCGGGTTGCCCCAGCGCTGGCCGGTGGCCGAAAAATAGTCCGGCGGCACACCGGTCACCGAGGTCAGCTGCCCCTCCTCGTCGAGCAGAAAGCGTTCCGGTGCGGCCCACACATCGGCGCTGTCATGCGCGACGAAAATCGGCATGTCGCCGAACAGCTGGATGTCGCGCTCGGTGGCCGCAGCCCGGATCGCATTCCAGGTGCGGAATATCTGGAATTGCTGCCAGCGGATCAGCTCGAGCCGGTGGGCGTGCTTGCGCCGCAGCGTCTCCAGAACGCCGGGCCGGCGATGGCGGTAGACGTCCGGCCATTCGTACCAGGGCTTGCCGTCGTGCATCTGCTTGAGCAACAGGAAGTCGGCGAAATCCTCCAGCCAGAACGCCTGCTGCTGCTGCCATTGCCGGTAACCCGTGTCATCCGGGCGCGGCTGGAGATCGGAGTCCAGCGGCAGCAGCGCCGGGTTGGCGGCGAACGCCGACAGGCACTGGTAGGGTGAATAGCCGCGGCACGGCATGCCAAGCGGCAACACCTGCCAGACCCCCTGCCCGGCGGCGGCGAGAAAATCCAGCCAGCGCTGCGCGTCGTCATCGAGCCGCCGCGACGGCAGGCTGGTGGGGTGCAACAGGATGCCGCTGCGTCTGCGTAACAAGGGATTGCTGGTCATGGCATGGCTGCTCGTTGTTTACCGTGTCAACGGGGCTGGAAGAAGGCAAGGTGCCAGGCAGACAGCGAGCCGGCACCCCGGTACGCCGTCACGGAGCCCGCCGGCCTCGGCCTAGGGCTAGTTACGACGCATGGTACCGGAACCGCCACGCACCTGGCTCATGCCATGCGAGATGGGAATTTCCAGCGACGGCGGTGCGGGCACGTCCATCAGCTGGTACAGCATGCGCAACTGGCTGCGGTACAGCTTATCGAAATCCTGTACCGACTCGCTCGGGTTGTAGTCACCGAACCACCAGAACCAGTCGGAACCCTCGCAGATCCCAAGCTGGCGCGTGATGCGGGTGCGCTGCTGCTCGTCCAGCGTGGTCATGTCCATGAAGCGGTCGTAGTCGCGCTTGGCCTCGACCAGCAGGTCCCAGGCGCGGTTCTTCTCGACGTCGCCGATCCAGGTGGAAAAGGACCCGAACACCCAGCTGCCCGGGCAGATTTCCGGCATCTCGGCGGCCGGCAGCGTGGCGGCTTCGGAGAAGGTGACCAGTTCGACACCGGGTTCCTCGATCAGGGCCCGGTACAGCCGGTCGATGAAGTGCACGCCGTTGTCGGGGTAGTACTCCCAGGCGTTTTCGCCATCCATGATGACACTGATACAGCTATCCCTGGCCTCTGCGCCGAGGAACTTGCTGATGTTGCGGATGTGATTGACGAAGTTGGCGACGGCATCCCCGGCATCCCAGTTGCGGTACTCGAATCCGATCAGGTCGGACAGCCCGTCGTCACGGAAAAATATCCTGCACTTGCCGCCGGCCGCACGGTGCGACCGGAACAGTCCGTGCTTGCTGGTGATATCCTGCTCCGGCAGCTTGGACAGGCGCGCGCTGTTGCGCCAGACATTTTCTCCGGAGGCCGTCCACTGCATGTCGAATTCATCCAGCAGCTCCATGGCGTCCTTGCTGATACTGCCCTCGGACAACCACACACCCTGCGGCCGTCGGCCGAAGCAGCGCTCGAACAGCTCGATGCCCTGCCGCAGGTGCCAGCGGCTGCGGCTCCGTCCGCCGGGATAGCTGATGGCGCTCGGCCGCGGGGACTCCGGTACGGCGCAGTTGGCATTCGCGAAATCATTCAGCAGCGGCACAATCGGGTGGCCCCACGGCGTCATGGACAGCTCGATCTGCCCACGCCCGGCCAGACTCCGGTAGCGAGGAATGATGTCGCCGATGCATTTGTGAATCATGCCCAGCAGGCCGAGGCGGTCTTCCTGGGTATAGCCAGCGCCCTTGTCCAGCAGTGCGCGAACTTTATGTTGCTGCTTGTAGGCGTGACCCAGCCAGGTCAGGTGGTACCAGGTCAACAGGTCATGGAAATACTGTTCGTTCAGGTAGCCCAGCGCCATCGGCTCCCTCGCTGGCGTGGTCTCGGGTTCCAGCAGGCGTCGCTGATACTCGATGAGCGCCTTGTAGGCGGGCCAGGGGTCGATCATGGTCGACGCATTGCAGCGCTGGCAATGCCGGATGATGCGGTGGCGCGCCTTGTTGTCCGGCGGAACCGGTGTCACGCCCGCCAGCAGGTTCAGCAGGGGATCACTCATCGGCTTGCCGCTGTCGAGGAATTTGCCGATCTGGGCGGTGTAGTCGAGCAGCTGTTCCAGCAGCACCGGCGCAAAATTCACCACCAGGCGCATGCCCGGGTGTTGCTCCAGGTGCCATGCCATGTCGGAGTAGTCCTTCATGGCGTGCAGATACACCCACGGCAGGTGGTATTCACCGTGCAGCTCGTCGCGGTAATAGGGCTGGTGCATATGCCAGCAGAGCGCGAATTTCATCGATATTCCTCGCGGGAGTCCGCGTCAGTCGGCACGCAGATCGACGATATCATACAGGTTCTGTCCCAGCATGGCCGGGGTGACCAGGCGTATACCCGTGGGCGTGATGTGAAATTTTTTCGCGTCCTCTTCCAGGTTCTCGCCGATCACCGTGCCATCGGGTATCACGCAGCCCTTGTCGATGATGGTGTTGATAATGCGGCAGTGATCACCAATGGTGACCTTGGGCAGCACGACGCTGTTCTGTATCACGCTGTAGCTGCCGATCGTGGTGGCAAAGAAGATCACCGAACGCCTGACCTCCGCGCCGGAAATGATGCAGCCCCCCGAGATCAGCGAGTCGATGGCAATGCCGCGCCGCGTATCATCGTCGAACACGAACTTGGCCGGCGGGTGCTGGGTCTGGTAGGTCCAGATCGGCCAGTAGCGGTCGTAGAGATTCAGCTCGGGTTCGACGTCGCACAGCTCGATATTCGCCGACCAGTAGGAATCCACGGTGCCGACGTCGCGCCAGTAGGCCGGTTCGCCGTCCTCGTCGCGGAACGGGTAGGCGACCACGTTCAGGTCATGGATGCGGGCCGGCAGGATATCCCGGCCGAAGTCATGCGAGGAACTCAGGTTGCCGGCGTCGTTGCGCAGGATGTCGTAGAGCCCGCTGGTGGAGAAAACATAGATACCCATGGAGACCAGCGCGTTATCCGCCTTGCCCGGCATACTCTCGGGATGCTCCGGTTTCTCGGTGAAACGGGTGACACGCAGGTTTTCATCGACAGTCATGACGCCGAAAGAGGTGGCCTGGTCGAGCGGCACCTCGATGCAGCCCACGGTGCAGTCGGCGTTGTGCTCGACGTGGTGCAGCAGCATCTTCGAGTAATCCATGGTGTAGATATGATCACCGCCCAGCACCATGACGTACTCGGGCTGGTGGCGGCGGATGATGTCGATGTTCTGGAACAGCGCATCGGCCGTGCCCTTGTACCACTGTTTCTCGGAGGTGCGCTGCTGTGCCGGCAGGATCTCGACGAACTCGCCGATTTCGTTGCGCAGGAAACTCCAGGCGCGCTGCAGGTGGCGAATCAGGGAATGTGCGCGGTACTGGGTAAGCACGCCGATGCGCCGCAGGCCGGAATTGATGCAGTTGGACAGCGCGAAGTCGATGATGCGGAACTTGCCGCCGAACGGTACCGCGGGCTTGGCACGCCAGCGGGTCAGATCGTACAGGCGCGAGCCTTCGCCCCCGGCCAGGATCAGCACCAGCGTACCGCGGGTCAGGTCGCTGACCTGCTTGGGCTCGATGTAATACTTGTATTTCCTGGCCTGTTCTTCCGGTGTAACGTTTGCCATCTCAGTCCTCTCTGTGCTGCTGGCCATGCTGCCGGTAATGGTTGATCAGCCGGTTGGTCGACGCATCGTGATCGCTGACGGCTTCCGGTGCATGCAGCTGTTCGAGCACCTTTTTCGCCAGCTGCTTGCCCAGTTCCACGCCCCACTGGTCAAACGAGTTGATATTCCACAGCACACCCTGGACGAAGATCTTGTGCTCGTACAGCGCGATCAGCGCACCCAGGCGGCGCGGCGTGATGCGGTCGATGAATAGCGTGTTGCTCGGCCGGTTGCCCGGAAACACCATGTGCGGCAGGCGCAGACCGGCCGTGGCCGTGTCGACGCCGCTGTCGGCCAGCACCTGCGCGGTCTCGGCGCTGTCGCGGCCGATCATCAGCGCCTCGGTCTGGGCGATGACATTGGAGATCATGATGTCATGTTGCCGCTTGCTGTGTGCCTGCGTATGCATGCTGGCGATGATGTCCGCCGGGATCAGGTGCGTGCCCTGGTGCAGCAGCTGGTAGAAGGAGTGCTGGCCGTTGATGCCGCTCTCCCCCCAGAGCACCGGCCCGGTCGGGTAGTCCACGGGCTTGCCCTCGCGGTCGACCGACTTGCCGTTGCTTTCCATGTCGGCCTGCTGCAGGTACAGCGGCAGCAACCGCAGCAGGTGATCGTAGGGCAGCACCACCTGCGTGGATGCCCCGAAATAGTGCCGGTACCAGAAACCCAGCAGGGCGAGGATAACCGGCATGTTCTGTGCAAAGGGCGCGGCACGGAAATGTTCGTCCATGGCGTGGGCGCCGGCCAGCAGTTCGTCGAATGCCCCCGGCCCTGTGGCCAGCATGATGGACAGGCCGATGGCGGACCACAGCGAGTAGCGGCCACCGACCCAGTTCCAGAAGACGAACATGTTGGCGGGATCGATGCCAAAGGCCTCGACGGCCTCGCGATTGGTGGAGACCGCGACGAAGTGGCGCGCGATATGCGCCGTGTCGCCAGCCGCCGTCAGGAACCAGTCACGGGCAGCAGTGGCGTTGGTGAGTGTTTCCTGGGTGGTAAAGGTCTTGGACGCAACAATGAACAGCGTGGTCTCGGGGTCCAGCCTGGCCAGGCACTGTTCGATGTGCATGCCGTCGATATTGGAAATGAAATGCATGTTCAGACGTTCGTGCCAGAGCGGACGCAATGCCTCGCACACCATGCGCGGACCGAGGTCTGAACCGCCGATGCCGATATTGACGATATCGGTTACGGGCTTGCCGGTATGGCCCAGCCACTCGCCGCTGCGCACCTGCCGGCAGAATGCAGCCATGTGGTCGAGTTCCGCGCGCACCGCCGGCATGACGTCGTCGCCGTCGACATACACCGCATGCTCGCTGCGGTTGCGCAGTGCCGTGTGCAGCACCGCCCTGCCCTCGGTGTTATTGATGCGCGCGCCGGAAAACATCTGCTCGCGAGCCCTGTCCAGACCGGCGTCCCCGGCCAGCATGCACAGCAGCTGCAGGGTTTCGTCGTTGATACGGTTCTTCGAATAGTCCAGCGACAGGCCGCCGAATTCGAGTGTATAGCGCTGCGCGCGCCCCGGATCGTCGGCGAACATGGCACGCAGGTGCTGGCTACCGATATCGGCGTGATGCTGCCACAGCCGGGCGATCACCGGCAGGCGATTCAGTGAGGTGCTGGGTGATGAAGCATTCATATTGTCGAATCCCTGGCAAACGGGACGCCTCCGGCACATCCGCGCCGGCACCAGTGCAGGGGGCCATCCACGCCACGCTTGACCTGCGGCGCACAAGGATACACGGACGCATGGTGCGGCGCATGGGAAATGAACACTGCCGACTATCGCCCGGCCGGTGTGACCCGGCCCGTCAACAGGCCCATGGCGCCTCATACCCGCAGTATAATTGAATACAGAAAACTACGCAGGCTGTTGACACAAATCAATATTCCCGTGCGCAGAACCAGTTGCGCACGGCATACGCCGTGTACTACGGCACGCCGGTCATTGCCCGCGTTGCCGGACATGATAACCTGCAGCCAACTCCGATCCGCTCACCTGCCAAAGGGACAGCTCATGAACATACTCGTGGTGGACATCGGTGGTCTCAGCGTCAAGCTGGCATTGACGGGCGAGACCGTACCGCGCAGTTTTCCCACCCCGTCGCACATGACACCGCAGCAACTGATGCAGGCGCTGGACGAAACCGCCGGCGACTGGCACTACGAGCGCGCCTCCATCGGCTTTCCCGGCCCCATCCGCGCCAACCGTCCGTTGCGCGAGCCGGTCAACCTGGGTGGCGGCTGGGTGGATTTCGACTACGCGGCCGCATTCGGCAGCCCTGTCCGGCTCATCAACGACGCCGCCATGCAGGCCCTGGGCAGTTACCGGGGCGGCCACATGCTGTTCCTGGGACTCGGCACGGGGCTGGGCTCCGCCATCATTCACGATGGTCACATCGTGCCCATGGAAATGGCCCACCTGCCGTTTCGTGATGGCCAGACCTTCGAGTACGCGCTCGGCAAGGCGGGCCTCGACCGCACCGGACTGGCCGGCTGGAAGGCACAGGTGCTGGAGGCCATTGCACTGTTCCGGTATGCGCTTTATCCGGACTACGTGGTGCTGGGCGGCGGCAATGTCTGGAAATTCAAGGATGACGAGTTGCCGGAACACGTGTTCCGCGGCGACAACGCCAATGCCTTTGCCGGCGGCTTCCGGCTCTGGGATGACGACTGGGCATCGACCGCTGGCGTCATGCCGCCGTCACCGGCGCCGTGAGGACGATGGCCGCATGCCAGCCCGGTTGATGTCGATCGACTGATAGTAGATCTCTGCTAGTAGATCTCTGTCGGTCCCGGAAAAAAACGCTTGCTTTGCACGGTCCGCTCAACTAGATGTATCCTTGCCTTGTGTTGTACACGCAGCGACCATCACAACAGCGTTCAGGAGGAGGCGATGAGCCTTACTAAGCAGTATCTGAAATCCAAGCCGGTCTGCAAGGTGACGTTTCGGCTGCCGCCCGAGGCGGCGAAAGATGCCAGCAACGTTCATATCGTCGGTGAATTCAACGAGTGGAATCTCTACGCCATTCCGCTGAAGAAACTCAAGGACGGCACATTCAAGGTCACGCTCGAACTCGAGACCAACCACGAATACCAGTTCCGCTACCTGATCGATGCCGACACCTGGGAAAACGACTGGGACGCCGACAAGTATGTGCCGAATCCCTTCGGTACCTCGGATAACTCCGTGGTCGTGGTCTAGGAGTCTGTCGGACTTAGGACTGATCTCCTGCGCCGGCGGGACAGCGGCCCATTTTTCCGATCCTCCTCGTCAAATAGCTACGGCTATTCTCCTCGAACGATCGAAAAAATGACCTCGTTCTCCCACCCGGCTCGCTACGATCGCCCAAGTCCGACAGGCTCCTAGCCCGGACATTTCTCCCCGTCATCCGGCAGCGGGCGCGGAATATTGCGCAACACCGCCTCTCCCGCCGCGAACCGGGTGATTGGCCCGGGCATCGCCCGCCAACCTGCCTTGTGCCGACACCGGGGTAAAGTCGCGCAACAGCATTCCCCCCGCTATCCGGACAACGCAAGCATTCCCCGCCGCCTGGAATGTTGATGCCGTCCGGCGGACGCCCGCCCATCGGTCAATTCTGGTGCAACCGACAGTCTGCCGTGCTGCATAGGTGTGCATGACACCCTCGTGCCGGCGCGCCTGAAGGGACGCGGCGGGTGGCCAGGGACGCAATTCTGGCTGCAAACGGGCAATGCAGCCCGGTGGCGAGCATATGGCGTAAATATTGCAAAGCTATCGACAGCAAACATCGACAGGATTGGATAGCCAGACATGACCAGCTCGACCACATTCGCCCGCCACGGCGACAAGCAGAATTCACCGTTCTTCGAGGAGTACCTGTTGCGCCTGCTGGAAGAGCGCGACCGCAGCGGCCTGACCGACATGATCGACCAGATCGAGGCCATCATGATCACCGTCGATCCCGGCAATTCCATACGCTACATCGGCGAACTGGCGCTGATGACGCCTTACCACTACCTGGTGACGCTGGAGAGCAAGAGCCACTGGACGCATGTCCTGCGCATCGACATGAACTCGCCGGACTTCCTGGTACGCGAGGTCAAGGACCGGCGTACGCGCGGCATCTTCCGCAGCCTCAACGAGGTCTACCCCATCGGCGCGCGCAAACCCAACAGCCGTTACATGGGTGAAATCCTGCGGGTCAGCGACCTGCACGGCGTGGTCGAAACCCAGCAGGCGCGGGAATTCCGCTTCTTCTCCCAGGACGACGCCCGCAAGCTGGAACTGCCCGGCAACCTCGCTATCGTCAAGCCGTCGCCCTACACCCACAACATCGTCGGCTACATGGAGCGGACGCCCGAGCAGATCCGGGTCTACGCGTTGGGTATCAGCAGCATCAATCCGGAGGTGCAGGATGTCTACCTGGCTGCCAAGGAACTGCAGAAGACGCTGCACATCGACGACCTGATCCTGCCCATCGACCATCTGGCCACGCGCATCTACAGCCAGAACCGGGAGGTCGCCATCCTGGAATGGCTGTCGCTTTCCAGCTACTACTACTGGGGCTCCTACGACATCCACGACCAGAATTCCTCGACCAATGTCACCAAGAACGCGCACCCCGGCAGCGAAATACACAGTCCGGCCAAGGTGTTCACCGCCAACAACACGCCCTACTTCGTCAACCATCTCGAACAGCTGCCCTCGCCCACCGAGACCTTCGTGCGCAACTACGGTCCGCGGCTGCATCATATCGCCCTGGCCGTGCGTGACGGCGAGACTGATGGCGTGGAAAACATCGAACACGTCGTCAGCCGAATCGCCGCCCAGGGTCGTGACTTCCTGCTCGACGTCATTGGCTCCAGGGACCAGGGCCTGAAACAGATCTTCTCCAGCGCCTCGGAACATTCCTCGCTGATCATCGAGTACGTACAGCGCTTCGGTGATTTCCAGGGCTTCTTCACCAAGGAGAACGTGGCCCAGCTGACGCATGCCGCCGGGGTCGAGGAAGAACTGCTCGAATTGCAGGCACAGTCCGGCAACAGCCGCAGCAAATCCGCCTAGGCTGCGCCCGACCCGACACGATCCGGCTCACACGAGAACGACCATGAATTTGAACGATCCAGCAGCGGCGCCTTCGACCCCATCGCTGCAGCCGGTCGTGGAACAGCACCTCAACGTGGAGGCGCTGCGCACGATGGTCGCCGAGCGCGGCGATCCGGCGGTGACGCTCAATTCCGTGATCCAGCTGATCCAGGCGCACTTCCATACCAATGTCTGCTCGGTGTACCTGCTCGAACCCGACCGCAGCCACCTGGTGCTGGCCGCGACCCTGGGCCTGCGCCAGGAAAGCGTGCGCAAGGTGCGCATGAGCCTGCACGAAGGACTGGCCGGCCTGGTGGCCCAGGAATCCCGGCCCATCATGGTGGAAGACGCCAGTCAGCATGCACGCTTCAAGTACTTTCCGGAAACCGGCGAGGAGCCCTACCATTCCTTCCTCGGCCTGCCGCTGCTGGACCGCGGGCTGCTGCAGGGTGTCCTGGTGGTACAGACCACCGAGCCGCGCACCTTCTCCCCGAACGAAATCCAGCAGCTGGTTAGCGCAACCGCGCCGCTGGGTCCCATCGTCGGCGAGGTACGCAAGATCGAACAACTGATCGCGCCGGACTACGAGCGTCTTTACGGCCTGGCCCGCAACCTGTGGTGGTGCTGGGACATGGTGGCCGAAGGGCTGTTCCACGCCCTCAACCCGCTGCGCTGGCAGGAGCTGGACCACAATCCCGTGGCCCTGATTGCCGAAATCCCGCTGCTCGAGCTGGAGGAAAACATCGACCGCCACGTGCTGAGCGGCGGCATCAATCAAACCTGCCGGCGCCTGCAGGAATATCTCGGCAATCGGGATTCCTGGGGCGACACCCATGCCGGCGTGCTCGGCGCCCGCCCGGTGGCGTATTTTTCCGCCGAGTTCGGCCTGCATGAATCCGTGCCCATCTACTCCGGCGGCCTGGGCATCCTGGCCGGCGACCACGTCAAGAGCGCCTCCGATCTCGGCGTACCGTTGATCGGCGTCGGGCTCTATTACAGCCAGGGTTATTTCCGCCAGCACCTGGACCAGGACGGCTGGCAGCACGAGGACTACCTCGACGTCGATGCCTGGCAGCTGCCCATGGAGCCGGCCACCGGCGCTGACGGGCAGCCCCTGATGATCCATATCCAGACCCGCAACGGCACGCTGTCCGCACGCGTCTGGAAACTCGCCGTCGGCCGCTGCACCCTGCTGCTGCTGGATTCGGATGTACCCGGGAACAACGAGGAGGACCGGGCCCTGACCGCGCGCCTCTACGGTGGTGATGCCCGCACCCGCATCCGCCACGAGCTCCTGCTGGGCGTCGGTGGCGTGCGCGCCCTGGACGCCCTGGGCATCACACCGGGCGTGCTGCACATGAACGAGGGCCACAGCGCCTTTGCGTCCCTGGAAATCGCGCGTACCCGCATGCAACTGGAGGGCATTCATTTCTGGGACGCCATGCTGCGTGTGGCGCGCCGCAATGTCTTCACCACCCATACCCCGGTACCGGCCGGCCACGACCGCTTCCATACCGATATGGTGGAAGAACACCTGGGCCCGCTGCGCGATGCGCTCGGCATCAGCTATGACGAGTTCATGGGACTGGGCCGGGTGAATCCGCACAACCCCGGGGAAACCTTCTGCATGACCGTGCTGGCGCTGAAGATGTCACGCCGTACCAACGGCGTGTCCGCCCTGCACGGCCGGGTGTCGCGTTCCATGTGGCGCGATCTGTGGCCCGGCCGGTCGCCGCCTATCGGTCATATCACCAACGGCGTGCATGTCCTGTCCTGGCTGGCACCGCAGATGCGCACCCTGTACGAACGCCATTTCGGCCCGGACTGGGCGCAGCACAGCGCCGAGCCCGGGGTATGGACCGGCATCGACCGGCTGGATGACGGCGAACTGTGGGAAACGCACCAGATCCTGAAGGCACGCCTGCTCGATTTCGTCCGGCACCGCGTCACCGGCCAGGAGCAGCGCCGCGGGGCGACAGCCGCGGTGATGGAGGAGCTGCGCCGCTCGCTCAACCTCGACACGCTCACCATCGGCTTCGCGCGCCGCTTCGCCGAATACAAGCGCAGTCACCTGCTGCTCGATGACCTGGAGGCACTGGATCGCCTGGTCAACAATCCGCAGGCCCCGGTACAGGTCCTGTTCGCGGGCAAGGCGCATCCCCAGGACAGCGTCGGCAAGGGCATCCTGCAGGACATCGACCAGCTCAGCCGCGATCCGCGCTTTGCCGGCAAGATCGTGTTTGTCGAAAACTACGACATGAACACCGCGCGCCACCTGGTGCAGGGCGTCGATGTGTGGCTGAACAACCCGCGACGGCCACTGGAAGCCTCGGGCACCAGCGGGCAGAAGGTCGTGCTCAACGGCGGACTCAACCTCTCGGTGCTGGACGGCTGGTGGGCGGAGGCCTACGACGGCCGCAACGGATTTACCATCAGCAACGGTGAAACCCACAGCAACCAGGCACTGCAGGACCAGCGCGATGCCGCGGCCCTGTACCGTGTACTGCAGGATGAGGTGATACCGCTTTACTACCAGCGCGACCCGGATGGCTTGCCGCATGCCTGGATCGCGCGCATGAAACGCTCCATCCGCACCCTGGGCTGGCGCTTCAATGCCGACCGCATGGTCAAGGATTATGTTGTCAATTGCTATCTGCCGGCAGCGGGCGGCGTTTCGAGCGACATGGGTCGCGAGTAGGCGCCTGCCTGCCGCCACTCGCATCCCGGCGACCCGCACGACATGTGCAGGAGGTCACGCAAGATGAAAAAGCGGCTTCTCAAGGCAAAACCTGTCTGCAGGGTAACCTTCGACTTGCCCGGTAATGCCCGGCACATCACCAGCTGCCGTTACGACATCCCGTTCACTGCGGCCCGCATGACGTGCAGCTGATGCCGTATACTGAAGTTGACAGGCGGCCGCCTGAGGATGGTGTTTCTCCAGCCCGCCATACCGCGCCCCTCCATAACCCGGTGGTACACGACTGATGGAAGCACAGACCGAACTGGAAACTATCGTTGACCGCTACGGCAGCGAGCAGACCGCGCTGCTGCAGATCCTGCGGGAGGCCGAGGAGATCGAGGGCTGGCTGCCGCCGGCCACACTGACCTGCCTGGCGCGATTGCTCAAGCTGCCACGCGGCCGTGTCGAAGGCGTGGCCGGTTTCTACAGCTTCCTGCACCTCGAGCCTGCCGGCAGCTACCGGGTGCTGTTCTCCGACAACATCACCGACCGCATGGCGGGCAACCTGGCGTTGCTGGAACACCTGTGCAACAGTCTCTGGCTGGAGCGCGGCAAGACATCCGAGGACGGCCTGGTAAGCGTCGATACCACGTCATGCACCGGCATGTGCGACCAGGGCCCTGCCATGCTGGTGAACGGCTGGGCCATCCCGCAACTCACCACGGCACGGGTCGACGAGATTGCCGAACTGATACGCTCGCGCACGCCGGTCGAGGACTGGCCGGCCGGGCTGTTCCGGATCGAGGACAACATACACCGCAAGGACATCCTGCTCGACGCCTCGCTCGAACCGGGCACCGCCATCCGCAGCGCGATCACCCGGGGACCGCTGGCGACGCTGGAGGCAATACAACGTTCCAACCTGCGTGGCCGGGGCGGTGCGGGCTTCGCCACCGGGCTCAAGTGGCAGTCCTGCCGGAACGCGGCGGGTGACAGTCACTACGTCGTCTGCAATGCGGACGAGGGCGAGCCGGGGACCTTCAAGGACCGGGTGCTGCTGACGCGCTACGCTGACCTGATGTTCGAGGGCATGACCGTTTGCGCTCACGTGATCGGCGCACGCCAGGGCTTCCTCTACCTGCGCGGGGAGTACCGGCATCTGCTCCCGCCCTTGCAGGAGGTGCTGGCGCGCCGGCGTGCCGAGGGCCTGCTGGGCACTGACATCTGCGGCCAGGCCGGTTTCGGCTTCGATATCGAGATTCACCTCGGTGCCGGCGCCTATATCTGCGGTGAAGAGTCCGCGCTCATCGAATCGCTGGAAGGCAAGCGGGGCATTCCGCGCAACCGTCCGCCCTACCCGGTCACCCACGGCTACCTCCAGCAGCCGACCACGGTGAATAATGTCGAGACCTTCTGCGCGGCGGCACTGATCGCGCTGCACGGCAACGAATGGTATGGCAGCATCGGTACCGGCAAGTCCACGGGCAGCAAGATCCTGTCGGTATCCGGTGACTGCGCACGCCCCGGCATTTACGAGTATCCGTTCGGCGTGACGGTGCGCCAGGTGCTGGAGGACTGCGGGGCGGAACGCACCCAGGCGGTTCAGGTCAGCGGCCCCTCGGGAACCTGCATCGACGCAACCGAGTTCGAGCGGCACATCGCCTTCGAGGACCTGCCGACCGCCGGCGCCTTCATGGTGTTTGACGAATCGCGCGACATGTTCGAGGTGGCGCGTAATTTCACGCATTTCTTCGCGCACGAGAGTTGCGGCTTCTGCACACCCTGCCGGGTCGGCACCACGCTGCTGTGCAACGTGATGGACAAGCTGCAGGGAGGCAAGGGCTCCCTGTATGATCTCAACCAGATCTTCCGGCTCAGCCGGCTGTTGCAGTCCGCGAGTCACTGCGGGCTCGGTCACACGGCCTGCAATCCGCTCCTCGATACCATCAAGCGCTTTCGCCCGGCCTACGAGCGCCACCTGGAGTCGCTCGAATTCGAGCCCGCCTTCGACCTGGACGGGGCGCTGGAACGGGCCCGGGCGATGACCGGCCGGACTGACGCCGGCGCACACCTGGGGGCCGATGAATGAACGCCGAAGCGAATACCGCGACGTTTCTGCTCGACGGGGAAGAGGTGCCGTTCGAACCCGGGCAGACGGTGATCCAGGCCGCGCTTGCCGCAGGCCATTACATCCCGCACCTCTGTTATCACCCCGAGTTCAAGCCGCATGGCAGCTGCAAGGTCTGCACGGTGGAGGTGAACGGCCGGACCACGGCGTCCTGCACCCTGCGGGCACAGGCCGGCATGGAAGTGGCGAGCCAGACCGAGCGACTCAAAAAGGAACACCAGACAGTGGTACAGATGCTGTTTATCGAGGGCAACCACTTCTGTCCGTCCTGCGAGGCAAGCGGCAACTGCCTGCTGCAGGCGGTGGCCTACGATCTCGATATCATGTCGACCGAGTTCGACTACCTGTTTCCGAACCGGCCGGTCGATGCCTCGCATCCCGATATCCTGCTCGAATTCAACCGCTGCATCCTGTGCGAACTCTGCGTGCGCGCCTCGAGAGAGGTCGACCACAAGTGCGTGTTCGCCCTGTCGGGCCGCGGCATTACCAAGCATCTGATTGTCAATGCCGAATCCAGGCGGCTGGCCGACACCGATATCGCCGTCACCGACAAGGCCATGGAGGTATGCCCCGTCGGGGTGATCCTGCACAAGCGCGTCGGGTTCAGGGTGCCCATCGGCGAACGGCGCTTCGACCGGCAGCCGGTCAGCGCCCAGGCCCTCGGGGACGCACCGCGCCAGCCGACGACCCGGCGCAAGGATTCGACATGAGCGAACCCGCCCAGCCCAAACTGCGTGTCGCGACCACTTCGCTCGCCGGCTGTTTCGGCTGCCACATGTCATTTCTCGACATCGACGAGCGGCTGTTCGAGCTGCTCGATCGTATCGAGTTCGACCGCTCGCCGTTCACCGACATCAAGCACTGCGGCCCCTGCGATGTCGGCCTCATCGAGGGCGGCATCTGCAACGCGGACAACGTTCACGTGCTGCGCGAGTTTCGCAAGCAGTGCAAGATCCTGGTCGCGGTGGGCGCCTGCGCGGTAAACGGCGGACTGCCGGCGCAGCGCAATCACCTCGACCTCGGCGACTGTCTGCAGGAGGTCTACGTCACCGAGGTCAGCCTGGCGAAGGGCTGCATCCCCAACGACCCCGAGCTGCCGCTGCCGCTGGACAAGGTACACGCCCTGCACGAGGTGGTGAAAATCGACTATTTCCTGCCCGGTTGCCCGCCGACCGCGGACGCGATCTGGAAATTCCTCACCGACCTGCTGGCAGGGCGCACACCGCATCTCGGCCACGGCCTGATCCATTACGACTGAGTACACACCGGAGTCCTGCCCAATGAGCTTTGAACTGGAAACCGCCGCCAATCCCGCCAGACTGAAGCGCGTGGTCATCGAGCCGCTCTCCCGCGTGGAGGGGCATGGCAAGGTAACCATCCTGCTCGATGGCGATGATCACGTACAGCAGGTCCGGCTGCATATCGTCGAGTTTCGCGGTTTCGAGAAGTTCATCCAGGGCCGGCCGTACTGGGAAATCCCGGTCATGGTGCAGCGCCTGTGCGGGATCTGCCCGGTCAGCCATCACCTGGCGGCGGCCAAGGCGCTGGACCAGGTGGTCGGTGTCGACCACCTGACCCCGACCGCCGACAAGATCCGGCGGCTCATGCATTACGGACAGATACTGCAGTCACATGCGCTGCACTTCTTTCACCTGTCCTCGCCTGACCTGCTGTTCGGATTCGATTCGGACGTCGCGCGACGCAACATCGTCGGTGTTGCGGCCGAGTATCCGGATATCGCCAGGCAAGGCGTGCTGCTGCGCCGCTTCGGCCAGGAGGTGATCCGCGTCACTGCCGGCAAGCGCATACACGGCACCGGGGCGATTCCCGGTGGCGTCAACAAGGCCGTGACTCGTGAAGAACGCGCCGAGCTGCTCAAGGATATCTACCAGATCATCGGCTGGTGCCGCGCCGCCGTGCAGCTGGCGAAGCGCCTGCACCTGGCCAATGCGGGCCTCTACAACAGCTTCGGTGCCTTTCGTTCCAACCTGATGAGCCTGGTCGCACCTGACGGAGGGATGGACCTCTATCATGGCGTGCTGCGGGCACGCGACAGCAACGGCAAGATCATTTTCGATACCGTCGACTATGACCGCTACTGGGACCACATCACGGAAGAGGTCAGGCCCTGGTCCTACATGAAGTTCCCCTACATCCGGTCACTGGGTGCCGAGGCCGGCTGGTACAAGGTAGGGCCGCTGGCGCGGGTGCAGAACTGCGATCATATACCGACGCCGTTTGCGGAAGCGGAACGTCGCGAGTTCGTCGATTTCGGCGGCGGCCAGCCGGTGCACGCCACGCTGGCCTATCACTGGACGCGGATGATCGAGCTGCTGTTCGCCGCAGAATCAATCAAGGACCTGCTGCACGACGAGGATATCTCGGGCGATGACCTGGTGGTCACCGGCGAACGCCGTGAACGCGGGGTGGGTGTCATCGAGGCGCCGCGCGGCACCCTGATTCACCACTACCGGGTGGACGAGAACGACCAGGCGGTGCGCGCCAATCTGATCGTCTCGACGACGCATAACAACCAGGCGATGAACGAGGCGATCCGTCAAGTGGCGAAACGCTACCTCGACGGCCGCCGGTTGACCGAGGGCCTTTTGAACCACATCGAGGTGGCGATCCGTGCCTTCGATCCCTGCCTGTCCTGCGCCACCCACGCGCTGGGCAGGATGCCGTTCAACGTGGAGCTGATCGACGCCGAGGGCCAGTGCATCGACACCCTGGTCAAGAGCTCGATCGAGCGGTGTCCCTGAGCCCCGGACCAACGGACGGCATGGCGCCGGTCCTCGTCATCGGCATCGGCAACCCGAGCCGCGGCGACGACGCCATCGGACCACTCGCTATCGAGCACCTGGAGGCACACGGTTTGCCCGATACCGAGCTGCTGACCGATTTCCAGCTGCAGGTCGAACATGCGCTCGACCTGGTCGGGCGCCGCGAGGTGGTATTCATCGACGCTGCCGCCACCGGGCCCGAACCCTTCGAATTCACGCCAGTGAGCCCGGCGGCGCATGCCGGCGCGATCTCTCACGCCCTGACACCGGCGGCCGTGCTGGAGGCATTTGTGCGTGTCGCCGATGCACCCTTGCCTGCCGCATTCGTACTCGCTGTGCGCGGTTACGACTTCGAACTTGGTGCATCCCTGAGTGACGCCGCTGCCGAGAACCTCACGGCGGCACTGCAGATGCTGGTTGCACGTTTAGCCGCGACCCCGCACCCACGGGTGCCGAGTGGCGCTGATCAAGGCCACGCATGACGCGCAGGCAATACGCCCTGCCGCCCCGTCCAGTCACACCTTCTCCCGCATCAGACGCCGGTATCCGGCGCACCCGGCATCTCCTTGCCAGACACCTTGCCAGCACGCCATGGTCCCGACCGGTTTCAGCTCAGGGCGGACCAGACCCGGCGCACTGCACTTCAGGCCTGCCGGACCACGCGGACCGTGTACAGGCACGGCGCAGACGGAGTGCCCGGTTCCTGCACCATAACAAGGCGGACGCAGGGCAGTGCGGCGGATTCTGGTGCAGAAGGCCCTGACCGACATCCGGCAAGCCACTGTTGTGCAAACCTGTTTTCACCGGCAGCGCATGGCACATATGTTGCTAAGATATAAGACAGGCCCCGGCAATCCATGCCTGCCCGGGAGGGACACACGCCGCTCGACGCACGAAGGTCCAGTGCCCGATGGCGTATGCAAGCTGGCCAGTGCCGCGGCATAAGCCGGGTTACAGCACGCTGCAGGTGACGGCATCCCGCGCAGCGGGCGGCAGGGGCACGGCATGCCTCGATAAACAGGAGTGCTTGAAGATGAACAGCAACGCAGCGAAAATCATACAGCACGGCTATGCAAAGCCCGGCAACGGGTTGCTGGGCGAGAGCCTGCGCCATGCCCGGCTGCACATGGATCTGCCGATCCCGAAACTGGTCGAGATGGCGCTGCAGCGCGGCGAGGGTGTGCTGGCCGATAACGGCGCCCTCTGTGTTCGCACCGGCACGCGCACCGGCCGTTCGCCCATGGACCGGTACATCGTGGATGACCCGCTCGTGGACGCCGAGATTGACTGGGGCAAGGTCAACCATCCCTTTGACCCCGCGGCCTTCGATGCGCTCTGGGGGCGCGCCTGTGACTGGCTGCGCGGTCGCGAACTGTTCACGGCACAACTGCAGGCCGGAAGCCATGCACGCCATGCCCTGCCCCTGTTCGTCGTGACAGAATACGCCTGGCATAACCTGTTTGCACACCAGTTGTTCGTGCGCCCTGACCCCGCCACCCCCGAGGCGGCCGGACCCGAGTGGACCATCCTCAACCTGCCGTCACTCGTGACCGATCCCGCCCGTGACGGCACGCACAGCGACGGTGCAGTGATCCTGGATTTCACCCATCGCCGCATCCTGCTGCTGGGCATGCGCTACGCCGGCGAAATGAAGAAGGCCGTGTTTTCCGCCCTGAACTACCTGGCCCCTGAACACGACGTGCTGCCCATGCACTGTGCTGCCAACGTCGGCGAAGGCGGCGATGTAGCACTGTTTTTCGGCTTGTCCGGCACGGGCAAGACCACACTGTCGGCCGACCCCATGCGCTTCCTCATCGGTGACGACGAGCACGGCTGGGACGACGAGGGTATTTTCAACTTCGAGGGCGGCTGCTATGCGAAATGCATCAACCTGAACCCCGAGCGGGAACCGGTGATCTGGAATGCGATCCGTTTCGGGGCGGCGATGGAAAACGTGGTGCTTGCCGGTGACAGCCACGCGCCCGTCTTCGATGACGGCAGCATGACAGAGAATACCCGGGTCGCCTACCCTCGCGAGTTCGTCGACAAGCGGATGCCGGGCAACCAGGGCGGGCAGCCGCATGCGGTGATCTTTCTCACCTGTGACCTGTACGGTGTACTGCCACCGGTTGCCATGCTGACGCGCGAACAGGCGGCCTATCATTTTCTGAGCGGCTATACCGCCCTGGTCGGCAGCACCGAGGTGGGGCAAATGGAAGGGATAACACCGACCTTCAGTGCCTGCTTCGGCGCACCCTTCTTTCCGCGCCGCGCCAGCGTCTATGCCGAACTGCTCATGGACAAGATCGCGCGTTACAGTGTGCCCGTCTATCTCGTCAACACCGGCTGGACCGGCGGCCCCTATGGCGAGGGCCGGCGCTTCAGCATCGCCACGACACGCGCCATCGTGCACGCCGTGCTGCGCGGCGACCTGGAGGTGGCCAAAACACGGATACTGCCGGGATTCAACCTGCGTATACCGCTGCAGCTCCACGGTATCGACGAACGAATACTGAACCCGCGCGAAACCTGGAATGACAAGGCCGCCTATGACCGTAATACCCGCGAACTCATCGGGCGCTTCCGCGACAACATCGCGCGTTTCGACGTCTCGCCGGAAATCGCCGCGGCGGGTCCGCAGGGTTGATGGCCGGCATTGATGGTCTATGCTTTTAACAGACGGCGGCCACCTGCGGCCGGTTGAGTAACACGACCCGGAACTGGTGGCCGGATGCGAATAGTTTCTGTATCAAAACAGGAAAGAATGGATCCGGCCATGCCCCGTGATTGCAGCGTTGCGAAGACGGATCGCCCGGCGACAGCACCCGGCTAACGGCAGCTGGCGGATGTGCCCGTCCTGACCATTCCAAAGGCAGACCATGAAGGATCCCTTTCATTACCTGAAGGTACCGCGCGCCGACCCTCCCGTCATCACACCGGAGTCGCGGGTGCGGCGTTTCGCAGAAATCCATATGCCTTTCAAGGCGGAAGCCGCGGCGCTGCAGGCCGACCGCTGCCTGGCCTGCGGCAACCCCTATTGTGAATGGAAATGCCCCGTCCATAACTATATTCCCGACTGGCTGAAACTGGCTGCACAGGGCAGGATCCGGGAAGCCGCCGAGCTCGCCCACCGGACCAATTCGCTGCCCGAAATCTGCGGACGGATCTGCCCGCAGGACCGTCTGTGTGAAGGCGCCTGCACCCTGAATGACGGATTCGGCGCGGTTACCATCGGTGCCGTGGAACGCTACATTACCGACACGGCCCTCGCCGCGGGCTGGCGACCGGACCTGTCCGGCGTCGAGGCAACCGGATGGCGCGTGGCCATCGTCGGCGCCGGGCCCGCCGGCCTGAGCTGCGCCGATGTCCTGGCCCGCAACGGCGTGACGGCGACCGTCTACGACCAGCACCCCGAGATCGGCGGACTGCTGACCTTCGGCATACCGGAATTCAAGCTGGAAGCTGCCGTCATACGCAGGCGACGCGCCATCCTCGAGGAGATGGGTGTTCAGTTCATACTGAACACCCGGATCGGTCCCGACCTGCCCTTTACCGAGCTCCTCGATCAATATGATGCCTTGTTTCTGGGCATGGGAACCTACCACGGCATCAGCGGTGATTTTCCCGGCGAACAACTCGCCGGCGTGGAACTCGCCCTGCCCTACCTGCTGAGCAGCGCCCGTCGCATACTGGACCTGCCCCAGGACGAGCGCGGTTACCTCGACATGGCGGGGCAACACGTGGTGGTGCTGGGCGGTGGTGACACCGCCATGGATTGCAACCGGACCGCCATACGCCAGGGCGCAAAATCCGTCACCTGCATCTATCGCCGGGACGAGGCCAACATGCCCGGCAGTCGCCGCGAATTGCAGCACGCACGTGAAGAAGGCGTTGAGTTTCTCTGGAATCGCCAGCCGGTTGCCATCACGGGCGAGCGCCGGGTTACGGCAATACGCCTGATGGAAACCGGGCTGGGCGAGCCGGACGAACGCGGCCGCCGTCGTCCGCAGACCCTCCCCGGTTCCGAACAGATCCTGGCCGCCGACCGGGTGATCATTGCCTTCGGCTTTCTGCCCGACCCGGCCGACTGGTTCGATGCTGCACACATCGATACCCGTCCAAACGGCCTGGTGACCGCCAGCGACGGAAACAGTGAGTTCGCCTTCCAGACCGCCAATCCCAGGGTGTTCGCCGGTGGCGACATGGTGCGCGGCTCCAGCCTGGTGGTACACGCCGTGCACGAGGGCCGCAGCGCCGCACAAGGCATCCTTGACTATCTCACTGCCCAGACGCGCACTGCCGCGCTGTAGGGTGCACCGTGCCTGCCTGTTTGGCTCTTTCCCAAATCGAGTGGATAGATTACCGTTGTGGGCCGAATTCACTCGGCCAACAGCCTGTTGCCATTGGAGACAAGGAGGTCGCCCTGTCCTGTGACGCATTGCGCAGGAGAGCGTCATTCCCTGTACCATCTAGTCTATTGCATCACCACGTTTACCCGGTCGTCATCCCTTATCTACGGATATCACTGCAGGACGTCTGCTCGAATGAAACACCGCTGGTCGAATGAATTCGACCCTACAGGTCTGATTGAGCAGGGCCGAATTCATTCGGCCAACAACCTTGTCATCAGAAGCAATGCGTCTCGTCTGAATTGATGTGTTACCCACTCAACCAAGGAAGACCCATTTATGCAAGTCTCAATAATGCAAACGGCAACGGTTGATCACGATCAAGGCGGGTCCTGTAACGTCAATGATAGATTCCTGAAATTGCACCTTGATTGATTTTACCCGTGCACACCCTGTAACAGATTCCAGGAGAGAGGACTGACCATGACCGATATCCAGAAATTGCTGGGCGACGAGAGCGAGTACCTGCTGGGGCATGTCTGCAAGGGTATTCCGCAAGAGTTGCTGCATGTGCCGGGACCGGATTTTGTCGACCGCGTGACGTCACACAGCGACCGGGGTCCGCGGGTACTGCGCAACCTGCAGGCCTTGCATGACCACGGCCGTCTCGGGGGCAGTGGGTATATGTCTATCCTGCCGGTGGACCAGGGCGTCGAACATTCCGCAGGCGCCTCCTTCGCGCCGAACCCGCTCTATTTCGATCCGGAGAACATCGTCAAACTGGCCATCGAGGGGGGCTGTAATGCGGTCGCATCGACACTCGGCGTGCTCGGCTCGGTGAGTCGGAAATATGCCCATAAAATCCCCTTCCTGGTCAAGCTCAACCACAACGAGTTGCTGACCTACCCCAATCACTTTGACCAGACACTGTTCGCCAGCGTCGACCAGGCATTTGAACTGGGCGCGGTCGCCGTGGGTGCTACGGTCTTTTATGGCTCCATGGAATCGCGCCGGCAGATTCTCGAAGTGAGCGAGGCATTCGCCCATGCCCACGAGCTTGGGATGGTGACATTCCTGTGGGCCTATCTGCGCAACCCGGAATTCAAGAAGGAAGGCGTTGACTATCACACGGCGGCCGATCTGACCGGGCAGGCCAACCACCTGGCGGTGACAATCGAAGCCGATATCGTCAAGCAGAAACAGGCGGAAACAAATGGCGGCTACAACGCTATCAAGTTCGGTAAAACCCACCCCCGGGTGTACGAGGAGCTGACCAGTGACCACCCGGTGGATCTCGTGCGCTACCAGGTAGCCAACTGTTACATGGGACGCGTCGGCATGATCAATTCCGGAGGCCCCTCGGGCAAGGACGACCTGCACCAGGCAGTCCGCACGGCGGTCATCAACAAACGTGCCGGCGGAACGGGTCTGATATCCGGACGCAAGGCATTTCAGCGTCCGATGGATGAAGGCATCAACCTGCTGAACGCGATCCAGGACGTGTACCTGTCACCCGACGTAAGCATCGCTTGACTGTCCCGGGGTCACAGGGGTCGGACCTCGCCAGACAATTGAATTTGTTTAGACTTGCTGCGTATGAAGGCCGAAATGCCGCCTTGGCGTGGCCATTTCAGGGTCAAAAGCAAGCAGTTAAGAAATCGAAATGCGACGCTTTCATCGCATGGGAAAATACCGACGCGTTACGAGCACATCCTGACGTCTTGCAGGTACCTAATTGGGGTCGAAACAGGTGTTTTAAGCCCGAATAGAGTCGTTATCAGTGATAAGTACCATGTGATCTCAGTGAGTTAGAGAGGTCCGACCCTGAAGAATGCTAAGATGCCGGCTGGCCAACAGTCCCGAAGGGGTACCCCAATGAACATTCGAGCCATGCCGCTCGCCGCGTTACTGGCAATCGCCGCGAGCCTGGCGGCCTGCGATGACGACAAGGCAGGGCAGCTGCAGTCACAAAAGGCAGAGCCACCACAGTCACGGCAGGTGAGCTATGCGGATGATGTGGCCCCCATCCTGCAAAAGCATTGTGCTGAATGTCATGTCGCCGGAAAGCCGGGTGCCGAGGCAACCGGCCTGCTGCTGGATTCCTATGCATCGCTGATGAAAGACGACCGATACGGACCGGTCATCCATCCGGGCTCGGCCAGGACCAGTTCGCTGTATATCCTGATTTCCTCCAAAGACAACCTGACAATCTCCATGCCGCACGGCAAGGCACCCCTCAGTGCCGAAGAGATCGAGACCATCCGGGTCTGGATCGATAATGGTGCCGTTGAAAACTGACCCGGGACTGCTGCACGAAAACAAGGGATTCGCAGGCGTCGGACCTGCCAACCCTCTGAATGCGTTGAAACAGGCGGTGAATGACGGCCGCATCCCCGCCCTGGTGCAGCTATTTGTCGGCGGCGCCCGCTGGCGAGCTACGGTATTTCCTCGATATAGGAGCGCGCAATCGGTGTCTGCACGTAGTAACGTTTATCGCCCTGCTTGACCCAGAAGTAATAATAGCCCTTCTCCGGTTCAGACGTAACCTTGCTGTCACGCACCACCCAGCTCTTGACATGCTCCCCGTCGGCATAGGTCACCCGGTAATTACCCTCGAGCCAGGTTACCCCGAGCCGGCTCAGGCGGTTCTGCTGTTCTTCCGTACAGCCGCCCAGCAGCAGACCGAGGGATAACAGCAACAGGATTCTCGGCATCTGTATCACCTCGAACAGGAATAACGATTGTCTACATTGGCTGTCAGGACATCGTCCTGCGCGTCGTCGCCATTATACGCACTCTGCGGATGATGCGTTTACGGGAGACACGGCATGATGTCCGCTGCACCGGTCGCAAGCACAGTGCCTTCGGGAATATAGCCTGATTTGGTGAACGCGTGGAGCTGGCCGACGTTCCACTGCTGAAGTCCACCATGCGTTGTTCTTGCGCCACTCAGCAGCCGGCCGACCCGTTCATTCGATAGCGGTCGAGGACTGGTGTCTCGCAGGGAAAGATCCCGGCGACACGCCCCCTGCCCGATCCGGGCGCAGCGCTGCCCTACGCCACCTGCACCATGGCATCCGCCAGGGCATCCATTTTCGCGGTCCTTGGCTTCACCAGCCAGAAATGCCTGACATGGTCCGGGAACCCGTCGAGCAAGGTCTGCCCCCATCGACTGCCGGTATCCGCGACATAATCGCCGATCATCCGGCACAGCAGGTTACGGTGATTCTCGGTCTGCTCGGTGTCGATGTGGTGGATGTCCACCAGTTCATGGTTGTAGTGATCGACGAACACATTGTTGCGATCGAACACGAACGCGAAGCCGCCGGTCATTCCCGCGCCGAAGTTGAAGCCGGTATCGCCAAGCACCGCAACGATCCCGCCGGTCATGTATTCGCAGCAGTGATCGCCGGCACCCTCGACCACGGCAACCGCTCCTGAATTGCGCACGGCGAAACGCTCCCCTGCCTGGCCCGCTGCATACAGGTACCCGCCGGTGGCGCCGTACAGACAGGTATTGCCCAGGATGACATTGTCCTGGCTTGGATATTCGCTGGCGTAAGGCGGATAAACGACGATCTTTCCGCCGGCCATGCCCTTGCCGACATAATCGTTGGCATCCCCTTCCAGGTACAGGTGCAGACCGCCGGCATTCCACACCCCGAGGCTCTGGCCGGCGGTTCCCTGCAGGCGCACCACCAGTGGCTGCTCCCCGAAGCCGTTATTGCCATGGCGTCGCGCGATTTCACCGGACACGCGCGCGCCGATGGAGCGGTTGTCGTTGCGAATACGGTAACTGAATTCACCGCCCTTACCCGCCTCGATCAGGGGCAGCATGTCGTTGACCATCTGTTCGGCCATCGCCCCCTTGTCGAATGATGCGTTGCGCGCCTGCAGGCAATAGCGCGGTTTGTCTGCGGCGACGTCAGCATCGTACAGCAGCGGCTGCAGGTCGAGCCGGCGCTGCTTGCCGGTTACCCCGGGCAGCAGGCGCAGCAGGTCCGTGCGGCCGATGAGCTCATCGAATCGGTGCACACCAAGCCCCGCCATCCATTCACGCACTTCCTGCGCTACCCAGCGGAAAAAGGTCATCACCTTCTCCGCCTCGCCGCGGTAGTGCTGACTGCGCAACACGGGGTCCTGGGTCGCCACACCGGTCGCACAATTGTTCAGGTGGCAGATGCGCAGATACTTGCAGCCCAGCACGATCAGCGGCGTCGTGCCGAAGCCGAAACTCTCTGCACCCAGCAGCGCCGCCTTGATGACATCGAGGCCGGTCTTGATGCCGCCGTCCACCTGCAGCCGCACGCGCTGGCGCAGATCGTTGGCACGCAGTATCTGGTGCGTCTCGCGCAGACCCAGCTCCCAGGGACTGCCGGCGTATTTCACCGACGACAGCGGACTGGCACCGGTACCGCCATCGTAGCCGGAGACGGTGATCTGGTCCGCATAGGCCTTGGCGACACCGGCGGCGATGGTACCGACGCCGGCCTCGGAAACCAGCTTGACGGATACCATCGCCGCCGGGTTGACCTGCTTGAGATCGAAGATGAGCTGCGCCAGGTCCTCGATGGAATAGATATCGTGATGCGGCGGCGGGGATATCAGCGGCGTACCGACCTCGGCATGCCGCAGGCGGGCAATCAGTTCGTTCACCTTCTGGCCGGCCAGTTGACCGCCTTCACCGGGCTTGGCACCCTGCGCAATCTTGATCTGCAGCACGTCCGCATTGACCAGGTAATGCGGCGTCACGCCGAAGCGGCCGGATGCCACCTGCTTGATCCTGGAAACACGCTCGGTGCCGAAGCGTTGCGCGTCCTCGCCACCCTCACCCGAGTTGGAGCGGCCGCCGAGTCGATTCATGGCGATCGCCAGGGTCTCATGCGCCTCCGGCGACAGGGCGCCCAGTGACATCGCGCCGGTCTCGAAACGCCTGACAATGTCCTCGACCGGTTCGACCGCCTCGATCGGCACCGGCTCGAGATCGTCACGCACCCCCAGCAGGTCCCGCAGCACGAGCGGCGGCCGCTGGTTGATCAGCGCCGCGTAGCGCCGGTAGTCCCGGTACTCGCCGCTGGCCACGGCCTGGTGCAGGGTCGTGACGACATCCGGGTTGAAGGCATGGAACTCCCCGCCGGCGATGAATTTCAGCCGCCCGCCCGGCTCGATGTCCCGGCGTCCGTCCCAGGCCGCGTCCGCCAGGCGCCGCTGGTCCGCCTCGAGTTCCTCGAAACCGGCGCCCTGCAGGCGGCACGGCGTACCGCTGAAACACTGATCGACGACATCGCGATGCAGGCCGATGGACTCGAAGAGTTGCGCGCCCCGGTAGCTCGTGATGGTGGAGATCCCCATCTTGGAAAGGATCTTGTACAGGCCCTTGTTGATACCGCGCCGGTAGGAATGGAGTGCCCCGGTCACGGTGTCGCCAGCGGCGTCCGCCTGGCCGCCGCGAAACAGGTCGGCGATACACTGGTAGGCCAGCCAGGGATGGATGGCCGTTGCGCCGAAGCCGATCAGCACGGCGAATTCGTGCGGATTGCGCGCGGTGCCGGTATCGACCACCAGGTTGGCATCGCAGCGCAGGCCGGCTTCGATCAGCCGGTGATGTATCGCCCCGGTGGCCAGCAGCGCGTGCACGGGCAGGCGGTCCTGCGCGATGTCCCGGTCCGACAGGACCAGGATGCACTTGCCGCTTCGCACCTGTTCGACGGCCCGTTCGGCCAGTGCATCGATGGCGCTGCGCAGGTCCAGCGTGCGGTCGTAGTTCAGGTCGATGCGGGCATGCCGGTAGCGCGGATCCGACTGTTCCAGCAGCTGGTTGAACTTGCTTCCCGACAGGACCGGGCTGTTGACCATCAGGCGTGCGGCATGCTGCGGGTCCTCGACAAACAGGTTGCGTTCAACACCGAAACAGGTTTCCAGTGACATGACGATCTGCTCGCGCAGGGGATCGATGGGCGGATTGGTGACCTGTGCGAACTGCTGCCGGAAATAGTCGAACAGCGAGCGGACCTGCCGTGACAGCACCGGCATGGGGGTATCGTCTCCCATGGAGCCGATCGCCTCCTGCCCGCCCTCGGCCAGCACACGCAGCACCTGGTCGAGTTCCTCCAGCGTTACCTGGTACTGCTTCTGCCGGATCCTGAGTTGTCCGGGTGCCGACTGCCGGCAGTAGCGCGCTTCCTCTTCGCGGCGTGACTCGAGGCGCACGGCATGCTGCTGCAGCCACTTGCGGCAGGGCCAGCGGCCTTTCAGGTCATCCTCGATCATGTCCGGCGTCAGTAAGCGGCCGGTCCGGGTGTCCACCGCCATCATGTCGCCGGGCGACAGGCGCCCCCTGGCAACGACGTCCTGCGGTTCGTGTTCGGTCACCCCGATCTCCGATGCCAGGGTGATACAGCGGTCACGGGTGATCACGTAGCGCGCCGGGCGCAGGCCGTTGCGATCCATCACGCAGGCGGCATAGCGGCCATCGGTCAGCACGATCCCCGCCGGTCCGTCCCACGGTTCCATGTGCATGGAGTGGTATTCGTAAAATGCCCGCAGGTCGGGATCCATGGTCTCGATGTTCTGCCAGGCGCGCGGGATCAGCAGGCGCATGGCCAGAAAGATATCCATGCCGCCGGCCAGCAGCGCCTCCAGCATATTGTCCAGGCTGCAGGAATCGGAGCCCGACATCGACACCCAGGGACGAATCGCGTCCATGTCGGGGATCAGCGGCGATTCGAACTTGTGGCTGCGTGCGCGGGCCCAGTTGCGATTGCCCTGGATGGTATTGATTTCACCATTGTGCGCGAGGTAGCGGAACGGTTGTGCCAGCCGCCATTCCGGCCAGGTGTTGGTGGAAAACCGCTGGTGAAACACGCACAGCGAGGACTCCAGGCGTTCATCACACAGGTCGGGGTAGAACACCGGCAGGTTATGCGGCATGACCAGGCCCTTGTAGCAGATCACCTGGCTGGAGAGACTGGCGACGTAAAACGTCCTGTCCTCGTCCTTGATGGCCTTCCTGGCGCGACGCCGGGCGATGTACAGGCGTCGTTCCAGCTCGTCCCCGGGCAGCCCGGGCGGTGCATTGACGAACACCTGTTCGATCAGAGGCAGGCTCTCCAGTGCACGCGCTCCGCAGGCATCCGGCTCGACGGGCACGGTACGCCAGCCGGCCACTACCAGGTCCTGCGCCTCGAGTTCGAACTCCAGTCTCCAGCGCGCCGCCCCGGCACGTTCCGGGTCCCGGTTGAGAAACAGCATCCCCACGGCATAACGGGATGACAGGTTGATACCATCGGCGAGTGCCAAGGCATGCAGAAAATCATGCGGCAGCTTCATCAGCAGTCCGCAGCCGTCACCGCTCTTGCCATCCGCCGCAACCGCCCCGCGGTGGGTCAGGCGTGACAGCGCGCGGATCGCCCGGTGCACCAGCGCATGCCCCGGCTTGCCGTCCATTTGCGCAATCAGGCCGAAGCCGCAACCGTCATGCTCGAATCCCGGTTGATACAGACCGCTGCCGTCATGCGTGATCATGGCCATGTCAGTTCATGTGTACCGCAGCCCTTGCAGAAAGGTCACCGGTGCCGGCGCCTTGAAAGAGATCTGGAGACAATCAACCGGTTGCAGCGAGATTGGTGGACGCATGCAGTGATGCGGCTTCCTGCGGCACATCGAAGTAGCTTGCGACGAGCTGTTCATGCAACTCGGTATGTACCAATTGTAGTTCGTTGATGAAATCATTCAAACCGGCGGTAACGTTGTCACCGACCCTGAAATCCTGCGCCATGCGCTGCGCGCGGCCGAGCACGCGGAGCACCGACTCGTTGCCGGGCAGACGGCGCAGACAGTGGCCGACCTCGGCCAGGCAGAAATGTATCGAACGCGGAAACTCCTCCTCCTGCAGCAGGAAACGCAATGCCTCCCTGCCCCGCACGCCCACATGCACCCGACGCCGGTACATCTGGTAAGCCATCAGCAGGTCCAGCACGCTTTTCCACTGGATATCGTCAAAGGGTTTGAGTTCATCGGTCTGTTGCGGCAGCAGGTTGGTGGCCCGCACATCGATAACGCGACTGGTCATGTCGGCGCGTTCCATGAAACGGCCGACGCGCAGGAACTCGTAGGCCATGTCATGGCTCATGGTGCCGGACAGCTTGCCGGCCAGCAGCTGGCAGGAATCAACGACCCGTTTCATATAGGCGTAACGGCCGCGGCGGTTGATGCCGCTGGCGGCATTTTCCCGGGTGTATTCATTCAGGTCGTTCAGGGTCTCCCAGGCCGCACGCGGCACAATGGCCCGAATGGTCCGCAGGTTCTCGCGCGCCTGGCCCAGCGAGCGGGTGATGCAGCTGGAATTGTTCCTGTCGGAGACCAGGAAACGCACCACGTTGCGCTCACTGGCTTCCTCGTAGCGCTCACGGAACGGTTCCATGGAGCCCATGATATAGACCAGCGGGTCCCAGCCGATGGCAATCCTGTGCGGCATATCGAGCATCAGGTTGTTGTGCACGAGGATGATGCGCGCGGTGTTCTCGGCCCGTTCGATATAACGGGACATCCAGTAGATATGCTCGGCAACACTTGAAAGCAACATGATCAGGTTCTCTCCATGTCCACAACCCAGGTATCCTTGCTGCCACCACCCTGTGATGAATTCACCACCAGCGAGCCCTTCTTGAGTGCAACCCGCGTCAGGCCGCCTCGCGTGACATGGCTGGTCTGCCCGGACAGGATAAACGGCCGCAGGTCGATATGACGCGACTCGATGTGACCGTCACACAGCGTCGGTGTTGTTGACAGCGCCAGTGTCGGCTGGGCGATATAATTACGGGGTTTCGCCTTGATGAGTTCCGCGAACTTCTGCCGTTCCGCCTTGCTGGAAAACGGTCCGACCAGCATGCCGTAGCCGCCCGATTCGTTGGCGGGCTTGACCACCAGCTTGTCGAGGTTGGCAAGCACGTAGTCGCGCTGCCTGTCGTCCATGCACAGGTAGGTCTCGACATTGGGCAGGATCGGCTCTTCGTCCAGGTAGTAGCGGATCATGTCCGGCACAAAGGCATAGACAACCTTGTCATCGGCAACGCCGGCACCGGGGGCATTGGCAATGCCCACATTGCCCGCACGCCAGGCCCGCATCAGGCCGGGCACGCCGAGCATGGAGTCCGGACGGAAGACTTCGGGATCGAGGAACATGTCGTCGACCCGGCGGTAAATGACATCGACCCGCTCCAGCCCGCCGACGGTGCGCAGGTAGACACAGTCGTCATCCATCACCACCAGGTCCCTGCCGACCACCAGTTCCACACCCATTTGCTGTGCCAGGTAGGAATGCTCGAAATAGGCGGAGTTATAGATGCCCGGTGACAGGACAACGACCGTCGGGTAGTCGGCCGGGCGCGGCGACAGCGAGGCCAGGGTATCGAACAGGCGGGTAGGATAGCCGTCTACCGGCAGGATGCTGACCTCCTCGAACAACTCGGGAAAGACACGCTTCATGACCAGGCGATTCTCCAGCATATAGGAAACACCCGACGGGACACGCAGGTTGTCTTCCAGGACGTAGAATTTTCCGTCGCTGTCGCGTACCAGGTCACTGCCACAGATATGTGCCCAGACATCGAGTGGCGGCCTGATACCGACGCACTGCTTGCGAAAATTGACCGACTCCGCGAGCAGTTCACCCGGAAAGATCCTGTCCCTGATGATGCGCTGTTCGCCGTAAATATCGGCGATGAATTTGTTCAATGCGGTCGCACGCTGGATCAGGCCGGCCTCGGTGGTACGCCACTCGCGGGCGGGAATGATGCGTGGAATGATATCGAACGGCCAGACCCGGTCGATACCGCTTTCGTTGGTATAGACGGTGAAGGTAATACCCATGACGCGCATGGCCAGTTCCGCGGCATCCCGGCGCTCGGTCCATTCCGCATCGCTCAGCGCACTGATATACCGTATCGCTTGCCGGGCCGCCTTGCGCGCATGCCCGGCCGGCGTAATCAGTTCGTCGTAGGAGTCGCCGCTTGAATAGTCTTGCCACCGAATTGTCATATCACCGATGTCCCGCCTGATCGCGCCTGCCGTGTCACGGAATGGTGTATAGCGAACCGCTGGTCATGGCTACCGGATGATCAGGTCGTCGGTATCGCTGCCACCGTATACCTCACATAAAAGCAAACAACGTGCCACCCGGGCGAGCCGGCCGGCCGGTGCAGCCGCTGTCGCACCATTCGTTTCGCCATGGCGCACGGAATCATGCCAGGCGGAACCGGCCATCATTGAAATACAGCATCTTGGCGGACGCGCACCGCTGCCGGCACTGACCTCGGGTCAAGCGGCGTACGGTGGCCGCCGCCTGCAGCAGGGATGCCTGCGGCGCCTGACATGCACCAACATAACGCACGGGTCATAAAAAACCCCGTTTTACGCACCAGACTTGCACCTGAACCTGCCTGGCAGGTTCCCGGTCAGCGGCACCAACCGGCAGCAGGGCATGAAACACAGCCACAGCCGGCCTGCAATCTCCCGATATCCCGTCCGGCGGCGCGGGAAGGACAGGAACAGCAGAAATGGCGTACTTCTTGCCTTACCGATACCAGGGACTGCAGATGAAGACCTTCGCTCGTGCAATTTGAAATCCGGCATATCACCACGTACCGTTACCACAGTCCGGTCCAGCTCGGCCCGCATATCGTACGCCTGCTGCCGCGTACCGACGGCAGCCAGCGGGTGCTCGACCATGACTGTACGATCACCCCGAAACCTGTGCTGCAATCGAACGTCATCGATGCCGAAGGCAACCTGGTCACGCGCCTGTGGTTTACCGGCACGACGAACGAACTGCGTATTGACAGCACCGCTCGCGTCGTCACGCTGCGGGACAATCCCTTCGACTACATCGTGAATACTCCGGCAACCGCTCTGCCCGTTCGGTACAGCCAGCACGAGGTCCCGGCGCTGGCAGCCTGTCGTGCCTGCGGCACAGCCGCACCCGCGGTCATCGAGCTGGCCGCCGACCTGGCCAGACAGGCGGGCAACAACACGCTGGCTTTTCTCGACACCCTGAGCCGCTTCCTGCACACCACATGCGAAAAGACGATTCGGGACCAGGGTGCACCGCAAAGCCCCGAACTAACACTGGCACAGCGCCGGGGCGCATGCCGCGACCTGACGCTGCTGTTTATCGCACTCTGCCGGGAACAGGGCATCGCGGCGCGTTTCGTCAGCGGCTACCAGGCCCGTTCGGAAACCCGCGGGAAACGCCGTTACCTGCACGCCTGGCCGGAGGTCTACATCCCCGGTGGTGGCTGGCGCGGTTACGACCCCGGCCACGGTACCGCCGTGGCGGATGCGCACGTGGCGCTGGCCGCGGCCTGCAGCCCGGCCGGGACCCTGCCGATAGAGGGGTCCTGTTACGGCGCTGTTGAGAATTCCGAAATGCACTTTGATCTCAGCATCCGGACGGACAGCTGAAGCTGCCGTTGACGCGATCCGTGCTATGGTGACCCCTGTTTACTACTGACCAGGTTTCCTTGAAATGGCTATTCGAGTTGCTATCAATCACTTGACGGAGTACCGCTTTGACCGGCCGGTCGAGGTCTCCCCGCATATCGTACGGCTGCGCCCGGCCCCGCATACACGCAGCCCGATCGAGTCCTATTCGCTCAAGGTGCTGCCCGAAAAACATTTCATCAACTGGCAGCAGGATCCCTTCGGCAACTACCTCGCCCGCCTGGTGTTCCCGGAACCGGTGCGGACATTGTCCTTCGAGGTGGACCTGGTGGCCGATATCGTGGTCATCAACCCGTTCGATTTTTTCGTCGAAAAATATGCGGAGCACTACCCCTTCGAATACACGCCCGGCTTGCGCAAGGAACTGGCGCCTTATCTGGAGATCACCGAGGACGGCCCGCGGTTGCTGAAGTGGCTGTCCGGTGCCGATCGTTCGAAGCAGGAGATCAATAATTTCCTGGTGGCTATCAACCAGCGGCTGCAGCGTGACATCGACTACACCATCCGCATGGAACCGGGCATCCAGAGCTGTGAGACAACCCTCGACAAGGCACTGGGTTCCTGTCGCGACAGCGCCTGGTTGATGGTGCAGATCCTGCGCCATCTCGGCCTTGCGGCGCGCTTTGTTTCCGGCTACCTGCTGCAGCTGACACCGGATGAAAAACCGCTGGAGGGTCCTGCCGGCACCGACCATGACTTCACCGACCTGCATGCCTGGGCCGAGGTGTTTATACCGGGCGCCGGCTGGCTGGGACTGGATCCGACCTCGGGCCTGTTCGCGGGCGAAGGCCATATCCCGCTCGCCTGCACGCCCCACCCCGTCAGTGCCGCGCCCATAACCGGCACGACCGGCAAATGCAAGGTGGAATTCCGCTTCCATAACGAGGTGCAGCGCATCCACGAGGATCCGCGGGTCACCAAGCCGTACACCGCGTCACAGTGGGAGACCATCCAGGCCCTGGGACGCAAGGTGGATGCCGACCTGGCGGCGGGTGATGTGCGGCTCACCCTCGGTGGCGAACCGACTTTCGTCTCCATCGATGACATGGAATCTGCGCAGTGGAATGATGCCGCGCTCGGGAAACAGAAGCGCGAGCTGGCCGGTGATCTGTTGCAGCGACTGCAAGGGCGCTTCGCACCCGGCGGCCTGCTGCACTACGGACAGGGCAAGTGGTACCCGGGCGAACCCGTGCCGCGCTGGTCGCTGAACTGTTTCTGGCGTGTCGATGGCAAGCCGGTGTGGCGCGACCCGAAACTGCTGGCGCGGGACGGCGTCGATTACGGCTGCGGGCCGGACGAGGCGGAGCAGTTCGCTGCGGCACTGACCCGCAAGCTCGGCGTACCCGGGCATTACCTGCTCCCCGCCTACGAAGACACCCTCTACTACCTGTGGAAGGAAGGCGACCAGCCGGTCAACGTGGACCTGCTCGGCACCGACCTGAAGAAGCCGGACGAACGGCGCCGGCTGGTGGAACTGCTCGCCGGCGACCTCGGCAAACCCGCCGGCTTCGCCCTGCCGCTGCGCTGGGATGATTCCCGCAGCGGCTGGCAAAGCTGCAGCTGGCACTTTCGCCGCGGGCATATGTGCCTCGCGCCCGGCGATTCCCCCATGGGACTGCGCCTGCCACTCGACGCCCTGCCCTGGATAGCCGAGGAGGAACGCGACATCGAACCGGATCGCGACCTGTTCGAACCGCGACCGGCACTGGGTGATTACTACGGCGAGGTAACCCGCCGCTTCAGCCGCATCGAGGCGGCACCGGAATCCCACCCGGAAATCATGCAGCAGGAACCGGCGGACAACGGCGCGCAGGCGCGGCGGCGGATCGAGGTGATTCATACCGCCCTGTGTGTCGAGGCCCGCGAAGGCATGCTGCGCCTGTTCCTGCCGCCGCTTACCCACCTCGAACATTACCTGGACCTGCTCGCCGCGGTGGAACTGACGGCGGCCGAACTGGAGATGCCGATACGCATCGAAGGCTACGAGCCACCGCGGGACTGGCGTATCCGCAAGCTGGCCGTGACCCCCGATCCGGGCGTGATCGAGGTCAACATTCACCCGGCGCACGACTGGCAGGAACTGGTGGAGAATACCGAGACCCTCTACGCCGAGGCGCGCCTGTCCCGGCTGGGGACGGAGAAGTTCATGCTGGACGGCCGCCATACCGGCACCGGCGGCGGCAACCATGTCACCCTCGGCGGCGCCACCCCGGCCGACAGTCCGTTCCTGCGGCGTCCCGACCTGCTGCGCAGCCTGCTGACCTACTGGCAGCATCACCCCGGCCTGTCCACCTGTTCTCCGGCATGTTCATCGGCCCGACCAGCCAGGCACCGCGGGTGGACGAGGCCCGGGACGAGAACCTGTACGAGCTGGAAATCGCCTTCCAGCAAATGCCCGACGGTGAAGTGGCCGAACCCTGGCTGGTGGACCGGCTGCTGCGCAACCTGCTGGTGGATATCACCGGCAACACCCATCGCGCCGAGTTCTGTATCGACAAGCTGTACTCGCCCAATTCGTCGACCGGACGCCTGGGGCTGGTGGAATTCCGTGCCTTCGAAATGCCGCCGCATGCACAGATGAGCCTGGTGCAGATGCTGCTGTTGCGCACCCTGGTCGCACGCTTCTGGGACCAGCCCTACCGGCACCGGCTGGTGCGCTGGGGCACCGCAGCTGCATGACCGCTTCATGCTGCCCCATTACGTATGGGCCGACATCAAGGACGTGGCGTGCGAATTGCAGCGCGCCGGCTACCCGTTCCAGCTGGAATGGCTGGCGCCGTTCCTGGAATTCCGTTTCCCGCATTGCGGATCGCTCAGCGTGCAGGACATCCGCCTCGACCTCCATGCCGCGCTCGAGCCCTGGCACGTGCTGGGCGAGGAAATGAGCAACCTGGGCACGGCACGCTTCGTCGACTCCTCGGTGGAGCGGCTGCAGGTCAAGGTCAGCGGGCTGACGGAAAGCCGCTACGTGGTTGCCTGCAACGGCCGCCGGATCCCGCTGCGAAGCACCGGCACCCATGGCGAGTACGTGGCGGGCGTACGCTTCCGCGCCTGGCAGCCACCCTCGGCGCTGCACCCCACCATCGGCGTTCATTCGCCGCTGGTCTTCGATATCATCGACACCTGGAACGGCCGTTCCATCGGTGGCTGCACCTACCACGTGGCACATCCCGGCGGGCGGCACTACGACGTTTTCCCGGTCAATGCCTACGAGGCCGAATCGCGCCGCATCAGCCGTTTCTGGGGCCATGGCCACAGCACGGGCCCGCTGCGCCCGCCGCCGGAGCTTGCACCCCTGGCGAAGTTTTTCCCCGAAGGCCATGCCCCGGGACCCATGGCACCCCCTGTGGAGGAGATCAATCCGGAGTATCCTTATACCCTGGACCTGAGACACAGCGGCAGATGTGACTGATACGCCAACCATGAACACCCCCGACCGCAGCGCAGCCTGTCCGGCCTACGCGCGGTCGCCGTCAGGCTATGACGAGATGTGCACCGGAGACGGCACGGTGCGCAAACACTGGCAGTACCTGATCAGCGCGCTGGATGCCATGGGTCCCGAGGTGCTGCAGCAGCGGCAGCGTGACACAGTCCGCATGCTGCGCAGCGACGGCGCCACCTACAATGTCTACGGCGCTCAGGACGGCCTCAACCGGGCCTGGCAGCTCGACCCGGTACCGCTGCTGATCAGCAGCAGCGAATGGGCCGGCATCGAGTCCGGCCTGATGCAGCGGGCGGAGCTGCTCAACCTGATCCTGCAGGATCTCTACGGTCCCTGCAGCCTGATCAGGAAGGGCCTGATCCCGCCGGACCTGGTGTATGGCGATCCCGGCTTCCAGCGTTCCTGCGTGGTCGCTCCGCCCGCCAGGCCGCCGGGACTGAGCCTGTTTGCCGCGGACCTGGTGCGCGGCAATGACGGCCGGTTCCGGGTCCTCAAGGACCGCACCCAGGCCCCCTCGGGCATGGGCTATGCGCTGGAAAACCGCACCGTCATGTCGCGCCTGATTCCCAGCCTGTTCCGCGATTCCCACCCGCACCGGCTGGCCCCCTTCTTCCGCCGCCTGCGCGAGTCGCTGGCAAACCTGGCGCCGGAACCGGCGCGCGAGGACCCGCGGGTGGTGATCATGACCCCCGGGCCGCACAACGAAACCTATTTCGAACACCTGTACCTTGCCAACTACCTCGATTACACCCTGATCGAGGGCGCCAACCTGACCGTGCGCGACGGTCGGGTCTGGCTCAAGTCCGTCAGCGGGCTGGCCCCGGTGGATGTCATTCTCAGGCGCGTCGACGATCACTACTGTGACCCGCTGGAACTGCGCCCCGACTCCCTGCTCGGTGTCCCCGGGCTGGTGGAAGTGATGCGTCGCGGACGGGTTGCCATCGCCAATTCGATCGGCGCGGGCATCCTGGAGAGTCCCGGCCTGATGGCCTTCCTGCCCCGGCTGGCGAGGCATTTGCTGGGACAGGAACTGCGGCTGCCCTCGGTCGCCACCTGGTGGTGCGGACAGCCGCGGGAGCGTGACTACGTGCTGGCCAACCTCGCCACCCTGGTACTGCGACCGGTCAAGCGGGGCGGCCAGCCGGTGTTCGGCGACCAGCTCGATGCCACAGGACTGGCAGAATGGCGCGAGCGCATCAAGGCGCAGCCCCACCAGTACATCGGTCAGGAACGACTGATACCGTCATCGGCGCCGACGCTGAACGCGGGCCGGCTGGAACCGCGCCATAGCGTGCTGCGCACCTTCCTGGCCGCCGGCCAGGACAGTTTCACGGTCATGCCGGGCGGACTGACCCGCGTCGGCGAGACACCGGAAAGCCGGTTAGTGTCCAACCAGGCCGGCGCCGTCAGCAAGGACACCTGGGTGCTGGCCTCCGAACCCGAGCAGATCGTGACACTGCTGCCCCAGGGCAAGGGCATCTTCCCGCAATCGCAGGAGACCCTGCCCGGCCTGGCCGCCGAAAACCTGTTCTGGCTGGCACGCTACGCCGAGCGTGCCGAGGACATGATCCGGCTGATCCGCAACATCCACACACGCCGCAACGAAACCCTGCAGCTGACGGACCCGGTCTACCAGACGACCCTGGACATGCTGCTGCGGGGTCTGACCCACATGAGCATGACCTACCCCGGCTTCACGGGGGTCGGCGCCGAGCAACGCCTGGCCGAGCCGCAGGCGGAGCTTATCGACCTGATCTGCAACCGGCGGCGCACCGGAACCCTGGCCGCCAACCTGTCGGACTGCCTCAACGCGGCCTACGCCGTTCGCAACCTGGTGAGCAGCGACGCGCGGCGGGTATTCAATGACATCGGTGACGAACTGGACGGCCTTGCGCAAGGCGGTCACACCGATCTGCAGTTCCTGCAGGACACACAGGACCGCATCATCACCGCCCTGATGGCCATCGCCGGCGCCGCCAGCGAAAGCATGAGCCGGGACCTGGGCTGGCACTTCTTCAACCTGGGCAGACGCATCGAGCGCGCCTTGCTGCTGATCGCGCTGCTGCGCGCCGTGCTGACCAGCCGCGTGGCGCCGGAAATCGAGGTCCTGCTGCTGGAGTCGGTGCTGGCCGTTACCGAGAGCTTCACCCTCTATCGACGCCGTTTTCGCAACCGGCCGCAGCTGGAAGCCACGCTGGACCTGCTGCTGCTGGATGAAACCAACAGCCGCTCCCTCGTCTACCAGTTGCACGCGGCGCGGCAGCATCTCGCCGTGTTACCGGGACAGGACCGACGTCCCTACAAGCGGGAAATGCGACTCGTGCTCGAAGCCACCACCCAGCTCGAACTGGCGAATGCGGAGGAACTGGCGCAGGCGGACGGCGGTATCAGGCCGCGACTCGAAAACCTGCTCGCCGGGCTCGGCCAGCACCTGGGTGACACCTCCAATGCCCTGACGTCAACCTATTTCACCCATGCCGAGCGGCCCTACCAGCTGGTCGATGAAGAATCAGAACAGTCATGAAATACCGTGTCGTGCACAAGACAGAGTACCGTTACGGGATGACCGTCAGCCTGTGCCACAACCTGGCCCACCTGCGGCCGCGCAATCTGGTCACCCAGCAGTGCCTGGGACATCGCCTGCAGATCGACCCGCTGCCGATGGATCTTGCCGAACACGCGGATTACTTCGGCAACCATGTCAGCTATTTTTCCATTCAGCAACCGCACCAGACCCTCACGGTCATCGCCACCAGCGAAATCGAGCTGAATCCCGGGACCGGCCAGCTGGCACTTGAAGCTGACATCCCCTGGGACGAGGCGCGCAGGCGCCTGGCGGAACCCGCCACGGACATGTCACGCGAGAACCGGCAGTTCGTGCTCGATTCATCGCTGGTGCCCACCGGGCAGGAACTGGCCGATTACGCGGCGCCGTCGTTCCCGCCCGGCCGGCCGCTGCTGGAGTCGGTGCGCGACCTGATGGCGCGCGTCCACCACGAGTTCACCTACGACCCGGGATTTTCCACCGTCTCCACCCCCCTGACCGAGGTCCTCTCCAGTCGGCGGGGCGTATGCCAGGACTTCGCCCACCTGGCGATCGCCTGCCTGCGCAGTCTCGGGCTGGCGGCGCGCTATGTGAGCGGCTACCTGGAAACCCTGCCGCCACCGGGCCAGGCCAAGCAGCGCGGGGCCGACGAATCGCATGCCTGGTTCTCGGTATACCTGCCCGATGTCGGCTGGCATGACTTCGACCCCACCAACAACCGGGTGCCGCTGGACCAGCACATCACCACGGCCTGGGGACGGGACTATGCCGATGTCACGCCACTCAAGGGCGTACTGTTCGGCGGCGACCCGGGACACCGGCCGCAGGTGTCGGTGGACATGGAGCGCCTGCCGGAACCCGATGCACCGGCGGCTCAACCGGCACCCGGCGGCTGAAATCCTCCCCCTGGAAACAGCGGTCGACAGATGCGAACCTTTCACTGCGAACACTGTAAAAATCCGGTCTATTTCGACAATAGCGTTTGCACCCGCTGCAACCACGCACTCGGCGTGCTGCCGCAGATTCTGCGCGTGTCGGCGCTGGAACCCGCTACGGACGGGACCTGGAAGGCACTCACCGACATGGCGGCGGGTAACCGCTACCGCAAGTGCGAAAACTACGCGGTTCACAACGTCTGCAACTGGATGGTCCCGGTCGACTCCGGCCAGCGTGTCTGTATCGCCTGCAAGTTCAACCAGACCATCCCCAATCTTTCCCGGCCCGGCTTCGCGGAACGCTGGTATCGACTGGAGCGCAGCAAGCGGCGCCTGATCTACAGCCTGCTGAAACTCGGGTTGCCCCTGCACACCAGTGCGGAAGACCCCGCACGGGGACTGGCCTTTTCCTTTATGTCCGATATCGATTCACCGCCCGGGTCACACGTGATCACCGGGCATGATAACGGCCATATCATCATCAGCCTCGATGAGGCGGATCCGGCCCTGCGCGAACGGTCCCGCGTCGACCTGAACGAAAAATACCGGACGCTGCTGGGGCACTTCAGACATGAAAGCGGACACTATTACTGGAATCGACTGATCCGGAACACGCCTTCGCTGGCCCCCTTCCGCGAGCTGTTCGGTGACGAACGGATCAACTATCCGCAGGCCCTCGACAACCATTACCAGGCCGGCGCACCGGGGGACTGGCAGAGCCGCTATATCTCCCGCTACGCCAGCTCACACCCATGGGAGGACTGGGCCGAGTCCTGGGCGCACTACCTGCATATCATTGACACACTGGAAACTGCCGGGCACTACGGCGTGCAGGTCAGACGCGAGCTGCCGGACGGCACCATTCACCATGCCGACCCCCGCTTCAATGCCTATCGTATCGAGGATTTCGACACCATCATCAGTCACTGGATACCGCTGACGCATGCCCTGAACAGCCTCAACCGAAGCATGGGGCTTCCGGACCTGTACCCGTTTACACTGCCCGATCCGGCGGTGCGGAAACTCGCATTCGTGCACGGGATCGTCAGGGCACACCGCGAATTTGATGCCGGTTATGTGCTGGACCAGGACGTCGACCGCCCCGGTAGCGGCGCTTCCTTGCTGCAACAGATCGCCGGATACCTGGTCGATCGGCTTGCACCGTACCGGGTCTGAGGTAGGCTGCCGGCAGGACACGCCCGGCAGGGCAAAGAAAAAAAACGGGGCGGATACATTTTTCGGCCGAGGTATATCCTTATACGAAAAAGTATCCGGCCCCTTTAGACCGTCAGGAGCCCTGCCCGACCATGTAGTCTACGGCTGAACGCAGATCGTCATCACTGCAACTCATGCAGGCACCTTTCGGGGGCATGGCGTTGAGACCGTTCTTGACCGAAGACAGCAGGGCATCATTTCCCTTCGCAATTCGCGGTGCCCAGGCCGCTTTATCACCCAGTTTCGGCGCACCCGCAACACCGGCCGCGTGGCAGGCATGGCAGCTTGACTGATAGATCTTCTCCCCGCCCGCAGCGGCCATCCCGGTCCCGGCCGGCGCCTCGGCGGCAGGTTCGGGTGCCTTGACAGGCGGCATTGCTTCCGGTTTCGCAGTCTGCGGGGCGGGTGCCTCCGCCGGTGTAACTTGCTGGGAGGACGTGGTTTCCTTATCCGAGCAGCCGGCACCCAGCAGCATCAGGGCCAGTGCGGGAATCAACACCAGTGCACCGGATTTTCTCGATTTGATTGTATCAGTCGACATGAGTTCATCTCCGTAAGTAATGGGATCGGGTATTCAGAGCCTGCACACTGTACGCGAAACCGCCCGGATCGGGAAATTGAAAAAAGGCCGGATACATTTTTCGGTCAGGGTATTCGGGCTTGATCAGGCAGAAATGTATGCGGCGCATTTTCACGCTGAAGTCTATCTGCTGCGGGGCACATCCGACCGGGCGCGACGTCTGTCCTCAGGTGCGCCGCAGGTCGAAACAGTAGTCCGACATCGCTTCGGCCGGCGGCGCGATGCCTTCGGGCGCGCTGTCCGCCGTGATCACCTCCACGGCGAACCGCTCGCGTATGCGCCTGCGCGCGTCGTCGAGTGATCCAGGCAGACCCGCATAGGCCTCCCCCTGAGGTTGCCAGACGTGCAGTGTGATGCGCAGCCCGCGCTCACCCCCGGGCGGCAGGAGCGTGAGCACGATCGGCCCCTGCGCACCGAGTCCCGGATGCAGGCCTGCCCAGGGTACAAAGGCACGGTAACGCAGGCCCATGATGAGCACCGCCCCGAAGGCGTCCTGGTCACGGCGCAACGGCACCCGGTAGCGGCCCGCCAGCAGCTGCCAGCCATCGAGATCCGCTGCATGACCGGACGCGGGCCGCAGCATGATCTGCAGGCGTGTCGTGCTGGCATCCACCAGGCGCGAACCGCCCGATTGCGTGGCGGCATCGCCCAGCAGCGGCCAGAATTCGATGGCCTGGTCGACATCGAGCCGGCAACCGGCGCACTCGGCATCACCGATATGCCGCCAGTGATCGGCAAGCAGACGCTCGATGACAGGTGCACCAAGTCCCAGTCCGGCCGCGGTCAGGTCACTGAATACCGCACCCAGATCCTGGCGCAGGTAGAACGGCAGTGCAAAACGGTCGTGCAGGCGGCTGCCCCACTCGATCAGCTGCCGGCTGCTCGCCTGGCGACTCAGCATCGCCGCCAGCGCACGCAGCATGGCGGCAATGGCAGCCGCGCTTTCCGCATCGATGGCCATGCGAAACGCACGCAACTCGACCAGTCCGAGACAGCCGCGTCCGGGCAGTAAGGGATTCCAGAGTTTTTCGATGTTGAGTTCGCTGCGGTGGGCATTGCCCGAGGTATCGACCAGAAACGGACTGAGACTGCGCCAGATGTATTCGGGCTCCGGTTCGGGTGTGGCGTCCAGATGCTGCAACGCCACCTGCAGTTCGCTGAACGATTCGAGCACGTTCTCGTCCGCGCGTGGCGACTGGCTGAAGCTGCCGACATAAAGCGGTGCAAACCAGTAGGACAGCGCCGGATGACGATTGAAATAGACGACCATGCGACTCATCAGCCGGGGTGCCACGAAAAACGGGCTGTGCGCCGGTGTGGGCCCACCGAGTGTGAATTGACCGCCGCCACCGCTGTCCGACACGGTGCCGTCGTATTGCAACCGGTAAGGTGCCAGGCCCTGCGCCTCCACCAGGGCGTACAGCCGGCGGCTCCGCTCCAGAAACTCGGCAACAGAGGACGCGGGCGCTTCATTGATTTCAAGTACTGCCGGATCCGGTGTCAGTGTAGTCCAGGCGACGGTCCTGTCCACCGGCGGCGGGAATCCGCGCCACACCAGCGCAGTCAGTCCCGCCT
Source organism: uncultured Gammaproteobacteria bacterium (assembly GCA_963748215.1). Classification (GTDB taxonomy): domain Bacteria; phylum Pseudomonadota; class Gammaproteobacteria; order UBA9214; family UBA9214; genus UBA9214. Next base: position 437,277 of record CAVVHS010000007.1, on the reverse strand, counting down.
CACGCGCCGCCTGCGCGACACGCTGTATGAAAGCCATGAACAACGCGACCTTCGCAAACGCCGGCAACTCGATGCAGGGCTGCTGGCTGTCATCCGGACCCGTGGCCACGCAGCCAACCGCGACCAGATACAGTCCCTCGCCGGCAAGGTCATCCGCCAGGCCATCCGTCGGTACGGCCTGCGTATGCAGTGACGCCCGCCCGAGGCGCGCATCCGTGGCCGGATCGGCCAGCGACTGCTGCCTGTCGCAGCGGAACACCACGCGCAGACCCATCTCCCCATCGACCCGAAAACCCGCTGCATCCCAGCCATCCCGGCCGAGGGCCGCGGCCAGGGCCTGCCAGAACGCCGTCAGGCGTCCCGCTTCGCAGGAACACGCCATCCCCAGCGGATCAGCCGGCAGGTCATCGGCCAGCGCGCGACCGTCACGGCGCTGGTACAGGCCCAGGCTCCAGCGGGGTCGCTCTTCCCCGGGATACTGGCGTCCCAGGGTGCGCAGTATGATCGAGCCGGGATAGCTATCGCGGAGCTGTTCGATAATGTGGCAGGCGTAGCCCAGCTTGCTTGCGCCAAGGGCGTCGGTCAGCCATTCCGGCGACTCGGAGAGGCGGTTGGTAAAGGTCGGCTCGGCACCTATCCAGACATCGAGGTCGCTGGCCTCCACTGCTGCATCGTGGGCGCGGATTGCTGCATCAAAACTGTCGTCGTCGGAATCCACGGCGTGGAGTGTTTTCGAGTTTCGCTGCATTGTCAAACGCTCGTGTCGCAGTGCTGTCACGCACAGCAGCGGCACTGCACCCGGGCGGTGCATGCCTGCCGGTGACTGTCGGGAAACCGGTCACGGGGTTGCGGTGTAATGCCCGGCGCCTGCCGGCAGACAACCGGTTCACCCCCTTCCGGGACTGCGCGGGAGCAAATCCCTTCCCCGCGGCCTGACCGCCTATGGCGTCTTGATGGCCATCAGCAGCGGCCAGGCCTGCAGGATCTGCGGCATGGCCGCCGGGTAATCGTCCAGCTGCGCGGCGGCCCAGGCCGCAACACGCCTGGCGCTGTCGAGGTAAGCCTGGTTATCGGTCAACCGGCCCAGTTCCAGCAGCACATGCACGGCAATACCGTTACCGGACAGCGCGGCGCCGTCATCCGCCGGCTTGTCACGCAACCAGAGTTCCGTATCGGCACCGGTACTGAAGAAACCGCCGTGTGTCCTGTCCTCGAAACGCTCGCGCATGATGTCCACCAGGCGCCGCGCACTGTTCAGCCAGCGCCGTTCCCCGCTGGTCCGGTACAGTGTCAGCAGTCCCTGCGCCAGCGCCGCGTAGTCTTCCTGGAAACCCGGCACGCCACGCACGCCGTCGCGCCAGTCACGGTACAGCACGCCGCGCCCGGCATCGAACAACTCGTCCAGGAGGAATTGTGCCGCCTGCCGTGCGGCATCGCTGTAGCGTGGCTCCTCCAGCAGCAGGCCGGCCAGTGCCAGCGTGACGATCTGGTATCCGTTCCAGGCCGTGACGATCTTGTCGTCGACCGGCACCGGCGGCCGTGCATGCCGCGCCGCGCGCAGGCCGTCCTCGATCCGCGCATTGCGTTGCCGTACGGTCTTCGGGTCGAGCGCAAACCGTTTGGCCAGCGCATCGTCGTCCAGCACCAGCAGCAACACATTGCGCCCGGCCATATCACCCAGCGGGTCGCTCAGGGCATTGCCCGACTCCTCCAGCCCGTAGCGCAGCACCGCCCACTCGCGCAATACCTTGTCCGGCAGTGCCGCGGCCAGTTGCGGCCAGTCCCAGGTGTAGTAGGCGCCCTCCTCGGCATGGCTGTCCGGGCTGTCCGCCACGAGGCTGTCCGCGGAGAGCGCCGCATAAAAACCGCCGCGGGGATCGCGCATGCCGTTCAGGGTGAAGTCGAGAACGCCGCGCACGCAGTCGGCATAACGCGTCTTAGCGGTGTTGCGCCAGGCGTTAAGGCAGACACGCGCCATCAGCGCCTGGTCGTAGAGCATTTTCTCGAAATGCGGTATGCGCCATTCGTAGTCGGTCGAGTAGCGGTGAAAACCGCCGTCCAGCCGGTCATAGATGCCACCTGCCAGCATGTGGTCGAGCGTGGCCAGCGCCATGGGCGCGCTGGCCGGGTCGCTGTCTTCCAGCAGAAACAGCAGCCGCGCCGGTTGCGGAAACTTCGGCGCCGGGCTAAAACCACCCTGCAGCGCGTCGTAGCGGGCGGCATACTCGCGCCGTGCAGCTTGCAGCGGCTTGTCCGTCAGGCGTGGCACGGGCGCCGCGGAGCGGCCGCGCTCACGCAGCGTCGCCACCGCATGTTGCGCTATCGCGCGCACCCCTGCCTCGTCCTCGCGCCAGGCGGCATCGATCCGCTCCAGCAGCTCCAGGAAACCGCTGCGGCCCAGCGACGCCCGCGGCGGGAAATAGGTGCCGCCGAAAAACGGTTCGCCCTGCGGCGTCGCCCACACCGACATCGGCCAGCCGCCCTGCCCGCTGGTCACTGTCACATATTCCATGTAGGCATCGTCAAGGTCAGGACGCTGCTCGCGGTCTATCTTGATGGCGATAAAGTGTTCGTTGAGCAAGGCCGCGATGGCCGGGTCGCTGAACGACTCGCGCGCCATCACGTGACACCAGTGGCAGGTGAAATACCCGATCGAGATGAACAGCGGCTTGTTCTCCGCACGCGCCCGCTCCAGCGCTGCCGCGCCCCACGGGTACCACGCCACCGGATTGTCCGCGTGCAACTGCAGGTAGGGGCTCGACTCCTTCGCCAGCCGCCAGCCGCCCGTCCGTTGTTCGTCCGCACCCGACGACAACGCGGCGGCGCAGCACAGCAGTATGACCATCCCCCCGACACCGTATCGGGTCGCGTTGCGCAACACAGCTTTCATGCCGGTACTTTACACCTGTCACGCGCCAGACGGGATCGCCCAGCACCAGAATCGCCCACGGCTTGACCCATCGCGAAATTTTATCCCGGTAAATAGATAACCATTGCGGGCAGTTAGCCATATACCCCATAATGGCATGCGTCTTGCTTCAGTCTGGAGCAGGATGCAGACAGGTAACTGACACAAGCTGCTTACTCACTCGGTGACCCATGACCGGAACAGGAATACAGGCAACATGACCCGCGTTGTCCGCAAAGAGGCAATCGACTGGAAGCAGTACGATCCAGGTAAATTTTACGACGAACTGATCAGTTCGCCGGGCCATGCCCGCGCCGTTGCGCGCGGCATCGTTTCCTACCTGCAGACCCTGACCGAAAAACACCTGCAGAACCGCCAGCAGGCGGCCGACCTGGCCATCAAGGAAATGGGCATCAGCTTCACCGTCTACAGCGAGGGCGAGAACATCGACCGTTCCTGGCCCATGGACATCATTCCGCGTGTCATCCCCATTACGGAGTGGCGGCGCCTGGAGGCCGGCCTGGTCCAGCGCCTGACGGCGCTCAACATGTTCATCGATGATGTCTATCACAGGCAGCGCATCATCAAGGACAAGGTCTTTCCCGCGGAGATCATCAATAGCTCGAAGGATTTCTTCAAGCAGTGCGTCGACGCCAAGCCGAAGTATGGCGTATGGGCGCATATCTGCGGCTCCGACCTGGTACGCGACAGCGACGGCACCGTGTACGTGCTGGAAGACAACCTGCGCGTGCCGTCCGGCGTGTCCTACATGCTGGAGAACCGCGCCGTCACCAAGCGCGTGCTGCCGCAGCTGTTCCGCAAGCACAGCATCCTGCCGGTAGACGACTACCCGTCGCAGCTGTTCGACATGCTCACCTCGCTGTCGCCGCGCCATTCGCGCAGTCCCGAGGTCGTGGTCATGACACCGGGCATCTATAACTCCGCCTATTTCGAGCATTCCTACCTGGCGCAGCGCATGGGCGCGGAACTGGTGATGGGATCTGACCTGGTGGTTGGTGATGATGACTGCGTGTACATGAAGACCATCAAGGGTCTGGAACGGGTCGACGTCATCTACCGCCGCGTCAACGACGACTTCATCGACCCGGAGGCGTTCCGGCCCGATTCCTGCCTGGGCACGCCCGGCCTGATGCGCGCCTGGCGCGCCGGCAAGGTCGGCCTGGCGAACGCACCGGGTGCCGGTGTCGCCGACGACAAGGTGGTCTACACCTTCGTGCCGGCCATCATCAAGTACTACCTCGACGAAGACCCGATCATACCCAACGTGCCGTCCTTCCTGTGCGTTGACGAGAAACAGCGCAAGCACGTGCTGGCCAACCTCGACAAGATGGTGGTCAAGCCGGCCAACGAATCCGGCGGCTACGGCATGCTGGTCGGCCCGGTCGCGACCAAGGCGGAGCGCGCGAAATTTGCCGAACTCATCGAGAAAAACCCGCGCAACTACATGGCACAGCCGGCGCTCAACCTGTCCACCGCGCCGACCCTGTGCAACGGCCGTATCGAACCGCGCCACCTCGACCTGCGGCCCTTCATCCTGCAGGGCAAGCACCATTACGTCACCGCCGGCGGCCTGACCCGGGTCGCCCTGCGCAAGGGTTCGCTGGTAGTGAACTCCTCCCAGGGCGGCGGCAGCAAGGACACCTGGGTCGTCGATACGGAGGCGAAATAATGCTGTCGCGTGTCGCCAAACGGCTGTACTGGATGGCGCGCCAGATCGAGCGCACCGAAAACACGGCACGCCTGATGCTGGTCCAGCATCACATGGTGCTCGACCTTCCGGCATCCATCAGGCCCGGCTGGGACCTGATGATCGAGGTACTGGGTGCGCGGGTGGCATTCGATACACTGGGCATGAAGCCCACGGAAAAAAACATCATCGCCTTCCTGTTCGGCAGCCGTGACAACCCAAGCTCCCTGCTCAGCTCACTCGCGGCGGCGCGTGAAAATATCCGCACCACGCGCGAGGTCCTGCCGACCGAAACCTGGGAACGCATCAACAGCCTCTACCTGAGCGTTGCCCAGCGCGGCACGCGCGGGCTGCCGGGGAGTATCCGACACAAGGTGCTGAATGACATCGTGCAGCGCTGTCAGCAGATCACGGGCATGCTGGCCGGCAGCATGAACAACGACGCCGCCTACCAGTTCATCCGTATCGGCCGCAACCTGGAGCGCGCCGACATGAGTACGCGCATCATCGATACCGCCTCGGCCCGGCTGATGGGCGACAGGGAGGAAATACTGCCCTATCGCAATGTGCTGTGGGTCAGCGTGCTCAAGTCGCTCAGCGCCTACCAGATGTACCGGCTCAGCGTGCGCCGCAATGTCAACCCGGAGGATGTGCTGCATTTCCTGCTCGACAGCAAGATATTTCCGCGCGCGCTGGCGCACACGCTCAACGAGATAGACACCAGTCTCGGCCTGCTGCCACGCAACAAGGAACCGCTCGCGGCCATCGCCAGCGTCAAACAGGCGCTGGACGAGGCCGACCCGGCCATGCTCAAAAACGCCACGCTGCACACCTTCATCGATGACATGCAGCTCATGCTGGACGACATACACAACGCCATCAACCACACCTGGTTCGATCCCGAGGCCGGCAAATAAAGCATTGCCGCGCATGCCGCTCCCGGCACGCGAAAATTTTACGGCCATAAAATGATCGCGGACGCGATCCGCTCCTGCAAATGATAATGGCCACGGAATCCACGGAAGGACACGGAAAAATAAATGCAGGCGTAGGGTGCGTTTTACGCACCGGCAACCCTGCGGCGGGTGCACCCTACACCGTCTATTGATGTAGGAGCGCATCTCATGCGCGATGATAATGGCCACGGAACCACACGGAAGGACACGGAAAAATAAATGCAGGCGTAGGGTGCGTTTTACGCACCGGCAACCATGCGGCGGGTGCCGCCCTACACCGTCTATTGATGTAGGAGCGCATCTCATGCGCGATGATAATGGCCACGGAACCACACGGAAGGACACGGAAAAATAAATGCAGGCGTAGGGTGCGTTTTACGCACCGGCAACCGTGCGACGGGTGCCGCCCTACACCGTCTATTGGATGTAGGAGCGCATCTCATGCGCGATGATAATGGCCACGGAACTACACGGAAGGACACGGAATAACCGATGATTGCAGTCCGCAGGATGCGGTGAGCTTCGCGAACCGCATCAACCGCACCATTGCGGGTGTGTCTGATTGATGCAGGAGCGGTTGCCGAGGCCTGGCCGCTGCGGGCATGGCCACGGCAACTCCGGGAAGAAAACCGGTCAACGCTTGCGCTTGGTCTCCTGTGGCAGCGGCAGGACGTTGGCATGCGTGGTGCGCTGTTCCCAATCCAGCAGCGGCAACCCGGAAAATGCCTCCTTGAGCGATTCATTCCAGCTCTGGCGGACGGCACGGAGGTAATCGTCATCCTCTTCGAAGCGCAGGTAATGATCGCTTTCGAAGGTATTGTCCTCGTATACCAGCAGCTCGATCGGCGGTCCCACCGTCGCATTGGAACGGATTGTGGAGTCCATGGACACGACGGCGCAGCGCGCGGCATCTTCCAGCGAGGTCTTGCGGGTCAGGATGCGGTCCAGGATCGGCTTGCCGTACTTGCTTTCACCGATCTGCAGGAACGGGTTCTCGTCCGAGTCGGTGATGAAATTGCCGGCCGGGTAGATCAAAAAGATGGCCATCTCGCCACCGCGAATCTGGCCGCCCAGCAGCAGCGAGGCCGAGGTATCGACACCGGTTTTGGCCGTGGAGGACTGCGCATCCGTCTGTTCCTGCCGGCTCACCATGCCGACGTACTTGGCGGCATCGACCATTCGTTTGCAGTTGCGCAGGTTGGCCATGTCGGGCTCGTTCAGTTCGTGTTCGATGCGGCTGACGATGGCCTGCGTGGTGGCGAGGTTTCCCGCCGTCAGCAGCACGAACAGCCGGTCCGGCGCCGGCGCTGAACACGTGCATCTTGCTGTAGGACGAGAGCATATCGGGACCGGCGCTGGTGCGCGAGTCCGAGCAGAATACCAGGCCATCTTCGGTTGCAATTGCCACGCAATAGGTCATTGTATGTTCCTGTCCGGTTACCGGGAATGCAGGCGAACGCGTGTCCCGGGACGCCCCCATATTAGAGGGAATGCGCCGCACATGCCAGACGCGCATCGCGCACATGCCCGACAAATTTATAATATTAATATTCAGTATACTTATATAATACTTCTCATATATTGAACGAAGAGTGCTTGCGTACCGGAACGGTTATGTTCCGGACGCAGTCGAGCCCCGCGGCAAAGGTCACGAAGCTCGCCAGCGCTGCCACCCTGTCAGCGTCCATGGGGGTAGGAAGCGTATTCGTCGCGGTCTGCGAGAGGATAATGGCCACGGAATCCACGGAAGAACACGGAAAAATAACAAATGCAGGCGTAGGGTGCGTTTTACGCACCGTGAACGCCCGTGCACCGCCTGTTGAGGCAGGAGCGCATCTCATGGCCGTTCCCGCACATGGCCCAGGCCAGCTTCTCGACCCGGGCTATGCCCGTAAAAATGGTCTCACCTTCTCCATGTGCTTCACGGCACTTGTACATCCTGAACATCGCGCGATAGATAATGGACACGGAATGAAACCAAAGCCATTCGTGTAATTCCCTGTGCTTCCATGGCGATGTTCCAGGTAATGCCTGTCTGCCGGCGTTTCAGCGTCGAAAAAACAGATTGAGGAGGATGCTCAGCACGATGCTGATCACAATCATCGAGGTGATCGGGATGAACACGGTACCGTGCGCCCCTTCCCGGCGGATATCGCCGGGCAGGTGTCCGAACCAGCCGAACAGGCCGGGCGCGTAGCTGAGTACCAGGCCCAGCACGACCAGCATCACGCCAATGGATATCAGCAGCTTGCCGGCGCCCATCGCGTCAGCCCGTGACTTTGTGCAGAAACGCCGGCAGGTGCAGCAACTCGAACAGGCCGCGGTCCCAGTGCTCGTCCGTGAGTAGCGCACGGTCTTCGGAACGCACCACGTAGGCCCACGCCTGGAGCGGCCGTTCGTCCGCACCGCTAACCACCACACGCCGGCGCACGTAGAAATCGTTTTCGAAGGCATCCAGCCGTTCCAGCTGCGCCGTACCCATGCCGTTGTAAACCATGCCGCGGGTATGTGCACCCGGTTCGGGGATGATGCCGGGAAAGACCTCACCGCGCACTGTGTAGCAGGCGTAGTTCTCCAGCACCACCGGCAGGCCGGCATAGTGAGTGCCGCTTACCTGTTGCATGATTTCCGGGTATTGCAATGTCCCGTAGCAAAACAGCCGCATCGCCCTGTCCCTCCTTCAGTAGCGGCCACGCATCCACCTGGCGCGCCCTTGTCATACATAATCATCCAGCCTGAGGACGGCACGCGCATTGGCCGTCGTCACATTCGCCACATGTTGTTCCGGTTCCCCGCGCACCGCGGCCAGCGCGGCCAGGCAGTCCGGCAGGTACTCCGGGCTGTTGCGCTCGCCGTGGTGCCGGGCGACGGTCATGTCCGGCGCATCGGTCTCCAGCACCAGCATCTCCAGCGGCAGCGCCCCGGCCAGGCCGCGCAGCTTGCTGGAGCGCTCATAGGTCAACATGCCGCCGAAACCCAGCCGGAAACCCAGTTCCATATACTGGCCGGCCTGCTGCAGGCTGCCGTTGAAAGCATGGCAGATACCGCCGCACACGCGCACCCGCTTCAGTGTGGACAGCACGTCATCGTGTGCCTTGCGCACGTGCAGGATCACCGGCAGGTCCGCCGCGCGCGCGATCTTTAACTGCGCCTCGAACAGCTGCTGCTGCCGGTCGCGGTCGAGACCGTCGACGTAGTAGTCGAGCCCGATTTCGCCGATCGCGACCGGTCGCCGCGCGGCAATCCATGCCTCCAGTTCCGCCGTGTCGGCAGCGGTATGCCGCTCGAGGTAGACCGGGTGCATGCCCAGTGCCGGATAGAGGCCGGGATCGCCGGCGCAGAACGCCCACAGGCTGTCCCAGGTCCGGGCCAGCACGCCGGGCACCACGATACCGCCCACCCCGGCGGCACGCGCCCGGGCCAGCACCGCGGCGCGGTCGGCGTCGAACGCCTCCACGTCGAGATGGCAATGGGTATCGATCAGTTCCATGTACAGATCATTGTAAGCCGGACGCGCATTGTCGCGCAGCCGTTTTCTGGTATGTTGCCTGCATGACCGGTACGGATTTACTGCACAGGGACGGGAACGTGGACTTCGAGCGCCGCTTCGGCGGTATTCAACGCCTGTACGGCGCGGCCGCGCTGGAGACGTTCCGCAATGCCCATGTGTGCGTACTGGGCATCGGCGGTGTCGGCTCCTGGGCGGCCGAGGCACTGACGCGTTCGGCGATCGGCCGCATTACGCTGATCGATCCGGACCACGTTGCCGAGTCGAACATCAACCGCCAGCTGCCCGCGCTCGACAGCACGCTCGGTATGGCCAAGGCGCGGGCGATGACTGAACGCATGCGGGCGATCAATCCGCACTGCACGGTGTACGGCATCGAGGAGTTCGTCACGCTCGACAACATAGCGACCCTGGTCGCGCCCGGCTTCGACTACGTCATCGACTGCATCGACGGCTTTCGCACCAAGGCACACCTGATCGCGCACTGCCGGCGCAACAGGATCCGCATCATCACCGTCGGCGGCGCCGGCGGCCAGACCGATCCGACCCGCATCCGCGTGGTCGACCTGAGCCGCACCGAGCACGATGCACTGTTTGCCAAGACCCGCCGGCTGCTGCGCACCGACTACGGCTTCCCGAAGAATCTCAAGCGACGCTTCGACGTGCCCTGCGTGTACTCGGAGGAAAACCCGGTATTCCCAGCCGCGGACGGCTGCGTCAGCCCGGCCCGGCCGGACCACCAGCGCCTCGGCGGGCTGACCTGCGCCGGCGGCCTGGGTTCGGCGATGCCGGTCACCGCCAGCTTCGGCCTGGCAGCCGCCGCCTACGTGCTGAAGAAACTGGCGGTGCGTCAGTAAAAGATCGCGCGATGTACATGGAAGTACGAGTGCCGCGTGAGGGCAGGAGGCCCGAAGCAGCCTTGCGAAGCGCTCCTGCAACGATCAGATGTAGGGTGCGTTTTACGCACCGGAAATGGTGCACAAAGTGCACCCTACCTTTTCCGCCGACTAGAACAGCCGCCAGCGCAGACCGGCGTTGATGCCCAGGTTGTGCGTCCGGCTGCGCGGCTCGAACACCGTGCCCGCCGGCACGCCGTTCTGCGTCAATAGGGCATTGGCACTGCGGCCCAGTCGCCAGTATTCGAACCAGGGTGTCACGAACAGGGTCATGCCATGATCGGCGCGGCCCGCGAGGGTGAAGGCCGCGCGCGCGCCGTTGGCTTCACCGAGGTCGAGCGTGATGTCATCCTGGCCGCTCTTGAAACGGATATCGATTTGAGGGTCCAGCGTGCGCCGCAGCTGCAGGTCGGCCCGGAAACTGACCCGCGGCGTGACAGCACTTTCGGCGCGCAACCCCACGCTGGCGTACCACCAGCGGTAGGTCTCGTCCAGGCCGAATGCTGTGGATGTTGACTGGATATCGCGCTGCCAGTGCCGGTAGCCGAGCCCGGCATAGAGCCCGAGGCGCTGGTCCGCCTGTACGAACAGGTCACGCCCGGCGATCACGTTCCAGTCGAGGATGTCCTCGTCCGTCGTCGTGATTACGGTCGCCGATGCGTAATCGATACCGCCCGTCCAGGCCTCCAGCGCTGTCTCGGCAAACAGTCTGCCTCGCGCCAGCCGCAGGCCCGCGCTGACACCCGGCAGGTAGCCCTCCTCGCGGTCGAGGCTGACGCCCTGGTCGAACTCCTCATAGTCGAAGTCCAAAACGCCGGCACCCAGCCAGGCATCCAGGTGCATTGCGCCGTCATCACCGGCGCGGGTGAGCGCGGGCATCAAAACCAGCAGCCAGGCGGCCACCGCCAGGCTTAATGGGCTGTTGTGCCGGGGCAAGCGATTCATGCAATGCAAACAGTGCGGGCCGGGCGACCCGCACCGTGCAGCGGTTGATTCACTAACGACTAGAGCAGCTCCAGCGCGGCCCAGGTCGTCATGATGCCAGTCGTTTCAAAGATGTCGTCGCCGTCGGCATCGACCTGCAGCTCCACATCGACACCATTCACATCCGCGATCAGCTTCAGCTGCGAACCGTCCAGGTCGCTCACCGCCAGCAGTGTGCCCGAGGTGGGATCGCCGTTGCCCACAAACTCGTTGCCCACGAACGCGGCCGTACCGGGCTGCGTGGTGGTGAAGGTGATGGTGCCGTCGATGTCACGACTCTCCACGGTGCCATCCAGGTCAATGGCGTAGTCACCGGTGTTTTCATTGCCGGACACATCGAACAGGTACGCGGTCAGCGCCTGATCATGGTCATTGTACGAGGTATCCAGCGCGGTGCCGGAGATCATCGCGTTGAGATTGCCGGCGCCATCATCATCGAGCACCAGCTGCATGTCGCCATTAGAATAATAGTAGTCGCTGCCATCGAGCGCCCGCAGTGCGCTGAACACCGTGTCCAGCTGGATATTGAAGGGCGGGATGCCGTCGAAGGTTCCCCCCTGGATCGCGGCAACCGTCATGTCAAGATCGCCATCCAGTACCACGCCGATCTCGTTGCAGAGGAAAAAGGATACCGACAGGCTGTCCGCGACAGTCAATACCATGAAGGCCGGGTCGGCGATATTGGCGAACAGCGAGGCGGAGCCGCTGACCGAGCAGCCGACATTCAGGCTCACGGCGGCACCGACGATACCGGTGTTATTCGGTGCATTCTGCAGACCGGGCACACGGGCGAGTTGATCGAGCAGCACCCCTGGCAGACCGAAGTTACCCGATGTGGCGTTGACAGCGACGCCGGTGATCAGCGGCGGGGCCGAGGCGGCACCGTCGGAGCTGCCGGTGACGGCGGTCATGCCATTCAACACTGCGGCCGCCACATTGGGGGCATTCAGTGCGGTAATGTTTATGCCGTTGGTGACGGTCCCGCCCAGCCCGGAATTCCCGGTGATGCCGGCAACGCCACCTCCGCCGCCGCCACAGGCCGTGAGCAGCAACAGCGTGAACAGGTTCGCCAGTACGGCAGGGATGATTTTCATGAGGTTTCTCCTTGTTGTACTTCCATGATCTGACTGCAAATATGCGCCCACCCTAGCCCGGGACTGCATCCCATGCAAGCACGCAGACCAGGAAAGCCGTCCCGGCCGCTGCAGGGCCGGGAACGGCCGGCAAACCAGAGCCGACACTAATACCTTCGTACTAGCAACAGGCGCAAGGCAGCACTGGCACCCGGCGCGCCTGACCGGCACAATGGCCTGCAGCAACGCCCATCCGGTTACATCAGGGAGCCAGCATGCCGCTCGACACGGTCACCGCAGACGCACAACGCCTGACCTTCACCGGCCAGGGCCCTGAATATTTCCGTATCTGGATCGTCAATATCGCGCTGAGCATCCTCACCCTCGGCGTCTATTCCGCCTGGGCCAAGGTGCGGCGCCTGAAATACTTCTACCTGAATACTGCCCTGGCGGGCAGCAGCTTCGATTTTCTCGGCGCCCCGCTGGCGATCCTGAAGGGCCGGATTATCGCGGTGGTGTTGCTGCTCGTCTACCAGTTCTCCAGCGCGACCTCGCCGCGCCTGGCATTACTCGCCCTGGCACTGCTGGCGCTGGTCTTCCCCTGGCTGATCGTACGCTCGCTGTGTTTCAAGCTGCATAACAGCAGTCACCGCGGCCTGCGGTTCTCGTTCCGCGGCAGCACCCGGCAGGGTTACGTCAACTTCCTGCTGTACCCGCTGCTGGTGCTGGTCACCCTCTACCTGATGTCACCGCTGGCGCACCAGCGCATCAAGCGCTTCCAGCATGGCAACAGCTGGTACGCCAACACCCCGTTCAACTTCAGCGCCGGCAGCGGCCGCTTTTTCACCCTCTACCTGAAGCTGCTGGGCCTGGCCATGCTGGTGATCGCGCTGGTCACGGGCGGTGCGGTGCTGCTGTTTCCCTTCGAACTCGCCAATCCGGACGCGCTGGACGAGGAAGCCCGTGCACACATGGCCACCTTCATCCTGGCGAGCCTGGCGGGTGTCTACCTGATGCTGTTCCTGCTGCTGGGCCCGTGGTTTTCCGCCCGCGTGCAGAACCTGGTGTGGAATCACACCACGCTCGGCACGCACCATCTCGTAAGCGACGTGCAGGCCCGTGCCTTGTTCTGGATCTACCTGACCAACTTCCTCGGCATCCTGGCGACGCTGGGTCTGTTCAAACCGTTCGCCGATATCCGCCTGGCGCGCTACCGGCTGCAACACATCGGCCTGGTGCCGGACGGCAGTCTCGACGATTTCATGGCCGACCAGCAGCAGGCGACCAGCGCCACCGGCGAGGAAGCGGCAGACCTGTTCGACTTCGATATCTCGTATTAATGCAACCGATACCGGCAATCTTCTACGATGGACACACGGCACAGCCGCAGCCGGTAACGATCTACCTGCACGGCGACCGCCTGATCGTGGACGGCGAGCAGGCAGCGCGCGACGAGCCGCTCGCCGGCCTGGAGATTTCCGAACCACTGGGCGCCGCACCACGCGTGGTGCGCTTTAGCGACGGTGCGCATTGCGAGGTACGCGAGCATGCCGCGTTCGAGCAGCTGCTGCGCACGGCCGGCATCGAGGACGGCCTGGCGGTGCGCCTGCAGGCGCGCTGGCACTGGGCACTGGCCGCCGTGGTACTGACGGTCGCCGCGGCACTCGCCGGCTATCACTGGGGACTGCCGGCCACCGCCGGCTGGGTCGCCGAACGCCTGCCGGAACGCCTGCTGGCCGGCATGGGCGAATCGACCCTGGCATTCTTCGACGAACACGTATTCGAGGCCAGCAGGCTGCCGGAGGACCGTCAGGCACAGCTCAGCACCGGCTTTGCCCGGCTGACACCGCCGACCGACACCACGCCCGCGCACCGCATCGTGTTCCGAGACGGCGGCCCGATCGGCGCCAACGCCTTTGCCCTGCCCGACGGCACCATCGTGGTCACCGACCAGCTGGTGGCGCTGTCTGAACAGGACGACGAGATCCTCGGCGTGCTCGCGCACGAACTCGGCCACCTCGACCGGCGCCACAGCCTGCGCATGTTGATCCAGGGCTCCATCGTCGGCTTCATGGTGAGCTGGTACCTGGGCGACGTGAGCAGTGTCGCCGCCGGCCTGCCCAGCGCCCTGCTGCAGGCGCGCTACTCGCGCGACTTCGAACGCGAGGCCGACGACTACGCACTGGGCATGCTGAAGGCGAACGACCTGCCGCCCGCGGCACTGGCAGACATACTGGCGCGCATGCAGGCGGAAACCGACTGTGCCTACGGGACAGACAGTAATCCGTTCCGCGACTATCTCGGCAGCCATCCCGCGACCGGAGAGCGGATCGTACGGCTGGGCGGCACCCCGCAGGTCTCGCCCTGTACTCGCGTCCCCGATACTTCACAGTGCAGTGGCACTGACAATGACTCCCTGGCCAGCTTTCTCGATGTGCACGGCTGGCATTGCGCGCAACCCTATCCAGACAGGGCTTCGCTGGCCAGGGCACTCGAACAGGACGCGAGGCTGACCGCCTCGACGGAGTTCGGGGATATATTCGAAACCATGGCGCATGGCGTCAGCTATGCCGTCAGCCCGCAGGACATCGGCTGCACGACCGATGTCCTGCTACAGCCCGATGGCGAGGCCGAGGCCGGCTTTACCCTCAACGAAATCAATGCCCGGCTGCTGAAGCTCGGCTACCGGGGGACCGGCCAGGACACCGTGTTATCCGAGGAAGGACTGGATGAGTCAACGGTGCAGGTCACCGATATCGAGTATTTGACCGATACCGGCGAACGTGCGGTTTTATCCTACCCGCTGGACAAACCGGATAATTTCTACATGACGCTGACGGTATACAAGTTCTGAGAAACGCCACGACACAGCGACAGGATAGCTGCACATGAACGTTTTCAATATCCACGAACGCGCGCTTGACGCGACACCGGAACAGGTCGGCGCCCTGCCCGACTCCCTGACCTCGCCCGCGGAACCGGCTGTGAGCCTGGCACACCTGGCCGCGCATGGCCGCACATGGCCTACGACCGTCAAGCGCGTTCAGCGCCGACAGCAGCCTGGCCCGATCCGGTATATTGTCGAGGCGTACACGCCTGGCAGGTCGATCCGCCGTGAACCCTGACCTGTGCCACGGCAGCCTGTCGCATGCAATCGGCAGGCAAATGCATAAAAAAGCCACAATCTCATGGCGGAACTGAGCCAGTATCCGCAAGACGCCACGCTGCGCGATGGTAGCGCAGTCCTGATCCGTGCCATCCGGCCGGATGACAAGCACCGCCTGCTTGAGGGGTTCCATCACCTGACCGGCAAGTCGGTGTATTACCGCTTCCTCGGTGCCAGGCCGGAACTGACGGAACGGGAATTAAGGTATTTCACGGAAATCGACTTCGTGCATCACGTCGCACTGGTTGTCGCCATAACAGGCAATACAACAGAACGGCCGGTCGGCGTCGGCAGGTATATTGAGCTGAAAGACGATTCCGCGGAACGTATCGCCGAGATCGCGTTTGCCGTGGCCGACGAATATCAGCACATCGGCGTCGGCACGCTACTGTTCGAGCACATCGTCACCCTTGCACAGCAAAACGGTATCACGCGATTGCAGGCGGACGTACTGCCCGGCAACAGGACTATGCTCGACATCCTCAGACGCAGCAGCTTCACCCTCGAGACATCCTTGCAGGACGGCGTGATGCATATCGAGTTCGGGATCAGGGACCGGCACTTCAACCGGTATGTTCACTGAAATCCCCCTGCCCGATAATGGAAAGTTCCGCTGACCCGGGCGCTCGCAACCTATAATGAGGATCTTCCCCTGATTGAGTGGGTAACACATCAATTTAGACGAGACGCATTCCTTCTGATGGCAAGGTTGTTGGCCGAATGAATTCGGCCCTACAGTAGGGTCGAATTCATTCGACCAGCGGAGTTTCATCGTCATTGAATCAGCCCTGTAGGGTCGAATTCATTCGACCAGCGGTGTTTCATCGTCATTGAATCAGCCCTGTAGGGTCGAATTCATTCGACCATTCACGAACCAGCAGGCATGCTGCGGTGATATCCGTGAACAAAGGATGACGACCGCGGGTAACCGTGGTGATGCAATAGACTTGATGGTGCAGGGAATGACGCCTCCTGCGCAATGCGTCACAGGACAGGGTGACCTCCTTGTCTCCAATGGCAACAGGCTGTTGGCCGAATGAATTCGGCCCTACAACGGTAATCTACCCACTCGATCTGGGGAAGAGCCACCCTTTTCTGTGCGGGCACATTATACTCTGACGTATCAGCCCAACAGGGTACCGCCCCGTTTTGAAATCAATGACAGGCCAATCCTTCATCGCAATGCTGCTGGGCCTGTACTGCCTGCTGCAGGCCGGTAAAGCATCCGGTGACCACGACGGCGATATCAACATCGACGGCACGGTCAATGTCGTCGACCTGTTATGGGCACAGCAGACACTGCTCGGTAGCCGCGCCCTGGATCCGGCGCAGACATTGCATGCTGATGTAGCGCCGCTGGTGGCCGGCATACCGGCGCCGGACGGCACGTTCAATACGGGTGACCTCTCGGTCATCCTGCGCATCGCACTCGGTGACCTGGGTCTGCTGAAGCCCGCCTGGCCGGGCAACCAGTTCAACATCGGCGATTCCATCGGCGAGGGCGAGGCGGCGTATAACGACATTGGCAACGTCGAACCATGAGACCGTCTGGTCGACCGGCTATGACGCGGGCGACAGCGTCGCAAGCCTGAATGAACGCATCGAGGCCGTGGTATCCGCCTATTACTACGAAAACACTGCCGGCGCGCGATGCGGTCTTCAACCGCGCGCTGAGCGGCGCGGTCATGGCCGATTTCGCGGCACAGGCCCAGGGCGTGGTCACGGCCGCGGCACAGACCCCCACGGCCGACGCCGGCATGGTGACCGTCCTGCTCGGAAACAATGATGTGTGCGCATCCAGCATGGCGAACATGACCGCCCCCGCGCTGTTCGAGGCGCAATACCGTGCCGGCCTCGATGTGCTGGCCGCCAGCGACGCGACCCGCCATGCCCGCATCCACGTCTCCGGCATCCCGGCCATCTACTGGCTGTGGAATGCCAGGTTCAGCAACTTCTGGTGCCGGGTTTTCGTGTGGCCATTCGTCCCCTGCGAGAACCTGCTCGACAACCCCGGCGACGACTGCGTGCACGCGGTATCCCGGCAGGACCCGGACACCGTGTACCCCGGTGACGGAGCGAATTGCCAGCGCCGGAAGGCATTCCACAGGATAGTCCGCGATGACTACAACACCGTCCTGCGCGATGTGCTGGAGGAATACCGGCTGGCCGGCGCCCTGCCCAACGCCGCCTATACCGATGTGTATGATGTGCGGTTCGATGCCGTTCACGTGAACAGCGGCGATTGCTTCCATCCCAGCGTGGCAGGACACGCGCTGCTGGCGCAAGAGGAATGGCTCAGGACACCCTGGGGGCAGCCATGACCCGTGGCGGAACACCGACCACGAGCGGCCCTGCAGACATTACAGGCAGTTGCTGGAGATACTGATGCAAACCTGCACTGACAAGGTAGTGGCCCTGCTGTTTGCCTGCCTGCTGTGCACCAGTGCTGCGGCGGCCGGACCGTTCCACACCACCCCGCGGGGGCACGTTACCAGGACCTGCAGCCGGGCAGCGGCGCCATTGCCGCGCCAGGCGACGTGGTCACCATACACTTCACCGGCTGGCTGGATGACCGGGGCCGCCAGGGCAAGGAACTGTACAACTCGCGCCGCGAGGGCCGCACGGTCAGCTTCGTGGTCGGCACCGACCGGGTCATGCCTGGCTGGAGCGAGGGCGTGACGGGCATGCAGCCGGGCGGCAGGAGGCTGGTGCTGCTGCCGCCTGCTCTCGGCTACGGCGCGCGCGCCGTGGACAAGGTCATACCCGCCAACGCCAGCCTGATGTTCATGATCGAATTGCTCGACGTCCAGCCGGGCGCGGCGGGTAAATAGACACAACGGCACCATCATGATCAGGCTTCAAAAATCCCTGGTAGCGTGGGGAACCCCCGACTTCGAGGCAGTAATCAGACAGGAGCTTGCCGGGCTCGGTATTGAACAACTCCCGCTGCAGCAGGGTCTCGGCGGCAGCAGTTACGCCACCGACCGACCGCCGCAGGTGATGATTATCAGTTCATCGGAAAGCCAACGCGGAATACGCATCAAGGCGGGAATTTTCTACAGCGGCATCATCGCCGGCTGCAGCTGCGCCGACGATCCCACCCCGGTCGAGGAACAGGCCGAGTATTGCGTGGTGCACGTCGACATCGACAAAACAACGGGCGAGGCGACGATCGCACTGGCCGAGGACGAGTGAACCCGTTCGAACAGGGTCGGCAGCATAACTGCCAGCAGGGGTAAGACAAATCATGCGATGGTATTATCCAAGACATACTGCACATTCCAAAGCGGGGCAACCATGATTATTGAAAAGGGAAACAAGCTACATGTAATTTACAGGGCACTTTTCGAGAACTCGACCCGACGTCATTTTCTGGGCGAGGTGCAGGAAGCGGAAGGTTCCGTATGCCGTCTTGAAGGATTTGTCTTTATTTACGACCAGAAGTCTACGATGTTTTTACGACGGGATGAAAAATGTATCACGATAATCGATCTGGCCGAGAGCGGGTACGTCGTGAATATCATCGATCAGAATATCATTCTGGACAAAGTGACTTACAAATATACGCAAGGCATTGGCCTGATAGCGACCGATGGCAAAGGGTTTTCATTGAATATAAATGAATTCGGCGTAAAAAGTTGATTCACAAACGCCTCGCCTTGCAAGCCGGAAAGCACGCGCCTGCAGGTGGCGTGCTTCGATTGAAGCGGCTCGCAGGCTCACCGCATCCTGCACATGCCGTGAGAACACCTATTGATGCAGGAGCGCATCTCATGCGCGATAGATAATGGCCACGGAATCCACGGAACAACACGGAAAAATAAAAGCCGGGCGTAGGGTGCGTTTTACGCACCGGGTATGGTGCACAAAGTGCACCCTACACCTCTATTGAGGGTAGGAGCGCATCTCATGCGCGATGCGATATTTAAAATGATCGCGGGTGGCATCCGCTCCTGCAGGAATCGTGTCACCGGCGGCACTCAGTCCTCCATGCCAGCGGCCACTGCATCGAGGTAGACATCCACACCGTGCCGCCCGTGCAAATGCGCCACCGGCAGGTCCTCGCCACGGCGCCAGCGCTCGACGGCAGCGCACTTGCCACCGCCGGTCACGAGCACCAGTACGGCCTCGGCGTCGTTCAGCGCCGCCAGGCCCAGGCTGACCCGGTCCGGCGGTGGCTTGGGTGCGTCATGCACCGCGTGCACCAGCTCACCTTGCGAATATGTCTGGCCCGGAAACAGGCTGGCCGTGTGGCCGTCCTCGCCCATGCCGAGCAATACCAGGTCGAACGGCAACGCGGCACGCACCGGCGCGCGGTAGGCCTCGGCCGCAACCACGGCGCCCTGCTCCGCCGGGATGGGATGGATATTGCCGGGCGGGATCGGTACCTGCGCAAGCCAGGCTTGCGCTGCCATTACGCTGTTGCGCTCCGGGCTGTCCGCAGGCAGGCAGCGTTCGTCGCCGAAATACACCAGCCAGTGTGCCCAGTCGGCGTCGGCGGCCGCCAGGCGCCGGTACACGGCGGCCGGCGTACGTCCGCCAGCCAGCACGACGCGGAATCTGCCGTGGTCGGCGATCGACGCCGCGGCCCGTGCCAGGATGCGTTGCGTAACCACCTCTTCCAGCTGGTCGATATTCGGCAGCACGTGCCAGTTCGCCGCAGTCCTGCCTGGCAACTTGAGACTCACTGTTGACATCGCTTGCAGGGCCGCCAGGCACGGCCGTCGCGTCTCAGCAGCTCTTCCGCCGCGACCGGGCCCCAGCTACCTGCGGCATAGTTGGGGAAATCGCGTGGCGGCAGCGCCGACCACACGTCGAGCACCGGCTCCACCAGTGCCCAGCTCGCCTCGATGTGATCGGCGCGCTTGAACAGTGTCGAGTCGCCGGTCATGACATCGTGGATCAGCGTTTCGTAACCGTTGCTGGGCTTGTTCTCGAAGTGGTCCTCGTAGCGGAAATTCATGTCCACCGTGCCCAGGTGCGTGCTGTGTCCCGGGATCTTGGCATTGAAGCTCATGCCGATGCCCTCGTTCGGCTGGATACGCAGCACCAGGCAGTTGGCCGGCACATTCTCGCGCGTCAGCAGTGAGTCACGGAACATCACGTTCGGCGCGTGGCGGAACTGGATCACCACCTCGGTGAAGCGGCCCGGCATGCATTTGCCGGTACGCAGGTAGAACGGCACACCGGCCCAGCGCCAGGAATCGATATTCAGCTTGAGCGCGGCATAGGTCTCGGTGTTCGAACGCGGCACGACCCTGGGCTCTTCACGATAGGCCGGCACCATACGCCCGTCGGGCAGGCGGCCTGCCGCATACTGGCCGCGCACGGCGTGGGTCAGCACATCGTCCGGCTCGAACGGCTGGATGGCGCGCAGCACCTTGACCTGCTCGTCGCGAATGGCATCAGCATCGAAAGAGTTGGACGGTTCCATCGCAATCACCGAGAGCAGTGCCAGCAGGTGATTCGGCACCATGTCGCGCAGCGCACCGGCCTGGTCGTAATAGTTGCCGCGCGTCTCGACACCAATGGATTCAGACACCGTGATCTGCACGTGGTCGACATAGCGCCGGTTCCAGATCGGCTCGACGGTAGCGTTGGCGAAACGGTAGGCGAGGATATTCTGTACCGATTCCTTGCCGAGATAGTGATCGATGCGGTAGATCTGGTGCTCGGCCATCACCGTGTGCAGCGCGCGGTTCATTTCCCGCGCCGAGGCCAGGTCATGCCCGAATGGTTTCTCGATCACCACGCGCCGCCAGTGTCCGGCCTCTTCCTGCAACAACCCGGCACTGCCGAGCAGGCCGGCTATCACATCGAAGAAGCGCGGCGGGGTCGCGAAATAGAACAGGTAATTCGGTGCAATATCGCGTTCGGCCACCAGTTTGCCAAGCCGCCCGGCCAGGCGCGGGTACAGGTCCGGATCGGAAAAATCCCCCGACTCGAACTGCAGACAACCCAGCAGGCGCTGCCAGAGTGCATCGTCGATGTCTTCGCCGATGAATTCCCTGCCGTTCATGTCGATATGTGCGCGGTAGCCATCGTCGTCGGTGTCCCTGCGGTCCACGCCGAGCACGGCAAAGGTCTCCGGCAGGAGGCCATCGCGGCACAGGTAGTAGATGGCCGGAATCAGCTTGCGCCGGGTCAGGTCCCCGCCGGCGCCGAAGATCACCATGACACTGGGGGACGCCGTGTCGACCTCACTCACAAATCACCTCTCACGATTCACGTTTCTCATGATGCCCGCCGAAACCGAAGCGCATGGCGGACAGCACCTTGTCGGCGAAGTCCGATTCGCCGCGCGAGGTGAAACGGTCGTACAGCGCCGTGGTCAGCACGCGTGCCGGCGCACCGCACTCGATGGCGGCGATGCTGGTCCAGCGGCCCTCGCCGGAATCGGACACGTGACCGCTGAACTCCGCCAGGTCGGGGCTGCGCTGCAGCGCCTCTGCGGTGAGATCCAGCAGCCACGAACTGACCACGCTGCCACGCCGCCACAGCTCGGTCACCGCGGCGAGGTCGATATCGTAGCGGAACGCGTCCGGGTCGCGCAGCGGCGTGGTCTCGGCGTCCTCGGCATGCCCGTCGTTGCCGACATTGGCGTGCGCCAGAATGTTCAGACCCTCGGCGTAGGCTGCCATCAGGCCGTACTCGATGCCGTTATGCACCATTTTCACGAAGTGCCCGGCGCCGGCCGGACCACAGTGCAGGTAGCCCTGTTCGGCGCGCGCCGGCGGACCGCTGCGGCCCTGCGTGCGCGGGATGTCGCCGACACCCGGTGCCAGCGTGGAAAACAGCGGCTCGAGGTGCGCGACGATATCCTGCTCGCCGCCGATCATCAGGCAGTAGCCGCGCTCCAGGCCCCACACACCGCCGCTGGTGCCGACGTCGAGATAGTGGATACCGCGTGCCTGCAACTGAGCGGCGCGCATGATGTCGTCACGGTAATACGAATTACCGCCGTCGATCAGGATGTCGCCCGCCTCGAGCTGCGGCGCCAGCTCGTCGATCACGCGGTCGACCACGGCGGCCGGCACCATCAGCCAGATGGCGCGCGGCTTGTCGAGGCTGGCGATAAAGCCGTCGAGATTGGTGGTGCCGAACGCACCGTGCGACTCCAGGCCATGCACCGCCTCCGGGTTGCGGTCGTAGACCACGCATTCGTGCCCGGCACGCATCAGGCGCTGAACCATGTTGGCGCCCATGCGCCCGAGGCCGATCATTCCCAGTTGCATTATTGTCCCCTGTTGTTACCTATGCAGGTCACACCATACAGCCTGTCCGCAAATTCTGTAAAGCTGGATTATGGCCACGGAAATCACGGAAATATTCTGATCACATAAGCGTTATTCGGTGATTGCTGTGGCATTAATGCAGCCAGTTATTATTGCCACGGAATCCACGGAAGAACACGGAAGAACACGGAAAAATCCAGATTCATTCCGTGTTCTTCCGTGTGTTTCCGTGGCTATTTATTCAAGGTAACCCTGATCATCCCGTCATTGCGAGGAATGCAGTGACGAAGCGATCTCCAGCCGACTGATCATGAAATCGAAAGATTGCTTCGCTCCGCTCGCAATGGCGAGGTATAGACTCGTAGAGGTTCTTGACGTCATTCCGTGTTCTGCCGTTGATTCCGTGGCCATTCTGCTGTTCACGTCTCACGTCTCACCCAATGGTGCACGGAGTGCATCCTACGTGTTTTCCGTGTTCTGCCGTTGATTCCGTGGCCATTCTGCTGTTCACGTCTCACGTCTCACCCAATGGTGCACGGAGTGCATCCTACGTGTTTTCCGTGTTCTGCCGTGGATTCCGTGGCCATTTAAACCGCTTAAAACGGATAACCCGCTGGATGGCGTTTGCAGGTCCGGCTCAGACGCCCCCGCTGTGCACCGTCTCGTAGTAGATCTTCTCCAGTTCGCGCTTGTGCTTGGTCTCCTCGATGGCCAGGAACTCGAACAGGTCGTGGATCGGGCCTGATTCGGTGTTATTGGCGAGGTCGCGATACTGCTCCATCGCAGCATGCTCGCGTGCGAGCGCATATTGCAGGATTGCCTGGTCATCCGGCGCATCATCGATTTCCGGCATGTGCACGTAGTCGGAAAAATGGTGGTCGTTGACGGGCACAGTAACCTGCGCGTGGACAAGCTCGTTGATGTCCGGTGATTTCGCCAGCTCAGTGAACAGGTCGTAGTGACGCTGCTCCTCTTCCGCCAGCTCCTCCACCAGGTAGCGGATCTGCTTGCTGACGCGCGGAATCAACGCCGTGTAGAAATCGCGCGCCGTCTTCTCGAAGGCCGTTGCCACGAGCAGGATGTCCTGCAGCGACTTTTTCGACGCCAGCAGGTCCTTGCCATGCAAGGCGCCCTCCCGGCTGCGTGTATCTGTATCACTACCCATTGGCATATCTCTCCTGTCCCAGGCAGGCCTCGATGCTGGCTGCGACGCGGTGCCCGTCGGCCACGGCGTGGATAACATCCGGCCCCGTAACCACGTCGCCGGCCGCCCACAGCCAGCCGACCGAGCTGCGACCGCCGGCATCGGTCTTGATCCGGCCGCGCTCCCATTCCAGCGCCTCGGTAAGTTCCACGCTCAGCAGCGAGGTGTCCGCCTGCTGGCCGATGGCCTCGATCACCATATCCGCGACGTGCATCTGCACATCGCCGTCGTCGTATTGCGGCGCGAAGCGGCCCTGTTCGTCATGCAGCGACACCACGCGCACGGTCTCCAGCCCGACCAGCCGGCCCTGCTCGTCCATCATGCAGCGGCGCGGACCGCGCCCCGGCAGGATGGTAATGCCTTCCTCGTCGGTCTCGCGGATCTCCACCGGGTCGGCCAGCAAGTGATCGGCGTCTTCCAGTGCGGTAAGCGTGATATTGGCCTGTCCGTATTGCACGAGCTGCAGGCGTGCCATGCTGCGCGCGATATCCATGGCGGTATTGCCACCGCCGATGACCACAGCCGACTGCGGCACCGTCAAGGACTCGTTGAGCGTGATCTCGCGCAGCAGCTCGACCGCACTGCGCACCTGTGCGTGGTCCGAACCGGGCACGCGCGTGGAGCGACCGTTCCACAGGCCGATGGCCAGCAGTACGCCATCGTAGTCCGCCTGCAGCTGCGACATGGAAATATCGCGGCCAATGCGCGTATTGTACTGGATGTCGACGCCCATGGCGCGAATCACGTCGACGTCGTCGTCGATGCGCGCGTACGGCAACCGGTAGGCCGGGATGCCGTAGCGCATCATGCCGCCCGCCGCCGGCTGCGCCTCGTACACCGTGACGCTGTGGCCGTGCCGTGCCAGGTCGAAGGCCGCGGTCAGGCCGGCGGGTCCGGCACCGATCACCGCAACCTTGCCACCGCTGAGATAGTCGCCACGCCCCTCGCCTGCAATCTCGCGTATGCGTTCATGGCCGACGCTGTCCATGGCATATCGCTTCAGCCAGCGGATAGCCACCGGCTCGCCCCGTACGCCGATGGAACAGGCCGCCTCGCAGCGCCGCGTGCAAACGCGCCCGCACACGTGCGCGAACGGGTTGGTGCGGTAGATCTGGCGCACCGCCTCCTCCAGGTCCTGTTCCCAGATGGCGCGGATATATTCCGGTGCGTTCATGTGTGCCGGGCAGGAATCGTGGCACATGCCGCACTGCACGCATCGCGATGCCTCGACGATGGCCTGCTGCATGTCGTAACCCTGCACGAATTCGCCGAACGACTGCAGGCGCTGTTCCGCCGGCTGCTCGGGCATGGCCTGGCGCTCGAGGTCAATTAGATCCTCGTCCGCGGTCTTGCGCCAGCCGTGGCCGTAGAACTTCTTGTGCATGCCCTGCGGGTCGGGCAGGATGAAATAGCTGTCCAGCTCGTGTTCCTCGCAGGTATGCACGTACTCGCGCGACAGCGACAGCGACGCCGTCGGACAGATGTC
Source organism: uncultured Gammaproteobacteria bacterium (assembly GCA_963748215.1). GTDB lineage: Bacteria > Pseudomonadota > Gammaproteobacteria > UBA9214 > UBA9214 > UBA9214. The sequence goes on along the minus strand of CAVVHS010000007.1, from coordinate 412,153 downwards.
CACACACAGGCCGCACCAGCAGCAGCGGCCGTAATCGATGGCCGGTCGCTGCGCCCGCACCCCCTTGATCGGGTCCTCCGGCAGGTCCGGGATGTGGATCATGGTAATCGCTTCGTTGTCGCAGATCTTCTGGCAGGTGCTGCAGCCGATGCACTTTTCCCAGTCGTTGAGGTGAAAGCCGCGGTAATTGGCCGAGGCCTCGCGCGGTTCGAGCGGCAGCGTGACCGGCTTGCGCGTCAGGAACGACAGGTTGCGCAGCGGGTTGAGGATGCTGCCGCGGCTCTTGTAATCGATATCGGCCATCAGCGGTCGACCTCCGGCGGACAGGCGTCGAGAGTGAAAATGATCTGGGCGACGTCCTCGATGCGCGCGCCGATGCAGAGGTTCTCCAGCACCTGCACGCCATGCATCTGTGACGGCCCGCGGATGTGCACGCGCCACGGCTTGTCGCTGCCATTGGAGACGGTGTAGTAGGCCAGCTCGCCCTTGGAGGATTCCACGCGCGCGTAGCTCTCGCCGGCCGGCACGTTCCAGGCCAGCGGATTGGGCAGCGGGCAGCGCACCGGCCCGCCGATCGACGGCAGGCGCTCGGCCACCTGGCGCAGGATGCGGATGCTCTGTATCAACTCGTTGCGCCGCACCAGGATACGCGACAGCGCGTCGCCGGCCTCCTCGACCGGGATGTCGAACTCGAGCTGGTCGTACACCAGGTAGGGATCGTCACGGCGTACGTCGAAGGCCAGCCCGGTGGAACGCAGGTTGGGTCCGGTCACGCCCCATTCCAGCGCCTGCTGCTGGTTCATGGCACCGGTGCCGCGCGTGCGGTGCACCATCACGTAGTTGGTGAAGAACAGGTTGTCGTAGTCGTCCAGGCGCGAATCGAGGTAATCCAGCAGCGACACCAGGCGACCGATGAAGCCCTCGGGCAGGTCGCGGCGCACGCCGCCGGGCACGTTGTACATGCTGTACACGCGCCCGCCGGTGAATTCCTCGAACAGGTCGAGTATCAGGTCGCGGTCGGACACGCCCCAGAACATGTTGCTGTACATGCCCATGGTGGCGGCGGCGCCGCCGAAATAGAACAGGTGCGCGGTGAGGCGCGACAGCTCCAGCTGCATGACACGCAGCCACTGCGCGCGCTCCGGCACCTCCAGCCCGCCGAGCATTTCCACGCCCAGCGCGTAGCAGATCTCCATGTGCGCCGGGTCCGGCACGCAGATGCGCGGCACCAGCGCAATGTTCTGCATCCACAACCGGCCTTCCATGAGCTTCTCGAAGCCGCGGTGCAGGTAGCCGGCGTCGGCCTTTGCCGCCACCACGATGTCGCCCTCCAGCTTCAGCTTGAGCGCGTAGTTGCCCTCGATGCCGGGGTGGTTGGGGCCGATATTCAGCTCGAATTCGTGGCTGGGCGGATGACTGACCGCCTGGTAGTTCTCGGGCCTCATTCGACGATCCCCCCGCCCTTGGCGCGGATCTCCTGCAGCCACTCCGGGTTGTACTGCTGCCAGTCGAAGGTGTCGTGCACGTACTGGCGGGTATCGAATTCCTTGCGCATCGGCGGCGGCCCGTCCCACTCGGTGAGAATGAATTTCTCCATGTGCGGACTGCCCTCGAAGAACACGCCGAACATTTCGAAGATGTCGCGCTCGAAAAAGGCCGCCGGCTTGTAGATGTCGTAGACCGAGAGGTAGGCCCCCGGCTCGCGCGGGATGCGGATGTGCGCGGATACCAGCGAGCGGGTCTCGTAGGACCACACGTGGTAGACCAGCTCGAACTCGTTGTCGTCGATCCAGTCCACGCAACTCAGCGCGGACAGGTGCACGTAGCCGGCGCGCCCCTGCAGCAGCTCCAGCAGCGCCGGCAGCGCGTCGGCATCCACGTCGACGCGCACGCGCGAGGTGCTCTTGCGCCGCACCTGCACACCCTGGAATTCCTCCAGCACCTTGTCCAGCCAGTTGACCAGTTCCTTGCCGCTATCCATGAAATTTGCCTGCGGGGTTAATTTCCCTTTTGTAGGGTGCGCCACGCGCACCATAGATCCGGGCGGTGCTTATGGCGCGATCTACCGCTCGATTTTCTCGCGCTCGCGCCCGAACACCGGGGTAGACGGCATCTCCAGCGGCGTCTGGTACTGCTCCAGCAGCGCGGTGTGTGATCCCAGCGTGTCCGGCCCGAACAAGTCGTAGCGGCGCGCCTCGGCGATGATGTCGGTCGGCGTCTGCCAGCGTTCGCCGAACAGCGTCTGCTGCTTGCCCAGGTAATAGTCGTAGTTGCGGTAGTAGTCCTTCCAGGACTCCGCGCGGCCGGCATCGATCTTCTCCATCAGCTTCTGCAGGCCAACGATGACCGCCTCCGGGCGCGGCATGCAGCCGGCGATGTACATATCGACCGGCAGGTAGTCGTTAAGTTTCTTCACCGTGGCGTAGCTCTGCCAGTACATGCCGCCATTCACGGTGCAGGAGCAGATGCCGATCACATAGCGCGGCGCGCTCATCTGCTCGTAGGTCAGCAGGATGCGCTTCAGGGTCTTGGTGGCGACATAGCCGGTGACCAGCAGGATGTCCGCCTGGCGCGGCGTGGCCATGGGCTGGATACCGAGCCGCTCCATGTCGTAGCGCGAGGTCATCGCCGGTGGCAGCTCGATGGCCCCGCAGCCGGTACAGTAATGCAGCATGAACAGCGAGCGGGCGCGGCAGAAATCCTGCAGGCGGTCAAACACGCCGCGATAGGGATTGCCGCCGCCGGGCGCAGGGCTGCCCTGTGTAACCGGAATTTCGAGTTGCTTGTCGCTCATGGTCTCACCTCTGCATAAAGATCAGCGCCAGTCCCAGCAGCGCGATACCGGTCGGCCATTTCCACACCCAGAGTAACCCTTCTCCGGCCTTGTAACGCGGATACAGGATGGTGATGGCGAACGGCAGGAACAGCACGGCAAACACCTTTGGCAGAAAATCGAACCAGGTGACGCCGCCGCCCAGAAACAGCGTCGTGAACAGCACACCTGCAGTATAGACCTGAAAGGTCTGTACGACGAACAAACCGCCCATGAACTTGCCGCCCATCTCGACCATCGGCCCGGTGGCGATCTCGGCCGGCGCGATGTAGGTCTCGAACGGCTCCTTGGCCAGCATCACGTGAGTGGTGATTAAGCCGGCCAGCGCCATGACCGGCATGCTCGCAATACCCCAGGTCGAGATTCCACCCTGCTGCTGGATGGCGATGATCTCCGGCAGGCTGGTGGTGCCGTACATCGCCGCGGCCGCGACCACGACCAGCACGAACGGAATGTCGTAGCCGAGCATGGAAGTCAGCGCACGCGAAATGCCGATCGAGCCGTTCGGGTTGGCGCACTGGCCGACGCCCAGTGCCATGCCCAGCGACGGCACCATCATCAGGTACACCAGCGCGATCAGGTCGCCCTTCTCGGCCAGCCCGACCATGCCCGGCACCGGCAGGAACATCTCCACCGTAATGTAGCCACCGACCACCATGATGATGCCCAGGTCATGGATGAAACCGTGCGAGACCTGGATATCCTTGGAATACAGCTTGAGGATGTCGTACAGCGGCTGGAAGAACGGCGGCCCGACGCGGCGCTCGAGCCGGGCGCGCGTGCGGCGCATCATCAGCACCAGCAGCAGCCCGACGATAAAGGCCACCAGCGGCATGACCACGACATCGAACAACACCGTCTGCCAGTCCATCACGTCGCCCCCCAGAACAGGCTCACCAGCACCACCACGGCCAGCAGGTACAGCGACGGGTGCACCGAACGGTAAATGCCCTGCGCCCCGGCGGACACGAAATTCATCAGCGACAGCACGCCGGATTCCAGCCACTGAAAGCTGTTGCGATAGAGCGGCCCGATCAGGCGGTAAAGCGCCGGATAGAAATTGTAGCTGTACTGGTAACGCGTATCGGCCGTCAGGAAATGGCCGCCGGCATAGTTGTTCAGCTGGTGCACGCGCTGGGCACGGCCAGCCGAGTAGAAAATCACCGCGCCTATGCCGAAACCAATCAGCATGAAGGTCACCAGCCACAGCATGTCGAGGTCGGCGCCCGCGGTCAGGATGGCACCGAGCGTGTATTCCGGCGGCTGAATGCCGAGGTAGGCCATGGCCGGCGCTACCCAGTCGAGCACGAGGCCCGGCATGTAGCCGGTGGCGAACATCAGCGCGCCAAGCACCAGCATGGGCACGGTCATGCTCCACGGCGCCTCGCGCACCGCGTGGTGCTCGAGCCGCAGCTGGCCGAGGAAGATATTGTGGATCAGCTTGTAGCAGTACAGCACGCTGCCCAGGGTGCCGATCACCGACACCAGGAAATAGAGCACCATGCCCTGGTCGAGCAGGCCGCGGTAGATCATCCACTTCGACACGAAACCGTTGATCGGCGGCAGCCCGGCCAGCCCGATGATGCCCATCAGCAGCACCAGGAACGACAGCGGCATGCGCGTGACCAGCCCGCCCAGCCGGTTCATGTCGGCGGTGCCGGTGCGGTGGACAACGGCGAACACCACCATGAACAGGCCGGCCTCGTAGGTGGCATAGCTGAATACATGACTCAGGCCGCCGGCCACCGCCAGCGGTGCGCCGCTGTACAGCCCCAGCATCATGTAGCCGCCCTGGCTGATACCGCTCCAGGCCAGCAGCAGCCGCGCATCGTCCTGGCGCAGCGCCACGTAGGCGCCGATGATGATGGTGGCCGCAGACAGCAGCAGCATGACATCCTGCGGACTGACCCAGGCCTGTGCATCGGCCAGGTAGTCGAAACCGACCAGCTTGACCAGCACCAGCGCCATGGCGAACAGGCCCATGCGCGATGAGATCGCGCCGAGGAAGGCCGCGCCCGCACCGGGTGCCTCGCTGTAGGCCTGCGGTTGCCAGAGGTGGAACGGCACCGCGGCCATCTTCACCGCGAAACCGGCGAACAGCAACATCAGCAGCGTCCACAACGGCAGCGTGCCCAGGCCGGCCAGCAGTGCGCGCAGGCCATCGAATTCAAGCGTGCCGCCCTGCACGTACACCAGCGCGATGGCACCGAGCAGCGCCATCGCACCGGCCATGGCATACGGCAGGTAACGCAGCGCCGCGCGCACCGACGCGGGGCCGTTCTGGATCATCATCAGCAGGCTGGCCCAGCTCATCAGCTCCCAGCCGATAAACAGGCTCAACAGGTCGGCACTGGTGACCAGCAACAGCATGCTGGCGACGTTCAGCGCCAGCGTCACGTTCAACAGGCGCAACGAGCGCTGCGCGCCGTAAGCCTGCCCCCACTCGCCCGCGGCATAGGCGCTGCACAGCAGGCCGGCGCCCACCGTCAACAGCGCGAAGAACCAGGACAGCGGCGTCATCTCCCAGTGCAGTACAAAGCCCGGCACCTCGATCGCCAGTCCGGAACTGACCGATGCGCCTTCCTGGCCGACCGTCGCCATGCCGAACAGCAATACCAGCTGGCCCGCATACAGCAGTGTTGCCAGCCAGCCACCCCAGCGCAGGCCGCCGGTGAGCAGCGTCGTCAGCACGGTGACCAAAGCCAGCAGCAACAACTGGTCGAACGTGTTCATAACCCGGCTCCGGCAGGCAGCACCGCCTCGATGTAGCCGGCCCGGTCCGCGGCCTGCGCAGCGATGCCCTGCAGGCCGTTGCCCAGTGGTGCCAGCCACAGTACGGCAGCGATCAGCGCCAGGCCCAGGGCTGCACTGACGGTCAGCGTCGCACCATCGTGCCCGTCACCGACCTCGGTCGGCGGCACGCGCCGGTACAGCTGCACGATCACGCGGAACAGGTAGCTGGCCTCCACCACCACGGCCAGCAGGATGACCGCCACGCTCAGCAGGTACGCCGTGCCCGGCTGGGCCAGCGCCGCCGTCACCACCAGGAATTTGGCCCAGAAACCGGGCAAGGGCGGAATGCCGATCAGTGACAGCGCCAGCAGGATGAACAGCCCGGCGGCCACCGGCGAGGCCTGCGCCGACCCGGCGAGGCGTTCCAGCGCGCCGCCCTGGCGCTCCGCCAGCAGGAACAGGGCCGGCTTGACCACCATATGATGCAGCGCCACGGCCAGGCCGGCATACAGGCCGGCCGTACCCGGAATGGAAAAGGCAATGAACATCACACCAAGCTGGCCGATCGACGAGTAGGCCAGCATGCGTGTCAGATCACGCGCATACCAGGCGGCCAGCTCGCCGGTGATCACGCCGAGGATGCCCAGCGTCAACAGGATCTGCAGCGCCTCGGGCTGCTGAAAAACCAGCACCAGCAGGCGCACGATGATCAGCAATGCCAGCTTGGAAATGATACCGGCCAGCAGGCCGGCGACGCGCTTCGAGGCCGCCGCGTACACCTCGGGTACCCAGGTGTTGACCGGGAACAGCTCGGCCTTGACGCCGGCACCGATCAGGATGAACACGAACGCGGCCAGCCCGAGCGGACCGTCCAGCGCGCCGGGCGCAAGCTGCGCCAGCTGCGCGAGGTTGAGCGTGCCCGTGGCCATGTACACCAGCGCGATGCCCATCAGCATCAGTGCCGCGCCGAAACTGCTGATCACCACGTAGCGCAGCGTGGCGGCATAGGCGGCGCCGTTGCGGCGCGCCGCGGCCAGGCCGTAGGAAGCCACTGCCGTGAGCTCGTAAAAGACGTAGATATTGAACAGGTCGCCGGACAAGGCCAGCCCGGTCGCGGCTGCCGCCAGCACCAGGGTCAGCGTGTTCTCGCGCTGCGCGGCCTCATCCTCTCCGGCGTCCGGCCACAGCAGCAGCACACCGAGCGAGACCGCGATGGCGAACAGCAACGCCAGCCGGTCGACATAGAAGGCGATACCCAACGGCGGCTGAAAGCCACCCAGCGCAATGACCTGGGTCTGTTCACTCACCGTACCCCAGGCCAGCACGCCGATCACACAGTTCAGCGCCAGCACCAGCGGGCCGAACAGGCGGCCAGCCATTGCCGAAGCACGCGCCACGATCGGCAACAGGAACGCACCCAGCAACGGCAGGACGAACATCAGCACGGGCGACATCAGGTGTCACCTCCCTGCGGACGCGCCGTACCGACACCCGCCACGTCCGGGGCATCGTCGCTGGTCGGCAGACCGATGCCGGCCTCCCGCGCGAGATCGCGCTCCAGGCGGCCACGCAGCTCGCGAATATCCAGGGTGCCGTAAACACTGCGCAGTCGCAGTACCAGCGTCATCATGAACGCCTGCACCGCGACACCGATGACGATCGCGGTCAGCACCAGGGCCTGCGGCACCGGATCGACCATGGCGGCCGGCACCACGCCGTCGATAATGATCGGCGCCGCCGCGCCGGGCCGGTAACCCGACAGCATCAGCAGCAGGTTGGCGCCCGTCTCCAGCAGCACGATGGACAGTACGATGCGCACCAGGTGCGTGGACGTGACAATGCCGAGGATGCCGATCACCACCAGGCCGAAGGCACCGGTGAACAGGATCGCCCCCAGGTCCGGCGGGCTCATGAATCCACCGCCTCGTAGGCGGCAATGTGTGCCATCAGCCCGGCCAGCTCGGTGCCGACCTTCAGGCCAACGGCGATATAAAGCAACGGCAGCGTACCGGCCGACAGCAGGCTGCCCATCTCGCCCTGTCCCAGCAGCGGCGCGAGAAACTCGCCGCCATACACCAGGCCGAGCAGGCCGATCACGATGAAGGTGGCACCGGCCAGGCCCTCGACGACGGCAAAGGACGCGTGGTCGAAGTGCGTACCGGGCCGCGCCAGCAAGGGCACGAAAAAGGCCGCGGCCAGGATCACGCCACCCTGGAAGCCGCCACCCGGCGTCAGGTGGCCGTGCACGATGATGAACAGACCCACCACCAGCAGCAACGGAAACAGCAGGTCGGCGGCGGTACGCAGGATGAAACCCGCCTCCGGATCATGTGCCGCGCCGGGGCGCGGACGCCCGAGCATCAGGCCGCCGGCGGTGGCCGCAGTGAACAGGATCGCCAGCTCGCCCAGGGTGTCGAGTGCACGGTAGCCCAGCACCACGGAGGTGACGATGTTGGCGGCACCGACCTGCTCCGGCGCCGCCTGGTTGATGGCCTGTCCAATCAGCATCGGCGCCGCGCCGAACTCGAGCTGACCGGTAATCACGAACAGCAGGAATGCCAGGCCGGCCACGAACAGCAGGGAGATGTAGTTGCGCATCAGCGGCTGCCTCCCGCGTCATCCGCACCGGTCGTATTCGGCGCGATGTGCCACAGGCCGAGCCGTCGCAGGCACAACGCCATGATCACGCTGCTCAGGCCGGCCCCCACGGCGGCCTCGGTCAGCGCCACGTCCGGCGCGCGCAGCAACACGAAAATCACCGCAGCGCCCAGCGATACCACCGAGGTCGCGGCCACGGCCGCGAGGAAATTATTCAACAGGAGCACCGCTACCGCGCCGGCCAGCATCACCAGCACCGCCAGCAGGGCCACCCAGTTGATCCAGTCGGCCATCAGTCGTCCTTCCCCTCGCCGGCCGGCAGCTGTTGCGGCGCCGCCTCCGGTACCTGCCAGGGACGAATACCGGCAATCAGTGCGGCGCGCGCGATGGAGGCAGAGCCGACCGGATTGGTGAACAGCACCAGCACACCGATCATCAGCAGATTGGACCACCACTGCGGGTGGTGCAGGCCGATGCCGATGAGGATGGCCATGGTCCCCAGCGTGACCGATTTGGTACCCGCCTGCAGGCGGTTGTAGACATCCGGCATGCGAATCAGGCCCAGCGCACCGAGACAGGCGAACGCGGAACCCAGCAACAGAAACAGGTCGCCGGCCAGCGTCATGAGCGGTTGCCCTCGATGGCACGCGCCAGGGCCACGGTACCGACGAATGACAGCGCCCCGAACACCAGTGCGATGGACAGATAGATGCCGCTGTCGAGCAGGTGCGCCAGCCACACCAGGCCCGCGGTGATCAGGATCGACAGGGTGTCTGCCGCGACGATGCGGTCCGGCGTGGTCGGTCCCAGCACGAAGCGGATCGTACCCAGCACCAGGCCGGTACCGAGCAGGCACAGCGCGACAAGCTGTAACAGGGACACGCTCATACCAGGAACCCGAGCAAGTGGCGTTCGAAACCGCTGACAATGGCGGCCGTCTTGCCGTGCAGGTCCAGACCTGGCGGGCAATCCACCCAGTGCACCTTGATACGGTTGTCCTCGACGTCGATGGAGAGGGTACCGGGCGTCAACGTTATGGCATTGGTCAGCAACAGTTTGCCCAGCGCGGACTGCAGTTGCGTTTCGACTTCCACCACGGCTGGCCGGATCGGCAGCGCGGGCGACAGCACGCGGCGCGCCATGTCGATGTTCGCGTGCAGCAGCGCACGCAGGAACACGGCGAGAAAGGCAAACAGGTGGAGAATGGCATCGGGGGTGAAGCGGACCCCGGCATAGACGGCCAGGTGCCGGCCGGACAGCAGCGTGACCAGCAGGGACACCAGCGCGCCGGCGACGACTTCCTCGACAGTCAGCGTGCCGGCCAGCAGCAACCAGGCCAGCCAGCCGAGCAGAAAGACCAGCACCATGTGTCCACGTGTGCCGCTAATGACCGACGTCCCGCTTCCGCTCATATCAGGAGATCAGTACGTAAAAACTTGCTAGGCGCATGATATGTGAAACCAGGGTCGATCAAGGGTATTCTGACGCTTGCACTGTCACTGACCGAAACTGGCAACCCCCGCGAATTATTACATTTATATGACAACGCCTGTCTCTGAGACGCTGGTTTTACAGCAGCGGAATCTAGCGCGAATCCGTGACTGGCGTTTTGACATAAATCATTTTGCACCCAGACAGATGTTCCGGGCAAGACTGATATATGCTTCATGGCATGCTCGTCAACATGCCTGGGCACAATCACACTTTATTTGACATTCGTCAATACGACAGGTCGAATGATGTGGCAATTACGCAGGGGCATTGTGGGCACAATGCACTCTACCCATACCCTTAACAAAACAAACGAGGTCCACCTCTGATGCAATCCTTGACCTATATTCGACGTTTCAATGAACTCGGCATCGCTGACGTACCGCTGGTCGGCGGCAAGAATGCCTCGCTCGGTGAAATGTATCGCACGCTGTCAGGCCAGGGCGTCAAGGTACCGAATGGTTTCGCCACGACCGCGCAGGCCTATCGCGACTACCTCGACGCACAACAAGCTCGATGCCCGCATCCGCGAGGCACTCGAAACGCTGGACATGGATGATGTCGACGCACTGGCCGTCACCGGCGCGCAGATCCGCGGCTGGATGATCGACGGCGAGTTGCCGCCGCAACTGGCCGAGGAAATCCAGGCCGCCTACCAGGACATGGCCATCGAGTACGGCAATGAGCCCGACGTAGCGGTACGCAGTTCCGCCACCGCCGAGGACCTGCCGGACGCCTCGTTCGCCGGCCAGCAGGAGACCTACCTGAACATTCGCGGCATCGAGCAGCTGCTGCGTACCTGCAAGCGCGTGCTGGCCTCATTATTCACCGATCGCGCCATCCACTACCGCGTGGACAAGGGCTTCGATCACATGAGCATCGCATTATCGATCGGCGTGCAGAAGATGGTGCGTTCCGACCTGGCCAGCTCGGGCGTGATGTTCACGCTCGACACCGAAAGCGGCTTCCGCGACGTGGTCATGATCACGGCGGCCTATGGCCTGGGCGAGAACGTGGTGCAGGGCGCGGTCAACCCGGACGAGTTCCTGGTGTTCAAGCCCACGCTCGAATCCGGCCACCGGCCCATCATCCGCCGTCACCTCGGCGAGAAGGCCATCAAGATGATCTACACGCGCGACCCGGTCACCGCCGCGGCCACGCGCAACGTCGCCGTGAAAAAGGAGGAACGCGCGCAAGTTCGCGATCAGCGACGACGAGATACTCACCCTGGCGCGCTACGCCGTAGTCATCGAGAAACACTACTCGGCATCGGCCGGCAAGTCGCGGCCCATGGACATCGAGTGGGCGAAGGACGGCGAAAGCGGCGAGCTGTTCATCGTGCAGGCGCGTCCGGAAACGGTGCATTCCATCCGCACCGGCGCCTTCCAGGACATCTTCACCCTGCAGCAACGCGGCCCGGTGCTGTCGCAGGGCAAGGCCGTCGGTGCCAAGATCGGCGCCGGCAAGGCGCGCATCATCCTCGAGGCCGCACACATGCACGACCTGCAGCCCGGCGAGGTGCTGGTGACCGATATCACCGACCCGGACTGGGAACCGGTGATGAAGATCGCCAGCGCCATTGTCACCAATCGCGGTGGTCGTGTCTGCCATGCCGCCATCGTGGCGCGCGAACTCGGCATCCCCGCGGTAGTCGGTGCCGGTGACGCAACCCATGAAATACACGACGGCACGGAGGTCACGGTGTCCTGCGTCGAGGGCGATACCGGTTTTGTCTACGAGGGCATACTGCCCTTCACCAAGGAGTCGGTTAACCTGACCGGGCTGGCGACACCGCGCACCAAGGTCATGCTGATCGTCGGCAACCCGGTGCAGGCGCTGGAATTCTCCGCCCTGCCCAACGCCGGTGTCGGACTGGCGCGCCTCGAATTCATCATCAACAACACCATCGGCATCCACCCGCGCGCGCTGCTGGAGTACGACAGCCTGCCGGAGGACATCCGTAACGAAATCGCGCCGCGCATCCATGGCTATGCCAGCCCGCGCGACTTCTACATCGACCGCCTTGCCGAGGGTGTCGGCACCATTGCCGCGGCGTTCTATCCAAAGCCGGTGACGGTGCGCATGAGCGATTTCAAGTCCAATGAATATGCCGCCCTGCTCGGTGGCCGTGCCTTCGAACCGGTCGAGGAAAACCCGATGATCGGTTTCCGCGGCGCCTCGCGCTATCACTCGGAGTCTTTCTCGGACTGCTTCGCACTGGAATGCGCGGCGATGGTGAAGGTACGCGAGGAGATGGGCCTGGACAATCTCGAACTCATGATCCCGTTCGCGCGCACCGTGGAAGAGGTGCAGCTGGTGCTGGGACTGATGGCAAACTACGGGCTGCGCCGCGGTGAACACGGCCTGAAGGTCAAGCTGATGTGCGAAATACCCGCCAATGCCGTGCGCGCGAAGCAGTTCCTCGAGCACTGCGACGGCTTCTCCATCGGCTCCAACGACCTCACCCAGCTGACCCTGGGCGTGGATCGCGACTCCGGCATCCTGACCGGCTACGACGAACGCAACCCGGCGGTGCTGGCGCTGATGGAAATGGCCATTCGCGCCTGCCGCGAATCCGGCAAGTATATCGGCATCTGCGGCCAGGCCCCGTCCGATTTTCCCGAAATCACACGCTGGCTGGTCGATCAGGGCATCGAGTCCATTTCGCTGAACCCGGACAGCGTGATGAAGATGACGCAGGTCGTGCTGGACATCGAGGGAGAAACCCAACGCGAACCGGCACTGGCGGACTGACATACGTGGGACAGGCCGTGTTTTTTATGGAAAACGGGGTCTGTCCCCGATGGGGATTCTGAAGGGACCATGATCGAAATCCGTATCCACGGCCGCGGCGGCCAGGGCAATGTGGTCGCCGCCTACCTGCTTGCCGCCGCGGCCTTCGAGGAAGGTCTCTACCCGCAGGCGTTCCCGAATTTCGGCGCCGAACGGCGCGGCGCTCCGGTCACGGCGTTCGTGCGCATCGCCGACCGGCCGATCCGGCGCCGCTGCCAGGTACTTGAACCTGCCTTCCTCATCGTACAGGACGACACCCTGCTGCACCTGTCTGACATCACGGCGGGACTGCAGACCGGCGGTGCGATACTGGTCAACTCGAACCGCACCAGTGCCGAACTCGCCGAACAACTGGGTTGCAACGTCGTCGCCCTGCCGGCCGGCGCAATGGCGCAGGAAATTCTCGGCCGGCCGGTACCGAATACCGCGCTGTTATCGGCGTTCCTGGAACTGACCGGCCTGCTGCCGCGCAGTGCGCTGCTCAAGGCCCTGGGCGAGCGTTTCCATGGCGCAGTACTCGAAAAAAACCGGCAACTGGTCGAACGCGCCGCGGCGGAGGTCGATACCGGCGCCTGGCAGGAGGGTCCACATGCAGTACGCGCTTGAAGGTTCCCAGGCACTGGCCCGCACCGTGGCGCTGTGCCGTCCCCAGGTCATCGCCGCGTACCCGATCACACCGCAGACCCACATTGTCGAAAACCTGTCGAAGCTGGTCGCGGACGGTGTACTGGACTGCGAGCTGGTGAGTGTGGAAAGCGAGTTCTCCGCCGCCTCGGTGGTGCTGGGTGCCGTCGCGGCCGGCGCCCGTGCCTATACCGCCAGTTCCTCCCAGGGCATCCTGCTGATGAGCGAAGTGCTCTTCAACATCGCCGGCCTGCGCCTGCCGATGGTAATGACCTGCGCCAATCGCGCGGTGTCGGGGCCGCTGTCGATCTGGAATGACCAGCAGGACTCCATGGCGGTGCGTGATGCCGGCTGGATCCAGATCTACTGCACCACCAACCAGGATGCCGTGGACACCACTATCCAGGCCTACCACATCGCCGAGCAGACGGAACTGCCGGTCATGGTGTGCGTCGATGGCTTCACCCTGACGCACACGCTGGAAGTACTCGACATTCCGGACCAGCAGCAGGTCGACCGTTTCCTGCCACCGTTCAATTTCGAGCGCCGGCTCGACCCCGCCAACCCGATCAGCATCGGCACGCTGGTCTCGCCGGAATTCTACACCGAGGCACGTCAGGACCATCACCAGGCGCTGCTCAATGCCCAGCAGGCGATCGTGGCCGCGGCCGCGGCCTGGGAAGACGTCTGCGGCCGTCGGCAGAACCCGCTGCTGTGCATCCATGACATGCCGGATGCCCGCACCGGCATCCTGACACTGGGTTCCATCGCCGGCACGCTGACGGCCGCGCGGGAACACTATCAGGACCTTCCTGCCACGCGGCTGATGGCCCTGCGCACCTTTCGCCCGTTCCCCGCCGCAGCCATCCGCGAGGCGTGCGCCGGACTGACCGACCTGGTGGTGCTGGAACGCGCGCTGTCGCCGGGCAGCGGCGGCATCGTCGGTACCGAGATCCGCGCCGCGCTGACCGAGATGCGCGATGCACCGCGCGTCCACAACTTCAGTGTCGGCCTCGGCGGCCGCGACGTGCCACTCGACATCTACCCGCGCATTCACGCGGCGCTGCGCGCCGGCAGCGGCATCCCCTTTGACATCATCGATCTGGAGCCGGACAAGCTGCCGGCGGCCAGCTGAACACAGGAGCATTGCATGGAAACTCGACCGACCCCATGAGCCATCGCGAACTGCGTCATGCACAACCACGATTCTCCGGCATGGAAGCCGGCCACCGTGCCTGCCAGGGTTGCGGCGAGGCGCTGGCCGCACGGCTGGTGACCGAGGCCGCCGGACCGGACGTGGTATACGCTAACGCCACCGGCTGTCTCGAGGTGTTCACCACCGCCTGGCCGGAGTCGGCCTGGCGCGTGGGCTGGATACACTCCCTGTTCGAGAACGCGCCCGCCGTGGCCGCGGGCATGGAGGCGGCACTGAAACAGCGCGGCAAGACCACACGTGTCATCTCGATGGGCGGTGACGGCAGCACCTTCGACATCGGTTTCCAGGCGCTGTCCGGCATGCTGGAGCGCGGCCACAGCGTGCTGCACGTGTGTTTCGACAACGAGGCCTACATGAATACCGGCATCCAGCGCTCCAGCTCGACGCCGCATGCCGCGGTCACCACCACCTCGCCCTCGGGCAAGGCACGCATGGGCAAGCGCCATCTGAAAAAGGACATCGTCTCGATCGTGGCCGCACACCACATCCCGTATGCCGCCACCAGTTCGGTGGCCTATCCCTCCGACATCCGCAAGAAGGTACGGCGCGCACTCGCCATCGACGGCCCGACCTTCCTGCATATCCACACGCCCTGCCCGCTGGGCTGGGGCCACGACGGCGCGCTCAGTATCGAGGTAGCACGGCTCGCCGTGCAGTCCGGCCTGTTCCCGATCATCGAACTGGAGCGCGGCCGGCTCGCCGGCTCGATGCCGATCCGCACGGTGCGCCCGGTTACAGACTATCTGAAACTGCAAAACCGCTTTCGGCACCTGTTCGCCGACGAGGACCGCGCGCGCGAGGAGCTGGAACACCTGCAGGCGCTGGCCAACCACAACATCGAGCTCTACAACCTGCGCGGCACCCGTTCGGACAAGCGCGACAGCGAGGGCGCCGACACGGTGCGACGCGGAGGCTTGCGGTGGGCCTGAAGCTGACACGTGGCGCATTCGCACACCCGGGCACCTCGCTGCGCTACCACACCGGCAGCTGGCGTATCGAACGCCCGGTGCATCAACACCGGCCGGCGCCCTGCCACACCGCCTGCCCGGCCGGCGAGGACGGCCAGGCCTGGCTGGCACTGGCCGCCGAAGAACGATACCGCGAGGCGTGGGAAACCATCGTCGCGGCGAATCCGCTGCCCGCGATTACCGGACGGGTCTGCCACCATCCCTGCGAACAGGTCTGCAACCGCGGCCACTACGACGAACCGATCGCCATCCACCACGTGGAGCGCTGGCTGGGTGACCAGGCCATCGCCGCCGGCTGGGACTACCCGGCGCAGCCGGTCGCGCACGGTGCACAGGCCATAGCGGTCGTCGGCAGCGGACCGGCCGGTTGTTCCGCGGCCTGGCAGCTGACCCGGCTCGGTTACCGGGTGGATCTGTTCGAGGCCCTGCCGGTAGCCGGCGGCCTGCTGCGCAGCGCCCTGCCACCTTACCGCCTGCCGCGCAACGTGCTCGACCCGGAACTCGAACGCCTGCTGGCCAGCGGTATCGCGTTCCGCCCGGGGCAACGGCTCGGGCGGGATTTCTCGCTCGATGAACTGCACGCCGAATACGCGGCGGTGTTTCTGGCGCCGGGCACCCAGCGCAGCCGTGACTGGGACATCGACGGTGCCACGCCGCACGACCTGCACGTCGGACTCGACCTGCTGAAGCGCTGGCTGGATGTCGGCTCGATGCCCGGCTGGTCCAGTGCGGCCATCATCGGCGGCGGCAACACGGCCATCGACCTGGCGCGCATCCTCAAACGCTGTGGCGTGGAGGCGGTGCACGTGGTCACGCACGAGTCACTGCCGCGCGCAGGCGTCGAGCAGCCGGACACCATGCCGGCCATCGCGCGTGAAATCGAGCAGGCCATGGAGGAAGGCGTGATCATTCACGAACACCGCGGTGTGCAGCGCCTGGTGCTGCGCGGCGAACAGGTGGTCGGCCTGGAACTCGTACACCGGAAAAAACTGCACGAGGCCGACAACAGCACCCGCTCCGTCTCCTTTGAAGGCACGGAAACCCTGCTGCATGTCGAACAGGTCATACCCGCCATCGGCCAGACCGTCGACCCGGCCGGCCTGGCCTCGCTGCTCGGGCAGCGTGAATTCCTTACCGCCAGCGAACATGGCCGCATCCGCGGACACCCGGGTCTGTACACCGGCGGCGACGCGCGTGGCGGCGGTGGCACGGTGAGCGGCGCCATCGGCGACGGGCGGCGCGCCGCGCTGGCCATGGCGCGCGACGTGCAGCGTCAGGCCGACCCCGATGACCGCGCGGCAGTCCCGGTGACGGCTGCGCAGATCAATCTGAATTACTTCGAGCCGAAATCCCGCCAGCATGCACCGACACTAGCTGTCGCTGAGCGCGTCGGCGATGCCGAAATCATCGGCGGTCTGGCGCCACAGCAGGCAGCGCAGGAAGCCCTGCGCTGCCTTTCCTGCGGCAATTGCCTGGCCTGCGACAACTGCTGGACCCTGTGCCCGGACGTCGCGGTGCTGAAGACGCGCAGCCCGGTCGAAGACGGCTCGTACTACGTGTTTGATTACGACTTCTGCAAGGGCTGCGGCATATGTGCCCGCGAATGCCCATCGGCCTATATCGTAATGGAACCGGAACCCTGAGATTGCCACACCAGCCCATGACCTGACCCGGTGACGCCATGAACGACAAGACCCGTAACGGCACTTCCTTCAGTGTAGAGATCCAGGCGACCCTGCCCAGGCGCTTCGAACGCCTTGGCGAGCTCGGCAATGACCTGTATTACAGCTGGAATCGCAGCGTCCGGCGCCTGTTCCGCCACCTGGACCCCGAGTGCTGGGATGCCTCCGACCACAATCCCCGGGTATTCCTGCGCCGGCTGCGACAGGACCGTATCAACCAGGCGGCACAGGACCCGATCCTGCTGACCGAATACCGGCAAACACTGTCCGGCTACGATACCTACATGGAACAGATGCCGAGCATGCGCATCGAGAGGCTCATTGACTCGAAGGCCGACCTGATCGCCTATTTCTCCGCCGAGTACGGTTTCCACGAAAGCATGCCCATCTACGCCGGCGGGCTCGGCATCCTGGCCGCCGATTACTGCAAGGCCATGAGCAACCTGTGGGTGCCGTTTGTGGGCATCGGCATCCTTTACCGGCACGGCTATTTCACGCAGCGCTTCGACTGCAATGGCAACCAGATCGCCACCTACCGGCGCAGCGATCCCTGCGACCTGCCGGTAACCCCGGCGCTGGACAGCAACGGCGAGGAAGTGAAGGTCCGCGTCGACCTCCCTGGACGCAGCCTGGTACTGCGCGTCTGGGAGGCGCGCGCCGGGCATATTCGCCTGTTGCTGCTGGACAGCGACGTCGAGGACAACAGTCCGACCGATCGCGAATTGACGGCACAGCTCTACGGCGGCTATCGCGAAACCCGCATCCAGCAGGAAGTCATTCTCGGCATCGGCGGCGTGCGCGCCCTGCGCGCCCTGCAGCTGCACCCCACGGTCTGGCACATCAACGAAGGCCATGCCGCCTTCCAGATACTGGAGCGCTGCCACGAGCAGGTCACGAGCGGCCTGGATTTCCCGAGTGCGCTGGAACTGGTGGCCGCCGCCACGGCGTTCACCACCCATACGCCGGTGACCGCCGGTCACGATGTGTTCGACCACGGCATGATGCGCAACTATTTCGGCAACACGGCCAATGACCTGGGCATCAGCGAGGCGCAGTTCCTCGCCCTGGGCGCGAACCCGCGCGACCCGAACGGTTTCTGTACCACCTCGCTTGCCGTGCGCGGCTCGCGCTACCGCAACGGTGTCAGCCGGATCCACGGCGGTATTGCAGCGGAGATGGAGTCGTACGCGTGGCCGGAGATCCAGGTCGCGGAAAACCCCATGGGCTACATCACCAACGGCGCCGATGTGGACAGCTACCTGGCAGGTTCCTGGGTGGCGCTGTTCGAGATGTACATGGGCGGCGGCTGGCGCGCCAAGCTGACCGACACCGGGTTCTGGGACAGCTTCATCGACCAGATCCCCGATCACGTCTTCCTCAGCGTACGGCAACTGCTGAAGGCCGCGGCCATCGACGAAATCCGGGAGCGTGCAGTGCAGCAATACGAGCGCTGTGCGCGCACCAAGTCGCTGTCCAGCAGGCTCACCGCGAACCTGACCTCGCGCAACATCAACACCCTGCTGATCGGCTTCGCGCGCCGCTTCGCGACCTACAAGCGTGCCGGCCTGATCTTCCGGGACCTGGAACGCCTGGCCCGTCTGGTCAACGACCCGCAGCGACCGGTCACGCTGGTCTTTGCCGGCAAGGCGCATCCCAACGACCAGCCGGGGCAGGCGTTGCTGCGCAGGATTTTCGAAATCAGCCTGCTCCCGGAATTCCAGGGCCGGGTCATCCTGCTGGAGAACTACAACCTCTCGCTGACGCGCGATTTCCTGCCCGGCGTCGACGTCTGGCTGAACACGCCGGAATACCCGATGGAGGCCTGCGGCACCTCAGGCATGAAGGCCGCCATCAACGGCGCCATCAACCTCAGCGTCACCGACGGCTGGTGGGCCGAGGCCTGGAATGGCGAGAATGGCTGGAGCATCACGCCGCACCCCGAGTTCGACCGCGAGACCCGCGAGCAGCTGGAGGCGGTGGAGTTGATGAACATTCTTGAATACCAGGTCATCCCCGCTTACTACACGCGTAACGGCGAGGGTTACTCGGATGAATGGCTGCGCATCGCCCGCGCCTCGATGAAGACGATCCTGCCGCGTTTCAACACCATCCGCATGGCCATGGATTACCTGGCGCAGTCCTACTCCCCCGCGGCGCGCGAAGGCCGTCGCCTGGCCGCCAACGCGGCGGAAGGCGCACGCGAGCTGGCGACCTGGAAGCAGCAGGTCGCCAGCGCCTGGCCGGCCGTGCGCGGGCAGCTGGTCTCGCCGGTGCCGGCCACGATCCAGGCCGGCGAAATGCTGTCATTCGAAGTGGCGCTGCAGCTCAATGGCCTGCAGCCGGACGATATCGTCGTGGAATGCGTCCTGGGGCGGATCGACGAGGATGAGAACTTCGAGACGACCCACAAGCGGCTGTTCTACCTGTCCGGCACCCACGCGGACGGCGCCACGCTGTTCCGCTGCGATCTGTTCGATATGGAGAATGTCTGTTCGGCGGGCGGTCTGCAGCAGTTCAAGATTCGCTACTATCCCTGCCACCATCAGCTCAGTCATCCGCTGGAATGCGGATTGATGCGCTGGCTGTAGGAGACAGGGCTACCGCGTACGCCGCGGGCGGTCGCCCGCATCATTGGCAAAGGCGGTGGGCGCAAATATGCGAGTATTCGATTTCAACCGTCCTGGTCAGGCTGAGCAGCTGGCCAAGTGTTTCGATATGGACGTTGCCGTATTCGAGCAACATCAGCTCCAGGCTGTTCCTGGCGTTCAGGATGTCAGTCGGAGCGACCTGCGTGGCTGTGGTGTTTTTGTCTTTCATGGCTGCCCCCCCCCGGGCCATGCCTACCAGCACAATCTCCGGCAATTTAAAATACTAGCAGAGCTTGCAGACCACGGCCTTGATATTTGTCAACTACCCCCAATCCACCAGAACGGATAGTTGTCACCCTTTCATGCCACGGTACCCGGCCCACCATCAGATATCCAGCACGGTCACCTGCACCCGGGCGGACAGAGGCTCGATTTCCTCGATGCTGAACAATTCCGTTCCCGGGTGCGCGGCCGTGGCCGTGCCGCACACGACACCGAGTCGCAGCATCGCCTGTGCATCCGCGCCATGCGCGGCAGCGGACACCAGGCCGGCCAGCAGCGCGTCGCCACAACCGACCGTGGACTGCACGTGCATGCGCGGCGCGGCACAGTGATAGCTGTTCTGCGCCTCGGCCAGGATGGCGCCGTCCGCCCCGAGCGAGATGCAGACGATCTCGACACCGCCCTGCTGCAATTCGCGCGCGGCAGCGGCAACCACCTCGATGCTTTCCAGGCGCCGCATGGTGGTCATTTCCAGCACGTAGCGATTAAGCCGCAGCAGGTACGGGTTCGCCTGCAACGCCTCCTGCAACACCGGGCCGTAGGCATCCACCACCGCCCTGCCGCCCTGCGCCCCGAGCTGTTCCGCCAGCAGGCGGCGATGTGAATCCGGTACGCCGGGCGGGTTCGAACCGCTCAGCACGCCGAATCCTTTGCCGCAGTCGGCAAGAAAACAGCGATCCATAGCGTCCAGGATTTCGGGCGGTATCTCGGGCCCGCAACTGTCCACCTCGTACTGGGTCGGTGGTGACTTCTGCAGCAGGGTGGCATTGACCCGGGTCTCGCCCGCGACCCGGAAGATGCTGTAATTGTCTTCGAACCGGTCACCGAGCAGGCGCAGCAGCAGATCGCCGCTTTCGCCGCCGACCACGCTGCAACAGCGAAACGGCGTCGCCAGTTCGGCCAGCGCCCGGGCCACATTGATGCCGTTGCCGCCCGGAAAATAGCGGGTACGGTCCGCGCGCACCTTGCGATCGGCGACCAGTTGCGCCACCTCGTAGCTGATATCCACGGCCGGGTTGTGCGCCAGCACGGCAATGTCGGAAGTGCGGGTATCGTTCATCACTGTCTCCGGTTCACAACAGTCCGTCTCTCAGTATCAGGCTGTGCCCGGTCATCTCCGGCGGCCGTGGCAAACCCAGCAGATCGAGGATGGTAGGCGCGATGTCCGCCAGGCCGCGTCCGGTCCCCAGTCGCACCGGTCCCGCACCCATGATCAGGAACGGTACCGGGTACTCACTGTGCTGGGTATGGGGTTCGCCGGTATTGGGATTGACCATTTCGTCGCAATTGCCATGATCGGCCGTCAGCAGGATGCGCCAGCCGCGTTCCAGCGCCGCGCGGAATACCCGGTGGCTCTCGTTGTCGATAGTCTCCACGGCCTTGATCACGGCCTCGCGGCGCGCGGTGTGTCCGACCATGTCGGTGTTGGCAAAATTGGTCACTATGAAATCATACTGCGCGCTTTCTATGGCCTTGACCAGTTCGTCCGCGACCCTGTCCGCGCTCATTTCCGGCTGCATGTCGTAGGTGGCCACGGTGGGCGATGGCACGATGATGCGCTCCTCTCCGGCGTAAGGCTGTTCGCGGCCGCCGTTGAAGAAATAGGTGACGTGCGGGTATTTCTCGGTCTCGGCACAGTGCAGCTGGCGCAGCCCGGCGGCGCTGATCAGCTCGGCCAGCACCCCTTGCGGCGATTGCGGCTCGAATAGCACCGGAAACGGGTAATTCGCATCATATTCGGTCATGCATACCAGGCGTTGCAGCACACTGCCGTCGCGCGCAAAGGCATCAAACTCCGCCAGGCCGAACGCGGCCGCCAGCTGGCGCATGCGGTCGCTGCGGAAGTTGAAACACAACACCGGATCGGACAGATCCATGCCCTGGTAGCCTGTTATCACGGTGGGCTGGATAAACTCGTCACCTTCACCGCGTGCATAGGCGGACTCGATGGCGGCGCGCACCGATGCCGCCGTCAACCCGTCTGCCCGCACCAGGCAGCGCCAGGCACGCTCGGTACGGTCCCAGTTCCTGGCACGGTCCATGGCGCAATAGCGCCCGCATACTGTGGCAATGGTCCCCGTGCCCAGGCGCGTCAGCTTGTCCTCGAGTCGATCGAGATAGTCCAGTGCGGCCCGCGGTGCAGTATCGCGCCCGTCGGTGATCATGTGCAGCACGGGCTCGATGCCGCTGTCATGCAGCAGGTCGAGTACGCCATACAGGTGTTCGATGTGGGAATGCACGCCACCATCGGACACCATGCCCACCAGGTGCAGGCGCCGGGCGCCCTGCAGCATATCCTGCCAGACCGGGTTGTGTGCGAGCCGGCCGTCGTAGATCGCATTGGCAATGCGTACCAGGTCCTGTTCCAGGATACGCCCCGAACCGAGCGTCAGGTGGCCGACCTCGGAGTTGCCGAACTGCCCGTCCGGCAATCCCACGGCGCGACCGGAGGCCTGCAGCACGGAATGCGGCCAGCTGGCGAAGTAGTGGTCGAGGTGCGGCGTACGCGCCAGCGCCCAGGCATTGTGCGCGCGACTCGGATTGAGCCCGAAGCCATCGAAGATCACCAGCATGACGGGACCGGGCTTCACGTGGCCTGTTCCGGAAGGCGGCTCAGCACGGACTGACGGCTGACAGGATGAATCGAGGGACTGGCATGAGCCGATGTTACCGCAGAATCCGGCTGCCGTCCCGTCTCGCCGGACCTGCCATGCGGTTGCCGTCGGGGTGACGGACGAAGCGCGCAGCCCGGTCGGCGGCAGGAATACTTTTCTGCATGGTCAGGATAAAAACAATTCACTTTACAGGAACGCCGCCTGCACCCTTAATGCACTTGCGGGCAGCAGCTCGCGCACGATGCACAGACCAGACGGTCTGCCAGGAGACAGAAATGAAGTACAGCAGTTTGATGTTTGCAGCCGCCCTTGCCCTGACCGGTATGACCTTTGCGTCGGAGGAAAATACCGTTCCCGGCGACACCGGCACTGGTTCCCCTGCCGAAATGGAAGCCGACGCAGAAAAGAAGGCCAACTGTGTTGCAGATTTCATCGCATCCGATCTGGATGAAGACAAGAAGGACCAATACATTGCAGATTGCATGCAGGGAACCGCAGACAAGAGCCTTGGCGCTGACTGAACAGGCCGGTTCGTAACGGATTTTTACAGAGTAGCGGCCCTGCCCCGGACGACACGGTACAGGGCCGTTTTTACGTTCTCAGGGGTTGAAAGCCCCGGGCGAGGCCAGCCAGGCGAGTTCCTCGGCACTGCTGTCGCGTCCGAGGACACGATTGCGGTGCGGGAAACGTCCGAAGCGTCGCACGATGTCGCGATGACCCAGTGCGAACTCAAGGTTTTTATCCAGCCCGGCCGCCCGAAACAGCGCCACCGAACGGTCCTGGTCCGCCAGCGTCTCGCTGTGCATGAAAGGCAGATACAGAAAGGCCACGCGCTCACCCGGCAGCTGCCGGTCATGGCCACGCTCGATGGCGCGACTTGCCACGGCCCGTGCCTGTGCCTCGGTGCTGTAGGAAAGCGCCTGATCGCGGTACATGTTCAGCGGAAACTGGTCAAGCACGATGACCAGCGCCAGGGCACCGTCCGGGGTTTGTTCCCAGCTCAACAGGGCACCGTCCCGGGCCTGTAGCCAGGTGGCCTCGAAGCGTTCCCTGATCACGCTGTCGAAGGCGGGCGTGGAATTGAACCAGTGTCGGCTTGCCGGCCCACTGAACCAGAAAGTCAGGACTTCCCGTCCAGGGACAAAATGATCATCCACCGACTGTCACTGCACGCTGCCAAATCCACGGTCGCTGCTGCCAGCCGGCGCTTCGAGCCCGGCCAGACGACAACCCTGCGTCACCGGGCCACCCGGAAACAGCCGGTAAAGGTATTTCATGCCGCCACGGGCATGGAACTTCTCCTCCAGGGCATCATGCAGTTCACGCGCATTTAACACCGGGCCGTCCGCATGCCGCGCAAAATACTCCTGCAACGCGCGCACCGCCTCCCAGTGACCGTCATCAGTTTGCAGGCCTTCGCCTGACGCCGCCTGCTCTGCCTCGGCTACTGACCAGCCCGCGGGTGCATGCGGAAACCCGGAATTGGCCGAACCCTGGAATGTTGTCGAGTCGATCACAACCCTGCTCCTTGCGCCTGTTCGCGCCGTTTGTGGCTATCCATTATGAATGTAGTACGCAGCTCGGGTACACGCAAGCTGGCCCGCATTGCTCACCAGGCGGCGGTTGTTCGACAACATGCGCTTAAGCATGTAACTGATGCCCATATGGCAACAAACCGTGTGACATCGGTTGCAGCCTGTCCGGGTGAGACATGCGGGCTAGCCGAGCAGGTAACGCCCGCCCGATGCGACCGCCACCACCAGCAGGCCGACCAGCACATTGACGCCGACCAGCCGGCGGATCTGTGCCAGCGCCCTGCCACCCGCAGGCCAGTCCGCTTCGGCCACCGCGGCCCTGAGGCGCCGGGTCGGGGCGAAAAACACGTGCAGGAAAATCAGGATCATGACATAGCCGCCCCAGTGCATGACATGTATGTATAGCCCGACGTGATCGAAACCGCCGTAAAAGGACAGCACCATCCAGTAACCGGTTGCCAGCAATACGGCGATTGCGGCAAACACCCAGGGGAAAAAGCGGCGGAACACTCCGTCCCACAGCGTCAGCCGCTGCGGCGGTTCGAGCTGGCCGGCCACCACCGGTCGCAGCACCATCCAGGCAAAGAACATTCCGCCCACCCAGATCACAGCGCTCCACACGTGTATCGACAACGCCATGCCCATCATGCCCGCACCCCGTAACGATCATTGAAATTCGGATAATTTCTGTGCATTGTACAATGCACCCGCCGAAAAATACCGTTCCTTACCGGACATTTCCGATGACAAGCAGCGATAACCAGCAGGTCCTGATCAGCCAGTCCGTCGCCATCCTGGTCGATGGCAACAACATCGAGCGCAGTATTCACGCCGAGACCAACAAGCCCAACACCATGCTCAACTTCGATACCCTGGTGCCGCGTCTGCTCGGTAACCGCGGGCTCAACCGGCTGGTGTATTTCCGCGAAGGCAAGCAGATTTCGTCCAAGCTGCGCGAACGCCTGCATGCCAACTACCATGGCTCGGTGCGCCCCTGCCACAAGAGCGCGGATATCCCGCTATCCATCAAGGCCACGCAACTGGCCAACAAGGTCGACACCATCATCATCATGTCGGGCGATTCGGATTACATCGAGCTGGTCAGCCATCTGAAATCGGAAGGCGTGCGCGTCGAGATTGCGGCCGTGCCCGCCACGACCTCGAGGCAGCTGATAGAGGAAGCCGACTACTTCCACGAAATCACCCGGGACGACTGGTTCACGCTGGACGTCAAGAAGAAAGCTTTACGCACCAGGCCGGTGCGCCCGGCTGCGAATGGCAAGGACACGAGCGTTCCCGTGCCACCGGACGACCCGCAGGGTTAACCGGCGCCGCAGCGTCGGTCATTCGCATATCATCCACAGGGTATTGGTGCGCCAGAGCCGATCAGCCGCAGCTTCCCGGTACGCGTCAGCTTCTTGATCGCGGCCTCGCGCCGGCTCGCGCTGCTGCGGCTGTGGCCGGCTTCGAGGTAGACGACCTGCAGCGGCTGGCGGCCGCGGAAATATTTCGCTCCCCGCTTGCCGCCGTGCTGCCCGAGCCGGCGCCGGACATCGCAGGTGATCCCGGTATAGAGCGAATCATCGGAACAGAGAATGATGTATACCTGCCAGTCCATGCCGTTCGTAATACCTGTTTTTCCCCTGTTTCACGGCAATTTCACACATCGGCCAATAGGCTGTGCTAACATTTGGCGCCTTACGCCACAATCCCGCATCCAGGAGGCTGTCGGACCCAGGATCTATCGACTGCGCTGTTGGAAGCAGCGGCCAGAACTTCCCCTATCCCCCTTGCATGGCATCGTTATGCGCCCGGGGCCGGGAAGATACGCCCTCGCTCTCCCGCCATGCCCGCTACGATCACCCAAATCCGGCAGTCACCCGGCACAATTCTACAGGAGCCTCGCATGCAGATAGCAAACAACCGCGTGATCAGTATCGCCTATACACTGAAAGACAACGACGACAACATCATCGACCAGTCGGACGACGGCAGCTTCTGCTACCTGCACGGCGCCAGCAACATCATCCCGGGCCTGGAAGACGCGCTCACCGGCAAGACCGCCGGAGAAGAGCTGTCCGTGTCCATCCCGCCCGAACAGGGTTACGGCGTGCGCGAGGCGGAGCGGGTCCAGTCGGTTCCGCGCGAGATGTTCCCCGCCGACCAGGAGATTCAGCCCGGCATGCAGTTCCATGCCCAGGGCCCGGACGGCCAGGCTATCGTGGTGATGATCGCGAAGGTCGAGGACGACACCATCACCGTGGACGGCAACCACCCGCTGGCCGGCGTGCAGCTCAACTTCGACGTCAGGGTCATCGACATCCGCGAGGCCACACCCGAGGAACTGGAACACGGTCACGTACACGGCCCGGACGGACACCACCACGACTAGCCCGCCAGATGAAGGCCAGCGAACTTAGAAAAGGCATGGTCATCGACATCGATGGCCGCAAGTTGATCATCAAGGCACTGGATGTCCAGAGCCCGTCCTCGCGCAGCGGCAGCACACTTTACAAGGTGCGGGGCTTCGACATCGTCAGCAAGGCGAAATATGAAAACCGTTTCAAGGGCGACGATGTCGTCCAGCCGGTCGAGTTCGGGCGGCGGCCGGTGCAGTACCTGTACCGGGATGCCGACGGCTGCACCTTCATGGACAAGGAGAGCTACGAGCAGTACACGCTCGGCACGGCTGACCTGGAAGACGAACTGCAATATCTCACCGAGGACCTCGACGGTATCCTGGCCATGATCGCCGACGGCGCCATCCTCGGCATCGAACTGCCGGCCACCGTGGCGCTGGCGATCGCCGATACCGCACCCGGCATGAAGGGGGCGTCCGCCTCCGCGCGCACCAAGCCTGCCACACTGAGCACCGGGCTGGTAGTGCAGGTGCCGGAATACCTCGCCACGGGCGAACTGATCAAGGTCAACACGGGCACCGGCGAATACATGTCGCGGGCCTGACCCGCGGCCGCTCAGGATTCCAGCTGCGCCCAGCGCGCGTAGCACTGTTCCAGTTCCGTGCCGAGTGCTTCCAGTCGCGCCAGCGCGGCGGCAATCTCCGCACTGTCCTGCCGGTAGAACCCCGGGTCATTGACCGCCTTCTGCAACGCCGCCTGCTCGGCTTCGAGTGTCTCGATCCTTGCCGGCAGCGTGTCGAGTTCACGCTGTTCCCTGTAGGCAAGCTTGACCGGCCTGGCAGCGGGAGTCCTGTCCTGTGGCGTTTTCCCCGGCTTCGCCGCCGGCGACCGGGGACTTCGCTGCGCGCCGGCCGCGCGCTGGCGCTGCCAGTCCGTGTAACCGCCCACGTACTCGTTGATGATACCGTCACCCTCGAACACCAGTGAGCTGGTGACGACATTGTCGAGGAAGGCGCGGTCGTGACTGACCAGCAGCAGGGTGCCATGGTAATCCATCAGCAGTTCCTCGAGCAGTTCCAGCGTCTCCACGTCGAGGTCGTTGGTCGGTTCGTCCATCACCAGCAGATTGGCGGGACGCGCGAACAGGCGCGCCAGCAGCAGACGGTTGCGTTCGCCGCCGGACAGCGAACTCACCGGTGACTGCAGGCGCTCCGGCGGGAACAGGAAATCGCGAAGGTAACCGGCCACATGCCGGTCGCTGCCGTTCACGATCACGCGCTGACTGCCGGCAGCGACGCTGTCCATCACCGACTTGTCCGCATCGAGCTGCTCGCGCTGCTGGTCGAAATACGCGACCTGCTGGCGCGTGCCGCGCCGCACTCGCCCGCTGTCCGGCTGCAGGTCGCCAAGCAGTACACGGATCAGCGTCGACTTGCCGGCCCCGTTCGGGCCGATGATGCCGACCCGGTCGCCGCGCAGGATGGTGGCGGAGAAATCGCGGATGATGGTGCGCTCACCGAAACGCACCGTGACATCCTCAGCCTCGAATACCAGGCGGCCGGACTGCTCGCCGCGGTCCAGCTGCAGGTCGGCGCGGCCGCCACGTTCGCGGCGCTGCGAGCGCTCCTCGCGCAAACCCTGCAGCGCCCGCACCCGCCCCTCGTTGCGGGTACGGCGTGCCTTGATACCCTGGCGTATCCAGGCCTCTTCCTGCGCGAGCTTGCGGTCGAACTGTGCGTGGTGGCGTTCCTCGACCTCCAGCTGTGCTGCCTTCCTGCGCAGGTAATCATCGTAGTTCCCGGGCCACGAACTCAGCCGGCCGCGGTCGAGTTCGATGATGCGCGTCGCCAGCCGCCGCACGAAGGCCCGGTCGTGCGTGATAAACAGCAGCGCCCCGGCAAAGTCCGCCATGAACTCTTCCAGCCAGGTGATGGCCTCGATGTCGAGGTGATTGGTCGGCTCGTCCAGCAGCAGGATGTCCGGCTCGCACACCAGCGCGCGCGCCAGCAACACGCGGCGGCGCCAGCCGCCGGACAGCGTGTCGAAGCCGGCCTCGCCGTCCAGCTGCAGGCGTGACAACACGGCCTCCACACGCTGCTCGAGCTGCCAGCCATCGCCGGCCTCCAGTTTGTGCTGCAGGTCCGCCAGCCGTTCCATGGCGGCCGCGTCCTGGTGCTGCCCGAGCGCATGAGCGGCATGATGGTAGGCTGAGACCACTTCCGCCAGCGCCCCCAGGCCACCGGCCACCACGTCGAAGACGGGGGCCGCGCTGTCCAGGGTGACCTCCTGCGCCAGCGTGGCAATCCGCATACCGGGACGCAGCCATACCTCGCCCTCATCGGCGGCCTGCTCGCCGCTGATCACGCGCAGCAGCGAGGACTTGCCCTCGCCATTGCGCCCCACCAGGCACACGCGCTCGCCCCTGCGCAATTCCAGGTCCACGCCGTCCAGCAGCGCGCGATGGCCGAAGGCGAGCGAAACCTTGTCGAGTCGCAGTACAGGCATGTTTGAATCCGGATCGGAAAGCGTTGCAGTCTATGGTTAGGCATCACCGGGCATACTCGTCCCGGGTGGTGTAGGATAGCCTAATCGCGGTCAGAAAGGCGCACCGGGACGATGTCTTTTCAGTGCTACTCACAACGCATGCTCAACCCGTTTCGCGGCAGTATGAACTGCGTGCGCTACGGCTCGGCGGACGCCGTCACGGCGGATGGCGTGCACTGGGATATCTACGTCAGCAACGACGGCCTGATGGAAGACCTGGCGGGTCACGGCAGGCCGCAGGTCAGCGACATCCGTTTCGGCGCCTGGTCGCAGGACAAGGGACTCCGGCGCGGTCCGATCTTTCCTTCCGAGGATTTCCGGCGCATGGAACAGATGGGGCAGCGTGTGTACGAGCACCTGCTGACGGTACACGACCAGGTCCCCTTCCCCTTCCACGACCACTACGAACTGTGGCTGCTGGACCGGACAGCGCGCCCGCTGGTGCTGCTGGACAGCGCCGTGGCACCGGATGAGCTGGCCAGCCGGCAATCTCTGGTGTGGCTGACCGGCCAGAACTGCCGGCGCACCTTCATCTCCACGGCTGCCGGACAGCTCGGTATCGACGCCACCGCGGCCGGGGCCATCGCCGACTACCTGGGCGCCTACATCAACGACTGTGCCGGCCCGACCCCCGCCGCCCAGGTCTTTCGACGCCGGGACGACGGCAGCGGCTGTGGCGTGGCGGGTATCGACCTCGACGCCGTACTGGCAGGCCGCACGCTGGCCGGCGACGCCTTTCCCGCCACCCTGATCGATGCCACGCACCACGATGCGATGCACCGCCAGCTGATCGATGACTTTATCCGCTGGCAGGCCCCCTGGCAGCTGTTGCTGCCCGCGCTGGACACGGCAACGCGTGCCACCTTCGAGCAGCATGCCCGTGTGCAGCCGCTCAAGCTGGCGCAGCAGTACCGGCTCTACCCGCGCATTATCGACCGGCAGGTCATCGATGCCGCACGGGTCGAGGCGCGCATCCGCCAGACGCTGCCAGCACGCAAGGAACCGGAAAAGGTCCTGTCGACGTTCTACATCGAGCTCAGCCAGGACCATGCGGAATACTGACCCTGGCAACAAAATTCTTGCATGATCTGGAATAGCCACGGAACCCACGGAAGAACACGGAAAGAAAAAAGCAACGTTTTTTGACAGAGAGAACCCGGCGCTTGATTCGTTATCAGCCACTGATAGTTTGTACAGGAATATCAAATGGGGACAGAAGAACTTTCCAGCCTGCCGGATATTCGCTGACTTGACTGCGCAAACTCTGCACGCAGGTAGCATTGCGATTTATCCCGTATACACCCGGGGCCATATACAATGCCGGTTTTATTTTTCCGTGTTCTTCCGTGGATTCCGTGGCCATTCAGTTGTAGCAGTAAAAACACCATGCCCTCCAACAACACAGTAATTTTCCATTTATACGGATAAGCACCATGACAGAACAGGCCGCCGTGGAATTGCGCATCGACTGGCAACAGGACGCAATCACGCACGGCAACCGGCAGTACTTCGGGAAAATCAACTTCTGGCGTGACATCCTGCCGGGCGCGCTGTCGCTCAAACTCCCGCCCAGCGAGGGCGAGTGGGTCACCGATAATTTCGCACCCGGCGAGCTGGTGCCGCCGTACACAGACCGCAACCTGCATCATATCCCGCGCAGCGCGCTCAAGCTGCAGCGCCGCAACGGCCCGCCAATACAGATTTTCCGCGGCCGCCACTACCCGCGCTACATTGCGGCCGGCACGGCGGACATCTATCCGGAAAACGTACAGCCGCTGCGCATCGTCGAGCTGGACGAGGCCTCGGTCACACTGGATCTCAACCACCCGCTGGCATGCCTGCCGCTCACCGTCGCGGCACGCATCGACCGGCGGATCGGCCCTGCCGGCGAACACGGCGGACGCTGCAACGACCTCGTCATGGACGCGCTCGACGCCGGCGTCGGCCTGGAAACGCTGCAGGCACCCGGCGCCACGGACTGGTTTTCCGCCGACCCGTTTCGGCGCATGGACACGCGCGAGGATGCGCAGTTCTACGCGCAGCCACGCCTGGTACAGCATATCGACAGCACGGCCATCGACAACATCGTGGCCATCCACCGCCGTTTCCTCGCCCCCGGCATGCGGGTGCTCGACCTGATGAGCAGCTGGGTGTCGCACCTGCCCGGGGATACCGACGGCCTGCAGGTCACCGGGCTGGGCATGAACGCGGACGAGCTGGCGCACAATCCACGGCTCGCGCAGCGCGTGGTGCACGACCTGAACCTGGACCCGGTCCTGCCGTTCGGCGATGGCACGTTCGACGCGGCCGTCTGCACTGTGTCCATCGAATACCTGACCCAACCGGTGGCGGTGCTGCGCGAGCTGGGTCGCGTGCTGAAGCCTGAAACCCCGCTCGTCATTACCTTTTCCGACCGCTGGTTCCCGACCAAGGCGATTGCGCTGTGGAGCGAGCTGCACCCGTTCGAGCGTATGGGCCTGGTGCTGGAGTACCTGCGCGCGGCGGGTAATTTCACCGGGCTGGCCAGTGAATCGGTGCACGGATACCCGCGCCCGGCCGACGACAAGTACACCGGCCAGCTGTCGCGGTCGGACCCGGTGTTCGCGGTATGGGGGAAGACATCAGGCGCATGATTGCAGGCCGGCATTCCAACTGACAGGAAATCCCGCATCACGCATGGCTCGAATGACCGGGGTATGGTCAATCCGGACACCAAGCCATAAACAGTTCTTTACCTATCAAACCTAAAGTTATGTTTCGTCTCCCGTTTGACGGGGATGTGGTGTGGATATTGTGAGCTCATCCGCAACTATTAACTTTTCTGCTCAAGCCAGCATCACTCACAGACGTTAACGCCATCGACAATGGCTATCTTCAAACGAGAGTCATATTCACAGAGAGCAATTCGGCTGCGGGTCAATAACGGCATGGTTCCATGTCGTTGACAGCAGCAGGACTTGTGCCTCATGCATACCCGAAGAGTCAATAAGATAATCCATCTTTTGAACCATCGATCATCAATGTGGCGAGGTGTTCAAGAAAAAGCAATGTTCAATGAAACTGTCAAACCATTATCCATACTACTTGTGATGTGCTGGCATTCGTCCGTCAACGCAGTCATCGTATATGACGAACTGGCCAGTGGAGATTTACCTGGCCTGAATGCAGCGATACTTATCCTTGAAGTTGGCACTGGAAGTAACGAGATAAATGGTGAGCTTGGGGCATACCCGGACACGGCAGACAGTTTTTCTATCGACCTTAGAAATGGCTTTCGACTTGATTCAATTATTCTTACAAAGTTTCCAGTGCCTGATAATGGGTACAATATTGGATTAAATCTCCACTACGCGGACAGCTTGCAGCACCTCAGTGTCAATCAAGACGATTTAGGCGTCGATATCCTGCCGTTGCTTGACACCCTTTGGGGACCTGGTTTCTCCTCGCCGATAGAAAACGACATTATAGAAATATCCTTGTTGCAAACATTAAGTCGAAATGCATATGGTTTTGATTTCGTGGTGTCACACGTACCCACCCCCCCAGCTGCCTGGCTATTCGGCTCCGGACTGCTGGGTTTAATAGGGATAGGCAGGCGTAGGAAGGCGGCTTAACAAAGCGCTATTCCTCACACAGCGGCCTTCGTTCATTCGTTGGTCGCCGTATTTTTAAATATAATGCTCGTGTTCGG
The DNA here is from genome assembly GCA_963748215.1 of uncultured Gammaproteobacteria bacterium. Lineage (GTDB taxonomy): Bacteria > Pseudomonadota > Gammaproteobacteria > UBA9214 > UBA9214 > UBA9214. Next base: position 379,600 of record CAVVHS010000007.1, on the reverse strand, counting down.
GCCAACAGGGTTGAAAAAGTTCGCAAGGGAAGTTGAAAATTCGGCGCGCAGTATGTTCCTAGACTGGATGCTCGCCGTAAGTATCAAAGCATGGTAATGCGGGATCCGTTCCGGCAGTACACAACCCGCCGGATGCGGTGAGCGGGCCAGACGGCGCTGCCGCCGCCAGCATCCACCCGGGCCCACTGGCGGCAAGTGACAACCGGGCTACAGCAGATACACCACCCCGACCGCCGTGGCCAGCGTCGCCAGTATGCCGGGCAGGATTGCCCTGACCAGCGCGGCGGAACCCATACTGAGCACGATACCGCCCTTGACCAGGGTATTCGACACAACCGCCAGCACGATCGCGCGAGCCGCCGTTGACTGCTCGATCGCGCCACCGGCGCGGCTCAGCTCGGCCATCGACAGCGTGATGGCATCGACATCGGCCAGACCGGAGACGATGCTGGACAGGTAGACCCCGGTATCCCCCAGGTAGAGCCGCGCGGCATTGGCCGCCAGCAGAATGGCAGCGTACAGCAGGCCGAAGCTGAGCGCCGGCCCGAGTTCAAACGGGTTCTTGAAGTGGTCTTCCTCTTCCTGCTTGCTGGCGGACTGGCTGTAGTACAGGTAGACGCAATAGGCCATGCTGACGACCAGCGCCGCGGTCAGCGGAATCCAGACAATGCGCAGCAGTGGCTGGTTGAGCACCGCCACCTCGACCATGACCCGCACGAACATAATGCTCCAGGCCAGCAGGATCGCCAGCGCAAACGGCCGCGCCAGCCCGGGCAGGTCACGGCTGCGATGGGCGAAGCTGAGCGTAACGGCGGTGCTCGAGGCCAGGCCGCCGAGCAGACCGGTCAGGCCCACGCCGCGACGTGCCCCTACGATCTTGATAAGCACGTAGCCGAGGAAGCTGATGCCGGAGATGAAGATCACCATAAGCCAGATCTTGTACGGCACCAGCACGTCGAATGGCGGCGGTCCGAAGCTGGTGCGCGGCAGCACCGGCAGGATAACGAGCGCGATCACGGCGAAGGTCAGCGTGGCGTAGACATCCGCCTGGGTGATGTTGCGCACCAGCGTCTGTGTCTGAAGCTTGAGTGCCAGCACCACCGTCATGGTGACACCCAGGGCAGCGGCCAGCTCCAGTTCGCCCCAGAAACACAAGGCGCCGGTCAGCAGCGTGATCACCGCCGCCACTTCCGAGGTCATGCCGATGCTGCCGCGCAGCACCGTCACGGCATAGGCGATCATGACCAGCCCACCACTGATGCCGATGATCACCACAAACGCAAGCACCGATCCGGTGCGTTCTGCAATGAAGGCGGCCGTGCAGCCAAGCAACCCCAGCAGGGCATAGGTACGCACCCCGCCAAACATCTTTTCATATTCTTTCTGCTGCAGCTGCGAATACTCGCGTTGCAGCCCCACCAGCAGGCCGATCAGCAGGGCCGCCCCGAAGCGGTAATACAGGGCGATATGATCAGGCTCTGCTGGCATGGGAATATTCTGCAATCCTATTCCGGTGAAACTCGGAACTGTCCCTGTTTCCGTTAGCGCACGTGCGAGGTGCCGGCAAGCGTGATTTGCGCCTCCCCCGCCAGGTACCGGCCTGCCGCTGGACCGGTTCCCGGTTTCGCCGCCCGGTGAGAAATGCGGGCTAACCGCGGTCCGGCTGCGCCTGCTTCAGCAGCAGGTCGGCAAGCTCCGGCGCCGCGCCCAGGTAGGGTGCCAGGGTGATGGTGATATCCGGATACTCGGCGCGCACCACTTCCACCTCGCCCGGAATATCCGTCACCACGTGCCGCCCGGCCGACAGGAAATACGGCACCACGACCACTTCCCGCGCACCAGCCGCGATAGCCTCGCGCAGACCATCGGGAATGGAAGGCTCCGCCAGTTCCAGGAAGGCGCAGCTGACGACATCGAACTCCCGGGCCTGCCCGTTGAGCTGCTGTGCCAGCGCACGCACCTCGTCATTGGATTCCGCACGGCGGCTGCCATGCGCGACGACCAGCATGATTTTCATAGGAATTCCCCTGTTGCCGACCGGGAATGCGTAATCTGCCGGTCAGCATATACCTTCCGCCCATAATATCCTTATAGCCGCTTGTGTTCTTCCTGTTTTTTCTCGCGGTCCGGGACGTGGCTATCGCTACCTGGCGCATCGGCTGTTGCGCACGCCGGCCGGCCGCTGGTGCAACGCACAGGCCGGATCATTCCTGGCCTGTCGCTGTTCGCGGTACCCTGGTGTTCTTTAGCCATGGGCCCGGCCTGCGCCGCGTCGAGCGGCGCATGTGGCTGTACGTCAGCGCCGGCGACGGCTTACCGGGGGCCCCGCCGTCACGGCGCGGGGTGCCCGCGGAGATCACCTCGCAGCGACTGGTACGCGCCTGAGTGGCACAGGGCAACGGCACGCCGGGTGCGAGAGGAACAAATGCTGTACGCGGCCACTCGCTTCTCCTGTATAATCTGCGCCCTTAAAACCACATCCGCCCGCGTCCGGGCCCAAATTCCCATGATCAGCAAACTCAGAAATATCGCCATTATCGCGCACGTCGATCATGGCAAGACCACCCTGGTCGACCAGCTGCTCAGTCAGTCCGGCACGCTCGGCGAGCGCGCGGCGGTGCCCGAGCGCATCATGGATTCCAGCGACCTGGAGAAGGAACGCGGCATCACCATCCTGTCGAAGAACACCGCCATCCGCTGGGGTGACTACCGCATCAACATCGTCGACACCCCCGGCCACGCCGACTTCGGCGGCGAGGTGGAGCGCGTGCTGTCCATGGTCGACTCGGTACTGCTGCTGGTCGACGCCGTGGACGGCCCGATGCCGCAGACCCGTTTCGTGACCCAGAAGGCATTCAACCTGGGGCTGCGCCCGATCGTGGTCATCAACAAGATCGACCGACCCGGTGCACGACCGGACTGGGTGCTGGACCAGACCTTCGACCTGTTCGACCGGCTCGGCGCCACCAACGAGCAGCTGGATTTTCCCGTCATCTACGCCTCCGCGTTGCAGGGTTATGCCGGCTACGAGCACGACAATCCGGCCGCCGACATGACCCCGCTGTTCGAGACCATCGTCGACAAGGTGCAGCCACCGCAGGTCGATCCCGACGGTCCGCTGCAGCTGCAGGTGATCACGCTCGATTACAGCAGTTACGTCGGCGTCATCGGCATCGGCCGTATCAGTCGTGGCAAGATCCGCACCAACATGCCGATCACGCTCATCGACCGCAAGGGCAAGACGCGCAACGGGCGTGTCGGGCAGGTATTCGGTTTCCTGGGCCTGGAACGCATCGAGGTCCCCGAGGCGCAGGCCGGTGACATCATCGCCTTTACCGGCATCGACAAGCTGAACATCTCCGACACACTCTGCGATCCGGCACAGGTCGAGGCCCTGCCGGCGCTGACTGTCGACGAGCCCACGGTCAGCATGACCTTCCAGGTGAACAACTCGCCGTTTGCCGGCAAGGACGGCAAGTACGTCACCTCGCGCAACATTCACGAGCGCCTGCAGCGTGAACTGCTGCATAACGTCGCGCTGCGCGTCGACGAAACCGGTGACCCGGACAAGTTCCGGGTATCCGGGCGCGGCGAGCTGCACCTGGCGATCCTCATCGAGACCATGCGCCGCGAAGGCTTCGAACTGGGCGTGTCACGCCCGGAGGTCATCCTGCGCGAGATCGACGGCGAGACACACGAACCCTACGAGCAGGTGACTGTCGACGTGGAAGATATCCATCAGGGCACCGTGATGGAAAAGCTCGGCGAGCGCGGCGGCGAACTGACCGACATGATGCCGGACGGCAAGGGCCGCGTGCGCCTGGACTACATCATGCCCGCGCGCGGGCTGATCGGTTTCCGCACCGAGTTCCTCACCAGCACACAGGGCACCGGCCTGATCTACAGCGTGTTCTCGCACTACGGACCGATGAAGCCCGGCCAGTACGGACAGCGCATCAACGGCGTACTGATTGCGAACGGCAGCGGCAAGGCGCTGGGTTATGCGCTGTTCAACCTGCAGGAACGCGGCCGCCTGTTCATCGGGCACGGTGAATCGGTGTACGAAGGCTCCATCATCGGCATCCATTCGCGCGGCAACGACCTGGTGGTGAACCCCTTGAAGGGCAAACAGCTGACCAATATCCGCGCCGCCGGAACAGACGAGAACATCCTGCTCACGCCGCCGATCCGCATGAGCCTGGAACAGGCACTGGAGTTCATCGACGATGATGAACTCGTCGAGGTCACACCGCACCACATACGGCTACGCAAGAAACACCTGCTCGAACACGAACGCAAGCGCGCCGCGCGCAGCGCCTGATCGCAGCACCAGCAGCGCGACGTCACACCGTCGCAAGCCGGTGTGACGCCATTCGCGCGAAAAATTTTTCGTGCACAACAGCATGGCGCACCCCCGCCTGTACCCTGCCGACACAATAAACATAAATTTAGTAAGGTAAAACAATACCATAGATATAATATGGATTAATACATTAATACCTTGTAATACATTAACTTATGATTTAATTACATTGACAACTAAAGGGTTTTTCATTACCGTGCATACCTCGGACGCTGGAAGACAGGGAAGCCACAAAAATGCAGCCACCCGATGAACGTAGCTGGTCCTTGTTCGTTTAATTTAAGGAGGAGTAATTCATGCACATAACAGACATGGTCATGCACATCGACAACACCCTGGGGGTAGACAGCCGGCGCAACATCGAAAAGGCACTGACGGGGAACAAGGGGGTCGTCCACGCCCACTTCAATGACAAACGCCCGCACCTGATGCTGGTCTCCTACGATACCGACTCCACGTCCTCGTTCGAGATCCTCGCCCAGATGACCGGCCAGCAATTGTGTGCCGAACGCGTGGGTTAGTGGCACAATAGCAAGTTCCAAACCGAGGCATATGCCGCGGCAAAACAAACAAGATAAAACGCATTATGAATACCCGTAGCACCTTGCGCGGGTATTTTTTTGTCCGCAGCCAGCCAGGCAAACCTGCCTTCAGCGCAGCTGCCAGTCGAACTCCGCGGGCAATGCCGGCCTGAGCTGTGCCAGCACGGCTTCCAGCCCGGGCCTGTCATAGGGCCTGGCGGGCGCCCTGCCCCACACCGGTGCCGGCCAGGCGGCATCGGTGCGGTAACGCACCACATGGTGCACATGTAATTGCGGCACGATATTGCCCAGTGTCGCGATGTTCAGTTTGTCCGGCGCGAACGCCGCTGCCAGTGCGCGCGACAGCAGCACGGATTCGTCCATGAGCTGACGCTGGTCGGCCGTTGCGAGTTGATGGATTTCCTGCACCCCGTCACGGTCCGGCACCAGGATGAACCAGGGGTAGCTGGCGTCCTGCATCAACAGCAGGTGGCAGAGCGGGAAGCGCCCGATGACCAGGCAGTCCGCCTGCAGTTGGGGGTGGAGGTCTGTCACCGTCCGGTCATGCGGGCTCCGCGTCGGCGGCATCCGGCAGGCGCGCCGGCTGGTCCTGTTCGCCGGCACCGGCCTGCAGGCCCTCCGGCAGCGCCTCGCCGCCCAGCACCCGCACCAGTTCCGGCAGGAATTCCGCAAGTTCCAGCACCAGCAGCGAGAAGTCGAGGTCGAAGCGGCTGACCGGATCGTCGGCCTCGGTGCCGGCCTCCGCATCCGTGACGATATCCTCGAAACGCAGGCGCTTGATCGACAGGTCGTCCTGGATGACGCAGGACAGGCGTTCGCGCCACTGGATCGCCAGCCGTACCACCTGCTTGCCGCCACGGATGTGGTTGCGTACCTCTGTCGCACCCAGGTCCTGATGTTTGCAGGTGACGACACCACCTTCCGGGTCCGGATGTTTCAGCACGCACTCCGCGCCCGTGTCGAAATCGTGCGGCAGGGGGTCACCGTTGAGCCACCGGGTCATGACGCTGGCCGGCGCCTGCCGGGTCTGCAGCGGCGTGGCGGGGAAACGCCCCAGGGTGGAACGCAACTGGCTGACCAGCAATTCCGCCCTGGCGGGCGACGGGCTGTCGATTACCAGCAGGCCGTTGCGCGTATCGATGTAGGCGAACAGGTCGCTGATGCGGGTCAGCGCGCGCGGCAGCAGATCGACGATGATCTCCTCCTTCATGCGCATCCGTTCGCGGCGGTAGATCTCGCGTTCCTCGGCCGCCTCGACCTCTGCGACCTTGTCCTCGAGCAACTGCCGCACCACGCCCGCAGGCATGATCTTTTCTTCCTTGCGCAGGCAGATCATCAGGTACCCGTTGGCCGCATGCACCAGCTGTTGACCATGCCGGCCCAGCGGTGGCACCCAGCCCAGCGCGAGCATTTCCATCCGGCTGCATCCCCCGAAGGCGGCGGACTGCATGCGGGTATCGAGCATGTCGGGAGTGAGATCGAACGACTTGCCCAGACGATATACCTGAAGATTCCTGAACCACATAATGAATCGCCCCGTGAAAAGCGTGTCATTATGCGCAAAGCCTCCGGCACTGGCCAGTGTTCATGCGCGATATGCGACGTCAGTTTTCCGACCCTTGATTCGAAACAGGAACATGAACAGGAGTATGGTATTTGCGTCTTGTTCTGTTGTATGATCAGGTCGTGATCGACAAGGGGGGCACGGATCATTCCTGCCATTTTTCGATTCGCATTTATGACAGAATTGCACATTTCTCAGGTCATCCCGGAAGTTCCTGCTGTAACTCCAGCTTGTCCACACGTTTAATCTGCATTCTGGAATCTGTTAATCAATATTTTTAGAGGTGTTAAATGGCTACAGGTACTGTTAAATGGTTCAACGAGTCCAAGGGTTTTGGTTTCATCGCACCCAGCGATGGCGGCGAGGATGTATTCGTGCATTTTTCTGCGATCAGCGGGGACGGATTCAAGACCCTAGCGGAAGGCCAGACAGTAAACTTTGATGTCGAGCAGGGTCCAAAGGGACTGCAGGCAGTCAACGTCAGCGGACAATAACGGAAGTCCATAACCTGAGCAGTAACGGAACCCCGCGCTTGCGCGGGGTTCTTTTTTGAACGAGACGTTCCGCATCGCAGGATCACCCCGATGGGACGCTATCGCCCGCCCGCACCGAAATCATCGCCCTACATCACGCCGGAAGGTCAGCGCAAACTCGCCAGCGAACTGCAGGCGCTGTGGAAACGGCGCGCCGATGTCACACGCGCGCTGACAGCTGCCGCCGCCGAGGGCGACCGCTCGGAAAACGCCGAGTATATCTACCGCAAAAAGGAACTGCGCGAAATCGACCGGCGCATTCGCTACCTGCAAAAACGCCTGCCCGTACTGAAGGTTGTGCGCGACCCGCCGTCCGACTGCACGCGGGTGTTTTTCGGTGTCAATGTGACGCTGGAAAACGACACGGGCAAGCTGGTCAGCTACCGCATCGTTGGCGCGGACGAGTTCGACCCCGCACAGGGCTGGATCAGCATCGACTCGCCCATGGCGCGCGCCCTGCTCGGCAAGGGCCTGGACGAAGCGGTGCAGGTGGCCACGCCGGGCGGCAGCGCCAGCTACGTGATCGTCGAGATCAGCTACCCGACGATCTGAGCCCACACCCCTTGCAGTCCTGTTATGCGTCGTATTCGCAATCGCCGCGGCTCGACCCGCACCGGCTCCTGCACACCCCGATCGCATGCAAGCGAATAGCCACGGAAGCACACGACATGGCTCGAAAAACATATTCAATATTTATAGTTCCGTGAATACCGTGGGTTCCGTGGCTATTTTTAGAAAGTGATGGCCACGGAATCCACGGAAGAACACGGAAAAATTCATTAAAACAAACAGAGCAACCTCTCCCTGTGGGAGAGGGCGTTCGTGGGACAGCAGTGGGTACCGTGGCTATTTCCAGAAGATAATGGCCACGGAAGCACACGGAACGACACGGAAAAAAAACAAATTCATTCACTGCTGATGGTATGAACCCATCCCATTATCAACGAAATTCATTCTTCATTGTTCCGTGGATTCCGCGGCCAGTACTTATGAAAAACGGGGCCTGAACCTCCCCTGTTTCATTACAGGACAGCTTGTGGCAGGAGCACCTCTCATGGGCGATGAGGTGTTCAACAAGATCGCGGATGGGATCCGCTCCTACAGGTCCCGGCGCGTTGTGTGCCTGAAGGGGGTGGGTTTTATATTTTTCCGTGTTCTTCCGTGGATTCCGTGGCCATTATTGATCTTTGACCTTTCACGTCTCACGCCTCACGCCTCTACGTCTTACGTTTCACGCATGGAAAACGGGGACTGTCCCCGTTTCCTCGCAGGTCCCGGCGCGTTGCGTACCTGAATGAGGGTAGGTTTTTTATCTTTCCGTGTATTTCCGTGTGATTCCGTGGCTATGGATTTTCACCACGACACACCATCAGTCATCCGCTTTCACCTTGCCGCGCATCTGCTTGTCGCGGCCACGCCGCGTCTTGGTATCAAGCCTGCGCTGTTTCGAGGCGTTGGTCGCCCGTGTCGGCACGCGCCGGCGCTGCATGACCCCGGCATCCTTGACCAGTTCCTGCAGGCGTGCCAGGGCATCGGCACGATTCTGCTCCTGGGTGCGGAAGCGCTGCGCCTTGATGATGATCTGGCCGTCGGCGGTGATGCGCCGGTCGCTCAATTGCAGCAGACGATGCTTGTAGAAATCCGGCAACGAGGAGGCCTTGATATCGAACCGCAGGTGAATCGCGGACGCGACCTTGTTGACATTCTGCCCGCCGGCGCCCTGTGCGCGGATCGCCGTCAGTTCGATTTCATGTTCCGGGATCGAGACATTGCGTGAAATGACCAGCATGTAACGTCAGCGGACCGTCGTCTTCAGGACACCGCAGCGGCTGCAGCGGTAGCCGGTCACCAGCCTGCCCTGCTTGCTGTCGAACGGGTTTTCGTTCACCAGTACCCACTTGTGGAAACCACGCCGGCACAGCGTGTTGCCCTTCGCCTTGTCGGCCGCTGTCGGTTTCCTGAAGCGTATGACGTCCGCCATCGCGACTTGACCGGAGCGTCTAGTTGGCGCGTGCCCGCTTGAAGCGCGAGGTTAAGCGTTCCAGCAGCGACGGCACCCGGTAGGTCGCGGCTGCCTGTGGTTCCTGGCCGGTATTGCTGCTGAAACTCGGTGAGAGCCTGGCCCTGCCCCAGTCTACGATGCGCTGTTCCTGCATGACCCGGGCCGGTCCGAGCGGATCGGCGCCCAGGGTGCCGACCAGTTTCTGCAGGTATTCCGGACTCTCCACCGCCTGCAGCTTGAGCCGGGCATGCTGCAATCGCTCGGGGATGGCGAGACGCTCGGCCTCGTCGGCGTAGATCTCGAGATCGAGGAACTGTTGCAGGCTGGCGGTATGACGCTGCCACAGCGCGATGTCACGCTGCTGCTTGGTCTCCAGCCGTTCCTTGTACCAGTCCGATGCCAGCAGGCTTTCGCGCGTGAACATGGCGCGGAAATCCGGGTGATGCGCATCCATGCCCGCGTACTTGCCTGTCGCCATCACCAGCAGCAGCGCCTGCAGCGGCGGACAGGCATCCTCGATGCTGCCGTCCTCGAGATACTGCAGCGCCACGCGCTGCTGTGCCTCGACAATGTTGTTGATGCCATCGACATAGACCTCGAAATCCTGGATCTCCGGTTTCAGTATCTCGTCAGTGAACACCGCGTCCGGGTTGTCGAAGATCTTGCCGAGGAACCCGTGCACGAAACGCTGGGTGATGCGATACCCGAGCCGGCTCGCCAGCACCCGCTTGCCGCCGTGATCGAAGTCTTCCAGCTGTTCCAGGAATCCCTTCTCGATCAGCCAGGCGGGCTCACGCTCCTCCAGCGACAGACGTGCCCAGATTTCGGGGATCAGCAGGCTGATGTCGTGATCGACCCGCACGTACGGCCCGACGTAACCGGCCGAACTGGAAAAACCGGCATGGCCGGTCAGAATCATGGACACCAGCGCGTTGTTCAGGTCGGCAGTCGGTCGCAGCGCGTTGAATGGCCCCTTGGTCAGCGCGCCTTCGGAGCCGGCCCCCGTCGTGGACGGCGACTTGCCGGTCAGGCTGCAGACGAAATCCATGAACAGTTCGGGCAGTTCCTGGTAATGGATCGGGTTGTACACCGCGAGCGGCCGGATGCCAGGTTCCGGCGGGTTGTTGCGCCGCCCGGCCAGCACCGCATCGACCGGATAACAGATCAGCGCCTGCGCATCCAGCTTGCGCTGCAGACGCGTGCCCATCTCGGCCAGGTACTTCCGCTCCGGCCGGACCAGGTCGGGGCGCACCTGCAGATAGCGCGGGTTCTTCGATGGCGCACCGTCGACCATGCGCGGATGTGCGGATGATACGGTGAATTCGCTGCCTTTTTCATAGGCCGTGCGCAACAACCCCTGCATGGGCGCACTGTACTTGTAGAAGATGTGCACGTCTTCCACGAGGTTGGCGAGGTGATCCCTGCCCAGTGGCTGGTAATTGGCCATGAAGTTGCCGGGCTGCGACATCTCCAGCTCGGTCTGCTTGTCGAAACCGGGATGGATGGCATCGTCCGGACGCTGGAACAGGCGGTATTCGCAGTTCTTGACCAGCTTGACGCTGTGATCGCCGCGCGTTTGCGGACCGCAGCCCTCGATGCACTTCGCCGGCACCACCACGGACGCGGAGATATCGTCCTCCATCTGTACCTTCTCTGTGGCGATGTAGTCCTGACGCAGCTTGAAGGTGCGCCACTTGCCGCCCTTGTCGAAGCCGACGCGCAGGTAGGATGCGATGATGTTCCGGTCATCGAGTTTCAGCTCATGCGCCGGCGCGCCATCGACCTCGTCGACCGACAGGTGGCTGCGCCAGTTATCGCCCCATTCGGTACGGTAGAAGCGCTTGATCAGGTAAACCAGCGCCAGTATTCGCGGCGAGATCGAGGCCAGCCAGGCGTTGTAGTCGTCGGTGTACAGGGAAGTCGGCGTCAGCAACTTGATCACCGACCCGAGGCTGCGTTCGGGACTGAGCGGCTTGCGCGTGGCATCGCGGTCCTCGCCTTCGAAACCCGGCTTGAAGCGCGACGTATAGTCGCGCGAGAAGATTTCCTGTACCTGCGCGAGGTCCTTGTCGAGATCATCGATAAACAGGGGACGGTAGATCACCGCGTCGTTCAGCGACTTGGAAATCTCGGACTTGCCGCCGCCGGATACCGTGCTGGGCTTGTGACAGAAGGTGCCATCCGCGCTCGTACCCACCAGGCGCCAGGACGGGGCGCCCGGGTGCTTTTCCATCTCGACGCGATAGCCGTTCGGTTGCATGTAGATTCTTTCCGGTTGCAGGCGGATGGTCTGCAACTCACCGTCGTGTTCCCAGCTGATGGTCTGCGCGTTAAGGTCCATACGCAGTTTCTGCGGCAGGTAGATGATTTGCGGATAATTGCGATCCACGGCATAACCTTCAGGCTGCACGTCCATCATCGCGCCATAGCGTTCGACCATGTCGTCGAAGGAATAACCCGGGATAGTGTAGGTGCGGCTGTCGACACCAAACTCCTCGCCGTGATTGCGGCGCGCAAATGCCAGCGCCCCGCCGGCATGCTCCTCCTCGGCAAGCCCGATCAGGTTGGCCGAAAAGCCGATCTGCGTCTTCACTTCCTTCTTGCAGTAGCCGAAGTAGTTGTCCGCCAGCAGGGTCACCACCACACCGGAGGCGTCGCGTGCGGTCAGTTTGAAGGCCTCGCCGTCGTTGTAGAGCTCTGTTTCGTCTTTCCAGCACATGCCGTCCCGCTTCTGGCCTGACGTGGCCTGACTCCATTGAGGCAGCCCTGCCTCGCGCTTGGTCATGCCGACCAGGTGCGGCGCCAGGATCACGCAACCGGTGGTGCCGGTCCAGTGATCGACATCGAGTGCCGCATCGATTTCAGCCAGCTGCGGATTCCCGCCGTTGCCGAAAATGCTTTCCACAAAGTCCAGGTTGCTGACCAGGTTGCCTGGCGCGAAGAAACGCACTTCCATGGTCTTCTCCGGCTGCATGCCCGGCACCTCGGGGCACACCGTCGGCCTGAGCAGCAGCGAGACGAACATGCGCGCCGGCACGGCCAGCCCGGCGGTGAACGGGATGGTCAGCAGCTCATCGGTCGGCACCAGCGCCCGCTCCAGCATGCGAGCAAACGTCTGCTTCGGTACCGCCTTCTTGTCGCCGGGGATCGGCAGGCCGCCCTCGGCGATATGAAACGAGCCCTTGGTGGTGCGCCGGTCACTGGCCGGGTTGTGCAGCACGCCCTGCTCCACGCGATAGCTGGACACGATGTCGGAATGAAACTCGTTCCTGCCCATCGGCAGCGACAGCTCACGCGCCACGCCGTGCCGGTCGAGCACAAAGGTCTGGGTTGGCAGCATGGGTGCCTGCTCCGTGCCGGTCTCTGCCAGGTAGCGGTTGAGGAAATCCTGGATGCGTCTGTCGACCGGGCACTGGTAACTGGACAGCAGGCGGTTCTTTTCACGGTAGCTGCGCAACAGGTCCCGCGTGATGCCGAACAGGCGTGCGGATTCCGGCGGAATGCAGGTCGGCTGGCCGGAGGATGCCAGCTTCAGGTTGATGTAGAGCTGCACCTTTTCACGTTCTGCCTCGGGTGTTTCCGACGCCTTGTTCATCCCGAGTGCCAGGGCAAAATCCATAATCTCCTCCGAATTCCTTGACGCCGGGACGCATGTCGCCGGCGCGTGCATATAGTAGCGAATCCGCCGTTTAAAAGCAGCGAACCCGCCAGGTACAAGTTAATGTCAATAATATTATTATTTCTCTAATTGCTGTTATCGTTGTATTTTTATATTATAAAAGGCAGGTCGCCCGTGACACGCGAGCGGGCACCGTCGCGCCGCGCACTCAGTGCAGCGGCTTGAAATCCACCACTACCTGCTTGCGGTAGGCCTCGTCGAAGACGAACTCGACGGTGACATTGTCATCGTCATCCTCGATGCGCACCTGCTTGAGATCGGGCAGACGGATGGCCAGGTAGCTGCACATGGCCGCTGCCGTGGCCTCGTCGGCCGTCTGCAGTGCATGCACCAGGTTGGCGGCCGCAAACTGGGTGCGCTGGTTCAGGTCGGGGTTGTGGACGGTCTCGGTACCGATCAGGATGCCACTGTCCATCTTCGCATCCATGCGATCCAGGTAGGCCAGCTGATGTTCCGGCAGCAGCTTGTCGCGGTCGTACTCCAGCTGGGCAATGCCGTTGAGCAATACACCCATGATATTGGTCATCGCAATCGTTCCTGTTTCAGAGGCACAGGTGCAGCGGCGCCGGCATATACGTTAACCCGCCTTTTTCATCGCGAGTTCCTGGCTGCGCAGGTACTCCTCGTAGTTGCCGTTGAAATCGACCACACCGTCCGGCTTCATTTCAATGATCCGCGTCGCCAGCGACGACACGAATTCCCGGTCATGACTGACGAAGATCAGTGTACCCGGATAGTTTTCCAGCGCCAGATTCAGCGACTCGATCGATTCCATGTCGAGGTGATTGGTCGGCTCGTCCATCAGCATGACGTTAGGCTGCTGCAGCATGAGCTTGCCGAACAGCATGCGGCCCTGCTCGCCACCGGAAACCACCCTGACCGGCTTGTTGATCTCGTCCTGCGAAAACAGCAGGCGCCCGAGCGTGCCGCGGATGACCTGCTCGTCGTCCCCCTCCCTGCCGCAGCGGCTCATCCACTCGAACAGGCTCATGTCGCTGTCGAACTCGTCCGCATGATCCTGGGCGAAGTAACCGAGTTCCGCGTTGTCGGACCATTTCAGCCGGCCCTGGTCTTTCTCCAGGTCGCCGGCCAGGGTGCGCAGCAGGGTCGTCTTGCCGATTCCGTTGGCGCCGATGATGGCCACGCGCTCGCCTGCCTCGATCTTCAGGTCGAGTCGGTCGAAGATACGCTGCTCGCCCCAGAACTTGCTCAGGCCCTCGACGTCCAGCGCCAGTCGGTACAGCTTCTTCGCCTGCTCGAAACGGATATAGGGGTTCACCCGGCTGGATGGCTTGATCTCCTCGAGCTTGATCTTCTCGATCTGGCGCGCACGCGAGGTCGCCTGCCGGGCCTTCGAGGCATTGGCCGAGAAACGGCTGACGAAGGTCTGCAATTCGGCGATCTGGGCCTTTTTCTTCGCATTGTTGGCATACATGCGCTCGCGGACCTGGGTGGCCGCGGTCATGTACTCATCGTAATTACCCGGGTAGATACGCAACTCGCCGTAGTCGAGGTCCGCCATGTGGGTACAGACGCTGTTCAGGAAGTGCCGGTCATGCGAGATGATGATCATGGTGCTGTTGCGTTCGTTCAGCACGCCTTCCAGCCAGCGAATGGTGTTGATATCGAGGTTGTTGGTCGGCTCGTCCAGCAGCATGATGTCCGGATCGGCAAACAGCGCCTGCGCCAGCAGCACCCGCAGCTTCCAGCCCGGCGCCACCGCACGACATCAGGCCGTTATGCTGCTCGAGCGGAATATCCAGGCCCAGCAGCAGCTCGCTCGCGCGTGACTCGGCGCTGTAGCCGTCGAGTTCGGCAAAGTGCACTTCCAGGTCTGCAACGCGCATGCCCTCGTCCTCGCTCATCTCCGGCAGTGAGTAGAGCCGGTCGCGCTCCTGCTTGATAGTCCACAGCGCCTCATGCCCCATGATGACGGTATCGATGACGGTAAATTCCTCGAAGGCAAACTGGTCCTGGCGCAGCTTGCCGACCCGTTCGTTCTCGTCGATGCTGACCGTGCCGGCAGTCTGCTCGAGATCGCCGCCGAGTATTTTCATGAAGGTCGACTTGCCGCAGCCATTGGCACCGATCAGGCCGTAACGATGACCCGCGCCGAAGCGCACCGAGACGTTTTCGAACAGGGGCTTCGCCCCGAACTGCATGGTGATATTGGCGGTAGAGATCACGGTATATCCTGTCGGTTGATGCTCGCCCGGGACTGCCCCGGCAAACGTAAAGCTGGGCATTATCTCATATTTTCAGGCAGCCGGCCTGCTGGTGCGGCGTTCACCGCCAGCATGTTGAAATAGAAGGTAATAGCGGTATGGAAATCACCACGCGGCCTGCACCACTGCAAGGTTTACGGAAAAAGCAACGCTGGTAGCTGGAGACGGTTACTAGCTCATGCTGACTGTTCCGTAGTTTATTGCTGAATGGGCACAACTGATCGAAAATACCAGCGGGTAATGCAAGCCAGGGCCGGTACCTACAGGCCAAGCGTTGCCATAAGCAGCAGGATGTCAGCTGCATTCAGCAGGCCGTCATGATTGATATCTGCCAGCAACGTCTCACGCGCATCGGGCGTTTCCAGTGCCGTCACCAGTCGCATCAACACCATCAGGTCGCCGGCATTCAGCGAACCATCGGGATTACCGCGCGGCGCCAGGTCGCCGGTGTCATCATGGTTGGGATCGGATCCGTATAGATTGACCTCCTCTCCATCGACCAGGTAATCGCCGTCACTATCGGGATTCAGCGGATCGGTCGTGTAAAGATTCACCTCCTCACCGTCAGTGAGTCCGTCACCATCGCTGTCGGGATTCCCCGGGTCTGTTCCCAGCAAGAGCTCCGTCGCGTTGTCCAGTCCGTCGCCGTCGATGTCGCTGTCACAGGCATCTCCCGCTCCGTCGCCGTCGGTATCGGCCTGGTCGGGGTTCGGGTCCTGCGGACAGTTGTCCACGGTATTCGCCACACCGTCACCGTCCGAGTCCGCAGAGGTCCAGCCCACGTCGACCAGCTGCTCATCGGTGAGATCGAGATCCGAACCGAGATTCGACGTAAGGATGGGTTCCATGAGGAGATTCGGATTAGCCACGGTGTCGAAGTGCGAAATCGACGAGCCGGACTGAACCGGATTGGGGGCATATAGCCGTGCATGGCCGGACGGGTCGGTACCGCTGGTGAGAAACCCCGCAACACCGGCAAGGACAGCAGGGCCGTCCCATACCACGTTGCCGGTATTGGTGGCGGAGAAACTGCGCTGGGTGTTGTTCATCTCATCCCAGTGCAGACCAATTGTGTTGTCGAATGTAAAGTATGAAAAAATGTCAGGCCGGTTTAGCAAGAAGGATCCAGTAGACTCGTCAGTGAAATTTGAAAATCCAAGGCCGTGAGCGAACTCGTGCAGCAGCACCGCCAGCAGGTCGATATCGCTGTCGTGATTGTGGTCGTAGCCGAGGTACCAGTTGCTCCCGGACATGCAGCTGCTATTGTTGTCGATGTCGCTGTTGAAGGTCGCGCTGATATCATCCATGGTCGGATTTTGATCGAAGCCGGCAATCGCATTGGCCAGTGCGCCGTGGTACCAGGTATTCGGCTCGGGTGCGCCGGGGAAGTCGCTGAAAATCTCAATGGTCCCCGCAGAACCCAAAACGGCGGAATTGGCAGAGCAGGTCAAGGGATCGAAGCTCGCCTGGATGACGATCGGCACGGCACTCTCGATGGCCGCCCCCCAGATCTCCGCCGCCTTCTGGAACAGGTTAAGACGCTGCTGTCCCAGGGTGGTCCCGTCATTGCCGCCCACGGGAGCAACCGGTGTGGAGTCGTTGAAGCCCTCGCCGGGGTCGTCCAGATTATTAATCACGAAGTTGGCCGCCAGAGCCGGCGACGCTGCGACCAGACACGCCAGCACTACCGGCAACAGCCAGATGATCAAACCGGCATAGCCCGGATGCCGCTGCATCAGTCCGCTGGCCCGACCACAGTCTGCTCGCCCGGCTGCAGGGCCGCCGCGGCCTGCGCCGGCGTGAGTGCACAGCTCACTGCAGCCTGCCCATCGGCGCCGACCGTTGCCACAGCCATACTCCTGTAGCGTCCCTGGAGATTGACGGCAACACCCCCGCCCGGCAGGGTGCGCGATTGCAAGCCCTGGTCAGAGCGGTTCAGCATGCGCTGCTCCGCGGTTGTCAGGACAGACGGCGCCTGAACGGGAGGCGGTGAGCCGAGCTGCCCCGTTTTTGGATCGCGGTACACGCGCAGACCCTGCGCAGCGATCGGGGCCTGCACCGCTGTTTCCGGCGAGCCTGCGGGCATGCTGCCTGTGAGCGATTGATCCCCGCCGTCTCCCGCCCGTGCCAGACCGTCATGCAATAACAGAAAGGCCGCAAGGGTCAGTCTGGATCCGGTCAGGAGGAAATTCCTTGTTATCCGCTGCATCATACTGCTCCTGCCGAAAGCCTGTAGATTTTTGTTATCTGGACACTCCGCCACCATAGTGCACGCGCTTTTTTTACTATCTCTCAGCGGTAGACAAACAGTATAGAAGCCCCGGCCTGTGAAGACCAACGTCAAAAACAGGTTGCAGAAAGCAGTGATCGCTCTCGCGGCGCGATGGGCACACCCCGATTCGGGATAAATGCATTAAAAATGCTGAAATCATCAGACTGTCAGGCTTTTTTGTTTGGTGGGCTATCGCCCGTCCGGAGGTAGGCATGAGAACAAGCGAACCGATGCCCGTAACAACGGTTTCCATGCCTGATGTACGATACCGCAGGCCTGTTCTCTCCGCTTCGACACGCCGTACGGCGTATGGGGACTTCGATGGTGGAGATAGATCGCCAACAACAACCCCTTGTTGCGACTCGCTCTGCGACTTCTACCCGTCCGCTGCGCCCACGATGTCATTGACCTGTCCTACCGGCTGCTGTTGCAGCAGCTGATACTCGCTACACCCTGACGGTCAACCCCGGCCGCGCCCGCGCACGGTCAGCTTCAGGATCACCAGCAGCAGGGGCGTCCCGTGCAGGATCAGGTCGAAGATGTCGACGGGACGGGTGAGCGTGCCGCTGAACAGCATCCTGAGCTTTTCGAGTAGATGAGGCTCCGGCGTAAAAGGCGCCAGCGCCAGCACCACGGCCAGCGGCAACAGCAGGGCAAACGGTATACGGTCGAGCCATTGCATGTGCGTCCTGTCCTGTCTGGTAATCAATAGGTAATGAGCAAGGGCTGGTAGCCGAACACCGCGCTCAGATGATGCAGCATGGCATGCTGGCCCTGGCTGGCCCAGATTGTGTCGACCTCCTGCTGTACGGCGCGATAGCGCTGTTCCAGGTCGGGCTCGTCGGCGAGCCCGTCGGCAATCACACCCACCATGTCCAGCCACATGCGGCTTGCGCCCATGGCAAATGCCGGCCAGCTCTCCTGCACTACCGGCGACCAGCTTGCGTCGCTGGTATCCTCGATGCGTGGTCGTGTAATCGTGGTGAGGTCATCGTAATCGACACCGGTCACTGTGCCATCCTGCCGGAGCTTGCGCAGCACGGGATTGTTTTCCAGGTCGGTGTAGATACGCTGTGCAGCTGCGGCGGTGCTGTAGAAGATGAAGCTGAACACGTGACCGTAGGCGTCGTCGCCGGCACGCCGGTGCACGCGCCAGATCATGATGTCCTGGTAATTGCGATCGAACATCGGTGCAATCACTTCACCACCCAGCAGGCTGTCGATATGCCAGCGCGGCGCCTCGCCATCGGGACGGGCAATGCTGAAACGTGCATACCACCAGCCGGTAGCCGTGGGTTCAGTGACCGTCCCGGCAACAGCATCGCTTGCCCCGTCGGCAGATGGCCTGAGTGCTGCGCACCCCGTCGCGCCAGCCAGCAATACCAGCATCACGATCAGTTTGACTGTATGCAAGACTGTTCTCCGTCATGTTGTGTCGATGGCCGCACCGGACCGCGATGCACCCGGGTATGCGTGGAGATACTCCATGTCCGGCACTGCATTTGCAAATCAATCATGCGGACCATGCGGGTTATACGTCACACGGTTGTCGGCGGGCCAGCTGCCTCCTCCAGGCAGTGGACCACGTCTGCCAGCCGGCCATCGTCGACCATCAGCAGGTGCGGCACGCCGCCGAGCACCGGCTGCGGCACCCGCAGCCAGTGACACATAGCGGCACCGTTGCCATCCTGCCGGGCATACAGGGCCTGGTAGAGACGCACCAGGCGCCGGGCCTGCCGCCATGGCTCGCTGCCCGGTTCCAGGCAACGGCGGCCGGACGCGAGTTGCCCGATGTCCTTGCATTTGATGCACAGGATGCGCGCGAGCTCGGCCTGGTACAGGCCAAGCAGCGCCGTGATCTGCAGCACGGACTGCGTCAGCCGGCGCGGGTCGTCGGCTACATCGTCAATACGGAAAACCCGGTCGTCCATAGCGGTCCATGGTGTGTGAGGTGCGGACAAACGCCCGCAATAAAGACTATACTTGCCGGATGCTCATTGAATAAGCCTGCCTGGAGGATACAATGTTTCTGAAGCACAGCACCAAGGACGACCTGGTTGAGATACTGTCACTGAACGACCTGTTCGACCCGTTCTGCAAACGCGTGGTGGGGCGCTACCAGCACGGGGAAGAGGTCCAGGACCCGGAAAAATTCAACAAGTCCGACCTGCAGTTTCCTTCGGGTGAACCGCTGCCGCGCTGCTGGCTCGATGCGCATTACCGTGACAGCGCAGTCAAGCGCTAGCGTTTGCACAGGATACCGGCTGCCGTGCCGATACCCGTTTCGTGTACGGTATTGCCGGGATGCAAGGATTGCGCAAGCATGCGTTAAGTCATGCAACCTATTGTGAAGAATGGAATAATATTTAATTCCATGCCATTCCCGGCTTCTGTATAATTATTTAATTAATTACTGATCTTGCAGGAGAATCGCGCAATGAAGTCTACCGTCCTCGCCGCAGTTATTGCCCTGTCAGGCTTCGCCCTGGCCCCCGCTCACGTCCAGGCCTGGGGTTACGGCCCCGGTTATGGCCATAACGGCTATTACGGCGCCGGCCCGTTCGACGGCGCCGCAGACGGCGGTTTCAGTTTCGGCACCTCCTTCAGCGGCCGCGGTCGCGGCAGTGGCTATAATCGCTTCAATGCCTATCGCGGCTATCCCGTCTATCCCGCCTATATGCCATCACGTCCCGCAAGCGGAGGCTGGATCCTGCGCGGCGTGAACTTCCATTTCGACTCCGATGAACTGACACCGGATTCCCAAAAGGTCCTCGACAGCGTTGCGAAGACACTGCGCGAAAATCCGCAGCAGGCACTGGAAGTCGGTGGTCATGCGAGCGCCGAAGGCACCGGCCCCTACAATCTCGACCTGTCGAAGCGGCGCGCCCGGGCCGTACACAATTACCTCGTCGAGCAGGGCGTTGACTCCCGGCTGCTGACGTTTCGTGGTCACGGCGAAAGCCGCCCGCTGGCGCCCAACACCACCGAACCCGGCCGTATCCTCAACCGGCGCGTGGAACTGACGCCCGTACAGCGGACCTTCAGCCAGGCCGGTGCCTACCGGCAGTAACGGCCGCACCTGTTCCCGCACGGGATTGGTGCTATTATTGACCCGGTTTCAATACGGGCAACCGACCTGAATTGACAGTTAAAATCCACTGGAGATTTCCGCATGAACACCCTGCAACGCCCGCTCGCTTTCCTGCTGTCCCTGCTGCTTGCCCTGACACCGGTGCTGTCCGCGCAGGCCGCCATGGTCGGCAACGACGAACTGCTGGCCAATAGCAGCCACCAGCAAACCCGTGACAGCCTGCAGCAACTGCTTGGCAGGCAGGCTGCACAACAGCAGTTGCAGGCCCTCGGCGTCAGCCCGGAATGGGCCAGCGAACGCGTGCAGCACCTGACTGACAGTGAACTCGCCCGTATCAACCAGGGCATCGGGCACCTGCAGGCCGGCGGCGACAGCGTACTGGGCGTGATCCTGCTCATCTTCATCGTGTTCATCATCACCGACGCCATCGGTGCCACCGATATCTTCCCGTTCGTCCACCCGGTCAGGTAAGTCGGGCTTGCGATATGCAACCAACACCCGCCTGCTGGCGGGTGTTTTGCTTTGCACGCTGATACTGGCCGGTTGCGCCGCAACACCGCAAAGCCGCGCCCTGCAGCACACGCCTCCGCCGGAACTGGCCGCTGGCGTCGAACTCGCACAGACCCCGTTCTTCCCGCAAACCCGCTATCAGTGCGGACCCGCCGCACTGGCGACGGTGCTCGCGTCGCACGGCATCGGGATCACACCCGACGCACTGACGGAACGTCTTTACGTGCCAGCATTGCACGGCAGCCTGCTGCAGGAGATCACGGCCACCGCACGCCACTACGGCATGCTGGCCTACCCCCTGCAGCCCTCGCTCGAGGATCTGCTCACCGAAGTTGCGCACGGCAACCCGGTGCTGGTGTTTCAGAATCTCGGCCTGAACTGGCTGCCACGCTGGCATTATGCCGTGGTCGTAGGCTATTGGTTCGAGGACGACGCGATCATCCTGCGCTCCGGTACCACCCGGCGCTGGCGCACCACGCTGCCCACGTTTGAAAGAACCTGGGCACGCGGCGACTACTGGGCGCAGGTGATCGTGCCGGCCGGTCAAATACCGGCCACAGCACAACCGGCCCGCTACCTGCAGGCCGCGCATGACCTTGAATCATCAGCACAGCAGGCGGCGGCGCGTGACGCGTTCGCCGCTGCAATCCGGCGCTGGCCCGACGCGGCACTGGCCTGGATGGCATACGGCAACAACCGCTATGCAGCTGCCGATCACGCAGCGGCAGAACAGGCCTTCCGGCGCGCGACGCGACTCGCCCCGGACGATCCCGACGGCTGGAACAACCTTGCCTATGCCCTGCTGCAAACCGGCTGCCCGCAGCAGGCACGCAATGCCGCGCGCTGCGCGGTGGCATTAGCACCCGACAGTACCGCGTATCGTGACACCCTGGCTGATATCAGCGCCGACGCCGGCGGCAGGGATGCGCAGCACTGCCAGGCAACAGCGTGCAGCGTGACGGCAGACTGAACCCGGCCGGCTGCTCCCTGCCCTGCCCGCGCCTGCTGAACCGCAGGCCATGACGGCTGTCTCATCTCTTGTGACCGGCGGTCACGCGTCGTATTGACCGGACGATAGCCGGACATTAGATTGCACCAGACAGCCGAGGCTGCCCCGGCAAACAAGGTAACCAGCATGATACCCAGGCTAATGATACTGCTGCTCGGCGTGTTTACCCTGTCGCTGACACAGGCCGGTGACACGGCACGTGATCCCGACGAGTTCTTCTTCCAGGAGACCTTCGGCAACTTCCACGAAGAGCTCGGCCTGGCGCGCGAGGAACAAAAACAGGCGATCCTGCTGTTCTTCGAACAGGAGGACTGCCCGTTCTGTTATCGCATGAAGACCACCGTGCTCAACCAGCCAGAGGTGCAGGACTACTTCCGCAAGCACTTTCGCATCTTCAGCGTAGACATCGAGGGTGACCTGGAAATCACCGACTTCAAGGGCGTGCAGTCCACGCAAAAGGATTTCGCATTCAGGCAATTCAACGTACGTGCGACACCGGTATTCGCCTTCTTCGACCTCGACGGCAACCTGATCGCCCGCCATACCGGTCCGACCGGCGATATGCAGGAATTTCTCTGGCTCGGCGAATACGTCGTCGACGGCCACTATCGCACGCAAAGTTTCACAGCCTACAAACGCGACAGGCGCAAGCAAGACGCGAACGGATGACGACCCGGACGGCTAACGGCCGAAGCTGGCCCCGGGCGGCGGTGATCCTGCTGCTGTCATGCGCGCAGGCGCAGGCCGCCGATCCGCTGCCCGAACCGCTCACGCTCGATGACGCACTGCGTCTGGCGGGCGCGGACCACCCGGCGCTGGCGCTGAGCCGCGCACGGCTGGCACAACTGGAGGCGGATGCGGACCGCATCGCGGCGCGTGATGCCATCGACATCGGCGCCGCCCTGGAGGCCCGGGTTGTCGACCCGCCTTCCACCGCCGACGACCAGAGCAACAACGACTCCCGCGCCATCCTGTTCGCACGCAAGCGGCTTTACGATTTTGGCCATACCCGGGCACTCGAGTCGGCCGCAGCGACCAATGTCACGGGCGGGCAGTTGCACAACGATGCCGAACTGCTGCGCCATCGCATCGCCATCATGCAGGCCTTCTTCGACGTCCTGCTGGCCGATCTCGAGTTCGCTCGCGACAACGAGGCCATGGCAGTCGCCTACGTACAGGCCGACCGCAGCCGTGATCGCAATGAACTCGGGCAGCTCTCGGACATCGACCTGCTGGCACAGGAAACCCGGTACCAGGAATTCCGCATGCGGCGCAGCCGCTCGCAGGCGCGCCAGCGCAGCACACGCGCCCTGCTGGCCCAGCTGCTCGACCGCCCTGGACAGCTGCCTTCCGGCCTGGTTCAGCCGGACCTGACGGGCAATGACCGGCCGTTGCCAGAGCACGAACAGCTGGTCGAGGCAATGCTGGCCGCAAACCCGAGTGTATTGTCATTGCGCGCGGACCTGGAGGCCGCTCGCCTGCAGGTTCGCGCGCAGCGCGTCGGCAAGCGCCCGGTGCTGAGCGCCGCGCTGGGGGCAGCCGCCAACGAACGCAGTGTCGGGTCACGCAATCCGCTCGAGGCCGAACTGCGCCTGGAGATCCCGCTTTACGACGGCGGGCGTGTCGACGCCGAGGTGGCGCACGCCCAGGCCGAGGTGTACCGGCTGACAGCAGAGTTACGCCAGCGGGAGTACGAGCTGCGCCAGCGCCTGCTGGAGATCTGGCTCGATATCCAGACCCTGCAGGCGCAGCGCGAACAGGTGGAGATCTTCACCCGCTCGCGCGCGCTGAATTTCGACCGCGCGCAGGCCGAGTATGAGCTGGAACTGAAGACCGATTTCGGCGATGCCCTGGTCGGGCAGTCCGAGTCGGCGCTGCTGCATGCGCAGACGGAATTCGCCCTCGCGCTCAACTGGGCGCGACTGGCCGCACTCACCGGTGAACCCTGGTCACCCTGGATCGAAACCACGTCAACAGCACAACCCGGACCCGACCACCATGAAACGACATTTCGCTAGTCTCGCGCTTCTCGCACAGGTAACGACGGCCGCGGCCGCGGACTTCCCTGCCGTGCTGGACTGGTCTCAGCGGGCGGTACTGAGCACGCCGGTCTCCGGCGTGATCAGTTCCGTGGCCGTCAGCCCCGGCGAGCATGTCAGCGCCGGGCAACCGCTGTTGCAACTCGACCAGCGCCCGTTTGCGACCGCGCTGGCTGACGCCGGGGCGCAGCTGCGCAAGCAGGAACTCAACCGCGACGAGGCCCGGCGCGAACTGGAACGCACCCGCGAACTGTACGAACGCACGGTGATCTCGGTGCATGACCTGGAGCTGGAAGAGATCGCCTTCGCCACCGCGCAATCCGACTATTCGAGTGCCCTCGCGGCCCACAACGCGGCAAAGCTGAACATGGAATACAGCACCCTGCACGCCCCGTTCGCCGGGCTCGTGCTGGCAGTGGACGTCAGCACCGGCATGGCCGTCATCAACACGCAACAGGCAACCCCGCTCGTCACGCTCGCGCAGGACCGGCCCATGCATGCACTGGCCCGGATCGACGCGGCCAACCTGGCAGGCTTCCGTTCCGGGCAGGCCGTGATAGTGAACATGAACGACACACGCTTTGAGGGCAGCATTCAGCACATCGGTGCGGAGCCCGACAACAACGGTCTTTACACCCTGACGATTGCCTTCGACCCGGGCGACAGCGTGCTGCGTGCGGGACTGCCGACACAGGTTGAAATCAGGCCCTGACCGTCACGCGCTGCAGCGAATGCTCCCAGCCGGCCGGATCGCCGGTCCCAAGCCGTATGCAGCGACCGACCTCGTTCTCGTACCAGCCGGTGTCGCAGCGCAACGGCTCGACAGTGTAGCCCGGAGTTCTCACAGGGATCACGGATGCTGGCGCAGTAATCGTGTGCCTGGACGCAGCTCTGGAGCGAAAGTGGTAGCCGCAGCTACCACTTGAGTGAAGAGGTCGCTCCCGACTTCCTGTCTCACGCGACACTTGAACATCCCTGTACATCGCAAGTCCAGGTGCACGAGGACCAGCCAGGGCCGGGATAGGCAGCGTTATGAAGCACTACCTGCTGAGCATATTTTGCACTCTCTCAATTTCTTCAACAGGAAATGCGCTCTCAACGCCGCCCTGTGAGAACTGCGGGCTTACCCCACCACACGCCACTGGCGTCCTGGGCAATCCAGTTGACCCAGCCGGGGCACGGCAGCGCCGGCCGTGTCTCACCCACCCTTGCGGCCGCGTTCGAGAAACCGCTTTGCATACCAGCAGCTGGCCTGCATGGCGTAGCCCTGCTCGCGCGCCCAGGCGATCCCGGTGCGCACCAGCTTCTCGGCGATACCGCGTCCACGCAGCGCCTCGGGCACGAAGGTGCGGGTAAAGTCGATACTGTCATCGCGCAGCCGGTACTCCAGCACGGATTCCAGGCCGTCCATGGTGACGACGAAGCGTTGCCGCTGTGATTCGTGTTGAATGTCCATTCGCTTGGATACCTGTCGGTCAGTCGATCTCGAGCAAGTCATGGACCAGTCCCAGCATCGGTATGCTGTCGCGGTAGTCCACGGGTATGTGCCATTGCGATTCGCCGGCTGCGAGCACCAGGGCAGGAAAACTGTAAATGCGCAATGCCTCGCAGCGCTGCATTTCCTCATCCAGCTGCGCGCGGGTCGCCGCGCTGTCCAGGTCATCGGCAAAGCGCGCCCCGTCCAGTCCCAGCTCCTGCGCCAGCTCCACCAGCACCGCCGCGTCGGACGGGTCGCGTGCCTGCGTGTAATAGGCGCGCTGGATGGCCGCGGTCATCCGCTTGTCGTTTTCGGCACCTTGCAGGCGCGCGGCGATCACTGCACGGCAGGATGCCCAGGTCGAGCGGCGCGGCACGCAACGGGTCCAGTAATCGAAATTGAATTCCGTACCCGGGATGGTCTCCTCGATCCGCCGCCAGGTGGACTGGATCCGCTGCTGCATCTCCTCCGCCATGGTCGCGTCGGTGTCGGGCGCGAGCCCGCCCAGCAGGCGTTGCAGGACGATACCGTCCGGCAGGTCCGACTCCAGCGCGCGCAACACCGGCGCGAACCCCCAGCACCAGCTGCACATGGGGTCGTGCGCGTAGTACAGAATCGCCTGCAAAACCTGTCACCCTCCCACATTGCCCGCGGCAAATTTGCTATATTAGCGCCCTCATGACAAAGGACCCGGTATGAACGACATCACGACCTGCCCCTGCAACTCCGGCCTGGATTACACGGCCTGCTGCGAGCCCTACATCAGCGGCGCGCGCAAGGCACCCGACCCCGAAGCGCTGATGCGCTCGCGCTACACCGCCTATGCCATGCAGATCATGCCATACCTTGCCGCGACGCTGCACCCGGACCAGCGCCACGACTACGACGAGGCCGGCGCCGCGCGCTGGGCAAAGGAATCGCAGTGGGAGAACCTGGAAATCGTCGATGTGTCCGACATGCCCGCGGGCAGCAGCACCGGTATGGTCGAATTCAGGGCCACCTACCGGCGCAAGGGCGAGAAGATCGTGCACCACGAGCGTGCCGAGTTCCGCAAGGTCGGCGATACCTGGTATTTCCACGACGGCAAGATGGTCGGTCCCGGCCAGATCCGTCGCGATGCTCCCAAGGTCGGGCGCAACGATCCCTGCCCGTGCGGCAGCGGCAAGAAGTACAAGAAATGCTGCGGCTGAGCACTGGCCGGGCAGCATGAGCATGTCCGCGGCGCGACACGCCAGCCCGGAGATCACCGCGCGTACCGAGGAACTGCTCACCGCCGGGCGGGAACTGTATGCACGCGGCATGGTACCGGCCACCAGCGGTAATTTTTCGGCGCGGCTGTCAAACGGCGACATCCTCATCACCGTGTCCGGCGCGCACAAGGGCAAGCTCGACGCATTGCAGCTGATGCTGATCGATGCCGACGGGCATACGCTGGACGGCCGCCGTTCCTCGGCGGAAACCGCACTGCACGTGCAGCTCTACCGCCGCTTTCCGGACTGCAATGCCGTGCTGCACCCGCACCCGGCCAGCGCCACCCTGCTGTCGCGTCTCGACAGCGGGCCGTGCGTACTGCGCGGCTACGAGTTGCTGAAGGCGCTGCCCGGCATCGACACCCACGACTGCGAGGTGGTGATACCCAACTTTCCCAACGACCAGGACATCGGACGCCTCGCGCAACAGGTCGACGCCTGGATGGACGTGCACGACCCGGTGCCCGCTTACCTGATCAGCGGCCACGGCTTCTATACCTGGGGTGCCAGCGTCGACGACACGCTGCGTCATGTCGAGGCTCTGGAATTTCTGTTTGAATGCGAACTGCGACTGCAGGGAGTGAAACGACCATGACAACACTGACCATAGCTCCCGCCGACGGCAACGGCCCGGCGGAAACCTGGACCGACCACGCCGCCATCACGGAGCGGCTGCAGGCCATCGGGGTCGAGTTCGAACACTGGCAGGCCGACCGGAAACTGGCAGCCGATGCCGACCAGGACACCGTGCTGGACGCCTACCGCCATTCCGTTTCGGTCCTCAACGCGCGCTATGGCTTCCGCTCTATCGACGTTGTCAGTCTGACGCCGGAGCACCCCGATGCCACTGCGCTGCGCAGCAAGTTTCTCGCTGAACATACCCATGCGGATTTCGAGGTGCGCTTTTTCGTCGACGGTAGCGGCCTGTTCTACCTGCACATCGGTGACCGCATCTACATGGTACTGTGCGAGCGCGGCGACCTGATCAGTGTGCCTGCCAACACCACGCACTGGTTCGACATGGGCACACGCCCGTTTTTCAAGTGCATCCGCTTCTTCACCGCGCCGGAAGGCTGGGTCGGAGATTTCACCGGCTCGAATATCGCCGCGCGCTTCCCCGACTTCGACAGCTACGTCGCGCAGCACGCATGATCCGCGCCATCCTTACCGATATCGAGGGCACCACCTCCTCGCTGCGCTTCGTGCACGACGTGCTGTTTCCCTATGCCCGTGCGCACATCGCGGCATTCGTGCGCGACAATGCCGAGGACCCGCGCGTGGCATCCCAGCTGAACGACGTGCGCCAGCTGACCGGCACGGAACTCGACCTGGACGGCATCGTCGCGCAGCTTATCGCCTGGATCGACGCGGACGAGAAGATCACACCGCTCAAGGCCCTGCAGGGCATGATCTGGGAAGCCGGCTACGCCAAGGGCGATTTCACCGGACATGTCTACCCGGATGCGGTCAAGGCGCTCGAACGCTGGAGCGGCAGCGGCCTGCGCCTGTACGTGTTCTCGTCCGGCTCGGTGCAGGCCCAGCAGCTGCTGTTCGCCCACAGCGACGCGGGCGACCTGACCCCGCTGTTCTCCGGCTACTACGACACGCGCATCGGCAACAAGCGCGACCCGGCCGCCTACACCGCGATTGCCGCCGACATCGACCTGCCGGCGCGGGGCATCCTGTTCCTGTCCGATATCCGCGAGGAACTGGATGCCGCGCGCACGGCCGGCATGCATACCACCTGGCTGGTGCGTGATGCGACACCGGACCCGGCGGCCACGCATCCGCAGGCCAGCGACTTCGACGCCATCGTCTTACCCGACGATGCATGAACTTGCCGGCTGGCTGGTCGAGGGCATAAAATTCCCTGCCTTGCCTGACCCGCGGTATTTGCGTTTCACCGACAGACGAACACCATGAAAGATACCTGGAAAGACGCCGTCGCCCGCCAGCGCAAGTCACTGGAGAGTGAACTATCCGTCCCGCTGCAAGACCTTGCCACACAATGCGTACCCGTTTGGGGATCGCGCGAGGAACTCGATATCGTGCTGGGCGATGGGCTGCGCAGTGTACCCTACGGCATGTTCTTCTATGCGCTGGACAGCAACGGCATCCAGATCAGCGACAACATCAGCCATACCGGCCTGCTGCCGGAGCACTTCGGCCGCGACCGCTCGCAACGCCCCTATATGCGCGAGGCCGTGCCCGAGTGCGGCCTGCTGCTCTCCGGTGCCTACCTGAGCCTGCGATCCAACCGGCCCTCCCTGACCGCGCTGAAGGTGGTGTGCGACGACAGTAAGCGGCTGGGCTACATCGGCGTCGACTTTGACCTGCGCGACCTGCCGGTCACGGCCGCGCATTACGTGGAATCGGACGCCTGGCGCCAGATCAAGGGCGACCCCGCGATCCGCGGCACGGTGTTCCAGCAATGCCGCGTGGACAGCGTGATGGACCGCAACATGGAACCGGCCATGGCCATATTCGAGGAACTGTTCACCGAGCGCGGCCTGTTCCAGGCCGTGATCCACTTCTCCAGCAGCCGCGCCACCGTGTGGTTCATGGAAGACCCGTACCGCTACCGCATCCTCGACCACGAGGCGCTCGGCGACCCGGATATCTGCATGCTCTACCCGCGCCGTCTCTGGCCGACGGATGCGCTGATTCCGCAGCAGAAGATCGGCAGCATCCTGCGCGGCATGCGCCAGCTGCGCACGGCCGACGAAACGCTGTACCTGCGCTCGGCCTCGATCAACATCTTCAACGGCATGATCAGCCTGACCTTCTCCTGCGACGGCTCGCACTACATGTCCTGGCACGAATTCCTCGACAAGGACATGAGCTTCTGGCTCGGCAGCGCCGCCTGAGACAGCGCGTAGCGGTGTTCACCGGGATGGCACTGCTGCTGACGAATTACCCGCCTGTGTGCAAGTCCCCCTCGACATCGGACCGCGCTGTAGTACAGCGGCCCGCTACCAGGGCATTCTCGTGAGGCACTTCTGTTGATTTATCAAAGCTCAGTGCTGACTCGTTCCGGAGGTAAAGTCTGCGCTTGCTTAAACGACAGGTTAAGGTCTGGAACAAATCCCATTCCGGCCCTACATAAACCGCGCATATAAACAATGACTTAACGACAAAGAACGACCCTTTTCAGACGTTTAAACACCATATATACGAACAACCGCTTAGTGATCGGAAAGATTTGCGATCTCAGACACACAGTTCTTTACATGTCACATGTAAAGTTATGTCACTTCACTCTTTTGACGGGTATGCGGTGCGAATATTGTGAGTCCGTCTGCATTATGAACTTTTACGCTCTGGCAAACAGTTCTAAAAGACGCTCACTCAATGTATATTGGGTATTTCTAAATGAGAGTGATGCTGAAGAGAGCTATTCGGCCGAGGGCCAATGACAGCATAGCCCTATGCATTTGGATATCTTTGCTTTGTATGGGTCTGGGGCTTTTGACAATAGATCAATAATTCTGGAATTCTAATTTGTGAACATCAACATAGTATTAGAGGATGATGCAGTATGAAAAAATCAGGCCTTTTAGGTATTGTTTGCTCGCTGGGACTGGTCGTAGCAGGGTTTATGCCCGGCATATCCAGCGCAGTCTCGTTCGACATTTCATGGGCCGGCGCCAATGGGTACACCATGAGCGGCGCATTTAGTTACAGTGATAGCCTGATCGGAACGGGTGTGATTGATGAAAACAGTATCGACACACTGATGTTAGAAGCGTACCTCAACACTCAGTTGATCGGTACTTGGAACCTGACGGACGGTAGTACCACAACTTTCAATTTCAATTTTGATACCAACACCCAGCAATTTATTACCGGCGGTGGAAGCACCTCTACGAGCGGCCAAGCGTGGAACTGGGTGGGGGCTTCAGGATTGGGTTTCGTGAGCGGTAACCCGAATCAGCTATTGTCCATAGACGGAGCTCTTATCAACGATTCAACGATTCTAACATCATCCTCGACGTTGACTGCCACCCTGTCGACCGTGCCGATTCCCGCGGCGGCATATTTGTTCGGCTCTGGCCTTTTATGGCTAGTCGGAATATCCAGACGTAAGAAAGCGTAAGTAGCTATAACCGATTCAACAGCGGCGGCCTTCGGGTCGCCGATTTATTTGGGCACACTGCAACAGCCACGTGGGTTATCGGGGGTGCACGGAGTGCCCCTGTAATGTGCTCGGAATTAAGTATCAGTATTATCTAAACGTCAACTATTGTCCGATCCCTGTCCTACACGAGACGCCAATATAAGATTTCGGCAAAGGACGGGAGACGAACCCAGTCGAACCTTTAGTCGCTTTAACGGGAAAGACTGACCCGTAGACGACGTATAGACAAAACCACAAAATGGAAGAAGCCGGTGAGAAGCGGGCATACCCGGTCAACTATCAGATATCAGCTGGAGTAGTTGTACAACGGCACTTGCTCGGAACGACAGGTCAGGAATCAGATATTTCTGCGTCCCCTGAACACTCAGTGCTTCGTTATCCAGATTTCCTTAAGTCCCAGCTTTTCCATAGTGGTTCCGGCAGTAGCCTTGGCCTCCGCCGCTGTTGAGAAGCCGGTTATCTGCACACGCCAGTATTGTTTGCCTTTCACGGTGACGTGTTGCTGTTCCGTTTCGATATCCATGATCCGGACATTTTCCGCGAATCGTTCGGCATCGGTCTTACTCGGTAAAGAAGCAAGATTGACGACCCATGGGCCCTGTTGAGCCACGCTGACCGCGGGTTGTATACCAATAACCGAATTCTTCTGTCCCTCTATCGCGGTCTTACTGACGGTGATAGCGGGGATACCAGTTGTGTTTTTGGGCCTGGTTGTTCTCCAGGCTGGGGTTTGCCGGGGCATTTTTTCAATGCTCATCCCTCTGCGTGTTTTGCCAGCGGCTGAGGACGGCAATGTCTCAAGGATTTGCACTACCTCGCCAGTTGTCGACGGCTCTGGAGTAGTCGAGGACGCAATTTTCTGTTCAGAATCGATAATTGAATCCGTGATACCGCGGGCATGTATCAGCCCAGACTCCAGATTTAGAATCAAATCAGTCAGCTTGTCCACGCGTTCAGTTAGGCCGGTGACATGCGTCTGCAGCTGTTCATCGGCCGGGCTTTCGGCTGAGCTGACTTGATTGGATTCAAGCAGGTCAAGATTGTGTAACCATACCACCGGCCCCTGGCCCGTTCCGATCAACCAGGCAATTATGACCGATGCGATCACCATGGCTATTTCTGATATACGCCACATGCTGCCCTTCAGGGGGAGCAGCCGATATGTCCCAGCGCCGAAGGCGCGCTGTGGTGGATACAGCATATCTGCAGATAAGGCAGCATGGACTTGCTGCACCAGCTCCCGTCGTTTACGCGTCTCCTCCAATTTTTGTTTGATCCATTCCATAATTTAGAAAACTAACTTTAACTTCAAAATCTCCTATATGTAGTATCGGCGCAAATAATGCGTACTAATGCTCAGTGTGGGTGCTTTCCTGTGATCGCCATGTTTGCTCATTTTCGCAGACGCACGACTAGCTGCAAGTTACGCACCAGTTCGATGTGTCAAATTAAATCAGGTGGTTATGTGTACCGACGTACGATACGTTGTCTCTGATTTACGACGCTGTGATCAATGGTTATTTGATCGGTTGCCACTTTTGAAGCTAGTGTGCTGGATTGAACCAGGAAATTCTGCGTTCTGATGTACGATGCAATGTAGTTGATCTGCGACAACAGTATTCAGTGAACACTTCGCCGCATGTGTTGCTGATTTACTGGCGGACATGCACGCCATGCAAGTGCGAAGATAATTACCGATAAGGAGATGCATTGGCCTATTTGATATAGGTTCTAGACATGGATCTCACGCATGCCCACAACCAGTATCAACATGATGTCCATGGAAATCTGGCGAATAACATGTATTGACCGGGTTCGGAAGTACCAGGGGAAATGTCTGGGAAATAGAGAAAGGGCTATGTATATGCACAGCATAGAATATTTTACTGATGTATTCTGTTCGATCGGACAGCGTGGCAGTCAATACAGAATACAAACGCGAAATGCCACATCATGACTCGTTGAATTCGCTTGTGACACAATCGCTACCTGATATACAAAATTGCATGACACCTGGAGATGTACAACGAATTCTGAGGAATTTATTCTGGACGTCAATCAACAGGTGAGTCTGCAGCCTGCTGGTGGGATGCCATTGAGGAACCATAAGCAAGCGCTGGCGATCTACGAGTGCGTATTCAGTGGATATGCCGATGCGGCCGCATTAACCTGCGCGCGCAGGTAGTTCTGTGGATGGATTATTTCGAGATAAGTGGGTTATGCTTTCTGCATGTCTCGCGCCGAGAACATAGGCACAGAATTGAACTGAAAGAAATGCAACAACATTATAACAGAACAAGTCACGAACACATGGCGAATGCTGCTGTGACCTGGCTCACCAATTAGCCGGATACCGAGGTATATCCGAGATTCAATATTCGGCTCGAATAACACATGTCTTGGAGGTGGAATATGCCACATACACAAATGATCGAGGAGCGCCTCAAATTTCTGAAAATTGATACAGAAACAACTCGCGAAATTCAGGCCGCCAGAATATTCATCGAGCCAGCAATGGACGGAATGCTAGATCGATTTTACGATCACCTGCTCAGACAGCCTGAACTTAAGAAACTTTTTGTTGATGGTGATGCAATCGCACGCGCCCGCGCAGGGCAAAAATATCATTGGTTGAACTCATTATTCAATGGTGAATACGACAATGCATTCTTTGAAAGGGCGCAACAGATCGGACGTGCGCATGCACAAGTTGGGCTAACCATCAACTGGTATATCGGTGGATACTGTCAGATGTTTGGTCAGATTATCGAACTAATTACCGAGAATCATACGGGGGATAAGAAATCGATTGCCCGGCTTCTGGAAGCCTTAAGCAAAGTGGTCTTCCTGGATATGGACCTGGTAATTCACTGCTATCTTGAAGCCAAAGACAGTGCAATAAGACAAATATTGCACAGAGCAACTGACTTCAGGGCTGATGTCGCAACTCTCAGTAATGAACTGACTGAAACAACAACACAGATGCAAGTAGCAGTGAAAGCAATGTCGAGAGAAACAGGAAGGCGTCCGGAAGCGGCTGGCCATAACCTTGACGGGTCAATAACAGCAACAAGCGAGAATATCTCTGGAAACAAAGAATCTGACAATGAAATATTTTTGCTGGTGGAGCGACTCTCACAGGAGACGGCGCAACTGAGTAAACGTCTCGACGATTTACAATTCGGTGATCGACTGTATATTGTTGACGATGTTGCCAGACCTGGAATATTTGCACATCTAAAAGCCATTTTATTTGGCAAGCATTAGCACTCTGGCATCACCAGACAATCACGAAATAGCGTAAAGAATATTCGGCGGCACAGCGCCTGTTGCTGGCCTAAAGTTGCCACCCAGGAGACCCGCACTAGCAGGGTTTTCTGCATCCAGGGAACGTCCGGTTCTCGCCGCACTCGGAAGTAACATGGGGAATACCTGAGTAAATTACTCGAATGAACTGGCACTGCTACTGAGACCTTCACGTGAACACCTGGAATGTCGCATTGTGGCCGATAGTGTTGAAAAACCCTGCTACTAGAAATCGACCGCGCACGAGAGTGAGATGCTTTGTCATGTTGCAAAATATTACGGATTTCAGGAAGCCCTCATGCACGATTTCTAAATGAACATAATGACGTCAGCAGGTCATTGGAGTTTTTCAAGACAACAGGCCGAATTGCGACCTACAGGCTGTACTTCCGGGATCGACCCTTACGTGACCTCCATACTTTCACAGTCATACTATCAATATAGTAATAAAGGAATATCTATCGGAGCCGACGATATCCCTGGCATGCTATCTCGGCTTTCCGACTTTCCGTCGAAGTTGGATTACGACCCGGGACTTATATAGTGTCGGCACTTTATCGCTTGAGTAGGTTATGTTTAATTGGTGGGGCAACTCGGGACCTAAAATGTTCGTTGCGGGCTGTCTTTCACTTGGATTTGCTGCCTACGGATTTGTGACTGGCTGTTTCCCAGCAACCTCGCGCACTGGTGGTTACCCCGTTTGTCCGGAAACCGCGCCAGAAGCTTACTGGATAGGAATGATCGCACTTGTTGTCATTGGAAGCCTTTTCATTTGGCGCGGAGTCTCGCGTTGACAGCAACTACAAGGCCGATTGTGAAACGCACATATAAACACCATCACTTTTCTTCCAAAGCCGAAACGCATGGCAATTTCGCGAAAACTCTGGACGGCTGTTCCTGGCTGAACAAGGATCTACATGAACCCGCATCAGCGGTGTTTTTTGCCTATAGTCTATGTCCAGTCTGGCCGTACTGAGACGCAGGGACAATTACTATATAAGTAACCTCTAAACAGCGGGAGACGACCCTTCTCGGACGTTTAGCCGACTCCTATATGAATGGTCACTTAATGGAACTAACGAGCCATACAGGTCCCATCTGGATTTGTTGTGGGTTTGTAGGACAATGCCGACAGTGGCAATCAGCTATTGCTGATGTTTCTCCATCCATTCCTTGGCGAGTTTCTGCGCTTCTGCGATCTGTGCGGGGGTCATTTTTTCAGCAACGCTATCTCGGTTCTTTGTTCCTGTTTCATCACCGTTTGCGCCTGCAATGTTGAACCACTTATAGGCTTGGACATAGTCCTGCGGGACGCCCAGACCACTGCCATACATGAGGCCGAGGTTGTTTTGCGCCATATAATACCCCTGTTCAGCCGCCTTTTGGTACCAGTTCACCGCTTCTTCGTCGTCCTGCGGGACACCTTGGCCTTTGCGGCACATGAGTGCGAGATTATATTGCGCACCGGCATGACCCTGTTCAGCCGCCTTGCGGTACCAAGTCACCGCTTCTTTGTCGTCCTGCGGAACACCCTGACCATTTTCATACATGATCCCGAGATGATATTGCGTTCTGGAATTACCCTGTTCAGCCAATGGTCTCCATTCACGTAACGCCGTTGCATAGTCTCCAGCTTTGGCTGCCGCAAGCCCCTCATCAAAGCCACTCCACGCCAGCCCCTGTGCAGCCAGTAGCGTCAGCAAGACTATCATTCTGATTATCTTCATACCTACTCCCTCGATAAGATGATGTCGAGTATATCGCAGAGACGCTCTACGGCAACCTCCCCAGGCAGTGCCAGGTCGCAGACTGTACCTCTCAGGCACTGGCCTGCAGGGTCTGGTCGGGATAGCAAGAAGGAAAGCGGCTTTACAGACTTGCATTCATCCGGCGGCCTTCTTTTATTCGCTGGACGCCGTTTTTGTTTGCACGAACGGCAAGTTCTGGCCGAGCCCATCCCTACACGAGACGCTTATAAAAGATTTCTCTAATCGATGAGAGCCGACCCGTTGTAGACATTCGATCAGATGGCACGAAAGGCAGCGTAAGAAGACCTTCGATTACAGCCTAGGAGCACGCTGTCCACGTACAGTGCGGGCAGGCCGCGGCCGTGGTCTTGGTGCTAAGCGGTCAGCGTAACACCAGGCGGGCGCTCCCGGTGGCGGTTCCATCCAGCCTGATACCCTGTTGTTCGATAAGAATTTGCACGCTGCTTAGCTGCAAGGCAGACAGGTCCAGCACTACACCCGCTGGCATGATTTTCTTCAGAACCGTCCCAAGGCGCTCGCCGAGCAGATCGAGGTGCTGTGCCAATGCCTGGTTAGCCGCGTCTTCCAGTGCCTGACGGATGGGTTCATGGAACGCCTCCGCTAACATCTCCACGGTGGAATCTTCCGCGTCATACTCAAACGTCAGGTCCTGTAATTCAAGCTTCTGGTGTTGCGCATCATAGGCCACCCTCGCACGCAGTTCCGCCGTACCGGTCAGGTCGCCGGCGAGTTCCATCCGGGCTCTGATTTCCTGTCCGCTACCCCCCAGGTCGAGCTTTTTGATGCCGGTCTTCTGACCTTTGATGACAAATGATTTGCCGGCCAGGGTGTCGGAAAGCCGCTGATTGAGTGTGGGGAAATCCAGGTTCAAAATCAGGTGCAGATTTAACTCGCCGGACCGGGGATAATACTGTCCTAATGGTGGCAGCGGCACCGGTTTACCGGCGGGTTCAGCTCCGGTCACCAGCGCCGGCTGCAATGTCAGTGCAAGATGTGCGTCGAGGTATTTCTCCCCACCGTCTATGCGAGACAGTGCGACACTCGCCGGCCTGAGCAATAACCAGTTGTCCTGTCCGAGTTCCACCGGTTCCTGCAATAACGACCAGGTTTGCTGAGCCTGACGCTGGATTGCATTCACGTCGGGAGCCAGCGACTTGAGTGCCGCACGCAGGCTTTCCTGCATTTGCTTGCGGAATTCAGTCTCGACGACGGGCGTAACATCGATATTCGCGATGGTCATTTCGCAGCGGTCGAGAAACCGGGTCGGCAGAATGCGAAACCTCGGTCTCAAGGTCCAGTCCGGTCCCCACTCCAGCAGCACCTGCATGCCGATTACTGCCTGTCGTGGCGCTTCATCGATGCCGCAGCTGGCTTTCAGGGTGACTGCACCAAGCAATTTTTTTTGTGCCCTGATCCAGTAACGGATATGCGCCTGTACTAATAGCACATTGCCTGAGGCAGTAATGCTGAGCGGCCCGCGCCAGCCACGGTATTGTGAATCTATACCGTGCCAGTCCTTCCATGCGCGCCAGTTGCCAGCCTGGTACGGGAGCATCCTGTCAGCCGCATTGATGAGGGGCTCGAGAGACAGCCGCAGCGGTATATCAATAAATGAAACCGGCGATTCGGGTTGTTGGATGCCTGCAAAGGGTTGTGCGCCGGCGCCGTTCAGCCAGAGCAGGAGTACCAGCGGCAGAAGGAATGCTGATGGGCGAACAGACCACATTTTGTGATTCGAGCACAGACTATGATTTATACGAAACGCAGTCCCGATCGCAGTGTACCAGGGATTCGGAAATCGTCGTTGCCGTTCCACGACTCCGCTTGCCTGATAAGCAATGCCATCAATCGCTAGAATGTCGTCATCAGCAAGGGATGTCTCGATTAATAATGGATTTTCCATAACCGGCTGTTCGTGTTGTCCAACATGCACCGGCCTGGATCTCTATAGAAGCAAATGGAGAGAGGCTGTATGCGAATACTATGACTGAAAGCTATACATCATCTAATCACCAAATGCTGATGTAGAGTTCGAATGGCAAGGGAATGTCCTGAAAACGGGCTTTCTTAATAAAATCAGTTCGAACGTCTCAGTTGTCTATGAACTTTCCGTTCAGGCCGGTAACCGAGAAGGTCTCTTGTTGGCCGGATTCGGAAGTTCCCGGAGAAATTCCTGAGTAAATTAGTCAGGTGACCGGGAGCCGCCCCTTTCCAGACCTTCACATTAGGCTGTATACCTACCTGTCTTGAGCTTATCCCTCGCATAAGAACCCATTTATGTACTTTTATTTGACCCCATGACCGGCTAGTGGGATAAGGGTAGTCGAGAGGCAGGCGGGCAGCATCGTTTGTCCGCTGACGATTACATTAATAATACGCGAGGAATAGACGGTGCAAAACAAGCAAATAACAATCAGTATAATTTTTATGGCGGTCAGCGTGCTGTTTGCCAACCCGGCCTGTGCATTGGATATGGGTAATATGATGAATCCATCCAAGTGGATGGGTGGTAATAAAGATAAAGACCGTGACGATGATTATGACAGGGGGCAAGGCTACGGTTATGGTGGTGGCCCCGGCTATGGTGGTGGGCCCGGTTATGGTGGTGGCCCCGGCTATGGTGGTGGTCCCGGCTATGGTGGTGGGCCCGGCTATGGTGGTGGGCCCGGCTATGGTGGTGGTCCCGGCTATGGTGGTGGGCCCGGCTATGGTGGTGGTCCCGGCTATGGTGGTGGGCCCGGTTATGGTGGTGGTCCCGGCTATGGTGGTGGTCCCGGCCATGTCGGAGCGCCCGGTGCGGGTGCACCGGCAGACGCAGGGAGTGCCGCTGAGATTCAACGTTTGAAGGCGCGTATCAGGAAACTCGAGGAGGCCAACAAGCCGGCACCAATGCAGCCCTGGGCTGCGCCGCCGGGTAGTTATCAGTAACGATAAGCCATTCCGGCCAAAGGCTTCAGGGTGTAGCTGTTTCTTTGCATCCCTGACGCCTAAGCTGCAACGGATAAGGGGCCTGACGGCCCCTTTTCTTATATGATTTGGGGTCAGAGTAAAAACCAAAGACAGCCCGTTATTGATCGGTAAACGAAGTACCCAAGAATTCTGCGAACGGCAACTATTGCTGCGTTCCTGACCTTCACAGGAGCTACGGGAATGTCGCATTGTGGCCGGCGTCTGACGTTACCCACACCGTGATCGCACAGATACATCACTTCATCTGAAGGTCGGATTTGCGCTCCAATCCGGAAGTTCCCATTTACTGATGCCATGATGATGCCGCACTGGGAATAATCATTACCACTCTTCCGCTCACATCCACCACTCGTATGGATTTTTTCGACGTCCCGATTGAGCCGCGTTTCAGAGCTTGAAAACGCCGATGACACCGACGAGAATGAGATAGATGGCTACGATATAATTGAGCAAACGAGGCACGGCCAGGATCAGGATGCCCGCGATCAATGCGGCGAGTGGTTGCAATTGTATGTACATGCTTGCCTCCGTTAATATCGACGAATCAATAGCATCAGACCCGCTGAGCCAATGAGGCAAACAATACCATGACCAGCAAACCGACACAGACGCTATTAATACTCGCCACAGGAGTCATTGCACTGTTATTTCTGAAGCTGATGTTCGATATGAGTAAATCGATGGGCGAGATGACCGAACACGTGGGCGCCATTTCGCAGGATGTCAGCGAAATGCAGGACAGTGTGAGAAACATGAATGAGTCCATGCAGCGCATGGAGCAAAGCATTCGCGGCCTGGGGCAGACATTCTCCCAGGGAAGCCAGCAGCTTCAAAAAATGAATCCGGCAGGGATGATGCAGCAGATATTGCCGGACGGTGGCCAGCGTACTCGCTGAGCATTCTTCTCATCCGGACGCCGTGATGCTTTTTGTCGAAATTCTGCGGTTGGCCGCCCATTTCCCTCAACGGCCTCAGCAATAATCGGCACTCAAAGCGCGACGAAGGGATAGCAACTAACAGAAACAGGATATTCCCTGCCTAAAGGTGCAGAATGCTCTGCTAGACAGTGAAACTATACAAGTGCTCGTGTCGTCATGTCAGGGGCTGTGGAGATTTCATTCAAGGCACCAACATCGAATCCGGTACGTCATCACGCCAGGGCGTGTATGAATAATGTGGAGGGGTTTGACCCACCGTAACGGTCAACGGATCGGGAGGCTACCATCAAGGCCATCGTTCAAGACAAGTACGGGGCACCTGATAATGTCCTGGAACTCAGGGACATCGACGCACCGGTCATCAACGATGATCAGGTGCTGGTACGCGTTCACGCTGCGGGACTCCATGCAGGCGACTGCTTCACTGTGCGAGGCGCGCCGTTCCCCGTGCGACTGGCTACCGGGCTGCTCAAACCAAAACACGGCATTCCGGGATACGACGTGGCAGGTCGGGTCGAGGCAGCGGGCAACAATGTGAAGCGATTCCGGCCCGGCGATGAGGTGTTCGGCGCGACTACCGGCACCTGTGCCGAGTATGTGCGTGCCGGAGAAGACGAGCTTGTACACAAACCCGAAAACCTCACACCTGAAGAAGCTGCTGCCATACCAACCTCCGCGCTCGCGGCCCTGCACGCCCTTCGCGATGTGGGAAAAGTACGGCCGGGACAGAAGGTCCTGATCAATGGGGCATCGGGCGGTGTGGGAACGTTCGCCGTGCAGATTGCCCGGTCATTTGGGGCAGAAGTGACCGGCGTATGCAGCAGGGGAAATGTGGACATGGTCCGCTCGATCGGCGCCGATCATGTCATCGATTACACTCGGGAGGATTTTACTCGGGGTGGTCAGCGTTACGATCTTGTCTTCGACAACGTGGAGAACCGCACCCTGTCGGACTGCAGGCGCGCACTCACCTCCGACGGGACACTCATCCTCAACAGTGGTTCAGGGGCGCAGGGCTTCGAACTGCTGGTCCGCCTGGTCAAGCCGCTCATGCTGTCACCGTTCGTACGCCAGAACCTGCGCCGGTATCTCTCGATACCTAATCACGAGGACCTGGTTGTTCTCAAAGAGCTGGTCGAATCAGGCAAACTGGCGCCGGTTATCGACAGGACGTACCCGCTGCGCGAGACAGCTGCGGCTCTCGGCTACATCGAACAGGGACACGCGCGAGGAAAAGTCGTCATCTCCGTGTGAGACGAATAGGCAGGGACAGAATACGTTTATCACTATTCGTAAATTACGAATTCCTTACCCAGGGTACTGTGAATCAACAGCTTAAGCCCGCAGGATATGGTAAGCACAGCGAACCGCATCAGATGCGGCTATCGTTGCGCAGCGATCACACTTCGTCCGCCTGGCACACTCAGCGCTGCGACCCCGTACAAAAGCACCGCCAGCAGGATCACCGCACTGAAACCGAAGTGGATTGCCAGCAGCGTGGCAAGCACGGCACTGATCACCGAGGCGCAGCCGTTCACGCCCCAGGCCCAGGGCAGGTAATCGGGTGCCTGTTCCGCCAGCCGCGACAGGCCGAGTGGAAACGGCAGTCCCATGCAGAACGCCAGCGGCGCGATCATACTCAGCGTGAGCACGACCTTGACCGGCAGCGACCAGCCCGTGAGCGCGGCCGGCCAGGTATGCAGTAACACGAGCCAGGCCAGGCTGATGGCGGCAATGCCGGCGACCGCGAATGCGATGCCGCGCGTCTGCTGCCTGCGCCGCGACCAGCGCTGGCTCCAGTGGCTGCCGAGACCGGCGAACACCAGAAAACCGCTCAGCGTGGTGGCGACCGCGTACAGCGGATGGTGCAGCAGCAGCGTGAAGCGCTGGATAAACGCCATCTCGATGAACAGGAAGGCCAGGCCAATGGCCGCGAAATACACGAACACCCTGCCCCGTCCGACGCTGTCGGCCATAGCGTTGCGTGCGCGGCGCCGCAGCGCCAGCAGCGGCACCAGGATCAGCACGACGCTCGCCAGCAGCGCCTGCAGCAGGGTGGCAACCAGCACCAGGTAGCCCCACTCCAGCAGCGGCATGCCGCCTTGCCCGCGTAGCGCTAGCATTTCCGGTAACGCGCTCCATTTGAAAAAATGGAAAAAGTACGGCTGGTTGTCAGTCGCCGGCTGCAGGTCGTACTTGTAGTCCTGCAGGTACTGTTGCCGTTCGGCGCCGGCCAGGCGCACGGCCGCCTGGTAGAAATACGCTTCGCGCAGGCGGTTGACACGGTTTGCCTCCACCGCCGGCATGCCCGGATACCAGGCGACATCGAAACCCAGGCGCTGCACGAAGGTCTTCACCTGCTCGATCTCCGCCGGGCTGAACGGCGCGTTCCCGACCAGCAGGGTCGCGGTCTGCCAGCTGCGGACCAGCACCAGGTGGTCGGCCGGGTGTGCCTCACCGCGGCGCTGCAGCGCGGTCAGCGCGGTGGCGAACAGCTTGAGCGTATCGCGCGGCGGCAGCGTCACCCAGCGCGTGATCGACAGGTAGCCGTCCGGCTGCAGGTGGGCAAGGTAATCCTCCAGCGCCTCGACGGTGTAGAGGTAGCTTTCGTTGAGTGCATACAGGCCGGCCGCCGCGGCGCCGAACGCATCCAGCAGGGCGATGTTGATCAGGTCGTAGCGCCCGGGGCTGCCCGCCACGAAGCCGCGCGCCTCATCGGTGTGCACGGCCGCACGCTGGTAGAGGTGCCCGGTAAACGCGGCATAGCGGTCGCGCACCAGGTCGATGACCTGCGGATTGAGTTCCACCGCCGTGATCCGCGGCACGCCATGGTAATCCGCCTGCAGTACATCCGCGCCGGTACCCGCACCCAGGATCAGTGCGTGTTCGATGCCGCGCAGGTGGTACGGCAATGCGGACGTGGTCTGATCGAGCCACGCCAGTGCCGCGCGCTCGCCGCTGTCCTGCGTGATGGCCGTCATGCCGTCACCGTCCGTGAACACGCCCAGCTGGGGTGGCGGCTCCTGCGTGGCCAGCAGGCTCAGGCCCGGGGCGTGGCGCAATGGCACCTGCGTACTTTCTACCACGCTCAGCAGGCCGAGCGGGCTCGAGCGCTGTGCCACGACATGGGTACCGGGCACCAGCAGCGTCTGACTGAGTCCCTTGTAGGGCGAGAGCTGCAATTCGCCATGCAGGCCACCGCCGATCAGCACCAGCGCGGCGACACCGAGCAGCGCGCGCAGCCGGCGCCCGTTGACCAGCCCGGTCTCGCGCGCACCGATAGCCGCGGCCAGCAGCGCCAGCAGGCCGATGACGGTAAGCGCCTGCAGCGGCGTGACCAGGAACAGCAAAGCGATGACGAGCAGCCCGCCCAGGCCGGCACCGGCCAGGTCAACGGCGTAGACCCTGCCGATCGCCTCACTGTAACGCATCAACGCCAGCGCCAGCGCCGTGGCGGCGAACAGAAAGGGCGCGGCCAGCAGCAGGTACAGCAACAGCAGCCACCCTGGCTGGCGCATGTCCCACAGCACCAGCTCGGCGTTGAACGGCACCTGCTGCGCGGCCAGAAAACAGAACACGGCGCTCAGCGCGAAGGCGGCAATGCAGCCGGTATACACCGCAGCAAAGCGCGCCATCAGCCGCGCTTGCAACAGGGTCACCAGGGTGCCGCTTACGCCGTAGCCCAACAGCGCCAGGCTGATCACCATGTAGGCGAAATGATGCCACTGGATGATCGAGAACAGGCGCATGAGCAGGATCTCGTAGGCCAGCACGCTGACCGAGAGCAGCGCCACCGACAGCAGCGGGACGCGGGCCTCGCGATGTGCGCCCGGCACCGTGGTCACCGGTTTCGCGGCCGCGTCACGGCCTCAGTGACCGCCGGTCAGCGGCACGAACGCCACCGGCAGGACCTGCCGCGTCGATACCTCGCCCGCCGCGGTCTTTTCCACCAGCAGCAGTTCCTGCACCATGAACCGCGAACCGACCGG
Organism: uncultured Gammaproteobacteria bacterium; assembly: GCA_963748215.1. Taxonomy (GTDB): domain Bacteria; phylum Pseudomonadota; class Gammaproteobacteria; order UBA9214; family UBA9214; genus UBA9214. The sequence continues at coordinate 335,934 of CAVVHS010000007.1, read as the reverse complement.
AATGATCATGCGCCCGCCGGGTTTGAGCTGGCGGACCAGCGGCGGCGGCACATGACTGGCCGCCGCCGTGACGATGATGGCATCGAACGGCGCGTGCTCCTCCCAGCCGTAATAACCGTCGCCGATGCGTACCTCGACGTTGTCATAGCCGAGCCGTTGCAGTACGCCCCGCGCCCGCTCGCCCAGCTGCGGCACGATCTCGATGGTGTAGACGCTGGCCACCAGGCCGGACAGCACGGCCGCCTGGTAGCCCGAGCCGGTACCGACTTCCAGCACCGTGGCATCGGGCCCGACGTCCAGCAGGTCGGTCATCAACGCCACGATGAAGGGCTGGGAAATGGTCTGGCCATAGCCGATCGACAGCGGCCGGTTGTCGTAGGCGCGCGCGCGTTCGTCCTCCGGCACGAAAGCATGGCGCGGCACCGTGCGCATGGCCTCCAGCACGGCGTCATCCAGCCGTGGCTTGCCGATGAATTCCGCCGTCTCCGCCACCTTCTGGTCGATCAGCTCGACCATGGCATCGCGTTCCGCACTCCGGTCCTGCGCTGCCGCCAGACCGGCGCTCATGGCGGCACACAGCAGGCCCGCCAGCAGTTGTTGAAATACCATCATCATCACCCCGCTGTTTGTGTCGTTTGCAGGTAACCACTTTCCGGCATCCGAAAAACCGGCTGAACCGCCCGACTTGCTGCCATGATAACCCCGGCAAACCGTTCGCCACCTGACACGTATCAGTTAACCGTGCACCGTGTACGGCTATACTGCCGCCATGCCCCACTCCGACCGGCCGTTACTGGTTTACGATGGCGATTGCGATTTCTGCAGTGGCCAGGTGCGTTACTGGCAGCGCCTGACCGGCGACGCCGTGGACTACGCCCCTTTCCAGCAGGCCGCAGCCGAATTCCCGCAGATCCCGCATGAGGAATTCGTCCGCAGCATCCAGCTGCTGGCGCCCGACGGCAGCCGCCACAGCGGTGCCGCGGCGGCCTTTCGCGTGCTCGCCGCCGGTGGCCGACCCGGCTGGCTGCGTGCCAGCCGGTGGTTGCCCGGGTTCGCGCCGCTGGCGGAAGGAATCTACCGGCTGACGGCCCGGCACCGTGTGGCCGCCGGCCGGCTGGCGCGCCTGCTGTGGGGCCGCGAACGCTATCCCTCCGACTATCGCGCGGTCAGCTGGCTGTTCCTGCGCCTGCTGGGGCTGGTCTACCTCGCGGCCTTTGTCTCGTTCGGCGTCCAGGCATTGGGATTGATCGGCAGCCAGGGCATCCTGCCGCTGACGGACGAACTGCAGGCCCTGATCGCACAGCATGGCACGCGGCCCTGGTGGCTGAATCCGAGCCTGTTCTGGCTGGATGCCGGCGATACCGCGATCCAGGCCGTGTGTGTCGCCGGCGCCATTGCCAGCCCTGCTGCTGACGCTGAACATCTTCACGCGCACGGTGCTGCCGCTGCTGTTCCTGCTCTACCTGTCGCTGGTCTATGCCGGCCAGGTGTTCATGACCTTCCAGTGGGACTTCCTGCTGCTGGAGACCGGCTTCCTCGCCATCTTCCTGCCCTGGGGTTCCGCCGTGATTATCTGGCTGATGCACTGGGTGCTGTTCCGGCTGCGCTTCCTGTCAGGCGCCTACAAGCTGCTCAGCGGCGACGAATCCTGGGCCGGCTTCACGGCGCTGACACACTACTTCGAGACCCAGCCCCTGCCGACCGTCGGCGCGTGGTTCGCGCACCAGCTGCCGGAGGTGGTGCTGCGCGCCGGGGTCGGATTCACCTTCTTCGCCGAACTGCTGGTGCCGTTCCTGGTGTTCCTGCCGCGCAGGCCGCGCCTGTTCGCGGCGTGGGTAACCATCCTGATGCAGTTGCTGATCATGCTGAGCAGCAACCACAACTTCTTCAACCTGCTCACCATCCTGCTGTGCCTGCTGCTGTTCGATGACCGGGCGCTGCGCGGCCTGCGCCTGCCGCAACTGCCGCTGCGGCCCGGCCGGATCGCGACCGCGACTGCGGCGCTGCTGGCCGTGCTGATCGTGTCCTCCAGCCTCAGCATGATGTGGTCCTCGTTCACCCGTCGGCCACTGCCCGCCTTCAACGAGCCGGTGGTGCGCCTGCTGGTGCACTGGCACATCGTCAACAACTACCACGTGTTTCCCAACATGACGACGAAACGTCCGGAGATCATCGTCGAAGGGTCCGACGACGGACGCGAGTGGCATGCCTACGGCTTCCGTTACAAGCCCGGCGACCTGTCCCGGCGTCCGCGCTTCAACATCCCGCACCAGCCGCGACTCGACTGGATGATGTGGTTCGCCGCCATCAACCGGCCCAACACGCGCACCACGTTCTGGTTTCCCGATTTCATGGTGCGCCTGCTGGAAGGCTCGCCGCAGGTAACGGCATTGCTGGAATACAACCCCTTTCCGGAGCGGCCGCCGCGGCTGGTGCGCGCGCGCCTGGAGGATTATCGTTTCACCACCCCGCAGGAACGCGCCGCGACCGGCAACTGGTGGGCAAGCAAGCCGCTCGGCATGTACTTTCCGCCGCTGTCGCTCGACATGCTGACGCGCGATGTACAGCACTAGGAGCCTGATCAAGCCGTTATTTCTGGCCTTACCTTCTGTACCACCTGCATCTGGATCACTTTCAGGACAGGTAATAGCCACTGAACCACACGGAACCACACGGAAGCACACGGAAAAACCAACAACATTCAGTGTGTTTCCGTGTGCTTCCGTGGCCATTTTTTCAGTGGGCGGTGCGTAAAACGCACCCTACGCCCGGATTTCATTTTTCCGTGTAATTCCGTGGATTCCGTGGCCATTATCTTTCGCACGCGTAATACACGTTTCACCTTTCACGTCTCACTCAATAGTGCACAGAGTGCACCCTACATTCTTTCCGTGTTCTTCCGTGGATTCCGTGGCTACTTTTATACAGTGCACTCGGCGCACCTTTGCCGGTGCGTAAAACGCACCCTACGCCTGACATTGTTTTTCCGTGTAATTCCGTGTGCTTCCGTGGCTATTATGTTTTTGTAGGGTGCACTCCGTGCACCGTTGGCGGCGCGTAAAACGCACCCTACGCCCGGATTTCATTCTTCCGTGTTATTCCGTGGATTCCGTGGCCATTATCAATCAGACACCGCGCTCCTCGATGCGGCGCAGGAACTCGCCCATGATCAGGCGATACAGCTCCTCGCCCAGGTACTTGTCCTCCACGCCACGGTCGATATTCGGATTGTCGTTCACCTCGATGACGTAACCCTTGCCGTCCTTTTCCTTGACGTCGACGCCATACAGGCTGTCACCGATCGGCTGGGTTGCGGCCAGTGCCGAACGCAGCACGTCACGCGGCACCTCGAACGTCGGCAGGGTATCGAAGCCGCCGCTGGCAGTGCGGGAATTGCCATGGCGGTAGATCTGCCAGTGTTTCTTCACCATGAAGTAGCGACAGGCATACAGCGGCTTGTTGTTCAGGATGCCGATGCGCCAGTCGAAATCGGTGTAGAAAAACTCCTGCGCCAGCAGCAGCGCCGACTTTTTGAAAAGGTCCTTGAGACTGGCCTGCAGTTCCGTGGCATTCTCGACCTTGACCACGCCACGTGAAAACGAGCCGTCCGGAATTTTCAGCACGATCGGGTAGCCGAACTCCTCCTCCAGCTTTTCGACCCGACCGGGGCTGCCCTTGTGCAGGATGCGGGTGCGCGGTGCCGGCACCTTGCGGTTATGGAACAGGTCGGCGAGGTAGACCTTGTTCGTACAGCGCAGGATGGAGTCGGGGTCGTCGATGACGACCAGCCCTTCGGCCGCCGCCTTGCGCGCGAAGCGGTAGGTGTGATGGTCGATCGCCGTGGTCTCGCGGATGAACAGCGCGTCGAATTCGGTCAGCCGCGGGTAATCGCGCTGCTTGATCAGCTCGACATCGATACCCAGTTCACGGCCGGCCCGGATGAACCGTTTCAGCGCCGCACCGTCGCTGGGCGGCATCTGCTCATCGGGGTTGACCAGAATGGCCAGGTCGTAGCGATAACGCTTGCGCTTGCGCGCGCCGCGCCAGACCTGGCGGCTGTAATGGTCTAGCGCCTCGGCAAATGCGGTCTGCGCGGCATCGTCCAGGTCGTGTGCCGACAGGGCCTTGAGCGACACCACCTCCCACTGCCGCCGGTATTGCAGCTCGGCCTCCAGCACCGGGCAGGGAAACAGTTCGAACAGCTTGCGCACCAGGTCGCGATAGGCCGGCTCCGGCGTGGTGCCGAAATAGCTCCTGACCCGTAGCTGCTTGCTCCTGTCATGATCGGCCAGGCTGCGTTCCAGCGCCTCGGCCAACTCACCCAGCTGTAACTGGTACAGGGCACGCTTGCCCAGGTCATTGATCACCTGCACCGACGGGATGACATGATGCCCGCGCGCCTCTGCCAGCAGTGAGCAATAATAGCCCTCTGCGAGGTAGCGGTAACCCTTGCAGAGGTTAATGATGCGTATGCGCTGGGGATTATCGAAACGCCCGCCGTCCAGGTAGGCCTTGAAACTCATGACCTGCTCGCTGGGGTAGAAAGGCGCCCAGTCCTCCAGGTCATCGACCACGATCAGTGTTTGTGACATCCGGGTCCGCAGATTTCCGTCAGGGTTGCAAGGTAGCCTGATTGTGCGCACATCAGTTTATTGCTTCAAGCGGATTCTGTGCGCCGGTGTAAATATTTAGCTTGCAACCGCCGGCGCCGGGGCTATGCTGCGCCCTACCGCTGCGATGTCGCTACATGCAATTACCCTTCACAACTTCCGAGTTTTCACTGGCCGTATTCCCGGACAGCTACCTGCAGGCATGCCGGCTGTGGGAGACACACCTCGCGACCTGCGGGTTGTCTGCCACCGTGCGTAGCTGGCCTGTCCCCGGCCACACGCCCGAAGGGGCCGCGCTGGCAACACACAGCGCCTGGCTGGGCACTGCGTCCGCGCGCCGGGTGCTGGTCGTGATCGGCGGCACGCACGGTATCGAAGGTTTCGCCGGCACGGCCGTCCTCTGTGACCTGCTCGCCCGCCTGCCGGCACAACTCCCGGACGACCTCGCCATCCTGTGCATCCATGCGCTCAACCCCTGGGGCTATGCATGGCACCGGCGCTGCGATGCCGAGGGTATAGACCTGAACCGGAACTTCATCGACTTCACTCAACCGCTGCCGGACAACCCGGGTTACCGCGCGCTGCGCGCGGCCCTGTTCGACGACGACAGAAACCGGCGGCAACACGCCCTGGACAGGTATCGCCGCGAGCATGGCCAGACCGCGTACGAAATCGCGGTCAGCGGCGGCCAGTACTGCGACCCGCTCGGCCCGTTCTACGGCGGCATACAGCCGGCGCAGGGGCGTCGCACCATCGAAGCCGTCATGGCGGAGTACCGGCTCCTGGAACGCCGCCTTGCCGTCATCGACGTGCACACCGGGCTGGGTCCGTATGGCTACGGCGAGATCATCTGCGACAACCAGCCGGACAGCGATGGCGCACACACCGCACACGCGTGGTACGGCGACGAATGCACCCTGCCCGCGCTGGGTACATCCAGCTCGGTACCCAAACTCGGCCTGCTCGATTACGCCTGGCATGCGATAATGCAGCCGGGTAGCTGTTTCGTCACGCTGGAATTCGGCACGCAGGCCACCGGCGAGCTGTTCGATGTGCTGCTGCGCGATCACCGCTTCCGCGCCGCGCATGGCAGCGAGCCCACCCTGCACCCGGACTACCTGGCACTGGTCGATGCGCTGCGCGCGCACTTCTGCCCGGCCGACCCGGACTGGCGCAGGCAGGTACTCTCGCGGGCACGCCAGGTCATCGATCTGGCGCTGGAGGGAATGCTGGCATGACGGATAACGGGTTCAGGCTGCGCGTGGTCAGGGCTGACGACCTGGATGCCCTGGTGACGCTGGAGGAAGCCGCCTTCAGCACCGACCGGCTCAGCCGGCGCAGCTTCCGGCACTGGATCGCCAGCACCAGCCGCGCCTTCCTGGTCGCCAGCATCGACGGCGTCCTGGCCGGCTACATCCTGGTCATCTACCACACCGGCACACGCCTGGCACGCCTGTACTCGATCGCCACCGATCGTAACTTTCGCGGTCGCGGCATTGCGCGCAGCCTGATCGAGGCCGGCGAAAAGGCCGCCAGCGAGAGCGGGCGTTTCATCATGCGCCTGGAGGTCGGCGCCGAAAACCGCGGCGCGATCCGGCTGTACGAGTCGCTGGGATACACGCCGTTCGGCGTCTACCGCGACTACTACGACGATCACAGTGACGCCATTCGCATGCAAAAACGCATTCACCAGTACCGCGTACGCGAGCGCCACATCGAGATGCCGTGGATTCGCCAGAGCACACCCTTCACCTGCGGACCGGCGGCATTGATGATGGCCATGAGCGGCGTGTCGAAAGACTACGTCCCGTCGCATCACGAGGAACTGCAGATCTGGCGCGAGGCCACCACCATCTTCATGACCTCCGGCCATGGCGGCTGTCACCCGCTCGGCCTGGCGCTGGCCGCACGGCAGCGCGGCTTCAGTGCCGAGGTCTGGATCAATACGCGCAAGACCCTGTTCGTCGACAGCGTGCGCGATGCCAACAAGAAACGGGTCATCGAGCTGGTTCACAAGGACTACCTCGAACAGGCGAAGGCAAAGGGAATCAGGATCCACTATTCCGACATCAAGCAGGAACGGCTCATCCATGCCCTCAATCACAACGCCATCCCGCTGGTGATGATCAGCACCTGGCGGCTGGATGGCAAGAAGGCACCACACTGGGTCACCGTCAGCGGCCACGACAGCGAGTGCCTGTACGTACATGACCCCGATCCGGAAGAAATAAGCCAGGGCGCGCTCGACTGTCAGTACCTGCCTATCGCGCGCGAGGATTTTGCGCGGATTTCCATCTTCGGACAGCAACGCCTGCGTACGGCCCTTATCGTTTCCCGCGACGCGCCGACCTGACGGCTGGCCGGCACGGATTCCTGCCCGGGACCGCCGCTCGATCGCTGAAAAACGGCATTGGCGCAACGCCTGAGCGTACCAATACAGCCGCGTTTGCAGCACAATGTCAACACCCGGGGACGGTCCGCGTAGCTTCCCTGCAAGTCCGGAAAAGGGTATGGTCATCGACCAGAACAGCCTGCAGCATCGCTGTCACCGAATAGAAACAAGCGGAGAAACACATGTCCAGTAACAAGGTCGAACTGATCTTCGAAGGCAAGACATATGAACTGCCCGTCATCACAGGCAGCGAGGGCGATCGCGCCATCGACATTACCAGCCTGCGCAACACTGCCGGACTCACTGCCTATGACCCGGCTTTCGGCAATACCGCCAGTTGCACCAGCGACATCACCTTCATCGACGGTGACAAGGGTATCCTGCGCTACCGTGGCATCCCGCTGGAGGCATTCGCCGAACACCCGAATTTCGTCGAGGTCGCCTGGCTGCTGATCTTCGGCCACCTGCCGAACCAGTCCGAGTACGAGCGTTTCAGCCGGCAGCTCACCGAGAATGCCAACCTCGACGAGGACATGAAGCACCATTTCGCCGGTTTCCCGCGCTCGGCGCCACCGATGGCGATCCTGTCGGCGATGATCTCCACGCTGTCGTGTTTCCACCCGCAGCTGCTGGACCTGCATACACCGGACCAGTTCGAGCAGGCCGTCGCGCGACTGATCAGCAAGATACGTACGCTGGCCGCCTATACCTATCGCCGCTCGCACGGCAAGCCGTACATCTACCCGGATCCGAAACTGCCCTACGTCACCAACTTCCTGCACATGATGTTTTCGGAGCCCTACAGGGAATACATGTCCGAACCGGAAGTGCGCAGCGCACTGAACCTGTTACTGATCCTGCACGCCGACCACGAGCAGAATTGCAGCACCTCGACCGTGCGCATGGTCGGCTCGAGCCGCGCCAACCTGTTTGCATCCTGCGCCGCCGGCGTGTCCGCGCTGTGGGGTCCGCTGCACGGTGGCGCCAACGTGAAAGTCATCGAGATGCTGGAATCCATACACCACGGCAAGCAGTCAGCCGCGGAATACATCGCGGCCGCCAAGGACAAGTCGAGCGACGTGAGGCTGATGGGCTTCGGCCACCGGATCTACAAGAATTTCGATCCGCGCGCCACCATGCTGCGCAAGGTCAGCGAGCAGCTGTTCAACAAGCTCGGCGTGAGCGATCCGTTGCTGGAGATCGCGCGCAACCTGGAAGACATCGCGCTCAACGACGATTACTTCCTGGAACGCAAGCTGTATCCCAATGTCGATTTCTACAGCGGCATCATCCTGCGTGCCATCGGCATACCGACCAACATGTTCACCGTGCTGTTCGCAATCGGCCGCCTGCCCGGCTGGGTCGCGCACTGGCACGAGCAGAACAGCGACCCGAAAATGCGTATCGCGCGGCCGCGCCAGGTGTATACCGGTAACACGCTGTCCGGATATGTGCCGATGGAAAACCGCATCTGAGTCGGATGCCGTGTCACCGTTCCCGGGGAAATACCATGAATGACTCGTTGATGATCCTGTCCGCCCGCGACCCGAAAAATATCCGGCTGGTGCGCGTACCCGCCGATTTCGAGTCGCACGAGGCGTATCGCCACGTCACCGCCCTGATCGCCACCGTCGAGGAAAACGATCCGGACTACGACTGGGCCGACATCGAGGCGCTGCTCGAGGACAACGGCTTCAGCAGCGTGGATTTCATCCTCGGCCCCGACCTCGACTGAACCTTACAGGGCATCCAGCGCGCGGAGGATATCCGCCGGTTCCATGCGCTCCTTGTAGTCGGTATCCGCGTGCATGGCACGCACGATCCCGTCGCGATCGATGACAAACGTACCGGGAACCGGCAGGACATTGCGCCCCGGACCGTTGAAGTCCTCCACCACCAGGCCGTGAGCGGCGTAGATCCGGACGAGTTCCGGGTCCAGCTCGAAGTACAGCCGGTAGGCCTTCATCACCGCGCCGTCCAGGTCGCTCAGCACTTCAAAGCGGTAGCGGCCTTCCTCCATTTGTTTCCTGGACCTGTCCGGTAGCTGCGGCGTCACCAGCAGCAGCTGCGCGCCATGCGCCTCGATGGCGGTAAGCTGCTCGTACAACGTGCGCAGATACAGGTTGCAGAACGGACACCAGGCACCGCGGTAGAACACCAGCACCACCGGCCCTTCCCGCAACCGGTCCGCCAGCCGCACCGGCTTGCCGTAGGCATTGCCGAGTGTGAAATCGGGGGCCTGCTCGCCCGGCTTGATACCGGGATCGGGCAACGAGCGGGCCAGATCCTGCGCAGCCCGCTGCATGACCTGTCGCTCGCTTTCCGAGTATGGCGCCTGCGCCGTTTTGGCCGCCTGTTCCGCCTGCCAGGCGTCGCGGGTTTCACGGTAGCTGCCGTCATCGGACCCGGCACAGAGCCGGCCGGCCGTCAGCAGCATCAATACCCCGCAGGCCAGCAGCATGCCGTAATGGCTTGCATCCTTCATGGACTTCGCTCCTACCGGGGCAATGGATTCGGTTAGGGTTTGACCATAACCCGGATGGAAAGTTGTTGCTGCCGGGCTTGTCCCGCGGCCGGGCGGCGATCCGGGCGCTGCATCGCACCCTGCCCGGTGGAATATCAGGAAGCGCGATCGTCCTGGAAATCGAACACTTCGCAGAGTGCCTGCTGTAACAGGCGCTCCTCGCGCAGCCGCTCGATGCGCCGGCGTGCTTCGTTTTCACTGCTGCGATTGGCCGCGGGCTTGTCGAGCAGGCCGTCGATATCCGGAATCACGTCCAGCTCCTCCACGACATCTTCCCAGTCGGCCTGTGCGGCATTCTGGTCGGTATTCTTGCGCGCCTTGTCGGCGGTCCTCGCAACACCGCGCGCCTTGCCAGCGGACCTCTTGCGACCCGGCGCAACGGCAGCCCGGGCATTTGATTTAGTACGAGCCATTGATATCTCCCGGCAGCGCTCCGTCCGGCTGCCCTGCGTCAATCATCTCATCGGTTTCCATCGGCGGAACGGCTCCGGATTCATCCACCGGCACATTTTCCTCAGCAGCGGCGGGCGCCAGTGAACCGCCGCGCGACAGTATGCAGCCATCGATGTAATCCGCCTCCTGTTCCGGAGGAACGGCATAGTCCTGCGCCTCCTGTCGACACTCCGCCGCCGGGTCGGCCGGCAACGAGGCAGCGCCGGTCAGCAGCACGGCCGCCAGAAGGCAGCGCAGCACCCGCGTGGTGCAAGGTTCATGTTTCATGGTGTATTTCTCCAGACAAACGGGACGCTTTCGGGTGTATAACGCACCGGCCATGATCACGGCATGGCCATCGCCCATCCGGCTGACGGCCCGGCAGGTGCGGCAGGGACCGGGTGCAGGTACGATTCAGGATAATCATAAGTACAGGCTTATAGGGTGCATGGACGCAGGCGGCAAACGAATATTTGTTGCCATCACGATCAATATCGTTTATCGATAACACAATATGGACATCGAACTGCTGCGCACGTTTCTGGAAGTCGCGCGTAATCGCCACTTCGGCAAGGCCGCCAGCGAATTGTGTGTTACACAATCCGCGGTCAGCGCCCGCGTTCGGCAGCTGGAAGAGACCATCGGCATGCCACTGTTCACTCGCAGCCGTAATAACATCCAGCTCACCCAGGAAGGCCGGCAGCTGCACAAGCATGCCGAAACCATCGTCCAGGTATGGGCCCGCGCGCGCCATGAGACCGGCCTGGGAGCGGAATTCACCCGCGGCCTGGTCATCGGCGCCATGCTGGACCTGTGGCAAACCCTGCTGGGAGACTGGCTCCCGCGCCTGCGCACCCGGATGCCCGAAACGGCGCTGCAGGTGGAAACGGGTACAGCGGACCTGCTGATCCGCAAACTGCTCGACAGCGTGATCGACCTCGCCGTGCTGTTCGAGCCACCGCAGGCGCCGGAACTGGATATCCGCGAGCTGGGCGTCATCAACCTGGTGCTGGCGGCCACGCGTCGTGGCCTGAAGGTGGACGAGGCCTGCCGTTCCGGCTACATCCTGGTCGACTGGGGCACGGCCTTCGCGCGCAACCATGCGCGGCTGTTTCCGGACCTGCCGGCGCCGGCACTGCATATGAACCTGGGGACTCTGGCGCGGCGCCACCTCGACCACAGCGAGGGTGCCGCTTACCTGCCCGAACAAATGCTGTCGACCGCGCACGGCAGCCGGCGGCTCTACCGGGTCAAGGACGCGCCGCAGATCGAGCGTCCGGTGTTCGCCGTATACCGGACCGGCTCGGACCGCAAAGAAACGATTCGCGAGGCGCTGGAACTGCTGCCCTAGCCCGCATTTCTCACCGGGATCCAGGAGAAGGTGAGACCGCGTAGCGGTCGAGAGACTGGCCTGGGCCATGTGCGAGAGCGACCACTGTACTTCCCTGTACATCGCAAGTACGGGCGTACGAGAACCAGCCAGGGCCGGGATAGGCACCGGCCACAGACACGCTGTTATTGACGAATGGGTATTAGCTTCATGGTTTCAGCTCATCGATGTCGGATAACAGCCGCCCGGTGAGAAATGCGGGCTAGCTGCGGCGGAACAGGACGAAGGCCAGGTCGTCCGGCTTGTGCGGACGTTCGTCGTCAACCATCTGCATGCGTTCACGGCACGTGGCCAGCAGGCGCTGCGCCACCTTTTCCAGTGGCCCGGCACGCACCAGGTCGATGATCTCGCTGACGTACAGGTTGTCGAACAGACCGTCGCTGCCAAGCACCACGGTGTCGTAGCGGGCCAGCTTCACCAGCGGACCGACCTCGAGGCGCATGTCGGTCATCCCGACCATGTTGGACACCAGGTGTCGCTCGGCGTGGAACATGGCCTCGTCCTCGTTCATCATCCCGGACGCCTCGGCGTAACCGACCGGCGAATGCGGCACCGATTGGTACTTGAGCTTGCCGCGCTGTCCGCACACCACGATCATGGAATCACCCGCGTGGTAGGCGCGCACCGTGTCATTGTAGACACTTACCACGGCCAGGGTCGTCCCGCCGCCCTGCCCGTTCGCCAGTACGGCGGCGTTGGCGGCCTCGATGCCGGTCAGCACTGCCTCGCGCTGGGCATCCCCGGACTTCCCGGCCACGCAGTCGCTCAGTTGCTGCAAGGCGAGTGCTGCGGCCAGGTTGCCGGACGGCAGGCCGCCCAGGCCGTCAGCCACGGCGACCACGGCACTGTCGGCATCACCGGGGATCAGCGCCACGGCGTCCTCGTTGTCGCTCTCGCGTCCCGGCCGGCGTTCGGTAAAAACACAGGCCAGGCCATCCGCCAGCGGCACGATCAGCGGCGCCGCCATGTCCTGTCCGAGCAGCAAACGTGGTGCCATCAGCCCCGGCTCCACTGCATGCTCTCAAGGTATTCTCGCAGTTGGCCCGCAGTGCGGAATTTCTTCAGGATCAGACTGCGTTTCAGGCCACACACGATCGCCTTGAGCTCGGGCGGTTGCTTGCTGTAATGACGCTGGCCGCCGATCGCCTCGTGCAGCAGCTTCACCAGGTCGACCACGTCGTCGCGGATATTCTCCGGCTTCGGCTTTCCCCAGTGGAAGAAATCCAGCAGCTTCAGGTCGAAGCCCAGCCCGTAACGCTGCATCATGATGTTCTCGCTGTGCAAATCGCCGTGGTATTCCTTCATCTGGTGGATACACTCGATGCCGGCGGCCAGCGCATGCAGCAGATGCAGCGCCGGGTAGGCGGGCAACCGCTTGCCGGGCTGGCGCGCGATAAATTCCGAGAGCAGTTCCCCTTCCACGAAATCGGACACCAGCAGCGTGATCTGATGGTGCTGGTAGGTGATGGTCTCGTGCGTGTGATACTGGATGGCGATCGGGCAATGGCGCAGCTTGTGCAGCTTGCAGGCATAGAAATTCGCGATCTTGTCACCGGGATTGCGTTGCGGGTAGAACATCTTGACGGCGCGCTCGATATTCGTGCGTCGTTCGCACACCAGGTAGACCTCGCCTTCCCAACCGCGTCCGAGCAGCTTGATGACTTCATACTTGCGTGCCAGCACCCGCCCGGGCTGGATTTCGAAGCGGTCGATCACCGGTTTACGCAGCTGTTGCCTGCCTGCCATGCGGTCAGACCTTGCTGCCGGTCAGCGCAGGCAGAATACGGCGACGTATCGTCCCGACACGGATGCTCATACTGACCATGAACCCGGCTCCATCGTGATCCTGCCGCCGACCCGGCGGGGAAATTCAGGGTAGGATAACCCCGGCCAGATAACGAAGCCAGCATGCCGGCATGGTCCCGGCAACCGTGCGGTGCACTGTGGCACGGCACCCGGGATATTCAGCAACAGCGTATCGATGCACTCATGCAAGCAAATGACGGGGATGGTCCGTACGCGTGCCTTGCCCGGGCTAGCCCGCATTTCTCACCGGGATCCCGGATGCTGGCGCAGGGCTCGCGTAACCGGACGCCGCTCTGGAATGAAAGTGGTAGCCGTAGCTACCACTTGAATGAAGAGCAAGTACGGGTGCGAGAGAACCAGCCAGGGCCGGGATAGGTACAGCCCGATGTCACACGGTTTGTTACCGAATTGGCATCACTTTCATGATTTCAATTCATTATGTCGGTCAACAGCCGCCCGGTGAGAAATGCGGGCTAGCTGTCCTCGAAACGTGCGGTATTGAACTTGCGCTCCAGCACGCGATAGACCTCGGAGATGGTGCGCAGCGTGCGGTTACTGCGCTGGAAGATATTGCGGTTGCGGCGTGCCGGCCCCGGAAAGATCTCGCCGGCAATGCGGTCCGGATTTTTCGCCAGCGCCTCCAGGAAGGAAAGCGCACCGGTCATGCCGAAGAAGTGCGTCAGGTACAGTTCGGCGCGGCCGGGTTCACGCTCCAGCTTGCCGGACAGCCTGCGCTTTCCGTCACGCACTTTCTCCGCCGCCAGCAGGGCGGACAGCCCCGGATTGAAACGCAGATCGAGCACCCTCCGGTGCAGTTCCGGATCGGAGATTTGCGGCTGCCGTCTGCCGTCTTCATCCACGATGTATTCGACCTGTTTGGAATAGTGGCCAATTCCGTAGCTGCTGCCATGCCGTTTGACCGCCTCCAGCCAGGTGTCCTCCTTGAACTGGTACAGACCGGCGGCGGATGTGGAATTCGCTTGCGCGCGCGGGTTGAAGCTGCTCTCCACCGCGGCCAGTTCCATAAGATAGGGAAACTCAACGCCGGTGCGCAGGTTGCCGAGCCGTATAGCCGCCATCACCGCACTGTCGAGCCGGTACTTCTGCGCGTCCGCGTTCGCCAGGTCCGCATGGCGTTGCAGGCTGGTTTCGATGTCCTGAATCGAGGCATCCGGATTGTCCGGCAGGTACAGGATGCGGAACCAGGCCAGCGCACGTCCGGTCTGCGCACCTCGAACACCATCGACACCGGCCGCGCCAATGTCGAAACCCAGGGTCTGCAGATTCTCCTGCACCACCCTCACCTGGTCACCCGGCATTACATCCAGTTGCACCTGTTCGTCGGGATCCAGCACCTCCGGCACCGGCGTGACCTGCGGCACCGCGGTACCGGTCGACAGTCCGCTGACGAGCCGGTTCAGCGTCTCGAGCAGTTCATCGTGACTCCTGAAATGTGCCTGCATCATCAGCTGCAGCTCATCGACGCCCTCGCTGATGCCGGATATATCCAGCTGCGGCTGGCGCGTCTCGTGCAGGATCAGCGCAGTTGCCAGTGCCCCGGATATAAACAACAGGCAGGCCACCAGCACCAGCTGCCACAGCGACGGGTATGATATGGCCTGGACCGATTTCACCAGTACGGCACTGGCGTCGCCGAAACTATGCGTCATGTCGGATTGCAGGGCGAGCAGGGTTTGCTGCTCCGATTGCAGGCTGGCCAGGGATTCCCTGGCCAGCGCAAGCTCGGACGTGTGGCGGTCGCGCGCCTGCTCGAGCTGCGCCTCCAGCGCGCGCAGGCGCTGCTCGGTCGTTTCCTGGCGCTGCGTGGCCGTCGCGAGCGCCCCGTCCAGCAAGGCTGCCTGCTGGCGCGCGCTGTTGCGGTCGGACTCGATCTGCACCAGTTGCGATTGCAGCGCGGCGATCTGCTTGCTGTCGTTGCTGCGGGCGCGCTCGAATTCCCCGCGCACCTCTTCCAGCGAACGCTCCAGTGATTGCACCTGCTGGCGCGCGGCGTTGCGGTCGTACTCGATATCGCCAAGCTGTGATTGCAGCAGCTCAATCTGCTGCGTGTCGCCGTCATGCGCCCGCTCGAACTCGCCACGTACCTGTTCCAGCTGGGCGGACACGGCCTGGTAATCCGCCCTGACGCTGTCGAGCTCCTGCTCGAGGACACGCGTCCTTGGCAGCTTGTAGTGCCGGAGTGATTGCAGGGCCGTTTTGAAATTCATTTTGTTGTTATTGTGCTTCTGCGCCGGCCCGGGTGCGGGCGGCTCCGCTCGTTTAACTGACAATGGTCCGTCAGTATTTTCGTATACAAGACCCGCAGCGGTCTATCCGACAAAGGTGCTATGCCTTCCCCGGATTATAAATACTATGAAGTTATTTCTTTATCCTATTGTTATTTATATTTGTCTTACCAAGCCCGGCCCGGCCGGCCTCAGCCGAGCGGCACCTTCAGCCAGGTCGTCCAGGCGTCGAACAGCGGCTTGTCGACCGCTGCCACCGAGGAGCGCGGCGTGAGCGCCTGGGTGAAAACCGCTTCGCCCTGCAGCGTGCAGGCATGGCCGCCGGCGCGCGTGAAGATGAACTCACCGGCGGCGTAATCCCAGACATTGGAGCGACCGTGCAGGTAGACGTGACTGCGCCCCGCCGCCAGCCAGCACCAGTCCAGCGCAACCGACCCGAAGCTGCGCTGCGAGGCATAGGGGATGTCGGTGACCAGTCGCGTCGCCAGCGACTTGTCCAGCCGCTTGAAATCCACCAGCGCCGTGGCCCGCTCCAAAGCCAGCCCGGAGGGGGCCACGGCCAGCCCGGCGCCGTTGAGCAGCGCGCCGTGTTGCGCGTCGGCGGCAAAACATTCATCGCGCACCGGATCGTAAACCAGGCCGAGTCGCACCCGGCCTTCCTGCAACAGGGCCAGCGAGACACAGAAATAGGGAATACCGGTGGCGAAGTTGCTGGTACCGTCGAGCGGGTCCAGGCACCACAGCGGCTGGTGCGAGGCGATCAGCGCCTGCTGTTCGGCCATCGCCATTTCCTCGCCGAGAAACAGCGTGTCCGGCCAGCGTGCCAGCAGCCGGGCGGACACCCGTGCCTGCATCGCAAGATCGGCCTCGGTCAGTACGCTGCCATCGGCCTTGTGTTTGCGCGCGACCGCGGCAAAACGCGGCAACAGTTCCTCGCGGGCGGCCGGGATGATGATGTCCTGCAGGGCGGCGAGCGGGTAATTGTGCATGCATGTGTCCGGTCGTGGATCGGCGCGCGTATGATAGCGGGCCATCAACGTTCTGTAAAAATCTCGCCAGGCCAGCTATCCTTGGCGGCATGCGACGGATTCTGCTGCTGACGGGTATGCTGTATTGCGGGATCGCCATCGCGGCCGACGTTCCCGCCTGGCGCAATCAGGTGCTTCGCGTCGACGGGCAGGACTGGAGCCTGCAGGTGCCGGCCGGCCTGACGCTGGAGTTGCTGACCGACGCCCTCGACGCGCCGCGCATGCTGACCTTCCTTCCCAACGGCGACCTGCTGGCCGGCTCGCGCGACGGGAATATTTACCGGCTGACGCCACCCTACCGGCAACCCGAGGTGCTGCTCAGGCTCGCGGATTACCCGCACAGCGTCGCCTGGCGCGACGGCGAGTTACTCATCGCGCAGACTGACGGCCTGTACCGCGCGCCCTACGCCCCTGGCCAGGCGCGCATCGCACGGGATGCGGTGCAGCGCCTCGCCGCCCTGCCCGGTGGCGGCGGCCACACCAGCCGTACGGTCGCCATCGGACCGGACGGCCGTGTGTACCTGTCGCTGGGGATTGCCGGCAACTGCTCCGACCAGTACCTCGACGACAGCTATCCCGTCGCTGACCGTCGTGGTGGTGTACTGGTGCTGGACGAAAGTGGCAGACTCCCCGCCTGGAAACCGTTTGCCTCCGGCCTGCGCAACCCGGTCGGCTTCGACTGGCACCCGGACACCGGCGTGCTGTATGCCTCCAACAACGGGCCGGACCACCTCGGCTTCGAACAGCCGCCGGAATATTTCGCCCGACTGACGGACGGCTCGTTCCACGGTATGCCGTGGTTTCAGTACGACGGCAACACCCTGCGGCGCGACCGCTGTATCGAGCGGACACCGCCGCGCCCGGCCGCCGAGGTCAGCCTGCCCGTCGCCACCTTCCCCGCCCGCAACGCTCCCATGGGCGTGGCCTTCGCGACGGATGCCGCACTCGGCGGGAAATTCGCCGGCAACGCCATCGTCGCCCTGCGCGGCTCGTGGGGCACCCGTCCCACCGGCGGCGCCTATGGCAGCAAGGCCACACGGCGTGCGCCGCAATTGCTGATGGTACGTTTCGAGGCCGGCAAGGCACGGGACGTGGTGGATTTCGTGACCGGCTTTCAGCGTGCGGACGGTACGCGGCTGGCGCGACCGGTGGGCGTGGCATTTGGTCCGGACGGGGCGCTGTACTTCACCAGCGACGCTGAACTGCAGGGCCTGTTCCGCCTGCGGCCACTGGCGCCCTGAGCCAGGCATGGATGCGATGCCCGGCGACTACCAGGGCGTCATCTTGTTCATGAAGTTCATGGGCCCGGAAATCTTCTGCATGCCGCCGCCGATCTGCTGCACGTTGCCGGTCATGTGAAACACCTGGCCGTCGATGACGCCCATGGACTGGTTGACGCGCAGCAGCTCGTCGCTTAATTGCGTGACCGTCGCGGAGATGCCACCCAGCGCGTCGCTGATACGAACCACCTCGCCGGTCACCCCGGCCATGTCGGCGTCGATACCGTCCAGTGTCTGCAGGCGGGCGCCGATATGCGTCATCGAGCCTGTCACCCGGCTCAGGCTGTCGGTGACCTGGCCGAAGCGGTGCGCCATCACGTCCACCATCACCAGGCTCTCGTGCAGGCCGGCCGACAGCTGGTACAGGTAGTAGCTGTTCGCGATCAGCACCGCAAGCATCAGCGCCAGCGTGCCGCGAATGATCCGCGTCGTCATGCGCTGCTTGTCGATTTCGTCCCGGTAGCAGCAGGACAGGTCATCTTCCATTTCGCGCATGAAGCGCGTGAGTTCGTCGAGGATTTGCTGGCGCATGGTAATGAGTCTTCGTTTCGCTCAGGGCAGGAAGCCGAACATGCCTGCCGGGCGGGCAATCTCGGTCACTGAATGGCCCATGCCGTTCACCGCTCCGCCCATGGCACCCATACTGCGCGTGACGTTGAACAGCCGCGCATTGATGGCCGACATCTGCCGGTCGATGACCTGCATCCTGGCGTCAAGATTTGCCATGCCATCGGCAATCAGCTCCGTCTGGCCGGTCATGACGTGCATGTAACCGCCGATCGAGTCGAAGCGCTGCATGCGCGCATCGATCTGCGTCATGGTCGATTCGATCTGGGCCATGTCGACCGCGACGGTGCGCACGTGCGCGGCCAGCTGCCGACTGCTCTCGACAGCATGCTCGACCTGTATCGCCAGCGTGATCAGCAGCAGAAACATGGCAAGCCCGACCGCCGCGAACACGCCCATACCCCCGCGCACGGTGACACGCACCCGCCTCGAGAGATGCAGGTACATCTCGCTGCGGTAAGTCATGATCTTCTCGAAAGATTCCAGCGCGCGCTGCAGCTGCTCGTCGGTGAGCATTCGGCGATTGGCTTCCGCCAGCGCGGCCTGGGTGGCGGCAAGCGGTGACAAAGATCCCTTTTTCCCTGCTTCCATGTGTTGTTACCGGTGATTCAGGACTGCGCCCAACGGACGCCGTGTCCCGGTCCTGACCGGGAAACCCGCCTAGCGTGATATCGTGCTGACGAGGCTGTCGAGATAGGCCTGCTGCACCTGCAGATCGTACTCTAGGCTGTCGATTTCGGCGTCCAGGGCCTCGATTTCCTGATCAATCTCGTGAATCTGGTACAGCAACAGGACACGCTGCTCCTTCTGCAGGCCATCCTGCACCAGCGCAACAAGCTTGTGCTCCTTGTCCTTGTACAAGGCGTCGATTTCTTTCTCGCGCCGGTGAATCTGCGCATGGGTATCCTTGACCTCGGAGCGCGCCAGGTAGATCGCGCGCCCGTCGCCGTAGGCCGTCTCGAACGCGGCATCAGCCGGCCCGGGGCATACACCCGGGTAGGCGTGACCCGAACGACCGAGGCGGAAGGCGTTGGCAGGTGTGCAGTATTCCTGCAGCCCCTGCGCGCGCCCGGCCTGCCAGGCATCGAGATCCGGCACGATGGCATGTTTGGCGCAGTCCTCGCGGTAGGTCCCGATAATGCTGGACGGCTTGCCCTGCACGCCGTCCTGGTAGCCGATCAGTCGCCAGTCGGCGACTCGGCACTGATCCCGGTCGAGGGTGGCGCAGCCCTGCAGCAGCAGGACCAGCAAGGTAATGCCCGCCAACGGCAGGTGTCTGGTGTAAAAAGGGATATGCCGGGTCTTTTTCTTCATTTTTAAGGCCACCGCCAGCTGGATGAGTTCAGGAAACCGATATCTCCCCTTGTTAACGGCCGCCGGCACCGGTTCCTTACCGGCGCCGGCAGCCGACCGGAGACATACCCCGCGTCACCCGCACGTGTTATAAATCCCTCATGAAGGCGATCCATATGATCAGACCGGGGCCGGCACACGAGGTATTGCGCGTCGTCGACATTCCCGAGCCACTGATCGACACGCCGACCGCGATCAAGGTGCAGCTGAAGGCAGCGGGCATCAACCCGGTGGATACCAAGCTGCGTGCGCGCGGGGTGTTTTTCCCCTACGCCTATCCCGCGATTCTGGGCTGCGACGGGGCCGGTATCGTCACCGAATGCGGCCCGGCAGTGACACGCTTCAAGCCTGGTGACCCGGTATGGTTCTGCCACGGCGGACTGGGCGAGGCACCCGGAAACTACGCCGAATACACGGTACTGGATGAACAGGAAGCCGAGCATTTACCGGGCAGCCTCGACTTCGAATCCGCAGCCGCCCTGCCGCTGGTGCTGATCACGGCGTGGGAGGCCCTGTTCGACCGCGCCGGCCTGGAGGCCGGCCAGACGGTCCTGATCCATGCCGGCGCCGGCGGTGTCGGTCACGTCGCCATCCAGCTGGCCAACTCGGTCGGTGCGCGCATCGCCACCACCGTCAGCACCCGGGAGAAAGCGGCGTTCGTCAGGCTGCTCGGCGCAGACCACGTCATCCACTACCAGGACTGTGATTTTGTGGAGGCCGCGCTGGACTGGAGCGGCGGCCGTGGTGTGGACGTGGTGCTCGATACGCTGGGTGGCGAAAACTTCCGTCGCAGCCTCGCCGCCACGTGCATGTATGGCCACGTCGTAACCCTGCTCGACCCGGGTCCCGACGTGGACTGGAAGGAGGCGCGCAACCGCAACCTGTCGATCGCCTTCACCCTGATGCTGACACCCATGCTGCAGGAGCTGCCCGAGGCGCGCCATCACCAGGGCGAGATACTGCGTCGTTGCGAGACCCTGATCGACGGTGGCGCGCTCAAGCCGCTGGTGTCGAAGACCCTGTCCCTGCACGAGGCCGCCACCGCGCACGCGCTGGTCGAGACCGGACACACGCAGGGCAAGATCGTACTGGCCATGGATTGAGCGTTCCCGCCCTGCAGAAAGTCATCTCGCGCAGAGGCGCAGAGTGCGCAGAGAAACGGCATTTCCGGAATCTATGATAACTTCGTCATGCCGGCGAAGGCCGGCATCAAGGTCAGTTAAAACTCTGGATTCCGACATGCGTCGGGATGACGATGAGTGAATAAATCAGAGGTGCCTTCTCTGCGCAAAATGCGGCAAGCCCGGGAAGCGCATCGACCAGGCAAACAGGCTATTGCTGCAGGAGCGCTCCTACAGCTATAAAAAACATCCGCATGAACTTACCAAATTTTCTCTGCGCGCTCTGCGACTCTGCGCGAGGGAAATTTCCTGGCGCCTTTGCGCGAGATCAGGTTTCTCGGGTCCGGAACCAGCCGGTGATGCTCATGCGGCTGCGCCGCGCCGGCAGGACCTCGTGCAGGAAGCGCGCACTGAGGAACGTCACCAGGGTCCCGCCCGACGGCAGGACCTCTTCAGCATGGCCTGGCTCATCCGGGTCGGTATAGATGCGCAGCTGCCCGCCGTCCCCCGCCTGCCAGTCCGCATTGAGATACAGCGTGCAGGTCACGCAGCGCGTGCCGAATCCGGCGAACTGGTCCAGGTGTCTGCGGTAGTACGTCCCGGCCGGGTAGACCGCCAGGTGCGCCTCGAAATCGAACAGGCCCAGAAACAGGGTACCGTTGATCGCCAGCCGCAGGCGCTCCACTGCATCCAGGTAACGGCGCTGGGCCGGACTGCAGGCCTGCGCATCCAGCCAGTGCACGCAGTCGGTGCGCACCTCCGGCCTGACCTGCAGCTGCGCACCGCGACCAACGCCGGCGCGGCGAAACCCGCCGGCCTGCCAGCAGGCCTCGAGCTCATAACGCAGCACGTCGACCAGCGCCGGGGCCAGAAAACCGGGTGTCACGCACCAGCCCTGTTCGGCGAGCGCGGCAACGATCCCGGGAACGGGCCCGGGCAATCCGCTGGCCAGGGTGTGCAATAGGGAGTTGTCGGACATGTTGTGCTTGCCGGGACCGGACAGTGCAGGCCATCCTGCGCGCAGGATTATGCGGCTGAATGTCGCCGCGCGCCATCCCTGTCAGAGCCGTCCGACCGGTCCGGCCGGCGTCCGTACCGGCATCCAGGGTCGGCGCCTCTACATTCCGTTTTTGAACTGCTCCGTCGCGGTGACGCCGCTGGCGCGCACCTGGCGCAGGGCCACCGCATATTCCTTCAGGATACCCAGCGCCCAGGCAATGCGTGCACGGAAATATTCGTCGGCACCCGCGTTGTTTTCGCTCGCCTCCTCGTTCAGCACTGACTCCACGTGACGTACGATAACGTGCTCGGGCAGGTAACAGATACGGGAGTTCTTGTAACTGCTCATACGCAGCTCGGCAACCGGATAGGCCCCGCCATCGCCGGACGAGACCGTCACGATCAACGCCGGCTTATGGCCCAGCTCGTTCTGGCCGAACAGCAGGAAAAAGTTCTTCAGACCGGCGGGCACCTGGCCGTGCCACTCCGGTGCCAGCACCACGAAGCCGTCACTGGACGCGAGTTCCGCCCGGATCGGGTCGAGCCGCTGCTGCCATTGCCCGTTGCCCTCCCAAACGTCGGTGTCCCATAGTGGCAAGGGATTGCCGGCGAGATTGACCAGCGCGGTCTGCTCGCAGATACCGTCATCCAGCGTGCGTTGTATGTGACGTGCCACCTTGAGCGTCTGCGCCTTTTCGCGATGACTGCCGCTGATCAGCGTTATTTTCATGTTGGTTTCCTGTTGCTGTTGTTGGAAGTCGTATTGCTGCGGGCCATTGTAACCGAACCCCGCGGCCCTGCCGCGGCCAGCCCGGCACGCTATCGATGCCGGGTTTTATCGTTGCATGATACCTGCCCTTCACGTCCGAACAGCTGCACGGCGTTCGTGCAGGCGATACGCCGTGCGACAGCATCCGGCAATTGCTCCAGCCAGCCACGGTGAAACTGCCAGAAGCGTCCGAGTTCCTGCCAGCCGGTATCGTCGCGGTCCCAGGAATCGAGCTGCTCGACCGGCCACACCGGGTCGGAACCGACCATGAAACGATCCGGGTACTGCAGCAATACGGACCGCCAGGCCGGCAACAGCCGCCCCTGCGTATCACTGATCGGGTTATTCACGAATCGCCACGGATCACGTGCGGCCAGCCCGGCAAGCACATTGCCACAGCCGTCCAGCACGCGCGCCACCTGTTCCGGTGCGAGGATCGCTCCGGCATGTGCCCAGATGATGCGGACCCCGGGGTATTGCGCGCACAGTGCCAGCACCGGGTCCGGCCGTGAATACTCGGTGTGCAGCATGATCGGTACGTCGAACTCTTCAGCGAGCTGCAACAGGCCATGCAGCACCTGCGCCCTTTCCAGCTTCGGCGCGAACCCCCCGATCAGGTGCAGCTCGCCGATACCGTGATAGTTGCCGGACGCAAGTGCCGCACGCGCCCGTGTGACGACGCCTGGATCACGCGCCCAGCGTTGCCAGTCGCCGCCGATGCGGTAGGGACTGTAGATCGACACGATGCGACGTGGGTCAAGCCGTACCAGCTCCAGGGCCAGTTCCGCCGGTGTACCGATCACCACACCCAGCACGATATTCTGGTCTTCCAGCACGGCGAGCGCGTCGGCCGGCGTGGTCACGTCGCGCTGGCTCCACTTGTAGTGCAGGTGCATATCCGCCACCGGCGGCACGGCCTGCGCGAGGGCCGGCAGTACCCACAAAAGAAAACAGCAGAGCTGCGTCCGCATTTCCGGGTCCTCCGAATGGTTATTCGAATGCTGGGGATATTCTAGCGGAATTGTCCGTAACGCGTTCGGGCACCGGTGTCATGGCGAATTGCCTTATTCTGGCGGACCCTGCCCACCCGTTACCTTGCATGCATACGCTCAAGACACGGCCGCTGACCAATTCCTTTGCCGCCCTGCCCCACGCGTTCCATGCGCGCGTAGCGCCTACGCCGCTGGAGCGGATCGCGTTTGGGAAGCGCTCCTACACCCGGCATAGCCGCTCCTGCAGGACAATGAATCCGGAAGCAGCACAATTGATACCCTGTGTGCTCTGTGTACTCTGTGGCGAATTATGTCGTTGTCCGGTGCGGCTTCGCATCTCTGCGCGAGACTGGTCTCGACCGCTACGGCCAGATGCCGCGAATAAGGGTGGCGCGGGTCACGCGCTCGATGGCGATCATCAGCGCCACGGTGCGGAGATCCGGCACTTCGACCGGCGCCTCCGACAACACCCGGCCGGCCGGCTTCTCCTCGCCGACCACGAACGCCTGCCAGCGGTTGAACACGGTGTCGACGGCGGTATGCATACGCTCACTCAACCTCGCCATGACATCATCCTGACTCCATTGTTCGTTGGCCTGGTTCTGCACCCATTCGTAGTAGCTAACCGTCACGCCGCCGGCGTTGGCGAGAATATCCGGCAGTACGTAGATGCCCTTGTCCCCGAGGATCCGGTCTGCCTGAGGCGTGGTGGGATTGTTGGCGCCCTCCACCACCAGCCGTGCCTTGATGTTGTGTGCATTGCCGCCATGGATCTGGTTGCCCAGCGCCGCCGGCATCAGGATGTCGCAGTCCAGTTCCAGCAATTCCGCATTGGTAATGGTCAGCGTGTTCGCCATGCCGACCACCGTGCCGTGCTCCGCCTTGAAGCGCGCCACGGCATCCGGTTCCAGCCCGTCCTCGCTGTAGATGCCGCCCTGACTGTCGCTGATGGCGACGATGCGCGCGCCCTCGCGGCCAAAGGTATGCGCGGCCACCGCACCGACGTCGCCGAAGCCCTGGATCGCCACGCGTGCACCGGCGATCTCCTGCCGGTCGGGCAACAGCGCCTTGGACAGAAAGCGCCGGGTGGCGAATACGCAGCCCATGCCAGTGGCCTCGGTACGCCCGCAGGCACCCCCCATCTCCACCGGCTTGCCGGTGACCACGGGGCGGTTGTTGAATCCGGGATGCAGCACGTCGTAGGTGTCGTAGATCCACGCCATGGTCTGCTCGCTGGTGTACAGGTCCGGCGCCGGGATGTCCTTGTACGGCCCGATGACATCGAACAGCTCCGATGTGAAGCGGCGCGTGATGCGGCGCTGTTCGGCCTCGGTCAGCGTCTTGGTGTCGCATACCACGCCGCCCTTGGCGCCGCCGAACGGGATGTTGACCAGCGCGCACTTCCAGGTCATCAGCTTGGCCAGCGAGATGACCTCTTCCATGGTGACGTCCGGGTGATAGCGCATGCCGCCCTTGCCCGGACCGAACACGCGGTTGTGCACCACGCGGAAACCGAGGAAGCTCTGCACCGATCCGTCATCCAGCTCGATGGGGAAATTCACGATGGTCACCCGCTTCGGTTTTTTCAGGAAATCGATCAGCCCCCGCTTCAGGCCCCTGACGTAGGCGGCCGCACGGTCGAACTGTTGCTCGCTGATGAAAACCGGATCAAGGTTTTCCGCAACTGCGTCGGACTCGGAAAGTTTGCTGGTCATGGTTCGGCTACCGGTGACAGATTCAGGGTGGCTGTATTGTAACGCGCTTCCCGACCCGCCAGCCGAGCCGCATCACTTCCCCTGCAGATACCAGCGGTCATGAAAGGTCGCCACCCAGGCCGGCTTGTAGGCCACCACCAGCGACAGCGCCGCACCGTTCAGAAAGCCTTCGCCGAACATCAGCATCGGAAATATCATCAGGAAATTACTCACCAGTGTATTGCCGGGATGGACGGCGGCCAGTTGCTGGACCAGGCCGGAGGCCAGCCCCGCCAGCAGTATCGACACCGCGCCGGCCAGGAAGGCATTGATGAAGATATAGATGAAAAAATTATGCGCCAGCCAGCGCTGGCAGACATACAGCAGCATGCGTGTAAACAGTATCGGCACCACGCCCATCACCAGTGCGTTGATCCCGAAGGCCTCCCAGCCGGCCGCACCCTGCCAGGTGGTAAATGCCAGCAGCACGCTGACCGCGATCAGCGCGAACTGCCATTCGAACAACAGGGTCAGCGCGGTGACGCCGAGCAGATGGTAGTCGAGCCCCGGCTGGATACCACCGTGCATGATCCACAGCACGAGCACCGTGACCATGGCGCCGAAATAGACCTGCTGTGCCTCGCTGTCGCGGATCTTCGTCCACGGCGCCGTCAGCAGGGCCAGCAGCAACAGCGATACATACAGTACTGCCGCGCTCAACAGGTAACTGCCTGGTAACAGGCCGGCGGGGATATCCATACCCGGCTACTCTAGCCTAACGCCGCGCCGCCACAAACCGTAACGCGCGTCTGACTGTCAGTTGCAGTGACAAGCGGCCACGACCCGGGCCATCCACCCCCCTTGCGGCGGGGTCCCAGGCACCACGCCATGCGCCCGGCAACCCCATCCTGACCCCCGGATCGGGTGTTAGCCGCCTCATATGGTTTCTTGATAGGTGCTACATCCTTTTGTTATTAATGGACATTGGTTTTATACCTGTACTTTTGGACTATTTACCCTATCCCCTTTGCGCCCTAGCCTTTGCTGCATATGCGGAACCGACCCACCGGTGACACGGGTCGAACGCAGAGACCGGGCTCGTTGAGACGCGTGCGCCCGCACAACAACCAGGTAAGCGCCATGCACCAGGCAACGAACACTATCCTGTTTACCAGCCGCCACGGGCGCGTGCACAGTCTTGCGTACAACCCGCGGCGCACCCTGTATATCCTCACTGCCACTGCGCTTGCGCTGTTCGGCGTCATTCTCTACGGCGGCTTTCACCTCGGCGTTAGCCTCGAGGCGAGTCGCCAGCTGACCGAGGTCGCCGATCTGCGGCTGCTGACGGGCGAGCACCAGACGCAGATCGACCAGAACCGGACCAGCGCACACGATCACCTCAATGCCCTGGCCGTGCGACTGGGCCGCATGCAGGCCCAGCTGATGCGCCTGGATGCACTGGGTGACCGTCTGGTGACCCAGGCCGACCTCGATGCCAGCGAATTCGACTTCACTATCGCACCCCCGGTCGGCGGCCCGCATGACAGCACGGCGCTGACGGCCACCACCGTGCCGGACTTTCTCGGGATGCTCGACGACCTCGACCTGGCCGTTGCCGACCGCACCCAGAAGCTGGATGTGCTGGAACAGCTGATCATGAACCGCAATCTGACCGAGCGCATCATGCCGTCCGGCCGTGCCGTGGACAAGGGCTTGCTCTCCTCAAAGTTCGGCAAGCGCATCGATCCGTTCACCGGCGAAATGGAACTGCACAAGGGTATCGATATCGCCGGCAAGGAAGGTTCGGATGTACTCGCCACGGGTGACGGCGTGGTGATCTGGTCCGGCACACGCAACGGCTACGGCAACCTGGTCGAAATCGACCACGGCAACGGCATCGTTACACGCTACGGTCACAACAAGGCGTTGCTGGTCGAAGCCGGCGATACCGTGCGCAAGGGCCAGCCGGTTGCACTGATGGGCTCGACCGGGCGCTCCACCGGACCGCACGTGCATATCGAGGTGCTGCGCGACGGCAAGCAGGTCAACCCGTCGCAATACCTGAGCAGCAAGTAAAGCAGCCTGACCGGCGCGATCGGCGTCCCGCGGTAACGAACACCCCTGTACCTGCCCCGCGAGCCGGATGCATCCGCCCGCAGACAGCCTCAACATCAGCCCCCCGCTTGCCCTATAATCACGCCCCGTCGACCAGTGAACGGGGTTTCAATGCCGGATATTTTCCACAAGCTGCTGCAATCGATACCACTGACGATCAACCAGCTGTACCTGGTGCTGGGTACGCTTGCCGTTATCGCAGTACTGCTCTTCTCGTTCCGCGAACAGATCTTCAACTGGCGCGAGGAACGCCGGCTGTCGCGCGCCATCAAGCGGCTCGGCGCACGCAACCTGCGTAACATAAACCTGCCGGACGGCATGGGCGGCGAGGTCACCATCGACTACCTGCTGCTGTCGCCCGATGCCGTGCTGGTGGTGGGCGTGAAACGCTTCCATGGAGTGATCTTCGGCGGGGCGCAGACCGACCAGTGGACCCAGGTAATCAACCGCTGCAGCTACAAGTTCCCCAACCCGGACGACTACCTGCAGCGCCAGGTCGAGGCAGTGCGCCTGCTGGTACCCGGCACCGCCGTCGCCGGTATCCACCTGTTTACGCACGGCGCCAGGTTCCCCAAGGGCCAGCCGGACAACGTAGTGCTGTCCCGGGAAGTCCGCCAGAAGCCGCCGAAACCGAGAAAAATCCCCAAGGCGCTGCGCCAGGCGTGGAAACAGATATCAAAGTCATTGGCCGGCCAGCACGGTAACGGCTAGCAGCAGGCCTGACGACCAGGCATGTCACTCGCATCTCTGCGCGAGTTGATTGGTTAACTTCAGTTCTGCCACACCGCGCAGCCCTGCCGGCGCAGCCAGCGGGCCAGCGCTGATTCCCGTTCCGCGTCATCGAGCCCTGCCCCGTCAAAGCCTGCCATCAGTTCCTGCGCCAGTTCTATGCCATAGCGATGCGGGAACTTGCTGCTGCGGTAACCGAGCATATGCTGCTCGAAGCGGTCACCCGGATCATGCACGGTCATACCGACGTACACGCACGGCATGCCTTCGATGTAGCCTGGATTCTCCTGGCGGAACTCCCGGATCCACAGCACCTCCGGATCAAGCGTGATCACGTACAGGTTACGCGGCTTGCGGCGCTTGCCGGCCCGTCGTGCCTTTTCCTGCCAGGCCTGTATCTTGCGGTCGCGCTCGAGATCGTCCATGGCGGGATATTACTACCAATCCGCATGGCCGGACTGCCGGGACGGGGCGGCCGCCCTTTATTCCCGGGCCCTGGCCCTATATCGTTAACCCTCCCGGGCACAGACAGTGAGAATCCGCGATGCCAGCAAACCCCGATGATCTTCGCGACCAGTGGATGGAGCACGGCCTGTCAGGCAGCGAACTGAACCCCGACCCTTTCCATCAGTTCGAGCTGTGGTTCAAGCAGGTAATCGACTCCGGTATCGCCGAACCCAATGCCATGACCATCGCCACGGTCGACGCGCATGGCCAGCCCTGGGTGCGCACCGTGCTACTGAAGGTCTATGACATGCAGGGATTCGTGTTCTTCACCAATTACGAAAGCGACAAGGCGCGCCAGATCGAGGGCAATCCGAAGGTGGCCCTGCTGTTCCCGTGGGTAGCGCTCGGCAGGCAGGTCAAGATCAGCGGTACGGCTGCGCGGATCCCGACCGCCGAATCGCTGAAATACTTTGCCTCGCGCCCGCGCGGCAGTCAGATCGGGGCCTGGGCATCGCCACAGAGCCAGGTGATCTCGTCGCGTTCGCTGCTGGATGCCAAGGTCGACGAGATGAAGCGCAAGTTCGCCCGTGGCGAGGTGCCGCTTCCATCGTTCTGGGGCGGCTACCGGGTAACGCCGGACTCCATCGAATTCTGGCAGGCGCGCGACAGCCGCCTGCATGACCGCTTCGTCTACACCCTTCAGGACGACGGCGACTGGCAGATCGAACGGCGCGCACCGTAAGGCAGGTATCGTGAGACGTGAGACGTAAAACGTGAGACGGAGAATGGCCATGGAATCCGCGGAAGAACACGGAAAGAATGTAGGGTGCACTCCGTGCACCATTGCCGGTGCGTAGAACGCACCCTACATCCAAACGGTGAGACGTGAAACGTTATTTGAGCGGTGCGGAAGATTTACGGGATACCGGCGGTTATCTCCTACCGTTTGCCATTCGCCTTTCACGTCTCACGTTTCACGTTTCACTACTCACCTTTCACCTTTCACCTTTCACGCCCCACCAGGGACACGGGAAAATCCGAATCACGCGGCTGATTCCTTCAAGGACCCCATCCGCGCCTACCCATGCCCGCCGTTCAGTACTAAACTAACAGCCAGTCGCAACCGACACCCTCATTGATTGCACGTCACGTGCGCAGCACGAGGTCTGGATATGCAGTACCCGGCATTTGTCGTCACCGACCGGACCGGCGCCAGCGATGTTATTGCCTATGTCCATGGCAAGCTTTCCGGCTACGACATTCACCTGCTCGACTGGGTCCGCCTCAGCCCGATGACGCGGGCCCAGCACCAGCCACAGCTCGCCAGCCAGTGCCCGCCGCTCACGCTCAGCACTTGCTGGACCCCGCGTGAAAACAGTCCCGATGCCGATCCGCCCTTGCCGCAGCACATGTATCGCATCAAGGTGAATGTCTGGCAGGGCCCGGGCTACCCTGCCGAGGAAATGCACTGGGGACGCATACCGCCACGCCCGATACGGCGCCGCAGCATCCCGGACCGCTACACCACGCGCGGGCTGTGCCGCTGGAGCTACCCCGACCGGCTGACCGCCACGGTGCATGCGCTGGGGCGCGCCCTGTTCCTGTACCTCGCCAATACCCGCCAGCTGGCGCAGGACCCGAGCGAGAGCAATGCCAGCGCCTGGGGTCACCGCTGGGCGGCGGAGTGGTTGCGCGAACATGGCCAGCATGGCGCCGCCGAGGCCCTGGTGACCCAGCTCATGCAATGGACCCTGATCCAGAGCAAGGGGCTGTCATCATGATGAAGAAAATTCTGCTGTGGCTACCGGCACTCATCCTGGTTGCGGGCGGCGCCTGGCTGCTGATGCGCGACAGCGAGGAACAGCGCATCCTCGACCTGCTGGATCAGGTGCGTGCCCTGGCCGAGGTCCGCGACCCGGAAAACGCCGTCACGCAAATCGGCCGCGCCCGGCAGCTCGGCGCGCTGTTCACACCGACCACCCGTTACGACCTGACCACACTGCATTACGGCATTACCGAAATCGACAGCCGCGAGGAACTGACCCGGAGAATCGCCGCGGCGCGCAGCCGTCTCCTGTCACTGGAATTGAGCTTGCTGGCGCCGGACGTGCGCATCGACGGCGACCGTGCCACGGTCGGCGTCACCGGCACGGCGCTGGGCGCCACGCGCGGCGGCGACGGACAATTCATGGATGTGCACCGTGTGGAGATCGACCTGCTCAGGCAAAACGGGGACTGGCTGGTTAGCGGCGGGCGGCACATCCGCGACGAGCGAGCGGCCTTCGAGGGCGGCTAGGCCCGGTCCCACGCCAGGATGCAGCAGGAAAGCACGCCACAGGGATCACCGGTCATACAGAGAAATGATTGTCCCGGGCAGAGCGTGAAGCGTGAAAGGTGAAATTTGAAACATTTTGAAAGCCGGGCGGCAGATTTACCGGTGTATAGGCGGATATCACCGGCCTTTTACCTTTCAGGTATCACCGTTATCGATGCAGGGTGCGTTCTACGCACCGGCAATGGCGCACGGAGTGCACCCTACATTATTTCCGTGTTGTTCCGTGGCCATTCTTCTGTTCACCCCTCACCTCCCACCTCAGCCGCAGGCGGCACCCCTGGCGCCGCTCCCGGTGCGTAAAACGCACCCTACGCCGGCATTGTTATTTTTTTCGTGTTCTTCCGTGTGCTCCCGTGGCCATTGTTCTTTTCACGTATCACGTCTCACCCAGAACGCACCCCGGTTGGGGTGTTCCCGTGTCCATTCAGGTTCGCGCGTTCCCGCACGCCTGTAGCGATCAATAACGCCCGCCGGTCTTGGTGATGTAGTTCGCCAGTTGCTGCGATTCCGCATCCATGCGCATCAGGTTGGCATGCGTCTGTCGGAACAGGCCGCGCATGACCTTGTAGACGATGCGCGGATACGTCTCCAATAATGCTTCGAAATCGCCCTGCTCCAGCGTGAGCACCGTTGCATTACCCACGGCGCGCAACGTCGCCTGGCGCGGCGCCACTTCCACGAACGCCCGTGTGCCTGCGCACTCGCCCACCTTCAGGGTATAGAGCGTCACATCCTTGCCAGCGACCTTGCTGTTGACCGTGACCTTGCCCGCGATGAGGATGAACAGCGTGTTGCCGGTATCGCCCTCCCTCGCCAGGTCCTCGCCGTCATGCAGCTGCCGTTTGCCCATCAAGCCCAGCAGGACCGTGCACTCACCCTCATCGAGATCCTTGCCAAGCAGGGAATTTATCAGGATGTTACTTTCAGTACTCTGCGTCACAACGGTTGCCTCCAAAACGTAAACCTGGCCGATGCGCGCAGTATACGCCGCGATCCGTTCGCCGCGCCATGGGTCGGCAAGTGCACACCATCAGCACCAGGTCATAACCGGTTGTTCGTTTGGCAGGAAACCGGCGCTGCGGCGTGCGCCGGCCGCTCCTGGCATCACGTCATCGCCGCATTGTCTTATACTGTCACGAGGCGGCGCGCATGGCCCGTCGCTCTCTTCACCCACCCGGGCGCTTGCATGACATGAACCTTGCGCGACTTTCGACTGCTGTCCTGTGGCTGGCACTGTTGACCATATGCGGCCAGGCCAGTGCGGCCGACGCGCTCGGCGCCCTGCTCGACAAGGTCGCCGCGGCCTACGGCGGCCGGGAAGTCCTGTCCGCGGCGACGGCCTTTGAACAGTTCGGTACAACCGCTTCCGCCATGCGCCAGCGGCCCGGACGGGTGCACCGCGCCTTCCAGTACCCCGACCGGCTGCGCATCGATATCCGCTATAGTGAAAACGACAGGGAATTGCGTGTACTGGCCGGCGCCACGGCCTGGCAACAGGGCGCACCGGTCTCGGGCACCCGGTACGCCACGATGCTGCTGCAGGCCGCGCGCCTCGGCCTGCCCAATAGCCTGCTCGATCACCGGGACAAGCTGCGCGATGCGGGCGTCATCACCGCCCGCAACGGTGACACCCTGCGCGCCCTGGAACTCCCGTTTCACGGCAACCTGCGCCTGGTTGCCGGGATCGATCCCGCAACGGGCCGGATCCTGGAATCACGCGGCATCGTGTCGATGGAACAGGAACGCGGCATGGAGTTCGCCACTGTGTATGACGATTTCCGCAAGGTCGGGGACCGGTTGTTCGCGTTCAGCGAGACGCACTACGCCATGGGCAACGCCATGGGGCATACCACCCTCGAGCGCATCGAGGTCACCAGTCAACTTCCCGACGAGCTGTTCGACGGCTCGCAACCCGACCAGCCCGGACCGGGCCAGCACATCGCCCGTAGCCTGTGACAGCGTGACATAGTCCACCACTGCAGCCGTAATCATGCAGACAGAAGTACATTGTTTTTTCGTAAAAAGTAATCTCGTGCACGGCTACAGGGAGGAGGTGAAACCATTTTTACGGGCATAGCCCGGATCGAGAGGCTGGCCTGGGCCATGTAGAGGAGGCACGAGTCCATGGATGGACTCGGCAGAGCGAAGCAGGAGGCCAGAGCCGAGAGCAATGCAGGGAGCAATTGCCGAGAGACGCAAGGCACGCGGAGAAACCGGACAGGATGTGTAGTAGGGTCGAATTCATTCGACCATTCATGAACCAGCTGTTGGCCGAATGAATTCGGCCCTGCAACGGTAATCTACCCACTCGCTTTAGGTAGAGTCCTTTTCTTTCGTTGCGCGCCATGGCGGCAATAAACCGCGCAATGATAGTCTCTGAGATCTCTGCGCCTTTGCGCGATTATCTGGCGCGTTTAATACTCGTATTCGAAACTACCGGCTAAAACACGCCCGGGATGATGCGCCGGGTGCGCTGAATGTACTCTGCATATGCGGGGAACTGCGTCAGCAGCAGGCGCTCTTCCAGCACCGCCTTGCCCGCCACCGCCCCGGTCACCAGCGCCAGGCCCGCGAAATTGAGCCAGGAACAATTATACAGCGCCACGCCGAGCATCATGACGATCAGGCACAGGTACATGGGGTGCCGGACGTAGCGATACGGTCCCGCGGTGATCAGCCGCGTATCCGGCTTCGGCAGGGGATAGACATTGAAATTACCCGGGCGGTTGTAATACAGGGTCACGATTCCGCCACCCAGCCCCAGCGCGCAGAACAGCAGCCAGTATGGACTGCCGCCGGGGGCAAGTGCCACGGGAAAACAGGCCGCACCGATACCGGTGAACTGCAACAGGACCAGCAGGTGAGCGATGAAGGGCATGGGGTGATGTTAAACCGTTTTTCAGGACCTGCGCCGGATCAGCCGGCAATGCCAGGACTATCCGCTATGACCGTGCAGATGACGGTACGTTCGCTGCGCGGTCCGTCGAACTCGCAAAAAAAGATATTCTGCCAGCGCGACAGGCCGAGCTTGCCATCGATCAGCGGGATTGTCTCCGATGGCCCGACCAGGCCGGACTTGAGATGGGCATCGCCGTTACCGTCCTGCCGGTCGTGCAGCCACAGGCCACGCGGTATCAGCTGTTGCAGCAGGTGCACCACGTCGGTCTGCACACTGTCGTCCCAGTTTTCCTGGATCATGAGCGCGGCGGTCGCGCCCTGCGCGTACACGCTCACCAGGCCGTTGCGCACCCCGCTGCGCTGCACTGCAGCCTGCACCTGACCGGTGATATCCACCAGTTCCTCGCGACTGCCGGTGTTGATGGAGATGGTTTCGCGCACGTGAGACTGGACCCCGGACGGCAGCAGGCTGCCGGCAATTCTCAGGTTCCGACGCCGAAATTGCGCAGCGCAGTGCGGAAGGAATTGAACGGACTCATGGTCGCGTCACCGATCAGGATGGCGTAGCCGAACCAGTGAAAGAAGTTCGGTGTCTGACCGAGCTTGAAATACATATAGCTGAGCAGGAAGGTGGCCGTAACGACACCGATGACGGCCGCAACGGTATCGGTCAGAAAGGTCGACGTGCTGATATCGCCGGATTTGAAGAATTCGAGGAACAGTATCAGTACGGCCAGGGCGATGAACACGTAGCCGGCCACGCCGCTCAACTCCAGCTTCATGAAATGCACCACCAGCAGGTAGGCGATGATGAGGAAAGTCCAGGGAATCTTGTTGAAGACCCTGGCCTTCGAATTCTGGATGGTGATGTTTTCTGACATGACATTCCCCTCTGCTACGTGACCGGTAACGTGAATTTACCGCATGCCGTAAGTCCGGCATATGGCTGATTATCGATCAAAAACAACAGCCAAACCACCACAATCATCCCCAACCGTGTTACCGGCTCCGAATACCGCAGCAGCGGCACGCCGTCAGCCGGCCCGGCTACCCCTTCGTCCGTCCTTCGCGCCAGATCGCATAGGGCCGCTCCAGCTGCTGCTTCAGCTGCTGCATGCCGAACGCCCGCGCCACCTCGGCGACCTTCATGCCCTCGATAAACGCCTGCACCACCGGCAGGCTGTACACGCCATGCTGTGCGCAAAGCGCGGGTGAAGCCGCGCAATCGACATACACACCCTGCATAGCGGGAAAATCGCGTTCCAGCATGGCTTCCAGTTGCGGCCGCAGGGTTTGACAGACCTGGCACTGCGCACCGCCGAACAGGATGAACACCGCGCCGGTCGCCTTGCTGTGTGCCAGGGCGTCGGCATCGGTCTGGGTTTGCATCATGCCTCGCGGATCCGTTCAGATCGGGCCGGCTGCGGCGCAACCGGCAGCCCTGCGCCCATCAAGGGCTTGAGCGTGGTCAGCAAGGACTTGAACAGCAGGCTGTTGCGCGCCTCCTCGGCCGCCAGCAGCGACTTCATATGCTCGCGCTGGGTCGGCATGGAGAAACAGGCAGGACAGGAATCGGCGATCACCGGCAGGCCGCTGTTGACAGCGAAGTCATGCGTCTGCCGCTCGCGCACGTAGACCAGCGGGCGGATGATGCGCAGGTCGCCGTCGTCGTTGACGTAGTGCGCCTTCATGGTCTGCAACCGGCCGCCGTGAAAGGCCGACATGAGAAAACTTTCCGCCAGGTCGTCCAGGTGCTGCGCCAGCGCGATCACGTTAAAACCGTGTTCACGCGCCGTCTGGTACATGTAACCGCGCTTGAGACGCGAGCAGAATGCGCAGTAGGAATTCCGGCCCATGTGTTCTTTGGCCAGGTCCATGACGGGCTTGCGTACATAGTGGTATTCCACGCCCAGCCTGGCGAGGTACGGGATCATCGGCGCGGGGTCGAAGTCGCCGGCCATGGGATCGACGGTGATCGCGCCCAGCTCGAACGGCAGCGGCGCCCGGCGCTGGAAATAGCGCAGGATGTGCAGCAGCGACAGCGAATCCTTGCCGCCGGACAGTCCGAGCAGGATGCGATCACCGGCGCGAATCATGTCGAAATCCGCAATAGCGCGCCCGGTGAGCGATGCCAGTTTTTTCGAGGGTGTAATGAACTCAGTCATGGGTATCGAAGCCTGCTGTGAATCGCCATTATAGGTGACTGGCGCCAGCAACAGGTCAGACATATGGCGGTACCGCCCTGTATACAGCAAATACCCGGCGAGAAAATGCCGTGCACCGGCAGGCCTGCCAGCTGCCTCATGACCCGACCGGCAGGCGGCGGCAGTGGCTGTCAGGGCTGCGCTGTCAGCGCCGGGAAACAACATCATGCCCGGCCTGTCGGCCACAATTGTTCACAAATTTTCATTTTTTTCAGGCCGGTATATGTGAAAATATCCTGCAGTGGTCCCTCAGGACTCAGAAGGGAGGTTGCTGTGCGCATAGCGGTTCTGGAGGACGATGCAGACCAGGCAGAGCTGCTGCAGTCATGGCTCGGGGAGGCCGGCCATGAATGCCAGGCCTTCGCCTCGGGCAGTGAATTCAAGAACATGCTCAAGCGTGAGACCTTCGACCTGCTCGTGATTGACTGGAACCTTCCGGATACCACGGGCCCGGAGGTCCTGACCTGGGTGCGCGAGAACCTCGACTGGCACATCCCGATCCTGTTCATGACCAGCCGCGACCTGGAAGAAGACATCGTCTATGCGCTGGAGCATGGCGCTGATGACTATATGACCAAACCCGCCAGGCAGCATGAAACCCTGGCACGAATCAAGGCACTCGAACGCCGCAGCCAGCCGACCAGCGGACAGGCAAGCAACCTGAAACTGGGCTTGTTCGATTTCGATATCACCAATCGCAACGTCACGATCGGCACAGACACGGTGGAACTGACCAACAAGGAGTACGACCTCGCACTGCTGCTGTTTCGCAACCCCGGTCGCCTGCTGTCCCGCAGTTATATCCTGGAAAATGTCTGGGGCACAAATGGCGAACTGAGCACGCGCACGGTCGACACCCATATCAGCAGGGTCCGCAACAAGCTCGGCATCAACCCTGACAACGGGGTACGGCTGAATGCCGTTTACAATCATGGTTACCGCCTGGAGCCGCTACCCGTCACCAGTGAAACATTGCCGTCCTGATACCCTGTATCCATAGGGCTCTGCCAGTGAGAGACAATGCATGAGAACCGGAAACAACAGCGCCATACACCGGCTGCATAAAAACACCGTCACCCTGCTGACCACCGTACTGCTGCTGCTGACCGCCGCCGCCTCAGCCGAAGACTGGATCTATACCGTTCGTCCCGGCGACAACCTCTGGAATCTCAGCGAAACCCACCTGGTCAGCATGAAGTACTGGAAATCCCTGCAGCGGCACAACAATATTACCGACCCGCTGAAAATACCACCGGGCAGTCGCCTGAAGTTCCCTGTCGCCTGGCTCAAACACCAGCCGGCCAGCGCCGTGGTCGTACAGCTGCAGGGCACGGCCCACCTGGTCAGCGCTGCCGATGGCAGTAGCCGGCCACTGGCGATCGATACCCCTTTGCACACCGGGGACACGGTCAGGACCGGCCCTGACGGCAACCTGAATATCCGATTTGCCGACGGCTCCGAACTGCTGGTGTTATCCAACAGTGAAGTCATCATGGACAGTCTCAGCGCCTATGGTGAAACCGGCATGGTCGATACGCGTGTGCGCCTCCAGGGTGGGCGGGTTGATACCCGTGTAGAACCCGGCAAGGGGCCGGGTAGCCGTTACCACATCATCACCCCGGCGGCCGTAGCCGCGGTACGCGGCACACAGTTCCGTGTCAGTGCAGATACGGATAAACCGGTCGCACGCAGCGAGGTCATCGAAGGCCGGGTCGGTGTATCCGGCGCCGGCGCAGACCAGCTGGTACCGGCCGGCTTCGGTACCCTTGCCGAGGCAGGCCTGCCCCCGCAGCCGCCGCGGGAACTCCTGCCAGCACCGGACCTCTCCCCCCTGCCAGCCGTGCTTGACCGGCTGCCCCTGCAGTTCACCTGGGAAAGTGTCGGGAACGCCGCCGCCTACCGCTTCCAGGTCGCCCCCAGCAGCAAGTTCGACCGGCTGCTTCTGGATGACACCAGCCAGCAGGCATCAGCCACGGCGGACCTGCCCGACGGGGACTACGTCCTGCGTGTACGCGCCATAGACAGGGACAGGCTGGAAGGACTCGACGCCATGCGTGCCTTCACGGTCGATGCACGACCGGAACCGCCGCTGCTGATCGGCCTGGGTAACGCCGTACTTATCCGGGAGTCACAGCCGGATTTCACCTGGTCAACAACACCCGCCGATACGGGCTGGCATTTCCAGCTGGCACGCGATGCACACTTCAAGGAACTGCTTGCCGACCTGCCCGACCTGCGCAAACCGCATTTCCGGCCCGGGATACCGCTGCCGGCGGGTGACTATTTCTGGCGCGTGGCCACTTACCAGGGTGACAGCAGCCCGGGGCCATTCAGCGATGCGCAGAATTTCAGTTTCCGTCCCTTGCCGCCGGGCCCTGATCTGGCCCCGCCACAAATCGGCACGGATGAAATGGCCTTTCACTGGCAAGCCGTTGCAGGTGCCGCACACTATCACTTCCAGCTGGCAAGTGACCCGGATTTTGCCGACATCGTGATTGAACGCACAGTCACCGAGCCGCACGTGGTGATCCCGCGCCCGACGCCGGAACGCTATTACTTCCGCGCCAGAACACTGGATGAACAAGCCGCCGCCGGGCCATACGGCATCAGCTATGAAATCATGGTACCCCCCACCAGCTACTGGCCCCTGCTGTTCGTGTTCATCCCGCTGCTGTTGTAATGCCAGGCAGGACACGCAACCGCGCGCTGCCCGAATACATCACCCTTGCATTGCTGCTGATGGGTCTCGCCCTGCTATGTCAGCAGCAAGGCTGGCTGTGGCGCTGGGACCATACTATCTACGATTCACAGCTCCGCTTCTGGTCGCGCCCGGCACCGGACAACATCATCATTATCGCCATTGACGAGGACAGCCTGTCACAGTTCGGTCGCTGGCCGTGGTCACGACAGGTACACGCCCATCTGCTGAAGAAGATTTCGGAAGAACATCCGCGTGCGATTGCCTACGATGTTATCTTTGCCGAACCCGACCTGGACAATCCGGAGGGTGATACCCGGTTTGCGAACGAAATCCGTGCCAGTGGACGGGTTGCGCTCCCGGTAATCATGGAGCAACCACGCCTCGGGGCTTTACCCGTCGAAATCCTGCCCTTCCCGCTACTGGGCGAACAAGCCGCCGCACTCGGACATGTTCATGTCGAACTGGACCCTGACGGCATTGCACGCAGACTGTTCCTGCGGGAAGGGCTCGGCCATCCCCACTGGCCGCACCTGGGCATGGCCATGCTGCAAATTGCCGGCGCGTTGCCTGCGGCTGAGGAAGATGCGCAAGGCGGAGCCACCGCAAACCCGGAGTCGATGATGGTGTGGGCACGCGCCCAACCCCTGCTGATACCGTTTGCCGGCCCGCCCGGTCATTTCAAGCATATATCCTTTGCCCGTGTCATGCAGGGGAATTACACACCCGGCACATTCAGCGGAAAATACGTGCTGATCGGCGCAACAGCCACCGGGCTGGGCGATGCATTGCCCACGCCGGTCTCCGGCTTCAGCCACTCGATGAGCGGTGTCGAAATCAACGCCAACGTACTGGATGCCTTGCTCAAGGGTATCTATATCACCCCGCTTGCCAAGGGCTGGCAACTTGCATTGACGGGCCTGCTGGCACTGATGCCCATGCTGCTGTTTCCCTACCTGGCACCCCGCACCAACCTGCTGGTCACAGTCAGCCTGCTCCTGGCAACACTCGCTGTCACCGGCACACTGCTGATCACACTGCATACCTGGTATCCACCCACCGCGGCCCTGCTGGCGATCGCCCTGAGCTACCCGCTCTGGAGCTGGCGCAGGCTGGAGCAGGCGATGCGCTATCTCAGCCAGGAGCTGGACCGGCTCAAGGAACAGCAGGTGCCGGCGGACGTCCATGCCAGACACTCTCTCGAGCAGAGTCTTGATTTCCTGCAACATATTCTGCCTGTGCAAGGCTGGAGCGTGGTTGACCGGAATGGCCGCATTGAAAGCCGGTACGGCGAGGCACCGCAGTCACCGCCAGCCGGCACACCTCCAAGCCGGTGGATTCGCAGCGACAACGACCTGTGGACGACACTCGATGATCAAGGCCGGGAAAAGCTCCTGGGGCTGCAGTGGCAGTCAGCTACGCCGCCCGACCCGCAGCAACTGGCAATACTTGACCAGTTGCAGCAGCAGTTTTCGACAACGGGTGAGCCGGTTGCCGGGGGACCGCACGAGGTGGTTCAGGCACGTATACAGCAGGTGCAGCAGGCTACCGCGCAGTTGCGCGAGTTACGCCGGCTTGTCGATGACAGCCTGTCGAACATGGCTGACGGCGTACTGGTTACCAATGCACTGGGACAGATAATGCTATCCAATAACCGCGCCGGCTGGTATCTGCGCGGCAGCGATCACGCCGTGCTGGTCGGGCAGTCGATCATGAAAGTGCTCAAGGACCTGCAAATACAGGATTCCAGAAACTGGGATGAATTGCTCCGCCACTCGCTGCTGGAGAAATCACGGATCCAGGTCGAAGTACGGCACCACCACGGTCGCCAGCTGCTGGCGCAAATCGCCCCCCTGTCCCGGGAAACGCTGCAGCCCGTCGGGCTCATACTGAACTTCTCCGACATCAGCCCACTCAAGGCCAGCGAAAACAAACGCAACGAACTGCTCAACTTTCTTTCACACGACCTGCGATCGCCACTCGTCTCCGTACTGGCATTGCTGGAGCTTGCCAGGAACAGGAATACCAGCGACGACATTCAGGACCTGCTGTCGCGCATGGAAAGCCACGCCGGAAAAACACTTGATCTGGCCGAGCAGTTTCTGCAACTGGCGCGCGTGGAAAGCAGCAGCCAGTTACAGCTCCGCGAGGTCGATCTTGCTGCAGTCGCCACGAATGCGCTGGAACAGGTCTGGGAACACGCCCGGATGAAGCGCGTTCAGCTCGTCAGCGACATCACGCCGGAAGACGCATGGATTCATGGCGAAGGCAGCCTGCTTGAGCGCGCCCTGGTAAACCT
The DNA here is from genome assembly GCA_963748215.1 of uncultured Gammaproteobacteria bacterium. Lineage (GTDB taxonomy): Bacteria > Pseudomonadota > Gammaproteobacteria > UBA9214 > UBA9214 > UBA9214. The sequence goes on along the minus strand of CAVVHS010000007.1, from coordinate 295,006 downwards.
GCTGGGCAATGCCATCAAGTTCAGCGAAGCGGACAGCACTGTCCGGCTTGAACTCTCCCGGCACACGGACGAATGGCACTGCTGCATCATCGACGAGGGGGAAGGCATACCGGCCAGCGAACTGCCGCGCCTGTTTGATCGCTTTCAACGCGTGCATAGAAGAAACCGCCCGGTACAGGCGGGTGCAGGCCTGGGCCTGGCCTTCGTTCAGGCCGTGGCCAGGGCTCACAGTGGCCGGGTCGAGGTGGAGAGCACCGAATACCAGGGTTCGCGCTTTTGCCTGGTACTGCCGGCGCAATAAAAAACCGAGTCCAACCGGCATCCTTGCCAGTCAGTATGCCCGGAAACCATACCGGCATCCCTGCCGGCAGCCTAATAGCGCCTCCCGTCAGCGACTTTCACTTGCCATATAGGCAACGGCCGCCGTTACCTCGGCATCCGACAGCGCGCTAAAGCCGCCCTTTGCCGGCATGTAACCGTTCGAGCCCTGATAACCATTCAGGGCATTCGCCGTCATCAACGTCATACCTTGCGCAATCCGTGGTGCCCAGTTCGCTGCATCACCCAGCTTCGGTGCACCGGCCGCACCGGTGCCATGACAGGCGATACAGTTTGCACCGTATATTTTCTCGCCCAGCGCCAGTTCGACATCCGCCGGCGCTTCCCCAGCAGCGGTCATGCCCGTCGCATCAGCATCGACAATCTCCGGCATTGATTCCGGGGCTGCATCTGCAAGCATGGCACCGGCCGCACCGGCCGCGCCCACCACTAGCACAAGTTGCTCGTCCATCTGTTCACTGGCGGAATCAGGCGTATCGGCTGCCGATTCCACGCTCTCCCCCGCCGTACTGGCAGACGTGTCGGCAGGTAGCACAGGCACCAAATCAGCATGCCCGCCCTGACCGGCAGTCTGTACCTGTGGTGTAACGACGTCATCGCTGACCACGTCCGCCACCGCTGCCTGCACTGACTGGTCCGCCTGAATCCCGGTCACTGCCGGTTCCCTGTCGCCACAACCGCCGAGAACAAACGCGGCGCCGGCCAATAACCAGACTGTATTTTTCATTCGATTCTCCTGTTGGGGTGCTTCACAGCTCAGTAGCTCACCATTGGCTGCAGGGTCTTTGCATGTTCAATCCAGCCGCCAACCCGCTTACTGTTCGGCACCTGACGAACCAGGCGTTTCTCGATGTTTACCGCGCTCAATGCCTGTGCCAGGTTCTCGGAGTTACGGTTCCGCAACTCCTTGACAGTGTCCACGCCGGCCGCCTCCAGCAATTCCGCATACTGGGTCGCCACACCGCGCACACGAAACAGATCACACATGTTCACCCACTTGAGGATCAGCTTGCTGCTGATACCTGTTTTGAGGGCCAGTTCTGCCCGTCCCTTGCCGGTTGCGCCGGCCCGCAGCAGATGATCTGTCGTGGTTATCCCCGCAGTACCGAGCAGTCCGGCGTAGTGAGCTCCAATGCCTTCGATGGTATGTATTCCTCGCGCCATTACTTACCTCCCGCTCTTCGGAAAACGTGAAACTAGCCGGATACGACTTCGGAAGCACAGAACTTGCAGCGCCTGGCTGCAATCGGAATCTCGGACAGGCATTCCGGACACTCTTTCGTGGTCGGCTCGGCAGGTGCCTCCTCGGCCTTCTTCATGGAATTCATTCCCTTGATGACCATGAAGATCGCGAAGGCAACAATCAGGAAGTCGAGTACCGTATTGATAAAGGTGCCGTAGTTGATGGTGGGTGCACCGGCCTCCTGCGCAGCCGCCAGCGTCTGGTAGGGAATATCGCCCAGATTGACAAACAGACTGCTGAAATCGACATTGCCCATCAGTTTGCCGATCGGCGGCATGATGACATCTTTAACCAGGGAGCTGACGATCTTGCCGAATGCCGCACCGATTATGATACCGACCGCCATGTCGACCACATTGCCGCGCATGGCGAATTTCTTGAATTCCTGTAGCATTTCGTTTCCTCTCGATTGAAATAACACGCAGCCGTGTCAAGACCCGGGCCCGTGAAGGCCCGGGTATCGTCAGGCGAACTAGATCTTTACGCCCAGCGATTCAAGCGTCTGCAGGGTGAGACCACCGGTAGCCAGGCCCTTCGCCCGCTGATAGCTCTTGACCGCCGCCATGGTCCCGCCGCCGATGACACCGTCTATCCGGCCCGGGTTATGACCCGCCTGTTTCAGGGCCGTTTGTATGCGTTGCACGACGGCCGGCGTCATGTTGGTCCTGCACAGCACAGGCCGCCACTCCATATGACCATCCCTGACCAGCTCACGCTTGCTGACCATCTCGTAACTGGCCGGGATGGGCGTGGCGGCTGTCTTCGCCGGCTCGACGAGCTTGCGTACGCGCACCGTCTTGTACTCGGCCGGTATCACCACCTTGCGCGTGGTCGGCGGGGTTTTCATAACCCGTTTCGAGACCGTCTTGTACTCTGCCGGCAACTTGATTTCCTGCGTGCTGGCAGGAGTAGCCAGAAGCCGCTTGCTTACCGTCCTGTAGGAGGCGGGCACGGTAACCAGACACATGATTTCGCCGGTCGCGTCATCGATCTTCGTAATCGGGCCGCTGCCCTTTTTCCATATAGTATGTTCCGGCTTGTCGAGTACGCTTTCGGATTCCATCCTGTATTGTGCGGGTACAGCAACAATCTTCGTGCTTTCCGGCTTGACCATTATTTTCTCGGTGACCATTTCATAGGTTGCGGGTACGACTTCGAGCCGCTCGGATGCTTCCCGGACCAGTACCTGCTCGTTTGCCCATTCGTATTTCTCGGGAATGACATCGATCCGCTCCGACGCCTCTGACTTCATGACCCGGACGCTGTCTGTCTTGTAGACAGGCGGCACAAAAGCCCGCGCATAGCATTCACCCGGCTTTGCATTCGGCGGTAACAACTCGGTGGTTGCGGTACCGGATGACTCAAGTGCCAGACGTGCCTTTTGCTCGGCAGTCAGGGTGCTTTTCATCTCGTTTACCTGCGAGTTCAGCTCTGCAATCTCCCTGTCTTTCTGTGCAAGAGTCACCTGATCGACAGCACCGCCTTTCATGCTGGCGCAGCCACCAAGTGTCAGACTTGCAATAAGAGCTGGCAGTATCATTCGTTGTGTTTTTAATGCAGACATTTTTACCCTCCTGTTACGGGTTACACTGTACAGCCACGATTGGCATCTCAGATGGCTGCATTGTTCGTTACGGGTAGTGCGAACACAAGCTGGCAACAGGCAGTTTGTGTCAAACATGGTTACAGCATTGTGAACAAGTGTTACGCGGCTGATGGCATGTCCTGATTCAGGTTGATACCAGGTATCTTCCGCCGCTTGTCATCGCCGTCACAGGGTCCGTTCGCGGGCGTCGTTTCCGGGCATTCACCCGTCGTCTGCATGGCAAAGGCACAAAGATTCACAAACACCGGTTTGCACTGCAGCCATTCACGCCTATCATTCAGGACAGCACGTCAACACGCCGCCTGAAACCAGCCAGTACGCTGTCCTGCACAGGGCAGCACGCGCTGACCGCACATTCAGGCACCCGGGCAATCCCGACCCGCAGTTTATGAGGACACAGTTATGCGACAGTTACCCCGATCGAAATACAACGCGGCAGTCTGCGCCTGCGTGTGCATTGCACTGCAGCCTGTTACAGGCTGGGCAGCAACACCTGATGAAGAAATTCCCAACAACCTGCCCGCACAGCCGGCACCGCAGTACCACGGCACACCGCCCGGCAACCCGCAGGCACCCTACCCGCCAGGCTACCGCCAACCGGGTTACGGGTATCCGCAATACGAACACCGTGGCTATCCGAATCGCGACTGGAACGCCCGCCCCGGTTATGGACCCCCGGGCTATGCTCCGGCTTACTCCGGCCAGGATAGTCCTCCACCGGCGTACGACAGCAGTGCCGAAGCGCCTCCGGCCGCGTTAACGGCAACACCGGGCGAACCCGTCCGGGGCATGCCCACACCACCAGCCATGCCCGCTGCTGCAACTCCGACACCACCCACCGCGCCAGTGTCAGCACCGGCCGTGGTCGAGCCTGCTGAAGTCATGATCGAGGACGAGGACGAGGACGCGACGACAGCCGCCGAGCCGGACGTAACGCTTCCGGCGGCGGTAACAGCACCGGCCGTGGTCAAGCCGGCCGCCGTCATGATCGAGGACGAGGCCGCGACGACAGCTGTCGAACCGGACGTATCGCTTCCGGCAGCGGTGGCAGCACCGGCCGTGGTCAAGCCGGCTGAAGTCATGATCGAGGACGAGGCCGCGACGACAGCCGTCGAACCGGACGTATCGCTTCCGGCAGCGGTGGCAGCACCGGCCGTGGTCAAGCCGGCTGAAGTCATGATCGAGACCGAGGGCGTCACAACTGCCGTCGAACCCGCCGTCTCAATACCGGCACCGGTAGCGGCACCGGACGTGGTCGCGCCGGCCGCCGTCAGGCTCGAGGACGAGGCCGCGACGACAGCCGTCGAACCGGCCCTATCGCACCCGGTGGTGGCGCCGCCAGCGGTCGATCCGGTTGTCTCAACGCCTGCACCGGTAACAGAACCGGACAAGAAGGCAGGCCTGCTGGAAAAAGCCAAGACGAAGGTTGAAGCCATTTTAACGCCCGGCGAGAGCACGGGGCCGGACACGGAGTAATCCGGATCAATCCATCAATAGCCGGGGACAGGCTGCCGGAAAACGCGGCCATCCCCGGTACTGAACGAGCCATCGAATCAGGAGAATCACCATGGACATGATGCAACCGGGTTCAAAACTGCTGGCCAGCAAACTGGGTGGCGGCACAGATACGGGGACGATTGCGTCCGCACTGGATGGACTGTGAGCGATAGTGGTGGCCAATCCAGCCTCGGTGGTGTTGTAGCGGCCATGCAAGGCAAGGGACCGGGATCGATCGCCGAGTCCTGGCTGGGTGATGGCCGGAACGAGGATATTACGACAGACCAGGTCAGGGAAGTTCTCGGCAAGGACAAGGTTGCCGACATGGCCACCCGGCTCAACACCGACGAAGGGGCCTTGCTGGATGGCCTGAAAGCCACGTTACCGCAGATTATCGACCAGTCAAGCCGCGGTGGTTCACTACTCGACAACGCCGGCGGCCTGCCGGGCATGGCGAAAAAGTTCCTGTAAGTACGCCACCGGACGAAGCCGGTAACTTCGGGTTACGCTGAAAGCCGGATCGATCGGCCATCCGGCCGATTGGCCCCCTACTCCCCAGGGGAGCGCAGGGTCGGGGATAGACTGCAGGGCACGCTGTGCGCAAATTTTCCGGTGCGTAAAACGCACCCTACATCTTCGTTTCACGTCTCACGTCTCGGCGCGTCCTGCATTCATTTTTCCGCGTTCTTCCGTGGATTCCGTGGCCATTATTCAATTGCCGGTGCGTAAAACGCACCCTACCTCTACATTTCACGTCTCACGTCTCGACGCGTCCTGCATTTAATTTTTCCGCGTTCTTCCGTGGATTCCGTGGCCATTTCACGTTTCACACTTCACGTCTCTGTGCTTCCGTGGCCATTATCTATCGCGCGATGTTCAACCGTTCCGGTGCGTAAAACGCACCCTACATCTACATGTCACGTCTCACGTCACACGTCTCGGTGCGTCTTATTCCACCGCAAAAACAATGTATTATGTGCAGCCTGTCCTCCAGTTCGCATTCTCCGGCTACCGGGCTTTTGTTCAGCCGGATTGTCTGTTTAAATTCCACCATGAATCCGCATTCAAGTGATCGATCCGCTGCAGGCATGAGGTCTGTCGCAGTGCTTTTGCGCTGCGCCTGACCCATGCCAGCCTTTCCTTCCCCGCACCTGATATCCGGACTGGTGTTGTGCGCCGCGCTGCTGGCGACTCTCGGCGTGTGGAACCATGAGCAGCGCAATGCCGATCAGGAATTGCAAAACGAGTTTGATTTCCAGGCCCGGGAACTCATCACGCAAATCCAGGCGCGCATGGATGCCTATCATCAGGTATTGCACGGTCTGCGGGCCCTGTTTCTAAGCTCGAATGAAGTCACACGCAAGGAATTCCACACTTACGTGTCTTCGCTGTTACTCGATGAGCGCTATCCCGGCATCCAGGGTCTGGGCCATAACCTGTTTGTGGAAAATGCCCGTAAGGCACAGCATATTGCCGACATCCGCGGAGAGGGCTTTCCCGGCTATACCATCCACCCGGCAGGTGAACGCCCACAGTACACACCCGTTATCTACATAGAACCCTTCAGCGACAGCAATTCAAAAGCCCTGGGGTATGACACGTTTTATGAAACGATGCGCCGAGAGACCATGATCAAGGCGCGGGATTCCGGTCGTGCCGCAGTAACCGGCAAGCTGACGCTGGTACAGGAAGCACATGAGCAGGTACAGGCTGGCATTCTCATGTTCCTTCCCTTGTACAAGAGAGGCCTGTCGCACGATACCGTGGCTGACCGCCGCGCCAGCCTGTACGGCTGGGTCACAGCCGTGTTTCGCATGGGCGACCTGATGGCCGGCCTTGGACACGAGCGCACTAACGACCTGGATATCGAAATCTATGACGGGGAAACAATTTCGGATCAAAACCGGCTGTATGATTCGCATACCCACCCGGCCAAACCGGATTCGGGAGATACCCGTCTCAGGGACACGCGGCAAATCGAAATCGCCAATCGCTCCTGGACAATAGTCATTGAGTCGTCGTCCCTGTTCGAGTCACGACTCAGCAACAACACGCCGGCACTCGTTGCCATCACCGGTATCGCCATCAGCCTGTTGTTAACCATGCTGGTATATGCGCTCGGACAGGCGAAAAATATGACCAGCGAGCTTGCAGAAAGCGAGGAACGCTGGCGTTACGCACTGGAAGGTGCTGGCGAAGGTGTCTGGGACTGGGACATCCGTACTAACATAGTGAAATATTCCAAACGCTGGAAAGAGATGCTGGGTTACAGCGAGCACGAAATCGAAAACCGCTTTTCGGAATGTGAAGCACGTATTCACCCGGTTGATGTCAGGAATGTGATGGCGGACATTCAGGCACATCTCGACGGCAAGACACCGTCCTACAAGAATGAACATCGCATCCGCCACAAAAACGGCAGCTGGCGCTGGATACTCGATCGCGGCCTGGTAATCAGCCGCGCGGAAGATGGCAAAGCCACGCGCATGATTGGCACGCATGCCGACATCACTGAACGCAAGCACGCCGAAAGTGAACTCAGGGAACAGCGCGATCTGAACGATGCGGTCGTGGAAGCCGCAGGCAATGTCATCATTGTGCTCGACAGGTCGGGGCGCTTCGTGTACATCAACCGTGCGACAGAGGAACTGACGGGCTACCGCCGCGAGGAACTGCTGGGCCAGCCGATCTGGGACCGGGTCATCCCCGCAGAACAGCAATCGGCAGTCGAACAGGTCTTCGAGAACCTGAAGGCCAACAGGCCCGAGATCGCCTCCCGGTACGAAAACGACTGGATGACACGTGAGGGCATCCGGCGAACGCTCGACTGGCACAATACGGTATTACACGACAGCTCCGGCAAGGTCACGCACATCGTGGCGCTGGGCTACGACATTACCGAACGCAAGAAATCTGAGGCAAAGATCCAGCGCCTGTCCAAACTCTATTCCACCCTGAGCCATTGTGATCAGGCCATTGTTCACAGCAGCAATGAAAACGACCTGTTCCCAAAGATATGCCACGACGCAGTGGTATACGGAGGTTTCAGAATGGCATGGATCGGGGTGGTCGACCCGGCCAGCCAGCAGGTCGTCCCGGTTGCCTCGTACGGTGAAGGCACCGCCTACCTGAATGACATCTCTATCTCGGTTAATGCCGATGATCCTCTGGGTAACGGCCCAACCGGCACCGCAATACGCAATAACCAGCCGGTCTGGTGTCTGGACTGTCAACATGATCCTCGCACCAGGCCCTGGCACGAGCATTGCAAACAGTTCGACATGCATGCCTCGGCCGCGCTGCCGCTGCGCACCAACGGTACCACCATCGGGGCTTTCAACCTCTACTCCGGAGACGCGGATGCATTCGATGCGGATGCCCGCGAGCTGCTCAAGCAAATGGCATCGGATATCAACTTTGCACTCGATACCTTCGCCCGGGAGAAACGACGCAAGCAGGCCGAGGATGAAATCAGCAGGCTCAATGTCAGCCTGGAATCCAGGGTGAGGGAGCGCACGGACGAACTCATTCACGCCAAGGAACTGGCCGATGCCGCCAGCCAGGCGAAGAGCGATTTTCTGTCCAACATGAGCCACGAAATCCGCACGCCGCTGACCGCCATTATCGGATTTGCGGAGGCCCTGCTGGCCAATGATGCTGACCCGAAGCAACGCGAGAGACTCACCGCAACCATCATACGAAACGGAAAGCATCTGCAACAGATCATCAGTGATATTCTTGACCTGTCGAAGATCGAGGCCAACCAGATCGAGCATAAACCGGTAGAAACCTCACTCTTCCAGATTCTGGAAGAAGTCGAGTCACTGCTGGGCCTGAGCGCGAGAGAAAAAGGACTGGAATTCAGGATCAATTATCACTTCCCGCTGCCCGGCAAGCTCCTGACCGATCCTACCCGGCTGAAGCAGATTCTTATCAATCTGTGCAGCAATGCCATCAAGTTCACCAATACAGGATACGTTCACGTGGATGTAAGTTGCGATGACATGTTCAGGACCATTCAATTTGACGTCATCGATAGCGGCATCGGCATGACGCGTGAAGAGGTCGATCATGTATTCGAACCCTTCATGCAGGCGGATTCAACGACCACGCGCAAGTACGGCGGTACCGGCCTGGGCCTGTCCATTTCCAGCAATCTGGCGACCGCTCTCGGCGGCAAACTGACCTGCGTCAGTCAACAGGGCCGGGGCAGTCACTTTACACTGACACTGGACAACAAGCAGGAAAATGGCGTCGTCATCAATAATATGGAGGAAGCCGGCATACACAGTCATGCACCGCAGCAGCCGGCAGTGATAAAAGCGCTTGCCGGCAGCATCCTGCTGGTGGAAGACAACCCCGATAACCAGGAGTTGATCGAATTGTACGCGCGCAGAACCGGGGCGAACATCGACGTTGCCGACAACGGGCGCACGGGTGTGGACATGGCACTGGCCCATGGCTACGACCTGATCCTGATGGACATGCAGATGCCTGTAATGGATGGCGTGGAAGCTATCAGAGTATTACGGCAATCCGGTTATTCACGCCCCGTCGTTTCGTTGACAGCGAATGCCATGGTGACGAGTCGTGAAAAATGCATCGCGGCAGGCGCCGATGACTATCTGGTCAAACCCGTAAACGTGACAAAATTCTACAACATCCTTAACAAGTATCTTCCCGAAACCGGCGCAATGACCGGCACCGGGCCGGGTATCCATGAGCAGGACGGCGATGAATACGCTGAACTCTATAACAGCCCGGCGTTTCTGGCCATTATCGATCAATTCAAGCAGAACCTGCCGCAACTGATGGCAGAACTTTCCGCGGCAGTACGCAAGGAAGACTGGGAGCTGGCACAGTCAAAATCGCATGACCTCAAGGGTACGGGCGGGACCGTGGGGTTCCCCGATATCACTGAAGTCGCTGGCCGCATGAATGTCCAGATCATCAACGGGGACTACGGGCAGGCAGCGTTGACGTGTACGGAACTGGAGGACCTTTGCCAGCGCATCCTCGAAGCGGACAGCCACACCTGAATCGTGTCGAACGCATGCCAATGCACGGTTGCGCTGCTCTGTCTTCGAGGGTGCGGGGTAGTCAGCCGGGTATCCAGAACCGCGTCGTACTCCACGCAGCGGCAGAGAACCCGGGAACCGTGTGCCACCAGGCCACCGCGGGGTGTCGATAGCACACCCGGGCGCGAGTGGCGGCGCTGACTTCAGCGTGATGCATTGCCGGTGTCACGGCAGGGCATGCGGAGACACGGGCTGCGGCAATCTCCCTGCGAGCGGTCAAACCTCCCTGTCCGCGGATGTCGCACCGCCCCGCGCCATCAACAACACCTTTGCACCACGTACCGGTCCCCGCTTCAGCTCGCACAGCGCACGATTGGCCTCCTCCAGCGGATAGGTCTGCACCACGGGGTGGATTGGAATGCGCGCGGCGATCGGCAGAAATTCGGCGATATCCTGGTGTGTGACATTCGCCACCGACTTGATCTCCTTCTCCATCCACAGGTGCTCGTGGTAGCGCAGCCGCAGCAGATAATCCTGGTCGCCGGCTTCCTTGCGGATGGCATTGATGACCAGGCGGCCGCCCGGGCGCAGGTTGGCAAGCGCCTCCACCACCGGCTTCCACGCCGGCGTGGTGTCGATAATGGCCTGCAGTGGCTGCGGTGCACGCGCCTCGGTCGCGCCGGCCCACGCCGCGCCCAGCTCCAGCGCAAAATCACGCGCCGCGGCATCGCGCGCGAACACGTACACCTTCGATGCCGGATACAGGTGCCGCGCCAGCTGCAGCACGATGTGCGCCGAACCGCCGAACCCGGTCAGGCCCAGCGTCTCCCCGTTCACCAGCCCGGCGAGCTTCAGGGACCGGTAGCCCACGCTGCCGGCACACAGCAGCGGCGCGGCCTCGGCATCGGAAAACACGTCCGGTATCGGGCAGGCATAGGCCTCCGGCACGGTGAGGTACTCGGCATAGCCGCCATTGCAGTCACGCCCGGTCGCGACGAACCCGGGACTCAGGTTCTCCTCACTGCCCCCCGAGGAATGATGGATCCAGCCGACCCCGACGCGGTCGCCCGGCGCAAAGCGCGTGGCGCCGGCGCCGCAGCGGTCGACCCGGCCGATCACCTCGTGACCGGGTACCACAGGCAGCCGTGGTGGTGCGGTGCGGCCCTCGATCTCGTCCAGCTCCGTGTGACATACCCCGCAGGCGGCCACGCGGATGCGCACTTCACCCGCCGCCGGCTCCGGATCGGGCAGATCGACCAGCTGCAACGGCGCCGCGTCCTCGCGCAACGAGACAATCCGGTTGATGACCATGGCTTTCATAGGCAGTGACCTGGCGTATCGTAGGAGCTATACCACGCAACGGAATCGGAACACAGTTGCAGGTATAGTAGCCGAAATAGTGCTCTGAACCTTATTCTTCGCGACCCTGACATGGCCCGACACCGGTATCACAATTTTCCCTGGCGGGGCGGCAACAGTTTCGAGATTCTCGTCGACAGCACGACATTCCTGCCGCGCATGCTCGCCGCCATCGACACGGCCCGGCATTACATCCTGCTGGAGATGTACCTGGTCGCATCCGGCACCGTCGCCAGCCGCATCATCAAGGTCCTGCTGGCGGCAGCCGAACGCGGGGTGCGTGTGTACCTGCTGCTCGATGATTATGGCGCGCAACAACTGGACGAGCGCGACCGTGAGTTGCTGACACACCGGAATATCGAACTGGTCTTTTACAACCCGCTTCACTCGCGCAGCACGCTGTACAACCTGTACCGGATTATCTGGCATCAGACATATGGCGGCCTGTATCGCAATCATCGCAAGCTGCTGCTGGTCGACTGCAGCGTAGCCTATACCGGGGGTACCGGCATCACTGACGAGGTCGATTCCCCCGCGGCCCCCGACATGCGCTGGCGCGAGACCATGATCGTGATCCGTGGGCCGCTGCTTGCCGACTGGCAGGAACTGTTCACGGACAGCTGGAACCGCTTTGCCGAACGGTCCCTGACCTTGCCGGCGGTGCAGCCGGCACCCCTGGCAGCCAGCAAGCGCGGCAGGGTCACGATCAACGAGGCCCGGCACCGGACGGGCGTGCAGCGATCGCTGGTCAGGCACATCCAGCACGCCAGGCAGCGGGTCTGGTTCGCCACGGCCTATTTCATTCCCTCCTGGAAGTTACGCAGGAAACTCAAGCGTGCCGCCCGGGCCGGTGTCGATGTGCGCCTGCTGCTCCCCGGACCCGTGACCGACCACCCCGGGGCACGCTACGCCAGCCACCGATACTACGGCCGCTTGCTGAAAAGCGGGGTCCGCATATATGAATATCTGCCACGTTTCTTTCACGCCAAGACGGTGCTATGCGATGACTGGCTGACCATCGGGTCCTGCAACTTCGATCGCTGGAACCTGCAGTGGAACCTGGAAGCCAACCAGGAGGTCGACGACCCGGAGACGGCTGAGACCGTGGCAGCCATGTTCATGCAGGATTTCGCCAACTGCCATGAATACAACGTCGGAGAATGGGTACAGCGCAGCTGGTATTTGCGTGCACTTGCCTGGTTCTGGCGCCAGGTGGAATTAATGTCCCTGAAGCTCAGGCAGCGGCGCCGCCCCTGACTAACGCATCACCGGCGAGGCAGCTGTATCAGCCACTCGCCTCGCCCGCTGCGGCAGAAACCCTGCACTCGCAACGCGCATGACGGTATCCTGCGCCGTTGTACAAAGGCCAATCGATCCTGCCCGGGCCGGTCGGTGTGACACACCCTCCCCCCTGGCACTGGCAGCGGGTGGCCGCACCTTCAGTCCGTCTTGCTGCGCAGGTACTCGCTCCAGCTCCAGTATGGCTCAATGGACCGGCCTGAGAGTGGAAAAATCTCTACGCTCGCCTCCGGCAGGCGCAGGATGGCGCAGGAATGATTGAATGTTGTGCTGCCCGGATTCACCACCAGCGTCGCGCCAAGCCGTTCGGCGAACACCTGGTGGGTATGACCGATCACCAGCACGTCGCAGCCACAGTCCGCCAGCTGCCGGGTCCAGTACCCCGCCCGGTCCCGGCGTACCGCCCCGGACTTGTCCAGCAGACGGATGCCGCCGCCCATACAGGCATCCGGCGGTTCCGCATGCACCATGTACACGCGCTTACCCTCGATGACTGTGTCGATGACCGCGGGCAGCCGCCCCAGGTAGACCAGGGTATCGGCGTCGGTATCCGGCTTGTCAGGGTAATGCAGGTCATGGTTGCCGCACACCGCCTGCACACCACTGTCGGCCAACAGCGCGACGGTCTCCGCCAGTTCGTGGTGATAACCGGCGATATCGCCGGCACAGAACACCTGTTGCACGCCTTCACGCGCGAAAATAGCCAGCGCCTCGCGCACCGGCGCGGCCCTCGCATGCACATCACTGATCAACCCGATTGCTGTCATTCCGGCCCTTTTCTTTCCTGGTCGACGAGTTCACGCACCAGCATGTCCCATTCCGCCTGCAGGCTCATACCGGCCGGGAATTCCGAGCCGGCACAGCGGTGCCAGTAACGCGAGTTCCAGTCATCACCCTCCTTGCGGTGCAGGTAGGCATGAATACGCATGGCAAGCGCACCACCCGCTTCCTGGACGATGCCGTGGGCGGTATCCCAGTCGTCGCGCGCGTCCAACCACAGTGCGCGCAGGCAGGGCTCCAGTCCGTCCGGACAGGCATCCTGCTTCAGGCTGTCCATGAAGTCCCGATACTGCATCTGCTTGACCTGCGTGAAGGTATTCAGGCGCTGAACGGGGCTATGATACAAAATTGTGGCACCGGGGATGGAAATTTTCTACGCGACAATGGCCTATCCGGATCGCCACAGGGACACGCACCGGCCAGCGCCATGTGCAATACGCCTGCGTCACTGCCTGCTGACAGTACTGTTGACACTTGCGCCGCCGCAGGCGGGCGCGCAACCGGATACCGCATCCATGCCCGATCCACGCATCGAGGAAGCCAGCGCATTGATGAATGCCTTCGCCGCGCGCACCGGGCTGACATCCACGCAGCCTGCGCGACGCTACCTGTGGACGGACGCCTTCGCGGTCTGCAATTACCTGGGGCTGGCGCGCGTGACCGGAGTGCCGGACTACACGCAGCACGCGTTGGCGCTGATCGGGCAGGTCCACCACTCGCTGGGCAGGCATCGGGACGACGACCGTCGTACCGGCTGGCTCAGCGGCCTGAACGAGGCAGACGGCGCGCGACACCCCACGCGTGGCGGCTTGCGCATCGGCAAGCCGCTGCCGGAACGACGACCGGATGAACCCGTCGACGAGCAGCTGGAATGGGAGCGCGATGGCCAGTATTTCCACTACCTGACCCGATGGATGCACGCGCTCGACCAGACCACGCGCGCCACGCACGATAGTCGTTTCAATGCCTGGGCACGTGAGCTGGCGCAGACTGCCTTCGACGCCTTCAGCTACCCGACCTCGGCAGGCGAACCACGCCGCATGGCCTGGAAGCTGAGCATCGACCTGCAGCACGTGCTCGTGCCTTCCATGGGGCAGCACGATCCACTGGATGGCTACATCAGTAACCTGCAGCTGGCGTCCACGGCCAGCGCATTGCCGGTGCCGGCAGGCGGGCCGGACCCAGGCGAGGCGACGCGCGCCTACGCGACCATGATGCAGCAGAGCACGTGGGTCACTGCTGATCCGCTCGGTATCGGTGGCCTGCTGGTCGATGCCTGGCGTGTACAGCAACTCGTGCAGCAGGGAGCGGCACCCGAGGCGCAACTCGTCGAGCAGCTGCTGGAATCCGCGCTGGCCGGCCTCGGACACTATGCCCGGAGTGACGAGCTGACCCGGCCTGCCGCATACCGGCTCGCCTTTCGCGAGCTCGGCCTGGCCATCGGCTTGCACGCCGTGGAGCGCCTGCACCATGCAGCCACGCGTGACGTTTCACACAATGTATACACCGCACAGGAGCGCGTACTCATCGAGACGCTCATGGAATACCTGCCGTTGCGCAATGCCATCGAGGCGTTCTGGCGTGAACCCGCGCATCAGCGCATGGATACCTGGCGTGAACATGAAGACATCAATGCAGTAATGCTGGCAACCAGCCTGGTACCGGATGGCTATCTGGAGTTGCTGCCACCGCGGTGACCATAGCATCACTTCTCAAGCGCGGTTGTCAATCAGGGCAATTCATCGCGGATGAGATCCGCCACAGGTCCCGGCGCGTTATGTGCATGATGGGATTTGGTTTTTTTCTTTCCGTGTTTTCCGTGGATTCCGTGGCTATTATTTATCTTTCACGTCTCACACATTGGTGCACAGAGTGCACCCTACATGCTTTCCATGTGATTCCGTGGCCATTCGTTATTATAAAAACGGGGTCTGTCCGCGTTTCCCAACCGCGCTACCGCCACCCTCATACCGGGCACCACGCTGGCGCATGACTGATTTTCAGCACGCCCGATCTACCCAGGCTGCCGGGCACTGCATCTTCATGCAAGGCCGGTGCATCCAGTACAGCCGCGCGACAGCGCTCCGTTAACCCGCTACCGTTACATGGCCGGCGCAACAGCGTTTGACGTCCGCAGGCTCATTGCAAATTTCCTGCATGCAAAAACGAAACGAAACACGTTTCGATTTGCATGCTTTTTTCATTCGCGTGGACACGCGCGAATCAATGACTGTATTAATAATGCCTATAAATGCAGTCTATGAAAACATGTTATTATTTATCTAATATCCTGCCACCACCCGAACAAGGCCAGACGACTCAGGGAGCCCCATGACAAAAATCACGCACAGACTGTTTATTTCGAGCGCACTGTTAGGTGCTGTATTCATGCTGCAGTCCGCACACGCCGGCCAGGCGCCGCAACCCGCAGCGGCTCCGGATCTGAGCGCCTTCGACTTGCCGGATGTCGATCGCGAGGATCTCATCGAGTCGATTGAGACGTTGCGCAGCCAGCTGATACAACACAGGAATGAGCTGGTTCAGCATGTCGCTGACAGCAAGTTTGACGGCAGCGACGCCCTGATCACGGCCATCCTGCCGGGTGGTCTGCTCTATGCCGGGTACAAAAAGGCCCGACATCAACAGGCCAGTGATGAACTTGCCCGCGTCAGGGCCGACATCGATACGTTGTCCATCGACCTGCTGGCCATGCAGTCGCTGTCCGCACCGGTGTTCGTCGCGCAATTACCCTGATAACGACATCCCTGCCTGGCTGCGAACGCGGCAGGCAGCGCTGACCATCGGCACCGGCAGATCCCGCCGGGCCTGTCTTGTCCGGACGCCCGCTTGCCTGCACGGCCGCTTGCATCAATCCGCCACACGTTTCCTGATAGATTCCCGTTCCAGCTCGCCAATACACTGGCCCACTATCCGTGCCTGAACGACGGTGAGCCTGGCGAACCGGGCGCCGACCAGATGCCGGTCACGCGGCGGGATGGTGATCAAGTGTCGCAACTCGACGGTGCAATACAGCCAGCCGCCATCGGGCAATTCGACAGCGCATTCATGCAACACTCCGCGTTCCACGGCGGGCATGACATCGGTAAAAATGATTCCCGTGCCACCGATTGATAAATCATGCAGCTCCCCCTCGCATACTGTCCCGTCATGGCTGTCGACAATAACTCGCAGCCGCCGCGCCATGGGGATATGCGCCCGGTAATTCTGGCGGCGTTGCCGGTATTCGAGTCGCCCGGGCAGATTGGCATGGTAGGTAATCACGCCATCCTGGTCATCCACATGTTCCAGGGTAGTGCTGAACCGGATTTCGATTCCATCGAGTTTACCGGTCACCTGGAGCTTGCGCTCCGCCAGCAGCAACTGGTGGCCGTTGTTTGGCAGCAACTCGTCGATCAGGACATGCGGCCCTTTCACTTCGACAATGCTGCTGGTGAAGTGCTCCTCGTGGCCGGGAATCACGATCGTGAGCAGCGAGTGCTGTTTCGCCAGCCGTTCGAGCAGTCGCGCCACCCGTGTCGGGTCCGTGATCTGTTCACCGTCGGGCAGAGGCTGATTTGTGCCGGGTCGTGCTTTCATGACCATGATGACTACTGCGAATATTCGTGCTGCAAGCTGCCCCCCGGCGGCGCCCTGATTGCAATGACAGCCAGTGTTGCAGCGGGAGCTTCAGCGCACACAATAAAGGCAGGAGCATAACCCACACAGCACGGGACTAGCCACCCGAAAAAATACGGCTGCCTGGCGCGCATCCCGCCACCGGGTGTTTGCGCCGCGCACCGGCGACACCGCGTCCGGAGCTGGATCGCCCGGACAGTCAGCGCAGCACGGTGTCCGTGCCGCCGAGCAGATAATCCTCGATCATTCGCATGCGCCGCTCATGCACCAATGGCTCATGTTCCATGAAGGGATGCCCGAAAGCCGGATCATTCAGTACCCGGGCACCGCGTTGTCGCGCTGCCTCGACCAGTTCATGCGACATGGCCGGTGTGACCACACTGTCATTCTGCCCTGTGATCATCAGGAACCGGCTGCAGTCTTCCGGCAGGTGAATGACGGGATCGTAGTCCGGCGGACAACCGTGACCGGACAACCGGCTCGGCGTGGAATCCACGACCACGCGGTCCAGCCTGCCGTGCGCCGCGAAGCCATCCAGCAACGCAATACCACCGAACGACATGGCATAGACCAGATGTTGGCCATAGGCCTGCGCATCGAGCGCGGCGAGGATCTCCGTGTAGTCACTGACAATGGCCTTGAGCCGACGCCTGCCGTCGGAGCGGCCATAACCGCGAAAATCGTAGACATAGACATCGAACCCGGCGCTCGCATACGGCATGAACTGCCCGATGATCTGATCCGCCAGGATCGCATTGCCCTGCATGACCAGCAGGTAACCCCGCGCTGCGGCCAGCTGCCCGTCCGGCCCGACCGCCCGCAGCCGGTAGCCACGCAAGGTGCGGTGATCCCTGGTCTCGAAGGCAATGTCGTCGACATGACGCAAGCCGGACACCCGGCCGGCATCAGCACTGCCGGCCGCCCTGCTCCACAGCCAGAACAGGATCGGCTCTTTCAGCCCGCAGACACTCTGCTCCAGTTCCATAACACCATCCTCCGGACCGGCGGCGGGGCTGCCTGAACACACCGCAAGAAAAGCAAGCAGAATGAGGATTCGGATGACCATGCCCGACCCAGTATAAGGCAAGCGCAGCGGCCCGCCGGCCGATTCACACCGGCCTGCGCTGGCCCGCACTTGCCGGCACCGGGCCGCCAGTGTAACGTGGATCAACGTACCAGCGGGCCTGAACCTGACGCACCCTTCCCTTACCGGAGAAGAACCATGAAACTCAAATACGAAGAAATCGAGGATCACTACGACGACACGACCAAGATCCGCACCATGACCGAGCAGGCCGTGATCAAGGGCCGCGGCATCCTGCTGCGCACGACTATCTACAGCCCGCACGACCTGAGCGTCAGCGTGGTCTTCGTGCCGAAGGGTAAACGCTTCGACCCGGTGATTACCTGAGTAGGAGCGCTTCTCAAGCGCGATTGTTTTTCCGCAGGAACGCTTCCCTAGCGCGGCGGGAATTATAAAAAAAATCGCGGACAAGGTCTGCGCCTACCCGCCATACGCCGGCTCTGTCATCAGCCGGGCATCCTCCACCGCGCCACCCACCGTGAAGTGATACAGATCCTGGAACCGGCGGTCCTGCAGACCCAGCACCTCGTGCATCGGGTCGTCGAAGTAACAGCCGATGCCCGTGGCACTGATACCGGCCGCCTCCGCCTCCAGGTAGAGCAGCTGGCCGAGCATGCCGGCCTCCCAGTAGAGGCGCGGATAGAACCAGGGACCGTAGCGTTCGAGTGGCGCCCTGAATTCGGCCAGCATGGCCAGGCTGAAGCAGCCGTCGCTGGCAATATCCTGCTGGCAGGAAATCTCCCGCGCCGCGTTGCGGGTATCCGACTCGATCAGGCAATACAGCGGCAGCGTCTCCGGACAACCCGGCGGCTTCTGCCACGGATCCGCCTGGGTGAGAGCCGCCCGCAGCGTTTCCGTCTGTGCCGGGTCGCGCACCAGCAGGTACAGTCCCGGCGGGATATCGTCCACGCGGTGCACCAGCAGCGCCAGGTGCAGCTGCGACTTCCAGGGCAGCATGCCGAACGGCACCGCGGCGGGCACGGCCAGCGTCCGGTCCAGTATGCGGTAGAAGGCTTCACGCGCAATGCGCGTCTCCCCGTCCATGGCCACGGCACTGCGTCGCTGGCGGATCATCCGGCGCAGTGCAACCGCACGCAGCGGTGGGTCAAACGACTGCGGCGGCATGGCGAAGGTCTCGCAGACACACGCACCGTGCGGCTTGCGTACCTGCGCGGCAAACGCCTCGATACCCCAGGCCACGTGCGACGGACTCAGTCGATTCGGCTGCCCCTGCCAGTCGAGTGACCCAAAGGACTGCAACAGCCCGGCGGGCAATGCCGGCAGCGCCGGCATGGATGCCACCGGCATGCATGCCACCAGCAGGTCCGGCTCCTCGGCTTCGGCATCATGCGGCTGCGAAGTCCCGAGCAGCACGCCCAGCGCCTCCGTCCCGATGTCATCGAGCAGCCGCGCCTGCCAGCCCAGCCCGGCGGCCGCAATGCCCAGCGCACCCAGCGCATGCCCCGCATCGTGCATGCAATAGCGGTATGCCCGCAGGCCGTATTTCCAGGCCTCGCGCCAGTGAATCGAGGTCAGGGCGATGAAAAACGTACCCGCGGGAAAGCCGGCGCACAGCCGCTCCCAGAGCCCGGCATCGAATTCGGCCCGTACTTCCAGGGCGTGTTCCCGCGGTGCATAGTGGCAGACCATGGGCCGCTCACACAGCCCCGCGACCGGCCCGCACACCAGGTAGCCCTCGGTCGGGTGCAGGTTGCCGCTGGAGGCATTCACGCGCAGCGCCCAGCGGCTGGCACCGGCGCGCTTCCAGGCGGACAGCGCCAGGCTGTCGTAGCAAAGCTGTGAGAGGCTATGCAGGTTCACCGGTTGCGGTGCCGGCTGCCGGCCCGACGTGAAGATTGCGTCGTAGCACGGTGTATCCGTCGGCGCGACCTGCTCCAGCGCGATCAGCCGCGCGCCCGCATAACGCCGGAACGGGTCCGGCTGCGTCGCCCAATCGAGAAAGCCCGGCCCCGGGG
The DNA here is from genome assembly GCA_963748215.1 of uncultured Gammaproteobacteria bacterium. Lineage (GTDB taxonomy): Bacteria > Pseudomonadota > Gammaproteobacteria > UBA9214 > UBA9214 > UBA9214. The sequence continues at coordinate 275,169 of CAVVHS010000007.1, read as the reverse complement.
CAAAGCCCTCGAAGCGGTGCTTGGTGGCCTCGTGATAGTCGAGCACCGGGCGCAGGACAGCCGGCTGTGTGTGGCCGTGCCGCTTCATTTACGATCGCGCAGGGTATCCATCAGCCGCAGGATACGCCACGAAATTGGGGACAGACATGTTTTTTCCGTTGTTCACCTTGATGTATTGCCTGGAGATGTTATTGAAAACGCGGTCTCTCCCCCCAAATTCCCTGACAGATTCGGGCACCCCGGGCAAGCCAGCGCGGGTGTGATGTGGAATAATCGGTGACCGTCACAATTTTTCCAGTCGCACATACGGCCATGCAAACCACCATGAAGGCCCTGGTCAAGAACCGCGCAGAGGCCGGCATCTGGCTGGCATCGGTGCCCGTGCCCAGCCCGGCGACCAACGAGGTCCTGATCCGGGTTCACATGACCGGCATCTGCGGCACCGACCTGCACATCTACAACTGGGATGGCTGGGCACAGCGCCACATCCAGGTGCCGCGCATCATCGGCCATGAATTCGTAGGTGAAATTGTCGCCATTGGCCCCGGTGTCAGCGGCATTGCCGTCGGCGACCGGGTCACCGCCGAGGGACACATCACCTGCGGCCTGTGCCGCAATTGCCGCGCCGGAAAACGGCACCTGTGCCACCTCGCCGTCGGCATCGGTGGCGGTCGTGACGGCGCCTTCGCGGAATACCTGGCCGTGCCCGCCGCCAACGTGTGGAAGGTGCACCCGGATATCCCTCCTACCATTGCCGCCATCATGGACCCGCTCGGCAACGCCGTGCACACCGCACTGTCCTTCGACCTGATCGGCGAGGACGTGCTGGTCACCGGCGCCGGGCCGATCGGCATCATGGCCGCAGCGATCTGCCGCTTCGTCGGCGCCCGGCATGTGGTCATTACCGATGTCAACGACTACCGCCTGGCACTGGCGGAAAAAGTCACCACTTGCCGCCGCGTGCATGTCGGCCGCAGCACACTCGATGACATGGTGCGCGAGCTGAAGATGTCCAACGGCTTCGATGTTGGCCTGGAGATGTCCGGCAACGCGCAGGCCTTCAACGACATGATCACGCACATGTATCACGGCGGGCACATCGGCCTGCTGGGCTTTCTGCCGCCGACCACCCAAATCAACTGGGATGATGTCATTTTCAAGGGCCTGCACCTGAAAGGCATCTACGGACGCGAGATGTTCGAAACCTGGTACAAGATGACGCAGTTGCTACGCAGCGGCCTGGACATCGCACCGGTGATCACGCACGTGTTCCCGGTGGCTGACTACCACCAGGCCTTCGACGTGGTCCATTCCGGCGAGTGCGGCAAGGTATTGCTGGACTGGCGCCACGGACCCGGAACAAGTCAGGATGTCACGGAGAGCCCCCTCGAATGACAAAACCGTCCAGTCGATTCCTGACCGAACTGCAAGCGATCGAGCAACAGGGTCTGTACAAGCGCGAGCGCGTCATCACCACGCCGCAGGGCGTCGAGATCGCGACCCGCGAGGCCGGCGAAGTATTGAACTTCTGCGCCAACAATTACCTCGGTCTCGCCAACCATCCCGAGCTGGTGCAGGCAGCGATCGACGCGCTCCGGACTCACGGCTTCGGCATGGCCTCGGTGCGCTTCATCTGCGGCACGCAGGACTTGCACAAGCAGCTGGAGCGGACGCTCGCCAGTTTCCTGCACACCGACGACGCCATCCTCTACACTTCCTGCTTCGATGCCAACACGGGCCTGTTCGAAACGCTGCTGGGCGAGGAGGATGCCGTCATCAGCGACCAGCTCAACCACGCCTCCATCATTGACGGTATCCGCCTGTGCAAGGCGGCACGCCTGCGCTACCGCCACAGCGACATGGACAACCTCGAGGCACAACTCAAGGCCACCGCCGGCGCGCGCACCCGGCTGATTGCGACCGACGGCGTGTTCAGCATGGACGGCGACATGGCCCGGCTGGCCGATATCACGGCCCTGGCCAGGCAGTACGATGCCCTGGTCATGGTCGACGACTCGCACGCGACCGGGTTCGTCGGCCCCGGTGGCCGCGGTACGGCGGAACAGTGCGGGGTGATGGAGCGCATCGATATCACCACCTCCACCCTGGGCAAGGCCCTGGGCGGCGGCTCCGGCGGGTTTACCGCCGCCGCGCAGCCGGTCGTGGACCTGCTGCGCCAGCGCTCCCGCCCCTACCTGTTCTCCAACACCCTGACACCGGCCCTGGCAGCGGCCGGCATCCGGTCGCTCGACCTGCTCACCCGGTCCGACGATCTGCGCGATCGCCTGCGAGCCAACACGCAGTACTTCAGGGAACAACTGGGCAGCGCCGGCTTCGACATCAGGCCGGGCGACCATCCGATCGTGCCGATCATGCTGTACGAGGCACCGCTGGCCCAGCAGATGGCGGCGCGCCTGCTGGAACACGGTATCTACGTGATCGGGTTTTTCTATCCCGTGGTGCCCGAAGGCCAGGCACGCATCCGCACCCAGGTCTCCGCGGCCCACACCCGAGCCCACCTGGACCGGGCGCTGGTGGCCTTCACCGCAGTCGGCCGGGAACTGGGCGTTATCCGTTAATCACGCTTTTCCAAATAAACAGGGGACAGACCACGTTTTCCCGATCGGGAAAACGTGGTCTGTCCCCTGTTCTGCTGTTGATGGCCCGGAGACGGCAACTCGCCGTCTCCGGGGTAACGCTCAGGAGCCCTGATCGACCAGGTACTGCAACGCGGCGCGCAGCTCGTCATCGCTGCAGGTCATGCAGGCACCTTTCGGCGGCATGGCGTTGAGTCCATTCATGACCGAGGAAAGCAGGGCATCATTACCCTTGGCGATGCGCGGTGCCCAGGCCGCCTTGTCACCCGCTTTCGGTGCACCCGCGACCCCGGCCGCGTGGCAGACCTGGCAGGATGACTTGTAGATCTGCTCCCCGTCCACGGCGGCGGCCTGGGTCTCGGCCGGTGCATCTGCGGCCGGTTCTTCGACAGCCGGGGCGGTGGCGGCAGGTTCAGGGGCCGCGGCGGGCGGTGCGGCCTCCGGTGCCACCATCGGCTGGGTGGCTTCCCCTGCCGGCACCGCTTCCTCGGGCGCCGTGGTCTCCTTCTCGGAGCAACCGGCGCCCAGCAGCACCAGCAGTGCGAGGGCGAGAATCAGTGCGCGTGCGCCGGGTCTCTGGTATTGCGTAGTTTTCACAGACATGTGTTCACCTTTGTGATGAGTGGATGGGATAGTCGATCCGGGCAGTCTATGAAAGACCGCCGGTTTGAAAACGACCGGCGCGCAGTGCGGTTCCCGGGCTCAACGGGCCGCCGGCCCCGCCGGCCCGACCGGCATGAGTACCAGCGGCTGCACATCGGCCGGCAACTGCAATACGCGCGCCACCGCATCATCGCCAAAGGCGCCGACGACCACCGATGCCAGTCCCAGCGCCTGCGCCTGCAGGAAAAGGTTCTGTGCCGCGTGGCCTGTCTCGATGTGGACGTAGCGCACACCCCGCTCGCCGTATTTACGCGTGGTGCGCTGGTACACCGCCGCAAACACCACCACGGCCGCGGCGTCTCTGACCCAGTCTTGCCCATGGGCGGCCTGCGCCAGCACGATGCGCCGGTCACCGTCCTGCAAGCGGGTCAGCCGATGACCGTTGGCCTGGTAGTGATACACGCCGGCCGCCAGTCCGTTCACAGCACCGGCGACGAGGTAGACTTCCAGCGGGTAGAGCGCGCCGGCCGAGGGTGCCGTGCGCAGACCCGCCGGATGGGTAATGCCCTGCGCCGCCCACAGCAACTGGCCGATATCGGACAACTGCAGCGCCGCGGCCTGGTAATCACGCACCGAACGGCGCTGCCGCAACAGTTCCTCCAGCGGCCGGTCAGCCTCATGCACCGGTTCCGGCAGTTGAATGGTGTCACGCGATCCGGCCATCGGCGCTCCTGTCATCACGCAGTACATGCAGAGCATGCACAGGAAATCACGATAGCACAGGATCGGGTTTGCCACCGACTGTCAGGCGTAGACCGTCTGCAACCAGCGTCCGAACACGACATCCGCGATCCGGTGCAGGCGGTGCGTACGCGCCTCCAGGTCGGCGGTGATGACGTCCGCGCCCTGCACGCAGTCCGAGAGCTGTTCGATGTCACTGCTGAAACGCTGCGTCAGTCCCTCGATGGAGTGCGGCATGATCTCGACATGAAACTGTACGGCCAGGATATTACCCAGCGCAAATGCCTGGTGTTCGGCACACCGGCCGCGCAGCAGCGCGACGGCGCCGGGCGGAATGGTGAAGGTATGCGCATGCCACTGGAACACCTCGAAGCGCGGCGGCAGCCCGGCGAACCACCCGGACGCGGATGAATCCGCTATTTGCTCCACCGGGTGCCAGCCGATTTCCAGCGTGGCATTGGGCATGACACTGCCACCCAGCACCCTGCCGATGAGCTGCGCTCCCAGGCAAATGCCCAGCATCGGGATGCCCCGCTCCACCGCGCGAGCGATCAGGTCGAGTTCCTGCTGCATCCAGTTGGTGGGTTCACAGACGTTGCCTGCGCCACCCATGAACACCAGTCCGGCCACCGTGTCGAGGTCGGACGGCACGTCCACCCCCTGGTCGAGGCACACCACCTCGAACGGGTAACCGCGCGCCTCCAGCAGCGTGCCGAGGTAACCGGGCGGCTCGCACACGACATGTCGAAAGCAGCGAATAGGTTTCATCACAGCGAATTCAGTTGCATGCGTGTCCGATCGTTCCAGGTGAAGAGGGAGACCATGCCCGTATTATCCGGCTTTTGCCAATTCCAGGGTACTGCCGATGTGCCCGCGGGTGCGGTCATCGCGTCATTCGCGGACCGCATCCGTCCCCCGGTACCCGCCACCGGCAGCAATGGCACAAGCAGACCGATGCGGTTCGCAAGCTCACCGCATCACGCCCGGATTTATGCTCTGCGCCTCAGCGCGGGACAGGGATGCAGTCTCGATGCGCGGCGCCCCCGCCAAACATATCAGATCGCGGACACGGCCTGTACCGCAGATCACCTGATCAGGCAGGAGCGTTTCACAAGCGCGGTCTTTGCATGGCATGAAATACACACAGTGCTGCGCGGTTGATCCGGCCTGCCATCTCGTTCCCCCTGCGACAATATTAGGGAAGCTCAGATTAGTTCAATGCTCGTCATTCCGGCGCAGAGCCTGCCCCTGCGAAGGCAGGGGCAGGAATCCGGTAACGGCCTGAATTGTAACGCCTGGATTGCGCGTCTCCCCCCGAATCAAGTCCGGGGTTCGCCCGGAATGACGGATCAATCAGAGCTTCCCTGGCTTTGTGCCCTGGCGTCATTTTCGCGAAATGGTTTTCACATGACTACCCCTGCGAATCTGCGCGAGAGCGGATTCTCGCGAGCCTGCACGGCTGCATGCGAAACAGGGGTTCATGGATCACGTTTCGCGCCCGTAGCGGCGTTCCCGCTTACAATGGCACCATGCACCGTGAAGCAAGCCGTGATATCGAATGGCCCGGCGACGTCGCATCGGCCCGCGCCATCCAGGAGGCGCTGCGCGGACAGGTGCTGCGCGAGGACCGGCTCGGACCGGTCCACAGCGTGGCCGGTGTCGATGTCGGCTTCGAGGACCAGGGCAAGACCACCCGCGCCGCAGTCGTCGTACTCGCCTTTCCCGGGCTGGAACCGCTTGCACAAGCCATCAGCCGCTGCCCGACCCGCTTTCCCTACGTCCCCGGCTACCTGTCGTTTCGCGAGTTGCCCGCGGTACTGGAGGCACTGGACCGTCTCGTAACCCCGCCCGACCTCATCCTGTGCGATGGCCAGGGCCTGGCCCACCCGCGCCGCTTCGGCCTGGCCTGCCACCTGGGCGTGCTGACGGATATTCCCTGCATCGGGGTGGCCAAGTCGCGCCTGATCGGCAGCCATGACGCGGTGCCGCCCGACAAGGGCCGATGGGTGCCACTGGTGGACAGGGGCGAAACAATCGGTGCCGTCCTGCGCACACGCACCCGTGTCAGCCCGGTGTATGTATCGATCGGCCATCGCGTGAACCTGGCGACGGCGATCGATTACACCCTGCGCTGCACCACCCGCTACCGCCTGCCCGAAACCACGCGTCACGCCCACCGCCTGGCGTCGGGGTTGTAGGCACGCTTCGCAAACGCGAGGTCTTTTCGAAAAGATCGGGGACGCGGTCCGCTCCTGCGCGTGCGTTCGTGATCGAACATCATTGTAGGAGCGCTTCTCAAGCGCTAGGTTTTTTTCGAAAAGATCGCGGATGGAATCCGCTCCTGCAGGTGCAGCTATTCGGGTGCAGGAGCGCGGGCATGCGCGAGCGATGCCTTTCCCCTGCCGTCCGCCTTCAGAGTTTCGAGCAGATGGTCCGCTGACCTTCAATGGTCGTTACCAGGTCATTGCCGTTAAGCGTGAACTTGATGGAATCGCCCTTCACGGTCACCTCCACCTGGTCCCCCGACATGCGGTAGGTACCGGGTTGACTCTCGTCATCCACGACCAGTATTACATTGCCATCCTTGCTGAAGGTCGTCCGGTCAAGCATGCATGCCATGCCGCCATAGGAGGCCGACAGGGAGTCGGGCAACTTGCTGCTGGCACTGTCCCTGTCACCGTCACCTTGCGGCACACGATCTTCTTGCCCAGCATCGAGCCCTCCAGAGGAGAATACGCGAACAATCCACGCTATTTATCTGATATTTAGTATTTTTTCGCGTTATACCCTGCCTCACCACGCACCTTTGTCCAATATCACGGGAGAGCGCCGGGTGATCTAATTGACCCTGAACGTAATGACCTGTGCTGCACATGACATCCCCCGTGCGCCAGGCCGGCACGGGAGAACAATAATATGAACCAACAGTTAACAGGCACCGTGCTGGCTGCATTGCTGTCACTCCCGGCCCAGGCGGCTGACCGGATAACCGAGGAACAGATCCAGCAGGTGATCGATGCCACCGATGCGGCCGCGATGGACTGCGATACCGCGGGCATCGGGCTGTACCTGAGTGACACGTTCAAAAAGGTCATCGAGTTTCAGTACAAGAAATGGATGGCGAAGGTCAGGATCGACAAGGACCAATACCTGGAGCTGATCGACGCGGGCTGGGTGAACATCGGGGCGTACGACTATCAGCGCTTCGACACCGAGATTCATATCATGCCCGACGGCCTGAGCGGTGAATCCTACTCGACCGTCATCGAGCACGTCGTCCTGGACGGCGCGGAAATGACCAGCCGGTTCCGCGAATACACCATCTATACCCTGGAAAACGGCAGGCCGGTCATCACCGAGGTCAGCGGCTACACCCTGGTCGGCGACACGACCCCGCAGTGACGGCAGCGCAAATCCCGCCCTGCCAGGAGGAAAAAACGATCAGACCTCTTCCTTCGCTCTCCGCCGATCGCTAGAATCTGCTTCACGCAAACCCCGGTATGCTGTCATATCAAGCCTGCCCATACTCGGATTGATGCAGGAAGGCAGGCATGCCGCTCGAAGGGTCATCCACCCGACAAGAGACACGGAAACAACGCGATGCAAGCACACCACCCACACCCGGCATTCGCCGCCCTGATCGCACTGGCGCTGTGCCTGCTGCTGGTGACCGGCCCGGCCGGGAGCGCACCGGGCACGCAGGTCGAGCAGACGGTCCAGCACCTGATCAGCTATGTCTCGGGCTCCGACCTGACCTTCGTGCGCAACGCCAGCGAGTACACGCCGAAGCAGGCCGCCGAACACATGCTGAAAAAATACCGCCATTTCCGGGACGACATCGCGACACCCGAGGACTTCATCGCGCTGTGCGCGACCAAAAGCCTGTTAAGCGGCAAACCCTACCTGGTCATCGACGGCCAGGGTCACGTGGTCCCGACCGGTGACTGGCTCCGGGTCGAACTCGCCGCCTACCGGGAACGCCGCCCGTGATGCGCCTGCCGGAACGCGTGCGCTCGCTGGCCCGTGGCCTGCCGCTTGCCTGCCTGGTCCTGGCAGGCTGCGCCACCGCACGGCTCGATGCCACGCCACCGGTCCAGTCCTACCTGGCCGCGCCCGGCGCGCTCGCCCCGGTCGCCAGCAGGAATGACGACACGATCCGGATCATGACGCTCAACATCGCGCATGGACGCGGCGACAGCTTCCACCAGCTGCTGCAGGGCTCGTCCACTACCCTGGCCAACCTGGACAGTATCGCCACCCTGCTCAGGAACAGCGGCGCCCAGGTGGTCGCCCTGCAGGAAGCGGATGGCCCCTCGTTCTGGAGCGGAAATTTCAACCACATCGACTATCTCGCCCGCAACGGCGCATTCAGCCACTCGGTACACGGTATGCATGCGGACGGACTGGGGCTCACCTACGGCACGGCCCTGGTGGCGAATCTCGACCTCACGGACCCGCGGGCCATCACCTTCGATCCGGCACTGTCGCCGGTGCCCAAGGGTTTCGTGGTATCGACGGCACGCTGGCCGGGGCATCCCGATGTCGAGGTCGATATTGTCTCGCTGCACCTCGACTTCGCCAGCGAAGTGACCCGCAGGCAACAGGCCCAGGCGCTGATCGAAACCCTGCGCGACAGGCAGCGCCCGCTGATCGTCACGGGCGACTTCAACAATGGCTGGCAGGAGCACTCCACCGTCGCGCACATCTGCCAGGCACTTGCGCTCACCGCCTACCGCCCGGACGCCATGGACCTCGATACCTTTCCCGCCCTGGGCGAGCGGCTCGACTGGATACTGGTCTCACCGGGGATTGTATTCCGCTCTTACCAGGTACTGCCTGACACCGTGTCCGACCACCGCGGCGTGCTGGCCGAACTGGAACTGGAACGGGACCGCGTAACACGTATTGCGCGCGCCGAGTGACAACGATTCACCCGTTCCAGTCATTGCCACGGCAGCGCATCCCCTGTACATCACGCGGACAAAATAAATAAAGGAACCTCTGATTAATTCACTCATTGTCATCCCGGCGCATGCCGGGATCCAGATTTTTCAATGACCTGGATGCCGGCCTTCGCCGGCATGACGAATTAATCAGAGATTCCTGAAATAAATCGACACCCTGTTTGCTATTGACCCGCCATATCAATCTGCCTGCACGGAAACATGCACACTGCATCCTTTAAACGAGATCCGGTTTGTAAACAGGGAGCCCGGGGTTGAGTCACTACTGCGTACTGGTCATTGGTCCGCGCCGCGGAATCATAGAGGCATTGCGCCGCAGAGGCATCCCGTTTGCGGTGTGGCGGGAAAAAGCCGGCTTTTCCAGTTGCGGACGCCGGGCAGCTTGTCACGGCACCGCTGTGGAATACGACCGCCAAGCTCAGACAAATCATCGGCGCATCATTCGGCGCCACGCCCTACACGCACGTGATCGCCGGCACCGAGGCGGCCGTCTACCCGGCCGCCGTGGCACGCCGGGTACTCGGCGCACGACGCTCGGCCACCACCACCGCGCTGCGCTGCCGCGACAAGCTGGCGATGAAAGAATACCTGTCCGGCTTCGACATCCCGATGACCGATTTCATGGCCGAAACCTCCGCACGGTCAGCGGCAGAGGCCTTCGCACGCCTCGGTACGCCGCTGGTCCGCAAGCGCAGAAAATCCTCCGGCGGGCGCGGCCTGGAGCTGGTTCAACGGGAACAGGACCTGGTCCTGCGGCAGGACGGGCGTAACATCCTGGAGCGCTACGTGTCCGCGCCCGAGGCGAGCATCGAATCCTTCGTCAACGACAGCCAGGTCCATTTCGTCAACACCACGCGCTACCTTGAAAAAGGCCATGTGAATTTCGTCCCCTCGGCATTCGACACGGCCCTGCTGGAATCGCTGCAGGCACTCAACCGGCGCGTCATCGAGGCATTGAAAATCGACTGGGGCATCACCCATCTCGAGGTCTACCTCACCGATCATGGACCCCTGTTCGGCGAAATCGCCCTGCGCCCGCCGGGCGGCTACATCATGAATGCCATGCAATATGCGTACGCGTTCAATCCCTGGGACGCGCAACTCGCCATGGAACTGGGCGAGCACTTCGACTTCCCCGGTGGCGTCACTGCCTACAGCTGCGTGGAAATTTTTCATCCCGGCGCCGGGCAGGTCGCGGCGATCCGCGGCGATGACCTGCTCAGGCAGCACCCCGCCACGCGTGAATTCCGCCTCAGGATCCAGCCCGGGGACACTATCGGCAAGCGGGAAAGCGCCGGGCAGGATATCGGCCACCTGCTGTACACCAGCGCCACACCCGACGCGCGTCTCGAGCTGTACAGCACCTTTCGCAGGCAATTCGCCATCGAGATGAAGTAACCCCGCATCACAGGAGTCGACACCCTTTCTGCTATACTCACACCCCCTTCGGGCACAGCAACAGGATTCCCGGAGCAGAACGAGGCGGTAGCAGGCGGGATCGCCCGGCGATCGAGAGACTGGCCCGGGCCATGCCGGAACCATGCAATGCAGGAATCACCCGCTGATTGCACATGAAGTCAACAGCTTGCTTCGTTCCACTCGCGATGACGCCGTGCCGGAACCCGCCGGATGATGCACAATAACGGGATTGCAACCCGGCCCCGTTCACCCATCGGGCCTTGTTTAACGGAACCACACTATGAAACTCATCATTCGCTACTTTTTCAAACTCGTGCACACCATCGTCGGACCGATCCTGCTGCTGGCTGACCGGCTGACCGCGCCACGTGGTATGGAGCGCGAACCCGCCGATCAGCAACGCATCGACGAGCAGACGAAAGGTCTCGTCATGTACCAGTTCCTCACCTGCCCGTTCTGCATCAAGACCCGGCGCGCCATCAAGCGCCTGTCGCTGAACATAGAGACCCGCGACGCCCTCAACCACGAACCCAGCCGCAAGCAACTGCTGAAATGCGGCGGCAAGATCATGGTCCCCTGCCTGCGGATTACCGAGGCGGACGGCAGGGCGAAATGGCTTTACGAGTCAGACGCGATCATCAAATACCTTGAACAGCGCTTTGCCTAGGACTGCCTCCCCGGCAGCCTGCATCCCATGCGCGACGGGTTCATCAAACAGAACGGACACGCCCCGATCCCGCAGGTTTATCTTATAGTTGCAGGAGCGCATCTCATGCGCGATGGATTTATCAGACAGATATCGAACACGGCCCGCGCCCGCAGGTGTCGTTTATTGTCGAACGCCTACCCCTTGCGGCGCCACGTATCGCCCCGCTTCTCGTACAACTGCTTGACCGCCGCCCAGGCGACCTTATGCGCAAGCTCCTCCCGGGACGCCTTGCCGCGCTCGTCCCCGGGGTCGCGATATTCTTCCCACGCATTATTGAAGGCCGCCAGGTAAATCTCCCTGGCATGCCTGGGCAGGTGTTCCCTGACGCTGTCGGGAAGCTCTGAAAGATTTTTATAGGGCATGACGTCACTCATTAACTAGGGAACCTCTGATTAATTCACTCATCGTCATCCCGGCGCATGCCGGGAACCAGTGTTTTCAATAGCCTGGATGCCGGCATGCGCCGGCATGACGAATGAATCAGAGGTTCCCTAAGGTTTACCGGCACCTGTTCTGACTCGTCCCGAATCACCGTCAGACCTGTCCGGCGCGGCGACAATACCACACCTGCAGCATTGACCTCAGCCATACCCTGTACCTGGCGATGACGATGAACATGATGCCGGCGACAGCGGGACCGCCACGACCCCAGCCGGCACCGCACGGCCGGAAATTTTCAGGAATAGCCTGCACCCACCGCTAACCTGAGTGATCGGTCACAACGACAAGACGTGGATTTATCTAGAGTAAGTCAGGGAACTGCGCAGAAGTCACGGGGCAGTTCCGGCAATTCACTGCCAGAGGAACCGACAGGTGAAAAACATACCACTCCTGCTTGCGATACTGATGTTACAGGGCTGTACGACCATGGTTGTCGGAACCGCGGTGGGCGCCGTAACGACGCTTGCCGTCGAAACCGCCAAGGTGCCATTCAAGGTAACCGGTGCCGCCATCGATGTCATGACCGATGACGAGGACGACCAGCCCGCAGAATGAGCGCAGTGAACAATCCTGGGTTATAGGAACTCCCATACCGCTTGATACCGACACCCCAGGTGATCAAGCCCTGCAAAAGAACAACGCCCTCTCCCCTGTCATCACTTACCACATCAAATCATCGGGCACCTTGTAGTCGGCATAGGCATCGTCCTCCCCGCCCTCATGCTGCGTCTCCGCATGGCTGACAATGCTGGATGCCTCGCGCTGCATGATCTTTTCCGCCACGACCGACGGGATCACCTCGTAACGGTCATCGAGCCTGGCGATGGCAAGCAGGCCGCGCGCCAGCCTGTCGTGGACATCCGCCGAAACGAAAATCTTTTTAATCGCGGCGCCATCCTGGAAGTTGTAACCAACCTCGCCGTCATCGCGCGGCAAGCGGTTCAGTTCGATGAGCTGACGCACCTGTGCCTGCACCGCCTTGCGCCCGGCCTCTTCCTTTTGCCGACGATTGAGTTCGCGATCGCGCGCCGCCTTCTCTGCCGCGGCCTGCCGGGCAGCCAGCGCCGCCTCATCGACCACCTCGACCTTCTGCTTCTGCTTCAGTTTCTGCCGCTTGCTCTTCGACTTCTGCGCCTTCTCGAGCTGGGTCTTGTTCACCAGGCCGGCCTTGAGAAACTGGTCTCCAAACGAATTCGCCATCAGAATTTCCTTTATCTCCCGGTACCCGGCGACCCAGTCAACCGTGCCCGAATCCTGATTATTCCGGATTAATCCCCGCCATGCCGTCGTCGCAGGGGTGTGTCGCCATTGCGGGGTACGCAGTGACCCGGCAATCCCGACTCAATGACCGGAAATCATACCGATCCCCCTGCTATACACAATGAGGACTTATCCAGCGCATCCTTAGTATACTGTCTCCCGATCCCTTGCTTGACGTAACCATCCTCAATGACAACCTGCACCCGATTATGACCGCCCCCACCATGAGCAAACCACAGAAAGCCGACAAACTCGTGAATCGACAGGCAATTCTCGACGAAATCAACGCCCTGCGCGAGGCATCCGGTGTCATAGACGAAGCGCGCGCCAAAAAAGTACGCAAGGCGCTCGACGCGCTGCGCAACACCGACGGCACGCCTGATGCCGGCGAGGAAGAACAGGCGGGTGACAGCGCGCTGGATGCGGATATCGATACCGGGCTGGAATCGCTGCGCGCACGCATCAACAAACAGGTGGAGCGCCGCAACCGCGACTATGAAAAAGCGCTTGGGCTGATGGACGAACTTGAAGCGGCTGTCAGGGACAAGGAACTGCAGAAGGCAGAACGCGCAAAGAACAGGTTGTTGTCGATCAAGGGCAATATCCGGGGCCTTTCCGAACAGCGCTGGGCCGATATCGAGTCACGGCTGCAGCAGGTACACCCGCAGCTGCATGAGCTCGAATCCTGGCGCCACTGGGGCACCACCCAGGCAAGACAGGAACTCATCAACCAGGTCACGCAGCTGACAGAGTCGGGCCTGCCGCCGGAACAACTCGCCAGGCGCATACAGCAGGCACGCGATCAATGGCATGCCTGGGACAAGTCCGGCGACAATGCCGGCAAGGCGCTCTGGAAAACCTTTGACCATGCCTGTGAAACGGCCTACAAACCCTGCGTCGCACATTTCAAAAAGCTCAAGCAACAACGCACGGAAAACCTCAAGCAACGCCAGGCCATTATCGACGGCCTGAACGCACGCTTCGAGTCAACCGACTGGAAACAGCCGGACTGGCGGGACATTGATAAATTCATCAGCCAGTCCCGCCGCGATTTCCAGAAAATCGGCAATGTCGATCACAAGCATCGCAAGCCGCTTGCCAGGGCACTGGGTGAGGCGCTTGAAAAATACGATGACCACCTGTCCCGCGAACGCACGCGCTCCTTCAAAACACGTGAAAAACTCGTTGCCGACATCGAGGCACTGGGTGAAGTGAGCAACCTGCGCGACGCGCTTGACCGGCTGGAGGCACTTAAAAAACAATGGCAGATCACAGTCGTCGAAAAGCGCGCGCTCGAAAACAGGCTGTGGAAACGCTTCCAGGCTGCCTGCGATGTCAGCTACCAGCGCCGCGATGCCGAACGCAACGAACAGTCTGCCGAACGCAATGAAAACCTGAAGCAGAAGCAGGCGCTGATCGAGGAACTGGCCCGCTCCGCTGCCGCCGGTGACGAGGAACTGCTCGCCGGCGCCTCAACACTCGCCCGGATCAGGGACCGCTGGGATGCCATTGGCTGGATACCCCGCGGCCAGGAAGACAGCCTGAATCGCAAGTGGCGCGACGCACAGAAACAATTCTCCAAGGCACTCAAGGCCGCGGAATCCCGGGCCCAGTCCTCCGAACTCGACAATCTCGCCCGGCGCGCCGCGCTGTGCAGCCAGTGGGAACAGGCCACCCTGGCCGGCAGTGCGATCGCTGCGGAGGCTGTCAAGGCCGAATGGGACACCCTGCCCGCGCTTGCCGGCGACCGGGCCGCGGCCATGGAGCAGCGCTTCGGACAGGTGCTCGCCCGCCCGGACGACACCACACTGGCAAGCAACCTGGCAGCAAAACAGGCCGCCTGCCTCAAGCTGGAAGTCCTGCTGGAGCTGGAGTCTCCCGCGGAATGCCAGGCGGAACGTATGGCCTACCAGGTCGAACGCCTCAACGCGTCGATGAAAAAGGAATTGAACGCTCAGGACGCCCCCGAGGACCTGCTACTGGTATTACTGACCACCGGCGCCGTCCCGGCCGACGCCGCCGGCGCGCTTGAACAACGCATCGAGGACCTGCCTGGCGCGCTACAAGTCCGCAGATCGATAGCATAGACCTGCAGGATACGGTGAGCCTGCGAACCGCATCGAACAGGGAGATCAACGGGGATAATCCCGATAACCGCTGCAATCAGGAACAATCGGGTTCTACCCCCAGGTATCCGGAGCATATCATGTACAAATCGCTGTCAATCAATGCCCTTGTTGCAGCCACACTGATCGGTATCGCGGTCGAAAATGCCTGGTCGGATCAGGCAATGCCAAACGGGTCAGCCGCACCTGCCACGCAGACAGCTGCACCCGTAAGCGGTTATCAGCCGGGCTGGCATCCACCGCCACCGTGGCCGATGACCCCACCGGCGTATGGCCAGCAGCCGTCTTTCTACCCGCCGTACGGGCAATACCGGGCCGTCCCGACCACGCCAGCTGAAAATCCCCTCAACGCGGAACTCGAACAGACCCGGGAACAACTGGCAGCAAAGGCTGCGGAACTGGACACGGCAAACGCAACGCTCGAGCAGTCTCACCTCAGGCTTCAGCAAAGTCTGGAAGCAGAACGAACGCTCAACGAAAAGCTGGCAATCATCAGTAACGAGCAACAGGCCTTACAGGCGCATGTGACAGAACTGACTGCAGAACGTGAACGGCTGCGCGATGCCCTTGCCAGCCGGCACAAGCAGCTTGCTGCATTACAGACTGAACATCAGACTGCCATGAAGACCTTGCAGCAGGCGCAGTCCGGGAACATGCTTTCAAGCCAGCGACTCGACAAAGCCATGGCACAGGCCGATTCGCTCAAGAGCATGCTGTCCGATCTTAAAACCCGGCTGGAGAGCCAGCGGACCACGCTGCAGAATACCGGACGGACACGGACGACGAAACACGACAGCCTGACCAGCGAGTCTGCCAGCCCCGATGAGCATCTGACCACCTCGCAAGCTGAAACACCAGCCGCCCCGCAGGCGCAGGCCGGGGCCATCAGCTCCGACCCGCTTCTCAGCGCAGCGAGGGCACAAGCCGAGGCGTCCAATACCGAGCTGACCGAACTCAAGGCCCAAATGGAGAACCAGAAGACCCTGCTGCGGAACACAGGTCATACCCTCGCTACCGTAACTGCCGAACGCGATGGACTGCTGGCAGACATGACCGCCGTGGTTACCGAACGCGATGGACTGCAGGAGCAGCTGGCCGCCTGCCGCCGGGAACTGACCAGGGCCCGGGATGCGTCGACTACCACCGGTGAATAAGCAGGGTCAGATCCCGATAATTCCGGATATCAGCGCCAACCTGAATCGGACCCTGCCTGCTGACTGACAGCCGCAAGCGACATCAATCCGCCCAGTACCTGGCCTTGCCAGGCACTATCCACCTCACACCGCCCCGGGGATCATCGCAATCCCCTGCGTAACGCGGGATGAGGTGAAAATGTACGTGCGGGATGCTCTGCCCGGCGGCAGGACCGTCGTTCAGGCCCATGTTATAGGCATCCGGTTGACATTCGGCATCCAGAGACCTTTTTGCGGAATCGAGCAATGCCAGCAGCGCCTGCTGCTCCTCCGGATTGAGTTCGAAAAACGAGCCGACATGCCGTTTTGGAATCACCAGCGCATGTCCTGGTGAAACAGGGAAGTCATCCCGGATCATGAAACAGTGTTCATTACTATCCAGGACGCGCGATTGATCCAGGTTGCAGAAGAAACAATTCAAATTCATAGAGGTATCGATATCCTGGATTGAACAAAGGGGCCAGATCACGATTATCCCTGATACCGGCGGCAAACGGGTATAAACCCCCGTTTACTTCTTCAACAGATCCACGCGCACCGGCATCAGGAAGTGGGCGCCATCATCACCGACGTGGGCTTCAAAGCGTTGTTTGACCAGGTCATAGAGTTTCTCATCGAGCCTGTGTTCGGTATGCGTGGCCCTGATGACTCTGTTTTCAAAATCCGCGAAGCTTTCGAATTGCATCGGTGAATTAAAGAATATTTCCTCGACCAGGCTGAACAACCCCCCGTCAACCGCCTTTTTCACAGCACTGAACGCGGCCTCGCGAACCTGTTTTTCATCGTGGAACAACCGCAGGATCTCGTTGAATTCACCGGCAAAGACCGGCTCGGATATGTAAGCCAGCCCGCCCGGCTTCAACACCCGCCGAATTTCCCGCATCGACTGGTCCATCAGATCCACTGGCACGTGGTGCAGCGATTTGAACATAAACACCACATCGACCGACTCGTCTTCCAGCGGGATATCCTCCGCTCCGGCGAGGCCGAACGTCACATTGGGTAAATCCTCTATCTGCAGGTTTTTTTCATGGGCGATTTCGTCAACTTCCAGCGCCGTGATTTTACGATCGGCACCGGCGGTCGCGATGTCGCGGGTGATTGCAGCACTGCCACAGCCCAGCTCCAGGATATGTTTTCCATCCAGCGCCAGCAGGCGATGGTATATCCCGGTTTCGGGACAGCTAAGTCCGATTTCTTCCGCGTCTATATGCATGGATTTGTCTGAAGACCTGGTCACTTATCCCTGATCCGTAGCATATTCCCGGGTGAAGCCGGCGTGAAGTATTGAATCGTTGCGCCCGGGTCCGGAATGTTTAAAATGTGCACGGAAACAGTGCGTAACATGCCGCCTGTCATTCTTCCTGTTACACTGGGCTACTGTGCAAAAAAGGACAAGTGACTATGAACACCAGCAAGAAAACGCAACAAGGTGCTTCCGGCATCGTCACGATCATCATCCTGGCAATCATCGGCGCATGCGTCTACATCGGGCTTCAGTATATCCCGCAATACATGGAGGCCGGCACCGTGGATTCCATCCTGGACAACATCGAAAACGCCCATAAAGTCACGCCCGTCAGCAGCACGAGGGTACTCGAGGACATGATCGACAAGCAGCTGAACATGAACCAGCTGGATGACCTGAGGGACAGCTTCAAGGTAACGCAGGACGGCGAAACGTTTATCGTCAAGGTGAGCTTCGAAAGGGAGCTGAACCTGGTTTACGAAAAGAAACCCATGAAATACGAGAAAACCCTCATCCTGAGATAACAGCAACAATCGGGATCTGATCCTGGTTTTTTCGCGAAAACCGGGGCCTGGCATATAACCACCCTGTAGGAGCGGATCCCATCCGCGATCATTTTAAACACCCCGCCGCTCTCCCCCGGTGTAACGGATGTCCAGCAATATGCCAGCCCTGAACACACCCACCATGCAATAGCTGCTACAGCCCGGCATGACCCTGCGTCCGTTTACGACGTGCCCGGGCCATGCCGTGTTATCTTTGTCCCATGTCGAAACGAATTGCCATTCTTGCAGATGTCCAGAACATCTATTACACCACGCGCCAGGCCTATGGTCGCCAATTCGATTACCGGAAACTGTGGCAACAGATAAGCGCTGCAGGAGAAATCATATCTGCAACCGCCTATGCCATTCATCGCGGCGACAGCCAGCAACTCAAATTCCAGAATGCCCTCAAGGACATCGGCTTCACAGTAAAACTCAAGCCCTATATTCAGCGCAGTGACGGTTCCGCCAAGGGTGACTGGGACGTTGGTATTGCCATTGACGCCATGGAAATCGCAAGCGACGTCGACACGCTGATTTTACTCTCCGGAGACGGTGACTTTGACCTGTTACTGGACAGGCTCAAGCAAGAAGTACGGCGTCAGCACTGAAGTCTATGGCGTGCCTGCACTCACAGCCAATTCGCTTGTTGATGCCGCCGGCATCTATCATCCAATTGAAGAAGATCTGCTGCTGTAGGATTTAGAAGGGCCAAATGGGTCGGACCTCCTCAACATTCTGTTTCTTATGAATATTTTCCTATAAATGCAGTGTTCCAGGCGCTTATCACACGCATTTTCCCCCTGAAACCGATGCGCTAACGTCCGTGGGTACGGGGCTGCAGGTCATACCAGCCCGGACCTGGAAATAACGTTTTCACACGGAATGATGCCGCTCGTTAAAGCTGCCATTTCATGCCTGGAACAGGCCTTCCAGGGCCTTGAATAGCGATCTATTCTCCGATTACTTTCATGTTTTTCAATATAATCGGGAGGTCCGACCCGACCCGCAGACTACGCAGTGTTTCGATGCGTCCTGAGTTGCCGCCCAGGTCACACAACCCGAGTTCGGAATTCGTTTCGAAATACCGGTTATAAACAATCAATACACGGTGTTTATCGAGATATTTCCCATGACTTCAGATTGTTGCGCAGATCCGAAGCCGTGACCTGCTACCTGTAATACTTCATAATGCGCGCCAGAACGAACACGAATCACGCACGGATCAAGAGTCCCTGGAGATCGAATTCAATGAAAAAGCGCTTTGTTACCTGGAACCGGCAGGTGTGGTCGGCAATCGCGTTGACCATGCTGTCGGTATGACTTTTGCCAATGACTGCCCCACCGACATCCAGGCGGTCACCAATACGGACGTGAAGGTGCCACTGGAGGTCCTGTCCCATCGAGTCAAACCTCTGACAAAATGCGAGCTGGAAGCTGAGGCACAGGCATGGCTTCTGTTGCTGAAGGACAAGGTAACAGAAATCAGCAACGCCGAAGTGGCCGCCATCTACAAGAAGCAAGAGATAAAAAAGGCCAGTGAAGCCGAGTCGACGCTCGAGGATGTAAAAAACGCAACCGAAGCCGAGCCTGAAGCGGCGCAGAAAGCTGCCCGTAACGCAGAACAGGCCTTGCAGGAAGCGAAAGACGCTGTTGACGAAATCGTCTCAGGACAGCTCGGTGCAGGAAGCAATCAAGGCCGTGGAACGCAAGGCAAAGGAGGAAGGCCAGCCTGTCGGTACTGCAGAGACAACAAAAGAAATTCAGGCAGATATCAAGACTGCACTGATCAAACACGTCACCGCCCTGATGGCAGAGAGAACCGCACTGACCGACCGGTTTAATATTGTTCTGGCTGAATTGACAGCCAAGGGCGGCGATACCGAAGAATACGACAGTTACATCAGGGCCGTATCCGGTATCAAGGTTGATGTAACCGATGCCGGCGCGACATGGACAACGATCACCGGCTGGCTGATGTCGCCCGAAGGCGGCTTTCGGTGGGCCGTCAACATTATCCAGTTTATTGTTATCGTGATCGTGTTTTATCTGCTCTCGATCGTTGCCGGAAAGGCCGCACGAAAGGCAGCTTCCAGGTCGAAGAACTTCTCGTCTTTGTTAAGCGAGTTCCTGGTGATGAGCGCGCGTCGACTGGTATTGTTCGTTGGCTTCTTTGTCGGACTGTCCGCACTGGAAATCAACATCGGGCCGGTACTCGCCATCATCGGCGCCGCCGGCTTCGTGATTGCGTTTGCTTTGCAGAATTCACTGAGCAACTTTGCCAGCGGCATTCTGATGCTGCTTTATCGACCGTTTGATACCGGTGACACGATCAATGTGGCGGGAACTCTCGGCAAGGTCGAGTCAATGAACCTGCTATCGACACAATTAAGAACGCCTGACAACCAGCTTGTTATCGTTCCCAATAATTCAGTCTGGGGTGGCGTCATTACCAATATCACAGGCATTTCACAGCGCCGCGTGGATATGGTGTTTGGTATCGGTTATAACGATGATATCGACAAGACACAGAAAATCCTGGAAGAGATTGTCAACGGACACCAGCTGGTTCTGAAAGAGCCGGCAGCCATCGTGAAGCTTCACGAGCTTGCAGACTCATCGGTCAACTTCATTTGCCGCCCCTGGGTCAAGCCTCAGGATTACTGGAATGTCTACTGGGATATTACGCGAGAAGTGAAGCGCCGCTTCGATGCCGAAGATGTATCCATTCCGTTCCCGCAGCGCGATGTTCATATCTACCAGGAAAATACCGGCTGATTCAATCGATGCCAGATCCCGGTTTCCGCCAATATTCAGGAAGAATCTGGATCTGACCTCGATTACTCACCGGTATGCGGCCCTGTTAATACGGCGATATGCCAAGAAACAAACAAACCACACTGGCCGAACAGCGTCCACCCAGCCGCGATCTTCGCGTACTGAAGCAGCTGTTCACCTTTCTGCGACCCTACCGCAGCGCGGTGCTGGGTGCGGTAGTCGCATTGCTGATCGCGGCCGGCGCCGTGCTCGGTTTCGGTGTGGTCCTGCAACGGGTGGTCGATCACGGCCTGAGCAGCGGTTCGGGAACGGCGCTCAACCAGGCGCTGGCGCTGTTCCTGGCGGTGGTCACGGTGATGGCGGCCTCGGTGGCGGCCCGCGTCTACCTGGTCACCTGGATCGGCGAACGGGTGGTGGCCGATATCCGCAAGGCGGTGTTCGCCCGGGTGCTCAAGCTGGAACCGGCGTTTTTCGAAGTGACCCGCACCGGCGAAGTCATCTCGCGCCTGACCACGGATACCTCGCTGCTGCAGGTGGTGGTCGGTTCGACGCTGGCGATCGCGGTGCGTAATGCTTTGCTGATCAGCGGCGGACTGGTAATGCTGACCATCACCAGCGGCAAGCTGGCGTTGCTGGTATTGCTTGGCGTACCCCTTGCGGTGATTCCGCTGTGGCTGCTCGGGCACCGGGTACGCAGCCTGTCGCGCAACAGCCAGGACCGGATTGCCGATATCGGCGCCATGATCGATGAAGTGCTCTACGGTATCCGCACCGTGCAGGCGTTCTGTCACGAGCACATCGACCGCCGGCGTTACGGCGAGCAGGTGGAGGCCGCTTTCGATGCCGCGATTCGACGCACCCGCGTCAGCGCACTGCTCACGGCCACGGTGATGTTGTTCACGTTTTTCGCGGTCAGTATCGTGTTGTGGGTGGGTGGCCATGATGTACTGGCCGGGCGTATCAGCGGCGGGCAGCTCTCGGCCTTTGTATTTTATTCCTTGCTGGTCGCCGGGTCGGTAGGCGCGCTGAGCGAGGTGGCCGGTGACCTGCTGCGTGCCGCCGGCGCCACCGAACGCCTGCTGGAACTGCTCAACACCGAACCTGCCATCGACATGCCGGCCGCACCCGTGGCACTGCCCGAACCGGCACGTGGCGAGGTGCAGTTAAGCAATGTCACCTTCCGCTACCCGTCACGGCCCGATAGTCCTGCGCTCAGCGAACTCACACTGACCCTGCAACCCGGCCAGAAGGTGGCGCTGGTCGGCCCGTCGGGCGCCGGCAAGTCAACTGTCTTGCAACTGCTGTTGCGCTTCTACGATCCGGACGCCGGCGTGATTCGGTTCGATGGTGTCGATATCCGCCAGGCCGATCCGCAACAGCTGCGTCAGCGCATGGCGCTGGTGCCGCAGGACCCGGTCATCTTCGGCGCCGATGCCTGGGAGAACATCCGCTACGGATTTCCCGTGGTCAACGATGCCGATGTACGGCGCGCCGCCGAAGCCGCACATGCGGCGGAATTTCTCGACCAGTTACCGCAGGGCTTCGATACCTTCCTCGGTGAACGCGGCGTCCGGCTGTCCGGTGGACAACGTCAGCGCATCGCCATTGCCCGCGCCATTCTGCGCGATCCGGCCGTGCTGCTGCTCGACGAGGCCACCAGCTCCCTGGACGCCGAAAGCGAACGCCTGGTCCAGGACGCCCTGGAACAACTGATGCAGACGCGCACCACGCTGGTTATCGCGCATCGGCTTGCGACGGTACGCAAGGTAGACCAGATCCTGGTGATGGACCACGGCCGTATCGTCGCCAGCGGTCGCCATGACGAACTGGTCGCTGCACACGGGCTCTATGCGCGGCTGGCGGCATTGCAGTTCCGGGATACACCGGAGCCCCTGGAGCAACCTGCCTCCGGACAGGCATAAACCAGCTGAAAAAGTGGTCATACAAATAATCGATTCTTTATCACCCGTGCTCCGCACATTTCTGACACGCGAACGCCTCGAGTTTTAACGCGTCCTTGGCGAAATTACGGATACCCTCCGCCAATTTCTCGGTAGCCATAGGGTCTTCGTTCATCATCCAGCGAAACGCCGGTTCATGCATCGGAATCGCCTCTATCTTCATACCTCTCGCCTTTTCCGGATCGAGGCGACGCGGCACGTCATCATCGCTACCACGCAGCTCTTCCATCAGATCGGGCGAGATAGTCAGCAGGTCGCATCCCGCAAGTTCCAGGATTTCACCGCTGTTGCGAAAGCTCGCACCCATTACGACTGTAGAGTAGCCGTGGTACTTGTAGTAGTTGTAAATGCGGGTGACCGACTGAACGCCCGGATCCAATTCAGCCGCGTAACCATCGACACCTTCCGCCTTCCTGTACCAGTCCATGATACGACCCACAAAAGGCGAGACCAGGGTAACGCCAGCCTCGGCTGCGGCAATCGCCTGCGCCAGGCTGAACATCAGGGTCAGGTTGCAGTGGATTCCACGCCGCTCCAGTTCGCCAGCGGCCTGTATGCCTTCCCACGTAGAGGCCACCTTGATGAGCACCCTTGAGGCATCAACCCCGGCTAGTTCATACAAATTCATCAGGCTTTCAGCCCGGGCAACGGTTGCCTCGGCATCGAAGGATAGACGCGCATCCACCTCAGTTGAGATGCGTCCGGGAATGATGTTGAGTATCTCGGCCCCGAAGTTCACCGCCAACTTATCCATCATGTCAATCGCACGGCTTTCCATCTGCCCACTGCGCGCCATGGCGTAGTCAATTGCATCCTGCAACAAGTGCACATACTCGGGCTTTTGCGCAGCCTTGAATAACAGCGAAGGATTGGTTGTGGCGTCCGTAGGTGTATAGGCAGCGATGGCATCGATATCGCCGGTATCAGCCACCACGGTAGTCATTTTCTTCAATTGCTCGAGCTTGTTCATCTGTGGCTCCTAGAAATTCGGTGTCTGGCTCCGGTTATTGTTCGCCCAGCTGCTCCGATATCGGATACTCGATCAATCCCTCCCGCGTAGCCACCAAAACCGTGGTGTCCGGTGTATCATGACCACTATGGCGCCAGCGACTGAAACCTAACGGGTCGGACCTCCGTAATATGCTGTTTCAACTGAAGATTGGTCTATAAATGCAGCATTCCAGGCGCTTATCACACGCATTCTCCGCCTGAAATCGATACGCTATCGTCCCCGGGCCCCGGGACGGCAGGTCATACCCGCCCAGACATTGAAACAACGTTTCGCACGAAATGATGCTGCTCCTTAAAGCCGCCATTTCATACATGAAACAGGGCTTCCAAGGCCTTAATAGCGCTCTAATCTCGGATGATTTTCCTGTTTTTCAATATCATCAGGAGGTCCGACCCGGTCCAGGACGCTCCCGGTCGCGGACGCTCAATAACGCACTGTCCGTCTATTGTTGTGATGCCCGAGCCGACCGACGCTCACTTGCCCGGTGCTGTCTCGCCCCGCTCCCGGCTGATGATATAGGCACCCAGCGGCTTGTCGGACTTCTCGATATGAACCATCGCCCAGGCCTTGAGCTCAAGCACGACGGCGAACGACAGGAGCAGCTCTCCATCGTCATAACGCTTTGCAAGGCCCTCCAGGTGTTGCATGAGCCTGGAGTGTTCTGACTTGTGCGCCTCGAATGCCGGATAGCCGTACTGCGACATCAACTGCTCTTCAGTGGCGAAGTGAGTCCGTGTATGTTCTATCAGCTGCGACAGCAGGTCATCCAGTGCCGCCTTCTCCGCCCCCTGCAGCATGGTTTCATGAAGCCGGTTGATCAGCCCGATCAATTCCTCGTGCTGAGCATCAATTTCGGGAATGTTAAGCTTAAGGTGTTCTTCCAGTTTTATCAGGTCCATGACGGATTCCGTGCCTGCTTGTCGTGTAGAGGCGAGTATAGCAAACAGCCCGCGGTGCAATACACCTTGCCGGCGTGGTGGCTGGAACCGGGCGTAATTGCCGAGTCCACAGCCTGACTCCTGCCGCTGCATCAACAGGGGTGGTAGGAGCGCTTCCCAAGCGCGATCTTTAACCGCCATGGTAAGCAGGGTGCGGTACGTAGAATGCACCCCGTATTTTATCCCTCGTCCTGCGCGCCCCTGTGGAAGCGGACGTTAATCGGCCGAACGGCCGATCGATATGGCCGCTATCGACATGGCGACACTGACCAGCACAAACACACAAGACATCACGATCAGGGCCTCCGCCATGGTGACCCCGAACAGCAACTCCGGCGTGTAACCACAGGAGGTTTGCACCTCGAACAGCTTCGGGAACCACTTGTCGGGCGTGAACCAGGCCGGCAGGCCGAGGAGAAAGCCGCATTCCCCGACCACAAACCCGCGTTCCGTGCCCAGCAGCTGGTAGGACCGCTCCAGCAGCCCCGCTGCAATCACCACCGTCAGCAGATGCCCCAGGAGAGGCATGAATCTCAATCGGTGCAGCGACAACACCAGCAGCGCAACAATGATCAGGGCCATCACCCAGAGGCGCACCTGGATGCACAGCACGCAGGGCATTTCATCCAGCCCGTACTGATAAAACAGCGCGACCGCTTCCATCGAAAAACCGATCAGGACCAGTGCCAGCCAGTAAAGACGGCTGTTGCCGATGCGTGCAAGCTTATTCAGCATATCTGTCTCCGCCAATGAGGGTCAGTGCATAATAATTCACGGAAACGTGGAGAATAAAGCAAAGGAGCAGATTTATTTTTCGGTTCTTCCCCTGACTGAGTGGATAGATTACCGTTGCAGGGCCGAATTCATTCGGCCAACAACCTTACCATCAGCAGCAATGCGTCTCGTCTGAATTGACGTGTTACCCACTCATTCAGGGGAAGACCCTGTTTTTCTCTACGAAAATAAATCTGTCCCCTTTTCTGTACGAATGAACGTGTAATTCCTGTTCCGGCTACATTCGCACCGTTAGCACAATGCAAAACGGCGACCTAAGCCGCCGTTTTCACTGATACTGGATTAACGGCTACGCCGCTTTCTTGCGCCTTGCTATCCCGACCAGACCCAGCAGGCCTGTACCGAACAGCCATACCGCCGCAGGCAGCGGCACCGCCGAAGCGGTCAGCAGTTCCTGGGTGTTGAAATCCATGGTCAGGGTGCTCCAGGAAATGGCGGAAGCACCATTCCCGTCAGCGCCTGCACTCAGCGCCGCCATCAGGTAGAACTCATCACCGTTGTCGAGGGTGAATTTTAGCCGGTCAGCCACATCGGTGCTGGTGGTGCTGCGGTTAATGGCGCCGGTTCCATTGTCGGCCGCATCCCAGGCCATGGAGGCGATGAAGGGGTCGACAGGAAAGCTGTCCAGGAAGATCTGGGCCACCAGCTCCGCTACCGGTACCGGATTGGCCGGAAAGATAAACGGGGCGCTGGCACTCATGATCCAGACGTTCACCTCCAGCCCCGTAAGGTCCGATGAGCTGAGGGGCTTGTTGACGAAACCATCCAGGCTTACATCCAGGCTGATGTCGGTATTGTCGGCACCGGTAAACTGGTAAGCCTGTATAGCCAGCGCAGCGCCACTGACAAAGAAATTATCCATGCTGGATTCGGCCCGGGCCCGCAGTACCGGTACACTGAGCCCGCTGGCGGGGATCTGGACGCTGGCGCCGGCGCTGCCCCGGCCCTGCAGGCCGGTGGTGCTGCCCGCTGACGCGGAACCGATGGTGGCCGATGAAGTCTGGCTGCCACCGACCGTTTCACCTTCCTCCAGTGACAGTTCGAAGATATTGCAGCCGCCAAAGAACGACCCGGTGCAGTCGGCGCTGTCGGTGCGGGCGGTGGCACCCCACTGGGTGAGAGTGACGGCGGCGAAGGCCGGCAAGGACGAGACGTACAGGGTGGCGGCCAGTGCGCTGGCCATGAAACGGTTCAAAGTACAGGAATTTGCTTTCAAGAGGCCGAATAGCCCTGCCATCACCTGCTTCACATCACCCTGATTGTCAGTAACCGTCATATCACCCTCTCCTTACCGCCAATTTGAGCCACGTTGTCCAGACTTGCCCATATCCCGGCAATTATCAGGCACCACAAAAAACGGGGGCAGATCCCGATAATTCCTGATACCTAATTTCATCTGGATCGGCGACTTTTACTGTGCGCTACCGCCCAAAACCCTGCCGGGGCATACCAGGGAAGGGGGCGTATGCAACAGCATCAAGTCTCACCCGGTTAAATCCGGGGATATGGGGTCAGCACCCCTGTTCTCCTGCCAGCCATGATTATCTGGTACGTGAGTATCAAAAATGGTACCGGCCCACATAGCCGTCATAACCGCGAAGACGGGAATCCAGGGTTTTTGCGCCCGGCCAATCAGTGAGTTAGTGGATACCGCCTTCGCGGGCAGGACATCATTGTTGTTCTGGATTTTCATGTCCAGGTACCGCTCAATACAATCCAAGGAACGTCTGATTTATTCGTCATTCCGGCGGAAGCCGGAATCCATGGGGTTGAATGACCTGGATCCTGACATTCGCCGGGATGACGAAAAGTGAATAGATCAGAGTTTTCCTAATCACTGGAATAGCCGCATTCAATAAACTTTCCTGATGATTCTGTGGGACAGCAGTGGCACTGGCCCCTGTTTTCATGGCTCTTCCCCAAATCGAGTGGGTGGATTGCCGTTGTCGGGCCGAATTCATTCGGCCAACCGCCTGTTGCCATTGGAGACATGGAGGTCGCCATTTCCTGTGACGCTTTGCGCAGGTGAGCGTCATACCCTGCACCATCAAGTCTATTGCATCACCACGGTTACCCGCGGTCGTCATGGATTGTTCACGGATATCACCGCAGCACGCCTGCTGGTTCGCAAATGGTCGAATGAATTCGACCCCACCGCAGGGCCGAATTCATTCGGCCAACAACCTTGCCATCAGAAGCGATGCGTCTCGCCTGAATTGATGTGTGACCTGCTCAATCTGGGGAAGATCCGTTTTTCATGAGCAACCCCTACCCTTTAACCAAAACGATTGTTTACCATCACCTCGTCCAGCGGCAGCTGCCCGGGCTTCGGCCACGATTCCTTGGTGCCCTTGCCAATCGCGAGCATGAAGGCAATCGTATGTTCTTTGGGCAGGTTGATGATGCCGGCGACGGCGTCGAAATCGAAGCCATCCATCGGACAGCTCTGATAACCCAGCTCCTGGGCCATCAACATAATTGTCATCCCGACCAGCCCGCAGGAGCGCATGCCCTCGTCACGTTCGACCTGCGGTTTATCCCGGTAATAGACGTCGATCGCCGGTACGAGAAAGTCCTGCACTTCCTGCGGCGCGTTGGACCAGTAACGCTGCGGCTCACGCTCCCATGACTTGTTGTCGAAGCACAGCACCAGCAACTCGGACGCATCCGTGACCTGTGCCTGATCCCAGGCCACTGCACGAATCGCCTTGCGCTGTTCCGGATCAGTAACACGCACAAAGCGCCAGTTCTGAATGTTGAACGCCGTTGGCGCGAGAATGGCGTGCTCCATCAGCGTCTGGAAGGTCTGCTCCGGCATGCGGTGCCCGGCCTCATACCACTTGATTGCGCGCCGTGCGCGTACGGCTTCTTTGACTTGCATGGCATTCTCCTCAGTCCCGCGATTAATCGAACCAGACGGGGCCAGACCGACCCCTCTGGGTATTGTTATCCATCAAGCATCCTGTTGTATTCGCTTGCATCGAAAAAGACTTCCAGGGCAACGATTTTTCCAGCAGCCACCGTCGCGAGCTGGACGACGGGCACGTCCCTGATGGCCTCCATGGTTGTCCTGTACTGCAGGATACTGCAGACGTCACCGCCGTCGACAAATGTTCTGCGTCGTTCGATCCGCTCGAGAATAGGGCCGATACGGGAAACGAGGGCGATGAAGGTATTCGCACTATCGGTCCTCGAGACCGGACTGCGGTAGGCAAACTGTGTATCTGAAAGGTAGCGCCGCGCAAGGTCGAAATCACGCGCCTCGATAGCATCGAGGAATTTCGAGACAATGCCTTCTGGCGATTGCTCGCTCATGCGCCAGGACCAGGAGCGCAACCCGCGCCTGCATATAATTTATGGTTACACATGGCAGGCATACTACCTAGAAATAATCCGGAATGGAAAACGGTCAACAGACCGAAACCGGGGACAGACATCGGGTTCCGTATTGCGAGCGCACTGTACCGGGAGGTACAGGTGGTCGCGCCAGGCATGGCAATCTAGAATCATGGAATCAGTTAGTTACAGCCGCCACTAGACATGCCGGGGTCTGGCCCTGCTATTCCTGCCTCCCCAGATCCTGGATGAAGCGCTGAAATTCCGTGTTGCCCAGCAGCAGCTCGCGGGCAACGGCAATCAGATCATCGACCTGCTGTTCGCTCAAAGAAAAGCTGGTTGGTACCTGGTTGAAATATTGCCTGCGCTCCGGCTGCGGGATCCGGTTGAAATCAATCTCGACAAAATACGGTTCCACGGTTCTTTCGGGAGTGGACAGATCACTCGACCAGCGCCTGATGCTGTTGCTCAGCAGCTCCAGCGTCGCAACGTTGGTACGATGCAGCTGAATGTCGGTCACCAGGTTGATCGTGTTTTCCACTGACGGGTTCTCGTTGGTCAGCTCTATATCATATTGTGGTGATGTCGAGGCGTTCACCGATATCATGATAAAACGTGGCGCGGGTACACCCCCTATGGAATCAAGAAAGTTTTTTGCACCACCGGCAACCTCGACCATTTCGTAGATAGCCAGCAAACCCAGGTTATCGGTAATGCCGCCATCGACCAGATGGATATAGCGACGCCGGTCTTTCTGCGCATAACTGTTCAGTCCTTCCACCACGTGTGCCAGCTGTGGCGAGCGAGCTCTTCAGACGTCCCGGCTCTTCCGGGGAGGATTGTCTGTAAGTCGTACAGCCCGGATGATTTTGCAGCACCACCGGGTGGAACAACAACGGCACGGCGGATGAAGCGGCGACGGCACGGGCAACCTGGAAAGTAGACAGGTCCGAGCACAGCAGATCGAAATAGTCCTGTAAAAAGGAAAACCGCACCCCCCGGCCAAGGTCGGTGGCATTGATCACGATCAAGGGTCCTTCCCGACGCTGCAGGTCAGCGAATGTTGCCCCCTTGAACACCTTTTTCTCGTAATAGTCGACCGCCATTTCAGTACGACCGCCTTCCGAGAACCACAACCCCGGGTCAAGCAAACCGGACACCAGCTCGCCGGACACATCACTGCGCAGGAAGTCTTTTTCGTAATCAGTGAAAATTGCATCACCATACAGGCCAAAATAGGCTGCCGTGAAACTGCCCCCGGAAACCGAGCTGATGGCATCGATCTCGTCCAGCAGTCGGCGTGACTGGCCATCCAGGTTGACGTGCGTATCGCGCAGGGCTTCCAGAACGCCGTAAGCCAATGCAGCGGCGCGCGTGCCGCCCCCCGAGAATGCCAATACCATGGTGACTTCGTTTGAGCGACGGGAATACACCGCATGATTGATCGAGTACCTTACAATCGGCCCGACATCGGCAAGGGGTTGATTACTGATTGTGCCGTACGATGCACAGCCAGACAGCAGCTGCAGGAAAAGCACGAGCAGGACTATCAATCCAGGGTTACGGGGCAAAGGGATTTCCATGTGATTTAGCTTCGGTGCCGTAGTGTACATGCCACTGATATTGATAACAGCGCGTTTTAGCGGCTGATGCCCTCGCAGGATCGGCTCCTCTTCTGAAGAATACCCGTCGAAAATAACTGTTTGTTGTCCTGGAGGAGTTTGCCCGCTAACCTGACTATATGAATTGAATTGTTTGTTAGACTCTGAATTCAAGAGGATACCTGTGTTAATGTTTCCCAGC
This sequence comes from uncultured Gammaproteobacteria bacterium, assembly GCA_963748215.1. Lineage (GTDB taxonomy): Bacteria > Pseudomonadota > Gammaproteobacteria > UBA9214 > UBA9214 > UBA9214. Next base: position 244,699 of record CAVVHS010000007.1, on the reverse strand, counting down.
TGTCACCGACCCCGTTAGTTAAGCACTGATTTGAGGAACGCTATGAGCCTGCTCATCATCGGACTGTTATTGTTCTTCGCCACCCATTCAATCTCTATTGTGAATGTGTCGTGGCGAAATCGCATTGCCGCGCGCATCGGCACTCTCTCCTGGCAGGGACTTTACTCCATGGCGGCCCTGGCCGGACTGCTGCTTATTATCTGGGGTTATGGACTGGCGCGGCAAGACCCGGTCGTCCTTTATCTGCCCCCTGCCTGGTTACGACATGGCGCCATGTTGCTGCTGATATTCATGTTTCCGCTGTTGCTGGCAACCTATTTACCCGGGCGCATCCAGACGGTTACCAAACACCCCATGCTCATCGCCACCAAGTTGTGGGCCCTGGCCCATTTACTGGCCAACGGCAATCTCGCCGATGTGCTCCTGTTCGGATCATTTCTGACCTGGGCAGTGGTGGATCGAATCTCCCTGAAAAAACGTCCTGTACAAGTCGTTCCGGCACTGCCGGCGTCCCGCATTAACGATGTACTGGCAATTGTGCTTGGCCTGGCACTGTATGTCGTCTTTGTATTCTGGGGACATGGCTGGTTGATTGGGGTACCGCTGGTGGCTTGAAAATTCGGGTCAGCGCACAATTTTCTGCTACCCCGGCCGGTGCATCGATTGGCTGCAGGAGCACACGACTGCAGGGATGCAGGAGGTACGAGTCCATGGATGGACTCGGTAGAGCGAAGCAGGATGCCAGAGCCGAGAGCAACGCAGGAGCAGTTGCCGAGGCATGCGCGATGCGATGTTTGAAATGATCGCGGATGGGATCCGCTCCTGCAGGAGCATCAATTAGCGGGCAGGAACCTCGGCAACCGCGGACAAAAATCTAAAGAATAGAATGTAGGGTGCGTTTCACGCACCGGCAACGGTGCGCACAGCGCACCCTACGATCATACGAACAGCTTTTACGACACCCTCCGCAAGAAGGCGGGATGCAGTGTTTATTTCCGTGTCATTCCGTGTGCTTCCGTGGCCATTCAGCATCACAGCCGATATTCACAGTTCGTGATTCAAGCCTCACTTCATCCTGCACAGAGTCGTCCATCGCCCGAAGGCGAGGGGTTTACGGATCCCTATCGAGTTCTCTGGAATTGCACTGTGTTATTCAACAGCGCATCGATAACCTGTTCCATTTCGCTAGCGGTGACTTCATTTCTTTCACAGCTGGAGACGCAGAGATTTGCAGCCGCTACGGATTGTGGTGAATGCTCGATGAACAGATCCAGCGCCGCCCCACCGCCACGGATAATGTCCTTGCAGACCAGCGGACTCAGCATCCCTGCGTTTTCCAGCACCGGCAATATCGCGACATTATGCAAGGCAGTCAATAATTTCGGTCCGATATACTGCGCTGGCATTGTCCCGTGATTCAGGGACAGCAGACGTTTTGCGGTGTCGGTATAAAAGTCCAGGAAACTGTTGTCCGCGCCAAACATCAGGAAGGCATTATGCACCTTTCTGAAGACCTTCAGTTTGCCGTGTCTGTCATGCTGCACCCAGACCTCGCGGCCGACCGCATGGTCCAGGTCGGGAATCACAAATGCCGCCGCATCGAAAATCAGGAAATCGGCGTCCAGCCAGATAACGGTTTTGTAATTTTCGTTCAAGGCTTTCTGAAGTATCAACAATCGCGCCAGGTCGGTGGCAACCACTCTTTGCTTGCTTGTTTTTTCTAATAGACTATCGGGCACACAATCAAACAGCTCATCACCCATAAACCGATAGTCATACCGGCGCTTCGCACACCAGTCACGCACGGACTCGAGGCAACGTTCGATCCAGGGCCAGGGCAATGGCGAGCGGTGCGATTGTACAATCAACGTATCTTGCATTGAGAAAATACCGAAGTCAGGGCTGTGTACGCCATTTCCGCCAACAGGCAAAAAAAGGGGGCAGGGTTTGATTATTCCAACTATCAGGAAACATTCGGATCTGACCACGCGCTTATCTTTTTCAGGCTGGAATCTTTCGCGGACAACGTCCGCTCCTGCACCGGTGCAGCTATTGGGCGTAGGAGCGCATCTCATGCGCGATGCGGTGTTTGAAATAATCGCGGATGGGATCCGCTCCAGCAGGAGCATCGAAATCGAATACGTGCAGGAGCGCATCTTATGCGCGAACAACCGCGAATGGAACCTCAACAACTCCCCCTGCCCCGTGTAAACTCACCCTCCCGGCGTGATCCCCACCGAACCACGCCGCCCCTTTTCTGGCGGAATTATTCCGCCAAACGCGAGTCACACAGCAATGCCGCCAAACGTATCCCCCCCCCGTGATGACATCCATGCCGTCCTGAACGTGGACCAGCAAACGCCCGGGCAGCGCCGCCTGCGCTGGGGGCTTGCTGCCCTCGTCATACTGCTGCTCGCGGGTGCCGCCCTCCTCTGGCTGCTGCCCGGCGACAAGTCCGCGGTACGCTACGAGACCGCCGAGGTGGTAAAGGGCGATCTCACGGTGACGGTCACCGCCACGGGCACGCTGGAGCCGGTCAACCAGGTGGACGTGGGCAGCGAACTTTCCGGGATCATCGATACGGTGGAGGTGGACTTCAACGACAAGGTGCAGCGCGGCCAGGTGCTGGCGCGGCTGGATACCGACCGCCTGCAGGCGCAGGTGCTGGAGTCGCGCGCCTCGCTGCAATCCAGCGAGGCCAAGGTCAAGGAGGCGCAGGCCACGGTGCTGGAGACGCGGCAGGCTTTCGAGCGTTGCGAGAAGCTGGCCGAGCGCCAGCTCTGCGCCACCTCCGAGCTGGATACTGCCCGCGCCGCGTACGCTCGCGCCAGGGCCACCGAGGCCAGCACCCGGGCACAGGTGGCCGAGTCACGCGCCACCCTGGACGGCAAGGAGACCGAGCTGGCCAAAACCGAGATCCGTTCGCCCATCGACGGGCTGGTGCTGCTACGCCAGATCGAGCCGGGCCAGACCGTGGCGGCCTCGCTGCAGGCGCCCATCCTGTTCACCCTGGCCGAGGACCTGGCGCAGATGGAACTGCACGTGGCAGTGGACGAGGCCGACGTGGGCAGGATCGCCGAAGGCCAGGCCGCCGAGTTCACCGTGGACGCGTGGCCCGAGCGCAGCTTCCCGGCCAGGATCACCCAGGTGCGCTTCGCCCCCAGAACCGTGGAGGGTGTGGTCACCTACGAAACCGTGCTCGCGGTGGACAACGCGGACCTGGCACTGCGCCCGGGCATGACGGCCACCGCCGTGATTACGGTGCAGGAACTGCAGGATGCGGTGCTGGTGCCCAATGCCGCCCTGCGCTTCACGCCACCGCAGACCGCGGCGCAACCCCGCCAGCGCGGTGCCTTCGGCATGCTGTTCCCGCGGCCGCCGATGGGCCAGCGCCGCAGCAATGCCGACAGGAACGGTGGCCAGAAGGTGTGGGTGCTGCGCGACGGCGAGCCGGTGGCCGTCCCGGTGAAGACGGGCGCCAGCGACGGCAAGTTCACCGAACTGCAGTCGGGGGATATTCAACCCGGCGCGCGGGTCGTGACCGATACCGTTACTGTGAAGCCGTGAGCGCACAGCCCGCGGCAAGTACCGCGTCACTGATCTCGCTGCGCAATGTGACCAAGGTCTACGGCCAGGGTCAGGCCGCCATGCATGCCCTGCGCGGCATCGATCTCGATATCGAATCCGGCGCCTTCGTCGCCATGATGGGGCCGAGCGGCTCCGGCAAATCCACCTGCATGAACATCCTCGGTTGCCTGGATACGCCCACCGCCGGCAGCTATTGCTTCGAGGGCGTCGAGGTGGGCACGCTCTCCCGCAACCAGCGCGCCCTGCTGCGGCGCAACTACATCGGGTTCGTGTTCCAGGGCTTCAACCTGCTGGCGCGCACCTCGGCACTGGAGAACGTGGAGCTGCCGCTGATCTACCGCGGCATCCCCCTGGCCCGGCGCCATGCCCGCGCCCGCGAGGCCCTGGCAGCGGTCGGCCTGTCCGGCTGGGAGCACCACTCTTCCAGCGAGCTGTCGGGAGGTCAGCAGCAGCGCGTCGCCATTGCACGGGCCCTGGTCACCGAGCCCGCCGTGCTGCTCGCCGACGAGCCCACCGGCAACCTGGATACCGCGCGCAGCCTGGAAATCATGGAGCTGCTAGAGCGCTTCAACACCGAGCAGGGCATCACCATCGTCATGGTCACCCACGAGGCGGAGATGGCCGCTTTCGCGCGCCAGGTCGTGCATTTCCTCGACGGCCAGGTCGATGGCGCACCGTCCGGAGGAACCGGCTGATGCTGTGGAACGCCCTGCTGCTCGCCCTGCGCGAAATCCGCCGCAACCTGATGCGCTCGGCGCTGACCATGCTGGGCATCGTCATCGGGGTGGCCTCGGTGATTGTCATGGTCAACCTGGGCAGCGGCGCGACCGCCCAGGTCGGCGAACAGATCTCCAGCCTCGGCAGCAACCTGCTGATGGTGCGCACCGGCCAGCGCCTCGGCTTCGGGCAGCGCTCGGAGGCCGAGCAGTTCGACATCGACGACGCCGAGGCCATCGGCCGCGAGGTGGGCGGCATCGCCGCCGTGGCGCCCGGCGCCTCGCAGCCTATGACGGCCATCTACGGCAACCGCAACTGGTCCACCACCGTGACCGGCTCGGACAACAACTACTTCCCGGTCGGCAACTGGACCCTGGCGAAGGGCCGCGAGTTCAGCCCCAGCGAACTGCGCGCCGGCGCCGCGGTGTGCATCCTCGGCGAGGGCGTGCGCAAGGAACTGTTCGGCAGCCAGGATGCGATCGGCGAGAAGCTGCGCCTCAACAAGCTGTCCTGCCAGGTGATCGGCCTGCTGGAGGCCAAGGGGCAGTCGGCCGGCGGCCGCGACCAGGACGACCTGGTGGTGATTCCGCTGCGCACCTTCTGGCGGCGCGTGGCCGGCAAACAGGACGTGCAGATGATCTACGTCTCGGCCCGCGAGGGCGCCTCCACCAGCAAGGTCCAGCGCGACATCGAGCTGCTGATGCGCGAGCGCCGCCGCATCACGGCGAACGAGGACGACGACTTCAACGTGCGCGACATGAAGGAGATCGCCGAGGCGCTGACCGGCACCACCCGGGTGCTCACCACCCTGCTCGGCGCCGTGGCCGCGGTCAGCCTGCTGGTGGGCGGCATCGGCATCATGAACATCATGCTGGTCTCGGTGACCGAGCGCACCCGCGAAATCGGCATCCGTCTGGCGATCGGCGCCCTGGAGCGCGAGGTGCTGCTGCAGTTCCTGGTCGAGGCGGTGGTGCTGTCGTCGTTCGGCGGCCTGCTCGGCATCCTGCTGGCAGTGGCGACAACCTACGGTCTCGCCGCTCTCATGGGCATGCCGGCGCTGCTCGATGCCAGTATCATGCTGCTGGCCTTCCTGTTCTCCGCCGCCGTGGGCGTGATCTTCGGCTTCTTTCCCGCGCGCAAGGCCGCACGCCAGGACCCCATCGAGGCACTGCGCTACGAGTAGGCCGGAAGGTCGGATTGCCGGGGTCAGAGCACGGTTTTCCGTGTGATTCCGTGGCTATTAGATGCAGGGTGCGTTTCACGCACCGCCAATGGTGCACCGAGTACCCCATACAACATCCAGTGGGGTAGGAGCGCATCCCATGCGCGATAAATAATGGCCACGGAATCCACGGAAGGACACGGAAAGATAAAAACGCGGGTGTAGGGTGCGTTTCACGCACCGGGAATGGCTTCCGTGTTATCCGTGTGATTTCGTTGCTATTAGATGTAGGGTGCGTTTTACGCACCGCCAACGGTGCGCACAGCGCACCCTACAAATAAATTCTCTTATTGCTTCAATCGATAACCTGTTTTGAACATCCACCAAACTATGACAAGACAGGCGCCGAGGAACGCCAGCACCATGGCAAGACTCAGGCCCACGCTGACATCGGCGACTTCGAAAAAGCTCCAGCGGAAGCCGCTGATCAAATAAACCACCGGGTTGAAAAGTGTGACCGTCTGCCAGGCCGGCGGCAGCATGCTGACCGAGTAGAAACTGCCTCCCAGAAATACCAGTGGCGTAATCACCAGCATCGGTATGAGCTGCAATTTTTCGAAATTGGTTGCCCACAGGCCGATGAGCAAGCCAAACAGACTGAACGTAATGCAGGTAAGCACCAGAAAACCCAGCATCCAGAAAGGATGCGCGATATGCAGCGGCACGAAGAATCCCGCTGTCGCCAGGATGATCAGCCCGATAATGAACGACTTGGTTGCGGCCGCCCCCACGTAACCGATCACGATTTCTACAAACGAAATCGGCGCAGACAACACCTCGTAAATGGTGCCGGTGAACTTGGGAAAGAAAATTCCGAAGGATGCGTTGGCAATACTCTGCGTTAACAACGCCAGCATCATCAAACCGGGCACAATAAAGGCCCCGTAGGATATGCCTTCAACAGATTCGATGCGTGAGCCGATCGCGGATCCGAACACCACGAAGTAAAGTGCTGTGGAAATCACCGGTGATGCGAAACTCTGGGCAATGGTTTCGAAGGCGCGCAGCATTTCATATTTATAGATGACGCGTATCGCATAAAGATTCATATTTTCTTTGTCTTCACCAGGCTGACGAATATTTCTTCCAATGACGTCTTGGTCGTATGCACATCCTTTATCGACAAATCCGCATCCCGCAGAGCCTGCAGCAATTCGTTGATACCGGTGTTGCTTTTATGCGGATCGTAGGTATAGGTCAGCGTGCAGCCATCCGCCGACAGGTCCAAAGACCTGCTTACCAGGGCTTCAGGCAATGCAACAAGTGTATTTTCAAGCTCGATAATCAGTTGCCGCTTACCCAGCTTGTGCATCAGCGCAGCTTTATCATCTACCAGCAGCAATTCACCGTGGTTGATGACACCCACACGATCGGCAATCGCTTCCGCCTCCTCGATATAGTGCGTGGTGAGAATGATGGTAACGCCCGATTCACGCAAACGCCGCACCAGCGCCCACATATCCTTACGCAACTCCACATCGACGCCCGCGGTCGGTTCGTCCAGAAACAGAATCACAGGTTCGTGCGCCAGCGCCTTGCCAATCAACACCCGCCGTTTCATGCCGCCCGACAACGCCATGAGCATGGTGTTTTTCTTGTCCCATAATGACAAGTCCCTCAGTACCTGCTCAAGGTATTTTGGGTCCGGCTTTTTGCCAAACAGGCCGCGACTGAAACACAGGGTATTCCACACCTTGTCGAAGGCACCGAGCGTAAGCTCCTGTGGCACCAGGCCGATCATGCTGCGCGTGATGCGGTAGTCCTTCACAGTATCGTGCCCGCCAACGGTGACTGAACCGCTACTGGCATTCACAATGCCGCAGATAATCGAGATGAGTGTGGTCTTACCCGCGCCATTAGGACCCAGCAGGGCCAGGATCTCTCCCGGCTGTATGTCCAGGTTTACATTCTTCAGCGCCTGATAACCCGTTGAATACGTCTTTGACAGATTCGCTATGGAAACGATTGCTTGCAATTTATTATCCCGGGTCAACTGACCATTAAATTATTGGTATCAGAGCACACGCAATCGATTATTAGAGAAAATTGTGCTCTGACCCCAATTATTCATGGGTTGCCCGCGGGCCTGGCCGGAACGTCCTGCAATCAGAAAGAAGCAGGGGGCAGTCTGCAGTCACAGCACCTGACCCCTGATTCTCGTAGCGGTATATATCAGCTAGGTTTGGGGATCACTCCGCTCCCGGTCCATCCGGACCGTCCTTCATGCCCGGACCGCCTTCAGGTCCACCCTCAGGACCACCACCTTCATAACCACCCGGACCGCCCATCATCCGGGGATCGCCTTGAGGACCGCCCGGACCGCCGGGGCCGCCCATCATCCGGGGATCGCCTTGAGGACCGCCCGGACCGCCGGGGCCGCCCATCATGCCGGGGATCGCCTTGAGGACCGCCCGGACCGCCGGGGCCGCCCATCATCCGGGGATCGCCTTGCGGACCGCCCGGACCGCCGGGACCGCCCATCATCCGGGGATCACCTTGCGGACCGCCCGGACCACCGGGACCGCCCATCATGCCGGGACCACCTTCAGGACCACCCGGACCGCCGGGGCCGCCCATCATCCGGGGATCGCCTTGCGGACCGCCCGGACCACCGGGGCCGCCCATCATCCGGGGATCGCCTTGCGGACCGCCCGGACCACCGGGGCCGCCCATCATCCGGGGATCGCCTTGCGGACCGCCCGGACCACCGGGACCGCCCATCATGCCGGGACCACCTTCAGGACCACCCGGACCGCCGGGGCCGCCCATCATCCGGGGATCGCCTTGCGGACCGCCCGGACCACCGGGGCCGCCCATCATGCCGGGACCACCTTCAGGACCACCCGGACCGCCGGGGCCGCCCATCATCCGGGGATCGCCTTGCGGACCGCCCGGACCACCGGGGCCGCCCATCATGCCGGGACCACCTTCAGGACCACCCGGACCGCCGGGGCCGCCCATCATCCGGGGATCGCCTTGCGGACCGCCCGGACCACCGGGGCCGCCCATCATGCCGGGACCACCTTCAGGACCACCCGGACCGCCGGGGCCGCCCATCATCCGGGGATCGCCTTGCGGACCGCCCGGACCACCGGGACCGCCCATCATGCCGGGACCACCTTCAGGACCACCCGGACCGCCGGGGCCGCCCATCATCCGGGGATCGCCTTGCGGACCGCCCGGACCACCGGGGCCGCCCATCATGCCGGGACCACCTTCAGGACCACCCGGACCGCCGGGGCCACCCATCATCCGGGGATCGCCTTGCGGACCGCCCGGACCACCGGGACCACCTTGAGGACCACCCGGACCACCAGGGCCGCCCATCATGCCAGGACCACCTTGCGGTCCACCCGGGCCGCCCATCATGCCGCCCTGGGTAGCGTGCATGCTATCCATCATATCCATATGTTCCTGCATGGTCTGCATGTGCTCCTCTATCAGCTTGTGGCGTTCCTGCGGGTCTGTCGTCGCCCGGAGTTTTTCCATCTGCTGCTGCATTGCTTTCATATTTTCCTGCATCCGCGAGAGTTGCTTGTCCGTGCCCGTGCTTTTCGCCGGAGGAGTGGGCGCAGAGGATTCCTGCGCTGATGCCATTGGTGCAGACAGGATGCCGGCAACAATTGCGGCAGCTAGTATTGAGTTTTTCATAGTTATATTTCCGTAACGGAGTTGAAAGAGTTGAAAGAGATTTATCTTTTGTTTATAGGCTGGCCGGGAAAAATCACGCGCTTTGCAAGTAAACCCCGCTTCGCTGCGTGTTCCGGTGCCTCACTATTTAAGTAAATGTTACGTGAACCCAATCGTCAAGTCTGTGTATTATCTTGCCAGTCTTGATCCAGACAGGTGGATCGTGTGTGATCATCTGCAGGGGTCGGACCTAGGCAACCCACTGACATCATTCGATTCTTACCCCTGATAAAGGTTCTTTTCGAGCTTAAAACGCCTGTTCCGGCCACAATATGGTGCCTCTAAGAATTGCGAGGCACTCACGATTTCCAGTATTTTCTGTGCGATACATCGCGCGTTCGCAATCACTTGAATGCGCCGTTTTCACACTGAAAAATACCTTCCAAGGCTGGTATGCGGTCTGAATTAACGTGTTGATTGAGCCACTTCAACTGGTTGACGAGGTCCGACCCTAGGGTAACCCTAGGGTAACCCGTAAAGGGGGCGGATGAATTAAATTATGATCAATATTAAAGAAGGGTCATGACTAGTTATGGCTTAGCCTCATTTCACTAAGCCTTAACTAGTCATGACCCTTAAAGAATAATCCCTCCGTCCTCTTTTAAGCTATTCCAATTCCGCCTTTGCACGCTTGCCCACACCCTTGCTCTTCGGGGTCGGGGCGTTCTTCATAACGAAGCGGTGGCCTTCGACAAGCTTCAGCAGGTCGAAGGAGCTGATGACGCCGACGACCTTTTGCTCCTGGGTGACGATGAGATGATGGATGTTGTGGTTGCGCATCATGCGGGCCGCCACCGACACCTCTTCATATTCGGGGATGGTGTAGACCTTCCCGGTCATGATGCTGGAGACGGGAGCGCCCTCCTCCTCCGCCGCCAGCAGGTCAGAGGCGGAGACCACGCCGATGGGGACATTGTCCGGAGAGACGACCGGGACATTGCTCAAGCTGCGTTTGGCCATCTTGCCCTTGATCTGGCCGACGGTTTGGTGGGGTTCGGCAGTGACGACGGTCTTGGTCATCAGATCCTGTATCTTAATGGTCATGGCTTGGTCCCTGTTGTGTTGTCATGAATACCCGGTGACTGGACGGGATTATCGCAGAAAATCGCATTAACGGAATAAATGGGCCAGTACCCTTTTTATTCAGAGTCATCAGAATGTAGGGTGCGTTCCACGCACCGGGAATGGTGCACAAAGTGCTCCCTACGATTATTTCACAACCCGCTGCGTCAGAACCGGATAACGCAACCTGCCTGCTTCCATGTGATTCCGTGTGATTCCGTGGCTATTCGATGCAGGGTGCGTTTTACGCACCGGGAATGGTGCACAAAGTGCACCCTACGATTATTTCACAACTATGTAGATGTAGGGTGCGTTTCACGCACCGCCAACGGTGCGCGCAGCGCACCCTGCCTACGGCAGAAAACTGCCCCGGTTTTCCAGCTTGCGGGGCAAATACTCGTCGATGACGTAGTTCAGCCCCCACTTGGCCAGCGCCTGCTGCTCGGCACGCACACCCATCGCCAGCAACTGCTCGATGGCCGCGATCCAGCGCGGCTGCGAGGCAAAGAACGGATCGTTCCTGATGGCATCCTTCGCCCGCTTGATATCGGTCTTGCTCAAGGGATGGGTGGCATCCTCCAGCCGGTAATCGAGGATGTCCTGCGGCGTGACGCCCAGGTACTGCGCGCGCGGCACACAAAAGAAGCGGTTGATATGCGCCGCATTGCCCGAGCCCACCTTCAGGGTGCGATAGATATTGGCAAAGCCGTAGGGGTCGCAATCGACAAAACAGTACACCGGCAGGTCCGTGCTGTCGGACAGCCGGCGGATGAAACGCCGGGTGGCGCGCGTCGGCACGCCGCCCATCTCCACCAGGATGCAGCGCGCCTGTTTCCAGAAGCGGTGATTGTTCAGGCGCTGGAACATGCCGCCGGTCTCGATCGCCAGGATAAACGCCGCATCGGTACGGAACCCCAGGCGCTCGACCGAGCGCGGCACGCTGTAAGCACCACTCCCGAGGTTGGCGCAGTCGATCTCGAGCACCGCCCCGCTTTCCGGGTCCGCATCGATGACCGTCAGCGGTCCCGCCACCGAGCCGCCGTGTGACTCCGGGTAGAAGCGCAGCTGTTCGCGCGACAGCCCGTGCAGTGACGCCAGGGCCTCGATGTCATCCATAATGGCATCCGACTCGGCCTGCTCGTCGAAGCGGCAGTCGCCCCAGTTCTTGCTGATGTAATAGGCCTCGCGCTTGGTGGCGAAATCATCGTCCTGCACCATCTGCCGGGAGGCGGCCATCAGGCGCAGCGTCTGCGCAAACGAACGCACCGTATTCACGGTCAGGGTCCGTGTCTTGAGCGCCTCCCCCAGCTCGAGATAGCCCTTTTCGGCATCGTAGGTCACGTTGGCCAGGCTGCGTACCGGCAACTCGATGTGCGGCAACTCGCCCCGCTCGATACTCCTGCGGATGGCCGTGGCAATGCTGTCGATCAGCCGCAGCGTCAGCGTATCCAGCGCCTGCCGGGCGGCAGCGCCACTCCCGGTTTCGTTGCCGGAATCCGTCATGGCAGCTTCCGAGTGTGCTGCAGCACGTCGTCCAGTTTCGCGACCGACTGGTCCCGCTCTCCATCGCTCAGCCCGAGAATCTCCTGCAAGGCGATGCCCACATGCGGCAGGTATTTTTCGATGTGCGACCGCTTGTCATACTCGCGCTTCAGCCGGTTGTCCTGGCGCAGGTGTTCCGCCAGTTTGCGCGCACAGGCCTGCAGCCCCAGTTTCAGCTCCTTGATGATTTCCGGATAGGGGGCGATCGCCTCCTTCGCCTCCGAGGTAAACGGCACCCAGACCGAGGCCAGGTGCACCAGGATCACCAGGGGTGCGACGGGCAGCGCACCCTTCGGCTGCTGCAGGCCATAGGCGCGCCAGTTGGTCTGCAGCACGGCCCGGGTAATGGCACAGCCCTCCTGCTGGTAGAGCAGCGGGACCCGGTTGGCAAAGCGCAGCAGGTGGACCGGCTCTTCGGCATGCAAGGCGAGCACCTCCGAGACGTCGCGCTTGTGGTGCGCGGCCTTGTGGATACGGCCGTCCGCATCCACGGCCAGCTCGTCGCCGCCGGGCCGGCCCCAGGCCAGCCCCACCTCGACCTGAAAGGGATTACCCCGGTACACCGCAGGCGGCCGGGTCTTAACGATATAGAAATCGGCATCGATTTCCTTGCGCATGCCCTCGTACAACTGCGCCTCACCAATGGGCACGATGCAATCGGTCCTGGGCGCCGACACCGGCACTTTTTTAATGGCGCGATACAGGGCCTGGGCCTGCACATGCGCGATGCGTTTCGGCAGGGACCGCTCGGTCAGCTTGCGCCCGGCGTGCGCCACGATCTCCCGGGCCGTCTTGCGCCCCACCCGCGAGAATTCGTGCTCCAGGAACTGCAGCAGGGTACGGCTGCCGGTGTTGTTCAGCATCTGGATCAGCCGGCCCAGCTCGACCCCGCGCGGATGCGGCTTGATCTCCGTAGGACGCGGCGGCAGCCCGGTACTGCTGCGGGTGTAGCTGGCCTCCTCGCCCCGCGGCCCCTTGAAATGAAAGCTGACATGCGGATTGGCGATCGCCGTCTGCTTCAGATACATGTCAACGGAATGGATGCCTTTCAGGTAACGCCCCTCGATCTCCACTTCCACACGCGTGCCGTGGGGGCGATCCCACTCGATTCTCTTCTTGCCATGCAGCTCCGGCCGGTTTTTTGCCGTATCGATGGAGACAAACAGCTCGGAGGCCATGGGCTCGCCCTGGACACGGCTGATGACATGCAGCGACTTGCCCGTCGTGAGCTGGGCATACATACCCGCGGCCGAGATGCCCATGCCCTGCTGACCACGCGACTGACTCAACTTGTGGAACCGGGAGCCATACAGCAGCTTGCCGAAAATGCGCGCGATCTGGTTTTCCATGATCCCGGGGCCGTTATCCTCTACCACCACGCTGAAAATGTGGTCCCCGTTATCCGCGATCTCCACCCGTATCTCGGGCAATAGCCCCGCCTCCTCGCACGCATCCAGTGCATTATCAACGGCCTCCTTGATCGTGATGAGCAACGCCTTGGAAGGGGAATCGAAGCCGAGCAGATGCCGGTTCTTCAGGAAGAACTCGGAAACCGAGATATCCCGCTGCCGCCCGGCCAGTTCATGGGCGGTGCTGTAGGTGGGTTCTTCTTTTGGCATGGCAAGCTTTGAATGGCTGCTCCAGTTCAAGGGGTCAAGTGTATATGCAGGGTGCGTTTCGCGCACCGGAAATGGTGCGCTCAGCGCACCCTACGAACTCCAATGGCAACAGGCTGTTGGCCGAATGAATTCGGCCCTACTGCAGGTTTGAATTCATTCGGCCAGCGGCGTTTCATCGTCTGTAGGGTCGAATTCATTCGACCAGCGGCATTTCATCCGAGCAGGCGTACTGCGGCGATATCCGTGAACAAAGAATGACGACCGCCGGTAACCGTGGTGATGCAATAGACTTGATGGTGCAGGAAATGACGCTCACCTGCGCAATGCGACGCAGGACAGGGTGACTTCCCTGTGTCCAATGGCAACAGGCTGTAGCCAGGATGCAGGCCCGAAGGACCGGAATCCGGTATGACCTGAGTAAAAGATGCCCCGGATTCCGCCGCGCTTCATCCAGGCTACACGACTGATCACTCCGATGAGCCTGTCCGAGTAATCTGTGCGTAGCGAGGCGAGTGGGAAATCGAGGACAGTTTTGCGATCGTCCGAGGAGAATAGCTTGTTCTATTTGACGAGAAGGAGCGCAACAATGGGCCGGTTTCCCGCCGCCGCAGTAGCAACATGATTACTCGGACAGACTCCTAGCTGTAAAGCACAGGCGCGCCAGCTTGCTGATGAATATGATTGCATGCCTGCTGGGAAATCCCCAGACCTTGCGCCAACTGATGTAAATACTGCGCTTCTGCTTTGCAATCCAGGTCAATCGAGGTCAGCGATAAAAGATAGACCTGTTGTTCCATCCCTTTTGGAATGCTGCGAATAAAGGCAGCCATGTCCAGCGGCGCTGACATTTCATCATGGAGGAATTGCTTTTCCGATTCGGAAACATCACCCAGGTGTTCCACGATCCGCTCTTGCTCGGCCTTGTCAATTTGACCATCGGATTTGACTGCATTGAGCATTGCCCGCAACAAAATCTCTGCTTGCTGTTCCTGGTCAATCGTGGGCTGTATCTGTGCCGCCTGCTTAGAGCCACCCATAAATGAACCAAGAATATCGCCAATGTCACCACCCTTTTTTGCAGCGCCACCACCGGCCAGGCCGCTGAGCAAATCACCCAGTCCGCCAGCCCCGCCTTGGTTACCACCCAGCAGCCCGCCCAGTGCGCCGGCTAAATCACCACCGCCAGCACTGCCGCCAGTCGTTGCGCGTTGATCGCCGCCCAGCAGCCCGCCCAGTGCGCCGGCAATACCACCACCGCCAGTACTGCCGCTTTTATTGCCGCGCAGGAGCCCGCCCAGTGCGCCGGCAATGCCACCACCGCCAGCACTGCCGCTCTTGCCGCCCGCCATACTGACACCTTTGGCGACCAAACCTGCCATGATCAACTTGCCCAGCATATTTGACATACTCATGAGAATTGTCCTTTGTAATAAATGAAACGTTAGGTGCGCAAAACCAGGATCCAAAAACGGCTTTATCCGATTTTAACTGAAACCAGGATCTGACCCCGCGCCTGATTGTTAAAGATTGTGTCCTGTCACCCCTGTTCTTTGCGATGTTGATAATATTCGCCGCTGATATTTACCGATCAACATAGACGCGTCTGGCCATGATCGCTACGCGTGACAAGGAGCTTCCACTGTCCCTCCTGATCAACCGGTGACCCACTGGCCGGTAAAATAGACGCGGACGCTCGGCCGAGCCTGTGTTGAGCTCTTGGAGTGACCTGCACGGGGTCTGATTCGTTGCACGGGTTGCACGCTGATTCGTTGCACGGGGTCGGACCTCGGCAACTTACTGGCTGATTCGTTGCACGGGGTCGGACCTCGGCAACTTACTGAGATCACTCGATTCTTACCCCTGATAACCTGATTCGTTGCACGGGGTCGGACCTCGGCAACTTACTGAGATCACTCGATTCTTACCCCTGATAAAGGTTCTTTTCGGGCTTAAAACGCCTGTTCCGGCCACAATAGGGTGCCTGTAAGGCCTGCGAGGCACTCACGAACTCCGGAATGTTTTGTGCGATAAATCGCGCGTTCACAAATACTTGAATGCGCCTTTTTACCCTGAAAAATACCATCCAAGGCGGGATTGCGGCCTGAATTAACGTGTTGATTTGAGCTACTTCAACGGGTTGACGAGGTCCGACCCTTGGGTATCCCTCACCACAATCTGAAAAATCACTTCTTGAAGAACTGCTCCACCTGCTCACGCAACTCGTCTTCCTCTGATGCAGCCGTAGAGGACTCGCCCTTGAACAATGCATCCAACTGCCGACGCGACTCGGCGGTCTGATCCGAGGGCGCGGAAAAGGCATGCGGATTGATCGTGAAATATCCACAGAAATTGGCGCGCTGCTTGTCAGACACCAGGTCGGCAACCGGCTCCCGACATTGCTGCGGCGCCGCCGTATCAAAAAACACACACATTCGGCACACGTGCAGCTGCGCCCGGCAGTGAGGGCACTCCTCGTGTCGCGCCAATGGCATCAGGAGATCCGGCAACGTACCTCCACATTTCCAGCATGTATATGTTTCTGACATGGGGGACTCCCGGCATGAATGGCTGCAATATCAAACCCCATCTTATTTATAAGCGAATAAAGGAAGCGAATCCATATTGCCGTTGATTTCAGCAGATTACCGTTGTAGGGCCGAATTCATTCGGCCAACAACTGGCTCGTGAATGGTCGAATGAATTCGACCCTACAGGGCACGATGAAACACCGCTGGTCGAATTCATTCGGCCAACAACCTAAATCGACCGCGGCGGCGTCGGGTGGAACTGTTCCGGACGGGTCTGCCGCAACAGGGTGGTCTTGATCTCCCATTGCACCTCCGGTGCTATCGTTGCCAGGTAGTTGATCTCGCCGGCGACGCTGGTGGCGATGGGCACGCCGTCGCGGTACAGGATGCGGTTGTTCGCCTGGCGGGCGACGCGGTCGCCGGCGGTGATGGAACCGGTCAGGTTGAGCGGGTCGGTGGCGGCGATGGCGATCAGCGCGCCGTCCTGCGCCTGATTACGGATGCGGCGCAGGGTCTGCATGGCGTCCGGCAGGGCGAACTGTTCCCCGGCAAAACCCTGCACAAAACGGCCACCGCGCAGCTCACCGCGCGCCTCCATGCGCCGGCAGCAATAGAGCAGGTCGCGCCACGGCGGCAGGCCGGTTTCGTGTTCGAGCAGCTTGCGGAACACCACGCCGTAGCGCCTGAGCAGTACGCGTGCAATATGTTCGACGGAGGCAAACCGGTTCTGGTCCTCGCGAGGCGGCCGGGCCGGTCGCAACAGCGACCAGCGTCCGGCCTGGGCCAGGGGCTGGTAACCCGGCCGGCGTTTGCCGCGCCGGCGCAGCACCGGTTGCGGGGTGATGAGGGTGCGCAGGCCGCTGAAACTGTCCGAGGTGATCAGCCCCCAGGCCACCAGCTCGCCCAGCGCGGTTTCCAGCTGCACCGGCAACAGGCGGGTGTCATCCAGCAGGTCCTGGAAAAAACTGGCGCCCCACTGTTTCAGGCTGTCGAGCACCTTGCCTGCATGGCCCGACAGCGTGACCGCGGCCGCATCGACCAGCTCCGTATGGTCGCGCCAGTCGCCCTGGTGCTCGCGACGGATGAAACTGATCGGCGTGCTCTTCACGGCCGGGTTCTTGTGCCGGTCATCCCTGCCCGCCGCCGGTGGCTGCAGCCGCAGCCAGACAAAGCGGCCGGACTGGCAGAGGTGATCCAGTTGCGCGGTCGAAAAGTCGCGTATGCGCGCCGGCAGCACATCCTGCTCCCAGCTGGCGGCCGCCAGTGGAATGCCTTCCAGTTGCTGCAGGCTGCGTTCCAGCGCGGCCTCCCCTTCCGCCGGTTCATCCAGGCCGTGCCAGTGAAACAGGAAGCGCATGAAATCCGCCGGACTGACCGGGTCGATCTCGCTGCGTAATTGCTTGACGGTGTAACGGTGAATGCGCGCCAGCAGGCCGCGCTCGCACCATTCGGTTTCACTGGCCTGCGAGAAGTGCCCCTGAATGGCAAAGCCTTCCTGCTGCAGGGCCAGCAGGCTCGCCTCCACCTCGGTCAACGCCAGGCCCAGCGGCGCATTCAGCGCAGACACCGTGACCGGACCCAGCCCTTCCAGGCGACTGCGCAGCAGTTCGGTCAGCGCCTCAATCCGGTCCTCGGGCACCGGCTCCACGGGCGCGATGACGGGATCGCGCGGCGCGTCCGCAAACAGCGTCAGCACATGATGCAAGCGCTCCGCCGCCACCCACAGCACGGCACCGTGTTCGAGACTGACGACCGTGGCACGCTGCTGTACCTGCAGGCGCTGCATCCGCGACTCCCAGCCCCCGGCCTCGCCTTCCGCCACCGTCACGAATCCCAGCACCAGCAGCGCATCGTGCAACTCGTCGAACGTGCCGGCCTGCGGCCAGGCCTCCTGCCGGACCTGCGCGATGGCCGCGGGATCGAGGGTGCCGATCCCGGCGGCATCCACCGGGTCGAGATGGCGTTGCTGGCTGATGGCCAGGGTGCGGCGTTCCTCGGCGGCCCCGTCATCGAGAAAGGCAAAGGGCCGGGCGTTGATGATCTCCAGCGCCATCGGCGAGGGCGTGGCGAGATCGCGCGTGGTGATCGCGATGCGCTGCGTCTCGATCCCTTCCAGCAGCCGGACCAGGCCGTCGATGTCCATCAGGTCATGCAGGCAATCCGCCACCACCTGGTCGACCAGCGGATGTTCGGGCACCTCGCGGTCCCCGGCGATGTTCTCCGCGCAGGCCAGCTGATCGGGAAAGATCAGGGCGATCAGGTCCTCGGCGCTGTTGCGCTGGAACGGCGGTGGCACCCTCTTGCCGCCGCGATTGCGCGGCACCGCCAGCGCAGTGTTGGTGACCCAGCGCCAGCGCACCGGGAACATCGGCGCGGCCAGCAGGGCCTGCACCAGCACGTCCCGGACGCTGGCGGATTTCAGGTAGCGGGCCGGTTCATCGAGGGGAAAACTGTGCGTGGGCCCCAGCGACAGGATGATATTGTCTTCCGTGGCCGCGGCCTGCAATTCGAAATTGAAGCGCCGGCAGAAGCGCTTGCGCAGAGCCAGCCCCCAGGCGCGGTTGATGCGCGAACCGTAGGGCGAATGGATGACGAAGTGCATGTCGCCGGTCTCGTCGAAGAAGCGTTCAAAGACGAGATGCTCCTGCGTCGGAATCTTGCTCAGCGCCGCCTGCGCCGCGGCGAGATAAGCGACCAGCTGCTCGGCCGCACCGGGCGGCAAGGCCAGTGTGTCGGTCAGATAGCGCAGCGCGGCGTCCTGCCCCTGCTGCAGCTGTTCGTCCAGCGTGCGGCGCAGGCGCGACACGGCCTGGGACAGCTCATCGCTGCGCCCCGGCCGCTCGCCGAACCAGAACGGGATATTCGGCGGCTGGCCATGGGCGTCTTCCACGTACACCCGGCCCTGCTCGATCTTCAGCATGCGGTAGGACTGGTTGCCCAGCTGAAAGATATCCCCGGGCAGGCTTTCAAAGGCGAAGTCCTCGTTCAGGGTGCCGACGAACACCCCCTGCGGCTGCATGATCACATCGTAGTCGAACTGGTCGGGGATCGCGCCGCCGTTGAGCAGGGCCGTGAGGCGCGCGCCCTTGCGGGGTCGTAACACGCCATGCACGGCATCGCGGTGCAGGTAGGCACTGCGCCGGCCGCGGCGGGTATGAAAGCCTTCACTGAGCATTTTCACCGTGGCGGCAAACTGCGTCTGGCTCAACCCCCGGTACGGCCAGGCCTGGCTGAAACACCGGTAGAGTTCCGCCTCGTCCCACTCGCGGCTCGCCACCTCGGCGACGATCTGCTGCGCCAGCACATCCAGCGGATGGTCGGGGATGTGGATCACGTCGAGTTCATCGCGGCGAATGGCATCGAGGAGTGCCGTGCATTCCACCAGGTCGTCGCGCGACAGGGGAAACAGCCGCCCCTTCGGCGTGGCTTCCACGGCGTGACCCGAGCGCCCGACGCGTTGCAGGAAGGTGGCAATGGCGCCGGGCGAACCGATCTGGCAGACCAGGTCCACGTCGCCGATATCGATACCCAGTTCCAGCGAGGCGGTGGCCACCAGGGCGCGCAGCTGGCCCTGTTTCAGACGCTGTTCCGCATCGAGCCGGTGTTCCTTGGCCAGGCTGCCGTGATGGGCGGTGACCGCTCCTTCACCCAGGCGCTCGGCCAGTGCCGCGGCGGCCCGTTCCGCGAGGCGGCGCGTGTTGACGAAGATGAGCGTGGTGCGATGGACCTCGGCCAGCTGCGCCAGGCGATCATAGATCTCGGCCCAGACCTCGTTGGCCATCACCGCCTCCAGGGGGGAGCCGGTGATCTCCAGCCGAATATCGCGCTTGCGCACATGGCCGGTATCGATGATGTGACACGGACAAGCCGCATCGTCATGCGGATGACCGGTGAGAAACGCGGCCATCGTCTCCACCGGCTTCTGCGTGGCGGACAGGCCGATGCGCACGGGCGGCCGTTCGCACAGGGCATCGAGGCGCTGCAGCGACAGGCTGAGGTGGGCGCCGCGCTTGTTCCCCGCCAGGGCGTGGATCTCGTCGACGATCACCGAGCGCACGGTGCGCAGCATGGCCCGGCCCGAATCCGAGGTCAGCAGGATGTAGAGCGACTCCGGCGTGGTGACCAGGATGTGCGGCGGGTTGCGCTTCATCGCCTGCCGTTCCGCGGGCGAGGTATCGCCGCTGCGCACCCGTGCGGTGATGGGCACATCAAACAGTCCCGCCTCCAGCAACTGGTCGCGGATGCCGTTCAGCGGCAGCTCGAGGTTCTTGTGGATGTCGTTGGACAGGGCCTTCAGCGGCGAGACATACAGCACCCGGGTCTCATCCGGCAACGGCGCGGCCAGGCCTTCCACCAGCAGTTGATCGATGGCCGCCAGGAACGCGGCCAGCGTCTTGCCCGAGCCGGTCGGCGCCGCGATCAGGCAGGCCCGACCGTTCCGGATCGCCGGCCAGGCGCGGGCCTGCACGTCGGTCGGCCGGTCGAAATGCGAACCGAACCAGTTCGAAACGGCTGGATGGAAACCGGAGGACGTCATTGCGTAATCACTTATAGCAGAATGGCCGACAGTACGGATGATATCTATAATATACTGATATATATAAAAATATTTCCATATGATCTATTCAACCTGTTTAGTTGAAAACCACTATTTTTAACCAATTTAGTTGATATTTGACAAATTAAACCTTTATGGTTTATTTTATGCATAAACAACCAAAGAGGTTGAATGATGCATTACCTTGTACTCATCGGCGATATCGTAGCATCCAGGGATGCAAAGGACCGCAAGGGTGTCCAGCAAAAGCTCGAATCGCTGTTGGACGACCTTAACGCCCGGCCATCCCGACCCGTCTCACCGTATACCCTGACCCTTGGCGATGAATTCCAGGCCGTCTTCGATAAGGCAGATCCGGTATTCGAAGACATGGTACGGATCCTGCGCGTCATGCACCCGGTCAGGGTTCGATTCTCACTGGGCCTGGGCGAGATCACGACCGAGCTGAATACCGAACAGGCCCTGGGCATGGATGGCCCGGCCTTCTATCGGGCCCGCGACGGCATGAGCCGGCTGAAAGACAGCGGCAATCTGGTTCGTCTCGAGGGGCTGCCGGACGACTGGGCAGCCCTTACCGGGAGTTCTCTGCGCCTGCTCAATCAAAGAATTCTGAAATGGGATGCCAATCGCCTGGCGATCCTGCACGGATTACTGACTGTAAAAAACAAGAAGGACATTGCCGCGGAGCTGGGCATTTCCGTGCAGGCGGTTTACAAGAATATCAATGCCGGGGAACTGGATGCGGTCATCGACTATATGCAGGCATTGACCGGTATCCTTAACAGGTTCCTGAAGGCAAATTCAGTTACCGAACAGGCAGGGAGCTAGCCCATGGACGTATTGCTATTCCTGAACGGCGTATTACTCAGTCGCATTGTCTACATGTTTAATGACGAGCGACTGCCCCTGCGCACACTGATGATCGTCGGTGTATTCCAGGTCATGCTCACTTTACTGGTTTTCTCGATCAGTTGGCCGTCCGCAGTAATCGCCGCCCTGCTTGCAATCATTCTCCTGTCGACGGAGTCATGGCTACCCGGGGACTGGTTGAACGAGTGTCGCTTTACAGGTTTTCTGGTCATACTGTTCGTGACGATTGCACTGCAGGACAGATTGTTACCCGCACCCTGGGTGGAAGCGGGTTTGACGTGGCTGGCGAATGATCATTTCAATACGGGTGATGTATCAGGCAAACTTCGCACCGGGCTTTGGTTCCTGCTGGGTTTTCTGCTGGTCGCGAACGAAGCCAACCTGGTTGTTCGCAGCCTCTTCCATCGCTTCGGACTGGCTCCAAAGACGGAGGGAAAAGAAATCGACCAGGAGGAATACAATGCCGGCCGGATCATCGGCATCCTGGAGCGCTGGCTGATGTATAGCGTTTTGTTTGTCAGTCAGAACGTCAATGTGATTGCATTGATCATCGCCGCCAAGGGATTTGCGCGTTTTCGCCAGATGGATGAACGACCTTTCGCCGAATATGTCCTGATTGGCACGCTGGCCTCGACGCTGCTGACCATGATCGTGACGCAAATTATCTTGAGTCTAAGGAGCCTCTGATTCATTGAGCCAACTCCGTCATTGCGAGAGAAGCGAAGCAATCTCCCGATGGCGTGCCGTACGGGAACTATCTGGCATACAGTCACTCTGACTGCTTTATTCACCCCCACGGAGACCCGCATGACCACCCGCCCGGACGCCACGACGGATATCGACCTGTTCTCACCCATCAGCCTGGGCGACCTGGCCCTGCCGAACCGCGCGATCATGGCGCCACTGACGCGCAACCGCGCCGCCATGCCCGGCAACGTCCCGCAGGCGATGAACGTCATGTATTACGCCCAGCGTGCCGGTGAATGACAGGGTCCATACACGAGTTCACGCAATGCATCACGGGTTATTTGTTCGCAGCCAATGCAAGGTCCAGCACTCCCCTGCACTTTGGATAGCTGGCGCATCCCCGAAATTCCTGACCGGCATTCTTACCCTTCCTGGCAATACACTTGATCATGCTACCGCCACATTTCGGACAACAGGGCATTTCCTCTACATCAGTGGACACTTCAGCGGGCGCTGGATTCTCGATACCATCTTGCAGCACCCCCCAACACTTGGGAAATCCTGAACAGCCCCAAAATTCCTGACCGGCATTTTTACCCTTCATTGCCGTACGTCGCACCATATCTGCCCCGCACCGCGGACAAGCCGGGACAATCGCATCCTGATCAACCATTTCTGCAGCAACTTCTGTTTCAGGTGTATTGTTACCTGCGACCCCATCTGTCTGCGGGTTACCCGCAAGCCCGAATTTCTGCAGGTAATCGATCGTGGCCGGTTTATGCCTCAGCACCAGGGATTCGGCGAATGTGCGCAGACTATGCTCTGAAATCAGCTTGGCAAGACTGATGAACGCGGCGGGCGAATCATCTTTCAGATCATCATGAAACGCTCCCTGAACTTGTCTGACTTCATGACCGAACTGCAATCGTACAGCCCTCTAGCGGGCTTCGTAAGTCGTGAGGTCGGTGATATCAGCACGATGTTTTTATAATTGGGTCGCAGGGTCACACCCAGACGTTTGGGCAGGAGGTTATTTTCGGTCAAATAGCGGTCCAGAAGTCGAATATGTCGCTCGTTCTGCGCAATGGGTGATTCGATCGGAATCGGCTTCTTACCATAGAAGTAACTGAAATCTCCTTCATCGGAAATGGCTACACCCTGGTTGTAGTTCTTAGATTCGATGACATAGATGTCAAGCATCCTGCCGATCAGTAGATGGTCGATCTGAGCCACAAACCCTTCATGCTCCAGCCGCAGATCATGGATCAGCGCCCAGTTTTTGGCTGGCTTGAACGAAAAATCGAGGTAATAGGCAGATGACTCCTCACCTTTATTACCGGAACAGAGGCACTTAAGCTCACGCTCGATCATAGCCTTTGTTTTTTCAGGCAAGTCACGCTCAAGCAAGTCCTGCAAATAATCGATCTGCTCCAGGGAGTTGTCCTTTTGTTTGATAAGCATGACATCGTCCTGATTGAAGGAAGAAAATTACCTTATCGACCATACAAGGGGTTAATTAATTGGGGGGATGACTATCCTGATTACTTCCGAGTTAATGGAATCGAATACTTTTTTGGAAATCTACGGAATAATGTATCCGACCCCTTTATTTTGACGTATCGAAATACACACACATCCGGTGCACGTGCAGCTGCGTCCGGCAGTGCGGGCATTCCTCGTGGCGCGCCAGTGGCAACAGAAGTTCCTGCAACGGGCCTCCGCACTTCCAGCATGGAAATGACTCAGGTATTAGTCCCCAGCTGCAAAAAAAGACCTGAAAATATGAATAACTACAGAATTCGTATCCAGCCCCGTTAATAGCCCTGCCGGGCCGCCTCGACTATCTCCCGGGTGATCACGAGCACCTGCTGGCCGTCCCGCTCCTGCACTAGCCCCGAGGCGACGGGATCGAACTCGAGCCGCTTGATAATCGAGCCAAAAACCTCGCGCAGGGCACGGGCACCGAGCCGGTTCTTGCCTGCCGCGATATCGGCAATCAGGAAGGCGGCTTCATCCGTGATGTTCATGTCGATACCCATTTTCCGGAAATATTCTACCGCCTGCGGCCATATGGCATCCTCCGTATTCCTGAATATCTCCACCAGGTGTTTAGCCCCCAGGTCCCCCAGCATGATCGTGCTGTCGAAGCGCGACAGGAATTGGGGTGACATGCCGTAGTTGAAGATATCTTCCTGGATCAGGTGCTCACTCAGCCTGAATTCAAACTTGCGCTGGTAACTGCCGTCGGCGCTGATCACCTGTTTGTAGAATTTATCAATCCCGGAATGCTTGGTGACGCGCTCGAGCACCTGGTCAAACAGCTCCTCGAAAGCGCCGCCGGCAACGAACAGGACATGTGTGGTATTGACCGGTTCGACCTGCGTATGCCAGCGGCCGGATTCGAAATAGCGCATCTCCACCTGCACATGTTCGTTCTCCATCAGGGTGAGCAGGCTGTCCTGGGCGGTGATCCCTCTGACACTCGGCTCCCCGCCCACCACGGCGCGGATCTTGTCGACCTCGTCGACACAGACGATGCCGTGGGCCACGTACTCGCTCACCGTCTCCAGGTCGGCCTTCTCACCCAGGAGCTCGGCGGCGTGGCGGGCCAGCCGGTCCATCACCACATTGCTCTGCTGGCCGCGGTTCGCCAGGTCAGCCACGAGGTTGGCGTTGATGCGGATAATGGTCGAGAATTTTTCATATCCTTCAGCCTCCGCGAAGAACCGTTCCACGGCCTTCATGATGGTGGTCTTGCCGGTGCCCGAATTGCCGATCATGAGCACATTGCCGGCCGAGTGCTCGATCAGGTGCTTGTAAATGGCGACGGCCATGTCGCGCAGAGCCTCATCCTGCCCGATCACATCACGGCGCAGGGATTCGAAGATCTCGGTGGGTGTCATGGAGTGTGTCGGCAAAGGGTTGGCGTCCGGGGGACAGGCGGACTTTGATCCGGATACTTGTTTGATTTTAGCGAAAATTTTGCTCTGAACCTATTTAATTCGCATGCCGTGATGGGCACATCAAACAGCCCCGCTGCCAGCAGCTGGTCACGGATACCATTCAGCGGCAGCTCGAGGTTCTTGTGGATGTCGTTGGACAGGGCCTTCAGCGGCGAGACATACAACACCCGGGTCTCATTCGGCAACGGCGCGGCCAGGGTCTTGCCCGAACCGGGCGGACCGGCAAAATGCGCCGTGAACCAGCGCGCCACGGCAGGGTGAAAACGGAAGAGCGGCATAAGGGGATCATAGGTAGCAGGAAGGGAGGTGGCAATGATTTGCAGGTAAGATCATGCAGAAACTCGGCAATTCAACTATCACCCTGATCAGGATCCGGTTTTATGCGCAGGAAATGGGGGTCAGAGCGACTGCTGTCCCACATACATTGACTGGCTCATCCCCAAATCGCGTGGGTAGATTACCGTTGCAGGGCCGAATTCATTCGGCCAACAACCTTGCCATCAGTAGTAGGGTGCGTTTTACGCACCGGGAATGGTGCGCACAGCGCACCCTACGAACTGCGCCAGTTTAGAGGGCCAGCCTTGAATTGTAGGGTGCGTTTTACGCACCGGGAAAGAGTGCGCACAGCGCACCCTACGAACTTTCCTGATGCTTATGTGGGACAGCAGTGGTCCTGCATTGATATTTCCGTGTTCTTCCGTGTGGTTCCGTCGCCAATATCTATCGCGCGATGTTCAGGAGAAGGTGAGACCGGGAACCGGTCGAGAAACTGGCCTGGGCCATGTACAAGTGCCGTGGAGCACATGGAGAAGGTGAGACCGTTTTTACGGGCATAGCCCGGGTCGAGAGGCTGGCCTGGGCCATGTGCGGGAACGGCCATGAGATGCGCTCCTAAAAAATAATGTCCTGCCCCACGAATTCCAAATCGGGTGTATGCTCCCGAAAACCGGATGAACAACTACAAAAGGAGGAGTCATCGATGAACACACCAGCAAAATCCGCCCATCGTGCCGGCCTGTCCCTGATTGCTGCAGCGGCGCTGGCCTGCCTGTCGCTGCCCGGATATGCCGCCCAGCTAACCGCAACGTCCGAGATCAAAGGCTGTACAGACCCGAAGATTTCGGGGACTGCGATGCTCACGGAAGAGGAGACGGACGAAGGTATCAAGGCAGTTATCGTCCATCTCATGGTAGAGGGCCTGCCTGACGGCAAGCATGCGGTGCACATTCACGAAACGGGTGCATGTGAACCCTGCAGTGCAGCCAAAGGTCACCATGATCCGGGACCATTCGGTCAGACGCGACCGGACAGCGCGGGCGACGAGGTGCCTGCAGCAGACATCAATCACCCCTATCATATGGGCGATCTCGTCAATATCGAGGTAAAGAACGGCAAGGGATCCATGACGCATACGACCGACCGGATTACCCTGTCCCCCGGTCGTCTGAGCCTGTTCGACGCAGACGGCAGCAGCTTTATCATTCACACCAACGAAGATACTTACTGCGACCAGGAAAGCGATCTCAAGAAAGGCTGTGCAGGTGGTACACGCGACGCCTGTGGAATCATCAAGGCCAATTGAAGTCAGTAAAAAGGGCTGGCCAGCAACAAGGGACCGAATACCTGTAAAAAAGCTGGCTCTCTGCTGACCCACACCCCCTCTCCCTCCGGTCTATTCACCGGGAAAGGTTGGGGAGACGACGGCAGGAGAAGGTGAGATCGCGCAGCGATCGAGAGACTGGCCTGGGCCATGCCAGAGCCGTGTGCACCCAAAGCAGGCGCCTTGGGCGACGCAGGAGCAGTTGCCGTGGGGATCACAATGAAGCAGCCAGGGGCCCGGATACCTTACGGAAGAAGGTATCCGGGCCCTTGATTCGCTCTTGATTTGAGTAAAATCAACAGCTACCGATACCAAGAATAATTCAAACACGGGGCATGTCATGAACAAATTGACGTCGTTTGTCGTCCTTGCTGCCGCCATGCTGATCGGCAGCCTTCCCGGCAGTGCCTGGCCGGAAGACACAGCAACAAACGCATCGGCCGCACCGGCCGGACAAACGCCTGTACCCGCCAGCGGCGTTGCGCCGGGCTGGTATCCGCCCTCCTACCCGGGCGGGTATGGGCAAACCTGGCAACAAGCCCCTCGCTGGCCTGCGCCTCAACAGGGCTATGGTCAATTCCCGCCTCACTATCCACCGGGCGGCCAATACCAGGCCTATCCCGCGGCGCCTGCGACGGCCCCGGCAGCACGGGAAAATCCCCTCAGCGCCGAACTGAAGCAGACACAGGAACAATTGACGGCTAAAAGCAGCGAACTCGACGAGGCCCGCAGCATGCTTGAGCAGTTACGCGACGAGCTGCAGGACAGTCTTGCAACCGAAGCATCACTGTCCGACAAGATGACGTACTGTAGCCGCGAGCAACAGGCCTTGCGGGTGCGCGTGACGGAACTGGTCGAAACGCTGAACACCTCCAGCGCCACACTGGAACAGCAGCACCAGCTGATCAATAACCATCAGGCACATAACCAGTCTCTCACCGCGGAACGCAACCAGCTGCACAGCGCACTCGCCAGCCGGGACGAACAACTGGCAACACTGCAATCTGAACTCCAAGCGGTTACACAGGAACTGGCGCAGGAAAGAATCAGGGCCAGCACCGCCGGTGATGCACTCGCTGCGGCCAGGGTACAGGTCGGGACGTACAGGGAAGCGTTGACCAAACTCGAGGCCGAACTGGGGCAGCTCGAGAGTCGCACGCAGAATGACACGCAAAGTCCGACTGAATAACACGATCGGTCAAAGGGGTCAGCGCCCATTTAATCGTGCGCAAGCATGGCTGTGCAGGTGTTTCACGCGACGCCTGCGGAATCATCATGGCCAAATAAGGTATGAAATTGTGCGCTGACCCCCGATAATTCCCTTCATTATTCAACATTAAATGCAGGGTGCGTTTCACGCACCGGGAAGGGTGCGCATAGCGCGCCCCACGAACTGCTCCAGGTTAGAAGTCAGCCTTAAATTGCAGGGTGCGTTTCACGCACCGGGAAGGGTGCGCACAGCGCACCCCACGAACTGCCCCAGTTTGAAGGCCAGCCTTGAATTGCAGGGTGCGTTTCACGCGCAGGTAAAACCGGCGGAGGAAACCGGGATCTGACCCCGGTCATTACCATAGCGCTTGATTACGGTGCAGACAGGTTCCGCGCTGCATCTTCTGCGCGGACGAAACGAACCTGTGGCGAGTCCTCGCCGTACCGCGCTATAAACTGACGCAGACGTTTGGGATAGACACGGTGCATGCCCTGGCACATACCCACCCGTTCGATATCCGTTGACGGCGTGTCCGGGATTTTGACGTCGTCGCACAGGCGGGCCAGCGCATACCAGCTATCGATGTCGCGACCGAGTCCCGTCGATTCCTCCGTGGTGAGCCTGGCCAGTGTCTCACCGGCTGTCTCGTGCCCGGCGAAACAGTCGTGGTATCCCGCGTACGGGACCACAGACTGGTCTTCTTCGTACAGGCAGATGGTCGCAATGATGTGTTCATCACCCGTTTCTGCATCTTTTTTCCAATGCCACTTCATCGCCTGCAGGCTGTTCGTAAAAACCACGGCGACGTGCTCGGCATTGGGATTTGTCCACGGCCGCGACAGCGAACTCGTATCCAGCCAAGCGAGGAATCCCGCCTCCTCGTAGGGTGCCGAGGTATAGATCATCAAGGTCTCCTCTCCCCGTGAACTGCCCGGAAACGCGTGACCAATCTTGAACACCGGGCCGCCCGTGCGGTAAGCCAGGGCGTGGCCTGCAATCACCACGAATGGCACGAGTGGCAATACCAACCAGCTACGTACCGGCGAGGCCTTGCCGATCGTGAGCGAGTAAATGCCGGCCCAGAGTGCGTCAGTCGTCACGAACAGGAAAAACGGATTGCTATCAAACCGGAACGGCGAACCAGAGGGTTCGTAATCCGTGAACAGCCAGCTGTTCAGACGATCGAAATCGAGCATGGCGGCGAGCCCCGCGGCGGCAATGCAAAATGCGAACAGGGGCAGGAAGCTTCGCCCGGCTTCGGTCCTGCGCCGGTTCGCGAATACGACCACTGCCAGCACCACAAAGCTGGGCACGTGCATTGCGCCACCCGCGACGGGTATGGGAATGATGTAATCACCGAATGCACCCCCACCGCCCCAGACACCACGCCAGCCGAGCATTTCGGCGATCAGTGCCGGAGTTAGCCAGGCGAGGACAAGAACCAGGATGTGCATGAATAAATTCCTTCAATGGGATCAGGCCCGAAAACAGGGTCTGACTCCTGTTTTTATTCATTAAATTGTAGGGTGCGTTTCACGCACCGGGTATGGTGCGCACAGCGCACCCCACGAACTCAGTCTGCCCCCGATTATTCAGTAGCTGACCTGTGAGGCTCCGCACCAGCCGCCACCAGCATGGTGACAGTGATCATCACAAAAGTTGGCGGACACCACAATCAGGGCCTGCGCCATGGTGACGCCGAACAGCAACTCCGGCGTATAACCGCATGAGACCTGCACCTGGAACAGGCTCGGCAGCCACGCATCGGGCGTGAACCAGGCCGGCAGTCCCAGGTCAAAGCCACAGTCCCCGACCACAAAGCCGCGTTCCGTGCCGAGCAGCTGGTATGAACGCTCCAGCAGCCCCGCTGCAATCACCACCGTCAGCAGATGCACCGGTATCGGTTTGAATCTCAGCCGCAGCTGTAATTGCGCCAGCAGCGCAACAATGATCAGGGCCATCAGCCAGAGACGCACATGGATGCAGAGCACACAGGGCATCTCCTCGAGCACGTGCTGATAATACAGTCCAACCGCTTCGAACGAGATTCCGATCAATGCCACTGCCAGCCAGTAGAGTCTGCTATTGCCGATGCGTGCCAGCTTCTCCATCATATCTGCCTCCGTATAACCAATGCCTTTGGTAATTTTGGTAATTGGGGACAGACCACGTTTTTCTGCAAGGAAGACGAAGTCAGCAATCTTTCAGAGAAAAACGTGGTCTGTCCCCAATTACTCCAATGACTGTAGAACCTCCGCGTCACAACGTCGCCACCCGCTCACACATGGCCTCATCCGCCATCCAGACCGCCTTGCCACGGCGCACCGGGTAATGACACAACCAGCGATTCACCGACAGCGGATTGAGCAACATCACATCGCTGACCTCGCTCACCCGGCCATCCAGCAGGAAACGCATCTGGTTCAGACTGCCAAGTACCGAGCGGTCGGTACAGGTATCGAACGCAACCGGACCCAACGCGAGTTCCGCGCGCCGCACCTGGTTATCGGACATACCCGTATACGCGAGCGATGCCGTAAACAATTCCCGGAACCAGCGGCCCAGCTCCGCGAACTGCGGCTTGCGCAGGCCGGGCAGGAACAGCGTGTAGCGCAGCTCGTCGTGGCAGAACAGCACACAGTTGCGCCGGTCAATGCTGTACAGGTTGGCATGCCAGCTGCCCAGCGGACTGGTTTCCGTCAATGGCGTGCCGGATACCACGGGTAGCTTTGCAGCGAGTTTACGGGTGCAGTGAATGATCATGATGAGCTTTCAAGACAAAATCCAGGCTGGTGCGCGTTTGCATGTGAATATTAGTGAAAACCGGGATCTGACCCCCATTTATTTTTAAATTGTAGGGTGCGTTTCACGCACCGGGAATGGTGCGCACAGCGCACCCTGCTTATTCCTCGATCATGCTACCAGGAAAAGGGCACTGCCCCACTGCTGTCCCACATAGCCGTCATTCCCGCGAAGGCGGGAATCCAGGAACCTTTGTGCCCCTGCTAATCAGTGACTTACTGGATACCCGCCTTCGCGGGTATGACATCATTGTTGTTCTGGAATGTCATGTCCACGTACTGCCCACAATCTGATCACTGGAATAGCCGCATTCAATACACCTTCCTGAAGATTATGTGCGACAGCTGTGGCACTACGTCCTGTTTTAATTCACCCAACGAACTGCTCCAGTTTAGAGGGCCAGCATTAAATTGTAGGGTGCGTTTTACGCACCATTCCTTATTCCTCGATCATGCTACCAAGAAAAAGGCACTACCCCTTTTTATTGTTGTTACTCCCCCGCCAGTGCCGCAATCACCTCCGCCAGCCCGCCGGTCACCCGTGCCAGGCCGGTGTAATCCAGCTTGTCCGGTGTGTCAGTCGACTGCGTGGTAATGCGGGTAACGGTACAGCGCGGTGTCCGTGACCATGATGGCCGGGTATCCGGCCTCCCAGAAGGACCAGTGGTCCGACCAGTGCACACCCTTCGTCGCGCGCGGTGCCGCCACGCCTTCCGAGGGAAAGGCCGTCGAGGCACGGAAGGCCCCGGTCGCCCGGCGCACCAGGCGCCAGGACGAGAGATCGCCGACAAAACCGATGAAATTACCGGTATCGGGGTAGAACAGGTTGAACGGAAAGGGATAGCGCTGGCTGGCCGGCTGATCGGTGTAATAACCGATCGTCTCCAGCGAGAGCATCGCCGCGATGCGCTCGCCCTGGGCACGCGCACGGGCGGCATACCGCTTGCTCCCCATCTCATCACCGTAGAAGAACGGTGCTTCCTCATTGGCAAAGGCCACGAAGCGCACGCTACGCGGCAGCGCCGTCCCGGCCAGCAAGCGGGCAAGTTCCAGCAGCGCGGCCACCCCCGAGGCATTGTCGTTGGCCCCCGGGGAGCCGACCACCGAATCGTAATGCGCCCCGGCGACAATGACTTTCATCCGCCGCACCGTGCCCGGGCAGTACGGCCTCGATGTTGTTCACGGTCTGACCGCGGCTGGTAAAGGGCTGGACACTGACCGCGTAGCCCGCGTCTTCCAGGGTCTTGCGGATATAACCGGCGGCGTCCGTCATGGCCTCGGGGCGCCAGACGTTGCGCTCGCCGATGCGGCCGGCCAGCTCCGCAACATGGCGCTTGAGATTGTCATGGATCCGCTGTTGCTCACCGGTCAGGGGCGGCAACGGTCCCGACCAGGAGCTGCCGGGCATACCGGTCATGAACCGGCTCCCCGCCAGGATGACGAGCAGGACGACACCCCAGCCGACGGCGGATGCAAGCCGTTTGCCGCGGCCGCCGGGACTTGCTGCCTGCTGGCTTTCACCGCTCACCGGAGTATGGAATGAATAAAGTCAGTGCACATATGTCGTTTATAGTAGTGAAAAACGTACCCGGCCCACTTGTGTCCCACATACTCCCTCTCCCTCCGGGAGAAGGTATGTTCTGTTCGTACAGTGGTACATGACTTTCATGTCCTGTCACTATCAACCGCTTCGTGCAATGCGTTTATCCATGGACTTAACTGAGAGAAATTGTGCTCTGACCTCATTTATCCAGTCTGTCCTCTGTCAAACATACATTGGCTGCTTGTCGAGCAGCCGCAGCCAGCCGCGGGCAATACGATAGATCAACCAGAGAGTCAGGGCGAGCAGCAGGCCCAGCCCAACCGGGGCGCCGACCAGGGTCACAATCAACAGCATGGCAATGATCAGCCACAGCAATGCAAACCAGAATGTGCGGATTTGCCAGCGATAGTGCGATGCAGCCCAGGTGCCGCGCGCACCACCGCGTTTCACATAGTTGATAATGACGGCGATGATCGATGGCGCACTCCCGACGAAGCCGCCGATCACGGTTGCGCCCCCGGTTATACCCAGCACGATAGCAAGCGCATGCAGCCCGTAGACAATATGCGCAGCCACCAGGGCAGAGGGCACGGGTTCTTCGCTCCGGGTTTCATCGTCGGATGACAAGGCAGTTCTCCGCGGCTTCAAGGACAGAGCTGTCAGTTTACCGATGTTTTCAGGACAAATGGAGGCAGTGGCCGGTTATTCCGGCATCTCGACAGGCAGATAGAAAAACACAAAGCGACCCTGCTCGATATCCACCTTGAGCGTTGCACCGTGGTAGACCCCGTAATCCGCATACCCGGGTACGGCACTGTCCAGGTGGCACTCACTGGCATGCTGCGGTGACTCGAAATCCCTGTCGCGGTCATACCAGGACAACAGCATGTGTTCACCGAGCCGCTTTTCTGCCTCGGCATTCGCGAGACTCATGGCCGCCGTGTAGTCCGCCAGCCGTTCCACCGGCGAAAGTTCCACAACCGCCAGCTTCGACAGATCCGGGCCAGCAGGAAGTGAACAGGACGGCGGATTCTTGTCTACAGTGGTCACTTCATGCTCCGTAAGATAATGGGTGTCAGAGTGGAAACAATGATGTCAGAGCACATTTTCTGCCTGGCGCTTCCCCAAATCGAGTGGATAGATTCCCGTTGCGGGGCCGAATTCATTCGGCCAACAACCTTGCCATCAGCAGGAAGGCATCTCGTCTGTATTGATGTGTTACCCGCTCAATCAGGGCAAGATCCTTGTACTTATGTAAGAGTCAAATGTGCTCTGACACCATTAACTTTGGGCTATAATCTCCGCCAGCCATATGAAAAGCACTCTACAGAAATCCATTGACCGGCAGCGCGACATCCTGAAAGGCTGGCTGTCAGCCTCGCTGGTCAACATTGCGGACGACTGCAAACAGCGCTGGCCGGATCGGCAGGCCCTGGAGGCGCGCCTGATGGAGGGCATGGCAGAGCTACCGTACTGCAAGTATCTCTACCTGCTTGATGAGCGCGCGCACCAGATCACCTCCAATGCGTCCCGCGACGGCCTGCTGGAATCACAGTACGGCCGTGACCGCAGCGAACGCCCGTATCTTGCCAGTGCGTTGGCCGGCGCGCCTTTCTCCCTCTCCGACGCCTACATCAGTCGCAATGCCCGGCGCCCCTCACTGACGGCCGTCCAGCTCATCCGTGCAGACGACGGCCGCCTGCTCGGCTATCTCGGGGCGGACTTCGACCTGCGTGAACTGCCCGCCACGCAGGCCCTGTACCAGCAACCCGATCAATGGATGCAGCTCAAGGGCGATCCGGCCATCCGCTCCGGCCTCTTCCACCAGGTGCGGGCGACCAGCCCGATGGACGAGCACATCGACGAGGTACTGGACCTGCTGGCAGAACTGATAACGGTCAACGGAATTTTCCATGCCAAGCTGCACTTCTCCAGTTCCCGCGCCACCCTCTGGACGGTGGAAGACCCGTATCGCTTCCGCATCCACGGCATCGATGAGCTCACCAACCCCGATCTCTGCCTGGCCTATCCCCGCCGGGACTATCCGGCCGATGCCGCCATCCCGGCAGAGGCTGTTGCCAGGATCCTGAGTTGTTTCCGTGACCTCAGGTTCATGGATGAAACCATCTACCTGCGCTCAGGCATGCTGAACATCTTCAACGGCCTCATCGGCCTGACCTTCTCGTGTGACGGCTCCCATTACATGCCCTGGGAGGAATTTCTCGACAAGAACCTGGGGTTCTGGCTCGGCACATCAGGGGAAGCGAGTGCCTGTTTGTAGCTAGACGGTAATAGTTTCGTGCGGTAATTCATTTAACCTGCATATAACAGGGTCAAGAAACTGGGGTCAGAGCACGATTACTCTTAATTTTATGAATAATTGTGCTCTGACCCCATTTATCTTTAGTGAAAACCGGGGTCTGACCGCATTTATTCATTTATTTTGCTGATGCTTGCAGTTTATTTGGCAGCCAATACCCCGGGGACCAGGGTGTCATGCTGGCATTTCTGCTTGATCTGATATGTGATCCGCGTGATTGCTGCCTTGTCTAGCGGCTGTTTCCTTACCTTGGGAAGCTCGTGTAACTGTTTATGATTCAATACTATAACTCGCCCTGGCTTCTTGATCGTGATAAACCAGCCCGGCATGACCAGAACCGGCAGCGCATCAACGCGTTCCCCCACCGCCGCGGTTAACCACTTGCTTATCCACTTCGCACCGCGCTCCGCTTGATTTAGAAAATCCTTGTGCGGATAGTCTGGATTATCCGGAAAATACAAGGCATCGCCATCGAAGGTGACTTTATGCGTATCTTTGATTTGTGCGCCCTTCTTCAATTTAGTTTTGGTTTTTGTTTCGACCGCAAACACGCCAGCAGGACCGACGACGAGGTGGTCAATATTGAATTCATTGTCGCCCTGAATATCGTGAAATACGTGATAGCCTTGCAGCATCAACTCATTAAGCGCCCCACCCACAGCCACTTCACCCGCATGACCCAGCTTGCAATAATACCTTCGATTCAGAAGCCTGACGCTCTGAACCACAAAAGACGCAGTTACTGCCACTGCCGCGACAAATAGAAATATCGCGACAATGGACGAAAGCTGGCGCTCATGAACGACAAGATGTTGTAAATAGATTGCGTAGACAACAATCGGCGCAAGCGGTATCAACCCAAAATAAATTGCCAGATCAAATGACATTTCGTCGAGCTGGCGCGACAAACCCAGGCCCGGCACACGCAATACAGTATCGGAAAACGGGAATTTACGTCCTTCACGTTTCTTTCTGTATATCCAAAAATATAGTGCGCCAAGCGACAACAGCATTGGCAACATCAGGAGTAAGTCGATTGTCCATATAGACATACTGAAACCATCCCTTGATCTAGTACCTGAAGCGCAACTAAATTACGCACCCATCGTCATTAAACCAGCTCACTGGCATTTCCCATCAATTATCAATAAATGCATCCGGTCACTTTATTTTTTAAACAAGCCGCTCGAAGACAACATCTCGGTGGAATTCCATGTACTCCTGATGACAGTCTTCGAGGCTCAAGTGCATGTCACGAGAAACACCCAGCTTGCTTTCATCTTCGAGACGGTTGGAAACGATTATGTGACCACCGCTTGCGAAGGTTATAAAACCGAGATCGAAAGCCTTGTCGAGATTCGGTAGCAGCAACAGACCATTATACGGGTCCAGCCGCTCCCTGTTGCTGGATTTACGCCATGGCTTGATATGCGAAGCGACCAGGAATCGAGTATCGGCAAAACCGGTTAACGCGCACTTCTCCCAATAACCGATCAAGTCACTACGATACTTGCCTTGCCCGACACGCGCGCTGATATATGTCGCTTTTTCGGTTTTGGCGATCTGGTTATCCGACATGATGTCATTAACATCAGCCTCGAATTCCTCCGGAGCTTCACGTTTGCGATATTCTATGTAGGCCTTCAACGCGCTGCTATACATGGAATTGCCGCGCTTGTTTTGTTCTTTGAAAGTCGCGAACTCTTTTAGGCCTTCTGCGATCGTGCGCAGCTCATCCACGGATGAAACATCATCTAGGTTTTTCGTACAAAGGCCGGCTTCCCTAGCCCAAGCCGATATCGATCCGGCAATCGCACCCGAATAACTATTCGCTGTCCTATTGGATTTACCGATCTCGATGAGCCAATCGTTGTATGTCACCCTTTCCCCTACTCGCGCAAGAATGCCTCACTGTACCGAGAGATGTCCGATGCAGAACACAAAACGCATTCAACCGCCATCCCCACCAGGCGGCCGCCAGATGCAGATCGCACCATCCACACATTGTTCTTTGGTGCAGTTTTTCCTATATCAATTATCTGGTTATCGAGCGCGTAACGTTCCACTCTCTACAAGCTCATCGCGCATCTTATCGATTTCCCGGTCAATGACGTCAAAAGAAGTCTCATCTACATATAGACGCAACTTCTCGACCATCTCGTTGAATTTGGCTTTCATGCCTTTTGAAATGTTATCTAACTTTCCTGGATCACGTGACAGGCACTCAAATTCATCATAATTCACTTTATCTTCTTCGCTTAGCCATGACCCAATGCGTACGCCTAGATATAGCATCCACGACTCAAATACAGAGCAGCCTCCATCCCTGCATGCGTGATAAAACATCTTATCCACCAGTTTTCTCTCATGCGTATTCCCGAGACCGCGTACTGCAATATCATGCACGATAGAAGCGCGCCTGTAATCACGCGTATAGGGACTTCCTACCAACGTCCAGAGAAAACGTGGTATGGATGCTCCATCTATGATGTCCCCTGCCTTGGCAGACCAGTTCTTATTATCTGGGTCTGTGTATTGAAAATCCTGCAGCAACTGCATTTCCCTGTCCGGTTTTTTATCATCTGACAACCACTTTGTTTCCGGGGTGCCAGAAAATGGTTCTTCTTTTCGCAACATACATCCTCCGACCTATCTTTCTTGCCATTAAGCCAATCACTTGAGCAGGCCAAGTGAGTGCTCAAATCGCTTCAGCGCTTGCCGGTGCGTGGAACGCACCCTACGGTTTCCCTGTTCGTTGCTGGTGCGTGGAACGCACCCTACGTCTTTTCCTGGTTCGTTGTTGGTGCGTGAAATACACATTTGCCGGTGCGTGGAACGCACCCTACGTTTGTCACTAGCACCCATCATCACAATCGTTGTACTTCGCCGCCTTGCCGCGCACCTTGTCTGCCGGGTACTTTTTCGCGTTCAGTTCGATCTTGGCATTCACCGCCTTTTCCATGTCGATGCCGAGTTTGTCGGCGAGACGGATGAGATAGATCTGGATGTCGGCGAGTTCCTGTTCCACCTCGGTGAGTTTGTCGGGTGGCAGGGTCTGGCTTTGTTCTTCGGTCAGCCACTGGAAGTGTTCGACGAGTTCGGCGGCCTCGACGATGAGCGCCATGGCGAGGTTTTTCGGGGAGTGGAACTGGTCCCAGTCGCGCTCGGCGGCGAAGT
Organism: uncultured Gammaproteobacteria bacterium; assembly: GCA_963748215.1. GTDB lineage: Bacteria > Pseudomonadota > Gammaproteobacteria > UBA9214 > UBA9214 > UBA9214. The sequence goes on along the minus strand of CAVVHS010000007.1, from coordinate 207,002 downwards.
CGCGGAGGGTGTGTTTGATCTGGTCGAGTGATTTCACGGGGTGAGGGTTTGGGTCCTGGTGGTTTGTTTTCGGTATTAAATCGCGCTTGGGAAGCGCTCCTACGGCAATAGTTGGTCCGTGGCGGCAGAGCCGCTCCGCTGTCTGCGGGGCAGCCCGTCTCTCGAATCAAGGGCATGTTAACACGCTCATTTGTTGGGGGAATTAGTATATTTGGATTAGTCAGGGTGGGTTGCGCGCACTCCTCCCGGTGCGTAAAACGCACCCTGCATCGATAGGATGCCCGGTGGTGTTTCATTTGTAGGGTGCACTTCGTGCACCGTTCATGGTGCGTAAAACGCACCCTACATCGATAGGATGCCCGGTGCGTGAATCGCGCCCTGCATCGATCGTTTCGGTGGGTGAAACGCACCCTGCATGTCGCTTTTATAACGCGGTTGTTACCTGGCCCCTATGCCCTGCTGACTGACGGGACGCGGGTTGCCTCGAAGCGGGCCAGACTGTCGCTATCTGGCGATGACAGATCTGTCAGTCATACAGGCACTTGCCCTTTGCACCCTCCGGACTGTCGTTGGCCGGAGACGGTTTGGCCTGTTCTGAACACGCTGTTTTCCATACGGAATATTCATAATTGACATAAATCAATCGCTTATCCCTCTTGGCCCGATGCTTGCTTGATAGGCAGGTGATGTCAGGACTGGGATAGGCATCCCGAATCCTGCGGCGCGGCTGGCAGTAGAGTCGATCCCCATCAGTACGCGGGTAGCGGCCACACCAGGGCTGCACGCAGCGCCCGGCATCCTGATTACCGCCAGGCAAACGGAGGAGTCTTTTGCAGCGGTCCATGCAGCACGAGGTAAATGAAAAATGAACAACCTAAACCGTTTTCGGCAACACCGGGGGCGCTGGTCGAGCGCTCTATTACTGGCGCTCCTGACAGGACCTCTTGTCGCGCTCCCGGTGTTTGCCGCCCCCTATGAACTGATCGATCTCGGTGTCGATGTAGCACCCGCCGACATCAACAACCAGGGCACGATCGTCGGCTCACGCAGGACGGCCACCGGCAGCATCGCCTTTCGCTGGCTGTCCGGTGGACAGCTCGAGGACATCCCCGGCGCCACGGCAGCCCATGCGGTCAACGAAGCCAACCAGGTCACCGGCACGACACTGACCGGCGCCTTTCTGTTCGACGGCACCCTGCAGGAATGGGACGGTTATGGTGGCTACGCTATCAACGAGGCCGGCCAGATCGCGGGCAACCATGAGCTTATCAATCCATACCGGGCCAGGCCGTTGCCGCTGGACCCGGCCATCTACACGCCCGACCAGTGGGCTGACCTCGGCCTCGCGACCGTGTACCCGCGCGGCTCCCGTCAGGGTGTGTATGCCGACCTGTACACGCTCCGCGATATCAACGACAGCGGCTTTGCCGTGGGGAACCGGAGCCGCTTCGGCCTGGCCGGTTCCTCTGCCATCCTGACGACCCCCGCGTTCGCCGGTGTGACCTACCTGTCGATCCCCAACGGCGGCAGCGCCGCGGCCATCAACAACCAGAACGTGATCGTCGGTGATACCGGCAGCAACTCGAGCGCCGGCCAGTATGCGCATGCCTTCGTTTACGATTACAACGCAACCAGCCTGCAGGACCTGGGCACACTGAACGGGGGACTGACCAGCAGCGCCGCGGATATCAATGAGCTCAACCAGGTCGTCGGTACCTCATGGCTGGTGACGCAGCCCACCAGCCTCAACGACCCGACGCAGCATCATGCCTTCCTCTGGGAAAACGGCACGATGACCGACCTGAACGACCTGATCACGCCCGGGTCCGGCTGGATTCTGACCGCCGCCACCGCGATCAACGAGGATGGCGGCGTCGTCGGCACCGGTCTGGTGGACGGGCAGGTACACGGCTTCCTGTTGACGGCGAGCCTGGCACAGCCACCCTCCCCGACACCGGTCCCGCCCACGGCCCAGGCCGAGCCACCGCTGGCCATGGCCAGTGCCGATGTGACCAGAGGCCGGGTGGCGCTGACGGTGAATTTCAGCTCGTCGGGATCACAGGATCCCGACGGTTCCATTGCCGCCTATAGCTGGGATTTCGGTGACGGCAGCCTGCTCGCCAGTGAAGCGAATCCGTCGCATGTCTATACCGAGCCCGGCAGCTACATCGCCATGCTGACCGTGACCGATGATCAGGGCCTGACCGCATCGGCACAGGTGGACATCAGGGCCCGCCGGTGGAAAGGCGGCTGGAAACGGTAAGCGAGCGGGGTTCGTTTCCCTTCAGCATGTATCCAGCCGTAGTGGTTATACGGAGCAGTTCATACACCGTTGCCAGTGCGTAGAACGCACCCTACATCCATCCTGCAATAATCTGTTATTCCGTGTGGTTCCGTGGCCATTGTTCTTTTTCGAATCACGTTTCACTTCCTGTGATTCATTGCAGGGCGCACTCCGTGCACCGTTCATGGTGCGTAAAACGCACCCTACGGACTTCCTCTGATTCAATTGCAGGGTGCACCTCGTGCACCGTTCATGGTGCGTAGAACGCACCCTACGGACTTCCTCTGATTCAATTGCAGGGTGCACTTCGTGCACCGTTCACGGTGCGTAAAACGCACCCTACGGACTTCCTCTGATTCAGTTGTAGGGTGCACTTCGTGCACCGTTCATGGTGCGTAAAACGCACCCTACATTTCCGTTCACGATGCGTAAAACGCACCCTGCATCTCATCCTGCAATAATCTGTTATTCCGTGTTCTTCCGTGTGGTTCCGTGGCCATTATCATCGCGCATGAGATGCGCTCCTACCCCAATAGACGGTGTAGGGTGCACCTCGTGCACCGTTCACGGTGCGTAAAACGCACCCTGCATCAACCGGCCCACCTGTTTTGTAGGAGCGCATCTCATGCGCGAATGCGGTGGTCGGTTTATTCACGGACCGCGTCCGCGATCCTGTTACGTCCAAAAAATCGCGCTTGAGAAGCGCTCCTACACCCCACTAGCTCCACCCAACTTGGAGCGGACGCGGTCCACGAATTAAACTACCACTGTGAAATCAGTCGCTTATAATTCACTTCGATACTGCTATCCTTGCACTGACGAATCAGGCAACCGTTCCCTGGCCCAATACTGGCGCGACCATGCAACTCACAGGTATATGGCTGTCTAATGTTTAATGACCTTTTCGGGATTAATGACCATGCACCGATACGCCTCCCTGCCCGCCCTGACTGCGCTGCTCGCCACCCTGCTGCTGAGCGCGTGCGCCTCGCAGATTCCCCAGCCGATCCGTGAAGGGCCGGCCAACAGCCCGGCGCCGACGGCGGTGAGCGAGCAGGTCGACATCTACCAGGGTCAGCAACTGCGCTGGGGTGGCACGATCATCAAAACCGACAACAGCAAGGAGGCCACCCGGCTGACGGTGCTGGGTCGGCCGCTGTTCAGTGACGGCGAGCCCCGTATCACCGATGACAGCAGCGGGCGCTTCATCGCCATCGTGCCCGGGTTCCTGGATCCGAAGGTGTATGCCCCCGACCGGCGGGTCACCGTCACCGGCACGTTGCAGGGCAGCGAGACCGGCAAGGTGGGTGAACACGCCTATCGCTATCCAGTCATCGAGGCGCAGGCCTGGTACCTGTGGCCCAGGGAAACCGATGCCTATCACTACTACGATGATCCCTGGTACGACCCCTGGTGGTACGATCGCTGGTACAGTCCGTGGTATTACCGCGGCTATCCCTATGCCTACCCCTACCGCTACTGGCGTTGATTGGAGTTCAACATGCTGATGCGTCGCTTTCTGTTCGTCATTCCGCTCCTGCTGCTGAGTGCCTGCGCCAGCGGCCCCACCTTCCAGACCGCCGGGGTCGACCGCGCGCTGACACCGCGCGGCGTCGCTGCGGAGCCGCAGACGGCCATGGGGCAGACAGTGCTGTGGGGTGGTGTCATCCTGACCACCACCAACCTGCAGGACCGCACGCAGATCGAGGTGCTGGCCTACCCGCTCGATCGCAACGAGTGGCCGCTGCGCGACAATGAACCACTGGGACGCTTTCTCCTCCTGCAGGACGGCTACCTGGAACCCGCCAGCTATGCCGAGGGCCGGCTGGTCAGTGTGACCGGGACGGTGACCGGCACGCGCGCCGGACGGGTCGGCGATACGGACTATGCCTACCCGGTCATCAATGCCGGGCAGCTCTACCTGTGGCCCCGCGACAGCGCCCGCGACCGCACCCGCGTCATCTTCGGTGTGGGTGTGGGGGTCGGGTTGTGAGTGGTCTGTTGTAGGGTGCACTCCGTGCACCGTTCCACGGTGCGTAAAACGCACCCTACATCCTATGTTTTTCCGCGTGCTTCCGTGGCCATTATTCTTTTCACGAATTACGTCTTACGTTTCACTTCCTCTGATTCGGTTGTAGGGTGCACTCCGTGCACCGTTCCCCGCTGCGTAAAACGCACCCTGCATCATCTGTTTTTCCGTGTGCTTCCGTCGCCATTCTTCTTTTCACGATCATCACGTTTCACTTCATCTGATTCCATGCACCCTTCCCGGTGCGCGGAACACACCCTGCATCTGCTTTTGTGATGGCGATATTGTATGATGTCGATGAACAGTTGGGAGGCTATTTATGGCAGATGCATACCGGTCTCGGGATATCCTGAAGGCGCTGATGATCGGGACGCTGTTGTGGGTTCCTGGCGTGAGTGTTTGCGTCGCGGCCGAGTATGCCGAAACCATCCAGGCCTTGCAGGAGCGTTACCGGGACGAGGTCGGGGCACACGTTTCCTACAACGCGTTTTCCGACAAGGCGCTGGAAGAGGGTTATCCCAACAGCGCCTACCTGTTCAAGTCCCTGGCCGCATCCGAGGGCATCCACGCGCGTAATTTCAAACGCATCCTCGACGAACTCGGTGCCCGGGTGCCCGCCGAAGCGCTGCCACCCAGACCGGTGGAAAGCACCCGCTCCAATATCATGCATGCCACCGGGGTCGAGGCTGACGAGATCGATAACAGGTACCCCGCCCTGCTGGCGAGCATCAAACCGGAAAATCACCAGGAAGCGATCGACAACCTGACCTGGGCCTGGGAGGCGGAGAAGCAGCACCGTGATCTGCTGGGCCGCATGCAGGATGCCGCGAAGAACTGGTTCAAGTTCCTGATCGCCCATATCGAAGGGGAATACGTGGACTATCATGTGTGCCAGATCTGCGGGTCCACGCTGGTCGAGCATCCCGGTGAATACTGCCCCGTCTGCAGCCACCCGGCCAGCCACTACCGGCAGATCCCCTATGTCGCCGCCGAGCGGACGGAGCCTGAAGAACAGGAAGACTATTGAAATCCGCAAACCCGGGTTTCGCTAACACTCAACCCGGGCTACGGCACTATTCCTGCATCGCCCAGGCCTGCCTCTCGACCCGGGCTATGCCCGTAAAAACGGTCTCACCCTCTCTCTGTACCTCACGCATTGGTGACGACTGATTCGCACGTGGACCGACCTGTATACAAGGCTAATGCCTACAAAGGAAAATGACCCGATTGAGAGACCAATCGACCCACAAGCAGTACTGTTGCCATGTTGTAGTCCCTGTAGCGACCCGGATTAACAGCTTGCCGGGCCTTGATAAAATTATCGTTATACGATAACTTGATAACACATGATAGAATCCTTCGGTAACCGCCTGGCTGAAGATCTTTATTATGACCGGCGCTCCCGGGCCACACGTGCGTTCCCACCGGAGCTGCACCGTGCCGCACGGCGCAAACTGCTCTACCTTCACGACGCCGCTGACTTGAAGGATCTACAGAAACCGCCCGGTAACCGGCTCGAGGCGCTCAAGGGAAGTATTAAAGGCAGACATTCAATACGGATCAACGAGCAATGGCGCATTGTATTCCGCTGGCAAGGCGGGAATGCCTTCGATGTCGAAGTGACGGACTACCATTGAAGAGGTACGATGATATGAAACAGCCAACCAACCCGTTTCATCCTGGCGAGATTTTACTGGAGGAGTTTCTGCAACCGGCCGGTATCACCCAGGCCGCTTTTGCCGAGCAACTGGGCTGGACGCGTGCGCGCCTCAATGAACTGATCCGCGGCAAGCGCGGCATTACTGCCGAATCCGCCCTGGACCTCGCTGAGGTACTGGGAACCTCGGCCAAGCTGTGGATGAACCTGCAGGCAACCTGGGATCTCGACCAGGCCATGAAGCGACGCAACGCCGCCTGAAGCAATCCCTGCATCACTCACACCCCGGACTGGTTCCAGTTGCTGAACGCCAGCAGCCAGCTGGAAATATCGGGCCAGGCATTACCACGTGCCTGCAGATGATCGCCCAGCTCGATCATCAGTTCCCGGAATTCGCGTATTTCCGCCTGCCAGATCCAGTCGTCCAGTCCCGGGTTATCCGCCAGGGCTTCATTGGCGATGGAACCGGCACCGCCCCACATGCGTTTCGAGTTCAGTTCCCGGTAGCAGCGGGTTTCATCCGTTGCGCACAGCTCGATCACCGAGCCCAGCCACGCTGCGCTCTCCCCTGGGTGATCGAGCAGGATCGCATGGATGCGTTGCAGGGTAAGGTGAATATCCATCGTAGCTCCGGGTCTCGAAAATATAGCGCGTTGCAGTATGCACATTGTGCAATGTTTCCGGTGCGTAAAACGCACCCTGCATTGCTGCAATAATCTGTTATTCCGTGTCCTTCCGTGTGGTTCCGTGGCCATTCTTCTTTTCACGGATTACATGTTACGTTACCTTCCTCCGATTCGGTTGTAGGGTGCACTTCGTGCACCGCTCACGGTGCGTAAAACGCACCCTACATCTTGCTGCGATCGTTGGTGCACCTCGTGCACCGCACATGGTGCGTAAAACGCACCCTGCATCTGCTGGTGCATGGAATGTACCCTGCATTTGCTGTCGGGTTGGAATGACAACCGGTTTGCCAATAGTATTGCCACCATGTTGCAGACCCCGATCAAGCGATTCCCTGACGAGCCATGACGGTCCACAGCTACGGCATTCTCCTCTACCGCTACGTGGCCGGCGAACTGCAGGTGTTGCTGGTGCATCCCGGCGGGCCGTTCTGGGAAGGCAAGGACCTCGGGGCGTGGTCGATCCCCAAGGGGATGGGGGAAGCGGACGAGGTGCCGCTGGACGCCGCGCGGCGCGAGTTCAGCGAGGAGACCGGCTTCGCCGTCGACGGGGATTTCATCCCGCTGGGCGAGCTGCGGATGAAGAGCGGCAAGATCGTCCATGCCTGGGCGCTGGAGGGCGACCTGGACGTGGCCCGCATCCACAGCAACACCTTCACCCTGGAATGGCCGCGCCACTCGGGCCGGCGCTGTGAATACCCGGAGATCGATGAAGGCCGCTGGCTTACCATTGATGAGGCCCGCCAGCGGATGTCCAGCAGCCAGCTCGGCTTTCTCGACCGGCTGCTCGACAGGCTGGCTTGAGATGGCAGGAGAAGCCGGTGGGTAAAACCCACCCTACGTCTGTTGTAGGGTGCACTTTGTGCACCCTTCCCGGTGCGTGGAACGCACCCTACATTACGTTCCCGGTGCGTAAAAAACACCCTGCATTCTTGCAATAATCTTTTTTTCCGTGTCCTTCCGTGTGCTTCCGTGGCCATTCTTTTTTTCACGTCTCACCTTTCACTTCATCTGATTCCATGCACCCTTCCCGGTGCGTAAAACCCACCCTACGTCTGTTGTAGGGTGCACTTTGTGCACCATTCCCGGTGCGTGGAACGCACCCTACATTACGTTCCCGGTGCGTAAAACGCACCCTGCATTTCTGCAATAATCTGTTTTTCCGTGTGGTTCCGTGGCCATTCTTCTTTTCACGTCTCACCTTTCACTTCATCTGATTCCATGCATCCTTCCCGGTGCGTAAAACGCACCCTACGTCTGTTGTAGGGTGCACTTTGTGCACCATTCCCGGTGCGTGGAACGCACCCTACATTACGTTCCCGGTGCGTAAAAAACACCCTGAATTACTGCAATGATCTGTTATTCCGTGTCCTTCCATGTGGTTCCGCGGCCATTCTTCTTTTCACGTCTCACGCCTCACTTTCTCTGATTCTGTTGCAGGGTGCACTGTATGCACCGTTATCGGCGTATGCAACGCTCCGTGCAACCGGTTACCCGGCGTGGGAAGTACTTGCGGCACCGATTTCGGCGTTCGAACGCAGGATGTCTTCAAGCGGCTCTGGCCGGGACTGGCCGAAGCCCTGGGCGTAGTCCACACCGATCTCCCGCAAGGCAGCGAGGATCTCTTCGTTTTCCACGAACTCGGCAATGGTGCGGATACCCATCACACTGCCCACCTGGTGGATTGCGGTGACCATGGCACGATCGATGGGATCGCGCGCCATGTCACGGACGAAGTTGCCATCGATCTTGAGAAAATCGACCGGCAGGTTCTTGAGGTAGGTGAAGGAAGACATGCCGCTGCCGAAATCGTCCAGGGCAAAACGGCAGCCGTATTCCTTCAGGGTGCGGATGAAGTGGATCGCCTTGCTGAGATTGGCAACCGCCGCGGTCTCGGTGATCTCGAAACAGAGCTTGCCGGCCGGCACCCGGGTACGGTCGAGCTGATCCACCATGAATGCGAGGAAATCGTCATCCCCAAAGGAACTGCCCGAGAGATTGATGGTGCAGAATTCCAGCCTGCCAAGGAGATCAGCGTGCCGGCCCAGGTGTTGCAGTGTTTCCTCCACGACCCAGCGATCGAGTGCGACTATCAGATTGTAGCGCTCGGCGGCCGGCAGGAATGCGCCGGGCAGTATTATGTTCCCCGTATCATCCAGCATGCGCACCAGCACCTCGAGTCCGGTACCCCCTGCATCGCTGTCTGCACGAACAGGTTTGATGAGTTGCCCGACGAGGACGAACTGCCGGCGATCCAGGGCATCCCGAATCCGGGATACCCACTGCATCTCGCCCTTGCGCTGCGTCAGCTCCTTGTCGTCCTGCTCGTAGATATGCACGCGATTGCGCCCTGCATCCTTGGCTAAATAGCAGGCCGCATCGGCGGCACTGAGCGCTTCCGCGGTATCGGCAATATCCTCCGTGAGCGCCACCATGCCGATGCTGGCGCCCACCGCAAAGTTCTTGTCTTCCCAGACGAAACGGAAATCCTGGATTTCGCCCAGCATCTCGTGGGCTATGTTCACAGCCCGTTGCATGCTGCAGTCCAGAAACAGCACCCCGAATTCATCGCCGCCGAGCCGCGCCAGGGTGTCCTGCTTTCTGAGCCGGCCGTGCAGGATCGTAGCCAGCTGGCGCAACAATTCATCGCCTGCCACGTGACCGCAGGTATCGTTGACTACCTTGAACTGGTCCAGGTCGAGGTAGCACAGGGCGCAATCCCGGCCCCGCGCTGACATGGCCTCCATGGCGGAACCGAGGCGACGCTCGAACTCGCGGCGATTGACCAGGCCGGTGAGCGGATCGTGGGTAGCCAGATACTCCATCTTCTGCGACATGGCGCGCGCCTCGGCAATGTTGCGAAACACGACCACAGCGCCGGTTATCGCTTCGCCCCTGCGCAGGGTGTTGCAGGAGTACTGCACCGGAAACGGGTCCTCGCCGCGATGCCACAGGACATCGGATTCCGACAGCAGGTACTTGTCCTCCCGGATCGCCCGATAGATCGGGCTTTGCTCACGGGCGCGTGGCCGGCCATCCTCGTGACTGTGCTGTACCAGGGCGTGCATATCCTGGCCGATCAGCCCGGCGGCCGGAAAGCCCAGCATATCGCAGGCAGCACGGTTGGCAAACGTGCAACGCAGCTCGGAATCCACGCCGAAGATGCCGTCCCCGGTCGATTCCAGTAACAGCGTATTGTATTCACCCAGTCGCTGCACCTCGGCCTCGGCCTGTTTGCGCTGGGTAATATCAACAAAGTTGACCACGCTGCCGATGAGCTCGCCGTGCTTGTAGACCGGATGCGACCACCACTCCACCGGGAAACAGCTGCCGTCCGCGCGCCAGTGGACCTCGGTATCGTCATGACCGGATTCTCCCAGCTTCACCGCCTGCTGGACCCGGCATTCCTCCTGCGGATAGGGACTCCCGTCCGACCGTGTGTAATGAATAAGTTCGTGCATATTGCGTCCGAGCAGATCCGCCTCGCCCGTGTAGCCCAGCATTCGGTAACAGGCGGGATTGGCAAAGGTGCAGTTACCCTCGAGGTCCACGGCGAACACCGCCTCGGCTGAATAGTCCATCAGCAGGTGAATCTGCTCTTCCCGTTTGCGCGTAGCTGCTTCCGAACGGGCCTTTTCCCGTTGCAGCATGTGCGTGTGAACGGCGAGCGCGGCCTCGTCAGCCAGGGTTTGCATCAGGTATATGTCAGTGTCGCTGTAGTCTGTCGGTTCGTTTACCGTTGCCGACATCAGCACGCCGATAGTCCTGCCATCGACCCGCAGTGGTACAGCGAGTGCGGACCGTGTGGAGAAACGCGCCTGCAGTCGCGTGCTGGCACGCGGGTCATGCAAGGCATCTTTCATGACGGCCATCTCCCCGTGCCTGAACACCCAGGTGGAGGTCGAGGTTTCATCCAGCGACAGGCGGAAGTGACCGTCGGGCTTGTACGGGGATCCGGTCTGCGCCACACCCACCAGCTCATCGCTGGCCGGGTCATGCAGGATGAGAAAAACCGTGTCACCACCGACGTTGTCGCGACACAGCCGGATGATTTCATTCATCACCTCACCGATGTCAGCCTCGCCTTCGCTGGTCTGCAGCAGGCGGTTGCCGAGCCGCAGGATATCTCCGTGCAGCTGCAGGTTATCCAGCAGGTTCCGGTAACCGGTCGCCAGCACCCCCAGTTCATCGGTGGAACACGGGGACAGAGTGGTGTGGCCATTCAGTTTGCTGGCAGGCGATTTCTCCAGTACACAGGCCAGCGGTTGCAGCGACTGGCTGAAGCTCTTCACGAAAATCAAGCTGCCCAGTATTGCCAGTACTTCCAGGGTAAGCCAGACAAAGAAGGTTTCTGTGGTGAAGAAGCCGGTTCGGGTCCAGTAGTACTGCACGATCATGGTATCGATCAGCAGCGGTATCAGGGCCCCGATCAGGAATACCTTCGTCGTGATCTTCACATGTGGCCGGGTCAGCCACCGGCCTGACACGGCCTTGCCGAACAGGTCGAGAATCATGAAAAAGATCGGCAGGCCGACGATGATGGAGACGATCAATGCCACCAGGTGAATGCGAAACCAGTCGACAGGTGTTGCCGTGAAAGCGGTATAAATCTGTGCGCTCCAGATCACCGAACTCGGCGCCATCAGCAGGTACGTCATGAACAGGCCGAAATAATGCAGCGGGAACCATTGCATGCGCTGGTTGACGACAGCCGGCAACTCATTCCCGGGAATGTCGAGCGAAGCGACGATGGGCCGGGCGTAATTCCTGAAATACCAGAGGGCGAATCCGAGCCAGACCAGGATGAAGGCCGGTTCGAGGGGTGTGGTGAGCATCCGCCAGATCTGTTCGAGCGTGAACATCCCGATATAGACCAGAAAGGACAAACCGACCACCGGCGGTACCGTCCAGGTCAGCAGGATGAGCCAGCCGAATTGTCGCGAAAAGGTTTTGGGTGTCACGTCCCGGCCGCCAGATTCTGTCCTTGGTTATGCTCTGGGGTGGAACGCTGAAATGACAGGCAGGTAGCGACTTTTTGATCCCCAGTACTCAGCATCCTGTATCGCTTTACCCATCAAAATCTTTAATGGGGCAGCATCCGAACCGGGCGGTTCAACGCGGGAATCTTTTCCAGGTGGATCAATAACCTTACCTGAACATCCTGATCCCAGGCCAGGCGGGCCAGGGTATCGGACTGCAGGTGCATGCGGCGAACCATCCCCGTCTGAATCAAAGAATGAAGAACCGAGGCCCGCAGGGTGCACGCCGCACACCATCCCCCGGTGTGTAAAACACACCCTGCATTACTGCAATAATCTGTTATTCCGTGTCCTTCCGTGTGGTTCCGTGGCCATTCTTCTTTTCACGTCTCACTTCATCTGATTCCATGCACCCTTCCCGGTGCGTAAAACGCACCCTACGTCTGTTGTAGGGTGCACTTTGTGCACCATTCCCGGTGCGTGGAACGCACCCTACATTACGTTCCCGGTGCGTAAAACGCATCCTACATTTCTGCAATAATCTGTTTTTCCGTGTTATTCCGTGTGCTTCCGTGGCCATTCTTCTTTTCACGTCTCACATCTCACTTCATCTGATTCCATGCACCTTTCCCGGTGCGTAAAACGCACCCTACATCTGTTGCAGGGTGCACTTTGTGCACCATTCCCGGTGCGTGGAACGCACCCTACATTACGTTCCCGGTGCGTAAAACGCACCCTACATTTCTGCAATAATCTGTTTTTCCGTGTTCTTCCGTGTGCTTCCGTGGCCATTCTTCTTTTCACGTCTCACATCTCACTTCATCTGATTCCATGCACCTTTCCCGGTGCGTACAACGCACTTCCCCCATGCAACTCATGGCCGCCCGGCGACTCTAAAAACTGTTAGGATCAACCGGACCATGAACATGCACCGACGCTTTCCCACTTTCATCCTGGCCGCCCTGCTGCTCTCCGGCTGCGTATCGCAGGTGCCGCTGCTGATCCGGCAGGGGCCGCTCGACAGTCCGGCACCTGACGACGTGCTGGCGGATTTCGGAGTCTACGCGGGTCAGGCGGTGCGCTGGGGCGGCGTGCTGATCGCCACCGAGAACCGCGAGCAGGTCACCCGCCTGACCATAATGGCGCAGCACCTGGCCAAAGACGGCGAACCCGGCACCGGCGATAGCAGCCTCGGACGCTTCATCGCCGTCGTGCCTGAATTCCTGGACCCGCAGGTCTACGCCGCCGACCGCCTGGTCACCATCACCGGCACGCTGCGCGGCAGTGAGCTCGGCATGATCGGGAGTCATCCGTACAGTTATCCCGTGGTCGATGCGCAGGCATGGTACCTGTGGCCCGAGCCGGCCGAACCCTATGGCTATCCCTACACCTACTGGTACGACCCCTGGTACGGGCCGTGGTGGTACGGGTCCTGGTACGACCCGTGGTATTACCCCTGGTATTCCCAGCGCCTGTACCCGTACCGCCATTCCCACTGGCGCCGGCACGACCACCCCTGGGTGCCGTCTGCCCCCGGGACGAAGCCCGCGCCCGATGCCAAACCGATCATGCCCATGCCCAGGCACCGGCACGACGAACCGCGTAAATCACGGCAACGACCGGAAGCCAATGCGGTGCCGCATCACGATCACAACGCGGAACGGCCACGCGGGGAGCATCCCGGGGAGCGGCAGCGCCCGGAGCCGCGCGAGCGGCCGAAGGCCGGCGCCGCACCGCCGCCCGTACCCGGCACGGAGCCCCCGCGCGGGGAACGCGCCATGGAGCGGCAGCAACCCGGGCACGCGCGACCGGACCGGGACACCGAACGGCAGCGTGAACGCAGCGTGGAACGTCAGCAGGAACGCATGGAGCGGGGCATGGAGCGGCCACAAGCCGAACCGCCCCGGGCGACAGAGCCGAATACGAACCGCGGATTTCGCGGCTTCTTTCGTCGCTGGCGCGGCGATTGATCGTTCGCCGGCACCGTCCACCCTGCCCGGTATCCTGCGACGGTGGAACCTGATCGATGCGATTATCCAAATCCGCCGGAACGGATTACGCCCGTAGGGTGCACTCCGTGCACCATTCCCGGTGCGTAAAACGCACCCTACATCAACTGTACATTGCGCGATCTTTTTACGGGCTCAGGCGGGCGGTCTGTCCAGCTGTTCGACACGAACGTCCATGCTGCTGAACACGGCCGGCGGGCCGAACTGGTGGTATACCGACACGTCGGCCGCATCGCGCCCATAGGCCACGGCAAGCCGTCCACCGCGCAGCGTGATATCCGTGGGGTCGAACGTATACCAGCGTCCGCCGACGTATGCCTCGAACCACGCATGCAGGTCCATCGGCTCGAGCCCGTACAGGAATCCGACCACCAGGCGCGCGGGAATGCTGATGCTGCGACACAGCGCGATGCCGAGATGGGCGAGATCACGGCACACCCCCTGGCATTGCGCATTGACTTCAACGGCGGAGAGTGGAAAGGCGCTGGAACCCGGCATGTAGCGTATGTTGTTCCGCACCCAGTCACTGATTCTGTACACCTGGTCGTAGCCGAGCTGCACGCCGTCCACGATGTTCCGCGCGAGATCGCCGAACCGGTCCGATTCACAATAACGGCTCGGGAGCAGGTACAGCAGGACCGGGTCGGGCAGATTCTGGATCTCCACAAAGCAGGCACCCGGCGCCTGGTCCACGCTATCCGCGGTCATCACGTCGGCCGAGGTATGCACGGAAAAATTCCCGGCCGGCGCCACCAGGCGCTGACAAAGATTGCCGAAGATGTCGGTGTATTCCACCACCGGAACACTGGGCGACAGGGTATAGGCCTCCCGTGCCACCCATTGGTGGATGCCGCTGCGGGGACGCAGCATGAGAATCAGGGGTGTCGAGTCCCCCATTTGAAACTCGAGATTACATGTCGTGCGGAGCCACATACTGTCCTTTCCTGCGATGTTGTATTCGGGGTTGACCGGCTGACCTTGCGTCTATTCCGTACCGGATGACTCGGCGGACCTCAGAATAATTGATGTATATCGTCATTGCGTGCGCGATGAGGAACCGGTCTCACCTCCTCCATGCAGTCATCGCAATGACAAATAAATCAGCCCGCAGGGTGCACTCCGTGCACCATTCCCCGGTGCGTAAAACGCACCCTGCATTACTGCAATAATCTGTTATTCCGTGTCCTTCCGTGTGGTTCCGTGGCCATTATCATCGCGCATGAGATGCGCTCCTACCCCAATAGACGGCGTAGGGTGCACTCCGTGCACCATTCCCGGCGCGTAAAACGCACCCTGCATGACCAGCACGACGATACGCCGCGCATCAGAACCACGACCCGCCTGTCCAGCTCGGCCGCCGCCGCGCAGGGAACGATCAGGCAAGCCGCAACTGGGCCAGCGACGCCCGCGTGTCGTTGCCGCTGATATCGGGGATGATCATCAGTTCCAGCACCGTCAACCCGTCGAGCTCGACGACATAGTCTTCCAGTTCGCGGGTCGCATCGGGCGGACTGAAGTTGTACTGCTGGCGCACGATCTCCCGATCGGGTGCCCCGCCGCCCGCGGACCAGCGCAGCACGAATTCCTGGGTACGCCCCCGCGCCGTTTCCTGAAACACCAACTGGATGTGACTGATTCTGCGCGGCTTGTCGAACAGCAGGCGTATCGTCTGCTTTCCGGGGTCTTGCGCGCGCCAGCCAGGCCCGCCATCGGCCAGCAGCGCCGACTCGATCGGATAGGCCGCATCCTCGGACGTCAGCTCGACGGTCACCAGCTGATCCAGGTCCAGCCAGTTCTCATTTCCTGCAGGCGAGGTTTTCTGGGCGACCTCGCCGGTTATGTGTTTACGCATACACCACCTCCTTTCGCTACTGTCACAGAACCTAACATAGAACCCAAAGCAGCGGTTATGAGATTTGCGGATTCCGGGAGAATGTGGCTGTTTGATTGCAAAAAGCAGGTCTTCACACGGACCGCGCCCGCAGGGTGCACGCTGGGCACCCTCCCCGGTGCGTAAAACGCACCCTACGCGGATATCCGGATCCGCAGGTGTATCTATCAATGCAGGAGCGCTTCCCAAGCGCGATTATTCAGGGAACCTCTGATTAATTCACTCATCGTCATCCCGGCGCATGCCGGGAGCAGCGCGGCCGGTGCGGCGGGCAGCTGCGGGATAGCGGGTAGCGGCGTTGTGTCCATCACGTTCTTCATCATGGCACAGACCGGCACCGGAAAATCCTGATCGACATCAGGCCCGTCCGGGCAAGCGGCCCGGTATACTGTTTCTCATGAAGCCCCTCATTCAGCCAGGATTTCGTCATGACGCACGCAGCGAAGCGAGCTTTCCTGTTCATGAATCACACGGCCGACGA
This sequence comes from uncultured Gammaproteobacteria bacterium, assembly GCA_963748215.1. Lineage (GTDB taxonomy): Bacteria > Pseudomonadota > Gammaproteobacteria > UBA9214 > UBA9214 > UBA9214. The sequence goes on along the minus strand of CAVVHS010000007.1, from coordinate 190,989 downwards.
TGGCTTCGTCACTACGTGACTTGCCATGACATGCCAACAGGGATGCCCTGAGTGTATCGATACCTGTTCATACTCGCGATGCTCTGCAGCCTGCCGGCGGGAACGGCGCAGGCACAGTCAGTCACGCCGATCTACCGGCTGAACGGCCTGGCGGCGAACCTTGCCGGGCAGCCCGCGCCGCTGCGCGCCGACCTGGCACGCGCCACCATCGAGGAGCTGGCCGCGGCCTACTCCGACGAGGCGCAACGCGCGCGCCGCGACAAGCGCGACCGCACACAGCAGGGCGGGCTGCGGCGCTGGGCCGCCGCGGTCGAACAGCTGGCGGTCGATTACACCCTGCTGGCGCAAAGTATCCTGCCCGACACGCCGGTCGAACTCAGCACCGGCCCCGAGGGCAGCCTGTACCTGATCGTGGCGGGCCGTCCGGTGGTGGCGAGCAGCCCGCGCATGCAGGAACAGTCCGCCTTCGAGCAGCGCGTGATCGCGCGTTTCTGCGAGCTGAACCGGTGCGAGGGCCTGCTGGACGAACCGGTGGCAACCGCCGACCCGGCGTACCTGCCGGAGGTCAGCAGCGCCGAGGCGCAATGGAGTTTCAGCCAGCAGGCGGGACCGGTGTGCGATAGCGGTGACGGGCTGGAGTTCCAGTTCTTCAGCATGGAAAACCTCGGTGCCAAGCGTGCTGCCTGCGGGCGCGCACTGGCCGAACTGGGTACGCTCGCCGCGGCCATCACGCGCGAGGTGGCCGGCGGCATTCGCATGGACTGGAACCACTTCGTGATCCAGCACCTGCCGGACGGGGAGGAACAGGTCATCCTCAACGGCGAAGGCGACTACCTGCGGCTGGCATTACCGACGCTGGTGGCACGGCAGGAACTGGTCGATACCGTGCGGCCGTGGCTGGCCGCGAAGGTGAACGGCCAGCGCTATACACTGGTGGTGCTCAATGCCGGGCATGTACTGGCGCCGCCCGGCCGGCCGCTGGAATAACCCGCAGGCACCAGTCGCGATAACATGCATCGTTCGCGGACCATGTCCGCTCCTGCAGGTGCATCATTCAGGGAATCTCTGATTAATTCGTCATACCGGCGAAGGCCGGCATCCAGGTCATTGATAAATCCGGATACCGGCATGCGCCGGGATGACGAAGAGAGAATTAATCAGAGATTCCTCAGGCGTAGGAGCGCATCTCATGCGCGATGCGGTGTTTGAAATGATCGCGGATGGGATCCGCTCCTGCAGGAGCATCGATCGGGCGTAGGAGCGCATCTCATGCGCGAATGCGCTGGTCGAATTTATTTCGCCAGCTGCCCGGTTTCTTTCAACACGCTGCCGGTGACTACACCTGTCTGCAGGTGCTTGAGGAAAAACTCTCTGGCAGCCCAGCTGTCGGGGGCATCAAAAAGTATGAAGTCCAGTGTATCGCCGTTGGCGCTGATGGCGCGGTACAGATACTTGCGCTGGTCCTTGACATAGACAGATGTCTCCTCGACGTGATAATCACGGTTGACAGGATGCGCCGGGGCTTGCACGGGATTGTCCGACTCCGGGCTGTAACGCTGCACCCAGCCATGAATGGTTGTATGCCGCACGGGCACACCCCGCTCCAGCATCATCTCTTCGAGCCGCCGGTAACTCGGCTCGTCACGCAGGTGCCACTGGACGCAAAGTTGAATGAATTCCTCCTGAAAGTCCTGCCACTCGATCCGCTCCGGACCTTTGTGAGGTAGTTTAAACGGCTCGGCGAGCAGGGTATCGGCCGGCTTGCCGATATGGAATCCCTGGGCATAGTCGACACCCAGTTGACACAGCATCTGCAGTGTTTCTTCATCCTGAACATATTCGGCAATGGTCTGTTTGCCCACCGCATTGGCAACCTGGATGATCGATTTCACCATGGCCTGGTCAACAGGATCGCTGGCCATGTTCCTGACGAAGCCGCCGTCTATCTTGATGAAGTCAACAGGCAGGTATTTCAGGTAATTGAAAGAGCTGAAGCCGGCGCCGAAATCGTCAAGGGCAAACCGGCAGCCGATTGCCGTGAGCTCCTGAATCAACCCGCGCGCCTTTTCCAGATGCCTTACCGCGACCTGTTCGGTAATTTCCAGGATCACCGCAGACGGGTCCAGCCGGTTCTTTTCCAGGTGCTCGCGCACGAACGTGACCAGCGCCGGATCCTCAAACGCATAACCGGAAAGGTTCAGGGTGAAGATGACGTGATGACCGTTTTCCCTGAAACGTGCCAGTGCCTGCAAGGCACAGCGAATCACCAGGTGATCGATTTTCGCCATCAGGCCGAACCGATTGGCGGCCGGCATGAAAGCGGCAGGCGGTATCAGTTTATTATTCCTGTCGCGCATCCGCAGCAGGACCTCGTGCATGACCGGGCGACCACTGCCCAAATCGATGATCGGCTGGTATTGCAGCAGGAAACCGTTTTCATTCAGTGCCTGTTTTATTCTGTGCGACCAGCCGATATCCTCTTTCATCCGTTGCTTTTCCAGACCGGATATCTCGTAGAAACAACAGCGGTTGCGTCCACGCGCCTTCGCATCGTGGCACGCCATATCTGCCTGGGAAAGCAGCTCGTCAGGCGTATATCGCCCGGTGTTGATCATTGTCACCCCGATGCTGCACGGTACGTTGATTGACTGGCCGTTTTCGACAAAGTGAATGTCCTGCATGAACCTGAGCAGATCCTCCACCAGACGGGTTGTATCTTCCCTGGTGATATCCTTGAGGATTATCGTGAACTCGTCACCGCCAAAGCGCGCGATCTCGTCTTTTCCACGCAGTCTGCCCTGCAGGCAGCCGGCGGCCTGAACGAGCACCCGGTCACCGGCGGCATGCCCCAGCGTATCGTTGACGTACTTGAACTGGTCAAGGTCCACGAACAGCAATGCGCTGCTCCCGGCGCTTTGTACGATCGAGGCGATTTCATCCTCCAGTCGCTGGGTGAAGAAGCGCCGGTTCGGCAATCCCGTCAACGGATCGTAGTGTGCAAGCCGGCGCAGCATCCTGTCGCGCTCGTTCAGCGCACGAATCGTCGTCTGCAGCGCGTTGCTGATGGCCATGATCTCCTTGTGCCCGGTAGCCTTCACGCTGACCTCGGTCTCGCCGGCGGCAAGCCGGGCCAGCGGGGTCGCGAGATCGGCGAGCGGCTTCAGCGCACTCTTCAGGAAATACCGCCCGACCATAGCCACCAGCAGCAGCGCAAGCGTGAGCGCCACGCTGCCGATCTTGATCCCGGCAATGAGACGGTTCTGGTAGTGGCTGAAATCCAGGACGACTTCCAGGTACCCTATCAACTCGACCTGGTCTGCCGGCCCTGAGTCGAGATCCAGGTTCAACAGGTCTGCCGGCCTCATTGACTCGATCCAGACCGGTGAACTTGCCCGGAACATCGACTGACTCGCTGTCGAGGTGTCGAGCAGATAGGGCTTTTCCGGTGCGGTGGCGGTGCGCAGCTTGTCCAGCTGCCGGGCGCTGAGCGGGGCAAGCACGGACCTGTCAGGCGCCACCCTGCGGTCCAGCGTGAACAGGATCTCCCCTGCCGGCGTGTAATAGCGGACCAGGGCAATTTCCGGGAAGTTCGCAACATAGTTTTCGACCCGGAGAAAACGCTCTTCATCCCCGGATTGATACAGTGGCGCACCGAGCTCCTCCAGTTCCGTAATCCAGGCCTGCGCCCACTTTTGCAGATTATCCCCGATGACGGTCTTTGAAATTGCCCACAAGCCACCGATGGCCAGCAATCCCAGGCAAGTCGCAAACACCAGCTGCAGCAGGAGGATGTCGTTGATCATGCTGCGCGAGCGCCCGGTACCGACGTTGCGTATGCGCGGGATAACCGCCCGCAGCCGGGACAGCAGCGAGTGCGGATTCGATGCCCCGGCTGCCGGGAGCCGCTTACGGGACATCGGTCACCGCCTGGCGTCGTGTTTCAGCCGGAGTGTGCAACTTTTGCAAGCCCTGTGCGTTGATCTCGATACGTATCCGCGTCAGTGGCAGCAGGCCGGCTGCCGGTGGAGCAGTACCGGCAGATGAGGCACGCAGCGCAACAATCACCTGGTCCGCGATGTCGGCATCAATCCCGCTCACGCTGAGCAGTCCACCGAGTCGCAGCAATTCCGGGTGGAAAACCATAACCTGCTTGCCGTGTTTGTTGCTGTATGCCATGACATCGCGCAATACCCGGCGGCTGAGAATACGATCATCCGGCAAAAGCCACAGACCCTGGATTTCAGGTGACAGGCGTTTGAAGGTATAGAGCATTTCCTTATCGGAGTGCGCCACGCGATGAACGAGCTCGATCCCGTGACGCCGTGCGGCACTGCGCGCCTGAGCGATCAGTGCTTCATGCCCCGGACCGCTGATCACGCCGACCTGTTTCAGCCCGGTGTCGAGATATTTCAGGGTGCTGAATTGCAGCTCTGCAGGCGGCAGGATACTCACGCCGCGAATGTGGTCTGCAGTCAATCCATATTCCTGATAATTGAAGACCTGGCAGAAGACGATCTGCCGGCCGGTGAGCCGGCGCGCGATTTGTGCCGCCAACGGTCCGATGGCAACAATATAACCGTGACCGGAATCATTCAGCTTGCTGATGGCCTGGTCACCGGCGGCAGGATCGCCATGCAGGGAAATGATCTCGTGGCTGCGGGCAAGCCGCGTCACCAGTTCATCGGCAATGCGGCTATACGCGGGTACATCATCGCTCAGCAGGATCGCAACGGGCAGCAGGAATTTCGGCACCGGGGGCGGCTTGTAGACCGGAGATTTTTCTACCTGCAGCTCAGGCGACGACCCGGGCCGGGATTCAGGCACCGCCGTGTTGACCACGGTACAACCCGTCAACAGTGCGCATGCCAGCACCCCCCCGAGAGGTACACGCAGGATGGTTGCCAGCCAGTCTCGCCGGCCGGCAAGGCCGGCCTTCAGCCTGGTGATCGACACAACACTCGCTTGCATGGCACCGCCAATCCTGAAGATTTTTGTCTGGCTGTTGATAGCCGGTCATGGCGGCACACCGGCACGTTCGCTGGCAGTTGTCGCCAGCACGCGCGATATTGCGATGGCCTCAAGCGCTGGCAGACATGTTTCCCGGCCTGAGCTTACCTGTGACACAATCGACAGACCGGGCAGCAGACTTTAATGCGACCCCCCGCCCTCTGTCGTCAGTCGAGTGCTGTCGCCACGTATAGCGGATCCGGGAACCATTTCCGCTGTTATTTTCAGACTATTTATGCGCTGACGCCGGTTTCTGCGCAGTCTGACTTCTCCCTGCACATCGGTCGCTACCGGCGGTCGCTACGGGCATCCTGCCCTCCCGCGACACTTTTTCATCCCTGCACATCGTCGATGTCTCCCGCGACGACGGACACGACTGCAGGGACGCACGACTACATGGATGTAGGAGGTAGAACAACGCATGGAGCAGTTGCCGGGGATGTCCAGGTGTCGTGGAGCACAGGGGGAGAAGGTGAGACCGAGGCTATGCCCGTAAAAACGGTCTCGACTCCTGCCTGTGCGTCGCTCGAATTATCCGCGCAATTTATATGGGGAAAGTGAAGGCTTTCGAAAGAGGTCATGCCAACCGTCTGTCTGACAAGAAACTATTCACATTTTTTCACCCCCTGGCCCTCGACATTCCCCCAAACCTGCCGTTGATTTGTACTACGCTTGCGGTAAACGAGGCGTATACTGTGGCACTGTTTTGTTGACACTATCGTGATTTTGGAGATAAATCATGGAGTTAGGTTTTACCATGCGCAGACATGCGCTGATACTGGCAATGATCCTGTTTGCGGGCGGCGCGCTGGCCTGTGACCACGCCTTCGATGGCTGCCTCGGCTGCACCGACGATCAGCTGCCGGTCTGTGTGCAGGCCTTCGTCAAGGATATATGCGAGAACTCGGGCAATCCGGCCAACTGCGATGCCCAGCGCGTCTATGACGACGTCGAGCGCCACGTGATCATCAGCACGGGCAGTCACATGTCCAAGGTGCGCTCGCTGGTGCGCAGCTCCCGCAAGTATCAGATGCGTTGAAGCCTGGCGCCGGGCGCCGGGTTTCCATGCCGGACCCTCGCCCGCAGGCGGGGGTTTGTTTTTATGCGGAGCCGCGAACGCATTGTTCACGGACCACGGCCGTAGGGTACACGCTGTGCACTATCCCCGGTGCGTAAAACGCACCCTACATCAACCGGTGTATCTATTTCTGTAGGGGCGCTTCTCAAGGCCGATCCCGGATAAAAAATCACGGGCGCCGTCCACCCCTGCCCGGCATTCAGCGACGTTGAAAACCGATCGATGCGGTTCGCAGGCTCACCGCATCCTGTGCGGCTACAATCATCTATTTTTTCGTGTCCTTCCGTATGCTTCCGTGGCCATTCTTATTTTCACGTCTCACGTCTCACACCCTACGAAAAACACGCTGAGACGATCCGCGCCTACGCATCGACCCGTGCCGGCGCTATACTGCCGGCATCGTCCGTAACGACCCACACCACGCCATGCCGCCTGACCAGTTCGTACTCTCGCGCCGGGATTTCCTCGCATTCACCGCCGCCACTGCCGTACTCGCGCTGACCGCCTGCGGCAAGGGCGGCACGCCGAAGGTCGGACTGGCGCTGGGCGGCGGCGGCGCAAAGGGATTGGCGCACATCCAGATACTGGAAACCCTGGACGAGATGGGCATCGTCCCGCATGCCATCACGGGCTGCAGCATCGGCGCCATCATCGGCGCACTGTATGCCGCCGGTATGAGCGGCCGCGACATCCGCGCCCAGATCGAGCAGTTCTTCGTCGACCAGAGCGATGCGGACCGCTCGATATTCACGCTGCCGAAGTCGATCCGCTGGCTGGACTTCATCGATCCGGCGCTGGCCGGCGGCGGCCTGCTCAGCAGCGACGATTTCATCGAGTACCTCGGCGAGGTAATGCCCGCCAGGGGATTCCGCGAGCTGAAGATCCCGTTCAAGGTGGTAACCGCCGAGCTGATGACCGGACAGGAAGTGATCATCGACTCCGGCGCACTGCTGCCCGCCATCCAGGCCAGCATGGCGGTGCCCGGGGTGTTTCCACCGGTGAAGATCGGCGACCACCTGCTGGTTGACGGCGGCGTGGCCAACCCACTGCCCTTCGACCTGCTGGAATCGGACAACGACATCGTCATCGCCGTCGACGTCAGCGGCAACCGCGAGAACGAGAATGGCGAGAAGCTATCGTCGATAGGTGTGCTGCTGCAAAGCTTTCACGTCATGAGCAACAATCTGCTGGCCGAAAAGCTCAAGCAGCGGCGCCCCGATATCTACGTGCACCCGGACATCAGCAATGTGAAGGTGCTGGAGTTCTACAAGGCGCGCGAGGTGTTCGCGCAGGCGGAACCGGCGCAGAAAGGCTTTGCGAAAGACCTCAAGCGCGCCCTGCGCCGGTATTCAGGCCAGCCGGGTTGCAGCCTGGCCACAGGGTCATAGCCTGCACGGACCGTAGCCGGCCCTGCAGGTGTGCTGTAGGGAATAGCATCCTGCTAGCCGGTTCCTTTGCGGAACGCGTCCGCGCCTGCAGGAGTGTCTATTGGCGTAGGAGCGCATCTCATGCGCGAACAACGGCGGCTGATCAAGGGCTGCCTGCATCGTCCCGGTACAACCCCACCCGCGCCACGCAGAGATCCGCCTGGAAGACGCGCCCGATCGCCAGTATGCCGATGCGTCGCAGGGCAGTGGCATCCAGCCCGGCCCGGATGCGATAGCCCGAAAATGCGCTGAACGGTATTCGCACCGTGTGCCAGGCCGGCGCCGCGTTGAAGGACGCACGATAGGCCTGCCAGGGCAGCCAGACATCCGCGGTGCGCAGGTGCACGTTGTATTCCTCGTCGTTGCCATACACATCCAGCAACACACCGTCGTAACCGGATGCATCCAGCGTACCGCCCTGCCCGGTATCCAGCGCCGCCTGCAGGAAGCCGCCGCGGTTATCCAGACTGATTGCCCCGCGCAGCCGGAGACAGGGCCGCCCCGCAACGGTATCCGGCGTCAGGCTGCCTTGCGATACACCGCCCATGACACCGTCGGTGACCAGACGCCAGGCCGGACCCTGCGTCGATTGCAGGTCGCCGGTGCTGCGATCATCGAGAATCAGGGTGGAATCGGCGGCCATGGCAGTTAACAGGGGAAATGCAAGCACGCACAGTATGACCGTCTTGCAGCGAGTAAACCACATGTGGACCTCCTCCAGGTTGACCGCAGGCAACTGATCGCCGGCATGACAGGCCGGCACACCGGTGCAATAGTGGCAGTGTTAGCGCCGAACTGCCATTGCCGATCCCCGCCTGACCCGGTCTTCGAGTCCGTTTCGTGCTACTTTTTGCGGACATAGCGAGCTTTATGTATACCGGCGTTGCGGGCCGGGCACCGTTTCAAACTGGAGGCAGTTCAGATGCTGAAATTCATTAGCAAACACATTCTTACCGGACTGGTGACGATCCTGCCCGTCGTGCTCACGCTTTACCTCTTGTACTGGCTGGTCATCTCGGCGGAATCCATGCTGGGCGACATGATTCGCCTGTGGCTGCCGGAGGATCGCTACAAACCCGGCATGGGTGTACTGGCCGGGCTGCTGGTCACATTCATCGTGGGATTACTGATGCATGCCTACGTGGTGCAACGCCTGTTCGCCCACGGCGAAAGCCTGCTTTTTCGCACACCCGTGATCAAATCGATTTATACGGCACTGCGCGACTTCCTGAATTATTTTTCACCGAACAACAAAAAAGAATTCGATCAGGTTGTGGCGGTGACGCTGGGTGATAACGGCATGGAGATGATCGGCTTCGTGACCCAGACCGATCCTGACAATCTGCCGCAAGATTTTCGCACACCGGACAGCGTCCTGGTCTATCTACCGCTGAGTTACATGATCGGTGGTTATGCTGTACTGATGCCGCGCAGCGCCATCCGGCCGGTCGACATGAACATGGAGGAAGCGATGCGCTTCACCCTGACCGCAGGCGTCACCGGCGCGACCCGGCCCGGCAAAATGAAAAAGATGTAGGGTGCACTCCGTGCCCCGCTCGCGGTGCGTAAAACGCACCCTGCGCCCGGGCAGTATTTTTCCGTGTCCTTCCGTGGATTCCGTGGCCGTTATTTTGTAGGGTGCACTCCGTGCACCATTCGCGGTGCGTAAAACGCACCCTGCGCCCGGGCAGTATTTTTCCGTGCCCTTCCGTGGATTCCGTGGCCGTTATTTTTGTAGGGTGCACTCCGTGCACCATTCGCGGTGCGTAAAACGCACCCTACACACGGGCAGTATTTTTCCGTGCCCTTCCGTGGATTCCGTGGCCATTATTTTTGTAGGGTGCACTCCGTGCACCGTTCGCGGCGCGTAAAACGCACCCTGGGCCCGGGCAGTATTTTTCCGTGTCCTTCCGTGGATTCCGTGGCCGTTATTTTTGTAGGGTGCACTCCGTGCCCCATTCGCGGTGCGTAAAACGCACCCTGCGCCCGGGCAGTGTTTTTCCGTGCCCTTCCGTGGATTCCGTGGCCGTTATTTTTGTAGGGTGCACTCCGTGCACCGTTCGCGGTGCGTAAAACGCACCCTGCGCCCGGGCAGTGTTTTTCCGTGCCCTTCCGTGGATTCCGTGGCCGTTATTTTTGTAGGGTGCACTCCGTGCACCGTTCGCGGTGCGTAAAACGCACCCTGCGCCCGGGCATTGTTCATCCGTGTTCTTCCGTGAATTCCGTGATTTGCTTCCGTGGCCATTCTTCTTTTCACGTCTCACGTCTCGCACCCGCTGATGAGATTTCCTTTGCGTGTTTGCGTCCTGGCGCGAAACAGCTTTTCGACACCTGCAGGCGCCGTCCACTCAGGCCGGGTGCAGGCCGTGTGCGCTCAGCGGCAGGGAGTTGATGGGCTTGCCGGTGGCGGCATACAGGGCGTTGCACAACGCCGGGGTAACCGGCGGCAGTGGCGGCTCGCCCATACCGCCCCAGAAGTCGCCGCTGGCGACGATGCGGGTTTCCACCAGCGGCATCTGGCGCAGGGTCAACATCGGGTAATCGTCGAAGTTGCCCTGCTGCACCCGGCCCTTGCTGATGGTGATGTCGCCGAACAGCGCGGCGGTCAGGCCGTAGGTGATCGCGCTTTCGACCTGGGCGGCGATGGTATCCGGGTTGACCACGTGTCCGGGATCGATGGCACAGAACACGCGCAGCAGCTGGAAGGTACGGTCGTCGTTGACCCTGACCTCCACCACCTGCGCGCAGTGACTGCCGTAGCTGGTCTCCACCGCGATGCCGCGGAAGGTGTTTTTCGCCAGCGGCTTGTCCCAGCCGGCCTGCTCCGCGACCGCCTGCAGCACGGCGCGCTGCTTCGGCGCCTCCTTGAGCAGGTCGAGCCGGAACCGGTACGGGTCCTGACCGGCCGCGCGCGCCACCTGGTCGAGAAAGTGTTCGCGGAAATACGCGTTCTGGGAATGGTTCACCGAACGCCAGAATCCGACCGGCACGTGCAGCGTGCGCAGGGCGAAGTCCGCGCGCAGATGGGGCACGGCATAGAAGGTGTCGGCCAGGCCCTGCAGCGCGATCGGGTCACTGCCGTCTGACGCCTTCATACCCAGCGAGGTCAGGATGGAGGGCGCGGCGACGCGCGCGCGCAGACCGGTCAGGTGTCCCTTGTCGTTGAGCGCAGCCGTCAGGCGCGCCATGCTGGCCGGGCGGTAGAAGTCATGCTGCGTGTCTTCCTCGCGTGACCACAACAGCTTCACGGGCCGGCCGACCTGTTTGGCGATGCGCACGGCCTGCTCGGTAAAATCCTGGCTGGTGCCGCGCCGGCCGAAGCCGCCGCCGAGCTGCGTGTTGTGCACCTCGACCCGCAGCGGATCGACACCTGCGGCACGCGCCGCGGCCTCCAGGCTGGCACTCGCGTTCTGCGTCGGCACCCAGACCTCGACACGGCCGTCACTGTGCACGGCCGCGGTGCAGGTCATGGGCTCCATGGTCGCGTGCGCGAGGTAGGGCGCGTAGAAGATCGCCTCGACCTGTTGCGCGGGTGAAGCGAAGACGCTGTCCGGCTTGCCGTGTTCGGCCATGACCACCGCCTCCTCCACTGCCAGCCCGGCCTCGAGACTGGCGCGGATGTCGGAATCGGCAACGGCACCGTTTCCAGCCTCGTCCCATGTCACCGGCAGGTCAAGCAGCGCCTGCTGTGCCTGCCACCAGCTCTCCGCCACCACCGCCACGGCATCGTCGAGTGCCACCACCTGCACCACGCCGGGCCGCTTCGCGATCGCCGCGGCGTCATGCTGCCTGAGTTTGCCGCCGAACACCGGGCAGGCGCGGATCGCGGCATGCAGCATGCCGGGCAGGTTCACGTCGGCGCCGAACACGGGCTTGCCGGCGATCTTGTCCGGGATGTCCAGGCGCTGCACCGGTGTACCCAGCAGGCGCCACTCGTCGGGTTCCTTGAGAAATACCAGTTCCGGCGGTTGCCGTTGCGCGGCCGCCGCGGCCACCGCGCCATAGCGCTTGGTGAGCCCGCTGGGCGTGTGGGTAATGACGCTGTCGGCGGTGCGGCATTCCTCCTCCGGTACCTTCCACTGGCTGGCTGCCGCCGCGACCAGCATCTCGCGCGCCACCGCACCGGCCATGCGCAGGTAATCGTTGGAATCGCGCACCGAGCGACTGCCGCCGGTGCTCATCGAGCGGTAGACCTCGCCGCGGCGCCGGTTCTCGCTGGCCGAGGCATATTCCGCGCGCACCTTGCCCCAGTCGCAGTCCAGCTCCTCCGCCACCAGCATGGGCAGCGCCGTGAAGATACCCTGCCCCATCTCGGAACGTGCGACGCGGATCAGCACGCTGTCGTCCGGATGGATCTCGATCCAGGCATTGACCTCGGCCGGCTGGCCGGCTTCTGTTCCGGCCACGGGTGCCGCGGCGAACTTGCGCCGCGCGGGCAGGTGAAAGCCCAGCAGCAGGCCGGCACCGGCCACGCCGCTGCGCACCAGGAAGGCACGACGCGTCAGTTTGTAGGACTCAGACATCGGCGCCCTCCTTTTTCCCGGCGGCGGCCGCGTGGATGGCCTGGCGCACGCGGTTGTAGGTGCCGCAGCGGCAGATATTGGTGATCGCGGCGTCGATGTCGGCATCGGTGGGTGATGGCTTGTCACGCAACAGGGCGACGCTGGCCATGATCATGCCCGGCTGGCAGTAGCCGCATTGCGGCACCTGGAAGGCCTGCCAGGCCAGCTGCACCGGTTCGCTGTCCGGCGCCAGGCCCTCGATGGTGGTGACGGCCTTGCCGCTGACGTCAGCGACCGTCACCAGGCAGGCGCGTACCGCGTTGTCATCGATATGCACCGTGCAGGAACCGCACAGGCCGATGCCGCAGCCGTACTTGGTGCCGTACAGGTGCAGGTGGTCGCGCAGCGCCCACAGCAGCGGCGTGGCGGGATCGATGTCCAGCTCGTGGAGCTGACCGTTCACTTTCAGTTGCAGCATCACCCACCTCCTGAGCACTTGCACGACACCAGGGAGCCCATGTTAATGGAAATGGTGCGGCGCTGTCATGGACGATTGTATGACATCAGCGCGCCAGTGCCGCCGGGGTGTCGATGTCGATAATGACGCCGCGGTCCGTTGTTTCGATCAATTCCAGCGAGTTACGGTGGGCGTCAAGGATGTCGCGCGCACCCCGGTCGTCGCGCAGCGCTCGCAGGGCCGGCCCGTGGCGTGCCGCGAATCCGACCGGGTGGCCGCGCCGGCCGTGCCAGACCGGCGCCACCAGGTCCGCGCCCTGCACCAGCCGGTCGGCCACCTGCTGCACCACGCCGGCCGGCACGTACGGCATATCGGCCAGTGCAATGATCCAGCCAGCTGCCGTCGCACTGGCGGCCACGCCGCAGGCAATGCTCGTGCCCATGCCGGCGTGCGCCTGCGGGTTGGCGACGATCCGCAGGCCCGCATCCGCCAGCAACCCTGCGACCGCACCCTGCGGATCGTCGACCACGGCGAGGCACTGTGCCGGCACGGACTGCAGCGTGCGTGCACAGGCGACGGCCATCGGCGTGCCGTCCGCCAGGGCTTGCAGCAGCTTGTTGGCGCCGAAGCGCGTGCCCTGCCCCGCGGCCAGCAGGATGGCGGTGCAGGCCGGCCTCATGCAGGCATGGCCGGTACCGCGGCCACGGGCTGCACCCGGTTTCGCAGCGCCGTGATCTCGGCCATGATCGACAGCGCGATCTCGGGCGGTGCATGGCTGCCGATCGGCAGGCCGACCGGGGCATGCAGGCGCTGCACTTGTGCGTCGGTCAGGCCGAGCGCCTGCAGGCGCTCGCGGCGCCGCGCACTGTTGAGTCGCGAGCCGATGGCACCGACATAGAAGGCCGGTGAATCCAGTGCATCGAGCAACGCCATGTCATCGAGTTTCGGATCGTGCGTCAGGGCAATGACCACGCTGCGCGCATGCGTGACCCAGGCCTGTACCGCCTCGTCGGGCATCGTATGTACGCGGTCGACACCCTCCGGGAGTGGTGCCGCCTCTGGTATGTCGCGCGGATCGCAAATGATGACGTGATAATCCAGCGTCAATGCCAGTTGCGTGACATAGCGGGCCAGTTCACCGTCGCCGATCAGTAACAACCGCCAGCGCGGACCGAACAGTTTGTTGAGGACGTCGACCTGGTAACTGAAGGCGTCGGCGGCATCGGTGGTTGTATGCAGGCTCACCTCGCCGGTAGCCAGGCAGACGCGCCGCGTCACCAGTTGCCCGGCGCCGGTTCGCTCCAGGATGTGCCGGAGCGGAGCCGCGCTGTCGAGCTGTTCGACCAGCAGCTCCAGCCGTCCGCCGCAGGGCAGGCCGAGCCGGCTCGCCTGCGCGTGGTCGACGCCGTAGTCGATCAGGGTCGGGAACCGGTCGCCGAGCTGCCCGTCCTGGTAGCGCGATACCAGGTCTGCCTCCACGCAACCGCCCGACACCGAGCCGACCTGGCGTCCGTCGGCAGCCATCAGCATCAGGGCGCCGGGCGGGCGCGGCGACGATCCCCAGGTCTTCGCCACCGTCACCAGGAGCGGGCGCTGCCCCGCCTCCAGCCAGCGGATGGCCGTGTCCAGGACTTCGCGGTCGGTGCTGTACAGTGGTTTCATGGTGTCGGTCGCAGATTCGGTCTCCTGGTTACCGCGGGCCAGCGCCCGGCTTGCGTGTCGATCCTACTGTGCCACAGTTCGGGCAGGTGCGGCGCACAGCGGTAAAGGCCCACGCGCTGATGGCCACGGCAGGCAGCAGGAAAAACGGCCAGTAGCCCTGCGCCAGGAAGCCCAGTGGCACCAGCCACACCAGGATGGCCAGCCACAGCAGCCAGGCCGGCTGCAGGCGCGGCCGCCCCGGGTAATTGCAGTGCGCGCAGGCAGGCATCGTACCGGGCATTATGGCGGCATATCAGTTTATTTCCACCCGCAACGGTTGTTTCATTCGCGGACAGCGTCCGCTCCGACAGGAGCGTCTATTGGCGCAGGAGCGCATCTCATGCGCGATAGATAATGGCCACGGAATCCACGGAACAACACGGAAAAATAAAACCCGGACGTAGGGTGCGTTTTACGCACCGGCAACTCTTATTGAGAGTAGGAGCGCATCTCATGCGCGATGCGATATTTAAATTGATCGCGGAGCGCATCCGCACCTACTGCGCGAGATGCGTGCGCATGAACTCCGCCGCGCGCTGCACGGCATCTTTCGAGGCCAGATCATCGGCAAAGGTGCGAACATCCGCATCGCGGAAATCGAAACCGCGCCCGACACCGGGATAGATCACCAGTCGGGCATCCCGGCCCTTGTCCTGCAGTATCTTGATGCTGGTCTCGATCACTCGCCGGCGCTGGTATTGCTCCTCGTCACCGATGAAGACCAGCGTCGGCAACATCAGGTCTTCGATCTCGGGCGCATAACCGTAGACCTGCAGTGGCTCGGGGGCATTCGGATCCTGCAGGTGCGGGTAAGTGGCGACATAACAGGCGATATCACGTTCCTGGCGTTTGAATGTGGTCGCCACCTTGAGGGCGTAGTAGCCGCCTCGCGTATGGGAATACAGGCACGCCCGGGTACCGCTGATGTCATCACGCGCCAGCAGCACGTCGACCGCGGCATCGACATCCTTTTCCAATGCATAATCGTGTTCGATCGGGTGCGTACCGATGAAGTGCGCGGTGTAGATATCCGGGGCCAGCACCACGAAGCCGCGCGCCGCAATGCGTTGCGCCAGCCGCTGCACCAGGCTGTCCAGCCCGCGCCGGCCGTGCTGGAAGAGTACCGCCGGAAACCTGCCTGGCTGTGCCGGTCGCACCACCATGGCCGGAACCTCCACGTCCCCGCTCTGATAGTTGATCCAGCGTGTCTCGGTGGCGAAATTTTCCGGCGCCGTCAGCAGGCCGTCGTTCCACCAGGCATCGTCCCACCACCAGGGGTTGCCAGCCGGGCCGGCCGACACGGCACCTGGCAGAGCCATGAACAGCAAGGCCATCAAGCAGTTACCTTTCATTCTGCAGTTCCTTAAGAAGCGTCTGGACAGTTTGATTATAGTCGCGCAACTCGCCGGCCTGACCACGGCGAATCCAGCAGCTATGCTATCAGCCATGACCGCCCTGCTCCGCCGCCGTTCGTTCGTGCTGTTTGTACTGACCCTGCTGCTGGCCGCCGGCTCGCTCGCGGCGCAGGAGCAAAGCGTCCGCCCCGGCATCAACCGCAGCTACGAACACCCGAACTGGCAGCAGTGGGTCAGTACCTTCGAACGGCGCGATCGCGAGGTGTATGAACGGCGCGAGGCCATTGTCACCGCCAGTGCCGTACGTCCCGGCATGACGGTGGCCGACATCGGCGCCGGTACCGGCCTGTTCACCCGCCTGTTTGCACCGGCGGTCGAACCCGGCGGCACGGTGTACGCGGTCGACATCTCCGACACCTTTGTCGAGAACATCCTGCGCACCTGCCGCGAACAGGGGCTGACCAATGTGCAGGGTATTATCAATTCACAGCACACCACCGGCCTGCCCGATGACGCCGTCGACCTGGCCTTCGTCACCGCCACCTACCATCACTTCGAATACCCGGACGACATGCTGGCCTCCATCCACCGTGCATTGCGCCGGGGTGGGCGGCTTATCATTATCGACTTCCACCGTGATCCACGCATCAGCTCGCGCTGGGTCATGTCACACGTGCGCGGCGACCGGGACCAGGTGATCCGCGAGGTGCAGGCCGCCGGCTTCAGGCTGGTGGACGACAAGCCGCTGCTGCGCACCAATTATTTCCTGGAGTTCAGGAAGATGTAGGGTGCACTCCGTGCACCATTACCCGTGTGTAGAATATACCCTGCATGTAAAGGTAATCGGGTCCCTTTTGTGTACCGTTGCTGTTGCAGGTTGCAATTTGTGCACCCTTATTGGTGCGTAGAACGCACTCGGTAATAATCAATTTTCCGTGTCCTTCCGTGTGCTTCCGTGGCTATTCTACTTTTCACGTCTCACGTCTCACGTTTCACATTTTCTGATTCAGTTGCAGGATGTAATTTGTGCATCATTAGCGGTGCGTAGAACGCACCCTACTTCACGATACGGTAGCAGGGCACGTATTCCGTGCCCGGCAGTTTCATGCGCTGCTGCGCGACGAAAGACTTTAGCAACGAATCCAGCGGGCCCAGGACGGTGGCGTCGCCGCGGATCTCGAAATGGCCGTATTTCTCGATGGCACGGATACCATCGTTCTTGACATTGCCGGCGACGATACCGGAGAACGCGCGCCGCAGGTTGGCCGCCAGGGTGTGACGTGGCTGGTCCCGGTGCAGCTGCAGGTTGCTCATGTTTTCATGGGTTGGTACGAACGGCCGCTGGAATTCCAGCTCGATCTTCAGCGACCAGTTGAAATAATAGGCATCGTCGCGGTGTTTGCGGTACTCGCGCACCTCCGAGATACCACGTTTCATATCGTGTGCCACGCGTTCCGGGTCATCGACAATGATCGAATAGCGGCGCTGCGCATCGGGTCCAAGGGTGGCGCCGATGAAGGCATCGATCTCGCGGAAGTAGTCGGCGGACCCGGCCGGACCGGTGAAGATGAGCGGGAACGGCAACTTCGCGTTATCCGGGTGCAGCAGGATACCGAGCACGTAGAGAATTTCCTCGGCGGTGCCCACGCCGCCGGGAAACACCACGATACCGTGGCCGGTGCGCACGAACGCCTCCAGGCGCTTCTCGATATCCGGCAGGATCACCAGGTCATTGACGATCGGGTTGGGCGATTCGGCAGCGATGATGCCGGGTTCGGTGATACCGAGGTACTGGCCGTCGCGGATACGCTGCTTGGCGTGACCGATGGTCGCGCCCTTCATCGGGCCTTTCATTGCACCCGGGCCGCAGCCCGTGCAGGTGTCGAGGCCGCGCAGCCCGAGCGCGTAGCCGACTTCCTTGGTGTAATCGTATTCCTCGCGGCTGATCGAGTGGCCGCCCCAGCACACCACCAGGCGCGGGTTGGTCAGCGGGCGCAGGATGTTGGCGTTGCGCAGCATGTGGAACACGGCGTTGGTGATACCTTCCGAGGACACCAGGTCGAACTTCGGATTGGTGGCGATCTTGTCGCTGACGTACACCACGTCGCGCAGCACCGCCAGCAGGTGCTCGCTGATGCCCTTGATCATGACGCCGTCGACGAAGGCACTGGCCGGCGCGCCGGTGACCTTGAGCTTGATACCGCGCTCTTCCGGGATGATCTGGATGTCGAAGGACTTGTAGCGCTCCAGCAATTCCTTGCCGTCGTCCAGCATGCTGCCCACGTTCAGCACCGCCAGCGCACAGTTGCGCAGTGTGCTGTACAGACCGCCCTTGGTGGTATCGAGAAGCTTGGCGACCTCGGCCCGCGACAGCACGTCGAGACTGCCTTGCGGAGTGATCACGGCATCAATGGTTTCATACTGCATGGTTCGTATTTTCCCGGTTGAACGCCGGTTGTATTCCCGGCTTGCGAGGCCGTGAACGATATAACCACGGCGCACTGTTTGCAAAGTATCGGCAGCGATGTTTCCGACTGGAATCAGCACCCTGCGAGGACAGAAGTCGCGGCGCGCGAACACCGGCGGCCCCGGGAACACCACGGCGCTTGACCGGGACCATTTGGCAATGGCGGAATTGTGGCGCATTATGAACAGCGCGCACCGGAAGTGCGTGAAGCGCGCGATATAGCCGCGCCAAACAAAACCCTAACAGTTCAGAAGGAGAATACAACTTGAAACGATCATTCCAGATTTCCAGCATCCTGGCCGCCATGGCGCTGGCCGGCTCGATGGTGATAACCACGGCCGAAGCCGGTGGCATGGGCATGGGCTCCAGCCGCGGCCAGGATCGCGACTCCAGCTACGGCCCGCGCGAGGGCAGCGGCTCGGGCTTCGGCATGGGCAGTCGCAGCAACCGGGATTACGGCCGCGACCGCGGCTATGGCGAGAGCTACCAGAATCGCCATGAACAGCGCTATCAACGCCAGTACGGGCCAGGCGACGGGCGCGAGGCCGGGTATGGACCGGGACCGGGCAATAGCCAAGGTCCGGGCAATGACAGCGACACGGGCTCAGGTTCAGGCTCCGGTTTCGGCATGGGTAACCGCAGCAACCGGGATTACGGCCGCGACCGCAGCAATCGTGACTACGGCCGCGACCGCGGCTACGGTCCGCGTGATGGCGACGGCTCGGGATTCGGCATGGGTGGAGGCCGGGAGGAAGGTTACGGACCGGGCCCCGGTTACGGCCCCGGACCGGGTTACGGCCCAGGCCCCGGCTACGGCCCCGGACCCGGCTACGGCCCAGGCTACGGCCCAGGCCCCGGCTATGGCGCACCGACCGAGTAACCCGTCCGTTGGTTGATCCATTCGGCAGGGGCCGGGGACAGGCACCACCCGGTGCAAAACCCCGGCCCCTGCCTTTCAATGCATTACCCTATTTCCGAAACGTTCGTGGACAATGTCCGCGCCTGCCCCGGTGCAGCTATTGAGTGTAGGAGCGCATGACTGCAGGGAGGAGGTGAGACCGGTTCCCGTTCTCGCCATCTCCCCATAGATCGTGCGCGGGGATGACATTCAGACTTCCTGTGTATCTGGCTCTCTCATTCGCGATGTTGTCTTTGCGCCCTCCGCGCGAGATTTTTTCGCGGTGACGGTCCGCTCCTGCAGCCAGAACTGGCAGCGTAGAAATACGTTCGATGCGGTTCGCAGGCTCACCGCATCCTACACAGTCATCAGGGCTGTATTTTCTCTGTGTGCGCCGTGTCCTCTGTAGCGGGTTTTCCTTGGCATCCTTGCGTGTTGGCGCGAGACAGCAATTTGCGAACGCCTGTGCTGCTACAACGCCCGGCATACAGCCAGCCCCAGCAACTCCCGCACCCCGGATGACGCGTCCGCGCGGCACACCTGTTCTGCCAGATCCCGCGCCACCCCGATATCGGTCTGCGCAATCGACCGCACCAGCCAGGGCAGCTGTGCGGCTTCCACCGAGAAGACGCGGAACCCCAGGCCCAGCAACACCGGGAGGATAGCGGGCAGCTGCGGCAATACCCCGCACAGCTGTACCTGCTCACCCTGCCCCCGCATCCCGACGGCAACCTGCCGCAGGAAACGGTACAGCGCGGGTGCATGGGGATCCAGGTAATGCGCCAGTTCCGGGCGGTCGCGGTCGGCACCGAACAGGCACTGCATCAGGTCATTGCATCCCAGTCCCACGAAGTCCGCGACCTCGAGCCATTCGCCAAGCGCCAGCGCGGCGGCCGGTGTCTCGGCCATGGCGCCGATGGGCAGGGGCCGTGACAGCTGTGCCTGGATATCCCGGCACCAGTATTCCAGTTCCACCCGATCAGCCACGTACGGCAACAACACGCGCAACTCACCCTCAGCCGCAAGGCTGTCAATGGCCTCCAGTTGCGCCCGATAGATGGCATGCACGACCGGGTCCGTGTACAAGCGTACACCCTGACGTCCTAGCGCCCCGCCGACACCGGCCTGTGCCGGCAGCCAGGCCGGCTGCTTGTCAGCCGCGATATCGATCAGGCGGATGGTCACCGGCAGGCCGCCGGCAGCTGCGCACAACGCAGCGAAGGCCTGTCGGAAGAAGGCCGCATCCGGGCGCTGCCGGGCATCAGCGGGCACCAGGAACTCGGAACGCACCAGGCCGATTGACTCGGCGCCGAGGGCAACGGCACGTTGCACATCGTGCGGGTCACGGGCACTGACGCGCAGGGTGATCCGGGTACCATCGGATGTCACCGCGGGCGGAAGCACCGGCGGCAAACCGGTCCCGGTGGTGGCCACGGCGGATGAGATGATCAGGCCGGTGCTGCCATCGAGCAACACCTCGACACCCTCGCGCAGGACCGCGGCCTGTGCAGGCGTGACCAGAACCGTGGGTACGCCGCTGCCAAGCAGCGGGATCATGGCATGTGACAGCGGCGCGCCATTGACCACGACAATACCGGCCGGGGGATGCGGCAATGATCCCGACAGGAGTGTTTCTAGCACAACGATACGGCCGTCACTGTCCTCACCCATGCCGTGTTGCAGCACGCCGCGAGCGCTGCCGGGCACGTAGGGCATGCCGCGAATGTGCAGAAGCGGTTGTGTCATAACGGCAGCATAGTCCAGTATCACCGGGTGGTCATGTCGGGCACGCGGAAACGACGAACAAGATACTGATCGTCTGCATGCAGGCAACCTCCATGCCTGTTCCGGCTGATGCAATTTGCAGGCTAGCGGTCCGACCGCGGCGGCAGGCCGGTGTGTTGCGTGAGCATCTTTCTGCCTTTTGTGCGACGCTGGTGGGCGCGTTCGGAATTCTTGCGCCGCGGGGCCTGGTAGTCGCGCGCCTCGTCCGGCTGCTGTGACGGGATGAGCTGGTTCCTGCCGTCGCCGATGAGCTCGGCGCGGCCCATCCTGCTCAGCGCGGTACGCAGCATCGGCCAGTTGCGGGGATCGTGGTAGCGCAGCAAGGCCTTGTGCAGGCGACGCTGCTCCGGGCTCTTCACGCTCTCGACCGCCGCGCTCTTGTAGGTCACGCGGGCCAGCGGGTTCTTCCCCGAGCGGTACATGGCGGTGGCGGTCGCCATCGGCGAGGGATAGAAAGCCTGCACCTGGTCGGCGCGGAAGTCGTTGCGCTTCAGCCAGAGCGCGAGGTTGAGCATGTCCTCGTCGCTGGTGCCGGGATGTGCGGCGATGAAGTACGGGATCAGGTACTGTTCCTTCCCGGCCTGTTTCGAGAATGTCTCGAACATCTCGCGGAAGCGGTCATAGGCGCCGATCCCCGGCTTCATCATCTTCGACAGCGGTCCGTTTTCGGTGTGCTCGGGCGCGATCTTCAGGTAGCCGCCGACATGGTGGCTGACCAGCTCTTTCACGTATTCCGGGTCCTCGATGGCGAGGTCGTAGCGCACACCGGACGCGACCAGCACCTTCTTGATGCCAGGCAGTTTGCGCGCCGCGCGATACAGTTGCGTGAGCGCCGAGTGGTCGGTGTCGAGGTTTGGACAGATGCCGGGATAAACGCAGCTCGGCTTGCGGCAGGCAGCCTCGATCTCCCGGCTCTTGCAGGCGATGCGGTACATATTGGCGGTCGGGCCACCGAGGTCGGAGATCACACCGGTGAAACCCGGCACCTTGTCGCGGATCGTCTCGACCTCGCGCAGTATCGATGCCTGCGAGCGGTTCTGGATGATGCGCCCCTCGTGCTCGGTGATGGAACAGAAAGTGCAGCCGCCGAAGCAGCCGCGCATGATGTTCACCGAGAAGCGGATCATTTCGTAGGCGGGGATGCGCGCGCCCCGGTACGCCGGGTGCGGCACGCGCGCATAGGGCCGGTCGAACAGGTAGTCCATCTCTTCCGTGGTGAGTGGAATCGGCGGCGGGTTGAGCCACAGGTCCACACCCGCGTGACTCTGCACCAGCGCACGCGCGTTGCCGGGGTTGGTCTCCAGGTGCAGCACGCGGCTGGCATGCGCATACAGCACGGCATCGTTGCGCACCTTCTCGAATGACGGCAGGCGGATCACGGTCTGCGCGCGTTCGAGCTTCGGATGCGCCAGTTCCACCAGCGGGCTGCCATTTTCGTCCAGGCCGAGCCAGGCGTTGTTGCGGCGCTGTTGCTCGCACGCCGGGAGCTCCTCGGTACTGATGTAGGGATTGATGCGCGCCTCGACCCGTCCCGGCCGGTCGATGCGGCTGGAATCGATCTCGCTGTAGCCGGGCGGTGACTCGTGGCGCAGGAAGGCCGTGCCGCGGATGTCGGTGATGTTGCGGATCGATTCACCCGCCGCCAGCCGGTGCGCCAGCTCGACCACGGCGCGCTCGGCATTGCCGTACAGCAGGATATCGGCATGCGCATCGAGCAGGATGGAACGGCGCACGCTGTCCTGCCAGTAGTCGTAGTGCGCGATGCGGCGCAGCGAGGCCTCGATACCGCCCAGCACGACGGGCACGTCCGGATAGGCCTCGCGGGCGCGCTGCGCATAGACCAGCGTGCAGCGGTCCGGACGCGCACCACCCTGCCCGCCCGGCGTGTAAGCGTCGTCCGAGCGTGGCTTGCGGTCGGCCGTGTAGCGGTTGATCATCGAGTCCATATTGCCGGCGGTGATGCCGAAAAACAGCGCCGGTCTGCCAAGTGCCTCGAACGGTTGTTTCGAATGCCAGTCGGGTTGCGCGATGATGCCGACGCGGAAGCCCTGGTCCTCCAGCAGCCGGCCGATGATCGCCATGCCGAACGACGGGTGATCCACATACGCATCCCCCGTTACCAGGATGATGTCGCAGGCGTCCCAGCCCAGCGCATCCATCTCCGCCCGTGACACGGGCAGAAACGGCGCGCTGCCGAAACATTCCGCCCAGTATTTCGGGTAGTCGTACAGGGCGGCGGCGGCCTTGGGAACGGTGATCTCGGACATGATGGACTTCCTGTTGAAGCGGTATTTTACCGTAAATCAGCAATTTATTCCGCATTAACGTGCCCGCCAGACATCTGGACAGGGTCAAGATACGGAACCCGTGGTCGATGCTCCTTCTCGGAATGGCGGGTATCCGGGACGATGCCCGGAATGACCCACTCGAGAAAGGGATTTCATGGACAGCAACCCGTATGTCGCGCAGCACGACAACCAGCAAACGACGCGACTGATTCTGGCCGGCCTGGGCGTGACATTACTCTACGTGTTGTCAGCCGAGCTGGGACTGCAGCTGGCCGTCGTGCACAACAACGTCACCGCCGTATGGCCACCCAGCGGTATCGCCCTGGCAGCGTTGCTGATGTTCGGCCTGCGCCTGTGGCCTTTCATCACACTTGGCGCGTTTACCGTCAATGTCATGGCCGATCTGTCAGTGATCGGGTCACTGGGTATCGCGACGGGCAATACGCTCGCGGCCGTCTCGGGCGCCCTGCTGGTGCAGAAACTGGCCAGACCCGGGAATCCGCTGGACAGCACCCGCGGTCTGATTGTCCTTGTCGTTGCCGGCGGCCTGCTGGCGACCATGCTCAGTGCGACGGTAGGCACCCTTACGCTGCTGGAAACAGCACCCGCCAGCAGGCCGGATTTCGCGGCGATCTGGATCACCTGGTGGCTGGGCGATGCCGGCGGTGTCCTGCTGCTTACACCCCTGCTGCTGACCTGGAAGACCCTGCCGCAACCGGACTGGTCCGCTGTACGCCTGCTTGAAGCCGCATGCCTGTCAACCGGCACACTGCTGATTGCGCATGTCGTGTTCGGACGCCAGTCTTCGCTCGCGGTCAATAACTACCCGCTGGCATTCCTGCCCCTTATCCCGCTCACCTGGGCCGCACTGCGCTTTGGCAAGCATGGTGCCACCGCCTGTATCGCCCTCGTCGCGACCAGTGCCTTGTGGGGCACCATCGGCGGTGCCGGCCCGTTCGTGCGCGCCGACATGAACGAATCGCTGCTCTTGCTGCAGTCATTCGTGGGCACCATATCCATTACCACCCTGCTGTTGACAGCGATCTTCAACGAACACCGGCAAGCCCGGCAATTGCTCGGCCGGCATCTCCAGGAAAAGGCGAACAGCCTGGGCGAAATTCTCGAACAATCGCTAAACGAGATCTACATCTTCAGCAAGGATTCACTCAGGTTCATGAATGTTAACCAGGGTGCGCGTAACAACCTCGGTTACACCATGGAGGAACTTCACCACCTGACACCCGTGGACATCAAGCCGGAAGTGACCCGCGAGGCGTTCCTGGAAACGCTCGAGCCCTTGCTGGACGGATCCAGCCAGCGCGTGCAGTTCGAGACGGTACACAGTCGCAGGGACGGTACCTGTTACCCCGTGGAGGTGAATCTGCAGCTTTCCGCGCCGGGTGCCGAACAGGCATTTGTCGCCATTGTTCTGGACATCAGCGAACGTCACGCCACACGGAAAAAGCTGGACCACATGGCGCATCATGACTCGCTCACAGACCTGCCCAACCGGCTGCTGTTCAGCGACCGGCTCACCCATGCCCTGCAGCATCACCGGCGCAATCAACGGCAGCTGGCGCTGCTGTTCCTGGACCTGGACGGCTTCAAGAAAATCAACGACTCGCTCGGCCATCCGGCAGGTGATGACTTGCTGAAGCAGGTCGCGCAGCGCCTGCTTCACACCGCACGCGAGGGCGATACCGTCGCACGCCTGGGTGGCGACGAATTCACGATTATCCTCGAGGACCTGGGCGACCCGGATTCTGTGCCCGAGGTTGCGCAAAGGCTGCTGGCCACTCTGGCCAGGCCATTCCATGTTTCCGGGCGGGAAGTCTTCCTGGGTGCCAGCATCGGAATCAGCATGTATCCCCAGGACGGGCACGACGTGACCTCGCTGATGAAACATGCAGATGTTGCCATGTTCGACGCCAAGACTGATGGCGGCAACAAGTACCGGTTCTACCTCGTCGACATGACGACAGCCGCCAACAAGCGACTGACAATGGAGACTGACCTGCGCCATGCACTGGAGAGAAATGAATTCCTGCTGCACTATCAGCCACAGGTATCGCTGGAGACCGGTCGTATCGTGGGTCTGGAGGCACTGCTGCGCTGGCGGCATCCACAGCATGGCATGGTGCCGCCCGACCTGTTCATCCCGGTTGCCGAAGATGCCGGCCTGATCGAGTCGCTTGGGGCATGGGTCATGCATGCCGCCTGCACGCAGGCCAGGAGATGGCAGGATGCGCCGGAAACCCCGTTGCGAATGGCAATAAATCTTTCTGGCCACCAGATCAATGACCGCCTGATCCGGACCGTCAGCAAGATCCTGGCCGATACCGGGCTCGAGCCGCATTGCCTGGAGCTGGAAATAACCGAGAGCTGCATCATGCACAACGCTGTCGCAACCATCGAGAAACTGGGCGAGCTGCGCAAGCTGGGTGTGCGCCTGGCAATCGATGACTTCGGCACCGGCTACTCATCGATGAGCTACCTGAAGCGGTTCCCGCTGAACAAGCTGAAAATCGACCGTTCATTTGTGCAGGATATCCCGCATGACAGGAACGATGCGGCCATCATCAAGGCCATCCTCGCCCTCGGTCATACCCTCAATCTGACTGTCATTGCCGAGGGTGTGGAGACAAATGAACAGCGCGCCTTTCTGTGCGATAACGGCTGCGATGAAATGCAGGGTTATCTATTCAGTCCGCCCCGACCTGCCGCGGAAATCGAGCAGCTGTTGTTTACCAGACCCTCCCTGAGTCTGGTCAGATAAGCGGGTATTCAGCCGGCAGCAAGTGCCGGCCGGGCATAGCCCCCTTGCGAACAACCGGGTTGATACCACGCCACGGACAGTCCGGACCCGCTGCATCCATCCGGCCCTGGCCACGCGGCGCCAGCACCCCCCGGCGGGATTACGTGCCAGGACTGCTCAGCCAGCCTGCAGGATATCCGGAGTGATGTCGTAGCCCGCCTGCCGCATGCCACCGAGTATCATGTCGACCATCTGCTCGAGGCTGAAGCGGTCCGAGTTGATGACGAAGTCGTAGTCGCTGCAGTCCTTGATGTCTGAACCGTAAAGTTTCTCCAGGTACTGGGCTCGCTCCTCGTCGACAGTCCGCACGCGTTCCCTGGCCGCTGCCAGGTCAATGTGTTCCCGCTCGGCAATCCGCGCGGCACAGGCATCCGGGCTGCCGACGATACGGACACGAAAGGCGCGTTCGGGCCCGAGAATCAGGTGCGCGCCGCGCCCGACAATGACACCGCCCTTTTTCGAGATGTTCAGAACCACCTTTATCAGGTGATCCAGGTAGCGCTGCTCGCCCAGTGTCTTGCCGGTGAACGCGGCCTTCCAGGGCATCAGGGCGGAACGCCTGACGGTTTCATCGAGTTTCGAGACCAGCTCGATGTCTACCGCGGCGCGCTTGGCAACCTCCTCCAGGATGGTGCGGTCGCAACAGCGCACGCCCAGGCGGTCGGCCAGCGCCTGTGCCACCTGCTTGCCACGCGAGCCGTAGCCGCGCGACACCGTCACGACATAGGTGGCCTTTCTGGCGATGGTGGCCCGTTCCTGTTCGGCCTTGCGCTGCTTGGCCAGGTCGACGCCGATCATGGCGTCGATCAGGCGTTCTGCACTGCATTTCATAGCTGAGTTACCCTTGTATGCGGTCGAGGTCGACGACGTAAGCGGGCACATTCCAGGTCCAGGGGGAGACAACCAGGCTGCGGAAGGAATACCCGTATTTCCGATGATACCCGTATTGTATAAAAAACGGCGCGATTATCGTCTGCGCGATCACTGCTGACGGCGCGCGGAGAACCGGTATACTGGCGTTCGCGCCCGGTACCCGGCCCGATTCAACCACACCTCACACCCCCATGAACTGGCTTGGACTGACCCTGCTGTCCGCTTTTTTCCTCGCGACCGCGGATGCGCTGTCCAAGCGTTTCCTCGCACACTACCGGCCCGGCGAACTGGTGCTGGTACGATTCGGAGTGGCCGGTGTGCTGCTGCTGCCCCTGTTGCTGCTGCAACCGTGGCCGGCACTGACGGCCGCATTCTGGGGCTGGGTGGCCGTGCTGATGCCGCTGGAAATCCTCGCCATGTGGCTGTACATGCGGGCGATCCGCGAATCGCCCCTCTCGCTTACCCTGCCCTACCTGGCCTTCACCCCGGTGTTCAACGTGCTGACCGGCTACCTGCTGCTCGGCGAACAGGTCAGCCCGGCCGGCTTCGCCGGTATCCTGCTGGTGGTATGCGGTGCCTGGCTGCTGAATCTGCAGGCGGCGCGCGACAGCACGGGCTGGCGCATATTCGCACCGTTTCACGCTATCGCACGCGAGCCGGGCTCGCGCCTGATGCTGATCACCGCGGCCATCTACAGCCTGACCTCGGTGCTTGGCAAAGCGGCGTTAGCGCATGTCACGCCGGGGTTTTTCGGTCCGTTCTATTTCGTCGCGCTGGGCGGCGTGACTGCGCTGGTGTTCGGATCGCGGCAAATCGGCACCTGGCGCGCACTGGGCCGGCATCCGCTGGCGCACCTCGCCATCGGCGCCTGCATGGCGATCATGGTGGTGACACATTTCTACGCCATCGGGCAGATCGAGGTCGCCTACATGATCGCAGTCAAGCGCACCAGCCTGCTGTTCGGCATGCTGTACGGCGCCTGGCTGTTTCACGAACAGGGGCTGTCGAAAAACCTTGCTGCGGGCGCCCTGATGGTGTTCGGGGTGTTCCTGATCGCCAGCTCGGGCAGTGGCTGATTACAGAGTTGCATGAAACATATATCTCGTGCAAAGACGCAAAGAATAATATGCCACAGAGCGCACCGAGGGAGCAGAGATTAGTAATGTCATTCTCGCGCAGGCGGGAATCCAGCCAAAAACAACAGTCCGTAAGCCGGGTTTCACTAACGCTAACTGCACTTGGCGGCAACCGCGGTGCTTGATGTGTTCGCGATCCAGGCCCACACCTGCCGAAAGTACATACAACATCGCAATACATTCGATGCGGTTTGCAGGCACACCGCATCCTGCACAGCTAACAGGATTTATTGCCTCTGTGACTCGGTGGCCCCTGTGGCGGGTTTTGTTTTTCTTTGCGTCTTCGCGTCTTGGCTCGACTTGATTGTGATGATTATCTTCGGGACTCGAATTGCAGTTCAATGGTCAGCCGGCCTTCGAACAGGGTGTCGATGTGCAGGACTCCCGGCCGCGCATGTATCGCATATCCCGGCTGCGCTTCGGGCGCTACCGACACCAGTGCAAGCCGATCAGCCGGCCACTCGACCCGGTAGTCGAGTGCGAGCGGGTAATAGCCATCCAGGAAGCGTCGGTGAAACGGGCCGCTTTGCAGGCGGTAGCCACCGGCACCGTCCGGCTTCAGCACCTGCACCTCGGCCACGATGCACACCTCGCCGCCCGGCCGCACACCGCTCAGCTGCACGGTGTTGCCGGCCACGTGCGCCGCATCCATGGCCGTTGCCGAAGCCACGCGCAGACCGCGCAGACCGTGGTAGCGATATACGATTTCTACCGCGGCGACGGGGTCAAGGTTGCCCTGGCACTGTTCGAGCGCGAGCCAGCCGCTGGCCAGGCTGTCCGCACCGATGGTCAGGCGATTGCGCGTCTGCAGTATCCGGCGCTCCGGGGCAGACGCAAGAAATACCAGCGCCCCCTCGTTGACCCGGGCGGTATCGGCCGCCGTGACGGACTCGGGCCAGTCGGCGTCTTCTGCCAGCGCGGCTGCACACAGCAGCAGCCCCATGGCCGGCAGGAAAAGAGCTGATCGCAGTGACATACCACACAGCATAGCCCTGTTCCGGGGCGGCGCAGGGGTCTTGCCGGCCGCGACGGCCGTCTGGAATGGCCGCCCGGGGAACATTCCGCTCAAGGGATCGGCCGGCGGCGCCGAATACCCTCATGGATTCACAACCATTTCCGTTCCGGGCAACACGGGTATCGACTGATGCAAAACGACAAGCGCAAGGGAGAACAGGCCATTCCCCAGAACCTGCGACAGGTGCTGACCGCGGCGCAGGCAAAGACGCTGGACGAGATCACTGCACTGGGTTGGCAGCTGAAGTTCGTGCGCCGCCCGCTGTTCCTGGACCCGATCCCTGTGGTGAGCAACGCGAAAAACGACCAGATCGGCGTGCTCGACCCGGACGGCAGAATCAGGATCGACACCGAATTCGCAGTCCGTTCCGGCAGCGGCGGAGCCGATGTTCCTGACCCCGGCGCAGTAAGCTGGTCCGAGAAGCGCGACGGCCTGGCCCCTGTACCGAGGAATCTCGATGACATCCTCAACAAGCAGCAGATGACCTCGTTGCGCCAGATCGAGAACTTCGGCTGGCAGCTGCATTTCGTACGCCGGCCGCTGTTCCAGGATCCGGTGGTGGTCATTGTCAGCGCCGAAGGAGACCGCTTCGGCACGCTGGAAGCCGATGGCCGCATCGAGATCAAGACCCACTTCGACATCCGCAACACGTCGCAAAGGAAAAGCACGGATCCCGCGACCGGCCCCGCCACCGGCAAATAACTGCCGTCCCGCCCGGTGAGAAATGCGGGCTAGGGCGCCAGCAATCCCTCGATCAGCCTGATCACCTCCGGGTGATCGAATTCCCGCCCGCCGACCGCCCGATAAGCGATGCGACCCTGCGGATCGATGATGAACGAGGTCGGCAGGCCGCGTACCCCGTAGGCTTCCGATATCTTGCTCTCCGGGTCGAACAGGATCGGAAAGCTCGGAAACACATTCAGCTCGCCCATGTAGGAAAACACGTGGTCGACGTCCTCCCACTGGTTCACCGCCAGCACCCGGAACGACCGGTCGTGATACGCCTGGTAGAGCTGTTCCAGCGACGGCATCTCCTTGCGGCAGGGCGGACACCAGGTCGCCCAGAAGTTGATCAGCACCCAGTTACCGCGGTAGTCCTCCAGGCGGTGAGTCTTGCCATCCATATCGGTGAGCGCAAATCCGGGCGCCACAAGCGGTACTTCCAGCCGCGTCAGCTGGTAACTCAGTTCCGGGACCGCCTCCTGTGCAAGCGGCAAAGCGCCCGGCAACAGCACGGTTATCAATAATATAAACCTATTTTTCAATATCTTCAGGCGCACACTGCATGTCCTTTATGATGCGATGAATGGCCTTGCCGTGCTGGCTCCAGCCAAAGTGCAGATCGAAACGGGTGCCGGGCGGCAGCCCGACCGTGGTGAAGCCCTGACCCCAGTCACCGACCTGGAAGGTCTGTGCCTCCGGTAGCAGCGTCCAGCGGAACGCAATCCCCCTATCGCGCCATTCGCTCACCCACGCGGCCTTGGTCTTGCCGGTATGCGCCACACCATCGGCCGTCAGGTAGCGCCAGTCCGCGACATTGTAGGACAGCGGGGCCGCGGACCGGTTGCGCACGATGGTACCGAACGCACAGTAGCTGCTCACGGCATCGATCACCTCCTGCGGCAGCCCCTTGGAGGCAAACACGGCACGGACGAAATCCGGCAGCAGCTGGATCAGCTCGATACTGAAGGCCGCATCCTCCATACGCCAGGTTGACAGGCCCGACGCCGGGTTGACCTCGTGCACGACATCCCCGGCACGAACCGGCGCCGCCAGCGCCAGGATCATGAGCAAGATTGTGGGCGTTGCGTTTTTCACAGTCTGGATTGTAGAACAATGGTGCCTGCAGTTACCCCCCTGACAGGACAGCACGGCCGGCAACGGCGCGGCGGGCGGCCGGGAACCCGAACAATCTGTAAAAAAGCCTCCCGCACCGGTGTGCTGCGGAAGGCTCGGGGACCAGGCAAACGCCGTCTCTAGTAGGAAACCAGCTGCGCGCGATCGCGCTTCCAGGAGCCGTCCGGCTGCAGGCAGGCGGTGCCGTAGGCCGGGACGTTCTTGCCACCGACCACCACCGTCGTCTGGTACTCGCGTTCCTGCAGGCAGGTGCTGTCGCTGTACGCGTAACTGTCCGCCGGGTAGGCCTCGGGCTGCGCACGCGGTGCATAGCGATCGGAGTCAACGTAGCTGCTGCTGTGCTGGGCACCGTTGATGGCGTAGCCCAGCACGCCGCCGACCAGCAGTCCAATCAGCAGCTTCTCACCGTCATCATCATCCTGCTTGTAGTAGTGGGTGATATGGCGATCGCGATACTCATGGCGATCGTAATGCCGGCCACCACGGTCATGGCGATCGTAGTGGCGGTCACGATACTGTTTTTTATAGCCGTGACTCTGTTTGTAACCGTGCCGGTCACCCTGATCGCGGTAGCCATCACCGCGGCGGTCGGCGGAGGCCATGCCGGGCACGGCCAGGGAAAGCGCAACTACAGCAGCCAGCAGGGAACGGGGTTTGATGTTCATAGCGATGTCCTTTTTTGTGATTACCTGGTGATAACTAACGCGATGGCACTGTAAAGGGTGACATCGGGCGGGTATCGTTACCGGCCGTAGTAGTTGTATCGATTGTTGTACTGGGCACCATTGATGGCGTAACCCAGCACGCCGCCGACCACCAGGCCGAGCAGCAGATCGTCGTTATCGTCATCCTGCTGGTAGTAGCGGGTGACATAGCGGTCTCGGTAATACCCCCGGCGGTCATGATGCCGGCCTCGATACTGTTTCTTGTAGCCTTGATCGTGCCGGTACCCATGCCGGTCACCGTGGTCGCGGTAACCATCACCGCGGCGGTCGGCGGAGGCCAGGCCGGGTACGGCCAGTGAAAGCGCAACTACAGCAGCCAGCAGGGAACGGGGTTTCGTGTTCATGGCAATGTCCTTTTTTTGGTTACCTGGTACCGGCTAACGCGCAGGGATCAGAAAGGGTGACACCGACTGAAAATCACTAGCGGTCGTAGTAATAGTAATTGGGGTACCGGGGTATCGCATAACCCAGCAGGCCGCCAATCGCCAGGCCGAGCAGCAGATCGTCGTTATCGTCATCATATGAGTAATAGCGGGTTACGTGCCGGTCGCGATAACCACGATAGTTAGGGTGCCTGTCGCGGTAATACCCCCGGCGGTCATGATGCCGGCCTTGATACTGTTTCTTGTAGCCTTGATTGTGCCGGTAGCCATGCCGGTCGCCATGATCGCGGTAACCATCACCGCGGCGGTCGGCTGAAGCCATGCCGGGCATGGCCAGGGAAAGCGCAACAACAGCAGCCAGCAGGGAACGGGGTACGATATTCATAGCGATGTCCTTTTGTGTGGGTTACCTGGTGTTTGCTAACGCGGCGGGACCAGAAAGGGTGACACCGGGCGGTGATAATTTTTCGAGGTCAACCGGCGTGGCTCGGCCACCACCCGGAAGCCCAGCACCGTCCAGGCCGTGTCCGGGGTATTGGCCGACCGGTAGGCAGGCCGCACCAGGTGTGACGGGCAGTGATAGGAGCCACCGCGGCGTACCTTCGCGAGCCCTTCGCCCGGGCCGGCAGGATCCGTTGTCTCTGACGCTGCATAGCCATCGGGCGCATACCAGTCAGCCACCCACTCCCACACGTTGCCCAGCATGTCGTAGAGACCAAAGGCATTCGGTCGCCGCGTTGCAACCGGCTGAGGTATATCTCCCGAGTTATTGATAAACCATGCGTTCTCCTCCAGCTCGTCGAGCGGCACCGGGCGCAACCCGGGATTCCCGGCACGTGCGGCATACTCCCACTCCGCCTCGCTTGGCAGGCGATAGCGGTAATCGGAGTCCAGCATATTGAGCTCTTCGACGAAGCGCGCGGCCATGTACCAGGAGGCCGCCGATACCGGCAGTTGCGCCCAGTCGGGGCGCGACCAGAGTGCCGCAGGGCCGGGCCGGTTTTCCATCACCCGCAGCCAGACACCCTGTGTCACCTCGGTCTCGCCGAGCAAAAACGGCTGGCTGATGACAACGCGATGGGCGGGTGCTTCGTCACGCGCGGTGTCCGCGTCGGGTTCAGGCACTTCCCGTCGCGCCGCCTCGATATTTTCCGTTCCCATGACGAACTCGCCGGCGGGTACGCGCACGAAGCGCATGGCCAGGAAATTCTCGATTACCTCGCCCGCACCGGCCGCGGCCGGCAGGCCCATTAGGAGCGTGATGCAAAGCAGGCTGTTCCGGAACGTATACATGACAGCGAGGTTAGGCCGTGATAAGGGAGGAAGGTTCAGCCACCCGCATTGCCGTCGGCACCAATGAATACGCCCGCTCATAAACCGGGCGCAAGTCGATAATAATCCAGGCAATCGCTCCGGCGCTCAGGCCACCTGGACCGGGATGGCGCTACGCCGGTCCTTGATGCGGTTGTCGGCGTCGAGGTAGACCAGCGTGGGCCTGAACACCGCGGCCTCCTGCTGTGACAGGCTGGCATAGGTACAGATGATGATGCGGTCGCCCGGACTCGCCTTGTGTGCCGCGGCACCGTTGATCGAGATGATGCCGGAGTGGTCCTCGGCACGGATGGCATAGGTGGTGAAACGCTTGCCGTTGTTCAGGTTGTAGATCTGGATTTGCTCATACTCGCGGATATCGGCCGCCTCGAGCAGCGCGCCGTCAATAGCGCAGGAACCCTCGTACTCGAGTTCCGCATGGGTAACGTTGGCATGGTGGAGCTTGGATTTCAGCAAGGTGATCTGCATGGGCTTGATTACATCCTGTCTGCGTCCGTTAAACGGCGTGATTATGCTGCCTCATTCATAAGACTGCAACAATAATGGATAGTTTCAACCTGAGATAGACATCCTAACTAACTGATATCGTGACATTGTCAATCAGGCGCGCTCGACCGACAGTGGCGGCGGCCAGCACGATCAGCGACTCATCGCCGGCCATCGGCCTGGCCAGGTCCGCCGCACGCCGGATGCTGACATAGTCGGGATCGAATCCTGCCTTCACGAGCTGCGCCAGGGTGGCCTGCTCCAGGCCGGCGAAATCGCGCTCCCCGCCCTCGACGACGCCCCGTACGTCGAGCAGGGTCTGGTAGAGCTGCGGGGCAAGCCCGCGGGCGGCGGGGTCGAGGTAGCTGTTGCGCGAACTCAGCGCCAGCCCGTCCGGCTCGCGCACCGTGGCCACGCTGTCGATCCGGATCGGCATGCACAGGTCGGCGACCATGCGCCGGATAAGCAGCAGCTGCTGAAAGTCCTTTTCGCCGAACACGGCGCTGTCCGGCGCCACCTGGTTGAACAGCTTCGCGACCACCGTGCTGACGCCGTCGAAGTGCGTGGGCCGGTGCTCCCCTTCCAGCATGGCGTTCAGCCCCGGCACCACGACACGCGTGGTGCGCTCCACTCCTTCCGGGTAAATGTCCCCCATCCCGGGCAGGTAAAGGAGGTCGGCGTTGGCCTGCTCGAGCGCCGCCCGGTCCGCGGCCAGCGTCACGGGATAGCTGGCGAGGTCTTCCCGGGGCCCGAATTGCATCGGGTTGACGAACACGCTCACCACGACGCGGTCGGCACAGCTTCGGGCATACCGCACCAGCGCCAGATGGCCGGCATGCAGATTGCCCATGGTCGGCACGAAGGCAATCTGCTCGCCGGCGCGACGCCAGGCCCCGATCCGGGCACGCAAAGCCGCTGTGTTGCGGGCGGTCTCCATCATGACCTCAGTAGCAGTGCTCCGGTGCCGGGTAGGCGCCTGTCTTCACGGCAGCGACGTAGGCGCGCACCGCCCCGTCGATGCTGCCAGCTGTGCCGAGGAAATCGTGTACGAAGCGCGGCAGCCTGCCCTGGGTGATGCCGAGCATGTCGTACAGCACCAGCACCTGCCCGTCGCAGCCGGGACCGGCGCCGATGCCAATGGTGGGGATGCGCGACGGACTGCGTGATATCGGCCGCCAGTGCCGCCGGCATGCACTCCATCACCAGCAGACCCGCACCGGCCGCCTCGAGTGCCTGCGCATCCGCGCGCAGGGACGCGGCCGAATCCGCGTCCCTGCCCTGCACCTTGTAGCCACCGAATTGTTCGACCGACTGCGGCAACAGGCCGATATGCCCGCACACCGGGATACCCGCCTCGACCAGTTGCGCCACGATGCCCGCCTTGTCGCTGCCACCCTCGAGCTTGACCATGTGCGCCCCGCCTTCGTCAACCAGGCGGCGTGCGTTGTGCAGGGCCTGCGTGGCATCGGTATAGCTTCGGTAAGGCAGGTCCACCACCCGGAACGCATGCTGTCCGACGCGTGCCACGTTCGCCGCGTGGTAAACCATGTCCCGCATGGTCACCGGTACGGTCGAATCATGGCCCATGAGCACCATGCCCAGCGAATCACCGATAATGAACACCTCCACGCCGGCCGCCTCCAGCAATCGCGTAAAGCCGGCATCGTAGCAGGTCAGACTGGCGATCTTCTCGCCGCGCGCCGTCATGGCATGCAAATCCCCGAGCGTGATGCATTCGGCAATTGTATCCGTCATACCATTAACCGGCCTGGAGAAACCCCTGCATTACACGGCATCAGCCGCAAGTATCCGAATGCTGGCATACCTCGTTATTCCGTGTTCTTCCGTGTGATTCCGTGGCCATTATTCAGCTGGCATGAATTCAGGGCCCGGTCTAGATCGCCGCCGACATGGGATTGAAATACTGCGTGCCCTTGCCGGTGGCGTGGATCTGCTCCAGCAGCGCCTGATAGTCCGCCTCGCTGTCGACCAGGTTGATGTGCGCCGCATTCACGATCAGCAGCGGCGCCGCATCGTAGTGCAGGAACATGCGTGCATAGGCCTCGGACAGCCGGCGCAGGTAGCTGGCATCGATCCTGCGCTCGTAGCGGATGCCGCGCCGGGCGATACGCTTCAGCAGCACGTCGACCGGCGCCTGCAGGTAGATCACCAGGTCCGGCACCGGCGCATCGACGGTGACGTGCCGGTACACCTGCTCGTATAGCTTCAGCTCCTCGGCATCCAGGGTCAACTCGGCGAACAGGCGGTCCTTCTCTATCATGAAGTCGGATACCCGCACCGGCTGGAACATGTCGGCCTGGCGCATGTTCGCCATCTGTCGGGCGCGCTGAAACAGGAAGAACAGCTGTGTCGGCAGCGCACCCGTACGCGGGTCTTCGTAGAAACGTTCCAGGAACGGATTTTCTTCCGCGCCCTCGAGCAGCAGGTCGCTCTCGAAACTCTGCGCAAGACGTTGTGCGAGACTGGTCTTGCCGACACCGATCGGACCCTCGACAACGATATACCCGGGATGCAGCAAGCCCATCAACCGGTGACCAGCTTCCTGAGCGAATGCGTTTCGACGTTTTTGATGAGGGTGCCAAGCAAGCCCTTGCCCGGGATGTTCAGGTTGCCGGCGACTTCTGCCAGCGGGATGATAACAAAGTCGCGCTCATGCAGGCCCGGGTGCGGCACCTTGAGCGTGTCGCTATCGATCACCTGCTTGCCGTACAGCAGCAGGTCCAGATCAAGAATGCGCGGCCCCCATTGCTCCCCGGTCCGGTCCCGACCCTGCAGGTTCTCGATACGCTGCAGGGCCGCCAGCAGCTCCGGGGCGGACAGCAGGGTGTCCAGCGCCGCCACGGCATTGACGTAATCGGGTTGTTCCGCCGGGCCCATGGGCTTGCTGCTGTACAGGCTGGAGCGCGCGGCCAGCAGGGTGTCCGGCAACACCGCCAGCTCCTCGAGCGCCTCTTTCACCTGCGCCACCGGGTCGTCCAGGTTACTGCCGATGCCGATGTAGGCGCGAACCGTCATGACGCGGGTTCCTGCGCCGGCTTGCGGCGACCGCGACCGCCGCGCCGCCGCTTCACGCTTGACGGGTTCGGCCCGGGCGCGCTGTTCCGGTTGCAGCTGCTGGTACTCGGTCCACCAGTCACAGATATCCTGCTCCACCTCGCCGGCCGCGCCGCGCAGCAAGAGGAAATCGTACGCGGCCCGGAAGCGGGGGTGTTCCAGCACCCGCTGGCTGCGGCGACCACCTTTCTGCTGCAGGCGCAACTGCAACATCCAGATCTCGCGCATGGGCAGCGAGAAGCGGCGCGGCATGGCCATCACCCGGGCCTGCTCCTCGATGATCTGCGAACCGGCATGCTGCAGGGCCAGCGCGGGGTGCTGCCCTCCTGCCTCGAGTGTTGCGGCGCGCAAGCGCACCGGCTCCCATAGCAGCACGGCGAGCAGGAAGGCCGGCGTGACCGGCTTGTCGGCCTCGATGCGCGCATCGGTATTGCTCATGCCGTGGCTGATCAGGGTCAGCGGAAAGCTGTTTTCCTCGTGCGTCAGCGCTTCCTCGGTCTGCGGAAACAGCTGGCCGAACAGGTAGTAATGGCGCAGCATTTCGAAATTCGCCAGCGCGTAGCCACTGAGGAACAGTTTGAGTATTTCCTCGAACAGGCGTGCCGGCGGGATATCGCCCAGCAGCGGTGCCAGCGTCCTGACGGGCGCCTCGGTCGCGGGGTCGAGCCGGAAGCCCAGCTTGGTGGCGAAGCGCACGGCGCGCAGCATGCGCACCGGGTCCTCGCGGTAGCGCACCTCGGGATCGCCCATCAGGCGCAGCACGCCGGACTCGATGTCCGCCATGCCGCCGGCGTAGTCGATGATCGAGAAATCCGCGATGTTGTAGTAAAGGGCGTTGACGGTGAAGTCGCGGCGCAGCGCGTCTTCCTCGATGGTGCCGTAGACATTGTCGCGCACGATACGGCCTTCACCGTCGACGTGATGGCCGTCATCGTCGCTGTCCATATCCTGCATGGCGCGGAAGGTGGCGACCTCGATGATTTCACGCCCGTACATGACATGCGCCAGCCGGAAACGACGGCCGATCAGGCGGCAATTGCGAAACAGGCGACGCACGTCCTCGGGGGTCGCATCGGTGGCGATATCGAAGTCCTTGGGTTCCCGGCCGAGCAGCAGGTCACGCACACCGCCGCCCACCAGGTGTCCCTGGTAGCCGGATTCTTTCAAGCGGTACAACACTTTCAGCGCATTCTGGCTGATATTGGCCCGGGAAACGGAGTGCGCTGACCGGGTAATAATGTTGGGTTCGCTGTGACTGGGAATTGGACCTGCGTCGCTCACTGTTGTTGCTTGTGGATAAAAAGTGTCTGCGTATAATACCACTGCTTTCCAGCCCATGGGCTAAATGCTCCCTTCGTCTAGTGGTTAGGACACTGGCCTCTCACGCCGGTAACAGGGGTTCGAATCCCCTAGGGAGCGCCATTGACCCTGGCTCACAGCGCACGGGGCTGTACGGTAACGAGCATGGACAAGGTCGACAGCGGCTCAGACTACCCGCCCGCCGGGCTATTGCGCCGCCTGGTGGCCATGTTCTATGACAGCCTGCTGCTGCTATCCGCCCTGCTGGTGGCCACCGCGCTGGCGATGATGCTCACCCGCGGCGCACTCAGCTACCACAACCCCTGGTACAAGAGCGTCCTGTTCCTGATCTGGTTTTCCTTCTACACCTGGTTCTGGCTGCACGGCGGACAGACGCTGGGCATGCGTGCCTGGCGACTGCGAGTGCAAAGCGTCGACGGCGGGCCGATCACCATCTGGCAGGCCCTGTTGCGATTCATGGTGGCAATCCCCTCTCTGGCCCTGGGCGGACTGGGCCTGTTCTGGATGCTGGTCGATCCGAAGAAAATGACGCTTTACGACCGCTTTTCGGAATCGGTGATGGTAGTGCTGCCGAAGCGCAGCTAGCCGGCCGCCACGCCTACAACCGGCGCACCGCGCGGACGCCAATCAGCACAAAGACGAGATTCGGCACCACCATGGTCGCCAGCGGCGGCAGGCCGTACACCTGCCCCATCTGGGCCGCCACCTGGCTGAGAATATAGAAACCGAAGCCCATCAGCACGCCGATGAAAATGCGCTGGCCGGCACTCACCGAGCGCAGGCTGCTGAACACGAATGGCACCGATATGAACAGCATCACCAGTGACGAAACCGGGGTCATGAAGCGGCCCCAGAAGGCAAAGCGGTACTGCCGGGTATCCAGCCCGTTGTCGGCGAGGTAGCCGACCAGCTGGTCAAGATCGTGTGCCGACATGTGCTTCGGTTTCAGCATGACGATGCCGAGCAGGTCCGGCGTCAGCAGCGACGGCCATGACACCGTGTCGAAGCGATTGACCTCGATCCCGCCGTCCGAGAAGCCGGACTGCTCTACGCCGTGCAACACCCACTGCCCGGCGCTGAATTCCGCATGCGTGGCACGGGTCGCCATTTTCAGCCGCGCATCATCGTCGAACTCGTAAACGGTCAGGTCGGCCAGCCGCTCACGATCCAGCACGCGACGGGCATTGATATACAACCGCTCATCACGCACCCACAGTCCCTCTCCGCCCAGGAAACTGATGCCCTGTTTGGTGGCCGACACGCGCAGGTGCTGTCCATACTGCTCCGCAATCGGCGCAACCACCTCGCCCAGCAACACGGCGACCGCCAGCATCAGCACTCCAGTCTGCAGCACGGAACGCACGATCCGCCAGATCGACAGGCCGCTGGCACGCATCGCAATCAGTTCGCTGTTGGACGCCAGCGTGCCCATGCCCATCAGACTGCCAAGCAGGGCAGCCATGGGAAACAGCGTGTAAAGGCTTTGCGGCGTGGTCAGGGCAACATATTTCAGCATGGTAACCATGGTGTAGCCGCCGCGTCCCACGTCCTCGATCTGGTCGATCACGGTGAAGAAGATGTCGAGACCCACGACCACCAGCAGCGCAACCAGCGTGCCGCCCAGCACCACGCCACCGATGTAGCGGTCGAGCAACTTCATCGCCGCAGGCCCAGCCGGCAGGCGATGCGGCCGCCGTTGTACAGCAACAGCGTCAGGATGACCGGCAGCAATGGCACCCACCACAGGCCGATTTGGGGTGGCACGGCACCCTTGCCGACCCATACCTTGGCCGTACCGAGCAGATTGTAGTAGACGACAAACAGGAGCACGGCCATCACCAGGCGGCCGTAGCGGCCCTGCCGCGGCCCCCCACGAGTCAGCGGCACCGCCAGCAGCACCAGCACGATGACCGACAGCGGCATGGACAGACGCCACTGCAGCTCGGCAATGTCCCACGGATCAGACGATGCCAGCAGGCGCCGGGTCGCTACCGCCTCGCGCATTTCGCCGGGATCCACGGCGTCCGGCAGATCGATACGCACACCGTACTGGCTGAACTGCATGATGCGATAACTGGCTTCACCCGGCGTACCGTCATAGCGGTAACCGTCCTGAAGCACCAGAAAATCCTCACCGGTGTCCGCATCAAGCGTGCGGCGGGCGGTCTTTGCGGTCAGCAGCTGCGGCGGCCGCGTCTGGGCAGAGGCGCTGCGCACCACGATGAACAGGTTCTCCATTTGCGAGCGGTCGGCAGACAACCGCTCCGCATAAAAGGTGACGCGGCCGCCCTGCAAATCGTTGAAACGGCCGGCACCCAGCACGGTGAGGTCGGCCTGCTGTTGTGCACTGACCTTGAGGCGGTCGCTCATGCCCTGCACCTCGGGGCTGACATAGAGCGACAGCCAGGCAATCAGCACGGCAACGATCATGGACAACCCCAGCAACGGGCGATAGATGCGCGCGGGCCCCACCCCGCAGGCCGACATGACCACCATCTCGTTGTCCCGGTACAGGCGGCTGAGCCCCAGCACCACCCCGAGCGCCAGCGCAAACGGCACCACCAGCACCAGGTACCAGACCATTTTCAGGGCCAGCAGGTTGAAGATCAGGCTGCCGGGAATATTGCCCTCCGCGGCTTCGGCCAAATACTGCACCAGGCGGTTGCTGACCAGCACCAGCCACAGCACGACGGTCACTGCCAGCCAGCCATAGATGACTTCTTTAAGCAGGTAGCGGTCGAAGATTCGCAGCATGTATCCGGGTCCGGAAGCCCCATGAAAATCACGACGGCTTCCAGTACACTCCCCTGTTATGTTGATACCCTGGAGCGGTATCCATTCAGACTGCGGCTACCGTATAACACCGGGCCCGCTGTCTGCAATCACAACGACAGCCCATTGAGGAAAGTTGTATGAAATTCACCGTCAAGTGCGAGAACCCCGCGAACATCAAGACCGGCTGTGTAATCCTCGGCGTTTTCGAACGCCGCAAGCTATCCGATGCCGCCAGCCGTTTTGACAAGTCGGCCAGCGGACTGCTGGCCAGGCTGCTCGCCAACGGCGATATGGACGGCAAGAGCGGCCAGACCCTGCTGGTGCATTACCCGGAAGGCGCGAAATGCGAACGCGTGCTGCTGGTCGGCTGCGGCAAGCCGGGCGAATTCAACGCCATCGCCTATCGCACGGCACTTGCCAGTGCAGCGCTGGCCGCGAATGCATCCGGCGCCAGCGACGCGGTCAGTTATCTCGCCGACCTCGACGTTAACGGCTGCGACTACTACCACAAGATCCGCGCACATGTGGAAGTCATACGCAGCACGCTCTACACCCCGGACGAGCTGAAAAGCAAAAAGGACAAGGAAAGCCGCCCGCTGCGGCGCATGGGAATCAACGTGCATGCCGAGGCACAGGAGTCGTCCCGCAAGGCCATCACCGACGGCGAGGCAATCGCAAACGGCGTGGAACTGGCGCGTACCCTCGGCAACCTGCCGGGCAACATCTGCACACCGGCCTACCTGGCCAGCCAGGCACGCGAACTGGCCAAGTCCAGCCCCAAGCTCAAGGTCAGCGTCATGGAAGAGGCCTCGATGAAGAAACATGGCATGGGCGCGCTGCTCTCGGTCGCACGCGGCAGCGACGAGCCGGCCAAGCTGATCACCCTGCAATACAGCGGCGGCAAAGCCGGCGCGAAGCCGGTAGTACTGGTCGGCAAGGGCGTCACCTTCGACTCAGGCGGCATCTCCATCAAGCCGGCCGCGGCCATGGATGAGATGAAATTCGACATGTGCGGCGCCGCCAGTGTGCTGGGCACACTCAGGGCCTGCGTCGAGATGAACCTGCCGCTCAACGTGGTGGGCGTGATTCCCGCCACTGAAAACCTGCCGGGCGGGCGCGCCATCAAGCCTGGCGACATCGTGACGAGCATGTCCGGTCAGACCATCGAGATTCTGAACACCGACGCCGAAGGCCGCCTGATCCTGTGCGATGCCCTGACCTACAGCGAACGCTTCAAGCCGGACGTGGTGATCGATATCGCCACGCTGACCGGCGCCTGCGTAATCGCGCTCGGCGGCCATGCCGCCGGCCTGTTGAGCAACGATGGTGACCTGGCCAACCAGTTGCTGGCCGCCGGGGAAAGCGCCGCTGACCGCGCCTGGCAGTTGCCGTTATGGGAGGACTACCAGCCCCAGCTCGACAGCAACTTCGCCGACATGGCCAATATCGGTGGACGCGAAGCCGGCACCATCACCGCGGCCTGCTTCCTGTCACGCTTCACAAAGAACTACCATTGGGCGCATCTCGACATCGCCGGGGTCGCCTGGAAAAACGGCAAGGAGAAAGGCGCCACCGGGCGACCGGTTACCCTGCTCACCCAGTTCCTGCTGGACCGTTGCGCTGACTGATGACACAGGTGGATTTCTACATCCTGAATGACTCTGCGCCGGAGGCGTGGACGCTGTTCACCTGCCGGCTGGCCGAGAAGGCCTACAAGCAGGGCCACCAGGTGTACATCAATGCGCAATCCGCACCGCAACTGAAACAGCTCGATGACCTGTTGTGGACCTTTCGCGCCGGCAGTTTTCTGCCACATATGGTCTATTCCGGAACAACCGACGCCGGCCAGCCCATCCTGATCGGCCATGCGCTCGAACCCGACGGCCCCGCTGACGTGCTGGTTAACCTCGACAGCGATGTGCCGCTCTGGTTCGGCCGCTTCAAGCGCGTGGCCGAACTGGTCGGTGGCGATGAAACAGCGCGAGCCGCGGCGCGCGAGCGCTATCGCTTCTACCAGGACCGTGGCTACACTCTTAACACGCACAAGTTATGAGCGAGCATTATCACGATATACCGGTCGATTCCGAGGGTGTCCCCATCCTCACCGATATCGTATCCGAAGAATCGCTGCTTGCCGCAGAGGCAGCCCCCGATCTGCCCTCCCCCGGCCTGAGCACGGCCGAACTCGCGGAGGAACTGCTCCGCAGCGAACTCTTTCAGCAACAGCTCGACGAGGTCGCCGCGGAACTGACACGCGGCATCCGGCTGCAGATCGAACAGACACTCGGCATCGCCATCGAGAACGTCGTCAACAAGGCCCTGGACGACAACAATGTCCGCTCCTTCGAGCTGATCCGTAACCAGCTGGAGGACGCACTGCCCGAACTGCTGGCCAAGGCCCTGCAGGACGAAGGCATCATCTCCTAGCACTTACCGGGCAAATCACCCGCCATCGGGTATAATCCCCGGCTTTGGGCGAGCAGGCCTGGCTGACCTTACCGATAGCACATGGACAAGACCTACAATCCTCACGCCATCGAGCAGCACTGGTATGAAACCTGGGAGCGGGAAGGCTACTTTGCGCCATCCGGTACGGGCACTCCCTACTGCATCATGATCCCGCCGCCGAATGTCACCGGCAGCCTGCACATGGGACATGCCTTCCAGGACACCCTGATGGACGCCCTCACCCGCTATCACCGCATGCGCGGCGACAACACCCTCTGGCAGGCCGGCACCGACCATGCCGGCATCGCAACCCAGATGGTGGTGGAACGACAGCTCGCCGCACAGAATGTCACCCGTCATGACCTCGGCCGCGCGGAATTCATCAAGCGCATCTGGGAGTGGAAACACGAGTCGGGCGGCACCATTACCCGCCAGCTGCGCCGCATGGGCGCGTCGCTGGACTGGTCGCGCGAACGTTTCACCATGGACGATGGCCTGTCCGAGGCGGTAAAGGAAACCTTTGTGCGCCTCTACGAGGAAGGCCTGATCTACCGCGGCAAGCGCCTGGTGAACTGGGACCCGGTATTGCATACGGCGGTGTCCGATCTCGAAGTGGTCTCCGAAGAGGAAGCCGGACATCTCTGGTACATGCGCTACCCGCTGTCCGACGGCACCGGACACCTGGTGGTCGCCACCACCCGTCCGGAAACCATGCTCGGTGATGCGGCAGTCGCTGTCCACCCCGACGACGAACGCTACCAGGCGCTGGTCGGCAAGACTATCCGCCTGCCGCTAACCGAACGCGAGATACCCGTGATAGCGGACGAATACGTTGATCCCGAGTTCGGCACCGGCTGCGTGAAGATAACGCCCGCGCACGACTTCAACGACTACGAAATGG
This sequence comes from uncultured Gammaproteobacteria bacterium, assembly GCA_963748215.1. Taxonomy (GTDB): domain Bacteria; phylum Pseudomonadota; class Gammaproteobacteria; order UBA9214; family UBA9214; genus UBA9214. The sequence goes on along the minus strand of CAVVHS010000007.1, from coordinate 146,883 downwards.
GCAAGCGTCACGACCTGCCGTTGATCAACATTTTCACCGTCGATGCCTGCGTCAACGACACGGTCGATTGTGCCTACCAGGGTCTGGACCGTTTCGAGGCACGCAAGCGCATCGTCGCCGACCTGCAATCGCAGGGCCTGCTGGAGAAAATCGACGATCACAGGCTGATGGTGCCGCGCGGGGACCGCTCCGGAGCGGTGGTGGAACCGTATCTGACCGATCAGTGGTTCGTGAAGATCGGCCCACTGGCGGAACCGGCAATTCGGGCCGTGCAAGACGGCACCATCCGCTTCGTGCCCGACAACTGGAAAAACACCTATTTCGAGTGGATGCGCAACATCCAGGACTGGTGTATCTCGCGCCAGATCTGGTGGGGTCACCGTATCCCGGCCTGGTATGACGACGACGGCAATGTCTATGTCGGGCGCACGGAAGCCGAGGTGCGCGCCAAACACAAGCTGGGCAGCAGCGTGCCGCTGGGTCAGGACGAGGACGTGCTGGACACCTGGTTCTCCTCGGCCTTATGGCCGTTCAGCACCCTCGGCTGGCCGCACCAGTCGGAAGCGGTCAAGACCTTCTACCCGACGAGTGTACTGGTCACCGGTTTCGACATCATCTTCTTCTGGGTTGCCCGCATGATCATGATGGGTCTGAAGTTCATGGGTGATGTCCCGTTCCGGGAAGTCTACATCCACGGTCTGGTGCGTGATGCCCATGGCAACAAGATGTCCAAATCCAAGGGCAACGTCCTCGATCCGATCGACCTGATCGACGGCATCGATCTTGAATCGCTGGTTGCCAAGCGGCGTTCAGCGCTGATGCAGCCACAGATGGCCGACAAGATCGAAAAGCTCACACGCAAGGACTTCCCGGACGGCATTCCGGCCTACGGGACCGATGCCCTGCGCTTCACCTTTGCCGCGCTGGCCTCTACCGGGCGCGATATCAATTTCGATCTTGGCCGTATCGAGGGTTACCGGAATTTCTGCAACAAGTTATGGAACGCCGCCCGCTACGTACTTTTGAACACGGAAGACCAGGACTGCGGCCAGGCCGGCGACGTGGTCGAACTGAGCGCCGCAGACCGCTGGATCATCTCGCAATTGCAGGAAACCGAGCAGGCAGTACTCGATGCGATCGGAACCTACCGCTTCGACCATGCCGCACAGGCCATGTACTCGTTTATCTGGGACGAGTACTGTGACTGGTACCTGGAGCTGTCCAAGCCGGTACTGACCGACCCGAATAGCAGCCCCGCTGCGCTGCGCGGTACGCGCCGCACTCTCGTGAGTGTCATGGAAACCGTGCTGCGCCTGCTACATCCGCTGGTCCCGTTTATCAGCGAGGAAATCTGGCAGCGCATGGCACCTCTTGCGGCTGTCGAAGGCAGCACGATAATGCTGCAGCCCTACCCGCTCCCCGACCCCGACAGAATTGATGCAAACGCATGCGCAGAAATCGGCTGGTTAAAGGAATTCATCATCGGTGTGCGCAAAATCCGTAGCGGGATGAATATCGATCCACGCAAAATGCTTCCCGTGCTGCTGGAAGGTGGCAACACCAGGGATCGTACGCTGCTCGATCAAAATGGCCATTACCTCAGCACGGTTGGACGCATTGAGTCAGTGACCTGGCTGAATGAAGGGGAGATGGCACCGGAGTCTTCAGTTGCGCTGGTTGGCAACATGAAACTGTTGATTCCGCTGGCCGGCCTGATCGACAAGGACGCGGAGATACTCCGACTAAGGAAAGATCTGGAACGCAGGAAGGACGAACTGGATCGCTGCGAGAAAAAACTCAACAACGCAAGCTTTGTTGACAAGGCACCTGCAGCTGTTGTCGACAAAGAGCGGTCACGCGTATCGGAACTGCTGACGGCAATCAGTAACCTGCAAGCACAGCTGGAGAAGATCCTGGCCTTGTAATCAGATGCCCGCCAGCTTCATCACCAGCTGCACCACACCCCAGACACTCAGCACGAAAAACACTGTCACCAGCAGGCCGATAATGATGTATTGAGACGGCTTGCCATGCGTGAAATCTTTTTCACGATTGCGATTGCTTTGCACCCCGAACATACTGGCCAGCACACTGTACAGCACATCCAGCATTGAAGGCGCCGTGTTGCCCTGCTTGTCTTCGTTGTCCATACATGTTCCGTTGTAAAGTTCGCAGTATTGTACAGTCCGTCCCGCCACCCGCAACTGTGCTGCCATTTTGGACCTGGAATCATGGCAGCACCGGCACACATTGTGTCCGCGCGTTTCAGTAACCACATCGAAACACACAGATACCTGAAAGGTTTAAGTTTTTTGTGAATTACGCCGATATTACTGTATGAACCTGGCCTGAAGGTATATATCTTGATATTCAATATGTTATGTCATTCTGATCATGCAGAAACAGGTAAATTGCCGGGTTCCAAGGTGCCGTTGCAGATGAAATTAAAATATTCGCGTAAATCAGGGTCGGAGAAATGAGCACAATCTTGATTATTGATGATCAGCTGACCAGCCGGCAGATTCTCAAACAACTGGTCAGCACCATTGAGCAGAATATTACCGTGCATGATTTTGCCAACCCGCTGGAAGCGCTGGCATGGACTGCTAATCATCCGGTTGATCTCGTACTGGTTGACTACAAGATGCCGGAAATGAACGGTGTTGAATTTATCCGCAAGTTCCGTTTGAGTCCCTCGTCCGCACATGTGCCGGTCATCATGGTCACATCTATTGAGGATAGAAATGTCCGCTATGAGGCACTCGGAGTTGGCGCCACCGACTTCCTGATGAAGCCCGTTGATCATCACGAATGTCGCGCACGCTGCCGCAACCTGCTGACACAACATCAGCAATACAAAATTATCAGCGACAGATCACGCTGGCTCGAACGTCGTGTTGCCGAGGCGACCAGCGAGGTACGTATGCGTGAACGCGAAACCCTGCTGCGTCTTGCACGTGCGGGTGAATACCGGGATGAGGAAACCGGTAATCATATTATCCGCATGGCGAAGTACTCGCGCATCATAGCCGAAGAAATTGGTCTCTCACGGGATAATGCCGAGGTTATCGAGATGGCAGCACCCATGCACGATATCGGGAAAATCGGCATAAGGGACGATATATTATTAAAGCCCGGGAAATTGACACCCGCTGAGTTCGAGATAATGAAGACACACACGATTATCGGACACGATATTCTCAAAGACAGCCCTTCAAAGTTTCTCCAGATGGGTGGAATTATTGCGCTTGGACATCATGAGAAATACGACGGCAGCGGTTACCCATATGGGAAAAAAGGCGAGGAAATACCCATTGAAGCTAGAATTGTAGCCGTTGCTGACGTGTTTGATGCCCTGGTATCAGAGCGCCCGTATAAAAATGCCTGGTCTACACAGGCTGCGCTTGATTACATGGAGAGTCACCGCGGCAAGCATTTTGATCCGGAGATTCTGGATGCGTTCAAATCGCAGATAGACGCTGTTGCAAAGATTCAGGGATTGTTGCCGGATATTGAAAAACACATGTCACGTTAAGTGTAGACATTATGTCTAGTTTCTTCACTCGCTTAATTGGCGCCCTTGAATTTCCACATTCGAAAGGTAGTGGTGAATTTGAACAAGCTGTAATAAGGTTGATTATCTTATCTGCAATTACAGTCTACTTATCTCTGCATTACACACTACTTGGCCTACCAAATATTCTTGAACAGCCTGTTGGCTTTTTAACAAGCTATGATGCAATAGCGATTCTTATTCTTTTCAGCTTCAAGCTCTACCGAGACGACTCGAAGTTAAGACGTGGTTTCACGTTAGTATTAGATTTATCCTTTCTCTCACTAACTCTACATTATGGTGGCGATGAAGCTACAATTTGCTTCTCGGTTTACCTGTGGCTGATTATCGGTTACGGCATGAGATTTGGCCAGCACTACCTCATCGCTGGGACCATCATTGCTGTCTCTGAATTTTCCATAGTATTACTCACAACAGATTACTGGATCGAGCAGCGAATCGCCGGCATTGGCCTATTAATAGGCCTCGTAATTTTACCAATATTCTTTTATGTTTTGCTCAGCAAACTAACACAGGCAAAAGCCGTCGCAGAGAATGCAAACAGGTCTAAAAGCGTGTTTCTTGCTAATATGAGCCATGAGATTAGAACACCATTAAACGGTGTTATTTGCATGAGCGACCTACTTTCTAGCACTGAACTGACAGATGAACAAAAAGAGCTGTCCAGGACATTACGCGCCTCTGCGCAATCACTTCTCTCGTTAATTGAAGATGTACTCGATATTTCAAAAATCGAGGCTGGCAAATTCTGCATTGAAAATACTGCTTTTGACCTCCACAGTTTAATTAATAATACAGTTTCTATGGTGCGCGTACAGGCCGACACCAAAGATTTAAAACTTAATTACTCAATTACTGCCACCACTCCTTACAGACTTGTTGGCGACCCCCATCACTTAAGACAGGTCATCGTGAACCTATTGGGTAATGCCATCAAATTTACAGAAAAAGGCTCTGTGAGCATAAATATCACGACAGTTAGTGAAGACGCGTCATCTGCACGCTTGCGTTTTGAGGTTATCGATACCGGTATTGGCATATCAGTTAGCGCACAAAAGAATATTTTTGAGAGCTTCACACAGGCTGACAGTTCTACCACCAGAAAATATGGTGGTACTGGCCTCGGAACCACCATATCCAAACAAATCGTAGAATTAATGGGTGGAACAATCGGTTTACATAGCGCTGAAGGCGCAGGCAGTACTTTCTGGTTCGAAATTGTATTTGATAAGCAAGAGGATGCTGCAGATATAGACAGCCTTGGTGAATTAAATAATATTCATGTGCTTGTTATAGGTGAATATGATAATCACGATTTAACCGATTCACTTCACGCATGGGGAATATCTTCAGATTGGTGCAGCAATCCAACCACCGCCATCGAGAAGCTCACCAAGCCCATGCCCGTACATCCATATTCATCAATCATTGTTGACTCTGAAAACATTTGGAAAGCAGGCGTCGATGCTCATGAATTTGCTATACAGTGCAGAAAATTCACTTCAGCACCAATGATATATTTCACCAGTGAAGAAAATAACGAAATATACAGCAGCGATGAATATGATTTCGTACTACGCTATCCGTTAAATAAATCTGCACTATATAATGCACTGCATGCTGCCAACGTTGGAGCGATCGATAACATCAATGTAATAAGCTTTAACAAGTATTTCGAGAAATCTGCCTCTAATGCATCCAATCTGAAAATATTGGTTGCGGAAGACAATCCAACGAATCAACTTGTAATTACAAAAATACTCGAACGTGCTCACCATATCCCGCACATTGTTAATAATGGGCAAGAGGCGCTAGATGCATTGGAAGCGGATGATTACGACATAATTATCCTAGATATGCAGATGCCTGTCATGGGCGGCATAGAGGCCACAAAAATATACAACTACACTGCAAATAGAGAAAACAAAGCCCCAATAATCATTTTAACTGCTAACGCAACAACCGAAGCATTGAGGGAATGCGTGGAAGCTAATGTAGACGCATATTTAACCAAGCCAATTAACGTAAACAAGCTGCTCGATACAGTTGCAAGGCTCTCCGCCAGGGTTAATTCTACTCATACTAAAGATCTACAGATTACATCCCTCAATATTGAAGACAAACATGATTCAAGCACACAATCCAGTATCGCCAAAAATATTGACATCGTAGACTATAAGGTCTTGAACGATCTTAAGCTTTTATCTGAGGATGATAATTTTATGGAGCCGTTGGTTAGAGGATTTCTTGCAGATGCAGACAAATTAATAACCGACATGGAAGAGGCTATAGCAACAAGAGACTTCAAAAAATATAATGACTTATCACACGCCCTTAAGGGGAGCGCTGGCAGCATGGGTGCCATGGCTCTTCACAAACTTTGCAGCGAAAGACTAAGCAGTGACCTGAATGATTACGAATATATTTCATACCTCAAATCCGTCATAAATACGTTTGCGGAAACAAAAGATTTGCTTGAAGACTATCTAACAGACGGACTCAAGACATCTAGTGAAAATCGGAGAATATGAAATTAAATAAATATGCTGTTTAAAATTGTCTGTCTGGTCAATCCTGGGGTACTGCAGTTTATATCATTTTATTATTTTTAAGACTGGCTTTGACGAAACCCTATGTTGTTCTTTATAAAATCCGTGAAGAATCATACGCTCTAATAAAGCTTCAATACTTTGTAGCTTGGTTATTATTTCTCGATCACTATCAAGATAAGTCCTTTCATGTCTAATTCGAGTCTTTATCTCGCCAAGTTTTATTGCAAGCTCATCTATACTTCTATCACTGTTTAGAGCACTGCACATAATTTCTGCCAATTCATCATTCATAGGTATAATTTAGAAAATGTAGAACAGCCCTACTTCACGAAGTACTTACCTTCTTTTCCTTGATATCTACAGTATTCACGAGCGATTGAGCCATTCTGTCTTGTGATCGTATAAGCCTCTGCATTATTTTTAAATCTCTATCTGATAATGACATTGCAGCATCTACCCAGATATTACCTATATCGAGTAACTCCTCGTGGGTTACAGGGTTTACGCGATTACGTATTTTTAGTAATGATTTTCGAGTATTTGTATTTTTCTCATGCTGCCTCATAAGGTCATTAACCTCATTCACACCTTCACCATCTTCAGCAAGGTAATCGACAACCCCGAGCTCAAATAGCTCTTCTGCAGTATATATTCGTCCACTTAATATCATTTTCTCAATATTGACTGGACTTATTCTGCGAGCTAAAAAGCTATACGCTCCCATGCCAGGGAACATATTGAATAAAACCTCCGGGAAACCAAGTTGCACGCTCTTTTCCGCCACCAAATAGTCACATGCAAGAGCGCCTTCGAAACCCGCACCAAGTGCATTCCCCCTTATTAGTGCAATTGTAGTAAGTGGGAGATGTATGTTGGAATAAGTTTCAAACAGTACATCTATACTTAACCGCATATAACTTTCTAATTTCTCGCGATCATTTTCTTTTATGCACTTTGTAAATAAATCAAGATCGCCCCCAAGACTAAAAATGCCTGGTTTATATGAGCCAAGAATTAAATATTTGATAGGTGACGGAAGACCTAGATCTAAATCAGCTGTAATTTTGCTTCTTGTTGCATTAAAAAACCTGATCAAGTCTTGCAATAGTTCAGGTGTGAAACATGGTCGTGGACTAGGATTCGCATAGCACCACATCACACCTTTTCCCTGATCAAAGTCAGTTACCAGCTGGTCATAAAACTGGGTAACTACCGAGCTGTTATTGTTATCCATGGCGTACCTCCGATGTCCGCAGTTATCTAGATCATGTTGGCTGCATAAAAACTCTATTGTTTGTATTGTTTTTCAGAACAAACTTTACATATATTGATACGTGTAATCAAATTCTTACACGACCTGCAAGTTCATGCATTTATTAAATATATGTTTTTAATAATTTTATTAAATACTGCTGCTCTTACTTTTCAGTGCATGTGGTGAATTCTGCGCGCCCGGATCCACCTTCAGAAGCACCATTGCACCAATGACAAACAATACCAGTAGCGACAATATACCGACGCGTGAACTATTCGCCAATACCCCGACCCACCCCATCATAACCGGCCCAATGATTGCGGCGAACTTTCCAAGCATGTTGTAAAAGCCAAAAAATTCTGCTGTACGGTTTTCCGGAATCATGCGCGCATACAAAGATCGACTGAGTGCCTGCACACCTCCCTGCGCAAGCCCGATCATCAGCGCCAGGACATAGAACTCAGTGGCCGTGCTCATGAGTGACGCCCAGACGGTAACAACCATGTAAATCAACAAACCGGTAATGATTCCTGCTTTTGGCCCATACCTGCTGCCAAGCCACCCGAAAGCCAGCGCAGACGGGAACCCGACGAACTGAGTGATCAGCAGTGCCGCAATCAGGCTATTCTGGTCGAATCCGAGCGACAGTCCATAATCAACCGCCATGCGTATAATGGTGTCTATACCATCGATGTACAGCCAGTAAGCTATCAGAAACATCCAGATGTTGCGCATTGCCCTGATCTCATGCAGGGTATGCCAGATACGCACGAATCCCTGCCCGATGTAATACACAGGACTGTCATTTGCTGGCAATCGCGGCTCCTCTACGAGCAGCATCAGCGGCATGGAAAACAACATCCACCAGCAAGCGACGATGAGAAAGGAAAATCTTACTGCTGATTCAGCGTCCACCAGTCCGAACCAGGACGGGTGCATTGTCATCAACACATTTACCGACAGCAACAAGCCGCCGCCCAGATAACCCAGCGAAAATCCCAGTGCCGATACCCGGTCGACATCTTCATTATCTGAAACAAACGGCAACAACGAATCATAGAAAACGTTGCTTCCGGAAAAGCCTATCATTGAAATACCATACAGGACTGCGGCCAGCATCCAGTCACCTTGGCCAACGAGATACAGACCGCCGGTCATCAGCATGCCCAGAAAGGCAAACCCGAACAGCATAGCCTTGCGACGGCTCATACTGTCTGCAATCGCACCGAGTACCGGCGCCATCAATACAATGATCAGGCTGGCCAGGGAATTGGCCATTCCCAGCCTGAACGTACTATCGACCGCACTCAGCCCAGCATTCCAGTATTCCTTGAAAAATACCGGGAAGAATCCCGCCATAACTGTCGTCGAGTAGGCAGAATTGGCCCAGTCATAAAATGCCCAGCCCCACTTTTGTCGAGAACGGCTCATGATTTCTTTACTCCCGGGTCCGGACTTGGTATGGATAGTCTGGTGCAATGCATGGCAATGACAGGCGTATGGTTACAGAAGGCATGGCATATTGGAATAAGAAAAAGCTCGACGAAATGACACCTGCCGAGTGGGAATCACTCTGCGATGGCTGTGGCCGTTGCTGCCTGCACAAACTGGAGGACATCGACACCGGTCTGGTTTTCTATACCAAAGTGGCATGCCAGCTGCTGGATGGGAAAAGTTGCCGCTGCACGGATTACGAACACCGCAGGGCACGGATCAGGGATTGCCTGGTGATCGATGTCGCGGACAAGGAACAGTTTAAGTGGTTACCGAGAAGTTGTGCATACCGGAAACTCGCGGAAGGCAGGTCACTCGAATGGTGGCATCCACTGCTCTCGGGCAATCCAGACACTGTCAGGGAAGCGGGAATCTCGGTGACTGGCCGCACTATTAATGAACAATCAGTCCCCAGCGAAGACTTCGAAGATTACGTTATCAACTGGATCGACTTCTGATTACTCAGTGCTCACGTGTCGCGTGAAACACGATGTCAGGCCATTTCTCAATCGCCAGCTCCAGATTCACGCGAGTTGGAGCGATGTAAACCAGCGCGCCACCCTGATCTACGCCGAGATTCTCGAACGCCTTGTCACGAAAACGCTCCTCGACAGCATCATCCTTGCACTCGACCCAGCGCGCCGTTGCGACAGATACCGACTCAAAGGCGCAATCGACGCCGTATTCATGCTTGAGACGATGTGCGACCACATCGAATTGCAGTATACCGACAGCACCCAGGATCATGTCGTTGTTTTTCAGCGGTCGGAACAGCTGTGTTGCACCCTCCTCGCACAGCTGGTCCAGCCCTTTCTGCAGGGCTTTCATGCGCAGCGGATCACGCAGCACCGCGCGCCTGAACAGTTCCGGCGCAAAACTCGGAATGCCGGTGAATTTCAGATCTTCACCCTGGGTAAAGGTATCGCCGATGCGGATAGTGCCATGGTTATGCAAACCGATGATGTCACCGGCAAACGCCTCGTCGACATGATCACGGTCCGAGGCGAGGAAGGTAAGTGCATTTGATACCTGCAGGTCGCGCCCAATCCGGACATGATGCATCTTCATGCCCTTGTGATAGCGACCGGAACATATCCTCAGGAACGCAATACGATCACGGTGCGCGGGATCCATGTTCGCCTGTATCTTGAACACGAAGCCGGAGAATTTTTCCTCCTGCGGATCGACAGTACGGGTGGTGGTTGCGCGCGGCAATGGTGACGGCGCGGTAGCAATGAAGTGTTCGAGCAATTCGTTGACACCGAAATTATTGATCGCCGAGCCGAAGAATACCGGTGTCATATCACCTGCCAGGTAAGCCGTCTTGTCGAAGGCATGGCTGGCTCCACGGACGAGGTCAATCTCGTCACGTAACTCGGCGGCCTGGTCGCCCAGCAGCTCATCGAGCAAGGGGTTATCCATGCCATTGATTTTCCTGACTTCCTGGCGCTGACTGTGTTTGCCCGGTTCGTACAGATGCACGGCATCATTCAGCATGTGGTAAATGCCCTTGAGCCGCTTGCCCATGCCGACCGGCCAGGTCACCGGCGCACACCTGATCTTCAGCACCTCTTCGATTTCATCAAGCAGCTCGATAGGGTCACGCCCTTCCCGGTCGAGCTTGTTGATGAAGGTGCAAATCGGGGTATCGCGCAGGCGGCACACTTCCATGAGCTTGATCGTGCGAGCCTCCACGCCCTTGGCGCAGTCAATCACCATCATCGCCGAGTCGACAGCGGTCAGCGTTCGATAGGTATCCTCGGAAAAGTCCTCGTGGCCGGGCGTGTCGAGCAGGTTGACGACAGCACCGCCATAGGGAAACTGCATAACGGATGATGTCACGGATATCCCGCGCTGCTTCTCCAGCTCCATCCAGTCGGAAGTGGCATGCCGCGCCGCCTTGCGTCCCTTGACGGAACCGGCAAGCTGGATTGCGCCGCCGAACAGCAACAGTTTTTCTGTCAGTGTGGTCTTGCCCGCATCGGGATGCGAGATGATTGCAAAGGTACGGCGACGCGCCGTCTCGGTCTTCTTGCTGCTCATGGGTGGTGAAAAACGGAGGGATTCTCGTAAAACGGGTATTTTAACTTATACAGACGCCGGAGTGTTGGAAATTACAGCGTCCTGGCCAGGATCAGCGCATCTTCCCTGCCACCGTGCAGGGGGTAGTAGGCCCTGCGCGTACCGAGTTCGTTGAAACCCTCGTTTTCGTAGAGCTTGCGCGCGGACAGGTTCGAGACGCGCACCTCCAGGAACAGAATATCAGCGTCATGGCGGCGTGCGATGGATATCAGGTGCCTGAGCATTTTCCGGCCCACGCCCCGGGATCTCGCTTCCTCCCTCACACACAGGTTCAGCAGGTGTGATTCACCGACGGCAACCGTGATAATGCCATAGGCCTCAATGACCCCGGCGCGGGTACATACCCAGCAACTGTAGCCGGCATGCAGGCAATCGCCGAATATCGACGCCGTCCATGGAAAAGGATAACTGCGACTCTCGATATCCATGATCTCATCGAGGTCTTCCTGCCGCATGGGTCGGAATTCAAGGGCAGGAGCTTTTAATATGGCGCTCATTGTGTTTGTTGCTCGTCACAGTTTTCTTCAATCATTTGTGGCCTGAAGCTCGCTGTAAACCTCTCTGGCAAACTGCAGATCAATCCAGACCTTGCGTTTTTCCAGTGGCGAGCGCAACAGGTAGGCCGGGTGGTAGGTCACGACCAGAGGGATGCCCGGTTCACCGAAACTGTGCCTGATACCGCGCAAGCGGCCGACGCTCACATCCGTATGCAGCAGGTTCTGCGCAGCGATACCGCCCAGCGCCAGGATGATCTTCGGCTGCACAAGTTCGATCTGGCGCAGCAGGTAGTCTTCACAGCGACTCACTTCTTCCGGTTGCGGGTTGCGATTTCCCGGTGGCCGGCACTTTAGAATATTGGCGATGTACACCTGTTCGCGCCGATAACCTGCGGCAAACAGCATCTCGTTCAGCAACTGTCCGGCACGCCCTACGAACGGTTCACCCTGACGGTCCTCATCGGCGCCCGGCGCCTCGCCGATCAGCATCCAGTCGGCATTACGGTCACCGATACCGAACACCACCTGCGTGCGCGTCTCGTGCAAGGCGCAACGCGTGCAGCCGGCGGCCTGTGCCCGCAATGCCTCCCAGCCCATGGTGCCGACGGTGTCATCTTGCCGTGCCTCCTCACGCGGCCCATCGGCCGGATCGGCAACCGCTGAAGACACCCTGTGCACCACCCAGCGCTGGATACCCAGCGCTTCCAGGTAGGCGTTCTGCAGTCTGGCATCCATCCCCCGCAACCCCCTAGACATCACCCAGCTGCGGGTGCGCGCGCTCGTTCGGCAGGATGATCTTGTTCAGCGCATTGATATAGGCCTTGGCGGAGGCGATCACGATATCGGTATCCGCGCCCTGCCCGTTGACGATACGCCCACCCTTCTGCAGTCGCACCGTGACCTCGCCCTGCGAATCGGTGCCGCTGGTAATGTTGTTCACCGAGTACAATTGCAGCTCTGTACCGCTGTTGATCAGCAACTCGATAGCCTTGAACGAGGCATCTACCGGCCCGCTGCCGGAACATTCGGCAGGCCTTTCTTCGCCATCGACCCACAGGGTCAGACTGGCATGCGGGGTTTCCCCGGTTTCGGAACAGACCCTGAGCGAAACCAGCTTGAGCCAGTCATTTTTCGACTCCAGTCCCGACTCGGTCACGAGCGCCTGCAGATCCTCGTCGAATATTTCATGTTTCTTGTCGGCAAGCTCCTTGAAACGGGCGAACGCGTTATTCAGATCCTCCTCGATGTCGAACTCGATTCCGAGCTCATGCAAACGGGTGCGAAACGCATTTCGTCCGGAGTGCTTGCCAAGCACGATACGGTTGGCGGACCAGCCGACATCCTGGGCACGCATGATTTCGTAGGTCTCGCGGCTTTTCAGCACGCCGTCCTGGTGAATCCCCGACTCGTGCGCAAAGGCATTGGCGCCGACGATCGCCTTGTTCGGCTGCACTGCAAAGCCGGTGATCCCCGACACCAGTCGTGAACAGGTCATGATCTGGGTGGTATCGAGGCTGGTCTGGCAAGGAAAGACATCCTGGCGTGTCTGCACCGCCATGACCACCTCCTCCAGCGAGGCATTACCGGCACGCTCACCCAGCCCGTTGATAGTGCACTCCACCTGGCGCGCGCCATTGAGTACCGCGGACAGGGAGTTGCCGACCGCCAGCCCGAGATCATTGTGGCAATGCACCGAGAACACGGCCTTGTCGGAGTTGGGCACCCGCTCGATCAGGGTACGGATCAGCTCGCCGAACTGGTGCGGCAGGTTGTAGCCGACCGTATCGGGGATATTGATAGTGCTGGCTCCGGCATTGATCACCGCCTCGATGACGCGACACAGAAAATCCGTCTCGGAACGACCAGCGTCCTCGGGCGAGAACTCGACATTATCCGTGTAACGCAGCGCGTGCTTTACCGCGTGCACGGCCTGCTCGATGACCTGCTCGGGCTGCATGCGCAGCTTCATCTGCATGTGAATCGGCGAGGTGGCGATGAAGGTATGGATCCGGGCCGATGCCGCGGGTTTCAACGCTTCACCTGCCCGGTCGATATCCTTGTCCAGCGCACGCGCCAGGCCGCATACCGTACTGCCGGTCACGGCCCGTGCCACTGCCTGAACGGATTCGAAATCGCCCGGGCTGGCGATCGGAAAACCGGCCTCGATGACATCGACGCGCATGCGCTCCAGGGCCTTCGCGATACGCACCTTCTCGTCCCTGGTCATGGATGCGCCGGGGCTTTGCTCGCCGTCGCGCAAGGTGGTATCGAAAATGATCAATTTGTCTTTGTTGTTCATCATCCTGCTCCCGCGGGCGTCCGCTCGCCAAAAGGGTCGCCTTCACTGGTTTGCGCCAGCATAGTAGAAAATCTGCCGGTTGTCGGCGGCTGGCTGGGTAGTGTCTGGGTGCGTTTCGCCTCGCCAGGCAGGGAATTATCTGCCCGCAGGCAGCAGTCGCAGGAGGGACAGCAGCAACAAGGCCACCCGGGTCGGGGTGGCCTGATTATTACGTGCGCTGTTGATTGCACAATTCATATTCCAAGACTATAGGCAAACAGGCCCCGTTTGCAACCCCAGGTACCTATCCGCCCTGTTCACCATGACGTCTGGCCCTGCGCCGGTTGCGGACCAACACCAATGTGTAGACGATCCCGGAAATCGCATAAACCAGGAAGCCCGCGAACAGCACCTTGGGCGGATCGATGGATGCAAAGGCATAGACCAGCACCACCAGCAACAGGGCGACTACCGGCACCCGGTTCTTGAAGTTGAATTCCTTGAAACTGAAATAGCGGATATTGCTGACCATCAGCATACCGGTCGCCACCGTCAGTACGAACACCGCATAGACCAGGTCCTCACCGGCGATGCCCAGATCGGTGGCCGCCCACACCAGGCCCGCCAGCACACCGGCCGCGGACGGACTCGGCAGACCGCGGAAGTACTTTTTCTCAGCAGTGGTGACCTGCGCATTGAAACGCGCCAGTCGCAGCGCGGCGCTGGCCGTATAGATGAACGCGGCCAGCCAGCCCAGCTTGGCCCAGCCCACGCTCATCATGGACTGCAATGACCACTCGTACATGACCAGCGCGGGCGCCAGCCCGAAACAGACCATGTCCGAGAGGCTGTCGTACTGGACGCCGAACTCGCTCTGGGTGTTGGTCAACCGCGCCACGCGGCCGTCGATCCCGTCCATGATCATCGCCACGAAAATGGCGATTGCGGCCGCCTCGAAGCGGTTATTCATCGCTGCAACGATGGAATAAAAGCCGGCAAACAACCCGGCCGTGGTGATCATGTTGGGCAACAGGTAGATGCCGCGGCGCTTCCTTTCTACGGTCTCATCATCACCAAAGTCATTATGATGCTCTTCCATGTCAGTTATGGATCAGCCTGGCGATCACGTCGGCACCGGCGCGCACGGTCCTGCCAACGGTAACCTGTGACTGACTGTTCTCGGGCAGGTACATGTCGACACGTCCGCCCAGGTGCACAAAACCGCAGCGTTTGCCCTGGCCGACCCGATCGCCAAAACGAATGTAACAATGCGGCTTGTTGTTCAGACGCCCCCTGTTCATGACCAGCACGACATCATCACCCTCGTCGGTTTGCAGCCAGACACCGTGCGGTTGCTGCTTGCCATCGAGGTGGCTCGGCGGTTCCAGCACCTTGCCGCCGATGGGGCTGCGCGTGGTATAGACACCGTAGGCATTCATGTCGATGGAAACCTTCAGACTGGGCCGGCGCAGGTAGGGGTCTTCGGTTTGCTCGATCACAACGACACGGCCGTCCGCGGGACTGAGCACGGACAGCGGGATGGACGGCACCTCGCGTTCCGGATCACGGAACAGGACCAGTATCAGCAACGCCAGCGCCCAGAAAGCCAGCGACTCGCGCAGACCAACGAAGTGCAGCACCAGCACTGCCGTCAGCGTTGAAGCCAGCAAGGGCAACAGCCCCTGGCGTGAAATCAGGGTATTACGGTTCATGTCCGGACACCCGAATGTTCTGGCAGCATCAGTGCTGACGAGAGCCTAGTTGACGCTCTTGTCGACGATCTTGCCCTCATTGATCCAGGACATCATGCCCCGCAATCTGGCGCCCACGATTTCGATCGGGTGTTCGCGACCCAGCCGGCGCTTGGCCTTGAGCGTGGCGGCACCGGCCTGGTTCTCGAGTATGAACTCGCGCGCGAATTCGCCATTCTGGATTTCGTCGAGAATACGTCGCATCTCGCGCTTGGTCTCGGCTGTCACCACGCGCGGGCCGCGTGTCAGATCGCCGTATTCGGCCGTATTGGAAATCGAGTAGCGCATGTTCGCAATACCGCCCTCGTACATCAGGTCCACGATCAGCTTGAGCTCGTGCAGGCACTCGAAATAGGCCATCTCGGGGGCATAGCCGGCCTCCGTCAGGGTTTCGAAGCCGGCCTGTACCAGTGCAGTCGCGCCACCGCACAGCACCGCCTGCTCGCCAAACAGGTCGGTCTCGGTCTCTTCCTGGAAACTGGTCTCGATAATGCCGGCGCGGCCACCGCCGTTGGCCGAGGCATAGGACAACGCGATATCCCTGGAGCGCCCGCTCGCATCCTGGTAAACCGCGATCAGGCTCGGCACGCCCGCACCGGCCTTGTAGGTGGAACGGACCAGGTGGCCGGGACCCTTCGGCGCAATCATGATCACATCGAGATCGGCACGCGGCTCGATCTGCTGATAATGAATATTGAAACCGTGCGCAAACGCCAGCGCCGCACCCAGCTTGATATTCGGCGCGATGACATCGCGGTACAGGCGGGCCTGGTGTTCGTCCGGCGCCAGCACCATGACCACATCGGCATCCTTCACGGCCTCGTCGAGCGGCTTGACGGTGATGCCGGACTTTTTCGCCTTGGCCTCGGATATCGAGCCAGAACGCAGCCCCACGGTCACATTGACGCCGGAATCCTTCAGGTTGTTGGCATGGGCATGACCCTGCGAGCCATAACCGATGATGGCCACCTTCAACCCGCGAATGATGGAAAGGTCTGCATCTTTGTCATAATAGATATTCATGGTCATTACCTGTCTGTTGCCTGTCGTCGATGCCACGCCGTGACATCATGTGTGATTGAAAGACCGCTGTAGCGTTCGTTCAGAGTTTCAGCGACCGGTCACCGCGCCCGATACCGGACACGCCGGAGCGTACGACCTCGAGGATCAGTCCCGGGTCCAGCGCCTGCACGAAGGCATCCAGCTTGTCGCCCGCCCCGGTCATCTCGATGGTATAGGTCTCTGCGGTCACGTCGATGATGCGCCCGCGGAAGATGTCCGACATCCGCTTGAGTTCGTTGCGCTTGTCGCCCTGCGCCCTGACCTTGATCAGCATCATCTCGCGCTCGATATGCGGGCCATCGGTCATATCCATCAGCTTGACCACGTCGATCAGCTTGTTGAGCTGCTTGGTGATCTGCTCGATGATCTCGTCGGTGCCACTGGTTACCAGTGTCATGCGCGACAGCGAGGCATCCTCGGTAGGCGCGACGGTCAGTGACTCGATATTGTAGCCGCGCGCCGAAAACAGCCCGGCCACGCGCGACAGCGCACCCGCCTCGTTTTCCATCAGGATTGAGATGATATGGCGCATATTATGGCCTGTTCACACTACCCGAATCGTAGCGACGGAGGCCATTTTTTCGGCCAACAAGACGCTGCGAGCGCAGTGTACTGAAGTACATAAGCGAGCAGCAACGCCGTTGGACGGGAAAATAGCCCCGTCCCTCCGGGTTGCGCCCCAAATCGGGTCATGCTGCGTTGCTCGTCGTTCATTTGGAATCACCAAACTTCTCTCCTCGCGCCTTGCCTGACCCGATTTGGGGCAGCAACGCTACGATTCGGGTAGTGTGAACAGGCCCTAGATCAGGATCATTTCGTTCTGGCCACCGCCGGCCGGAATCATCGGGTAAACATTCTCTTCCCTGTCGGTCAGGAAATCCAGGAATACCAGCCGGTCCTTCTGCCGCATCGCCTCGATCAGCGCACCCTCGACATCGGCAGGCCGCGTCACCTGGATACCCACGTGACCGTAGCTTTCCGCGAGCTTCACGAAGTCCGGCAGCGATTCCATGTACGACATGGCGTAGCGCTTCTGATAGAAGAACTCCTGCCACTGGCGCACCATGCCGAGGTAACCGTTATTCAGGTTGATGATCTTGATCGGCAATGAGTACTGGCGGCAGGTGGACAGTTCCTGGATGCACATCTGGATACTGCCCTCGCCGGTGATACAGGCCACCGTGCTTTCGGGATGGGCAAACTGCACGCCCATGGCTGCCGGCAGGCCAAATCCCATTGTTCCAAGCCCGCCGGAATTGATCCAGCGCCGTGGCTTGTCGAACTTGTAGAATTGCGCCGCCCACATCTGGTGCTGGCCTACGTCGGAGGTGATGAAGGCATCGCCGTTGGTCACCTTGTAAAGCGTCTCGACCACGTATTGCGGCTTGATGAACTCGCTGTCCCCGTCGTATTTGAGGCAGTCACGCGAGCGCCACTCATCGATCTGTTGCCACCAGGCCGCCAGCGCCGCGGCATCCGGCCTCTGAGCATTGTTGCCAAGTTCTGCGAGCATGGACTTGAGCACGTTGTCGACACAGCCGACGATGGGGATGTCCACCTTGACGTTCTTGGAGATACTCGCCGGATCGATATCGATGTGAACGATCCTTGCATGCGGGCAGAATTTCTCGATATTGCCGGTTACGCGGTCATCGAAGCGCGCACCGATTGCGATCAGCACATCGCAGTGGTGCATGGCCATATTGGCCTCGTAGGTGCCATGCATGCCCAGCATGCCGACGAACTGCCGGTCCGTCGCCGGGTAACCGCCCAGGCCCATCAGGGTATTGGTCACCGGGAAGTTGAGCTCGCGTGCAAGCGTGGTCAGGGATTCCGCGGCATCGCTGAGAATTACGCCACCGCCGGTGTAGACCATCGGCCGTTTGGCACCCAGCATCAGGCTCACGGCCCGCTTGATCTGGCCAATATGGCCGACAAGCACCGGGTTGTAGGAGCGTATGTGCACCTTGTCCGGATAGTGATACTCGGTCTTGTGCGCCGTGATGTCCTTGGGAATATCGACCACCACGGGACCCGGCCGGCCGGTGGTCGCGACATAGAAGGCCTTCTTGATGGTCTCGGCGAGTTTCGTGACGTCCTTCACCAGGAAGTTGTGTTTCACGCAGGGCCGCGTGATGCCGATGTTGTCGGCCTCCTGGAAGGCATCGTTGCCGATCAGGTGGGTCGGCACCTGGCCGGTGAACACCACCAGTGGAATCGAGTCCATGTACGCAGTGGCGATACCCGTTACGGCATTGGTTGCACCCGGACCGGACGTTACCAGCACCACACCCGGCTTGCCGGTCGAACGCGCATAACCGTCCGCGGCATGGGTGGCCGCCTGCTCATGGCGCACCAGGATGTGTTTGACCTTGTCCTGTGTATACAGTGCATCGTAGATGTGCAACACCGCACCACCCGGGTAGCCGAAGACAAACTCGACACCCTCGTCCTGCAGTGAACGCACAAATATTTCCGCACCTGTCAATTCCACCCGATACTCCTGAGACTCGCCCTAGTGCATTGTGATTGCGTAAAAAAAAGCCCGCTACACGGGCAATCCGGTCACCTGCTTGAAACCCAGAAAACTACTGATAATCAAGGTAAAGGTCAAGGGATTCCCGGGACTGCCGATAGAACCCGGGTGTCAGACTGTCTGACATGAATTCTGTGATCGGATGACTTGTTCTGACACCGAATTAACCATAGTATCCGTACAGATTTACATTACAGGGACTTAGCCATGATTCTCGCGCACTTACCTGCTGTGTCACGTAACCCGATGTTTTCCCTCATCCTGACGGTCTGCCTGTTGCTGCTGCAGTCTGCGGCAAGCGCGGATGTATACAAATGGATCAATGAAAACAACGAGGTTCAATACACCCAGATGCCGCCGCCGCCCGGTATCAAATATGTCCGCATCCAGACGAACGAGCATCCGGGCACCCTTCAGGCCCAGAGTGATGCCGATGTCGAAGTCGAAGCCCCTGCCGGGGAAGCAGATTCCGGTAAATCAGCGTCCCAGACCGATGCGGAGGCCATGGCCGAGTACGAGGCCGAAGTGGCGAAGATTTCCAAGCAAAACTGCACCATCGCACGCAACAACCTCGCCCAGCTCAACATGGGCGGACACCTGCGCTATCGCAACGATGCGGGGGAATACATCACCATGGGCGAGGAAGAGCGCCAGAAACGCATTGGCGAGGCCAACAAGCAGATCGAGATGTTCTGCAAAAAAGAAACGAAGTA
The DNA here is from genome assembly GCA_963748215.1 of uncultured Gammaproteobacteria bacterium. Classification (GTDB taxonomy): domain Bacteria; phylum Pseudomonadota; class Gammaproteobacteria; order UBA9214; family UBA9214; genus UBA9214. The sequence goes on along the minus strand of CAVVHS010000007.1, from coordinate 127,089 downwards.
ATGCCATTTCTCAGGATCCAGGTCAATACCGGGCTGGCACCCGCACAGGCGAAGAGTCTAGCCGCCAGGGCCTCCGCGCTGGTGGCCGAGCAACTGGGCAAGCCCGAGCGCTATGTGATGACCTCCGTGGAACACAATCCCGCCATGCTGTTTGCCGGCACCGATGCCCCGCTGGCTTACCTGGAACTTAAAAGTATCGGCTTGCCGGAATCTGCTACCGCAGACGCGTCCCGCGTCCTGTGCCAGCTGGTTGCCGGGGAAGCCGGTATCGACCCGGAGCGTATCTATATCGAATTCAGCGATGCACCCCGCAAGATGTGGGGCTGGAACAGCGGCACATTCTGATGCGGCCGGTCTGGATGCTGGTGATCCTGGCCGCAGGCGCCGGACTCTGGCTCTACACCAATCCGGACTCCGTCAAAGACCTGAAAGATCTCCTGCCACACGCCGTTTCGACCCCGGGGACCGATCGACTCTACAAGTGGCGCAACGACCGCGGTGAATGGCAGGTGACCGATACCCCGCCCCCGGCGGGCACCTCCTTTGAGACGCTTGACTACCGCGAGGACGTCAATGTGCTGCCGGTGCCGCCCCAGCTCGACACCACGCGCTAGCCTGTACAATACCGGCAGGACCGCTACAATCTGCAACCTGTCAAACCATACATTCCGCTTATCATGCGCCTGTCCCAATTCCCGCTCTCCACCCTCAAAGAAACCCCGGCCGATGCCGAGGTCATCAGCCACCAGCTCATGATGCGTGCCGGCATGCTGCGCAAGCAGGCCGCCGGTGTCTACAGCTGGCTGCCGCTCGGTCTGCGCGTACTGCGCAAGGTCGAAGCCATCGTGCGCGAGGAGATGGACAATTCCGGCGCCCTGGAACTGCTGATGCCGGCCATACAGCCGGCCGAGCTCTGGCAGGAATCCGGTCGCTGGGACAAGTACGGGCCGGAATTGCTGCGCATCAATGACCGCCACTCGCGTGAATTCTGCTTCGGGCCGACGCACGAGGAAATCATCACCGACATCGCCCGCCGCGAGCTGCGCAGCTACAAGCAGCTGCCGGTCAACTATTACCAGATCCAGACCAAGTTCCGCGACGAGATACGCCCGCGCTTCGGCGTCATGCGGGCGCGTGAATTTCTCATGAAGGACGCCTATTCCTTCCATGCCGACCAGGCCTCGCTGGAAGCGACCTACCAGGTCATGTACGAGACCTACTCGCGCATCTTCAGCCGCACCGGCCTGAAATTCCGGGCCGTGCGCGCGGACAGCGGCGCCATCGGCGGCAGCATGTCGCAGGAATTCCATGTCCTGGCTGATTCCGGTGAGGACGCCATCGCGTTTTCCACCGACAGCGACTTCGCCGGCAACGTCGAGACCGTCCCGGCGCCACCCGCAACAGATACGCCACCGGCGCCGCAGGCGCAGCTGGAGACCGTGGCGACGCCCGGAGCACACAGTATTGCCGAGGTTTGTGCGTTCCTGGACGCCAGGCCTGAGCAGTGCGTCAAGACCCTGGTGGTAAGGGGCAGAAAACAGATGCCGTCGCACTGGTGCTGCGCGGCGACCACGACCTGAACGCCATCAAGGCAGAAAAACACCCAGCCGTCCAGGCGCCGCTGGAATTCGCCTCTGATGCCCAGATCATCGCATCGACCGGCTGCCCGAGCGGTTCGCTGGGGCCGGTCGGGTTGCAGATCCCGGTCATCGTCGACCATGCAGCCGCACAGCTGGCAGATTTTATCTGCGGTGCCAATACGGATGGACAGCACCTGCGTGGCGTAAACTGGGGGCGGGACCTGCCTGCACCGGACAGCGTCGACCTGCGTAACGTGGTGGACGGCGACCCCAGCCCCGATGGCAAGGGCATGCTTGTGATCGCACGCGGCATCGAGGTCGGCCATATCTTCCAGCTCGGGACCCGCTACAGCGAGGCGATGAAGGCCACCGTGCTGGATGACCAGGGCAGGGAAATTCCCATGGTCATGGGCTGCTACGGCATCGGCGTCTCGCGCATGGTCGCGGCCGCCATCGAGCAGAATAACGACGAGCAGGGCATCATCTGGCCGGATGCGATCGCACCCTTCCAGGTCGCGCTGCTGCCGATGAACATGAAGAAATCCCAGCGGGTGCGCGAGGCGACCGAAGCGCTCTACGAGGAGTTGCTGGCGGCCGGTTTCGAGGTCCTGCTCGATGACCGCCCGGTGCGCCCCGGCGTGATGTTCTCCGACATGGAGCTGATCGGCATTCCCCACCGTATCGTGGTGGGTGAGAAAAACCTCGATCACGACATACTGGAATACAAATCCCGGCGCGACGGCGAGAACCGGGAAATACCGCGTAGCGGAATCGTCGCCTTCCTGCAGGATCAACTGCTGCTGGACTAAGCCGTTACACCGGGTATGCCGTCACACACGCCGCAAACAACCCGTTACCTGACTGCCGTTTATCTGGCGGGCCTGCTGCTGCTCGCACCGCAGACCCGCAGCGCCACCCTGGAACGCCCGGATGCCGAAATGCGCCAGGTGCTGATCGAGGCGATCAACTCCAGCGACAGCTTCATCGACCGCTTCGATGCCGAGGTCTGGCTTACCGACATGTCCAACCGCCTGGAGCCCCGCATCGAGGACCCGCAGGAGCGTCTGCACTTCCTCAAGCAGGTACATTACGAGGCCCGGCGCGCCGGCCTGGAACCGGAGCTGGTGCTGGCACTGATCACTGTGGAAAGCAATTTCGATCGCTTCGCAATCTCCACCGCCGGCGCACAGGGCATGATGCAGATCATGCCGTTCTGGCTGGACGAGATCGGTCATCCGGAAGACAACCTGTTCGACATCGCCACCAACCTGCGCTTTGGCTGCACCATCCTCAGCATCTACCTGAAACGCGAGAGAGGCAACCTGCACAAGGCACTGGCACGCTACAACGGCAGCGTTGGCAAACACTGGTACCCACGTCGGGTGTTCAAGGCACTCAGGAAAACCTGGTATCGCCAGTAGCGATCCCGGTCCGGGAACCTGGCATACGGTGACGGAATGAACAACGGCGCAACGACAGGGTGGCTGTGGCCGTGCTGCAGCGCCGGGTTTTCGTTGCCGGGCGCATCGCAAGACAGCAGCCGGCGATGTCTGCAGGATTCACGGCCACAATGTCGCCTCCCTTTCAGGCGGATTCGAACAGCGCAATCGATTCCACGTGTGCGGTATGCGGGAACATATCCATCACTCCTGCAGCCCGCAAACGGTAACCGTACGTACTGACCAGCATACCTGCATCGCGCGCCAGTGAACCGGGATGACAGGACACGTAGACCAGGCGCTGCGGATGGATATTGCCCAGCACATCCAGCACCCCGACCGCGCCGCTGCGCGGCGGATCGAGCAGTACCTTGTTGTAGCCGCCACCGGCCCACGCCACATGGCGCTGGTCTGCAGTCAGGTCGGCGACATGTAATGCGATATTATCCAGCCCGTTCAGCCTGGCGTTATCGCGCGCGCGGTCAACCAGCCCGGCCTCACCTTCCACGCCGGTCACCGATCCGGCCAGGCGCGCCATCGGCAGCGTGAAATTACCCAGCCCGCAAAACAGGTCAAGCACGGTATCGGACCGGTCCAGCGCCAGCATCTCCAGTACGCGCGCAACCATCTGGCGATTGATAACGCTGTTGACCTGGGTGAAATCGTTGGGCCTGAAACGCAGCTCCACTTGCTGTTCCGGCAGGCTGTAGGACAGTACCGAGTTGACCGGCATGAGGGAATGCACAGTGTCCGGCCCCGCCGGCTGCAGGTAGACATGCATCCGCAGCTCGTCCGCGACCCCCTGCAGGCGCGTCTGATCGGCCGCGCTCAGTGGATCGAGGTGGCGAAACACCAGTGCTGTGGCTGCATCACTCACGGCGACCTCTATCTGCGGAATGCGGGCACGACCGTCCAGCTCGCCCAGCAGTGTAGCCAGCTGATCGATACGCTCACCGACTGACGGGTGCAGAACCTCGCAGCGCGTCAGGTCGGCGACATAGGGGGCACGCCGTTCCCGGAAGCCGACCAGCACCCTGCCCTTCTTGATGACGTACTTGACACCCAGGCGGGCCTTGTTGCGGTAACCCCAGACCGGCCCGGTCAGGGGCGGCAGGATGTCTTCCGGGACGACGCCGCCGATCCGCTGCAGGTTGTCCAGCAGCACCTGCTGCTTGGCGCGGATCTGCGCACCGGCCTCCAGATGCTGCAGGCTGCAACCGCCGCAGATACCGAAATGCGGACAACGCGGCGTGACGCGGTCCGCCGAGGCCCGGTGTATTCCGGTGGCCCTGCCTTCATCGAATTTACTGTGTGTGGCCAGGTACTCGAATCGGATCAGTTCGCCGGGCAGCGCACCCTCGATGAACACGGCCTTGCCATCGACATGCGTCACGCCCCGGCCGTCGTGCGTCAGCGATTCGATCGTGACCTGATCGACCGGACCTGGCAGGCGCTTCTTGCGGGTACGTTTACTCATGATTCGGGGTAGTGGAGAACGAAATCAGCAACCGAGACCGCGGTGAAAATAAATGAGGTTAATTATCTCGCGCAGAGACGCAGAGTTCGCAGAAAAAACATTGCCGACATACACAGGAATCCATACGCCTGCGCTTCAACAACCTTGCCTGATGAAATGCAGGGGTTCAGGCCTTGTTGCTGCCTCTGCGAACTCTGCGTCTCTGCGCAAGGTCATGTTTCCTGCCAGTTCTCGAGAAACTCGGAAAGGTGTGGCTTGTCCTCTGCAGCCAGCTCCGCGCGCACCTCGTTACACACCTTGCGATACTGGTCCGCACTGAGGTGGCCGCGGATCAGCTCGAAGCGCTGGAACACCAGGTAGGTATTCAGCACGTCGGTTTCGCAGTAATTGCGTATGCCGTCGATATCGCCGGCCAGGTAGCTGTCCCAGACATGCGCGCCGCTCATGCCCATCTTGCCGGGGAAACCCAGCAGGGTCGCGATTTCGTCCAGTTTCGCACTGGCGCGCGGCTGGTAGCCTGCCAGTACATCCATCAGGTCGGTGTGCCGCTCATGATAGCGACTGATGTAGTTATTCCACTTGAACTCCCGGTCGCTGCCACCGGTTTCCCAGTAACGCGGGGCGGCAACGCCACGCAGCAGGCTGCGATAGTGAATCACCGGCAGGTCGAAGCCGGAGCCGTTCCAGGACACCAGCGTCGGCGTGAAGCGGTCGATACCATCGAAAAACCGCTGCAGCAGTTCCTGCTCCGGCGCATCGGTGTCGCCGAGTGTCCATACCTTGAACCGATCCGGCGTACGCAAGACTACGGATATCGCGACAATGCGATGCAGGTGGTGGCGCAGGAATTCGGAACCACCGGTTTCCTCAGCGCGTTTGTGAAACATCACCCGTCCGACGTCCTTGTCATCCAGGCCGTCAAGCTCGTACAGGCGCCGGCCGGCCGCCACGTCCGGCACGGTCTCGATATCGAATACGAATATGTTCATGAGACGGGAATATACGCCACAGGGCACACAGAGGTCACAGAGAAAATCCGTTTCTCTTGACAGTCAAAGTCTCTGTGTACTCTGTGCCCTCTGTGGCTGTAATAGTTGCGACGTGTCTTCCGCGACCTATTTCTGTTTCCAGGCGCCGCTGCCGTCCATGTACCACCAGCCGGCACGCGCATTGTCCACCCAGCGACGGGCAAACGTCGCGCGAATCTCGCCCTCCCATTCCGGGTGACCGTTGGCATTCGCCATCTCGGCATACAGTGCGCTGCGGTCGCGGTTTTCCTCCGCCACCAGGTTGCGGACCGTGTTGCGCTCCGCCAGCGGCACCAGCTTCTGGTCGCGCACGTCGATCTGGCCATCACGCGTCATGCCTACGGCCCCCGAGGCATAGTACGGCCCCAGCGTACGATGGCGCGCCTCCATGCTTGCGGTGAGCTGCCGGATCGCCGGGGTATTGATCGACAGATCGGCTTCGGCATGCGCCGGGCTCACCAGCCAGTCGAGTACAACCGACAACGCCCGGGCCGGTAATCCGGTCACATCGCGCATGGATTGCGGCTGTGCCGGCGCCTGCTGCGGCACCTGGGGTGTCTGCGGTGTCTGAGGTACTTGCGGCGGGGCAACGCCGTAGACGTCCATGATGATCCGGTCCGCGGCCTTCTCGGCCGCCTCGGCCGGAAAATACACGTTGATGGTAACGCAGGCGGTGACGAACAGCAGCAGGAACAGGGACATCGGAATACGCAGTGTTGTCATGACATACCTCTGGCAGGTTTGGAAACTCTTCAAATCACTAACGGAATTATGGCCGGGAGGTTAACACGGCGCCGGCATGCCGGGTCATTCTACGACAATATTCTGCTTGCCGGTGACTGAAATTATCTGTGCCACCAGGCTGTTCCAGTTGACCCGCTCCGCGTAGCCGACCACGTCCAGGCGCGGCGGGATGAACCGCCCCTTGACCAGGTAGTAGCCCTGTTGCGCAGGCTCCACGCCACCCATATCGCACACGCCGTTCTCCAGCCGGCAGCGGATCCCGAGCCGGTCATAGGGAAAATCCTCCAGGAAGCGCAGGAAACTGCGCGACACCGCGCCGCCGACACCCCCACCGCCGATATTGGCGATATTGTCGACGGCCTTCTGGCTGATGCGGTGCCGCGACCTGTCATCCTCGGGCGTGGCAAACTCCGCATCGAACGCCACCGGTCGCCAGGACTCCATGCGCAGGCCGTCGATACGGCCATCCAGACGGCCCTCGATGCGGCCGAAGGAGAAAGTCCGCGTGAGCTGTTCCAGGTCGACCTTGTCGATGCGCGCGTCCACCTGCAGGCGCGGCACCAGCCCCAGCGGGCTGTCCAGCTGCAGGTTGCGCAGCGTGACCACACCATCGAAGACGCGTACCAGCAACACGCCACCGACTTCCAGCTTGCCGTCCTCGTAGCGGACTGACGGAATCACGCCCGACAGCTTGCCACCGAATTCCGGCCAGTCCAGCGCCGCGGTGAGCTGTTTCATCGACACCGGCGTGAGCAGGCCATCCACATGCCAGCGCAAGGGCTTTCCGGCGACATGGGCCAGGTCGAAGGAATCGATCTGCAGCGTACCGTCCAGCACCGGGATACCGGTCGGGCGCACCAGCTGCACCGTGTTGCCGACCGACTCCGCTTCGATCTGCACCGGCCCCAGCGCGATGCGGTAGACATGACCGTCCTGCCAGGTCAGTGCTGAATATTCGGGGGTCTGCGTGTCTGACCAGTCCAGGTTACCGGCCAGCCCCGTGAACCCGAACAGGCCATCCTGGTCATCCAGGTTGACATCCTGAAGTTTCAGCTGTGCCGTGACGGGGGCATTGTCGCGCACCACCAGGCGGCCGGACAGCGCACCGGACGCCGTCAGGCGCCCGGCCGGCGTACCGGTCAGCCACGGCTGCAGGTAGCTGATGTACAGCGGGCCCAGCGCGGCCTCCTGCACATCGACTTCAAGCTCGGTCACCAGTGTCGCCGCCGCGAGACCGATACGGCCCCGCGCGGCCAGCTGGATGCAGCCGGGGTGGCGGTAGTCGAGTTCGTGCACACGAGCACCTTGCGCTGTGCCAGCCAGTCCAGGCGCACCGTGGCCTCCACCGGCCGTTCCGGGATGGCAAGATACACCGGTTCCACGTAGTACCCGCCGCGTTCGGCGCGCACGGCCAGCTGCACGTGCCAGCCGGAGGAATACGGCCGGGCCTGCACGTCGATGCCGAGATCCACATCCTCCCCGGCGATGCTGCCCGCCGCATTGGAAATCCCCGCCCCCTGCACCCGGGTCTGTACATCGGCAGCCGCGATCTCGCCACCGGCACCACGCAGGCTGGCCGTGAGCGCAAGCTCGCCGTCACCCTCCAGCAGCGGCAGCGGATACCCCAGCCTGCCGGCCTGTGCGGTTACCTGCTGCAGCGACAGGCTGCGGCCGTCGACATCCAGCGTCCAGCCGGCTGCCGTGTAGCGCGCGGCCAGCGCGAGTTGTCCGCCCAGGTAACGGATACCCTGCAGGCGTACCTCGAGCCGGCCATCGCTGAAGCGATACTGAAGCTGCTTGTGATTCGTCTGACGGTCGAGCTGGCTGGATTGTGCTTCGAGGGTGCCGGCCGCACAGCGGAGCATCTCGCTATCGAGTTGCAGTGCCGGGCAGGTCAGCTTGAGACCGGTGATGCGACCCAGCGGCTCCGGCAGGTCGGCGCGTGCCGCGGTCAGCAGCACGCTGGCCTGCCCGGTCTGCGGCCAGCCGGTATGCAGCGCGATGTCCTCGACCGACCAGCCCGGCCCTGACACACTGCCGAGCGTGATACCGGCCTCGTCGACGGCCAGGGTAGAGAAACTCGTCACCGCCAGCAGACACAGGCCCGGCAGCAATCCCGCGATGACCCGTGCTCCGGGCATGGGCATTCAGTCGGGAAACACCCCGGTGGAGAGGTAACGGTCACCACGGTCGCAGATGATGGCCACGATGATGGCGTTTTCGACCTGCCGCGCCAGCGCCAGGGCAGCGGCTACCGCGCCACCTGACGAGATTCCGGCGAAGATGCCTTCACGCGCCGCCAGCGCCAGCGTGGTCGCCTCGGCGTCGGCCTGGGTCACCTCGATGGTCCGGTCCACGTCAGCAGCGTTGAAAATGGACGGCAGATAGGCCTCCGGCCAGCGGCGTATGCCGGGAATCGCCGAGCCCTCGGCCGGCGTGACGCCGACGATCTCGATGCCCGGATTCTGCTCCTTGAGGTAGCGCGAGGTCCCCATGATGGTACCGGTGGTGCCCATGGCACTGACGAAGTGGGTCACCCTGCCCCCGGTATCACGCCAGATCTCCGGGCCGGTGCCTTCGTAATGTGCAAGCGGATTGTCGGGATTGGAAAACTGGTCGAGCACCTTGCCCTCGCCGCGCGTCTCCATCTCCTTGGCCAGGTCACGCGCGCCTTCCATGCTGGCGGCCTTGCTCACCAGCACGATTTCGGCGCCGTACGCCTTCATCACGGCGCGCCGTTCGACGCTCATGTGTTCGGGCATGATCAGCACCATGCGATAGCCCTTGATCGCCGCGACCATCGCCAGCGCAATACCGGTATTGCCGCTGGTGGCCTCGATCAGGGTGTCGCCCGGTCTGATTTCGCCGCGCAATTCGGCGTGGCGGATCATGCTCAGCGCCGGACGATCCTTCACCGACCCGGCCGGGTTGTTGCCCTCGAGTTTTGCCAGCACGGCGTTGCCCGTCGCACCCGGCAGCCGCTGCAGACGCACCAGTGGCGTATTGCCGATCGTTGCCTCAATGGTCGGGAATTCCATCAGTTAGCCACCCTCGTTGGAGGCAGACAGTATACCGAAGAACCGGGAAATTCAGACAGTCATTGTCTGCATACGCTGACGTGCTGCAGATGGTGACTGCGCCGGAGATGCAGTAGCATTGTTTCCATCCAGCCGCTGCGCCAGTCGGGCTATCCCGGTCCGCTGCCGGCACCGCGCACCGGAAGCGATATGAAGACCATTTTCGATGAACTGATCGACCTGTACAGGGAACTGCGCGATGCACGGCCGCGTCCCGAACACCGCACCGGGTCACGGCCGCCGCAACCGGATGCCGTGCCGCCGGTAGCAGCAGCGCCTGAACTTCCCGCCGAGGACCTGCATATCGATGAGCTCGCGCGGGAATTCCCGCACGAGCTGTTTGCCCAGCTGCTGATCGAACTGCCGGACTACCGCAAACGGATGGCCGAGTCGTTCGCGGCCGGCGATCACCGGCGCCTGCGCGACAGCGTGCACCAGATCCTCGGCGCCGCCGCCTATTGCGAGGCGGATGAACTGGAGCAGGGTCTCAGGCAACTGCGCCTGGCCCTGAAGACGGGTAACTGCAGCACTATCGAGCATTACTTTGACCGCGCCATGCAAGCCATGGACCACACCCTGCACAACAGCGGCTATCGCACGCACATGGAATAACGCCGGCCGGGCCGCCAGCAGCTGGTCAGCGGCGCGCCTGCATCATCAGCTCCTTCATCTCGGTCACAGCGGCAGACAGCCCGGAAAATAACGCACGGGCAATGATCGCATGCCCGATATTCAGTTCGCGCAGGTCGGGCAACGCGGCAATCCGGTGCACATTGCCATAGTGCAGGCCGTGACCGGCGTGCACCGTCAGTCCCGCGGCCACGCCCTGTTGCACGGCGGCCTCGATGCGCGCCAGCTCGTCCACCTCGGACCGCGCATCCACCGCATCGGCGAAGCGGCCGGTATGGATCTCGATGCAGGGCGCGCCGCTTCCGGCGGCTGCCGCAACCTGCTTCGGGTCCGCGTCGATGAACAGCGACACGCGGATGCCGGCATCGGCCAGCCGCGCACAGGCATCGCGCATGCGTGGCAGCTGACCGGCCACGTCAAGACCACCCTCGGTGGTGAGTTCCTCGCGCCGTTCCGGCACCAGGCAGCAATCCGCGGGCCGGATCCTGCAGGCGAAGGCCAGCATTTCGTCGGTCACCGCCATCTCCAGGTTCATGCGCGTGGCGAGCACGTCCCGCAGGGCGATCACGTCCCGCTCCTGGATATGGCGCCGGTCCTCGCGCAGGTGCAGGGTGATACTGTCCGCGCCGGCCTGCTCGGCCACCCGCGCCGCATCGACCGGGTCGGGATACGGCGTGCCGCGCGCCTGCCGGAGCGTGGCGACATGATCGATATTGACACCCAGGTGCATGTTCGAACGATCTCCTACTCAGGTTCCGGGTGGACTGCCTGGCACGACGACCGGCCGCGCCAGCGACGCCAGTTGTCGCAGCACCGCGCGCGTCTTCAACGGCCGCGCGCCGAGATACAGGTCCAGCGCCGCCCGCGTCAGCACCTTCACCTCCCGGCACGCCTGCGTATCGGTCAGTTCCTCGTTGTGCAGTGCCAGCAGGCTGGTGCCGCGCAGGAAGATGCCGTCGCCGGCCGCCCGTTCACGGCGCATCGGGCCGCGCTCCAGCAGGTATTCATAGCAAGCTGTCGCCTCCACCGGCACCCCGCTCTGCACGTCGTGGTCCAGTAACAGGCCATAGCCCAGCTCGGTCAGCAAGTGCTTCTCAAAGCAGCGCAGCGCCGCTTCCTCGTGCCCCGTCAGCCGTGCCAGTGCCTGCTGGTAGGCATCGAACAGCGCCGGGTGCGGGTCGTGGCGTGTCACCAGGCGCAGCAGCAACTCGTTCAGGTAGCTGGCGCACAGCACCTGGCGGCCGGACCAGTTGAGCGGCGCACGCACACTTTCCGCATCGGTCAGCGTGCCGAGTTCACCGCGCATGCTCCACGACAGCAGCAGCGGCCGCAGTATCTGCAGCTGGTTGCGCCAGCGCCCTTTTGCTGCGCGTGCACCGCGTGCGATCAGCCCGACCCGTCCGTGCGCGCGGCTGAACACCTCGAGCAGCAGGCTCGAATCCCGGTAGGGATAATGATGCAGCACCCAGGCGGGCTCCAGCAAAACCTTGACGCGTTCACTCATGGGCGGATGTTATATGCGGGCTGACAGGAGCCTGTCGGACTTAGGATGATTCTACTGCGGCGGCGGGAAAGCGGCCCAAATGGTCCCGATTTCTCGTTACGTAGGACTACTATGCGCCTCAAAATCGTGACCATTTGATCTCGCTTTCCCACTCGCCTCGCTACGAACCCCTAAGTCCGACAGGCTCCTAGTCGTCGTGAGTATAACCGAGGCTGCGCAGCGCCCGCTCGTCGTCCGCCCAGCCTTCCTTCACCTTTACCCACAGTTTCAGGTTCACCCTGCCGCCGATCAGCGCCTCGATATCCCGGCGTGCCTGCTGTCCGACTTCCTTGAGTACCGCACCCTGCTTGCCGATGACGATGTTCTTCTGGCTCTGCCGCTCAACCCAGATCAGCGCATGTATATGGGTGATGCGCGGCTCGCTCCGGAATGCCTCCACCTCCACGGTCAGGCCGTAGGGCAGCTCGCGGGTCAGCTTGCGAAACAGTTTCTCCCGTATCAATTCTGCAACCAGGAAGCGTTCCGAACGGTCCGTGACCTGATCTTCCGGAAAGAACGGTGGTGCCTGCGGCAACAAGGCCTCGATGGCCGTTTCCAGCGCGGTGACGTTCGTGCCCTTGCTGGCGGAAATAGGGATGATCTCGCTGAAGGCGCGCTTGCGTGACAAGGCCTCCAGCTCAGGCAACAGCACCTCACGGCTGGCCAGCGTATCGATCTTGTTTACAGCGAGGATGACCGGACAGTCCAGTCCCGCGAGTTTTTTCAGCACCAGATCATCGTCGGGCAGCCAGCGCAGGGCCTCGATAATGAATACCACGACATCGACATCAGCCAGCGCCGTGCTGGCCGTGCGATTCATGTGACGGTTCATGGCGCGTCCGCTGTAGTCATGGATACCGGGGGTATCGACGTAAACCAGCTGGGCATGCGGCAGCGTCTTGATGCCGAGAATGCTGTGGCGCGTGGTTTGCGGACGTCTCGACGTGATGCTGATCTTCTGGCCCAGGATCCGGTTCAGCAAGGTGGACTTGCCGACATTGGGGCGTCCGGCGAGCGCTATGTAGCCGCAGCGAAAGGGTTCAGTCATGAGAACGCTCCGACTCCAGCTGCTGCAGTATCTGCGCGGCGGCATCCTGCTCCGCCTGGCGACGGCTGCCACCCGCGCCGGTCGCCGGCTCGCCCCCGTCCACGCGGCATTCCACCCGGAATTGCTGCGCATGCGCATCGCCGCTGACGTCGATCACGGCATACTCGGGCAGGGGCCGGCGCCTGGCCTGCAGGAATTCCTGCAGCCGCGTCTTGGGATCCTTGAGCACCGCCGTTTCGGTGAGTTGTTCCAGTCGTGCCTCGAACAGCGCGAGGATGCAGCGCCTGCAGGTCGCGAAGTCGCTGTCCAGGTAAATGGCGCCCAATACCGCCTCGACGGCATCCGACATGATGGAGTCGCGGCGATGACCACCGCTCTTGCGCTCGCCAGGACCCAGTTGCAGGTACTGACCGATCTCCAGGATCCGGGCAATGTCCGCCAGCGACTCGCGCCGCACCAGCGTTGCACGCAGCCGGCTGAGCCGGCCTTCGCTGGCCCTCGGGAAGCGGCGGTAAAGTTCACCGGCGATGACCGTTCCGAGCACGGCGTCACCGAGAAATTCCAGGCGTTCGTTATTACTGCTGCCTACGCTGCGATGCGACAGCGCCTGCTGCAACAGCGAGGCATCTGTAAATCTGTAACCGAGGCGCTGCTCCAGCCGGTCTGGTGAACTTATCAAAGCTTGCGCGCCACCACCTGCTTGTCGAATGCCATCAACACGGACACGTTGCCGAACAGGTGAACCTTGGAATCATACCTGGCCTGGACTTTGTAATTCTTGCCTGATGATTTGACGATCACGTCCTTGGGCTGGATGGTGTTGACAAAACTGATATCGAATCGGCGCTCGAGCAGATTCCTTATCTCCACGGGCGAATTGAAACCGGACTCCTCCTCGAGTGACTCAAGTGTCGACACAATCTTGTAGTACTCGAGGTAGGACGGCACCATCTTCAGGGTAAGCAGTGCGAAAAAGCCGATCAAGCCTAGTACGATCAGCCAGCCGATTCCCGTCATCCCCTTCTGTCGAGTCAGTGAACGCATTGTTTTTCCCTCGTATTAGCCTTATTGAATTCGGTTGCCGACCCGTTTCAGGTCGACGCCGCCGCCCGCACTGTCCCAGTTCATCCAGATACGAAATGCCTTGCCGACCAGGTTGCCTTCCGGAACCGTGCCCCAGTAACGGCTGTCGTTGCTGTTGTCACGGTTGTCCCCCATCACGAAATATTCGTTGTCACCGACCACGAACTCGCCTTCCAGGCCCGGTGTGCGCGGCATGACCAGGATGTCATGCTGCACGTCGCCAAGCTGTTCCTGGCGCTTGCTGGCACCCGACATCGGCACGCCGGAGCCGCTGCCGATATACACCCCGGCAGGGATCTGGCCGACCGCTTCGCCATTAATGTAAACGACCTTGTTGTAATAGCCAATCCGGTCGCCGGGCAGACCGACGACCCGCTTGATGTAGTCGACCGACGGATCCTTGGGATAGCGAAACACCACCACGTCGCCGCGCCCGGGTTCGCCAATCTCGATGATCTTGTGATCCAGTACCGGCAGCCGTATGCCGTAGGCGTACTTGTTGACCAGGATGAAATCACCTACCAGCAGGGTCGGCATCATCGAGCCGGACGGAATACGAAACGGCTCGACCAGGAACGAACGCAGCAGCAGCACCGCCAGGATAACCGGAAAGAAAGACTTGCAATACTCGATCAGCGTTGGCTCCTTGAGCACCGCCCTGATCTCGTCGGATTCCTCGGGCTTGCCATCTGCGAGCAGTGCCGCCGCCTTGCGGCGCCGGCGCGGGGCCAGCAACAGGGCATCCAGGGCCCAGGCAATGCCCGTGAACAGGGTCGCGCCAACCAGCAATGTCGGAAAATCAAAAGTCATTGGTCCATCATCCACACCAGGTTCAAGTTTTCGCCATTATATGCATGGCGCTCATTCATTATCCACGCGCAGCACGGCCAGGAAGGCAGCCTGCGGTATCTCTACCTTGCCGAACTGTTTCATGCGCTTCTTGCCTGCCTTCTGTTTTTCCAGCAGCTTGCGCTTGCGGCTGATGTCGCCACCATAGCACTTTGCGGTGACATTCTTGCGCAACGCCTTCACAGTCGTGCGCGCGATGATCTGGCCGCCGATGGCCGCCTGGATGGCCACATCGTACATCTGGCGCGGGATCAGCTCCTTCATGCGCGAAGCCAGCTGACGTCCGCGGGTCTGCGCCAGGTCGCGATGCACGATCAGCGACAGCGCATCGACCCGCTCGCCGTTGATCATGATATCGAGCTTGACCAGCGGTGCCGACTGGAAGCGCAGGAAATGGTAGTCGAAGGAGGCATAGCCGCGGCTGACGGACTTCAGCCGGTCGAAGAAGTCCAGCACGACCTCGCTCAGCGGCAACTCGTAGTTCAGGGACACCTGGTTGCCCAGGTACTGCATGTCGCGTTGCGTACCGCGCTTCTCGATGCACAGCGTGATGACGTTGCCGACGTAGTCCTGCGGCACCAGGATATTGGCCAGGATGATCGGTTCGCGGATTTCAGCGACCTGGCTGACAGGCGGCAGACTGGCCGGATTGTCGATCCTCAGCAGTTCGCCCTTCGTATCCAGCACCTCGTAGATCACCGTCGGCGCCGTGGTGATCAGGTCCAGGTCATATTCGCGCTCCAGCCGTTCCTGCACGATCTCCATGTGCAGCATGCCGAGAAAACCGCAGCGGAAACCGAATCCCAGCGCATCGGAGGTTTCCGGCTCGTAGTGCAGCGCCGCATCGTTGAGCCGCAGTTTCTGCAGCGCGTCGCGCAGGTCCTCGTAGTCGTCGGAGCTGACCGGGTAGAGCCCGGCGAACACGTTCGGCTGTGCCATCTTGAAACCGGGCAGCGCGCTGGCGGCCGGGTTGCTGGCCTGCGTCAGCGTGTCACCTACCGGCGCGCCGTCGATGTCCTTGATCCCGGCGATCACGAAGCCGACGTCGCCGGCCTCCAGCAGCTCACGGTCTTCCTGCTTGGGCGTGAACACGCCGAGCCGTTCTACCTGGAAGTTGCGGCCGGTCGACATCACGCGGACCTTCTCGCGTCGCGTCAGTCGGCCGTCCATCACACGAATCAGCGAGATCACGCCGACGTAGTTGTCGAACCAGGAATCGATGATCAGCGCCTTCAGCGGCGCCTCGGTGTCGCCGCTCGGCGGCGGAATGCGGCGCACCAGTTCTTCCAGCACGTCCGCCACGCCCTCACCGGTCTTGGCACTGCACGCGCACGGCATCGGTTGCCTCGATGCCGATGATCTCCTCGATCTCGCGGATCACGCGCTCGGGATCGGCGGCCGGCAGGTCGATCTTGTTCAGCACCGGCACCACCTCGAGGTCCTGGTCGATGGCGGTGTAGCAGTTGGCCACGCTCTGCGCCTCCACGCCCTGCGCCGCGTCCACCACCAGCAGTGCCCCTTCGCAGGCTGCCAGCGAACGCGACACCTCGTAGGAGAAATCCACGTGCCCGGGGGTATCGATCAAGTTGAGCTCATAAACCGCGCCGGACCGCGACGTGTAGTTCAGCGACACGCTCTGCGCCTTGATGGTGATGCCGCGCTCGCGCTCCAGGTCCATCGAGTCGAGCACCTGGTTCTCCATCTCGCGCTCGGTCAATCCGCCGCAGATCTGGATAAAGCGGTCCGCCAGCGTCGATTTGCCGTGATCGATATGGGCAATGATGGAAAAATTGCGAATGTGCTGGTTATCGGTCATCGCAGTTTGCATGGCGCAGGACGGGCGCGCTCGGCGCCTGCAGGGGGAGCATCGGGAAACACGCTGGTATATGCCACAAGTTACTGATTGCTGGAAAGGTTCCGGATTATACAGCAACGCTGTTGCAAGTCACTCACGGCGTATCAGGGACGCGCTGACAGTGGCTGCGCAGGCGGTCCTCGTCCAGGAAGTAGTAGCAGAGCTCGTGCCCGCCGCCCCCGACCAGCACCGGCACCCGGGTGCCGTAGCGGCCGGCCAGGTCGGGGTCGCGATCGATATCGACAGTGACGAAGGTAAAATCCAGCTCATGACGCAGGCGCTCAAGCGCCAGCGTCATGTCGGTACAGAGATGACAGCCCCGGCGCACGTAGACTGTCAGCTGACTCGGCACAGGTGCCCGGGGCCATCCGGACCGGCTAGTTATCCCCCGGCACCTTGAGTGCCAGAAATGTCGGGCTGCCGCCGCGCTGCACCAGCATCGCGACTGACTTGCCGGGCTGCAGTCCGTCCACCATGGCGTTGAACTGCTTGATGTCCTGCACCGGTTTATTGTCCACGCTCAGGATGATGTCGCCCTTGCGCAGCCCGGCACGCCCCGCTGCCCCGTTGTCCACCTGCGATACCACCACACCGGAACTGACACCGTTTTCGCTGATCTGCTCTTCGGTCAGGGGCATCACGATGATACCGAGCCGGTTCGCCTGCGCTGCTTCCGGCGCCCTGACCCGGGCCAGTTCCTCGCCCTCTTCCGGCAGTTCACCGAGCGTGACCATGACGGTGCGGTTGCGCGCGTTACGCACCACCTCGACCGGCAGCTTCACGCCGACCTCGCTGCTGCCGACGATGGGCGGCAGGTTGGCGGAATTGATCACCTCGTTGTTGTTGAACCTCACGATAACGTCACCGACCTTGATGCCGGCGTCCTGGGCCGGGCTGTCAGGCAGCACCTTGGCGACCAGCGCACCGCGCGGCTTCTTCATGCCGAACGATTCGGCCAGGTCCAGCGTCACGTCCTGGATCAGCACGCCCAGCCAGCCGCGGCTGACGCGACCCTTGGTCTTGAGCTGGTCGACCACATCCATGGCCACCTCGATCGGGATCGCGAACGACAGGCCCATGTAACCGCCGGTGCGGCTGTAGATCTGCGAGTTCACCCCGACCACCTCGCCGTTCTGGTTGAACAGCGGACCGCCCGAATTGCCCGGGTTGATGGCCACGTCGGTCTGGATGAACGGCACGTAATTCTCGCGCGGCAGGCTGCGGCCCTTGGCGCTGACGATACCGGCGGTGGCGGACAGGTCGAAGCCGAACGGCGAGCCGATCGCCAGCACCCACTCGCCCACTTCCAGGTCGCGCGACTTGCCGATCTTCACCACCGGCAGGTCAGTGGCCTCGATCTTGACCAGCGCGACATCACTGCGCTTGTCCTCACCGATCACCTCGGCCTTAAGTTCGCGCCGGTCGCTCAGGCGCACGATGATTTCATCGGCCTCGTTCACGACATGGTAATTGGTCAGGATGTAGCCATCTGCGGAAATAATAAAACCGGAACCAAGCGACTTGGAATCATGGTAGCTGGGCTCACCTTCGTTTTCCTGGTCGAAAAAATACTTGAACAGTTCGCCGAACGGGCTGCCCTCCGGCAGCTCCGGAATTTCGAAGCCTTCCGGCAGATGCGGCATGCCGGTTTTGACTTTTTGCGTGGTACTGATATTAACCACGGACGGACTCGCCTCCTTGACCAGTCCCGTAAATGACGGCAGATGCTCCGCCTGTACGGCCTGCATACCGGCAAGGCAGAACAGCATTGCCGACAACACGAGGCCTGCATATCCTTTTTGAATCATCATACTTTTCTCCCTACCTGTAATCCGAATGTACCAAAGGCCATCAACCGGCCGCTGCAATCAGAGCCCGCCACCCGCCTGCTGCCGCAGGACCACGGGCTGGAATGCGGCATCGACCCGGGTACGCCGGCTGAAACGCGCCAGCCAGGCCAGCCCGGCCGCCAGTCCGGCCACGGCACCGGCGATTGCCGCCAGGTCACTGCCGCCGGCCAGCCACTGACCGCATAGCGCACCAATGAACAGGGCAAGCAGTGGCAGCGCATATACGGCGAGCGCGCCACGTACCAGCCCGGTTTCCGAAATACCGATCACGACCCGGTCGCCGATCCCGGCGCCAATGCGGTTGAGCACCTTCAGTGTCACCGAGCGGTTACCGAAGGCACGCGCAATAACACCCGTGCCGCACCCCTCGTTCGACGCACAACCGGCGCAGGCGCTGCGGCGTTCGCTCTCGATCCAGGCGAACTCACCCTGCACATCGACGACCCGCCCGGTTTCTTCAATCATCGGCTGCGTCCGCATTGCGCGCGACGGAATTCGCGATCATCTCGACGGTCGTGGCCGGCACCTCGCCCACCACCGTGATCTGGCTGTCGTCATGCATGACCCGGTAGGCGTTCATGGCGCCCATGCTCGACAGGCCGATGAATCCGGGCCGCTCCGCGGGCGAGCGCTCGACGTAGACGGAGACGGTCGCCAGGCCGTCGGTGAATACCATGTGCTCGGCATCCCCGCGACCCTCTTGCATGCGCTTGTGCTGGAAACTTGTCAGCCTGAAGCCGCCGGGCAGCCGGCCCACACTCCAGCCCGGCTCTCCCGCCGGACTGCCGCTGGCGGGATTGCGAATGTCCTCCTGCCGGTGCCAGGCGTAGCCGTCACCGGTCAGGGAGGGTTGCAGGTCGTCGCTGGAGATATCCGGCCCGATCAGCAGCCGGGTAAACATGACCTGCTCGATAGGCTTGCCATCGACGCCGGTCAGGTCCGACTTGAGCAGCATGCGGGTGTCCTTGTCGATCCAGAAACGGTAGCCGTAACGGAATGCATCGCGCGGCGTGATCGCGATTACCCGTGCGCTGTAACCGGCCATGCGATCATCGCCGACGTCTTCCAGTGCATAGTACGGGGATACGCTGTCCAGGTCCCTGGGCACGACCGGAAACGGCTGGCGCGGCCGGCTCTGTCCGATCATGACCGAACGATTGTCCGGCATGATGCAGGTGACCGATTTGTCATCACGCAGCACCTCGCGCGCACTGCCGGTCAGCGACACCAGGCGCTCGCGCTGGCCACCGGCGTCCATGCGATGGATGATGCGCATTGTCTCGAGCTTGTCATCGTGCAGGTAGACGAAGGTGCCGTCGTAATCGAGCGTCTGCAGGGCGGTGGACATATCGTCCAGCCAGTCACGGGCGCTGTCCCCTGCAAACAACTGGCCGCTCGTGGCGAGCAGTAGTATCAGCAACCCCTTCACGGCTTCATTTCCCGGAACCTCCGGTCTTCATCCGGACCTGTTGCAGCCAATTGTCATTCAGCAGCTTCGTTGTTGTCGGGCTGCAGGTCCTGACCCACGAGTCGTACGTAGGGTAGCATGCCCTGCATGCCGCGATTGACCGCATATTCGTTGTGATTGACCAGGTAGACATCCAGGCCGCGCGCGCTGTTGCGCGGCGCGACCGGCGGCGGGGTGTTGTCGGCGCGTACATAGTCATTCACGCCCGGGGCACTGGCGACGGCCGGCGCACCTGCCGGGTCCTGCTGGCGGACAGACTGCAGCGAGAGCACGGCCACGGCGGCCACCGATGCGGCCAGCGCCAGGCCGGCAAGCGGCCTGAACAGGGCCTTGACGCTGGACGGGGTGGCGTGGATCTCCGCCTCCTGCTCCAGTGCTGCGTGGACACGCTGGTGAAAACCGGTATTGACCCGGTGCGGCAGGTTGCTGCGCAGGGCATCGCTGATAACCTGGTAGCGTGCCAGCCGGTCGCGCAGCCCGTCATCCCGCTCCAGTTGCCTGAGCAGCAGGGCATGTTCGTCTTCGTGCAGTTCGTCATCGACCAGGGCCGAGAGCTGTTCGTAGAGTGTGTCCTTCATGTCATTCAACCTGTTGTGCAATTACTTCAACAATGGCCTCAATTTCACATCGATCGCATCACGCGCCCGGAAGATCCTCGAACGCACGGTACCGATCGGACAGTCCATGGCCTGCGCGATTTCGTCGTAACTCAGTCCTTCCAGCTCACGCAGGGTGATTGCCGTGCGCAGGTCATCCGGCAAATCGTTTATCGCGCTGGCGATCGTTTCCTTCAGCTCGTCCCGGAGCAACACGTGCTCAGGGGTGGCGTAATCTCTGAGACCATCAGCGCCGTCATATTGTTCCGCTTCCTGGGCATCGAGATCGGTCCTCGGCGGCCGGCGGCCGCTGGCCACCAGGTGGTTCTTGGCCGTGTTGATCGCGATCCGGTAGATCCAGGTGAAGAACGCGCTGTCGCCGCGGAAATTGTCCAGCGACTTGTAGGCCTTGATGAAGGCCTCCTGCGCGACGTCCAGCGCCTCATCGTGATCATGTACGTAGCGATACGCCAACTGTATGATTTTATTCTGGTATTTCAGAACCAGAATATCAAACGCCCGCTTGTCGCCCTGCTGTACCCGTTCTACCAGCGCCTGATCTATGCTTCGTTCGCCCATCCGGGCCGTCTCCCGTCAACCCGGCACATCACATCGACAACCCGGATCCTGGATAGTTCATGTTAGTGTAAGTGAATCAGACAGTTCCATCAGGAACCGCAGATCGCGTCCATTGCTGAAGGCGAATTGTACACGTTCTCTTGACGGTAACCCGTCCGGATAACGATTATTGACCGACCCGTTCAGGACCGACACAGCATGCCAAACCACCACCAGTACGATGTCCTGATCATTGGCAGCGGCGCGGCGGGACTCAGCCTCGCCCTGCGCCTGCCCGAGACCGTGCGGATCGCGGTGCTGGCCAAGAGCCGCATCGACGAAGGCAGCACCCTCTACGCCCAGGGCGGCATCTCGGCCGTTACCGATCCTGCAGACACCTTCGAATCGCACATCGCCGACACCCTCGATGCCGGCGCCGGCCTGAACAAACCGGACGTGGTGCGCTATACCATCGAACATGCCCCCGCGGCGATCGACTGGCTGGTCGAGCTCGGCGTGCCGTTCACCCGGCACGGCGCGGACGGCGAGCCGATCACCTTCCACCTGACCCGCGAGGGCGGGCATTCGACGCGCCGGGTACTGCACGCGGCCGACGCAACCGGCCGCGCCATGGAAACCACGCTGGTCGATGAAACCCGCAGGCGCGACAACATCACCCTGTTCGAACACCACATCGCCATTGACCTGATTACCGGCGCCAAGCTCGGGCTGGAGGAAAACCGCTGCCTGGGTGCCTATGTGCTGGATATCAACGCCCACCGGGTCGAGGCCTTCGCCGCGCGCAATGTCGTACTGGCCACCGGCGGCGCCAGCAAGGTCTACCTGTACACCAGCAACCCGGACACCTCCAGCGGCGACGGCATCGCCATGGCCTGGCGCGCCGGCTGCCGGGTCGCAAACATGGAGTTCAACCAGTTCCACCCGACCTGCCTGTACCACCCGCAGGCCAAGTCGTTTCTGGTCACCGAGGCCGTGCGCGGCGAAGGCGGGGTGCTGATGCTGCCCGACGGCACGCCCTTCATGGAAGACTTCGACGAGCGCGGCAACCTGGCCCCGCGCGACATCGTGGCGCGCGCCATCGACCACGAGATGAAGCGTCTCGGCATCGAGTACGTGCTGCTGGATATCAGTCACAAGCCGGCGCCTTTCATCAAGGAGCATTTCCCGAATGTCTATGCGCGTTGCCGCGAACTCGGCTATGACATGACGCTGGAGCCGATCCCGGTGGTACCGGCGGCCCACTATACCTGCGGCGGCGTCATCACCGACCTGCACGGCCGCACCGACCTGCCAGGCCTCTACGCGATCGGCGAGGTGGCCTGCACCGGTCTGCACGGCGCCAATCGCATGGCCAGCAACTCGCTGCTGGAATGCCTGGTGTTCGCCGCGGCCGCCGCCGCGCATATCGGCGACACCCTGACCGACACCCTGGCACCGCCACCGCTGCCCGCCTGGGACGAATCACGCGTGAGGGATTCCGATGAAGAGGTGGTGGTCATGCACAACTGGGACGAACTGCGCCGCTGCATGTGGAACTACGTGGGCATCGTGCGCACCAACAAGCGCCTCGAGCGCGCCTGGCGCCGGGTGGACCTGCTGCAGCATGAAATCCACGAGTACTACAGCAATTTCACCGTCTCCAACGACCTGATCGAGCTGCGCAACCTGGCGCAGGTCGCGGAGCTGATCATCCGCTCGGCCCAGCTGCGCAAGGAAAGCCGCGGCCTGCACTACACGCTCGATTACCCGCAGACCGATCATTCGCGGCCGCCCGGGGATACCGTTCTCGATCCGCAGACCTTCGGGAACGAAACGACCCGCGTGCCGGGTTGAGCGGTCACCGGCCTCGACAGGCCTGCAGCCTAACCGGTGGTGAACTTCGCGGGCACGGCCGCATCGACGTCCGTACACTGCACAGCGGTGACCCGTGCCTGCGAAGGACCCGTCTGCAGCCAGGCACAGAGCGACCGAACGTCCTGTTCCGCACCGCAGGCCAGCACCTCGACGCGGCCATCCGGCAGATTGCGCGCATGGCCACTAACGCCCAGGGCAAGTGCCTGCGCCTGCGTACTGGCGCGGAAGAATACGCCCTGAACCCGTCCCGACACGATGCAGCGCCGGCAGATCACGGCCGTCCTTACTCAGGGCATCCCAGCCGCAGCGGCTGTGGAACCCGACAGGGCCGCCTGTTTGGCACGTTCCGCTTCCTTGCGATCGATGTACTGTTCGATGGCCGCACGCGTCACCGGCCCTTCCTGGCGTGCCGCGCGCTCGCCTTCCGGCGAAATGATATAGGTGGTCGGCAGGCCCAGTACCGGGCCGAGTGGAGTCACCGGCAGTGGATCCATACGCATGACGGGATAGGACATCATGTGGCTCTCGACGAATTCCCTGAGGTATTCCTCGTTCACCTCTTCGTAGCTCACGCCCAGCACCACCAGGCGCCCGCGGTTTTCCTCGTACAGGTCGACCAGGTCCGGGATCTCTTCCAGGCAGGGCGGACACCAGGTGGCCCAGTAATTCACCACCACCCACTTGCCACGGTAATCCGACAGCGACACCGGCTTGCCGTCCAGGCCAGGCAGGGTGAAATCGACCTCGTCACCGGCCAGCGCCGTGGTGGCGAACAGCGCGGCAATCAGTATAAACAGATGCATGCTTGACTCCTGATAACACTCTGGCGGGCATTATACCCCGCACCGCGCGGGCGGCGGGTGATTTACCTGTCCCATCCCAAACAGGCTACACTTGTGACTCCCGAACAGGCACAGGGTTCCGCCACTTTCGCACGTGAATACCATCAGCAAACAGGACTTTACCGACAGCATCTGCGACGCGCTGCAGTACATTTCCTATTACCACCCGCCGGATTTCATCAAGGCCATGCACGCGGCCTGGCAGCGCGAACAGGCGCCGGCCGCGCGCGATGCCATGGCCCAGATCCTCATCAACTCGCGCCTGTGCGCCGAGGGACACCGGCCGATTTGCCAGGACACCGGCATCGTCAACGTGTTCCTGAAGATCGGCATGGACGTGCGCTGGGATACCGACAGCAGCATCGATGACATGGTCAACGCCGCGGTACGGCGCGCCTATCTCGACCCCGGCAACCCGCTGCGCGGCTCCATTGTCAGCGACCCGGCCGGTGCGCGCCGCAACACCGGTGACAATACGCCGGCCGTGATCCACAAGGACGTCGTGCCGGGCAACACGGTGGAAATCACCGTGGCCGCCAAGGGCGGCGGCTCGGAAAACAAGTCGCGCTTTGCCATCCTCAACCCCAGCGACGACATCGTCGAATGGGTGCTGGCACAGGTGCCGACCATGGGCGCCGGCTGGTGTCCGCCCGGCATCCTCGGCGTCGGCATCGGCGGCACTGCCGAAAAGGCGATGCTGCTGGCCAAGGAGGCGATCCTCGAACCGATCACCATCCACGAGCTGCAGGCACGCGGCGCGCAGAACCGGCTGGAGGAACTGCGCCTGGAACTCTATGACAAAATCAACGCCCTCGGCATCGGCGCGCAGGGACTCGGCGGACTCACCACCGTGCTGGACGTCAAGCTGAAGGATTACCCGACGCACGCCGCCTCCAAGCCGGTCGCCCTGATCCCGAACTGCGCGGCGACCCGCCATGTCCACTTCACGCTGGACGGCAGCGGTCCGGTGCAACTGGTGCCGCCGCGCCTGGAGGACTGGCCGCAGATCACGCAGGACCACACCGGCAGCAGCCGGCGCGTCCGGCTCGACGGCCTGACCCGCGCCGACATCGGCACCTGGCAACCGGGCGAAACGCTGCTGCTCTCCGGCAAATTCCTCACCGGGCGCGACGCCGCCCACAAGCGCATCGTCGATCTCATCGCGCGCGGCGAACCGCTGCCCGACGGGCTGGATTTCAACGGCCGCTTCATCTACTACGTAGGGCCGGTCGACCCGGTCGGCAAGGAGGTAGTCGGACCGGCCGGGCCAACCACGGCCACGCGCATGGACAAGTTCACCGACACCCTGCTGGAAAAGACCGGCCTGCTGGGCATGATCGGCAAGGCGGAACGCGGGCCGCAGGCCATTGCGTCCATCGCGCGGCACGGCGCGGTCTACCTGATTGCCACCGGCGGCGCCGCCTACCTGGTGTCGAAGGCGATCCGCGCCGCCCGCGTGGTCGCGTTCCCGGAACTGGGCATGGAGGCCGTGTACGAATTCGAGGTCGAGGACATGCCGGTCACCGTGGCCGTCGATGCGCGGGGCAACTCGGTACATGAAAGCGGTCCGCGAGAATGGCGCATGCGCATCGCCGGCATCCCGGTGGTCAAGGGCTGACGCGGCGCCGGGCCGGGAATTCACCACACGAGCGGAGCAACACCATGAGCGACAGCGTCACCCTCTACCACAATCCGCGCTGCAGCAAGTCGCGTGCGACACTGGAACTGCTGGACCGTCACGGCGTGCAGCCGGCGGTCGTCGAATACCTCAAGACGCCGCCGACCCGGGGCAGGCTCGCCGCCCTGCTGGACATGCTCGGCCTGGAGCCGCGCGAACTCATGCGTAAACATGAACAGGAGTATAAAGACGCCGGGCTTGATGACCCGGCGCTGACGCGCGCGCAGCTGATCGACGCCATGGTCAAATACCCAAAACTGATCGAGCGCCCCATCGTGGTCCGCGACGGCAAGGCGGTCATCGGCCGGCCGCCGGAGAAGGTGCTTGAGCTGCTCCCGGGAAGGCCTGGATAATTCATCTTCCGTCATTCCGGCGCACGACTGCATGGAGAAGGTGAGCCATTATTACGGGCATAGCCCGGGTCGAGAGGCGGCCTGGGCCATGCAGGAGGTAGAGCGGCGCAGGAAGCCAAAGCCGAGGCCGGAATGACAGTAGAATACAGCGGATCCCGGGGTGGCGTTCATTGGCACAGGAACACCGTGGTTGTTGACACTACTATTGCGGACCAACCAGGATAATACACACCATGTACGAAATACTTGTCCTCTACTACAGCCGATACGGCGCCACTGCGGAAATGGCGCAGCACATCGCGCACGGCATCGATGCAGTCGACAACTGCGCGGCGCGCATTCGCACCGTGCCGCCGGTCTCCACGGTGTGCGAGGCCACGGCCGACGATATCCCTGCCGGGGGGCCGCCGTATGCCACGCTCGACGACCTGCGGGAATGCGCCGGGCTCGTGCTCGGCAGTCCGACCCGCTTCGGTAACATGGCGGCACCACTCAAGTACTTCATCGACTCGACCAGCAGCCTGTGGCTGTCCGGCGCGCTGGCCGGCAAGCCCGCCGCCGTGTTCACCTCGACCTCCAGCCTGCACGGCGGCCAGGAAACCACGCTGCTGGCGATGATGCTGCCGCTGTTGCATCACGGCATGCTGATCATGGGCCTGCCCTACTCGGAAACCGAGCTGCTGACCACCACCAGTGGCGGCACACCGTACGGACCCAGCCACACCGCCGGTACCGACAGCAAGCGTCCCGTCACCGGGGAAGAGAAGGCGCTGTGCGTGGCCCTTGGCCGGCGCCTGGCCCGCGCGGCCGTCGCCCTCCTCGACCAATGACACGCGCGCCCTGCGCCAGACCGGTCCGCTGATGCCGGCTCCACGCCTGCTGTATGCGCTCACGCTGACCGGCTATTTCGGCACCTTCGCGCTGCTGCTTGCCTGGTATGTCTGGCTGGCACCCTCCACGCACTTCCCGGTGGCACTGGTGCTGCTGGTGCTGGTCACCCCGCTGCTGTTTCCGCTGCGCGGGCTGCTGCATGCACGACGCTACACCATCGCGTGGAGCTGTTTCCTCGCCCTGCTCTACTTCACGCACGGTGTCATCGAGGCCTGGCACTCGGCAAGCACCCGCCCGCTCGGGTTGCTGGAAATCGTGCTGACCACCGCATGGTTCGTCGGCGGCATCAGCTATATCAAGACAGGCAAGCGCGAGGCAAGCCGACGTTAAGTTGTAAACAAGATCGCGCTTGCGAAGCGCTCCTACAACAGTCCCAGTACCGCCTTCACGAACGGCACCGTCAGGCGCCGCTGCTCGACCATCGAGGCCTCGTCGAGACGATCCAGCAGGTCGAATACCGTAGGCAGATCACGCGGCAGGCGCTTGATCAGGAAGCGTGCCGTGACGTCGGGCAATTCCAGGCCACGACTGCGCGCACGCCAGTCCAGTGCGGCCAGCACGTCCGCCTCGGCGAGCGGCTTGAGCACGTAGGTCACGCCCCAGGCCAGGCGCGAGACAAGATCCGGCAATGCGAAGCCGGTACGGTCCGGCCGCTGCTGCCCGGCGACCAGCAGTGTGCCGCCGGCCGCGCGCACACGGTTGAACAGGTCGAACACGCCACGTTCCCATGGAGCGTCACCGGCAATCGCCTGGATGTCGTCCAGGCATACCAGGTCCATCTGTTCCAGCCCCGCCAGCACTTCCGGCGCCAGTTCCGCCCGTGCGGCCAGCGGCAGATAGGTACTGCTGCGCCCGGCTTGTGTGGCATGCCGGCTGGCGGCCTGCAGCAGGTGGGTCTTGCCCAGGCCATCCGCACCGGCGAGGTAAACCAGGGTTTCGCCTGTACCGGTTGCGGCCTGCTGCAGGATGGTGACCAGCTCACCGTTCTGTACGCCGAAAAAGCTCTCGAAACGCGCGCTGTCACGCAATGCGAGACCAAGCGGCAACTGGGGGTTGTTCATGGCAGCTGGCATCCGGCCCGGCAGGGCGTCAGGTATCAGGCCCCATTACGTGTGCGCAGTGCCTTGCGACTCCAGGTCCAGACATAATCGAACCCGCTCCAGAGCGTCGAGGCAAGTACGCTGTAGATCAGCACGTCCAGCCACAATGGCGGCAGGGCGTAGAGGTCGCGGTTGATCATGACGGCCAGCACCAGCAGGATCTGTGCCAGCGTGTTCAGCTTGCTGATCAGGCTCGGCTCCGCCGTCAGCGGCTCGATCAGGAAGTGATAGCTCACCGCACCCGCGACGATCACCAGGTCACGCAGGCAGACCAGTCCGACCAGCCACAGCGGTATCACGTGCAGCCAGCCCAGCGTCACGAATGCAGCGATCAGCAACAACTTGTCGGCCAGCGGATCCAGCAAGGAGCCGAGGCGGCTGGTCCACTGGAACTGCTTGGCCAGGTAACCGTCCAGCGCATCGGAGAAACCCGCCACGCCGAACACCACCAGCGCCGCGGCGAAACGGTCATCGAGCAGCAGCCAGACCAGTGGCGGCACCAGCAGGAAGCGGAATACCGTGATCAGGTTCGGTATATCGCTCGTTTTCATTGACGCAGCCGGTAATTCCCCGGGATACCGTCCGACGCGGACTCCAGCACGGTACCGATGGCGATGGTCCGCATCAGACTGTCCTGGCTGCCGCTGAGTTGCAGGGAATAGCGCACTGCCGTCGGCGTCACCTCGCTGACCTGCACCCCGCGGACCGAGGTCAGGGTGGCCAGGTAATTGCTGATGCGCGCATAGGCCGCCAGCGTCTCGATGCCCTGCACCTGGATCGACACGCCGTTGGCGCTGCCACCGCCCGGGGCGGCGACCGAGAACTGCGTGGCCAGCCGGTCGGCCACGTCATCGATACCCTGCCGCGCCAGCGCATCGAGTTGCTGATGGCTGTCGGACCAGCTGTTGGGACGGCCGGCCACGTTCAGTTCCCAGCGCGAGGCCCAGCCCCCCGACGGACTGCGGTTGAGACGACCGATCAGTACCGACTGCGGGTTGTAGCGCTGCGAGGCTGCCAGCACCTTGTCGAGGTAGCCGCCCCAGATTACCGAGAAATGCACCTGGTCCTGGTCTTCCAGGTCCATCAGGGGGAACAGCACCGGCACGCCACGCTGGCGCGCAGCCGCCGCCACCGCGCGGTGCACGTCGCTGCTGTCGTCGGCCGACACCACGTAGCGACGACCACGGTCCTCGACCGCCAGCCAGACCAGCGTGTCCGGCCGTTCACCGCCCCAGTAGGCCAGGCCCTGCTGCTGCACGGCCTGGCGGATCGCATCACCGTCGAAGCGTACCCACAGCTTGAGCAGCGGCGGTTCCCGCTGCTGCTCGGTGAAGTAGCGGTACTGCTGTACGAGCTGCTCGGGATTGCCGAGCAATTCCTGCACCGGTTCGGTGGTCAGCACGTCCTGCTGCCCGGTCACCCGTACCAGCACCTCGCGCAATGCGCCCTGCAGGGCGGTACGCCGCACAGCGGGCGTCTGGTCGCTGACCACCACCTCGGCCTCGAAGAGGTCAGTAGCGGCCTGGGGCGCCAGCCACGTCAGGCACAGCAACAGCACGAGCAACAGGCTTCTTTGTCCAGACTTATCCATACGTTACCGGTAACAGCTTCGTTAATGGATGCACAGCATACGGATATCCGCCGGGTTTGGCCATATCGGGCACGGGCGGCGGGTTTACAGCGGTTACAGCCGACCGCTACCATAGCGTCCCTGTTTTCACCCCGCCCACTGGAGCCCGCGCGTGACTGTTCAAGACAAACACGGTACCTCCGGCAGCCCGGCGCACGCGCTGAGCTACCGCGACGCCGGCGTCGATATCGATGCCGGCGAGGAACTGGTCGAGCGCATCAAGCCCGCCGTGGCGAGAACCCGGCGCCCGGAGGTCCTGGCAGGGCTGGGCGGCTTCGGCGCCCTGTTCGAGCTGCCGCTGGAGCGCTACCGCGCACCGGTGCTGGTATCCGGCACCGACGGCGTCGGCACCAAGCTCAAGCTGGCCATCGAGTCCGGCATCCACGACAGCATCGGCATCGACCTGGTCGCCATGTGCGTCAACGACATCGTGGTGACCAGCGCCGAACCGCTGTTCTTTCTCGACTACTACGCCACCGGCAAGCTCGAGCTGGACGTCGCCGCCGCCGTCATCAACGGTATCGCCGACGGCTGCGAACAGGCCGGCGCGGCACTGATCGGCGGCGAGACCGCGGAAATGCCCGGCATGTACGGCAGTGGCGACTACGACCTGGCCGGCTTCTGCGTCGGCATCGTGGAGAAGTCCGCCATCATCGACGGCAGCCGCGTCGCGGTCGGCGATGCGCTGGTCGGCATTGCCTCCTCCGGTCCACATTCCAATGGCTACTCGCTGATCCGCAAGATCCTGGAAGTCAGCGGCAGCAAGCTCACCGACACCCTGGCCGGGCGCAGCCTGGCGGACTGGCTGCTGGCGCCGACCCGCATCTACGTCAAACCGCTGTTGTCACTATGCAGCCGGTTCGACGTGCACGCACTGGCGCACATCACCGGCGGCGGCCTGCTCGACAACGTGCCGCGTGTGCTGCCGGACGGCATGCGCGCCGTCATCAGCACCGGCACCTGGCAACCCGCCGAGATCTTCGACTGGCTGCAGCGCCATGGCAACGTCGAACCGCACGAAATGTACCGCACGTTCAACTGCGGCATCGGCATGGTCATCTGTGTCGCGGACGGCGACTGTGACGCCGTCATCGCACACCTCGGCGAACAGGGTGAGGACGCGCGACGCATCGGCTACATCGAGGCAGGCAGTGGCGCGCCCGAGGTACGACTGACCCGCTGATGCCGACAGAGGCTGCTGTCCTGAGAGAGCGCCCATGACGACCACGGCAACAGCACGCCTGCAGGTCGTCATGCTCATTTCCGGGCGCGGCAGCAACCTCGATGCCCTTATCAACTGCGCCGCCAGCGGCGCGCTGGCCATCGACATCCGCGCCGTGATCAGCAACCGTCCGGACGCCGCCGGATTGCGTGTCGCACAGGCCGCCGGCATTCCCGCCGAGGTCGTCGATCATACGGCCTTTGCCGACCGCACGGCCTTCGAGCACGCCCTGCAGTCACGTATCGACGCCTGCCGGCCGGGCCTGGTGGTACTGGCCGGCTTCATGCGCCTGCTGACAGCCGGCTTCGTCGCGCACTATCCTGGCCGCATGCTGAATATCCATCCCTCGCTGCTGCCGGCACTGCCCGGTCTGGACACCCACCGCCGCGCGCTCGAGGCCGGCCTGACCGAGCACGGCGCCAGCGTGCATTTCGTCACCGCGAAAATGGATGGCGGGCCGGTATTGCTGCAGGCGCGCGTACCCGTCCTGGACGGCGATACCCCGGCCGCGCTCGCCGACCGCGTGCTGGCGCAGGAACACAGGATGTATCCGCTGGCGATCCAGTGGTTTGCCAGCGGCCGAATTTTTCTTGATGAAAACGGTCAGATCCTTTTCGATGGCAATCCTTTGACACAACCGAGAGATCTCGCCAGGGAGAAGCCACTGCCATGCTGAAACCAATCCTTGCCGTCGCCCTGCTGCTCGCGGCAACACTGCTTGCCGCCGGTGTACAGGACAGTTTCGTCATGCCCGCATTCAAGGCCAGCTACGAGCTCTCGCGGGGCTCGATGAAAATCGGCAACTCGACCATCGAACTCTCGACCGGCGCCAACGGCAGCTATACCTACAAAGCGCGCAGCTGGCCGGTGCGATGGGTTGCCTGGTTCCTGAAGGACAAGCTGTACGAGACCAGCCACGGCAAGATCACCGCTGCCGGGATACGCCCTGACACCTATACGTACCAGCGCACCGGCGGGCGGAAAGAGCGCGAGGCCAACCTGACATTCAACTGGAAAGATATGCGCGTGCAGAATGATGTCGAGGACAGCAAGTGGGAAATGGACATCCCCGCCGGCACCCTGGACAAGCTGGTCTCGCAACTCGGCATGATGCACGCGCTCGCCAGCGGCGATACCGACATCACCTTCAACATCGCCGATGGCGGCAAGCTCAAGGAGTACCGCTTCAAGGTGGTTGGCGAGGAAACCCTGGAAACGCCGGCCGGCATGTTCGAGACTGTCAAGATCACCCGTCTGCGCGAAGACACCAAGCGCGAGACCCTTATCTGGTGTGCGCCGTCGTTGCACTACCTCCCGGTGCGTATCTGGCACCGCGAAAAAGACGATGCCGAATACCAGAGCGACCTGGAATATTTCAGCACCTCCCTGAGGACGTCAAGCGACAATCGGTAGTATCATTCCGGGGCAGCGGCGCGCGTGTCGTTCACGTCGCCGGTGCCACGGTTCCGTTTACCCCAGCTACGGCATTTACAACAAGCCCATGAATCACTTTCGAAACACCCTGTACATGATCGTACTCGCGCTGGTCGCGCTGCCCCTGCTGAACGGCTGCGGACTGACCGGCGGCACGCGCCCGTATGCGGCAGCGGAAGACACGCAACCGCGCGAGGTCGAACTGTTTTTTGTGACCAACCGGGCACCGGACGGCGATGGCGGCCTGTTCTTCGGCGGCGCGCGCGGCGACCTGAGCTACGGCATCTCCACCGTCGGCATCCCCCCCGGCCACGTCATGGGACAACACGAGCAACCCTCGCTGCTCCGGCTGGAAATGACGCCCGACGAGACAAAACACATCCGGCTGCAGCAGGTGCTGTCACTGACGCGTGACGAGTTCGCCAGCCGGCTCGGCACGGCCATCGATGCCAGCGCGGGCGGCAAGCTGATGATTTTCGTGCACGGCTACAACGAGGACTTCCCCTCCGTCAGCAAGCGGGTGGCGCAGTTCGCCAGTGACATGAAATTCTCGGGTCCGGTGGTACTGTTCAGCTGGCCGTCGCAGGGCAGCCTCACCGGCTACACCGTGGACGAAACCAACGCCGAGTGGGCGCAGGCGGATTTCGTCCGGCTGATGGGCGAGCTGTTCGACTATGTCCCGGTCAAGAACATCTACCTGGTCGGTCACAGCATGGGCAACCGCATCATTGGCCGCGCCATGACCTCGCTCGCCAGCGACCGCCTGGAAAGCGACATGCTGCTGTTCCGTGAAATCATCATGATCGCGCCGGACATTGATGCCGAGGTGTTTCGCATCGACATGGCCCCGCGCCTGGCGCGCACCGGCATTCACATCACACTGTACGCCTCGTCCAATGACCGTGCACTGATGGCTTCCAAGGCCTTTCACGGCTACTCGCGCGCGGGCGAATCGGGCGCCGGGCTGGTCGTGGTGGACGGCGTGGAAACCATCGATGCCAGCGAGGTCACGGGCGGCCTGCTGGGTCACTCCTATTTCGCCGAGGACCGCCGTATCATGGAAGACATCTTCGCCCTGCTGCAGACCGGCCAGCGCGCCGATCAGCGCTTCGGATTGCAGGCCGTGGACACCCCGCTGGGACGCCACTGGACACTGCGGAAGTAATTCGCGGGAATTCGGTGTCAGATATATGTAGCTGTTTTTTGAAGCTGCCAGACTTGTCAGGTACGCTTTTTAACAGGCATGAATGATCGCGGTCAACAGCCATCAACACCGGTGGGCGGTATAATCCGGCAACTAACATTTGACTCGAACAGTCTAGAGAGGAACCGTCATGAAAGGTAAAATTATCACTTCAATCGCGCTCGCCACCACGCTTGCCGTCACCGGCTGCGCTACCTACCAGGGCCCGCAGGAACAGACCGGCATGGTCATCGGCGGCATCCTCGGCGGCGTGCTGGGCAACCAGGTGGGCGGCGGGCATGGCCGTACGGCCGCCATCATTGCCGGCACACTGGCCGGCGCCGCGATCGGAGGCGCAATCGGCCACAACATGGACGCCAACGACCGCGCCCGGGTCAGCCAGTCACTGGAGACCGTACGCACCGGCGTACCGTCGCGCTGGCACAACCCGGATACGGGCAACGACTACACGATGGTACCGACCAGCACCTACGACTCCGCCAGCGGGCCATGCAGGGAGTACACTATCGATGCCGTGATCGGCGGCCGCAAGGAAAAGGTCTACGGCACCGCCTGCCGGCAGCCGGACGGCAGCTGGCGCGTACAGAGCTAGCCGCTGACCTGCATGAACGGCGGGGCGTAAAACGCCCCGCCGTTTTTTTTCGCCTCGCAGGAGGCAGACCGCGGGCGCTTACGGAAGGGTCTTATTCTGTAGGAGTAAATAATCGCGGATGAGATCCGCTCCTACAAGCGCGGCTATCGGGCGCAGGAGCGCTTCACAAGGCCGTTCCCGCACATAACGCGAGGTTTATACCTGACGTCATTGCGTGCCGCGGGCCGCTATTCGACGCCCAGCGTCGCCGCGATGGCGTCGGCAATGTCCTCCGCATAAAGGTCGCGGAAGAAGTGGTCCGCACCATCGATGACCACCAGCGTCACAGCCTCGCCATCGGCGATCGGCTCGACCTTGTCGATCAGTCCCTTGACCACGGTGTCCTCGCTGCCGGCGAACACCGTGACCGGCGTCTTGATCTGCGGAATCAGCCGCGGCGTGTCCATGTTCTCGTCCGGCGCATGGTAGGAAAGGAAGGATTCCGCGCTGGCGCGGGTGTTCTCGCAGTAGAGAAAATCGATGTCGTCCATCAGCTCCGCGCCCTTGTCGGCAGCGACCATCTGCTGCGCCTTTGTCAGCAAGGGGAACAGATCGGCGTCGAAACGCTTTTTGTAACCCTGCGTTTCGCTGTCCGCGTCCCAGGTCTGCGGCGCGACCAGGAACACCGCGGTGATGACCGGGTCGTCACTGGCAGCGGCAAAGCGCGCGGTCTGGTTACCGCCGCGGGAATGGCCGAGCAATGCAACCTGTTTGGCGCCCTGCGCCTTCAGCCAGCCGAGCCACGCCCCGATCTCGCCAACCGCATCGGTATGCTTGTGTGTGTGCGGGGTGGTGCAGTCGTACATCGCCGCGTCACGGTCATCCAGGCCGAGGCTGAGATTGATCGCCAGTGAGCTGATGCCGCGCTCGGCGAGCAAATCCTGCAGAGTGGCCATGATTTCCATGCCACGGTGCCCGAGCGTGCCGTGCGTCATCAGCACCACGGGACCGGCCGGCCAGCTCGACCCGGCCTGTTCCAGGTTGGCGTTAAGCGTCACACCGTTGTGCGAGAGGGTAACGACCTCGGCAGATGCGGCGGACGCCAGACCAAAACTCAATAGCAGGATAATGAACAGATTACGCATGTAAAGTCCTCACTGTCGGTGCTTGTTATCAGCGACCCAGCCGGGCCGTGTATAGGAGATAGGGTAGGACTATGCAGGCGGGAGATCAATGACCGGCCGTATAAACCCCGGATTGCGCGTTTCCCTGACAACACATGTCGATTCACAGGGATACACCAAAGCCGTCAAGCCGCCTGCCGCAGGATGCGGTGAGCCTGCGAACCGCATCAATCGGGGCTACTGACCGGCCACTGCCGTCTGCCCCAGCCGCTCTCGATGGGCACCGAATTTGCGGGGTGATAAATACTGCAGCAGATCCTTGCCGTCCGCATCGAGAACCAGGTCCAGCCCCAGTGCCGGATAGAGCCAGTGTTGTTGCCGGTCATTGGCGTGCATGACCTCGGCCGGCGCGCCGAACCGGGCCTGCACAATGGCCTCGTCCAGGTTGAGCGTGGGCACAAAGGTGATGACCCTGACCGGTGCCGCGTAGGCAACCGGCAGGTCGTCGGGATGCAGGTGGTAGCGGCGCGTGCCGCCGTCCTGGAACGCCCGTGCGCGCATCGCCAGCAGCGTGTCAACCGCGACATCCAGCACCAGGATCAGGCGGCCCGTGATCGGCCCGGCCGTGTAGTGGCTGTAATAGGCCTCCAGCGTGCCGGCCTCCTGCGGTGGCGCAATGATCGCCAGGTCCAGGTCAGCGCCCATCCGCTCCATGGCCTCGCCCAGCGTGGTCTGGCCAGGCGTGATGCCGAACACTCGCGTGTCCCCGCCCGGCAACAGCTCGATCTGCCAGGGCAGGCCGGTCACGAGTGCATCGACGGACGGGTCGCTGCGTTGTTCGCCGGTGTTGAGAAACAGCAGGCCGGCCACGACCAGTGTCGCGACCAGCAGGCCCAGGAAATATTTCATGCGTCTGTCGCCGCCTGTTCTGTAACGATAATTTGCAGGGCGGAGTATAACGAACCCGCCCGCCTGCAGTCGGTGTTTGTCCGGACGCAGCACGCTCCGGCACGCCAGCCGATGCCACGGACGCACCCGGGACCCCCCGGCTGGCAGCCTGCCCCGCCCCGCGCCAACCCTGCCCCGGCGCCGGTTTTATCCGAAAAAGGCATGCCGCCGGGCATGCAAACCGTTACACTACGCAGCCTTTCAGACTTTGACCCGGCAGTTGATGGACCCGGATAATCGGGGCACACCGCCCGGGTCCCGGCGTTCCACGCCTGCCCCTTGTTTCCCAGGTACTGCACAATGACCACCGACACGGTAACCGCGTTCAATCAACTCGCGCTGAACAAACCCATTCTCCAGATACTGGACGAGGTGGGCTATGAAACACCCTCGCCCATCCAGGCGCAAACGATCCCGTTGCTGCTGGCCGGCCGGGACCTGGTGGGCCAGGCACAGACCGGCACCGGCAAGACCGCGGCCTTCGCCCTGCCGATCCTGAACAGGCTCGAGTTAAAGCAAAAAGACCCTCAGGTGCTGGTGCTGGTGCCGACCCGTGAACTGGCCATACAGGTGGCCGAGGCGTTCCAGAAATACGCCACACACCTGAAAGGCTTTCATGTGCTGCCGGTTTACGGCGGCCAGGACTACCGCACCCAGATCCGCGCCCTGCAGCGTGGCGTGCACGTGGTGGTGGGTACGCCCGGTCGCGTGATGGACCATATGCGCCGCGGCACCCTCGATGCTGGACAAGTTGCGCACCCTGGTGCTGGACGAAGGCGATGAAATGCTGCGCATGGGCTTCATCGATGACGTGGAATGGATCCTCGAACAGACGCCGCCTGGCCGGCAGGTCGCGCTGTTCTCGGCCACCATGCCGCAGCAGATCCGCCGTATCGCCACCCGCCACCTGAAAGATCCCGCGGAAATCACCATCAAGGTCAAAACCACCACGGCCGAGACCATTCGCCAGCGCTACTGGCCGGTCAGCGGCGTGCACAAGCTGGACGCCCTGACCCGCATCCTCGAGGCCGAACCCTTCGACGCCATGCTGGTGTTCGTGCGCACCAGGATTGCGACGGTCGAGCTCGCGGAAAAACTGGAGGCACGTGGTTACGCCGCGGCGGCGCTCAGCGGTGACATCCCGCAGGCCCAGCGCGAGCGCACCATCGAACAATTGAAGAGCGGCAAACTCGATATCATCGTCGCCACCGACGTGGCCGCACGCGGCCTGGACGTAGCACGCATCAGCCACGTGGTGAACTACGACATCCCCTACGACACCGAGGCCTACGTGCATCGCATCGGCCGCACCGGCCGCGCCGGCCGCGCCGGCGATGCCATCCTGTTCGTCGCGCCGCGCGAGAAGCGCCTGCTGGGCGCCATCGAAAAGGCCACGCGCAAGAAGATCGATATCATGGAGCTGCCCTCCACCGAGCTGATCAACGACAAGCGCATCGCCCGCTTCAAGCAGCGCATCACCGACACCCTGGCAACCGAGGATTCCGGCTTGTTTTCCCAGCTGATCGAGCAATACCAGCAGGAACACAACGTACCCGCACTGGAAATCGCCGCCGCCCTGGCCCAGCTGCTGCAGGGTGACACCCCCCTGCTGCTGCAGAACAAGCCGCAGCGCAAGGCAGACAGCAACCGGTCCGAAGCCAGCCCGGCGCGCAAGCCGCGCAAGACCGAGGGCGCCCGCCCCCGTGACAAGGCGGTCAGCAAGCCGCACAAGACCGACGGTGCACGCCCCAGGGACCGGGAAGACGGGAAGCCGCGCAAGGAACGCGAGCCTGGTGCGGTGAAGCGGACGCCCGATGCCGACATGGAACGCTATCGCATCGAAGTGGGCCATGACCACGACGTCAAACCGGCCAACATCGTCGGCGCCATTGCCAACGAAGCCGGCCTCGACAGCAAGAATATCGGCCGCATCGACATACATTCCGACTACAGCCTGGTCGACCTGCCCAAGGGCATGCCCAGGGACGTGTTCAACACCCTGAAGAAGGTCTGGGTGTCGGGCCAGCAGCTGAGAATATCCCGTGCGGGCGAAGAAAACCGACCGGCGTTCCCGACTCCCCAGCGCGGCAAACCCAAAGACAAGGACAAGGCGCGCAAGAAAGACGGCTTCAAGGGTAAAGGCGGCAGCAAGAAGAAGGTGCGGAAAAAGAAACCGAAATGACCGATGCAGCCTGCCGCGGTTGATAGCCGGAAAACGGGGTCTGCCCCTGAGTTACCCGGTCGATTTCTGCCGACAACAGATCAATTTGACGGACTGGCCACGCCGTCCACATGGACTATGCTTACTGTTGAAGGGCCCGGAATAGTCGGACCAGGGACGGTGCTTGCGAAGCAAGCGAAGGGGCGAGCCATGACCAACGATTATGCTGCGCTGTCTCATACTCGCCTGCACGTGGGTATACCCTGCCACACCCCCGATGGACTTACGCCGGTGGCGCATACCAACGACCCGGCTATCAGCGTCATGACGGACTTCCTGAAAGTGACCCCGCTGACCATCGAGCCGACCATGAACATCGACGCGGCCCTCGGCAAGATGAAGGCTGCCGGCATCCGCCTCCTGCTGGTGCCGGACAGCGAGGACAACATTGTCGGCATCATCACGGCCTGTGATATTCAGGGCGAACGGCCAATCAGAATCGGCCAGAATGCAGGCATCCCACGCCATCGCATCCATGTGGACATGCTCATGACACCCCTCGACGAGGTCATGGCCATGGACATGATCACGGTGCGCAATGCGCGCGTCGGTCATATCATCCATACCCTGCGCAAGCAGGAGCGCCCGCACATCCTGGTGGTCGAGACCGATCGAACCAGCGACTTACAGATCATCCGCGGCGTGTTCTCGATTCCGTGCATCAGCAAACTGCTGGGGCATGACGTCAGTGACCCGGAGTTCGCCGCGCATTCGCTGGCCGAGGTGTTGCACGAACTGGGTTGACGCTGCACACAGGGAAACAAGGGCCAGAGCACACTGATTACGAATATAAGTCGAAAATGTGCTCTGGCACCAATTATTTTTTGCAAGGCAGATTATTTCCAGCCATGGATCCACTGACTCATATCTTTTAAATCCTGCCATTTTATTGGATACCTGTGTCTGGATATTACGGCTTCTATCAAGCAGAAAATGACAGCTCCCTGCTCATCAAACTCCACTTCAGTCACAATAAAATGCTTTTCCTTTTGCACCGGTTTGACGGCCGTCCATTTACTGTTCAGCAACTTCTTCGGATTGATTTTATTGGTCGGCATTATCTAAGGAATCTCTGATTAATTCGTCATGCCGGCGAAGGCCGGCATCCAGGTCATTGAAAAATCTGGATCCCGGCATGCGCCGGGATGACGATGAGTGAATTAATCAGAGGTTCCCTAAATATCACCCGACGACAGAGGGGAATCCATGTAGTCTGACCCTTTTGATTTCTGTTTGTGGCTTTGCGACCTGGCGCGGGACATTATTTTTTGATGCGGTTCGTGGACGCAAACATATCCTGCGGTGCTGCCATTCTGAAAAACATCGCGGACGCGGTCCGCTCCTGCGGGCGATTCCGGCATCCCGCGAGCGACGGACTATCTCTGTGTACCCGGCGTACCCTGTGGTATTTATGTAGTGTTTTCTTGCGGCTCTCGGCAACTGCTCCATGCGTTGCCCTCGTCTCTGGCATGGCCCAGGACAGTCGCTCGATCGCTGCGCGATCTCACCTTCTACTGCTTCACTCTACCGAGTCTATCCATGGACTCGCACCTCCTGCATCCCTGTAGTCGTGCGCGAGGTGCTATTGCAGATTCAGCGCAGCGGGCGCAATCAGGTCTTGGGCAGCGTGACGCCGCGCTGGCCCTGGTACTTGCCGCCGCGGTCCTTGTAGGAGGTCTCGCAGACTTCGTCGGATTCGAAGAACAGCACCTGCGCGACGCCCTCGTTGGCGTAGATCTTGGCCGGCAGCGGCGTGGTGTTGGAGAACTCCAGCGTCACGTGGCCTTCCCACTCCGGCTCGAGCGGCGTGACGTTGACGATGATGCCGCAGCGCGCGTAGGTGGACTTGCCGAGGCAGATGGTCAGCACGTTGCGCGGAATGCGGAAGTACTCCACGGTGCGCGCCAGCGCGAACGAGTTCGGCGGGATGATGCAGACGTCGGACTTCACGTCGACGAAGCTGTTGGCGTCGAAGTTCTTGGGATCGACGATGGTCGAGTTGATGTTGGTGAAGATCTTGAATTCGTCGGAGCAGCGGATGTCGTAGCCGTAGCTCGACGTGCCGTAGGAGACGATGCGGCTGCCGTTGCCGTTCTCGCGCACCTGGCCCGGCTCGAACGGCTCGATCATGCCGTGCTCCTGCGCCATGCGGCGGATCCACTTGTCGGATTTGATGGTCATGTCAGCTGTCTTCGCCTGCGCTGTGAATTACGGATTCCGCCTGCGCGGGAATGACGATATTTCCAGGGAATCGCTCAGGCGGATGCGAGACAAGGCGAAAACCGGCGAGGAAGCGGAGTGTATGGATGAATACATGAGCATTCCGAGCCGGTTTTCAACGCCGTATCGCGCCGCCTGGGTAGATTCCTAGTCGTTGGAAATCACGATCTGCGGGAAGCGCGCTGCGTAGTCCTTGGTCTTGCAGCGACAGCTTCGCCGCGGTGCGGCGGGCGATCTCGCGGTAGATCTGCGCGATGCGGCTGTCCGGCTCGGCGACCACGGTCGGCTTGCCGGAGTCGGTCTCCTCGCGGATGCGCATGTCGAGCGGCAGCGCGCCGAGGAAGTCGACGTCGTATCTGCTCGGCCATGCGCGCGACCGCCGCCCTCGCCGAAGATGTGCTCCTCGTGGCCGCACTTGCGTGCAGATGTGGATGCTCATGTTCTCGACGATGCCCAGCACCGGCACCTCGACCTTCTCGAACATCTTCAGACCCTTGCGCGCATCGAGCAGCGCGATGTCCTGCGGCGTGGTGACGATGACCGCGCCGCTGACCGGCACCTTCTGCGCCAGGGTCAGCTGGATGTCGCCGGTGCCCGGCGGCAGGTCGACGATCAGGTAGTCGAGGTCCTTCCAGTTGGTGTCGTTGAGCAGCTGCTCCAGGGCCTGGGTGACCATCGGGCCGCGCCAGATCATCGGCGTCTCCTCGTCGATCAGGAAGCCGATCGACATGGCCTGCAGGTGGTAGCTGTTCATCGGCTCCAGCGTCTTGCCGTCCTGCGACTCCGGCTTGCCGTGCACGCCGAGCATGCGCGGCTGGCTGGGGCCGTAGATGTCGGCATCCAGAATGCCGACCTTGGCGCCCTCGGCCGACAGCGCCAGGGCCAGGTTGACGGCGGTGGTGGACTTGCCGACGCCGCCCTTGCCGGAGGCCACGGCGATGATGTTCGTGATGCCCTCGATGTGCTTGACGCCCTTCTGCGCGGAATGGGCGGCGATCTTGCTCGACACGTCGATGATGGCGGTCTTGACGCCCTCCACGGACTCGACCAGCGCCTTCAGCTTCGCGGCCAGGTCGTCGCGGTAGCCGGTGGCCGGAAAGCCCAGCACGACCTTCACGGTCGCGGTGTCGCCGTCGATGGAAATCTCCTTGATGCACTTGGTGGATACCAGGTCCTTTTCGAGGTAGGGATCGACGTAGGTCGCCAGTTTGGCTTCGATCTGGTCTTTGCTTGCAGCCATTTTTTTACTCCCGGGTCAGTCAGGTCACCCGCCGCATTCGTGCAGGTGAAAATTGACCGGGCATTGTACACCAACTGGCCGGGGGCGTCCCCGGGGCTACCCATACGGGATACCACGGCAGCGGCGGGTCTATGGCATACTAACCCGTCCATTCGCAACGATTTTATGCAAGCCGACTGATACCCGAGCATGAGTCAGGAAATCCGCACCCTGCTGGTCACCAGCGCCCTGCCCTACGCCAACGGCCCGATCCACATCGGGCACCTGGTGGAATACATCCAGACCGATATCTGGGTGCGCTTCCAGAAGCTGCGCGGCCACGACTGCTATCTACGTCTGCGCCGACGATGCCCACGGCACGCCGATCATGCTGCGCGCCCGGCAGGAGGGCATCACGCCGGAGGCGCTGATCGCGCGCATGGCCGGGGAGCACCAGGCCGACTTCGCCGGCTTCGAGGTCGGCTTCGACAACTACCACAGCACGCACTCGGACGAAAACCGCAGCCTGGCCGGAGACATCTACCGGCAACTGCGCGACGCCGGCCACATCAGCCAGCGCACCATCAGCCAGGTCTTCGACCCGGAACAGCAGATGTTCCTGCCGGACCGCTTCATCAAGGGCGACTGCCCGCGCTGCGGCGCCCCCGACCAGTACGGCGACAACTGCGAGGTCTGCGGCGCCACCTACGATGCCGGCCGAGCTGAAGAACCCGCGTCTCGGTGCTGAGTCCGGCGCCACGCCGGTGCGAAAAGGAGTCCGAGCACTACTTCTTCAAGCTGGCCGACTTCGCGGACATGCTGCAGCGACTGGACCGCGCGCCGGCCACCTGCAGGCCGAGGTCGCCAACAAGCTGAACGAGTGGTTCGAGGCCGGCCTGCAGCGACTGGGACATCTCGCGCGATGCGCCCTACTTCGGCTTCGAGATCCCGGATGCGCCGGGCAAGTACTTCTACGTCTGGCTGGATGCGCCGATCGGCTACATGGCGAGCTTCAAGAACCTGTGCGAACAGCGCGGGCTCGACTTCGACGACTACTGGAACCCGGACAGCGACCACCGAGCTGTATCACTTCATCGGCAAGGACATCATCTACTTCCACACCCTGTTCTGGCCGGCCATGCTGCGCGGCGCCGGCTTCCGCACGCCGACGGCGGTCTTCGCGCACGGCTTCCTGACCG
Source organism: uncultured Gammaproteobacteria bacterium (assembly GCA_963748215.1). Classification (GTDB taxonomy): domain Bacteria; phylum Pseudomonadota; class Gammaproteobacteria; order UBA9214; family UBA9214; genus UBA9214. Next base: position 84,533 of record CAVVHS010000007.1, on the reverse strand, counting down.
TCGACGGCCAGAAGATGTCCAAGTCGCGCGGCACCTTCATCAAGGCGCGCACCTACCTCGACCACCTGAACCCGGAATACCTGCGCTACTACTTCGCCGCCAAGCTGGGCAGCGGCGTCGACGACATCGACCTCAACCTCGAGGACTTCATCGCGCGCGTCAACAGCGACCTGGTCGGCAAGGTGGTCAACATCGCCAGCCGCTGCGCCGGCTTCATCAACAAGCGTTTCGACGGGCGGCTGTCCGGACAGTGCAGCGAGCCGGCACTGTACGCGGAGTTCGTCGCCGAAGGCGCGGCCATCGCCGACGCATTACGAGCAGCGCGAATTCAGCCAGGCGGTGCGCGACATCATGGCGCTGGCCGACAGGGCCAACCAGTACATCGACGCCCACAAGCCCTGGGTCCTGGCCAAACAGGCCGGCCAGGAACAGGCCGTGCAGGACGTGTGCAGCACCGGGCTCAACCTGTTCCGCGTGCTGATCACCTGGCTGCAGCCGATCCTGCCGGTCATGGCGCAGCGCGTGGAGGCGTTCCTCGACATCCCGGCCCTGCGCTGGGACAGCGTCGAGGCGCCGCTCACCGATCACACCATCAAGCCCTTCACGCCGTTGCTGACGCGCGTGGAACAGGAGAAGATCGACGCCATGCTGGAAGACTCGAAGGAACACCTCGCCAACACCGCCGCACCCGCGGCGCAGCGGACCGCTGGCAACAGACCCGATCGCGGACACCATCCAGTTCGACGACTTCGCGAAGCTCGACCTGCGCGTCGTGCGTATCGCGAAGGCCGCGCCGGTCGAGGGCGCCGACAAGCTGCTGCAGCTGACACTCGATCTGGGCGGCGAAACAACGCAACGTATTCGCGGGCATCAAGTCCGCCTACCGCCCCGAGGAACTGGAAGGCCGGCTCACCGTGATGGTCGCCAACCTGGCGCCGCGCAAGATGCGCTTCGGTGTCTCCGAGGGCATGGTGCTGGCCGCCGGCCCGGGTGGCAAGGAACTGTATATCCTGCACCCGGACAGCGGCGCCCAGCCGGGTATGCGGGTGAAATAGGTATCGTAAGCCATTTTTAAAGGGTCTATAAAATCGGTGTAGGAGCGCTTCTCAAGCGCGAATTGCGCCGGGTTTGAAATGATCGCGGACGAGGTCCGCTCCTAACAGGTTTGCCATGAACTGAAATATATGACCGAACTCGCCCTCATCCTTGTCAGCACGGTGCTGGTCAACAACTTCGTGCTGGTGAAGTTCCTCGGCCTGTGCCCGTTCATGGGCGTGTCGCGCAACGTCGACACCGCGACCGGCATGGCGCTGGCCACCACCTTCGTGCTGACGCTGTCCTCGATCTGCAGCTACCTCGCCAACGAATACCTGCTCGCGCCGCTGGGCCTGGAATACCTGCGCACCATCACCTTCATCCTGGTGATCGCCGCCGTGGTGCAGTTCACCGAGATGGTGGTGCACAAGACCAGCCCGCTGCTCTACAAGGTGCTGGGCATCTTCCTGCCGCTGATCACCACCAACTGCGCGGTGCTGGGCGTGGCGCTGCTGAATGTGCAGCAGCAGTTCAACTTCATCGAGTCCGCCGTGTACGGCTTCGGTGCAGCGGTCGGCTTTTCGCTGGTGCTGATCCTGTTTTCGGCCATCCGCGAACGCGTCGCGGCCGCCGACGTGCCGGTGCCGTTCCGCGGCTCGGCCATCGCCCTGGTCACGGCCGGCCTGATGTCACTGGCGTTCATGGGCTTTTCCGGACTGATCAAGGGTTGAGGAAGTAAACCCACTCTCGACATGCTGAGCGCACTCATAGCACTGGGCGTACTCGCCATCGTGATCGGACTGGTGCTCGGTTATTCGGCGATCCGCTTCCGCGTCGACAGCGATCCGATCGTCGACCAGATCGACGCGCTGCTGCCGCAGACGCAGTGCGGCCAGTGCACCTACGCCGGCTGCCGGCCCTACGCCGAGGCCATCGCCGCCGGCGAGGCGGACATCAACCAGTGCCCGCCCGGCGGCGAGGTGACCATCCAGGCGCTGGCCGACCTGCTCGGCGTGGACCCCAAGCCGCTCAACCCGGAACACGGCGAGCACAAGGACAAGACCGTCGTCGTGATCGACGAGCAGGTGTGCATCGGCTGCACGCTGTGCATCCAGGCCTGCCCGGTCGACGCCATCCTCGGTGCGCCGAAGCAGATGCACACCGTCATCGAGAGCGAATGCACCGGCTGCAACCTGTGCATCCCGCCCTGCCCGGTCGAGTGCATCCACATCGTGCCGGTCGCGAAAACCCTGCGTAACTGGTCCTGGCCGCTGCCGGTCGAACCGGGCACGGAGGTCGCAGAGCATGGCTGAAGCATCGCGCAAGCCGCTGCCGCCGGCGATCGACCCGGACTTCACGCGGCGCTACCGCTTTCACGGCGGCCTGAAACTGGCGGGCTGCCGCGAGACCGCGTCCAGCCGGCCGATCCAGCCGGCGGGCATACCTGACCAGCTGATCCTGCCGCTGGCGCAGCATATCGGCGAACCGGCCGAGTGCCTGGTCAGCCCCGGCGACACCGTCTACAGGGGCCAGCTCATTGCCCGGGCCGTCGGCAGCATCAGCGCCCCCGTGCACGCCTCCACCTCCGGCACTGTGCTGGCCATCGAACCGCGCCCGGTGCCGCACCCGTCCGGTCTGCCGGCGCCCTGCATCGTCATCGCGACCGACGGCAGGGACACGCCCGCGCCCGACCTGCCGCCCGCGCTGGATTATCTGCACACCGAGATCGACACCCTGCTGGAGCGCATCCGTGCCGCCGGCATCGTCGGCCTCGGCGGCGCGGGTTTCCCGACCGATGCCAAGCTGGCACGGCGTGACGCCATCGAGCTGCTGGTGATCAACGGCGTCGAGTGCGAACCCTGCATCGCCTGCGATGACGGCCTGCAACGCGAACGCGCACACGAGGTGATCGAGGGCGCGCGCATCCTGCAGCACATCGTGCAGCCGGCCGCCTGCGTGATCGCCGTGGAAGACAATATGCCGGAGGCGGAACAGGCGCTGCGCGCCGCGCTGGACGGGCGTAACGGAACCGGCATCCGCGTGGTCAACGTGCCGACCATCTACCCGACCGGCGGCGAGCGCCAGCTCATCAAGGTGCTGACCGGCCGCGAGGTGCCCAGCCAGGGTTTCCCGGCGGACATCGGCATCATCGTGCAGAACGTCGGCACCGCCGCGGCCGTGCACGACGCCGTGATAAAGGCACAGCCGCTGCTGTCGCGCATCGTCACCGTCACCGGCGACGGCGTGCAACAGGCCTGCAACATGGAGGCGCTGATCGGCACGCCGGTCAGCCATCTCATCGCGGCCGCCGGCGGCTATACCGATCATATCGAGCGCCTGCTGATCGGCGGACCGATGATGGGCTATGCCGTCAGCACCGACGCCGTGCCGGTCATCAAGACCACCAACTGCATTCTCGCAGTCACCGCGCGCAGCATGCCGGCACCACCGCCGGCAGTGCCCTGCATCCGCTGCGGCCGGTGCACCGAGGTCTGCCCGGCCAACCTGCTGCCGCAGGAGCTGTACTGGTTCGCACGCAGCGGCAATCACGATGCGGCGCAGGACTATGGCCTGTTCGACTGCATCGAGTGCGGCTGCTGCGCGCATGTCTGCCCCAGCCATATCCCGCTGGTGCAGTACTATCGCCACGCCAAGACCGCGATCTGGGAACAGGAAAAGCAGAAGCAGAAGGCAGACATCGCGCGCCTGCGTCACGAGGCGCGTCTGGAGCGGCTGGAACGCATCAGGCACGAGCGCGAGGAACGGCTCGCGCGCAGGAAGCAGGCAGTGACCGGCAAGAGCGCCGGCGACGCGGCGCGCCAGGCGGCGATCCAGGCCGCGCTGGAGCGCGTCAGGCAGAAAAAGGAAGAGGCTGCCGCCGCGCCGCGCAATACCGACAACCTGACCCCCGAACAGCAGCGCCAGATCGAGGCCGTCGAACAACGGCGCCGCGAGCGGGCCGCAAAGTCACAGGATACGGACTGATGGAATTCAAGACCTGGAGCTCGCCGCACCTGCCGGTGGAAAGCAGCGTCAACGTCGTCATGCGGCGCGTGCTGCTGGCGCTGCTGCCGGGCGCCGCCTGCATGACCTGGCTGTTTGGCTGGGGCGTGGTGATCAACCTGCTCATCGCCGGCGCCACGGCACTCGCCGCCGAAGCCTTCATGCTCATATTGCGCGGCCGGCCGGTCACCGCCACGCTGCAGGATGGCAGCGCCCTGCTGACCGGGGCCTTGCTGGCACTGGCGCTGGCGCCGCTGGCGCCGTGGTGGATCGCGGTGGTCGGCACCGTGTTTGCCATCGTGGTCGCCAAGCAGCTCTATGGCGGCCTGGGCTACAACCCGTTCAACCCGGCCATGGCCGGCTACGTCGTGCTGCTGGTGTCGTTCCCGCTGGAACTGACCCTGTGGCCGGCGCCCGGCAATGCGCCGGACCTGGCCACGACCCTGGCGATGATCTTCACCGGCGCGCCACCGGCCGGTGTCGCCATCGACGCCATCACCATGGCGACACCCATGGACACCGTGCGCATGCAGCTCGGCCTGGGCGCCACGCTGACCGACCTGGGCAAGGAACCGCTGTTCGGCATCATCGCCGGCTTCGGCTGGGAGTGGGTCAATCTCGCCTATCTCGCCGGGGGTCTCTGGCTGCTGCAGACGAAAGTCATCCAGTGGCAGATCCCCGCGGCCATGCTGGCCGGGCTGGCGGGCATGGCGGGCATCTTCCACCTCGTCAACCCGGAACTCTATGCCACCCCGCTGTTTCACCTGTTCAGCGGCGCGGCCATGCTCGGTGCCTTCTTCATCGCAACCGACCCGGTATCGGCCTGCACCACGCCGCTGGGGCGCATCTGGTTCGGGCTCGGCGTCGGCGTCATCACCTGGATCATCCGCACCTGGGGCGGCTACCCGGAAGGTATTGCCTTTGCCGTGCTGCTGATGAACCTGGCGGCACCGACCATCGACCACTACACGCGGCCGCGCGTGTTCGGCCACCAGGACGGGACGCCGCGATGAATGTCCGCCAGATCGGCATCACCGCCGCGATCCTGCTGCTGTTCGCCGTCATCGGCACCGCCATGGTGGCGGCAACCTATGAAGGCACCCGCGAACGGATCGCCGCCAACGAGCGCGAGACGCTGCTGCGCAAGCTGAGCCAGCTGATTCCGCCGGACGCCTACGACAACAGCCTGCTGGATGACAGCATCGAGCTGCCCGCCGGGGAACTTGCCGACCGGCCACTGCGTGTGTACCGCGCGCGCCGGCTGGGGCAGCCGGTTGCCGTGGTGATGAACGCCATTGCGCCGGATGGTTACAGCGGCTCCATCTACCTGCTGGTGGGTATCCGGCATGACGGCAGCGTGGCCGGCGTGCGCGTCGTGACACACCGTGAAACACCCGGACTGGGTGACGGCATCGACGAGGAACGCTCGGACTGGATCCATGGCTTCGACGGCCGCTCGCTGGACGATCCGCCGCCCGGCCAATGGGCCGTCAGGAAGGACGGTGGCGTATTCGACCAGTTCACCGGCGCCACCATCTCGCCGCGTGCCGTGGTCAAGGCGGTGCATGCGGCCCTGCTATACTATCGCGCACACCGCGATGCCCTGTTTGCGACACCTGCAGCACCGGAGCAGCCATGAACGAACCGAGCTATGCAAAAATCATCCAGGACGGACTGTGGCAGAACAACCCTGGGCTGGTGCAGCTGCTCGGCCTGTGCCCGCTGCTGGCGGTCACGACCAGCGCGGTCAACGGCCTGGGCCTGGGCCTGGCCACCACCCTGACCCTGGCGAGCTCGAATCTTACCGTGTCGCTGATCCGCAAGCTGGTGCGCCCGGAAGTGCGCATCCCGGTGTTCGTGCTGGTGATCGCCTCCATTGTGACGGTCATCGAACTGGCCATGAACGCCTGGCTGCACGATCTGTACAAGATTCTCGGTATCTTCATTCCGCTGATCGTCACCAACTGTTCCATCATCGGCCGCGCCGAGTCGTTCGCCTCGCGCAACACTGCCGACCGCGCACTGCTCGACGGACTGGCCATGGGTATCGGTTTCACGCTGGTGCTGGTCGCACTCGGCGGCATGCGCGAGTTGTTCGGCCAGGGCACGCTGCTGGCGCAGGCGCACCTGATGTTCGGCGAGGTCGCGCGCGACTGGACCATCACCGTGATCGATGACTACCGCGGCTTCCTGCTGGCGATCCTGCCGCCCGGCGCGTTCATGGGCCTCGGCCTGCTGATCGCCGGCATGAACATCATCAATGCCCGGCGTGCGCGCAAGGCCGTCAGCGTCGCCGTGCCGGCCCCGCAGGCGGCCGGCTCCGTTTGAACGCGCAGAAACGTCGCACCATCTTCGAGCGGCTGCGCGCCGCCAATCCCCATCCGGCCACCGAGCTGAAGTACGGCAACCCGTTCCAGCTGCTGGTCGCCGTCATCCTGTCGGCGCAGGCCACCGACACCGGTGTCAACAAGGCCACCGTCCCGCTGTTCAAAAAGGTGAAAACGCCGGCCGCCATGCTGAAGCTCGGCGAAGCGGGACTGCGCGATTACATCAAGACCATCGGCCTGTTCAATACCAAGGCCGGCAACATCATCAAGACCTGCGCCATACTGGTGGATCAGCATGGCGGCAAGGTGCCCGATGACCGGGACGCGCTGGAGGCATTGCCGGGTGTGGGCCGCAAGACCGCCAACGTGGTGCTGAATGTCGCCTTCGGACATCCCACCATCGCCGTCGACACGCATATTTTCCGTGTCGCCAACCGCACCGGGATCGCACCGGGCAAAAACGTCAGGGAGGTCGAGGAGCGGCTGCTGCGGGTGGTACCCGATGAATTCATGCACGACGCACACCACTGGCTGATCCTGCTCGGCCGCTACACCTGCATCGCCCGCAAGCCGCGCTGCCAGTCCTGCACCCTCTTCGACCTGTGCGAATACAAGGCAAAGGAGCCGGATAAATGACAGCCGGTCATGGTAAGTGCCTGGAATGGATACTTTTGTGATAATTCAGACATATACTTTAGCTGTGACTAATACATCCCGGCAGCAGCAGTTGCCGTAGTGCTAACGATTATCAGAAACTTTTCGTATCGTGTAAGGTCACAGCCCTTGACAACACCCGGGTCGTGGCAAACGACCGCAATCAACCGGAACAGCCGTTCCACCCGTCTAATCAATTGTGGAGAAAGATACAATGTCCAAGAAAACAACTCTGAAACCGCTGGCCGTCGCCATGGGTGCAGCCTTCGTGACATCCCTGGCAGGTGCCGGCATTGCCAATGCCGCGGACAACCCGTTTGCCATGTCCGACCTCTCCAGTGGCTACATGGTCGCTGAAAGCCATACCAAGGACATGGAAGGCAAGTGCGGTGAGAAGATGAAGTCCAGTGAAGGCAAGTGTGGCGAGAAGATGAAGTCCATGCCAGTGAAGGCAAGTGCGGCGAGAAGATGAAGTCCAGTGAAGGCAAGTGCGGTGAAGGCAAGTGCGGCGAAGGCAAGTGCGGCGAGAAGATGATGACGCCTGCTGAAGGCGGCGGCGAGAAGATGATGACGCCTGCTGAAGGCGGCGGCGATGAGGGCGAGGGGGCCGAGTAAGGCTTAATCCGCAACCCAGGCAGACAAAACGTGAATAACTCACGCTATCCTGTCAGCGGTTCCGGACTTGGCCTGCGGCGGACCCTGATGGGTCCGCTGCAGGCACAATCCGCCGGACAATGTCGACTTCCTCGAGGTCGCCCCGGAGAACTGGATCGGCGTCGGCGGCAAGTTCGGGCGGCAGTTCCGTCACTTCACCGAACGCTACCCGTTTGTCGCACACGGCCTGTCGCTCTCGATCGGCAGCCCTGCCCCGCTGGACGAAACCTTCCTGCAACGCGTCAAGCGCCTGCTTGATGAGCATGACATCCGCGCTTACACGGAACACCTGAGCTATTGCAGCGACGACGGCCATCTCTATGACCTGATGCCGATCCCTTTCACGGAGGAAGCCGTGCACTATGTTGCCGGCCGCATCCGCCGGGTCCAGGACATTCTGGAACGGCGCATCGCCATGGAGAACATCTCCTACTACGCGGCTCCCGGCAAGGAAATGGAGGAAATCGATTTCGTCAACGCGGTACTGGCCGAGGCCGACTGCGACCTGCTGCTGGACGTCAACAACATCTACGTCAACAGCATCAACCACCGCTATGATGCGCAACAGTTCCTGACGGCATTGCCTGCAGAACGGGTGGTGTACTTTCACGTGGCCGGCCACTTCGACGAGGCCGACGACCTGAAAGTGGACAGCCACGGCGCACCGGTCATCGACCCGGTCTGGGAGCTGCTGGAAAAGGCCTACGCGCACTTCGGCGTGGTGCCGACCCTGCTGGAACGCGATTTCAACATTCCACCCCTGCCGGAACTGCTCGGCGAAGTCGGCCAGATCGCCGAGCTGCAGGCAAAATGGATGGGCCGTGCCGCACGGGAGACAGCGCATGGCCGGCCAGCCTGAGTTCGTCCGCCGGCAATACGAATTCGCCGCGCATATCCGCGACCCGGATCACCGCCCGGCTCCGGCCGATGTCGAGGACCGGCGCATGGCGATCTACCGCGAGCTGTTCTACAACAACGTGGAAAGTTTCCTGAGCGGCACCTTCCCGGTACTGCGCAGGATTCACGATGACACGGCCTGGCACGCCATGGCGCGCGCCTTCTTTTCCAGCCATCGTTCGCACAGCCCGCTGTTCCTGGAAATCCCGCGCGAATTCCTGAACTGGCTGCGCGAGGAACGCGAACCGCGCGGAGATGACTATCCCTTCCTGTACGAACTCGCCCACTATGAATGGGTCGAGCTGGCGGTATCCGTGGCCGAGGACAGCATGGACCCGGATGCCATCGATCCCGCGGGCGACCTGCTCGACGCGATACCGGTGCTCTCCCCGCTGGTATGGCACCTGGCCTACGAATACCCGGTACACAAGATCGGCCCGGAATTCCTGCCCGATGCCTTCGGCAGGCAGCCGACCTGGCTGGTGGTCTACCGCGACCGGGACGACGAGGTGGGCTTCATGGAAATCAACCCGGTCACCAAGCGTCTGCTGGAAGGGCTCGAGGCAAACAGCGGCGCAACCGGCCGGGAGCTGCTGACCGCGATTGCCGCCGAAATGTCACACCCGCAGCCGGAGGTCGTGATCAACGGCGGCCTCGACATCCTCGAAAATCTGCGCAACAAGGACATCGTTCCCGGCACCAGAACAGTCGACCGCTGAACGCCAGATCCCGGCAGCAGCAGCACACAAGAGAGTGAGCCATGACCGGAATTCTGAACTGCCTGCAGGACCTGCTGGATCGCACGCGCGGACTCGACTTTCTCGCCCCGGTGGCGCTGCGTATCTACCTCGCGCCGATCTTCATCCTGGCCGGATCCAACAAGCTGGCGCACGCCGAGCACCTCGGTCCTTACTTCGCCTCGCTGGGCATACCGGCCCCGGAGATCATGGTCTACGTCGCCGCACTGACCGAGTTACTGGGCGGCATCGCCCTGCTCGCCGGGCTGGCCGTGCGCTGGTTCGCCCTGCCCATGATGTTCACCATGGTCGTCGCCGCCACCACCGCGCACTGGGACAACGGCTGGCATGCACTGCCGGAAACCGAGCTGCAGGTCCCCTGGGAATGGCGCAGCGACCTGATCGATGAAGGGACCATCCGCAAGGAACGGGCCCGCGAAATCCTGCGCGAACACGGCAACTACGAGTGGCTGACCTCGGCAGGCAGTATCACCATTCTGAAAAACGGCATCGAATTCGCCGCAACCTATTTCATCATGCTGCTGGCCCTGTTTTTCACCGGCGCCGGCCGCTGGTTCAGCCTCGATTACTGGATTGCGCGCCGCTGGCGGCAACCGGGCAGGTGCTGAATTGCCTGCCGTTGACCCGGAAGCAATACTGCCATGTGCGCGATCCCGCAGATGGTCGGCGGTTCCGAGTCGATGCGGTGAGTGAAACGAACCGCCCCAGCTGCTCACTTCCCCAGGCTCCTGATCTGTTCCATGAAACCGGCCTCGTCCCACTCGCGCCCGCCAATGGCCCGAAAGGCGATGGTGCCGTCCGGTGCAATGACATAGGTGGTCGGCAGACCCTTGACGGGCCACTGCGCGATCACCTCGCCGCCGCGGTCCAGCAACAGGGGGAAATCCGCCGGGTAGTCCGCGGTAAACACGAAGATCGTGTCCTCGTCCTCGCCCATGTTGATGGCCAGCATCACTACGCCATCGTCCTTCAGGGATTGCCAGGCGCGGTTCATTGAAGGGATTTCCTCTCGACAGGGCGGGCACCAGGTCGTCCAGAAATTGATGATCACCGTCTTGCCGCGATAATCCGACAGGCGATGCGACCGGCCCTCGGTATCCTGGAGCGTAAAATCGGGCGCCGGCACCTTGCCGGGCACGGGCGTCAGCAGCTGGCCGGCCTGCGCGGGGAGCGCCAGCAGGGACAGCAGCAGTAACACGGTTCGCAAACAGGACATGGCTGTCATTTCAGCTTGTCGACATCGGGCGCGCACTCGATGCCCTCGATGGTCGCGGCATGCGGCACGCCGCCTTCGTTCCAGGTCACATCGAGATCGAATCTTGAACCCGGCGGTATCCCGAACGCCATCAGCCCCCAGTTGTAGTCACTCGGCAAGTATTCCTGCTGTGTCGGAAACATGCCCCAGCGTACGACCAGCTTCGCGGCCGCACTGGCGTCCGCATCGCTCCATGACGCCAGCAGCGGTTCCTTGAGCAGGATACCGGCCGTATTCCCCGCATGGTGCATGCGCCAGCGGGTGAGATCGATGGCTACCGGCTTGCCGCTGCCCGAGCTTCCGGTGTTGCGGATGATAGTCTGGAACATACAGCTCAAGGCCAGCTGCTCGATGACCTCGCGCGAGAACTCGTGGTTCATGAACAGCGCGCGGGTCTGGTCCGGCAGGCGCTGGATCAGCTCGATCTGGATATCACCCGCGGTAAAATCCCAGCCGCGCAGCCCGTTGTCTTCGTTGACCGTGTGGCGCACATCGGCAGCGGCGGCCGCTGCAAGCAGCAGCCCGGCCAGCAACAGACTGTAGTGTCGTAAACACACTGCCACGCTAGTTCTCCAGTCGGCCGCGAATGGCGGCAACCACCCGCTGCACGTAGCGGTCCGTCATGCGCATCACCAGCCAGGCCGGCAGCTGCCCGCCCGGGTCAGTGTGTACAGCATACCGCGCTTTGGTCATACCTGCGTCATCAACAGACTCGATCTCCCAGAATCCGGACAGGCTGTCCGGCCGGATGCCCGCAGAGAGATCAACCTGTGGAAAATCACGCTCCGTCAGCGCCCATTCGACCCGCCAGGCAGCGGGCGGCGTCCCCGATATATCGCCCCGGCTTTGCATCACATAGACGCGATCGGCCACCGGCCCGGGGAAATGCAGGCGGTGAAAGACCCACTGGACCGCGCCGGCAACCTCCAGCACCCGGCTCTCGGCCACACCCGGTATGAAGCCTGCGAATGCCGCGTAGTTATTCACCAGGGCATACAGGCGTTCCGGCGTGGCACTGAAGTGCGTCTCTATCATGACCTCGTCCACGGGCGAGCCCGGCCGGCAGCGGTGGTAAACCATCCCCTCGGCCGTATCCCGAATCTGGCGCCACGGCTGGCAGTCGGCTGCGGCAATGGCCCCCACCCCTGTACAGAGCCAGAGTGCTGCCAACAGGAAAAACCGTAATGTGAATGCCTGTACGCTCATTTCCGTCACCTGCAAACCATTCTGGCAAACCAGAGGAACGTGTCTATACTCGATTTTGTCACTCCGACAATCTGCCCGTCCATTAACCCGACCTGCAGGAGCGAACGATGTCCGCGATATTTTCGAGAAAAACCTCGCGCGATGTGCAGGGAACAGGTGAGACTGTTTTTACGGACATAGCCCGGGTCGAGAGGCTGGCCCGGGCCATGTGCGGGAACGGCCGTGCGAAGCGCTCCTGCATCCAATTGACACACCGGCAGGATCCATCGTTCGCGCATTCCTGCGCACATACAACTATCAGCCACTGCTGGAGGAAACCACCATGAAGCAGATCCATTCCCCGACCCGACCCGACTACCGTTCCGCCATGGGACAGTTGCTGGTGTTGTATACACAGGTGGACAAACTGATCATGCTGGCCTGTGCCGAGCGCATCGGCCATGCACCTGATGATGCCGCGCGGCTGGGTCTCGCACGGCAGGTCGGCGACGAATCCCGGCATGTCGTCATCCAGCAGGAGTGGATGGCGCAGTTCGGCGGGGATAGTACACCGCTACTAACGGCGGCACAGGAAGCGGCCATTCTCGCGCACTTCCGTGCGCTGGGCTGGCTCGATTTTCTCATTGACATGTACCTGTGCGTGGAAGCACTCGGCAGCGATGCCGTCGAGCAGATCGTGCCGCTGGCGGACCCGGGTACACAGGAATCCCTGCATATCCCGCTGGCGGACGAGCTCAACCACATTGCCTTCGGTATCAATCGCCTGCGCGAGGAACTGGCACGCATGCAGCCTGCAGCGCGACAGGCCTGCCTCGACAGGATTCCTCAGCGCATTGCCGATCTGACGCACACCTTCTTCGCGACGGGTATCGACGTGCAGGCCCTGTTCGAGGCCGTAGGCGCTGACTTCGAGGGATTGCGCACTGCCGTTCTGGCGCGCAAGGATGAAATCCTGCGCGAGGTCGCAGTACCACTCGCCGCCTGACGGCGACAGCCTCACCCGAGGGAGAGTTCCACACCGGCGCGGCATGACCGCGCTGGCGGCTACTGTGCTTCTCGCAGCCAGGTTAGGTATCATCCGCTATCTGTTGAAACCGCTTGCAGGATGAACGCATGACTGCCATCGGCACCCCGCTATCCCCAACCGCCACGCGCGTGCTGTTCTGCGGTGGTGGCGAACTCGGCAAGGAAGTCGTCATCGAGCTGCAGCGACTCGGCGTCGAGGTCATCGTCGTCGACCGCTATGCCGACGCGCCAGCCATGCAGGTCGCACATCGCAGCCATACCCTGTCCATGCTCGACGGCAAGGCGCTGCGCGCTGTCATCGAGCAGGAACGACCGCACTACATCGTGCCCGAGATCGAGGCCATTGCCACCGACACGCTGGTGGAGCTGGAGACCGAGGGCTACACCGTGATACCCACGGCGCGTGCGGCGCGCCTGACCATGAACCGCGAGGGCATTCGGCGCCTGGCAGCCGAGGAACTCGGGATCGCTACATCACCCTACCGCTTTGCCGCCACGCGTGCGGAATTCGACGCGGCACTGGCCGGGATCGGCCTGCCCTGCGTGGTCAAGCCCATCATGAGTTCCTCCGGCAAGGGCCAGAGCACCGTTAAACAGCCGGGCGAGATCGACGCGGCCTGGGACTACGCGCAGGCCGGCGGACGCAGCGGCGCCGGCAAGGTCATCGTGGAAGGCTTCGTGGATTTCGACTACGAGATCACCCAGTTGACCGTGCGGCATGCCGGCGGGACCAGCTTCTGCGAACCGATCGGGCACGTGCAGGTCGACGGGGACTACCGCCAGTCATGGCAGCCGCAGGCGATGAGCGAAGCTGCCCTGTCCAGCGCGCGCGATATCGCCGGCAAGGTCACCGCCGCGCTGGGTGGACACGGGATCTTCGGCGTGGAACTGTTCGTCAAGGGCGACGAGGTGATCTTCAGCGAGGTATCACCCAGGCCGCACGACACCGGCATGGTCACCATGATCTCGCAGGACCTGTCGCAGTTCGCCCTGCATGCGCGCGCCATACTCGGCCTGCCGGTTCCCAATATTCGCCAGCATGGCGCTTCGGCATCCAGTGTCGTCCTGGTGGAAGGCACCTCGAACCAGGTCGCGTTCACCCATCTCGAGGCGGCACTGGCAGAACCCGATACCCAGCTGCGTCTGTTCGGCAAGCCCGGGGTCGCCGGCCACCGGCGCATGGGCGTGGCCCTGGCGCGCGGCGCGAATATCGACGAGGCGCTGGACAAGGCGACGCGCGCCGCCACCGCGGTTGTCGCCATCCTGTGATGCCGGCATGAACCGCACACCACTGCGCCCAGGCGATTGCTGCCATGTCTATGCCTGAACTCGAGCAACGCATGGAGTCGCTCGAGATGCGCCTGATGCATCTCGAGGCAGCACTCGATGAAATGACCCGCTCCCTGCTCCGGCAGGAACAACTGACACGGACCCAGGCGGAAACGATCAAGCGCATCGAGGAACAGCTCAGGGGTCTGGCTGCAGGCTACCCGGCGACCCCGGAAGCGGAACCGCCACCCCCCCACTACTGACAGACCTGGCAGACGAGGCATCCCGCCTGCCAGTCCGGCTGTCGCCCCTTCGCAGGTGCCCGGACCCGTTTTGTGACGCGCGTCACACTTGTCACTATCCGGGGCAGGTGTAATAAGCCAACTCCATCAACGTCTAAAGCTTGTTCCCGGGTCTGTCGAACACTGTAGATGAATGTCCGTCCCCGAAATCCGGCTGGTCTGAGTAAATGAATTTAATCGATGTAACAGCCCAGGTATCCGCCGTCATCACCCTGATTGCTCTGTGCTGGCTCGCCATGCGTGCCTTTCACAGGCATGCCGGGTGGGGCCTTGCCGTCCTGCTGTTTTCACCGCTCGGCGCTGCCGTCTTTGGCCGCCGGTACTGGAAAGACGTAAAGAAACCGCTGACGGTCTACGCCGTCGCGTTCCTCGTGACCCTGGGCCTGACCCTGTACATGTTCAATGCCTGGGGCGGCTGGGAACTGTTGCGTACCGGCGTGCGCGTCCAGCAGGGCATGCAGTCCGACAAGCTGGCCAGCCGCGATGCCAGCAACTTCCTCAAGGCCAACCTGGCCTTCGCGCAAAAGTCCGGGCTCGATATACGCAACATACCCGCGGCGGAATTTGCCCGCGAGCAGCTGGTCAGGGAGGCACTGGAAGCCATGAGGCAAGCCGAAGACGCGGAAGCCGCCGAGGCCGAAGAGGTCGAAGAGGTCCCCTACCACGACATGCGCAAGAAGGTGAAGTCGCAGAACACGGGCTATCGCGTGACCTACATCCCGATCGATGTATCGGAGGCACACAAATACATCGGCGCGACCGTCAAGGTAACGCGCAAGAACGTCGTCGAAAAGGAATACCGCCTGACCGGTGCCACCAAGAGCAGGCTGCAATTTGCCCAGCGCAACCGGAGCGGCAATTTTTCTTTCTCGTTCCGGAGCCGCGATATCGAAAAACTCCGCGTGCTCGTCAAGCAACCGAAATGACTTTTCCTTGCAGCGCTTGACACGCGCAGGCCCGTCTGAAAGACTCGAACCCATGAACCACTGTCACATGCATCCCGTCACAATCCGTGCCCGCCGACTGCCGGCGTGGCGGGTGGCCGTGCGCGGGTGTGGCGAGACGGGGGTTGCGATACAGTAGCAGACTGATCAAACCAGCGAATCCCGAAGGCCGCACGGTGCAAACCCTGCGGCCTTTTTCGTTTTTCATAACCAGAACCTCAAGGAGATTGTCGTGTCCATCCCGGCGGCATACATCGGAGTGATACTGATCTGGTCGACCACGCCACTGGCTATCCAGTGGAGCGGCGACGAAGTCGGCTGGCTGTTCGGAATCACCACACGCATGTGCATCGGCGTGCTGACCGGCCTGGTCGCTGTGCTGCTGTTCAGGATCAGCCTGCCCTGGCATAGCGCGGCACGACGTACCTACCTGGCTGCCGGCCTGGGTCTGTTCTGCGCGATGACGCTGGTGTACTGGTCCGCGCGCTACATTCCGTCCGGCTGGATCTCGGTGCTGTTCGGCATCGCCCCGATGATCACCGGCGTTATGGCGCATTTCTGGTTGCAGGAAACCGCCCTGTCACCGGCACGCATCACGGGCCTGCTGATGGGAATCGCCGGCCTGGCGATCATGCTGATCGGCACGCGGTCGCTCGGTCCCGGAGCGGCACTCGGGATCGCGGGCCTGCTGCTGTCCGTGACGGCCTACTCGGCCAGTGCCATTGCCATCAAGCGCATCGGCGCCGATATCCCTGCGCTGGCAACCACCGTGGGTGGACTGGCCGTCACCGTGCCCTTGCTGCTCGCGGTATACGTCCTGACCGGCGAACCGCTGCCGTCGCACGTACCGCCGCGTGTCGCCGTGTCGATTGCCTACCTCGGCATGGTCGGCTCGGTGCTCGGCTTCGCCCTGTACTATTATGTGCTGCGCCATGTCGAGGCTACCCGCGTCGCCCTGATCACGCTGCTGACACCGGTGATCGCGCTGCTGCTCGGCAAGCTGCTGAACGGCGAGGACATCCACGCGGAAGCCTGGGGCGGGACCGCTACCATCCTGACCGGCCTGCTGCTGTTCGAGTACGGCCAGCGCATGAACGGCTGGAAGGCCCGGCTGCGGGAACTGCTCGTCAGGCGCACACCGGTCCCGTAGTCGCCTGTTACCCCTGTTGGCGCCGGCATGCCGGATGCTGGCGCAACAGGCGGGTTATTGGTGGGGGCCGGTGCTGCCGGGTGGCAAAGCGGTTTATAATGCGGGCAGGCACACCCGGAGGCCACCGTATGTTTAAACGTTTCACATTACTGTTAACCGCCCTGCTGGCGCTCGGCGCCTGCACAACCTCTCCCACTGGCAGAAACCAGCTGGTACTGATGCCGGACAGCCAGATGGACCAGATGGGGCTGCAGGCCTTCACCAGCATCAAGGGCGAGACGCCGGCATCGAAAGACCGCAAGGCCAACAAGTTCGTTCAATGCGTGGCCAATGCCATCACCCGCGAGGTCGGCGGCAGCTGGGAAGTCGTCGTATTCGAGGATGACAGCGCCAACGCCTTTGCCCTGCCGGGCGGCAAGATCGGCGTCAATACCGGCCTGCTCAAGATCGCCACCAACCAGCACCAGTTGGCGACCGTGATCGGTCACGAGGTGGCCCATGTTCAGGCACGGCATTCCAACGAGCGCGTGTCGCAGAAATTTGCCGTCGAACAGGGCATCGGCCTGATCAACGCCGTTGCCAACCCGACCAGCGGCACCGGCCAGACGCTGATGGGTCTGCTGGGTGTCGGCGCGCAATACGGCGTGCTGCTGCCCTATAGCCGGCTGCAGGAAAGCGAGGCTGACATGCTCGGGCTGGACCTGATGGCGAAGGCCGGCTTCGACCCGCGCGAGAGCACCCAGCTCTGGATCAACATGAGTCGCGCCAACAAGGGGCAGCCCCCGGAGTTCCTGTCGACCCACCCGTCGCACAGTACCCGCATCAGTGACCTCACCCGTCGCATACCGGCCGCACAGCAACTGCAGCAGCGCGCGAAACAGCAGGGCAGGAATCCGAACTGCCGGCCCTAGCGATCCGGACATTTCGAATGCCAGGGCTTTCTATTGCATGGCCACGGAAGCACACGGAATTATCCCAATAGTTTTTTCCGTGTAATTCCGTGTGCTTCCGTGGATTCCGTGGCCATTTATTGTAGGGTGCGTTCTACGCACCGGGAATGGTGCACAAAGTGCACCCTACGCCGGCTCACGTCTCACCCTATGGCGCATCCTGCCTATTGGATTTTTCCGTGTGCTTCCGTGGCCATTCGTTGTAGGGTGCGTTCTATGCACCGGGAATGGTGCACAAAGTGCACCCTACGTCCGCTCACGTCTCACCCTATGGCGCATCCTGCCTAAAGGATTCTTCCGTGTGCTTCCGTGGCCATTCGTTGTAGGGTGCGTTCTACGCACCGGGAATGGTGCACAAAGTGCACCCTACGCCGGCTCACGTCTCACCCTATGGCGCATCCTGCCTATTGGATTTTTCCGTGTGCTTCCGTGGCCATTCGTTGTAGGGTGCGTTCTATGCACCGGGAATGGTGCACAAAGTGCACCCTACGTCCGCTCACGTCTCACCCTATGGCGCATCCTGCCTAAAGGATTCTTCCGTGTGCTTCCGTGGCCATTCGTTGTAGGGTGCGTTCTACGCACCGGGAATGGTGCACAAAGTGCACCCTACGCCGGCTCACGTCTCACCCTATGGCGCATCCTGCCTATTGGATTTTTCCGTGTGCTTCCGTGGCCATTCGTTGTAGGGTGCGTTCTAGGCACCGGGAATGGTGCACAAAGTGCACCCTACGTCCGCTCACGTCTCACCCTATGGCGCATCCTGCCTATTGGATTTTTCCGTGTGCTTCCGTGGCCATTCGTTGTAGGGTGCGTTCTACGCACCGGGAATGGTGCACAAAGTGCACCCTACGTCCGGCTCACGTCTCACCCAATGGCGCATCCTGCCTAAGGATTCTTCCGTGTGCTTCCGTGGCCATTCGTTGTAGGGTGCGTTCTACGCACCGGGAATGGTGCACAAAGTGCACCCTACGCCGGCTCACGTCTCACCCTATGGCGCATCCTGCCTATTGGATTTTTCCGTGTGCTTCCGTGGCCATTGAGTAAACACTCTCAGGTACGCTGCTTGCCCTGTTTGATCCGCATACGGATCTCTTCGGCGGTCAGCGGATGGGCAGTGGCCGGCGCCAGGTACGGTTGCTGCAGATAGGGATACATCTCGCTGCGCAGGTGCGCACGCATATCATGCCCGACCCGCCGCTCGCGCTCGTGACGCAAGGCCGCGATATCGACGGGCGCCAGCACCACCTTCTCGCCGGGACCGGCATCCGTCTGTGCCAGGATACGACCATCATAATCGACGACCATGCTGCCGCCCGGCCAGGAGAACGGCGGGTAGTGTTCCAGGCTGGCGCCCTGGTTGGCGGCCACCACGTATAGCGTGTTCTCGGCGGCACGCGCGCGATTGAACAGTGTCCACCAGTCCATGGGCGGCGTCGCGCCCCACGGGTCCATGTAGGCCGACACCCGGATAATGACCTCCGCGCCGTTGAATGCAATCTGGCGGATGGCCTCCGGAAACAGCCAGTCATAACAGATGGCGACGCCGAGCCGGCCCAGCTCCGTGTCCACCACGGGGAACGGCTCCGCCGCGTAGTCGGCGAGGTCGTGCGGGCTGGCGTGCAGTTCCCAGGGAAGCCAGGGGTTCACCTTGCGGTATTTCGACAGCACGCCGCCCGGCCCCACCAGCACGGTGGTGTTGAACACGGCATCGGGATACGCGGGATCGGCCTCCAGGAAGGTGCCGGTCTGAATGTAGCAGCCGTAGTTTCTGCATAGCTTGTGGTAACGGTCGGTGTGTTCGTTGGGCACGGGCACGGCCAGCCGCTCGCGCAGTTTCGCCACGCTGTCGTAGATCGGTGCCGCATGCGCGAACTCGGGAAACGCCAGCAGGCGCACATCGTGAAAGGGTTCGTAACCGATGATGGTCTGCTCCGCCATCCGGCACATGTGCGCCGTGCGTTCGGCGATTTCCTCATGCGTCGCCGGGCAAGCGAAATCGGTCTGGCAGGCCGCAGCGTAATAGAGCGTGCTCATGCGAACTATTGTGCCCGCAAACGGTCCGGATGACGACCGTCAGGGTACCGGTGCGTGAAACGCACCCTACACCCTGCATTCTCAATGCGTGCGTAGGGTGCACTTTGTGCACCGTCACTACATCTATTGCCGGTGCGTAAAACGCACCCTACCTCTCTCGTACCCGCAACCGCACCGGTTGGCTAGCGTCGTCAGCAACGAGATAACACGACAAAAAAAAGGCCATCCCGGAGGATGGCCTTGGTTGTAAACACCCGGTGGCTGCAATCAGAACTTCAGCGAATAGCTGAGATCGACCGAGTTCTGGTACATCGAGATTTCTGCCGGCACATCCACAACACCCGGTATGCTGAATGGAGACGCCGCTGTCCGGGTCGTTTCACTCAATGCATGCATGTAGGCAAAGCTCCATTCACTGCTGGAATCCGGACTATAGGTAAAGCCAAGGGTGGCATGCTTGCGGATGACAGCCGGCGCCAGGATGTTAAACAGTACCTGGTCTGCCGGTATCGTTTGATCGTTATAGGCGAAACCGGCGCGGAAGGTCCAGTCGTTGTCATACGCGTATTCAGCACCGATTCGATAGATATTCGTGTCTTCCCAGCCGAAACCCAGGCCGTTGTCAGCACCGAGCGGGCCGCTGCCAGCGGGGAAGAACGGCCCGCCAGGGGAGGCAACCGGTCCCGGGTTGGAGATGGAAGCGACGCCTTCGTAGAGAATGCGCTGGAAATCGAATGACAGGTTCAGCTTCGGCGTGGCCTTGACGGTGGCACTCAGCGCGAAATTGGCAGGGATATCCAGATCACCCTGCTCGGCGAACAGATCCCGGTAATCGTCGAACTCCGTCATATAGATCTTGCTGGCGGCCGAGGCGCCCAGGGTCAGTGACGGGGTGATGTCGCCGATCCAGCCCACACGCACGCCGGCGCCGTAGGACCAGTCGCTGTTGTTGTCAGTCAGGTAAGGCGATGGCAAATCCGCCACGCCGAAGGCACAGGACGGGTTACCACCCGGGTTGCTGGCCACTGTGGTGGTAAAGCACTGGAAGTTACCCAGGCCACGCGCACTGAAGCGCTGCACCCCGACCAGCAGCGAGGCGCCGATGGTGTGCGCATCATTGGCCTTGAACGCGACGCTCAATGCCTGGATCGACTGGGCCAGGTCCACACCCAGCGTGCCAACCTGATCGGATGCCGATGGTGGCCCACCGGGGAACGTCGTCGCGGCAGGTGTCGTGGTCCCTTCCGGTATCGCGGCAGCTCCAGCGGGGCCACCTCCGGCGTAGGCACCGAACACGACAAAGGTCTCGTCAAATATGTTGCGGTCATATGTGGAATTCAGGCCCCCGTTGCCAAAGACCGTGAAACCCCACCACAGGCGGTCATTGACCATGCGGGTAAACCCGATGTTGGGAATCAGGAACAGGTTGCGCCGGCTCTTGTCATCCACGTCAAAGGTGGCGCCATAGGCCGAGGTGTCGATCTGGGCCTCGCGAATCGGGCTGAAAAAGCGCAGGCCGGCATCGACACGCTGACCGACCAGCGCCATGCCGGCGGGATTACTGGCTGCAGCAATGGAGTCCTGCGGATTGGATACCACGGCTCCGGCCATGCCCATGGACTTGGCACCGTAACCCAGCATGAAATAGCCGGCTGTGGCGAACGCTGACGATGCGCATCCCATCCCAATAATGAATGCCGCTGCACGGAATAACCCCGGGGTTCTGTTCATATGTGTGCTCCTCGCATTTAAAGTGTGTCCTGTCCGCGCCAATCGGCTTATTGTTGTTCCGAAGCAACAGCCGCGCAAACTGACTGCGGCAACTGTGACAAAGGGTTATCAGGTTGTCAACAGAAAGTGTTGTTTAATTACAGCGTGTGCAGTAGTGTATGCAACACTGTTCGGGGGGATGGCAAATATTCGGCAAGGCAGTCGCCGGATTTTGTAGATGAATATAAAGGCAGACCTTCTCCCCGTACGCTACCCAACCTGGAGAGGAGATGAAGATGGCCACGTACCACCCTGTTGCCCGTCGCAGTTGCGCAATCAGTATCGCCGGACTGCTGTCTCTGGCAATGACCCCTGTCTTTTCCGCTGGTTTTGCACTGATTGAACAAAGCGTGAGCAGCATGGGCACTGCCTATGCCGGTGCCGGCTCGATTTCAGAGGATGCCTCGACAGTATTCTTCAACCCGGCCAGCATGGCGCGACTGGAAGGCAGGCAGCTCTCCGCCGGCCTGCATGTCGTCATACCGGAATCTGACTTCAGCGGCAGTGTAACCTATAACCCCCTCTACCCCGGCGTACCGGGCACACCGGTCGCACCCGGACCTGACAACGACACCGACGGCGGCGTCACGGGTTACGTGCCGCACTTCACCTACGTGCAGGAACTCAACAACAGGTGGAATCTCGGTTTGAGCGTCAATGTGCCCTTTGGCCTGAAAACAGAATATGGCTCTGGCTGGGTCGGACGTTATTCCGCCATCGAGTCGGAAATCACCACGGTCAACCTGAACCCGACCCTGTCATTTCGGGTCAACGAACATGCCTCGATCGGCTTCGGCGTAAGCGCCATGTATGCCAACCTTATCCTGGAGAACGCGATTGATGACGTCTATCTGACCGGCGGCGCGGCCACGTCCGACGGCATCGGCAAGATCGACGTGGATGACTGGGGCTTCGGTTTCAACTTCGGTGTGCTGCTTGAGCCCTCCAAGCATACCCGCCTTGGACTGGCCTATCGCTCCAAGGTCGATGTCGAGCTTGACGGCGACCTCGCATCAACCAGTGTTGTACAGCCCAGCACCGGTGCGAAGGTCGATGCCTCGTTGCCGAACAGCCTGCTGCTCAGTGCCTGGCACGAGCTCAACCCGCAATGGGCGGTGATGGCCGATGTCATGTGGACGCAGTGGAGCAAAATCGATGCCCTGGTCGCGCGCTTCGGCACCGGCAATACCAACACCATCCCGCTGCACTGGGAAGACAGCACACGCGTATCGGTCGGCACCAGCTACAAGCATGACGAGAAATGGACGTTCCGCGGCGGTCTGGCGTTTGACGAAACCCCGGTATCCAGCCCGGAGTTTCGCCCGGCCGCGCTGCCTGACGAGGATCGCCTCTGGTTTGCACTTGGCGCCGGCTACAAGCATTCGAGGCAGCTGAGCTTTGACGTCGGTTATGCACACCTGTTTATCGACGATACGGACATTAAAAGCACTGATGCCTACAGTTCGGCCGTGCCGTTCGTCGAAGGCATACACCGCGTCAACGGCGAGTACGACGCCTCGGTCGACATCATCAGCGCCCAGGCGAACTGGAAGTTCTGATGACCTGAAGCTTGAGCATTGCATAAACAAAAACCCCGGCCAGTGGCCGGGGTTTTTTTATTCAGTGTTCTGAACGTGCTTCAGGTATCAGCCCTTGCGCATCAGGAACATGAACTTGCCGCCCTCTTCCGTCGAGGACATCAGCTCGTTACCGGTCTGCTTGGCAAAGGCCTCGAAGTCCTTTACGGAGCCCGGATCGGTCGCAATGATGCGTAGCACCTTACCAGTCTCCATGCCATTCAGGGCCTTCTTGGCGCGTAAAATCGGCAGCGGGCAGTTCAGCCCGGTTGCATCCAGCTCATCATCAAAGTCCGCCATTGCGTCTCTCCTGTTAGTTACCACTTTTTCTAGACCCGGCACTGCGGATCGTTGATTATGATATTAGAATAGGGTCGATAACTTATGCCAACAGGCCCCGTAAGGCAAGACCCCCAACGGGGAGATTTACCGGCCACGACGGGAAAATGACTGAACCCGCGAGGGGTTTTCCTGTCTTAATGGGTCGTTATGAGGTTAATCCAGGTCAAATGAGACGTTCAACCCGACGCCGGGCCAGCCTGTTGCTGGCCCTGTACTGCCCCTTTGCCCTCGCGCAGTCCGGTTTCAACGACCTGCCCAGCCTGGGCGAAGCCGCGGGCCGAATCTACAGCCCGCAGCAGGACCAGGCGCTCGGTGCCGCCTTCATGCGCGAATTGCGCCAGTCGGACCTGATCCTGGACGACGTGGAAACCACCAGCTACCTGCAAAACCTTGGCCGCCGGCTGAGCATGCACAGCGAAAACCCGGGCCACGCATTCACCTTTTTCATGGTCAATGACGAACGCATCAATGCCTTCGCCGGACCGGGCGGCCATATCGGCGTGAACGTGGGCCTGTTCGTGGCCGCGGAATCGGAAAGCGAACTGGCGGCCGTGCTCGCCCATGAAATCGCCCACGTCACCCAGCGTCACCTGGCACGCGCCTTCGAAGCCGCCGACAAACTCAGCCTGCCGACCACGGCCGCCATACTGGCGGCCATCCTGATCGGCACGCAGAACGGTCAGGCCGGCGCTGCCGCCCTGACCGCCGCCTCGGCGGCCAGCCTGCAGCAGCAGATCAATTTTACCCGCGCCAATGAACAGGAAGCCGACCGGGTGGGCATTCAGACCCTCGCCGATGCCAGCTTCGACCCCAAGGGCATGGGCCTTTTCTTCGAGCGCCTGCAGAAAAACTCCAAGCTGTACGGAACGCAACCACCCGAGTTTCTCAGCACCCACCCGGTCACCACCAATCGCATAGCCGAAGCCGAAACACGCGCCGCCTCGCTTGGCAAAATCAATGTACCGGACGACCTCGAATTCCAGTTGCTGCGCGCCCGCCTGCGTGTGAACACCTACCAGAATCCAAGCCAGGTTCTGGCCGATTTCCAGCGCTACCACGGCAAGTCCGGCGGTGACACGGCGGCCGAACGCTATGAATACGCCCTGCTGCTGTCGGCCAATGACCGCCAGCAGGACGCAGTCAGTGTACTCGAGCAACTTTCCATGGCCGACCCGGATCGCATCGCCTACCGGCTGGCGCTGGGCGGCGTGCTCAACAAATTGCAACGCTTCGACAAGGCACAGGCCATCTACCAGGACACACTTAAACTCTATCCGGGCGAGCTGACCGTGCTACTGCCCTACGCCAGCTCACTGCTTGCCAGCGCACAGCCCGACAAGACCTATGACCTGCTATCCGATGCCAGCACCCGCTCGGATAACCCGCAGGTCTACAAGTTACTGGCCCAGGCTGCAGGCCTGACCAACCGCCCGGTACAAACCCATACGGCCATGGGGCAATACTATTTTCTGAACGGTTACACCACCAAGGCCATCGAGCAGATGGAACTTGCGGAGAAGTCAGACGGTCTGACTGATTACCAGGCAGCCGTGATACAGGCACGGATTGCACGTCTCAAGGAACTGCAGAAAGCCGAGGGATTAGAATAGTACTTAATGCTAATACAAGAAGAAACAATGGCTTGACGTCGCATATGGGGGGTGCTAGCTTAACTGCCATAAAAATTTTCCAAATAAAATCTGTAAGTTTGTCCCTCGTTAACCAAATTGGAGTGATTCAATGAAGACACGCTTCCCCCTCAGGCTATTCTCGACTGCGGTCCTGTCGTTATGGCTGGTCAGCGGCTGTGCCGACCAGTCCACGAAGGCAGGCTCTTCCAAGGCCAGTCCTGAAGCCGCCGCAGCCATCACCGCCGCGAACGATGCTATCAAGGCAGCCAAGGCAAACAACTGGCTCTGGCGTGACACGGAAAAGTTCGCATCGGAGGCACAGGCGGCAGCCGACAAGGGTGAAAATAGCCTGGCGATCAAGCTTGCCAAAAAGGCCAAGGACGAAGCCGACAACGCCGCCGCCCAGTACAATTACGAAAAGGCGCACCCGCGCGGCCTGTAACCGACGCGCGCCAAGCGAGTCCTCAAGATCTACCACATGAATCCAGGAGATGAAACAATGCGGCAAACCGCTACAAAGACAGTCTTATCAGCATGCTCGGTTGCTGTGCTCGCGGGAGCTCTGCTGGCAACACCGTTCTCAACCGCCAGCGCCGACGAGTCAACTGTCGCCAAGGGCAAGGCAGTGGCCATCGATCGGAAGCTGGGTAACTGCCTGGCATGCCACGCAATGGACGACGGCGAACTGCCCGGCAACATCGGCCCGCCACTGATCAGTATGAAACTGCGTTTCCCGGACAAGGCCAAACTGCGCGCGCAGATCTGGGATTCGACCGTGAACAACCCGAACTCGATCATGCCGCCCTTCGGCCGGTTCAAAATGCTCACCGAAGAGCAGATTGACCAGATCGTCGAATACGTATACACACTCTAGCTAACAATTCAGGAGAAGCTCCCGTGACAAGCATGAAACGCAGAATATTTCTTAGAGGCACACTGGCAACCGGCGCACTTGGCGTAGCAGCCAGTGCCGGCCTGATCACCCCGCGCGCCTCACTGGCCGCATGGGCAAAAGATGCCTTCGAGGCGAAAGATGTCAACGCCGCCCTGACCGGCCTGTTCGGCAGCTCCGATCTGTCCGCCAGCGACAAGATCAAGATCAAGGCCCCGGACATCGCCGAAAACGGCGCCGTGGTACCGATCTCGGTATCCACCGACATGGGTAATGTCGAGTCGATTACCATCGTTGCCGAAAAGAACCAGAATCCCCTGACGGCCAGCTTCGCCCTGGGTGCGGCAGCCATTCCCGACATATCGACCCGTATCAAGATGGGCAAGACCTCCAGCGTGATCGCTATCGTCAAGTCGGACGGCAAACTCTACAGCACGGGCAAGGAAGTCAAGGTCACCATCGGTGGTTGTGGCGGTTAAGCACAGACGGTCATTCACCATTACAGAATCAGCGGATTAAAGAGGAACTATCATGTCAAGCATCAAAATCAGAGCCAGTGCCAGCGGCGGCGTTACCACAGTCAAGGCACTTATCAGTCACGCCATGGAAACCGGCACCCGCAAGGACGCCAAGACGGGTGAAAAAATTCCGGCCCACTTCATTCAGGAAGTTGTCTGTACACACAATGGCAACAATGTGATGACCGCGAGCTGGGGTGCCGCAATCTCCAAGAACCCGTATCTGTCTTTCAGCTTCAAGGGTGGCGCTGCCGGCGACAAGGTCGGAATCAGCTGGGTCGACAACAAGGGCGAAAAGGACTCCGACGAGACCGAGATCAAGTAACAACAGCCCGTCGACCGGACAACTTCTTTTGAACTGTAGGGGAAACATTCAATGAAAAAGCTCCTGACTGCAACACTGGTACTGGGCCTGTTCGCTGCCTTCACGGCACCGGCACAGGCCACACCCGAGGATGATCTGAAAACATTCAGAAACTTCTTCGAGAAGCGCTTCCCGAAAGTACCATTCAGTGACTACATCAATGGCGTGTATGCCCTCGACCCCGATTCCCGCGCCCAGTGGGAAGAGATCGAGGAATTTCCGCCCTATGAACTGAGCCTGGAGAACGGCAAGACGCTGTTCAACACGCCGTTTGCCAACGGCAAGACCTACGCCAGCTGCTTCGATAACGGCGGCGAAGGCATTGCCAATCGCTACCCGTTCTTCGACAAGGCATCCGGCAAGGTCATCACCCTGGAAGCGGCAATCAATACCTGCCGTGAAGCCAACGGCGAGAAGCCGCTGGGCTGGAAAAAGGGTGCCATCGCCGATCTCTCTGCCTATATGCACTACACGTCACGTGGCAAGATCATCAATGTGGAAGTACCGAATGATCCACGTGCCCAGGCGATCTACGAGGAAGGCAAGCAGCAGTTCTATGCCAAGCGTGGCCAGATGAACATGGCCTGCGCCGACTGTCATGTCTACAATGCGGGCAACAAGATCCGCGCCGACCTGCTGAGCCCTGCCCTCGGTCAAGCCACCCACTGGCCCGTCTACCGCTCCAAGTGGGGTGAACTGGGTACGCTGCACCGCCGTTACGATGGCTGCAACAAGCAGGTTCGTGCCAAGCCGTACAAGGCCCAGGGTCCGGAGTACACCGCACTGGAGTTCTTCCATACCTACATGAGCAACGGCCTGGAGATCAACGGTCCGGGCTCACGCAAGTAAGCGACCCGTTCTGGCGACACAAAAAAGCCCGGCTCATGCCGGGCTTTTTCTTGCCTGAAACGACGCCGGTCGCTCGATGTACAGGGAAAAGGTGAGACCATTTATACGGGCATAGCCCGGGTATACGGGCATAGCCCGGGTATACGGGCATAGCCCGGATCGAGAAACTGGTCTGGGCCATGCCTGCGCTCCTATACCCAATCGATGCTTGTGTAGGAGCGGATCCCATCCGCGATCATTTTAAATAACGCATCGCGCATGAGATGCGCTCCTACGCAAATAGCTGCTCCTGTAGATGCGGACACGGTCTGCGAATGGAACGGCCGCCGCTGTGGCGTGCAGCCCGGCTTCGCAGGGTCGCTAGCTTCCCGACTTCAGCGCCTTGCGCTGCACGTCACCTTGCACCGACAGCATTTCATACGCTCCGGATGCGAGCATCATGGAGGTGCAGACAATTCCACCCGCCAGCCCCAGGACCAGGTCCTTCAACGTATCATCCAGCGTCAGCTGGAAATGCGTGCCCAGGTATGCGTCTGACAGCCACTCGTAAATTTCCCAACACACGGCGCCCGTCGTAACCAGGGAAACAATCAGCACCAGCATGATGATCTTGCCAGGATCGCGACACCATCCTCTTCTGATTGCGTGCCCCATCACGCCAAATATGAATATTCCCAGGGCTATCCCGCCAATGAAGTGCATGGCACTGTCCAGGTGCGGAATGGAATAGACATTCATATAAACAAACAGGATATGCAGGAGCATCAGGACCGAGAGGGGAAAAACGAATTTCATAGCTACCAGTGTCAGGTTAACGGGTGGTGTGCTGCAGGGCATGGGATCATGCCATGTCGTGTACTGTGCGTATCGGCTGTGCCGGACTACTGGTTTAACCCATACTTGTATAAAGAAGCATCGTGCCGTGAAATCCTGACCATAAGCAAGCAGATTTTTCTCAGGAATCTCTGATTAATTCGTCATGCCGGCGAAGGCCGGCATGACGAATTAATCAGAGATTCTCTTAGTTACTGTATTTATTGTATGTCCCCAATAGTCCTGTCCTGTGCTGTGACCGCACGGATCAACACAGGCAGGGATTGGCCTATATGTAAGTCGTCTGTAAGTGACCACGGAGTATGCTTTCACTATTGAATTAGCAAGGTATTCGACTCCGTAAAGACTTTGCCTGGCCACTCTTGGTCGGGCATATTTTTTGGCGCCGTTCCCGATACAACCCGGGGCTCTTTGCTGATCCGGCACGTTTAGTGCGGCAGGACCGCTTCACGGGCTGACGCCGGTCGTTGGTCAGCCGTTCCGTGTATTTCTGCATGTCAGACGAACAAAGGCCCCGCCAGCGGGGCATGTTAACTGGCGGAGCTGCGGCCTGTCAGGTCATCTCGCCCGGGTAATCGGCGATACCCGGATCGGCCCCAACACCGACCAGCTTCGGGTGATTGATCTTGGGCAGTACCAGCACGTCATCCGGCCCCCTGGTCGCGAGGATGTAGTCACGCACCACATCCCACATCAGGCGGCCGTCCGGGGCCTTGCCGACCGAGGCCCAGCCCGACACCTTGTAGACCGTGTCCGCCTCGATCAGGTGACCGTTGTCCAGTCTGGCGTCGGTAATGCGCTCGTACAGGGGCTTGGAAGGATCGATGGTGTAATCAAGACCGCCGACCCGCACCATGTCGCCACCCGATTGCAGGTAGGGATCGGGATCGAACAGGTTGTCCGCCACCTGCTCCAGGATGTTCAGCAGGTCGTGGCCGGTCATCTCATTCACGTAGGTTTCACCATAGGTCATGGAACACTGGGTCATGACGTCTTCCATGGTAATCCACTCGCCTTTCAGGGTCGTGGTGCCCCAGCGCACCCCGGCGGACATGGCGACATCCGCACCATATTCGTGGCGCAGCGCGTTGCACAGCACCTGATCCCAGGTACCCATGAAATTGCCACGCCGGTACAGCACACGATCGGCGATGGCCAGCTTCTCGCCCAGGATCTCCTCAAAAGTCCTGCCGACCCGGCCCTTGTTGAAGAACAGCTTGCTGGAGCGGCTCTCGACGATCTTCTCGTCGTATTTTGTCTGGCGCATCTGGTTGATGTACGCCTCCATCTCCTTGTTGGCCGGCAGCATGTCGGAGATGATCGGCAGCATCTTGTAATGCATGCCCTTGAGGGCGCCGTCCTGGATATCGAAGTCCATCACGCCGACGAACTTGCCATTGGAGCCGGCGTTGGTCACCAGGCAGGTGTGACCCTCGACGTTCTTGACCTCGACCGGCTTCGGAATACCGTCATGCGTATGACCACCGAACACCGCGTTCAGGCCGGGCACGCGCTCCGCCATCTTGACATCGACATCCATGCCGTTGTGCGACAGCAGCACTATGGCATCCGGGTTCTCGTCTGCGCGGATACCCTCGACCAGTTCGATCATGTCGTCCTCGCGCAGGCCGAACGACCAGTCCGGGAAAAATTCCTGCGGGTTGGCAT
Source organism: uncultured Gammaproteobacteria bacterium (assembly GCA_963748215.1). Lineage (GTDB taxonomy): Bacteria > Pseudomonadota > Gammaproteobacteria > UBA9214 > UBA9214 > UBA9214. The sequence continues at coordinate 54,624 of CAVVHS010000007.1, read as the reverse complement.
TGGCAGTGCGCGGGAAGGCCTGGCCGACCACGCAGATGCGCGCGCCGCCGACGTTCTTGATGACATAGGGCCGGAATGCATGCCCGGTGTCCTCGTCGTAGAGGCCGCGCCCGTCGTACTTCTCGACCATCTTCCCGTACTCGTCGCCGAACAACGAGTCTTCCTTGACGCGCACGTTCTGGCCGATGAAGTCGCCCTTGAACAGCGCCACGTTATTGAGCACCTCGGCCTCGCGGTAAGTGAATTCCCAGTGACCGACCATGACATCCAGACCCAGGATATTCGAGGCCTCGACCATGTCAACGCCACGGGTCCACAGCGAAGTGCCCGAACCCTGCCACAGGTCGCCGCCATCCAGGGTCAATGTATTTTCCCTGCCACCGGCCTGTTCCCGAAGCCGGTCGAGCAGCGTCTTGATATGGGCATAACCACCGGTGCGGCCGTACTTGAGGGCGGCAGCGTCGAAATCCAGGTAGGTATAGGCATAGGACTCGGGTGTATCGGCAGCCACGCCCATATAGTCGAGAAACTTCCTGCCGACGATATGCGGCGGGCGGCCATAGGCGTCGCCCATGCCGAGGTTCACGTTCGGCTCGCGGAAGTACACGGGTTTCAGCTGTCCGTGCACGTCGGTGATATGCAGGATGCGGGCATTGCCCTGCATCGGCAGGTCATAGAACCCTTCCAGCGGGTCGGCTGCACCGGCAGGCGCCGATGTCGGGGCCGACGCCCCGCTGTCAGACTTGCTGCATGAAATCAGTCCGGTCGATGCGACTGCACCGACACCCAGAATCTTGAGAAACTCTCGACGGTCAAATGGAGGCATAGGTCACCTGGATTGTTTTCGTTTGGAAGATACACGCATTACCCTGGCGGGGTGTATCCTGATGTTACGGACCAGCACCGGCTTCCCCACCCGGCCAGGGCTGTATCCGCTTGTTATCCCCGTTTCATTGTGCATAGATAATAGAACAGCGGCAGCGACAATTACAGTCAAATCATGACATTTCAGTGTTTTACAGCATGCTTATATTGAAGTTACGGCAAACACGCCCTGCCCTCCCGGTGAGCACATGAAACCACCACGCGCAGACCGACATGCAACGCGCCAACACGCACGGACCGTCGTGTTCCTGCTGGCCCTGTGCAGTCTGCTCATCGCCGGCCTGTCAACGGCACGGGCGGACGTCGTCAAACCGGCCCTGATCGAGATCAGCATCGACGCCAGGGGCACCTACCGTGTGGAAGTGAGGGCCAGTGTCGAGGCCCTGCTGACCGGCATCAACAGCCGCTACCGAAATACACGGGAAGCGCCGAACGCCGAGGCCTACGATGCGTTGAGGGTGTTGCAGGCCGATGAGCTGCAGGCCGCCTTCGAGCCGTTCAGGCAGCGTTTCACGCAGGAAGTGCAACTGCTGTTTGACGACCAGCCTGCCCCGCTCACCGTGACGCGGGTTGAAATCCCCGAGCCGGGTTACACCAAGGTACCGCGCATCAGTGTGATTTACCTGGAGGGTGACATCGCGCGCAGCGTGCAGAGCGTACGCTGGTACTACCCGCAAGCATTCGGTGACAACGCGGTGCGCGTGCGCCAGGTCGACGAGGCCAACGAAAAATGGCACTGGTCTAACTGGCAGTGGTTGCGCAAGGACGAACCCAGCGAACCATTCTCGCTGACCGAGGTATTTACCCAACAACCGGTCACGTCCGTGATCGCCACCTATACGGCCGCGGGTTTCGATCACATCCTGCCGCGGGGACTGGATCACATCCTGTTTATCCTCGGCATCTTCCTGCTCAGCGTGAAGCTGCGTCCGCTGCTGTTGCAGGTCACCATGTTCACCGTGGCCCATACCATCACCCTGGGACTCTCGATGAGCGGCATCTTCAGCCTGCCCGCCTTTATCGTCGAACCGCTGATTGCACTATCGATCGCCTGGATCGGTATCGAGAATATCTTCGCCCGCACCCTGCACAGGGGCAGGCTGGCACTGGTGTTCGGCTTCGGCCTGCTGCACGGCATGGGCTTCGCCAGCATGCTGAAGGACTTCGGCATGCCCGACCATGCCTTCTTCACGGCGCTGCTCAGCTTCAATGTCGGTGTCGAACTCGGGCAGCTGGCCATCATCACGCTGGCCTTCCTGGCCGTCGGCCTGTGGTTCGCGGATCGGGCCTGGTACCGGCAGGTGGTCGTGGTGAGCGGTTCGCTGGCCATCGCGGCAGTCGGGCTGTACTGGACCTACGACCGGATCATGATCTAGTTTGAAGGCAGGGTGCGTTTTACGGACCGGAACCCGGACGTAGGGTGCGTTTTACGCACCATGAACGGTGCACGAAGTGCACCCTACAACCCGAATACGCAGGGTGCGTTCTACGCACCGGGAAAGCCGAGTGGTGAAAAGAAGAATGACCACGGAACCACACGGAAAAACAGTACGTAGGGTGCGTTTTACGCACCATGAACGGTGCACGAAGTGCACCCTACATATGCCAACGAACTACAAAAGGGGGATCGGGGACCGGAACCCCATGTTCCGGTAAAGAAACCGGACCGGGCGGTCCGCCGGCAAGCAGCGGCGGGCCACCCGGAATACGGACGAGCGTTACTGGCTCTTCGAAATCATGTAGTCGATGACGGCGGCGAGGTCGTCGTCAGAACACTCCATGCAGGTGCCCTTCGGCGGCATGGCGTTCTTGCCCTTGATGGCACTGGCCAGCAGGGCATCGTTACCCATGGCGATACGCGGCGCCCAGGCTTCCTTGTCGCCGAGCTTCGGCGCATTGGCCGCACCGGTCGCATGACAGGCCATGCACTTGGTGTTGTAAATGCCTTCGGCGTCGGCTGCCTGTACCGCGGAATTCGCGACCAGCAGGGTTGCGCCGATCACGGCAATCTGGATTATCTTTTTCATGGTAGCTACTCCGTTTTATGAGATGTTGAAAAATCTGCGTCAGCACCGCTCGAGCATGCTCATGCCTGTGCCAGGACGAACCCGAAATTCGCAATGATTATATAAGCAAATCATCATGTATGCGGTGATTTTGTTATAAACGCCCCGGCTGGAGGCGGCCGTCATACCCGGCGAAAATGCGGGAATCCGCCGTGAGAGCGCGTGCAGGTTGATAATTTTCCTGGAATTTTTCATCGTTATCCTCGTAAAGCCGGCATCAATATCACTGACGGTATACCTCTTCTGGATGACCTGGCGGCGGCGCTGGCCGATCCCGTACCGGACGGTTCAGCCGGGTCCGGCCTCACCCAGTCCGACCTGAAAACCGGGCGCCCCCGCAGGAAGACGGCTTGCAGTATTTGCGCACCGGGACTCCCGCTAGTGAATCGCAAAATGTCTCCGGAAGGCCTTCAGGCTGGCGGCAAGCAGGTTTGATGAAACTTTCATGCCATGTGGGAACCACCATCCACCATTGCCGACCGTGAAGTCCAGCACGCCCGCAACAGCCAGCGCGATGGCGGCAGCATCCGGCAGGGAATCAGCAACACCGGCCGAGGCTGCCTTGTCGGCGCGCGTGAACTCACATATTGTCTTGTTCTTGTAGCGGCGTTTTGACCTTGAAAACGGTTGTACAAGCATCGCTGATTGACCGGGTTCGCGTGATTTATATTTTATTCGTAGTGAGTTATCGTGGTCCGACCCGAATGATAAGACAATCTGAAAAGGTGGTTTCATGAAGGATTCCATGTCCCCTGTCACCGGCCTTGCCGATCGCCTGTCGGCCAGGGTTGTTTTTCTGGTCCTGGCGGGGCTGTTTCTCGGCGCCTGCAGCGAGCAATCGCAGGAGCCTGCGGTGCAGGTGGCAAGCAATCCCGGCCCGCCTGCCACGGCCACTGAGCCCCCCGCCATGGGTAAGGGCATCTACGCCAAACCCGCAATGGAAGGTTTCACATTGCACAACGAATATGATGACGACGGCGATGGCGACGGCATCAACGAGACGCATGTGGTGCGCTACATCAACAGCCAGGGCGACACCCTGTTCAGCATGACCACAAACGGCATACTCTGGACCTGGAGTCTCGACACCAAGGGCGATGACGATGCAGACGTGACGGAAAACTATGTCATTATGGACAGTGACTGCAACGGGTTCTTCGACGAACGCTACCGGCTGGATGCGGAGTTTCACCTGCCGGCCTGCCTGGCACTGACAGGCGCAGACGGCGCGCAGGAAACAAAATAAACAGACCTGGGTACAGACCGCTGCCCCTCCTGGATGAGGGAAAATGTCGCTTTCCGGTTTTCGATCACTTGCCGCGGCAGGACTGCTGGTCCTGCTTCCCCTGGCCCGGCCGGCCGCGGATTTCATGTCGCCGGGCCACCCCTCAGCGGGTCCAGACACTGCCGGAGACCGGAACTGCGCCCCTCGTGGTCGACCTGCGTAAAGCGTACGAATTCAGGATCGAAAATATACCCGGCGCCATCAACATTCCGCTCGACGAGCTGGAGCAGCACCTCGATGACCCCGACCACGACCATGGCGTGCCGATCTACTGCATTAAGGGCTCGCGCACCCGCCAGGCCGAACCGATCCTGCTGGATGCCGGCATCGGGGGCCTCTATCACATCGAGGGGACCTTCTCCGCCTGGATACAGGCGGCCTGGCGATCGAGAAAGGACCCCGGCCTGCGACAGGTTACACATCTGCGCCAGGTGGACACCCCGCAGCACACTGATCCCGGACAGCAGGGACGCTGCACGGTACGCCGGCGTATCCTGCCAGGCATGAAAATAAGTACACACGGGTCAGCACACTACCGGACACTCGCGGCCTGCACAGCTTCCCGGTCTGGCATGAGCTGCTCGATCACCTGCTGCGCCGGGTCGTCATCCCAGCGCACCATGCCATAGGCGATGTAGCGAATCCGGCCCTCCGGATCGACCAGGAAACTGGTGGGGTAAACCTGCACATCCCAGTCACCCGTGACGACACCGTTGCTGTCGAGCAGCGTGGTGAAGTCCACGCCCAGCCGCTTCCTGACGCGCCAGGCCTTCTCCCGGGATTCCCTGACATTGACAGCCAGGATGGCGAACGGCCTGCCGGCCAGGGACCGCTGGAGTCGCTGCATGGACGGCATCTCGACCAGGCAGGGCGAACACCAGCTGGCCCAGAAGTTGACCAGCACCACCTGGCCCCGGTAATCGGTCAGCGCATGTTCCCTGTCACCGAGGTCCCTCAGCAGCAGCGGGGGCGTCGACCCGAAGTCGGGATACTGCTCCAGTTCACCGGCCTGCACAGGCAAGCACAGGCAGAGCAGGAACAACGACACAGGTACAGTTGCCTGAATTTTCATCAGCTGGGGACTCCGGTCTCCCGATCGAGTGTATATCCGAATCGGCCGCATGGGCTAGCCATTGGCAAGGTACAAACCCGGGAGCAACGGGGGGCTATGAAAGTGGATGTTTGATGGAATGTGCTACCACACCTGCGCAGGACAAGAGTCATCGCGCCAGCGCAGGTTATGCAGTACGTACACCGCCCTGCCCACATCCTGGGCGATAATTGCCCGACACAGGCTGCGGGCCACCTTTCAGGATGGATAGTGATTAAAAAGGGCTCTTCCCCAAATCGAGTGGGTCGATTACCGTTGCAGGGCCGAATTCATTCGGCCAACAGCCTGTTGCCATAGGAAACAAGGAGGTCACCCTGTCCTGTGACGCATTGCGCAGGTGAGCGTCACTCCCTGCACCATCAAGTCGATTGCATCACCACGGTTACCCGCGGTCATCATTCTTTTGTTTACGGATATCACCGCAGCACGCCTGCTCGGATGAAACACCATTGGTCGAATGAATTCGACCCTACGGTCTGGTTGAGAAACAACGCTGGTCGTATGAATTCGACCCTACAGTAGGGCCGAATTCATTCGGCCAACAACCCTGCCATCAGAAGGAATGCGTCTCGTCTGAATTGATGTGTTACCCACTCAATCCGGGGAAGATCCTGAAAAAGTTTCGCGCTCCGCGTTACTCGCCAATCAGATCCTTGAGTTCCTTCACGCGCTGCTCGGTCCTGGAACCGGGCTTGGACGCCTGCTCGGTCAGTCTGGCGATCATGTCCGCCTCTTTCTGCGCCAGCCGGACCAGATTGTCTTCATAAACTTCCACCGTGAAGTCGTTCTTGCGCAGGTCCATGACATAGGCATCCAGCTGGTCGTGGATGTAACGGCGCCGGGTGAGCTTCTGCGTTTCCTGATCCTCGAAGATGTCGAATTTCGCATCGCTGATATCAAGCACCTTGACCAGGTGCCAGCCCTGTGTGGACTCGACCGGGCCACCGAGCTCGCCGGGGCCCAGTTTGAAGATCACCTCGTCCAGCGCCGTCTGGGCACGCCCTGCGGCCACCCAGCCCACCTCACCCAGTTGCTGTTTGGCCCCAGGGGCAATGGAATAGTCAGCGGCGGCCTGGTACATGGTCAGCTCCCCTGACTCGATCCTGGCCTTCAGGGCTTCGGCTTCCTCGCGCGTCTTGAGCAGAACTTCCTGGGTCTTGCGCATCTCCACCTGCATGATCGTGTTGCGATTCGCGTCGTAGTAAGACTTCAGCTGCTCATCGGATGGTTCCATATCCCGAGCCAGGTTTGCCCGGTGCATATTCACCAGCCGGGTCTTCTGGTATTCATTCAGGCGTGACTGGTAGATGGCGTCCTGCTCCAGCCCGGCTTCACGAGCCTTGGCTGCAATGATGCGCTTGTCGATCACCATCTCCAGCGCCGCGAGCTGCGCATCGACTTCCATCGCGGTGGGATCCAGGTCGGTTGCTCCCCTGCCCGCTGCTACCAGGGTGTCATTGACATCACCCCAGCTGATAACCTGATCGCCGTACTTCGCCACCGGCACATCATCCGCCGGCGCCTCCTCCCCGGCCGCAGCCAGGTTGTCCGGGTAGATGTCTACCTCGATACCCTGGCGCAGTTCTGCGCGCTTCGCTGCGACGCGTTCGTGCAGCTTGCGCTTGCGCAGGGCTGCTTCGATCTGGGTATGCAAATCGTCGCTCATTTCGGTGCCCGACTTCATGGTCTTGGAGAAAAATTCCTGGATCTCCGTCTCCGACACGAGGATATCACCCGCCATGATTTGACGGTAATACTGCCCACCCAGCATGCCCTCGGTAAAGTTCTGCATATCCCGTTGATAGGCCGGATCCTTGTCCAGGCCCTGGCGAATGGCATCGAGGTAGAGCAGGTTCGCGCTGACCACCTTGTCCAGCACTACAATCCTGGCGGTGTCGCGCTGTGGCGTGCCCAGCGCCGGCACCGATACTCCGATCACAGCGGAACTGTTGAGCATGGTATTGATCTGGTTAAAGGTGATGTCCTGATCACCGACCCGGGCAATGATGTCACTGTCCGTGTCTGCCTTTGCCGATTCCCCGGCACGTGCCACGGCCATTGAGACATTCGCAAACAGCAGATTGAAAATCATCAGGAAGGCAAACAGGAATCTCATGCTTATTATCCTCTGAACTTACAGGTCTTCCGATAAAACTACGCTATCCCGCCGCCTGGAACAACAGGACGATGAGCTGCTCGGCGCCGCGATTCATGTAGCGTTAAAAATGGAGGGGATACAGAGATATCCCCTCCATCGATGGAAACCGCCCGCTCCATCCAGAGCGGGCGGTCATACGTGGTTACCAGCCGCAGCCACCCAACGGAGCGGATATATCTTCCCATACCAACTCGGAGACACGCCCCTGGATCAGGTGATTCCTCCAGGTCGTATTGCAGCTGACATTCGGCAGCTGGTTGCCGCCACCGCCATGGCGATCACCACCTCTATGTCGACGCCGGTCGCCGTCACGATCTCCGGATTCGTGACAGGTGGTGCACAGCTGGACACGCTGGGAACCGGCCGTCTCGCCAAACACCTGTCCGTTGTTGACGGCGCGCTCGGCGTTGTCCATGGCCACACGCGATACGCGGTTAACCATAGCGTGCTCCAGGTACTCCTGATCGTTCTCCGACATCTCATCACTCTCGTCGCCATGGCAGTTCCGGCACACGTCCTGTGTCGGATCGGCCTCGTCCGTGTAGGTGTGCATCCAGCTGACCGCCCGGTCGAAATTACCGGCAACCGGCAGGTTGTCATTGCCCGGCGTGGTCGGATCGTTGTAGCGCAGATTGTCCACCCAGTTCGGAATGCCATCGCCATCCACGTAGGTGTGGCAGCTTGCGCACTTCAGCGGACCATGAGAACCGTCGTTATTGAGTGCCGCTGCCTGTGCATAGCTGGTGGTGTCAATCGTCGGGGTCACCGGGTAGAGACCGTGTATCGACTCGTGACAGCCCTGGCAGCTGATGTCCTGGTGGCCACGGGTGTAGCGCATCAGGCTGGCCTTGGCCGGGTAGTTGAACGGCGGGTAGGCTGTGATATTACCGCTTTGCTCAACATATGGCGCCTGGTGGCAGTCCGCACAGTGGGGTTCGCCGGCGGCCAGCCAGTGATCCCGGCCGTCGGTGGCCGCACTGAACGGTACCGGAAAGCCCGAGTTGTTCACCGGATCGATGAACGGGTTGGCCGGGTAGCGCCACTGACTCTGGTCACTTGGATTGGCATTGATCCGGGCCACGCAGTCATCTGTGGTGCAGAAGCTCAGTATGTTGACACTGGGGTCGCCATCGGCGTCAAAGGTGACCACTGGATTACCGCCGCCATCGACCTCGATGGTCGCTACATTGGCATCCGACGTGACTGAGGCTGGAGCCCAGATTGCGTGGGTCTGGTCCGAGGTGCGATCAAAGCCATCGACCTTGGGGTCGAGGTAATCGATCGCTTGCTGCTCGGTGAGTCCGACTGCGGCCGCAACATCTGCCAGTGTCGCCCCGGCACGCGGATTGACCAGGCAGTCACCGCGAATCAGGTCGTTGCAGTCCTCGGTGCGCCACATTTCCTGACCCAGCTGGGTATGACAGTTGGTGCACCAGATACCGCGTGCGTCGCCCTGATCGAAGGCAACATTATCAACCAGCCAGGTACCCACAGCATTCAGATGGCTCGGCGTTTCGACGCCATCGATGTCCTTCATCGGGTTGGAGTGAACATCACGTCCGACGAAGCAGCCACCCAGGTTGAGGCGGTTGTCGTCACTGGCATTGGCGTTGTTGCCGCCCAGAGTGATGGGATAGTCATCCATCACGCCGTCCGAACGGTGGGCCGGGTGACAGCCCTGGCAGCCGCCGTCGCGACCGAGGCTGTCGTTGAACACGATTACGCCGTCTTCACTTTGATTGCGGTGCTGATTGTGAATGGCTTCCGAAATCGGTTTGATGGGGAACTGCCCGTCCACATCGAAGGTGGCCGATTTGACGTTGGCAATCACGTTATCAGCATGGCAGCGCTGGCAGATGACCGATTCTCCACCCAGGCGGGTGTTCTGCGGGATGTCGCTGGTATTGGTCAGGTCCGCCAGTCCGTTGGTGTGCGAACAGTTGTTCACATCGACGCAATCCACACCGGCGTAATTCGCGGTGAAGCTGGTGCCTACGTCCAGGTCATGCAGGGTCAGCATATTGATCGCCGCGCCCTTCAGCCTTGAGTACCAGGTCGAATCCACGCCCGGGATGATATCGTAGTAGGCCTGCCAGAAGCTGATCTCCAGGTTGGTGATCTCCTCCAGTCCTGTGCCGAACGGAACCGTGCCGTTGGTATGCGGGTAGAAAGCATCTGGCCTGTTCCAGTTCGGGCTGTTGACATTCGGATTGCCCGTGACCGGATCGACAGAGGGTGCCGAGTGGCAACGCTCGCAGTTCGGTATATCGATCGGTGCGGTACCGAAACCGATCACCGGCTGGCCGTTGCTGCCCGTTACCGCATTGCCCGACGGATACTCGTGCAAGGAAGCCTTCATGGCCACATAGGGCCGGACCGCGTCTTCGTCCACTGCACCCGGATCAGCGAAGAAGCCGATGGTGTCCTCGAACGGCGTCAGCGGCAGGCCCAGGGCCTCCCAGATGCGCGGCGAAGTCAGCATGATCGGCAGGTCTTCGAGCACCTTGGCCTGGGTAAAGACCACGGTGCCGGTGTCGGCCGAGAAGGTCAGCACGTTTTCAAAGGCACCATTACCGGTTGGCCCCAGCGGCTGCAGCGCAGCGCCTGAATTCGGTGGATATTCCACCTGTCCGGCGACACCCAGGCGGACCTTATCGGCTTCAAGGCCTGTATTACCATGGCCTTCGAGGTTGCCGTAGATGTAAAAGTGGTTCAGCCAACCGTTGGCATAGTTGTCGGTGGGGCCGCCAAAACTGCCGTCACCCTGTATTACGTTCTGCAAGCCGTTGTACTCACCGTACACCAGCGCATTACCACCGTCAGGTGCTGCGGAATCGAACACCGTATTGAAGTACTGCAGCGAGTTACCTTCCGCCGCACTGATCAGCGTGCTGGTGTTGGGCTTGCCGGTATTGCCTTCCTGGCGTGGCTGAGCGTCGTGATAGTAGCGCAGCTGGTACTTCTTGAACGAGCTGGTGGTGTAATCCCAGTCGCGCACCACGGTCTCACGGTTCAAACCGTCCAGACCGACGTTTGGATCGCCCTCGAGCATGCGAGGGAAACCATCGACGAAGTTGTTGCCAGAATTAGCCGGGTCGTTCTGCGCCGGTTTCACAACCTGCGCGATGATCGAGTTGTACGGCGGCAGTACGCAGCAGTAGGCAAACTCGAAACCGGTGCAGTGCATGCCCAGCTCGTAGTTCATCAGGATCTTGAAGTCGGTCTGCTTGGACAGGGTCTGCAGTACGACCGTGGCCGGAGCCGATTCATCACCGTTTGCATCCACCGCGACGTAGGTGAACTGGTCGATCTGATTATCGACCATGGCACTGCCCGGGGTATAGGTAAATGAACCGTCTGCACCGAAAGCATCCAGGTTACCGGCGGTAGGTCCGCTGACCAGCTGTGCTGTCAGCGGCGGCACGCCACCGAAGTCATTGTAGAGCACGCCGGAGACGCGTGAGGCCGACACCGTGAGGGTGTTACCAACCGGGGTGGCATAGGTGTCACCACGGGCAGTGATTCCATCACCTCCGCCGGGGGGTGGTGGGGGGGCCTTAGGGGCACAGTCTTCAGGCGCGTTGGCCACATCGGCAATCGCGCACAAGCCTGTCTCAGGCTGTTCGACCCGTACAACACACGGCACTGGATTGGGGTTGCTGACGCGGAATCTGAAGCTCCTGTCCCTGTCCCGTGATCCCGTCGCCAGTATCTGTGTTGAATCGTAGGCATTGGTCAGCACAAAATCACCGCCATTTCTCTCGCCGCCGTTACCGTCGACGCTGAGCCGGTTCCGACGATTACTGTAATCTGCCCGGGTGATATTGAGACCCTCACAATCGACGGGCGGAGGAACATTGTCGACACCGGTACCCGACAGCGAAACACCAACAGCCTGCACATTGTTGAGATCATTGCTCGACAGGTTGAGGGTTCCGCTGTCAGCACCAGTGTTCACCGGCGTGTAGTCGACGGAGACACTGGCCGTTCCCCCATTGGCTGCGACCGTGACCGTCGATCCTGAGGCCAGGGTGAACTCACCTGTCCCGGATGTCACGCTGGCGGTGATGGCGCAGGCCGCGGTACCGTTGTTGGTCACCGTTGTTGACAACGTCGAGCTGCTGCCGACATTCACGCCACCAAAAGCCAGCGAGGTCGGAATTACACTGAAGTCACACACATCAACCTGTGCCTGGGCAATGTCGGCAGTCGTCGTCGCCGGCGCACTCTGCGCACCTTCATCATCCACAACAACCAGACTTACTGTGTAAAGACCAGGAGCAGCGTAGGTATGCGTTGGTGTAGCACCCGTGCCGGTATTACCGTCACCGAAGTTCCAGTCGTAAGCGGTAATGTTACCGCCGTCAGGATCAAACGAGGCGCTGCCATTCAGCGTCAGGGCAACACCCTCGGTGCCGTTGTACGGACCGTTGGGATCTGCGATCGGATCAACCGGGGCAGCAACAATAGTCGCTGTTGAGGTCGCCGTGTCAGTCAGTCCGTCGTTATCCGTCACCGTCAGGGTCACGTTGAAGGTGCCGGCGGCGGCATAGGTATTGGTCGGGGATACGCCAGTACCGGTAGTACCGTCACCGAAGGTCCAGGCAAAGGACACAATGGTGCCGTCAGCATCGCTGGAACCGGATCCGTCGAAGGTCACCGGCTGACCGGCAGTGCCGTTGTAGGGGCCATTGGCATCAGCAACCGGAGCCTGCGGAGCAGCAGCAATCGTCGCCGTTGAGGTAGCCGAGTCGGTCGCACCCGCGTTATCGGTTACCGTCAGGGTCACGGTGAAGGTGCCCGCACTGGTATAGGTGTGTGTCGGACTCACGCCGGTACCGTTACCGCCGTCACCGAAGGTCCAGGCATAGCTGGCGATCGTACCGTCCGAATCGGATGAGCCGGTACCGTCGAAAGTCACCGGCTGGCCTGTAGTGCCTGTGTATGGGCCGTTGGCATCGGCGATCGGTGGCAGGTTGGCAGCTGCCGGATCCACATCGCCACTACCGGGGTAGGTGTTGGTGCCAGCCGGGGCGCAACCGTTGCGGGTCCAAACCTGCATCGCGCCCGTAGTCCATCCAGGTTGCGCGTTGGCGTTGATCTCGGTCTGGTTCGAGTCACCCTGTCCGTCAGAATCCTGACCTTCTACCGCCTGTATGCGCTGGGTGATGTTGCCGGTGGCACCGTTGCACTGGGCCAGGGCAAAGCCATAAGGATTTATATTCTGGGTACTGCTACCGTGACAGAGTTGACAGCTGGCATTGTTGTCCGAGGCGGAGCCGGGGTATAGCCCGCTCCAGGTATTCAGATAGCCGCTGGAGGCGTGCGCGGTTGGTGCTGCCGCAAGTGCCGCGATCACGACCAGCATGGCCGTAATGAAAAATACAGACCACCGCGATTGCCGCGAGTCCTTGAGTATTGTTGTCATTATCCTGCCCCTCCTGACAAATATTTTTCTGATGACTAAGCCAAACAGCGCCCGGCAAGCCGTGCTGCTGTTGCAACGGTAATAAATATTGTTTCGGTGCAGTACGATAATGCGGCAGTCTCTGTTTTCAAGTTGTCCCCTGCCTTGTGGTAACTGGCCGGGTTATCAACTCAAATCCCCCAAAGGCTGCGCCTCTGCCTTCACCTGTCTGTGCTTATATGAAACAAACCCGCGAGGAACTGTGCTTGTTCGTTTCGCTGTCTCTGCTTAAAAGGACAGCAACTTTCATGCCATTGCCCCGTGTTCTGTTAAGGTGTTGATGTGCCGAATGCAGTCTGAATACGGGCAGCATCGCCTGTCTGCGGGTCAGCCATTACTGTCAGCATGACTGACACGAATGTCTGCCAGGTGTGGCATTCCCGGCCTTGCGGAAGGGTTTTGCCGGGTCTTGATCATGCACCGCTGAACACGCATCTGCCGCCCTGGCCGGTGTCTTTATCTGGCTCTTCTCCAAATCGAGTGGCTAGATTACCGTTGTACGGCCGAATTCACTTGTGCCCGGCGCTTTATCGGGTATTCGACCAACAGCCTGCTGTCATTGTAGACAAGGAGGTCGCCCTGTCCTGTGACGCATTGCGCAGGTGAGCGTCATTCCCTGCACCATCAAGTCTATATGCATCACCTCGGTTACCCGCGGTCGTCATTCTTTTGTTTACGGATATCACCGCAGCATACCTGCTCGAATGAAACACCGCTGGTCGAATGAATTCGACCCTACAGAAACAACGCTGGCCGAATTCATTCGGCCAATAACCTTGCCATCAGAAGCAATGCGTCACGTCTAAATTGAGTAATTAACCCACTCAATCAGGGGAAGATCCATTTTATTTTTCCGTGTCCTTCCGTGGATTCCGTGGCCATTATCTTTCACGACTCACGTCTCATGCCTCACTGCATTCGTTATTCCGTGTGTTTTCGTGGCCTTTATCCATCGCGCATGGGTGTATAATTTCCCTGCATATTTAATAAAAACACGCGTATGAAACTTGCATCGATACCACTGGCGATAACCCTGTTCTGGATGGCACTGACACAGGCGCTGGCCGGGCCCGCGCTCGTCCCGCATGAGAACACTCATGCTGACACCGCGTTTAGCCTGCCCGACCTGCAAGACCAGATGCATTCCCTGGAGGATTACCACGGCAAGGTGGTACTGGTGAATTTCTGGGCCAGCTGGTGCCCGCCCTGCATACAGGAATTGCCGGAGCTGGAACGCCTCAAGGAGACTTTTCCCAGCCAGCCCTTCGAAATCCTGGCGGTCAACGTCGGCGAACAAGAATTCCGAGTGTGGAAATTCGTCAAGCTGGTCGATTTCGATCTGCCCGTACTGCTGGACACACGCAAACAACTTTTCGAGGCATGGGACATGACGGTGCTGCCGACCAGCTTTCTGCTCGATGGCAACGGACGCATTCGCTATTGGGTACAGAGCACACCCCAATGGGACAGCGAGGAAACGCTGTCCCTCATCAGGCAACTGTTACAGGAACAGGAGACGACACAATGAAACCACACCCTTTCTACCTCGGCCTGCTGCTGGCCGCCGCCCTGACATGCCCGGCCCTGCAGGCGGCTGAACCCGACAGCCACCGCCAGGCGGTCGAAACCCTGTTCCAGCTGACGCACATGGAACAGAAGATCAGCGAAAGCGTAGCGTCCGTCGCGCAGCTTCAGGTTCGTCAGGACCCGGGACTTGCGTCCAAGCAGGATGTCCTGATGGCCTTTCTGGAAAAATATATCGGCTGGGATGCGATCAGGGATGACCTGGCGCGAATGTACATGCAGACCTTCAGCGAGGATGAACTGAAGGTCATGAATGCCTTCTACATCACGCCGACCGGACAGAAGGTGATCACCATCGTTCCGCAGCTGGTACAGCAGCGCAACCAGCTCGCCATGCAGCGCCTGCAGGATAATATCGGAGAACTGCGCGCGGCGATTGGCAACGGCAACTGACACAGGCCCGTCGTCAGCACGCCGGGTAAAGCGCACCCACGTCGCATCGCGAAGTCACTGGTGAAAAAAGGCAAGGGACAGGACCCGCAACACCCACGGAAGTACCGCCACGCTTGTTGAGAAGGATACTGGCAGTGAACGTCGACGTCGCAGCGATGCATTCGTCTCGCTGCGTAAAGCGGAGTAAATCCCTACCCCTTGCACTGCTGGGCATAGACCTTATCAGCCGCAGATGCTGCCGATCAGTTACGTCGACACACTGACCCGGACACTCCCGGCAACGCGGCCCTCGATCAGGCAGTCCTTCCTCTCCCGGCCATTCGGGCCGCTGCACTGGACATGGCTCCTCTCGTGGCCATGGCAACTGCGGCACCTGGTGCTGAGCGAGTTCCGGTCCTGAACACCTTGCCCGGCAGCGCAATCTGCAACTTGTCCATGGTCTGGCGTGACACGACACCTTTCATGGTGTGACCGGGCCATTCATCCCTGGGGGTGAACACGTCGTCGGATTCGTCACTGTGGCAGTTCAGGCACACGTCATTAGACCGGGTTTGCCTCGGCCGTGATGGTATGCATCCAGAATACGGCACAAGGGATCTTCCCCTGATTGAGTGGGTAACACATCAATTTAGACGAGACGCATTCCTTCTGATGGCAAGGTTGTTGGCCGAATGAATTCGGCCGTACAACGGTAATCTATTCACTCGATTTGGGAAAGAGCCACAACAGGAAACAGGCTTGTTAGACAATACTGACAGCCCGGCACCGTCATTGCTGTCAGTTCAGCGCATAACGTTTCAGCTTCCGGTACAGGGTGCGCTCGCTGACACCCAGCGCCACGGCGACCAGCTTGCGGCTGTGATTGTGCTTCTGCAACAGCTCGGCGATATGCTGCGCCTCGACATCCTTCAGTGTTGGCGTCATTTTCTTGCCGGGCCGCGCATGCCCTGCAGCCCGAGACGGGCCGCTGGTATCGGGCAGCTCGTGCTGTCGATCCCGCCGCTGTTCTTCGAGCACCGCGGCTACCGTATCAGTGGTGATCACATTCCTGGTACTGCGCGACGCTGCGACAAACAGGACATTGCGCAATTCACGTATGTTGCCCGGATAATCGTGTTGCTTCAGCCCCTGAATCGCCTCGGGTTCGACTATGAAATGCCGCTTCATGATCTCGCTGATCCGCTCCAGCAGGCTTGCCACGAGGACATCAATATCGTTCAGCCGTTCCCGCAGCGGCGGCATACGGATTGCCATGCATGCAATCCTGTAATACAGATCCTCGCGAAACTGGCTGGCCTTCACGCCATCCCACAAATGCCGGTTGGTCGCGCAGATGATGCGCACATCACTTTTACGCTGGTGCCTGCCGCCGACGCGTCGAAATTGTCCGGATTCCAGCGCACGCAGCAGCTTGGCCTGTTGCGACATCGGCAACTCGCCGACCTCGTCCAGGAACAGCGTGCCGCCATTGGCCTGCTCGAACAGCCCGATGCGTTCGCCCACACTGCCGGTGAAGGCACCACGCGCATGGCCGAACACCTCCGCCTCGAACAATGTGTCCGTAAGCACGGTGCAGTCCACGGTCAGAAACGGCTGTTCTCTGCGCGAGGAGTGGAGATGTATATGTCTGGCCGCCAGTTCCTTGCCGGTCCCGGTCTCGCCCTGCACCAGCACCGGCGCATCGGTCGCCGCCGCCACTTTCAGTTGTTCGATACAGGCGAGGAACGGGCGGCTTTTTCCGACCATGCGCTTGCCATTCATGCGCCGATCGGCCGGCGGGTTGAGCTCCTCGACCAACTCACCCATGTAGAGTTCCCCGTCGCTGCCGCGCAGGGGAAAGGCGGATACCCGGACCTGGCACGCACGATTATTGATATCGAAGTGGTTATGCAGGCAGGACGTCGGCGTGCGATTGTTGTACAGGCTGGCATGGGGACAATCCTCACCGATCTCGCTACAGGGTACCGCGCTGCTGTGACTGACCTGGTGGCAGAATTTGCCAACAGCGTCTGCGGCCGCAATGCCGAAGGTCTTTTCATACGCAGAGTTCACAGCGAGTATCCGGTACCCGGAATCAACCACAACAAACGGCTTGGCATGCGTCTCGACCAGCGATTGCAGCTCGAACGGTAACGGCTTGGTATGTATGTCCATTATTATTTCTCCTCACCGCACAGCCTGCCCCCGCAGTAGCTGTTGCAAGTGTCATTTTTGTCAGGTTAGACAGCTGGACACAATCTAGCACTGACAGAACTGTCGCAAATTGATCTAGGTCATGTTACCTAAGTAAGAACCCGCAGTTAAGGGTTTGTACAGAACTTATACATTATAAACAGTGGCTTGTGGCAGTATTCGCCCGCCCCTGATCCGGATATCTCTCCTGACAGCAGCCAGTTTCAGGCACGCATGCCGGCGGGCATGAAAAACCGGGGCGGTGGGCGCACCGCAACGTGCGGACGGGCATCCGGCGCAATGTAGCGGCGCCAGGATGGCAGACAAGCGGGCAGGATCCAGCGGCACGGGCATAACGGCCCCGTGCCGGACACGCACCTGCTTAGCCCGGCAACAGGAGCATCAACCCTGCAGCATCGTCCCGCACGGCTGTCGGCGCCACAATTCGCCACATTGCGGCGATTATTGTGAACGGCGTGCCACAGGGCAGCGATAAGTTGTGGTGCAATGCTGACCGGCAATAGTATGATTTCGCCCCCAACAGTCTGAAAAATCCCGACAAGACACAAGACCCGTGACCGATACCGGCAGTAACCCGTTTATTCTCGAGGCCCGGGAACTGGAGTGTGTGCGCGACGACCGCACCCTGTTCCGGAACCTGGAATTCCGGCTCGAACCCGGCCAGGCGCTGCTGCTGGAGGGCCGTAACGGCAGCGGCAAGACCTCGCTGCTGCGCATCCTGTGCGGCATCCGCCTGCCGGATGCCGGTATGATTGCCTGGTGCGGCACCGACATCCAGCGACTGGGTGCAGACTATTACCAGCACACGGCCTACGTCGGTCACCGCGACGGCATCAAGCTCGACCTGACACCACTGGAGAATCTCGCCATGGCGCGTGCCCTGGGCCGGCCCAATGAAACAAGCCTCGAGGCGGCGCTGGCGCGGGTCGACCTGTCCGGTTTCGAGGATGTCCCGACGCGCAACCTGTCCGCCGGCCAGCAACGCCGCCTGGCGCTGGCACGGCTGCTGGTCACCGACGCCACGCTGTGGATACTGGACGAGCCGTTCACCTCGCTGGACGTGCACGGCATCCAGGTCATCGAGGAGCTGCTCGATGCGCACACGCAGCGTGGCGGCATGCTGGCCGTCACCTCCCATCACGCCGTCAACCTGCATCGCGCGACGGTGCACCGCATCAACCTGTCCGCATGAACCGCCACTCGCTGACACGTGCCTTTACCCTGCTGATCCGGCGCGATCTCATCCTGGCCATGCGGCATCGCGCGGAGATGGTCAACCCGCTGCTGTTCTTCATCCTGGTTACCAGCCTGTTTCCGCTCGGCATCGGCGCCAACCCCAACCTGCTGCAGGCCGTCGGCCCGGGCGTGATCTGGGTAGCGGCGCTGCTGGCGGCACTGCTGTCGCTGGAGGGCGTGTTCCGTTCCGATTTCGAGGACGGCACGCTGGAACAGTACCTGCTGAGTTCACACCCGGTGTCGCTGCTGGTGCTGGCCAAGGTGCTGGCGCACTGGCTGATCACCGGGCTGCCGCTGCTGCTCATTTCCCCACTGCTCGGAGTGTTTCTCGGACTGCCGGCCGCGGGCATCAAGATCCTGTTCATCACCCTGCTGCTGGGCACCCCGGTACTGAGCCTGATCGGCGCGGTGGGCGTGGCCCTGACCGTGGGCTTGCGCAAGGGAGGGATGATCCTCTCGCTACTCGTGCTACCCTTGTATGTACCGTTACTGATCTTCGCCTCCAGCGCCGTCGATACCGCGGCGACCGGACTCCCGGTCACCGCCCACCTGTCGCTGATTGCGGCGTTGCTGGTACTGGCCCTGAGCCTGTCGCCGTTTGCCACGGCGGCGGCGTTACGCATCAGCCTGAGTTGACATGTTTAATAATTTCTTTCACAAGCTGGCCTCGCCCAAACACTTCTACCGCATCGCAGGTGCCTGGATCCCGTGGCTGGCCGGCGCCGCCCTGCTTCTGTTCCTGGCCGGGCTGTATTACGGCCTGGTCGTGGCGCCGCCCGACTACCAGCAGGGCGAGAGCTACCGCATCATGTTCATCCATGTCCCGGCGGCCTGGATGTCGATGTTCATCTATGTCGTCATGGCCGGCGCCGGCGCCATCGGCCTGATCTGGCGCATGAAGCTGGCCGAGGTGATCGCCATCAGCAGCGCGCCGATCGGCGCCTGGTTCACCTTCCTCGCCCTGGTGACCGGCTCCATCTGGGGCAAGCCGATGTGGGGCACCTGGTGGGTGTGGGACGCGCGCCTGACCTCGGAACTGATCCTGCTGTTCCTCTACCTGGGCGTAATTGCCCTGTACGGCGCCATCGAGGACAAGCGCACCGCGGCGCGCGCCGTGGCCATCCTGGCACTGGTCGGCGTCGTCAACATTCCGATCATTCACTACTCGGTGGAATGGTGGAATACCCTGCACCAGGGCCCGACTGTGACCAAGTTCGACAAACCCTCGATCCATATCAGTATGCTCATCCCGCTGCTGCTGATGGCGCTGGCGTTCAAGCTGTACTACGCCTTCGTGGTGCTGATGCGCGCCCGCTGCGAGGTACTGGAGCGCGAACGCAATACCGGCTGGGTCAGGGAACTTGTGGAGGCGAAATGAATCTGAATGAATTCCTGCACATGGGTGGCTATGCCTTCTACGTCTGGACATCCTACGGCATCGCGCTGCTGATCCTGCTGGTCAACATCGTGCTGCCACTGCGCCAGCGCAGGAAACTGCTGACCAACATTGCACGCGCCGCCAGGCGCGCGCGGAGAGAGACATGACACCCAAGCGCAAACAACGCCTGTTGCTCATCGGCCTGATGGTCGCCGGCGTCGGCGTCGCCGCCGGCTTCGCCCTCAAGGCCTTCAATGAAAACCTGATGTTCTTCTACACGCCCAGCAAGGTGGCCGCGGGCGAGGCGCCGGCCGATCACCTGATCCGCGTCGGCGGCCTGGTCACCACCGGCAGCGTGAAGCGCCAGTCCGACGGACTGACCGTCAACTTCGACATCACCGACAACGCCGAAACCATCACCGTGCAATACACCGGCATCCTGCCCGACCTGTTCCGCGAGGGCCAGGGCATCGTGGCGCACGGCCGCCTGCGGCGCGGACGGCTGTTCGTCGCCGACGAGGTGCTGGCCAAGCACGACGAGAACTACATGCCGCCCGAGGTCGCCGATGCGCTGAAGACCGCGCACGAGGAAGGCGGCGGTAAGGCTGCAGCCGCAGAGGACGGTGACACCATGATCCCAGAACTCGGCCATTTCGCACTTATCCTGGCACTGTGCCTGTCCCTGATACTGGCCGTCTTCCCCATGGTCGGCACCCTGACCAACACGCCGCGCTGGGTCGCCATGGCGAAACCGGCCGCCTGGGGCCAGTTCACGTTCACCGCCATCGCCTTCGCCTGCCTGGTCAACGCCTTCCTGGTTAACGATTTCTCGGTTGCCTATGTCGCACAGCACGGCAACAGCCTGCTGCCGACGGTGTACAAGGTCTCCGCCGTGTGGGGCGCGCACGAGGGCTCGCTGCTGCTGTGGGCATTGATACTCTGCGGCTGGACGGTCGCGGTTGCCTCGCTGTCGCGCAACCTGCCCGCCGAGGTGCTGGCACGCGTGCTGTCCGTCATGGGCATGATCAGCATCGGCTTCCTGTCCTTCCTGCTGTTTACCTCCAATCCGTTCGAGCGTGTGTTCCCGGTGCCGCTCGAGGGCGGCGATCTCAATCCGCTGCTGCAGGACTTTGGCCTGGCCATCCATCCGCCCATGCTGTACATGGGCTACGTCGGCATGTCGGTCGCCTTCAGTTTCGCCATCGCCGCACTGATCGGCGGCAAGCTGGACGCCACCTGGGCGCGCTGGTCGCGGCCCTGGACCACCGTCGCCTGGGTGTTCCTGACCATCGGTATCACGCTCGGCAGCTGGTGGGCCTACTACGAACTCGGCTGGGGCGGCTGGTGGTTCTGGGACCCGGTCGAGAACGCCTCCTTCATGCCCTGGCTGGCCGCCACCGCGCTGATCCACTCGCTGGCGGTGACCGAAAAACGCGGCGCCTTCAAGCGCTGGACCGTACTGCTGTCACTGCTGGCCTTTTCGCTGAGTCTGCTGGGCACCTTCCTGGTCCGCTCCGGCGTGCTGACCTCGGTGCACTCATTCGCCGCCGACCCGGCGCGCGGCCTGTTCATTCTGGTGTTCCTGTGCATCGTCATCGGCGGTTCGCTCGCCCTGTATGCCTGGCGTGCGCCGGACGTCACCAGCGGTGGACGCTTCTCGATGCTGTCGCGGGAAACCATGCTGCTGGGCAACAACCTGCTGCTGGTGGTGATCACGGCCTTCATCCTGCTCGGCACCCTCGCCCCGCTCATCTACGACGCCTTCGGCTGGGGCAAGATCTCGGTCGGCTTTCCCTGGTTCACCACCATGTTCACGATCTTCACGCCGCTCATGATCTTCCTGATGGGACTGGGTCCGCTGACGCGCTGGAAACACCACGACCCCTGCCGAGCTGCTGCGCACCTTCCGCGTGGCGATACTGGTCAGCGTTGCCGCCGGCCTGCTGGTGGCGCTGCCGATCCTGCACGATTTCTCGGCCTGGGCCGGCATGGCGGTCATGCTCTCGACCTGGCTGGTCTCGTCGCTGGTGCTCAGCCTGCGCCAGCGCTACCGCAGCCGCGCCAGCCTGCAGGCCTTGCTGAAAAATCCCATGGCGCGCGGCAACGGCAGTTATTTCGGCATGGTTCTCGCCCACCTAGGCGTCGCCGTGTTCATTATCGGTGTCACCTTCGTCACCCAGTTCGATGTCGAGCAGGATGTCCGTATGTCGCCGGGCCAGTCCATCGACATGGCCGGCTACACCTTCCGCTTCGATGGCGTGCGTACCGTGCAGGGCCCGAACTACCGGGCCGACCAGGGCAGCATCGCGGTCTCCCGTGAAGGCAAGGAAGTGACAACACTCACGCCCGAAAAACGCACCTACACAGTGCAGACCAAGCCGATGACCGAGGCCGGCATCAACGCCGGCCTGATGCGCGACATCTACGTATCGCTGGGTGAAGGCCTGGGTAGTGGTGGCGACTGGAGCCTGCGTCTCTACTACAAGCCCTACGTGCGCTGGATCTGGCTCGGCGGCCTGATGATCGCCATTGGTGGCCTGTTCGCCGCCCTCGACCGGCGCTACCGACTCCCGTTCAGGCAGCAGGCCGTGCAGCCCGCCCGGGCAGCCCGCAAGACACAGGAAGCACACAACTGATGACACGCTATCTGCGCTACCTGGTCCCGCTGGCATTGTTCCTGCTGCTCGCCGGTCTGCTGTATCGCGGCCTCAGTCTCGATCCCAAGATCGTACCCTCGCCGCTGATCGGCAAGCCCATGCCGGCATTTACGCTGCCGCGTCTCGACGATGCCGGCGCAACCATCAGCGATACCGATCTCAAGGGCAAGGTCAGCGTGCTGAACATCTGGGCCACCTGGTGTACGTCGTGCCGTGCGGAGCACGGAACACTGCTGGAGTTTGCGCGTGCCAACAAGGTCGCCATCTACGGCCTGAACTACAAGGACAACCGCGCGGATGCGCAGCGCTGGCTGATGCAGCTCGGTAACCCCTACGTTGCCAATGCCTTCGATGCCGATGGCCGCGCGGGCATGGACTGGGGCGTCTACGGCGCACCGGAAACCTTTGTCATGGACAAGCAGGGTATTATCCGCCACAAGCACATCGGGCCACTCACCCGCCAGGTGCTCACCACCGAAATACTGCCCCTGATCGCCAAACTGGAAGCCACGGAATAATGTACAGAATCATCGCCGCACTGGCGCTTGGCCTGCTGCTGTGCAGTGGCCCGTTGCAGGCCACGGCCACGCTGGAGTCGTTCAAGTTCGCCAGCACCGAGCAGGAACTGCACTTCAAGGATCTGATCTCGGAACTGCGCTGCCTGGTATGCCAGAACCAGTCGCTGGCCGATTCCGACGCGGAACTCGCCCACGACCTGCGCGCCGAGGTCTACGACATGCTGCAGGCAGGCAGGAGCGACGAACAGATTGTCGAGTTCCTGGTCGCGCGCTACGGCGATTTCGTGCTCTACAGCCCGCCGGTCAAGCCTTCCACCTGGCTGATCTGGTTCGGACCGTTCGTCCTGCTGCTGTTCGCGGCAATGCTGCTGCTGCGTTCACTGCGGCGCCAGCAGCAGGCACCGCAGCAGGATATCAGCAATGCGGAGCGCGAGCGTCTCGAACAGGCACTGCACAACAACGAGTCGGGCGAGGAGCCGCGGTCATGACGGTATTCTGGAGTCTTGCAGCCGTGATGTCGCTGCTGGCATTGCTTTTCGTGGTGACACCGCTGTTGCGCAATCGCCCCATGCGGACGGTTGACCGGGACACACTCAATGCAGAAGTTGCCCGCGCGCGTCTGGCGGAACTCGACATGGACCTGGAATCCGGCCGGCTCGAGCAGGCCCAGTACAATGCCGCACGGGCGGACCTGGAACGGGAACTGCTCTATGACCTCGCCGGCGAGCGCGACACCGGCAAACCCGTGCGCAGCGGCAGCTGGGCGGCATTGCTTATCGCCATTGCCGTGCCGGTGGGCGCCACCCTGCTTTACAAGGAAATCGGCTCCGAGCAGATCATCGCGCTGCTGCAGCAACTCCCGCCGGCGGCCCGCCGGGAACAGGCGCAGGCACCGCAAATGTCGGTCGAGGAAATGGTCAGCAAGCTCGCCACACGCATGGCCAGCAATCCGGATGATCTCAAGGGCTGGCTCATGCTGGCAAAAAGCTACAGCGTGACGAACCGCTTTAACGAGGCGCTGCCCGCCTATCGCAACATCATACGCCTCGGCGGTGGCGACAACGCGGCCGTACTGGCGGACTTTGCCGATGCCCTGGCGTCCAGCAACGATGGCCGCTTCACCGACGAGGCCGGCAAGGTGCTGACCCGGGCACTGGCGCTGGAACCGGATAATCTCAAGGCGCTCTGGCTCGCGGGACACTGGAAGAACCAGTCCGGCGACGCCGCCGGCGCCATCGGCTACTGGGAACAGGCCGCCAGCCAGATGCAGCCACAAAGCGAGGACTGGCAGATCATCACCGACCAGATTGAACGGGTCCGCCAGCGTGCCGGACTGCCGGCCGGCGCCACTCAACCGGTACAGGTCGCCCAGGCAAACGAAACTGCAACGTCCCCCGCCGCCAGCGGCGGCACTCCCCTGCAGGTAACGGTGTCGCTGGACCCGGCGCTGCGCGAGCGCACCGATCCGGACGACACGGTGTTCATCTTCGCGCGCGCAGTCAACGGCCCGCGCATGCCGCTGGCCATCGTGCGCAAGCAGGTAAAGGATCTGCCGGTCACCGTGACACTGGACGATTCGCTGGCCATGTCACCGGCCATGGTGCTGTCCGGATTTGATCCGGTCAGCGTCGGCGCTCGAATCTCGAAATCGGGAAATGCCATGCCGCAGCGTGGCGACCTGCAGGGCAGCACATCACCGGTCAGTCCGGCTGCAACAGCCAGCGTGGATATCGTGATCGATAGCGACATAACAGACACTGCCGCAAACGGCAGCGCGTCGCCGCCAAAACAGGTCGCTCAGGCCGCCGCTGGCGCCGCAGCGCCGGTTGCCGCGCCAACCGGCAACGCACTGCAGGTGACGGTGTCGCTGGACCCGGCGCTGCGCGAGCGCACCGATCCGGACGACACGGTGTTCATCTTCGCGCGCGCAGTCAACGGCCCGCGCATGCCGCTGGCCATCGTGCGCAAACAGGTAAAGGATCTGCCGGTCACCGTGACACTGGACGATTCGCTGGCCATGTCACCGGCCATGGTGCTGTCCGGGTTTGATCCGGTCAGTATCGGCGCGCGAATTTCGCGGTCGGGCAATGCCATGCCGCAGAGTGGCGACTTGCAGGGCAGCAAATCACCGGTGAGCACCGGCGCATCGGCAAGCCTGGAACTGATGATCGACAGCGCCGTTCCCTAGGGATGTAAAAGGGATCTGAGCCCTTTTTTCTGGCGCTCCTACAACCAATAGATGCTCTTGTAGGAGCGGATCCCATCCGCGATCTTTTCAAAAATACCGCATCGCGCATGAGATGCGCTCCTACCCCCGATAGACGTTGTAGGGTGCACTCCGTGCACCGTGGCCGGTGCGTAAAACGCACCCTACATTTGACCTGTCAGATCCTTATCTCACTGGCCGCGGGACCATACGGACATCGTTCATTTTCATTCCGTGTTTTTCCGTGTGATTCCGTTGCTATTTGCAAACACCGGCAGTAGGGTGCACTCCGTGCACCGTCCCCGGTGCGTAAAACGCACCCTACATTTGACCTGTCAGATCCTTATCTCACTGGCCGCGGGACCATACGGACATCGTTCATTTTCATTCCGTGTTTTTCCGTGTGATTCCGTGGCCATATGCAAACGCAGAAAGGGTGCGTTGCGCGCGCCAACCACGGTGCGTGAAACGCGCCCTACTGAAAATCACCGCCCAGCGCGAGGTGCAGGTTGATGCGTTCGCTGAGTGCCAGCAGCTCGACACGGTATAGCGACTGCTCGATCTCCAGCACGCGCTGGTGCAGCTGCAGCACATCGAGCAGGTCGGACTCGCCTTCCTGGTAGCGCAGTTTCGCCAGGCGATGCGCAGCGGCCGCCTGCCCGGCGGCGTCGCGCAGGCTGCGGCTGCGCGCGCGCAGGCTGGCCTCGGTGCTCAGGCTGTGCTCGACCTCGTTGAAGGCATTCAGCACCTTCCCGGCATATTGTTCGACGGCAACACGCTGGCGCGCATCGGCGATTTCCACGTCGGCCTTCAGGCGTCCGCCGTCGATCAGCGGCTGGAACAGATTGAGGCCGATATACCAGAACGAATCCAGCGGCAGGAGCAGCGCCTGCAGCGCACTGCTGGCGGAGCCGGCCGCGCCGGTCAGGCTGATGCGTGGCAGGCGCGCGGCACGCGCTTCCTGCGCCGTGGAAAACGCCGCAGCCACCTGCGCCTCGGCCGCACGCAGGTCGGGACGCCGTTCCAGCAGCTCCGCCGGCAGTCCGGCCGGCGCGACCGCCGGCAGCGCCGGCAGCGTGTCGCGCACGGCCAGCGCCGCCGCGGGATAACGCCCCAGCAGCAACTCGAGACTGCGCACCGCGTCGAGCCGCGCGTTGACAGTCTCCTGCAACCGTGACCCGGCCACACCCAGGTCGGTCTGGATCAGGTGCGTGTCGAGACCGGAGGCCAGCCCTTCACGCTGCCGCACGCGGACGATACGCTGCATCTCGGTGAGATTGTCCAGCGACGTCTGCGCCAGCGCCTGCTGGCGCTGTGCCTCGATCACCTGCAGCCAGGCGCGCGCGGTCTGTGCGGCCAGCGACAGGCGCGCCCAGGCATAGTCCCCGACCGCAGCCGCGGCACGGGCGGTACCGGCCTCCGCCCCGGCACGAATGCGCCCCCACACGTCCAGCTCCCAGGCAATCGCCAGCGACACACCGGCATCGGACTGCGCAGTCGATTCGAAATCACCGGCACGCTGGGCACCGGCATCCACGCCCACCATCGGTACCTTCGCCGCAGATGCCTTGCGCGCCGCGGCCTGCGCCTCGTCGAGCCGTGCGGCGGCGATGCGCAGGTCGTGGTTTTCAGCAACGGCCTCGTCGACCAGGCGCAGCAGTTCCGCATCGTCGAATTCCGCCAGCCAGCCGCCCTGCACTCGCCCGGACCCGGCAGACGACGACCACTGCACAGGCGGTTGCGTTGTGACGGTGGCCAGATCCGGGGCCGGTGTTGTCGCGCAGCCGGCAAGCAGCAGCAGGCCCGCGCCCAGCAGGGCGCGCGCAGGGAATGGCATCGCAACACCAGGCATCATGCCGAAGCCCCTGCCGCGCCCTCTGGTGTTTGCCCGAGACGCCGGTACATGAACGCATAGTACATGACCGGTATCACCACCAGCGTGAGCAGCGTCGACACCAGCAGACCGAAGATGAGCGCAATCGCCAGGCCGTTGAAGATCGGGTCATCGAGGATGAAAAATCCGCCCAGGATGGCGGCCAGCGCGGTCAGCACGATGGGCTTGGTGCGCGCCACACCGGCACGGATCACCGCCCGGTCGAACGGTGTGCCGGCCCGCAGTTCATCGTTGATGAAATCCACCAGCAGGATCGAGTTGCGCACGATGATGCCGGCCAGCGCGATCATGCCGATCATGGAGGTGGCGGTGAACTGCGCGCCCAGCAGGGCGTGACCGGGCATGACGCCGATCACCGTCAGCGGGATCGGGATCATGATGATGAGCGGCACCAGGTAGGAGCGGAACTGCACGACCACCAGCAGGTAGATCAGCACCAGGCCGACCGTGTAGGCGATGCCCATGTCGCGGAAGGTCTCGAAGGTGGTCTGCCATTCACCGTCCCACTTGAGCGAATAGCGGTAGGGATTGTCCGGCGGATTGACCAGGAACTGGCCGAGCTCGGGCGCGGCCGCAACCCCCTTGTCCGAAAGCTCCTTGGAGATACGTCGCATACCGTACAGCGGACTGTCCAGCGGCCCCGCCATGTCACCGGTGACATACACGACCGGCAGCAGGTCCTTGTGGTAGATGGCCTGCTCGCGCGTGGCGCGCTCGATGCTGACCAGCTCGGACAAGGGCACCAGCGCACCGTCCGCCGCACGCAGCCGCAGCGTCAGCGCCGGCTCGGGCCCGGCACGCTCGCTGGCCGGCAGCTGCAGGCGCAGGGGAATGGCGTACTTCGCATCCTCGCGGTGCAGGTAGCTGACATCGCTGCCGCCGATAGCGGTGGCCAGCGCCGCCGTGATCGCCTGCTGGCTGATACCGTGCAGCGCGGCCCGGGCCCGGTCGACCTGCACGATCCATTGCGGCGCATCCGCCTCGACGCTGTCATCGACGTCCACGATATCGGGCGTTGACTCGAACACCGCGCGCACCTGGCGTGCGACCTCCAGCTGCCCGGCATGATCCAGGCCGTAAATCTCCGCCACCAGCGGCGCCTGCACCGGTGGCCCCGGCGGCACCTCGACGATCTTGACGCTGGCGTCATAGGGTCGCGCCAGTTCCTGCAACGGCGCGCGGATGGCGCGCGCGATATCGTGACTCTTGCGCTCGCGGTGATGCTTGTCGACCAGGTTTACCTGGATGTCGCCCAGGTTCGCGGCACGCCGCAGGTCGTACTGGCGCACCAGCCCGTTGAAGCTGATCGGTCCGGCGGTACCGGCATAGACCTGGTAATCGGTGACCTCGGGCACGGTCGCGATGTAGCGCCCCATGTCACCCAGCAGGCGCGTGGTCTGCTCCAGGCCGGTGCCTTCCGGCATGTCGACCACGACCTGCAGCTCCGACTTGTTGTCGAACGGCAGCATCTTCAGCACCACCAGTCGGGCCGCGGCCAGGCTCATCGAGGCCACGATCAGCACCACCAGGCCGCCCGCCAGCAGCCAGCGCGCCGGGCGCCCCGCCCGCCCGCGCAGGAACGGCTGCATGGCGGTTTCCAGCACGCGCTGCAGGCGCCCGCCTTCGGTCTCCGCATGATGCGCCGTGTTGCGCAGCAGCTTCGCGGCCAGCCACGGGGTGATGATCAGCGCCACCAGCAGCGAAATGAGCATGCCGAGGCTGGCGTTGATCGGGATCGGGCTCATGTACGGCCCCATCAGCCCGCTGACGAAGGCCATCGGCAACAGCGCGGCGATCACGGTCAGCGTGGCGAGGATGGTCGGACCGCCCACCTCGTCGACCGCCAGCGGGATCGACTCGATGAAGTCCTTGCCGCCGAGCTGCATGTGCCGGTGGATGTTTTCCACTATCACGATGGCGTCGTCGACCAGGATGCCGATGGAGAAGATCAGCGCGAACAGCGACACGCGGTTGAGGGTGAAGCCCCATGCCCAGGACGCGAACAGCGTGATCGCCAGCGTCACCACCACCGCCGTGCCGACCACGACCGCCTCGCGCCAGCCCAGCGCGAACAGCACCAGCGCGACAACCGAGGCCGTGGCGAACACCAGTTTCTTGATCAGCGTCTTCGCCTTCTGGTCGGCGGTGGCGCCGTAGTTGCGGGTCACGGTCGCATGCACACCGTCCGGCACAAAGGTGCCCTGCAGCGCCGCGAAGCGCTCGATCACCTGCTCCGCGATACGCACGGCATTGGTCCCCGGCTGTTTCGCGACCGCCAGCGTGACCGCCGGGTATTCACCCTGCGACGCATACGCCTGCGGATCGGCTGCCGCACCGGTCCCGAGCCAGACGTACTGGTCAGGCGTGTCGGCCCCGAAGCGGATGTCGGCCACATCGCGCAGGTACACCGGCTTGCCGTTGCTGACACCGACCACCAGGTCGCCGACCTCGTCCGGTTCCACCAGGAAGGTGCCGGCCTGCACCGGTATCTCGCGGTTGTCCCTGACCAGAACGCCGGCATCGGCGGAACTGTTGGCGCTGCCGAGCGCCGCACGCAGGTCGTCCAGCGCGATGCCGTATGCTGCCAGCCGTGCCGGATCGAGTTGCACGCGCACCACGCGCGGCACCCCGCCGATGGTATACACGTCACGGGTGCCTGCCACGCGCTTCAGCTCGGTCTCCAGGGCATGCGCCACCTGCGCGAGTTCATAGCCGCCGCGTTTCGGGTCATCCGTCCACAGTGTCAGGGTGACGATCGGCACGTCGTCGATGCCCTTGGGCTTGACGATGGGCTGACCGATCCCGGCGTCGGGCGGCAGCCAGTCCTGGTTGGAATAGATGGCATTGTAGAGTCGCACGATGGCATCGGTGCGCGGCTCGCCGACCTGGAATTCCACGGTCAGCGCCGCCATGCCGCGCCGCGATACGGAGTAGATATGCTTGACGCCCTCGATTTCGGACAGCACCTGCTCGGCGGACGTGGTCACCAGGTGCTCGACCTCGCGCGCGCTGGCGCCGGCATAGGGAATGAAGACATTCGCGAAGGTGACGTTGATCTGCGGCTCTTCCTCGCGCGGTGTGATCACCAGCGCGAAAGCACCCAGCAGCAGGCCGACCAGCGCCAGCAGTGGCGTGATCTCGCTGTGCAGGAAGCGCTTTGCCAGCCCGCCCGAGAGACCCAGGCGGTCACTCATGGGTCGGTACAGTCTCTGAACCCTTCAGCAGGATCGCCGCGCGCACCGGGTCGAGCGCGACCCGCTCGCCGGCCGTCAGTCCGGCCAGGATCTCACGGCCTCCAACGCCGTAGCGGCGGCCCGGCCGTACCTGGCGGAAATGGATCCCCTGGTCATCGACCACATAAACACCGGCCACCTCGCTGCGATAGACCAGCGCCGACTCGGGTGCCAGCAACCGTTCCGCCTCGTTGCTGGTCACCGCCACCTTGACCGACATGCCCGGGTAGAGTGGCTTGTCCAGTACCGGCAGCTGCAGGCGCACCTCGAAGCTGTGCGTTGCGGGATCGGCACGCGGCGAGATGGTGAGCTGTTCCGCGGCGACCCGTCCGTTGATCGAATCCGGCAGGATCACGCTGGCTTCCTGGAAGCGGCGCAGGGTCGCGATCAGGCTTTCCGGCACCTGCGTCGTTACGCGCAGCGAATCCAGCGACAGCCCCGTCATCAGCAGCGTGCCGGGCTGGACCAGCTCGCCGGGCTCGATGTGGCGTTCGACCACGATGCCGCTATAGGGTGCGCGGATCAGCGTATGCTCGAGCTGTTCGCCGGCTTCGGTCAGTTGCGCACGCGCCGCATTCAGTGAGGCCTGTGCAGCCTTGAACTCGGCGGTCGCGGCGTCGAGCACGGACTTGCTGACGGCCTGTTCCCTGTACAGGGTCTGCTTGCGGCGCTGGTCGTCGGCGGCCTTGTCGAAACGGGCCTGCACTTCCTGCAGACCGCTTTTGGCTTTGGTCAGGCGCGCCTGCAGCTCGGTGTCGTGCAGGCGTACGAGGATCTCGCCCTTGGGCACGAAGTCATCGATGTCGAAATTGATTTCGGTGACGCGCCCGGAGGTCTGCGCTGCGACCGTGGCCTGGTTGACCGCCTCGACCCGGCCATCCAGCCGGATTTCGTCCGGGACGGTGACGTATTCGACGCCCGCCGTCTCGAGTCCGGCCGCGCCGGCGAGCAGCGGAGAGCACCACGCCAGCGCTATCATCCTGATCGTCCACTGAATGCTTCTGCTCATATCGAACTCCCTGGAATGGAACGCGAGCCGGTGGCGCCGTCAGGAACGCTTGCGCCTGGCGAGCGCCCTCTCACCTTCGTCCGTATGCCGGGAACGGTCGTTGCAGGTCATGCCTTCCCGGTTACAGAGGTACAGCAATACTACTAGGAACATCGCCAGCAGAAACATACCCGCCACAGTCAATGCATCAAATGACATGATCGCCTCCCGGCTTGAATATCAGTATTTAATCGTTTACTAAACTACTATGCGGTACACATATATGCAACAGTAAGTTGTGGCATTTTGTTAAAGCATTACCTGCCTTTTATTGACGCCTATCAACCGGCAGTCTTCAAAAAAAAGCCGGGAAGAACCCGGCTTTTTTCCGCATGTGCGCTGGCGCAGGGTATCAGTGTTTTCCACCACCCATGCCACCGCCCGGGCCCATGCCGCTACCCGGACTCATCATGCCGCCAGCCGGATGCTCCATGCGCTCCTGGTATCGCTCCGTGCGTTCGTGCTGACGTTCCTCGCGTTTCTCGTGGCGCTCCTGACTGCGCTGTTGCTGGTGGGCCTGGAATTCCTCGCGGCTGACCCGGCCATCATGGTCGGAATCGATGTCCGCGTATTTCGGCGCCTCATCCAGGTTGCGGTACTGGTAGCGGCTCTGCTCCTCGCCGCGCTGTTGCAGGCGCTCCTCGTGGGCGTGCCGGTATTCCTCCTGGCTGACGAAGCCGTTGTGATCGGCATCCATGCCGTCGAACGGCATCGGGCCCCGCGCAGGTATTTCCGGATCGGCGGCTAACACGAGAACGGTGCTGATCGTACTCAGCACGGCAGCTGTCATGTATACAAGTATTGAACGTCTCATCATCACTCTCCTGCTGGTTGCGGTTGCCATCGGGTTGCGAGCAGTGCAAGCAACCCGTCGGCACGCTGATTACCTGTCACGGGTTACCGGGCGCTGACGAAAGCCAGCAGAACCAGCATAACCAGGCTTGAAACCATACCCGCCAGTGTTGCCATATCGAATATCATGATTGACCTCCATGAGTGTTTGATCATGGTGTTCACTGTAGGGGGGCAAGCTGAATCCAGGCTGAATATCCGGGGCATCAACCGCGACTTTTTGTCGCAGGCCGGCGACAGGCGCCGGCCCGGCTGGCCTGGAACATCTCAGGCCGTGACAGGCAGAAACACCTTCACCTCGAGACCGCCGAGCGACGTGGAACGGCCCAGTTCCAGCGTGCCGCCATACTGGTCGACGATGTCCTTGATGATCGACAGACCGAGCCCGTGGCCACTGGTCGACTCATCCAGTCGCACGCCGCGTTGCAGCAGCGCCTGCTGCATGGACTCCTCGATGCCCGGTCCATCATCCGCGACCGACAACACCAGCCCGGCATCGTATTTCGCCGTGACCCTGACCCGGCGCCGACCCCACTTCGCGGCGTTCTCCAGCAGGTTGCCCAGCAGTTCGAGCATATCCTCGCGGTCGCCGAAGCGTATCGGGTCCCGGCCCAGCTGCAGTTCGAACTGCAGCTGCTTGTCGGCATGGACCTTCTGCAGCAGGCCGACGATATCGGGCAGCTCCCGGTTCAGGTGACAGAGCCGGCCACCGGATGCCGGACCGGCCAGGCGCGCACGCTTCAGCTCGCGGTCGATAATCGACTGGATCAGGGACAGCGAGGCGCGCGTCTGCTTCAGGCTCTCGCCGTCCAGCCGGCCGGCATTCTGCTCCAGGTACTGGTGGAGCACCGCCAGCGGGGTCTTCAGGGAATGCGCCAGGTTGCCCATGGCATTTCGCGAGCGCACCAGGCGCTGCCGCATCAATTCGACGAGGCGGTTCACTTCGCTTACCAGCGGCCTGACCTCGGCCGGCACATCCTCCGGCAGCCGCTCGATGACGCCGGTCTCGAGCTGCCGGGTGGCGTCGCGCACGGCGTCCAGCGGCTTCAGACTGTGACGCACGATAGTGCGTTGCACATAGATCAACAACGCCACCAGCACCAGCGCCACGAGGCCGAAGCGCAGGCGGAAGCGGTTGATGTGCGTGTTCAGGGCCGTCAGCTCTTCCGCTATCACCAGGCTGAACGGGTGCCCGTCCCGTTCATAGTGCACAACCCAGACCAGCAGTGGCTGGTTATCCGGCCCCTTGATGCGTAGCAGGGTCTTTTGCGGCTGGTCCTCGATCGGGAAACCGAAATCCGTGCTGCCGAGCGAACCCGATTTCAGGCTGTACCCGTTCGACTTCACCTGGAAATAATGACCCGAGCCGGAACGCAGGTAGATCGGTGCGACGTAGTCGGGGTTCAGGTCGGGGATGCCCGCCGCATCGAAGCTGATCCCGGAAACCAGCCCCTCGGCATCGTGTTCGAGCCGCGTGGCGATATAGTCCTCGGTGAAATTGGCGGCGAAGCGGCTGGTGACCAGCCAGTGCAGACCGAACAGCAGCACCACGCTGGCCAGCAGCCACAGCATCAGTCGGCTCTGGATCGAGGTCACGGACAGGGATCCCCGAAAATATATCCCTGGCCGCGCCGGGTCGTGATCAGGTCCTTACCGATCTTGCCGCGCAGGCGCGTGACATAGACCTCGATCACGTTGCTGTCGCGCTCGTCATCGAACTCGTAGATATGCTCGGCCAGTCGTGTCTTGGACAGCACCTTGCCCTGGTGCAGCATGAGGTAGCGCAACAGGCGGAACTCGGTTCCGGTCAGCTCTATCTCGGTCCCGTCGTCACGGCTGCAGGACTTGCGCTCCTCGTCCAGCGTCAGGCCGCAGGCCGCCAGGGTGCCAGTGGATTGCGTCACGCTGCGCCGCACCACGGCCTGCAGGCGCGCCAGCAGCTCCTCGACATGAAACGGCTTGGCCAGATAATCGTCGGCACCCGCCTTGAAGCCGTCCACCTTCTCGTGCCAGGCATCACGCGCGGTGAGGATGATGACCGGGGTGACGATCGAATCCGTACGCCAGCGCGCAAGCACCTCGAGGCCGGGGCGCCCGGGCAGTCCGAGATCGAGGATCACGGCATCGTAGGCCTCCTCCCGGCCCATGTGTTCACCGTCGATGCCGTTGTCGGCGACATCCACGGCGAAGCCCTCCTGGCGCAGCCGCGACTGCAGGCTGCCGGCCAGTGCCGCATCGTCTTCGACAATCAGGATTCGCATCGTGTTGCACTCCGCACAGTCAATCAGGAACCTGCACATGGACCGTCGCCGCCACATGAAGTTTCCCCCAGTGCCGGCAACAGTAAAAGGGGGCAGATCCACTGCTGTCCCACCTGACCGTCATTCCCGCGAAGGCAGGAATACAGGATTTTTTGTACCCCTGCCATTCAGTAACTGACTGGATACCCGCCTTCGCGGGTATGACATCATTGTTGTTCCGGAATTTCATGTCCACGTACCGCTCAAAATAATCTAGGGAAGCTCGTATTAATTCAATGCTCGTCATTCCGGCGCAGAGACTGCCCCTGCGAAGGCAGGGGCCGGAATCCAGTAACAGCCTGAACTGTAACATCTGGATTCCGGGTCTCTCCCCGGATCAAGTCCGGGCTTCGCCCGGAATGACGGATTAATCAGAGCTTCCCTAATCACTGGAATAGCCGCATTCAATAAACTTTCCTGGTGATTATGTGGGACAGCAGTGGATCAGAACCTCATTACTGCGATCAAGTCATAAAAATTCACTCAATGACTGATATAGGGATCCGGGCCCTGTTGCGCAACAGCATGACGTACCCGCCTGCATTTTGATATCTGCGATCATTTCACTGTACAGTAAGCCATGCTGCAGCAACCCGCCGTATTCGTCGACCTCGAGACCACCGGCACCAGCCCGGTGCATGACCGCATCACCGAGATCGCGGTGATCGAGACGCGCGCCGGCCAGGTTGTCAATGAATGGAGCACGCTGGTCGACCCGGAATGCAGCATACCCGAATACATCCAGTCTCTGACCGGCATCAGCAACGATCTGGTGGCGGGCGCCCCCGTGTTCGCTGCGATTGCCGGGGACCTGCTGGAGGCGTTGAGCGGCCGCCTGTTCATCGCCCACAATGCACGCTTCGATTACGGTTTCCTGCGTACGGCCTTCGAGCGCTGCGGGCTGACCTTTCGCGCACCAGTACTGTGCACGGTCAAGCTGTCGCGACGCCTTTTTCCGCAGGAACGGCGTCACAACCTGGACAGCCTGATCCAGCGACACGGGCTCGACTGCGCGGCACGGCACCGCGCACTCGGCGATGCACAGGCCATGCTGGCCTTCGTCGAACAGGTCCGGCGCACGGTTCCTGCAGACCGTATCGATGCCGCTGTCGCGGCCATCCTCAGGCGCCGCGCCCTGCCACCGGGATTGAGCGAAAATGATATCGATGCACTGCCTGACACGCCCGGCGTCTACCTGTTCCATGATGCCCGCGACGTGCTGCTGTATGTCGGCAAGAGCAATCACCTGCGCACGCGCATCATGGCGCATTTTTCCGCCGACCGGCGCTCGCGCGTGGATGCACGCATCGCGCAGGAGGTCGCGCGCATCGAAACCATTCCCACCGCCGGTGAGCTGGGCGCACTGCTGCTCGAGGCCCGGCTGGTCAGGCAACGCCAGCCACTGCACAACCGGCGTCTCCGGAGCCAGCAGGAACCGGTGGCACTGCACTGGGACGCCGGCACGCCCGGTGCGATACCGGCACTTGTTAGTGGCGGCCAGCTCGATGCCGCGGCCCTGTCCGGCGTGTACGGCGTCTTCCGCAGCCGGCGCCAGGCAAAAAAAACCCTGCATGAACTCGCCACCAGCCACGCGCTGTGCCTGAAGCGGCTGGGACTGGAAGCGGACAGCGGCGCCTGCTTCGGCCACCCGCTGAAAAAATGCCGCGGCGTGTGCATCGGGGATGAGGATGAAATCCGCCATCATCTGCGCATGCTCGAAGCGCTTTCCGCGCTGCGCCTGGCACGCTGGCCCTGGCCGGGCGCCATCGGCATCCGCGAACGCTGCCCGCAAAGCCGTCGCGAGGAAATCCACGTAATCGACCATTGGTGCTACCTGGGCGCCGCACGGGATACGGAGCAGGTTGAGGAGCTGCTGGCATCCGCACCACCGCCCGCCTTCGACCTCGACACCTACCGGCTGCTGCTGCGTTACCTGCAGAAGCACCCGCAACCGGCAGTGGTCAGGCCGGCATGTGATGCAGCATAACGCCCCGGGCGCCTTGCTGAAGTGCATGAGCAGGATAATGGCCACGGAATCCACAGAATCCACGGAAGAACACGGAAAGATTTCTGTCTGCAATCGTTCGGCCCGCATGGCACACAGGGCATGACCTGTCTTTCCTGGTTACAAGGGTATCAATGGCCACGGAAACACACGGAAGCACACGGAATAATTCCTGTCAGCAACAGCTAAACCGCCATGGTATATAGAACATGCGCCGTGTTTTTTCTTCCGTGTCATTCCGTGTGTTTCCGTGGCCATGAATCATCGTATCTGTAATTCACGATTCACTTCTCATGCCATGGCGCACCCTGGATTCTTTTATATTTCCGTGTTCTTCCGTGGATTCCGTGGCCATTGAAATTTTTATCACGCTGCATTGATGATGCAAGGACTGGAACAGGCGGCTATTTCAGCAGCGGATGATCCTTCGGCAGTTGCCGCACCATCCACATGGCGAGGCGGTGGCGCATCGCCTGCTGCGACACCTGCTCCTCCGGCATGGGCGCGATGACCTTGTCGTGCACCAGCAGACGGTAGATATATTCGATACGTTCGTTGAGCGAATCCGTCGGTTCGAATTCAACCGCACCGCGTTCCTCGCCGTATTTCATGCCGGCGCGCACGGCCTCCTTGACCAGTTCCGATTCGTGCTTGAGTTTTTTCATGCCTGTCCTCCGCAACAGATCCATGGGATCAGAGTCGTTTGACTTTGCAGCGCCCTGCAATCGGCTGCGCTCCCCACTAAATCAAACGACTCTGACCCCGCCACGTTAGGCCCGCGGCAAACCACACTCGCCGCGCTGCTGTTTATCCGGCATTGTGCTACTGTCAGCTTACCATGAGATTCTCGAAACACAGCCGCTCGATCCCCGCCCTGCTGCTGCTCGTCCTGGCGCTTGCCCCGGCATGGTATCCGGCGGCGATCGAGCGCGTTGCCGTCGTGCTGGAGATCAACGGCGCCATCGGCCCGGCCACGGCCGACTATGTCGGGCGCGGCCTCGAAACGGCGCGCGCACGCGATGCCGGCCTCGTCATCCTGCGCATGGATACGCCGGGCGGACTCGACACCGCCATGCGCGACATGATCCAGGACATCCTGGTATCCGCGGTGCCCGTGGTCACCTACGTATCACCCGGCGGCGCACGTGCCGCCAGTGCCGGTACCTATATCCTGTACGCCAGTCATGTCGCGGCCATGACGCCCGGTACCAACCTGGGCGCGGCGACGCCGGTCGAGATCGGCGGCATCCCGGACGCCGACGACCTGCTGAAGAAAAAGCCGCCGCAGGACCAGGACGCATCAGAACCCGTCAGTGAACCGCAGGATGCCATGACCAGCAAGCGGGTGAACGACGCCGTCGCCTATATCCGCAGCCTGGCACAGCTGCGCGGTCGCAATATCGACTGGGCCGAGCGCGCAGTGCGCGAGGCGGCCAGCCTGCCTGCGGAAGAAGCCCGCGAGCTGAACGTGATCGACATCGTGGCCACCGGCGTGCCCGACCTGTTGCAGCAGCTGCACGGTCGCACGGTGAACGTGTCGGGCATCGACCGGGTGCTGGACACGCAGGGCCTGACACTGCTGCCCATCGAGCCGGACTGGCGCAGCCGCCTGCTGAGCGTCATCACCGACCCGAACATCGCCTACATCCTGATGCTGATCGGGATTTACGGCCTGTTCTTCGAATTCGCCAACCCGGGCTATGTCCTGCCGGGTGTCGCCGGGGCAATCAGCCTGTTGCTGGCGCTGTATGCCTTTCAGATCCTGCCGGTCAATTACGCGGGCCTCGCCCTGGTGGCACTGGGCATCATCTTCATGCTGGCCGAGGCCTTCGTGCCCAGCTTCGGCGCACTCGGCATCGGCGGCCTGATCGCCTTCGTCACCGGTTCCGTCATCCTGTTCGACCAGGAGAGCACGGGGTATGCCGTGTCCCTGCCGCTGATCCTGACACTGGCCGTCGCCAGTGCGGGCTTTTTCCTGTTCATCGTCGGTGCCGCCATCAAGGCGCGCCGGCGGCCCGTGGTGAGCGGCCGGGAGGAAATGCTGCATTCCATCGGCGAGGCGCTGGAGGATTTCCAGGGCCAGGGCAGGATGCTCGTGCATGGCGAGACCTGGCGCGTGGAGTCTGCACAACCGGTAACCCGAGGCGACAAGCTCCGGGTGATCGCCATCGAGGGTCTGGTCCTGCAGGTACGGCACATCAACGAGGAGAATTGATATGGGTATTACAGGTATTTTTGGTGCAGTGGTGGTCATCGTCGCGCTGCTGCTCTACACCTTCCGCGTCCTGCGCGAGTACGAACGTGGCGTGATCTTCACCCTGGGCCGCTTCTGGAAGGTCAAGGGCCCCGGCCTGATCATCGTCATCCCGGTCATCCAGCAGATGGTCAAGGTCGACCTGCGCACGGTGGTGATGGACGTGCCGAGCCAGGACGTGATCTCGCGCGACAACGTCTCGGTCAAGGTCAACGCCGTGCTCTACTTTCGCGTGATCGATCCGCAGAAGGCCATCATCCAGGTCGAGGATTACCTTGCCGCCACCAGCCAGCTGGCACAGACCACGCTGCGCTCGGTGCTTGGCCAGCACGAGCTGGATGACATGCTGGCCGAGCGCGACAAGCTCAACGTCGATATCCAGACCATCCTGGACCGGCAGACCGATGCCTGGGGCATCAAGGTCGCCAACGTGGAGATCAAGCATGTCGACATCGACGAGAGCATGGTGCGCGCCATCGCCCGCCAGGCAGAGGCCGAGCGCGAACGGCGCGCCAAGGTCATCCACGCCGAGGGCGAGATGCAGGCGGCGGTAAAACTGGTCGAGGCGGCGCGCATACTGAACCAGCAGCCGCAATCGCTGCAGCTGCGCTATCTGCAGACGCTGACCGAGATCGCCGGCGAGAAAAGTTCGACCATCGTGTTTCCGCTGCCGCTGGACAGCATCGGTTCGCTGTTCGGCCCCAAACCCGGCGCCGACTGAGCGCCGCGCGCATGGCACAGGTGCCGTCAGCCGGCGGTGCCCGAACCTGCTTGACCCTCCCTCGTGCCAGGCACGTCTGCACGGCGGTCCGACGCCGCAGACGAGCGGACTGCTGCCTGCGCCCGGCAGCCAGCGTGGCGTTGCAGTGCACGCGCCAGCCAGTCATGCGTGTGGCGGGCGCCAGCCGAATCGTCGTACAGCCAGCGTGCGAAGGCACGCAAATAGATCAGCGTCAGCGTGGTCTCCTCGACGATGCGCCGCAGGCCCGTGCTGTCCTGCTGCGCGGCCTCGCGGAACCACTGCACGGTACGGCTGACACGCGCGAGACCCGGCAACTGCAGGTGCAGGTGACCGGGCTCCAGCTTGTAGGCCAGCATACCGCGCGTCAGGCGACGATGCGGCTGCAGGGCTTCCAGCCAGGCCAGCATGACACGTTCCAGCCGCGCGGCCGGCGGCAGGTCAGCAAAGTCGCTGTCTTCGCGCACCCGCAGGGCGGCGCGGTCGGCGCGGTCGAACCACGCCTCGGCCAGGTCGTCCTGCTGCGCATAGCAGGCAAGGATTTCGGCCAGCGGGATATCCAGCGCGTCGGCCACCTCGTGCAGGCGCAGCGACGCCCACGAGCCACGCTCCTCCGCCAGCGTCAGCGCCGTATCCAGGATGCGCCCGCACAACGCCGCCTGCGTCTGTTCCCGCTCCGTCATGCTGTCACTCCGGCTCCACGGGTGGTTGAGTCCGGGCACGCACCAGCCGGCGCGCTGTACGGTGCATGATCTCGGCGTAGTCGTCGAAGCAGGCATCCTGGTCGACATCGGTCGCCACCAGCCGGCAATGGCCCAGCGCCGCGCCGAAATCCTTCAGGTATTCCAGACGGTCC
This sequence comes from uncultured Gammaproteobacteria bacterium, assembly GCA_963748215.1. Lineage (GTDB taxonomy): Bacteria > Pseudomonadota > Gammaproteobacteria > UBA9214 > UBA9214 > UBA9214. Next base: position 14,306 of record CAVVHS010000007.1, on the reverse strand, counting down.
CAGTCGACGTCAACGTCATCGACCGGCTTGTGAAAGCGATCGACGAACAGCGCCGCCGACGCACGCGCCAGTCGCCCGAGCACCTCGGCAAACGCATCGCCATCCACAAACAGCGGGGCTTCCCGCTCTCCCGGTTTCTCACCGTCGACCCACTCGCCAGCCTCAACCGCCAAGCCGCCCAGCGCCTCGACCTCCGCGCACACTTCCGACTCCGACAACACCCCGCGCCTGCCGTTATTCGACAGCCGCACCGGGACTCCATGCCGGAACTCGACGTCATAACCACTCGGCAGACGCTGCCAGCCACCCAGTTGCCGCGCTTTCACGACCACCTCCCGCGCTGTCGCGCACGCTGTTAATCCCGCTACCCCAAGTGTAGAACAAAGATCGCCATGCAGGGCGGCGCCGGCGCGCCTTGCACAGCCACGGCATCGAGTTGACGGCACGCAGCGAATGCTCCAGATCGCGCAGTATCCGGATCGGTTCCGGCTGATGGTCACGTGGCTGCCGCTCGTGGACGCGTGTCGGGTGAGCGGGTGAGCGGGAGCGGTGATCGCACTCTACGCGGCGCCCCTCAGGCATGCGCGTCCCGGCGACCGACGCCATATGCGACAGCAGCGCAATACCCTGCAGTGAAACATTGGCGACACTGTATTATCTTCCTACAATGACCCGAAGCGCGATGCCGCACCCGGCTCAACACAGGAAGACCCATGCACCAGCGCAACAGACATCCGGAGCCCGAAACGTGAACGCACGACTGCCGCATGCGCCGGCCTGCTGTATCCTGCATACTCCTGCAGGATGAACCCGACCTTCCGACATCGACTGAGAACCTGGCTGCTGCCCTGCTGCCTGTTGCTGACACTGTGTGGCTGCGAGCGCACCGGACAGGACGCGCAGCCGGTGGTTCCGGATGCCGCGGCCATCGCGCTCAACAATCGCGGCATGGGCCTGATGGGGCGTTACGACTACGCCGCCGCCCTGCAGATCTTCGAGCAGCTTGCAGAGCGATATCCGCACCAGGGCACATTCCGCTTCAATCTCGCCGTGGCGCAGATGAACCGCCAGCTGGACGGCGACGAGACGAAGGCACTGGCCCATTTCGACGCGCTGCTTGCCGAACAACCCGCTGACCTGCAGGCACGCTACTGCGCCGGCCTGCTGGAGTTCCGCCGCGGCGAACTGGAACGCGCCGCCGAGCACCTGCACACCGTGCTGGCAGCCGATCCGAAGGATCCCTACGCGGCCTACTTCCTGGCGCAGTCGCTGCAACAGCGCGGTGACAACAGCGCCGCGCTGGATTGGTACCGGCGCGCACTGGACACCGATCCCTACCTGCGCAGCGCCTACTACGCCCTGGCGCAGCTGTATCGCCAGCAGGGCAAGAGCGACGCGGCCGGTCGCTACCTCGACCTGTACACCCAACTGGCCGACAACCCGCGCGCACAGCTGGTCGAGTTCAAGTACACGCGCATGGGTCCGAAGTGCGAGGCCGCCGCACCGGGCAAAACAGCGGCGGCGCCCGTGCAACGCCCGTCCGGCGCGCTGTTCGCCACACCCGGGACCGCACTGCCGCTGGCAGCCGCCGGCGGGGCTTCGAACCTGACCGTCGCCGACATCGACGGCGACGGCCGGCCCGACCTGTTTATCGCCGGCAGCGCCGCGCGCACCGGTGCACACAACGCAGTGCTGACGGGCCGCGCCGACGGCACCTTTGCCGTGGCTGACGACCACCCGCTCGCCGCCGTGGCGGCCGTGAACACGGCGCTGTGGGGCGATTTCGACAACGACGGTCACACCGACGTGTACCTGTGCCGGCGCGGGCCCAACCAGTTGTGGCGGCATTCGGCCGATGGCGGCTGGCAGGACGTTACCGACGCGACACAGACCGGCAATGGCGATTTCGACACCGTCGACGGCGCGCTGTTCGATGCCGACCACGACGGCGATCTCGACCTGTTCCTGGTCAACAGCGACGGACCCGACGAGCTGCTCAACAACAACCTCGACGGCACGTTCCGTCCCCTGGCCGTGGAACGCGGCCTGGCCGGCGACCGGCCCGATACGCGCCAGGTGCTGCTGCTGGATATCGACAATGACCGCGACACCGACATCATCACCCTGCACGTCGCCCCGCCGCATGCGGTGTACATCAACGAGCTGGGCTGGAACTACCGTGCCGCGGACGACCTGGATGCGTTCGTCAATACACCCATGGCCGCGCTGGTCAGCGGCGACAACGACGCCGACGGTTGGCCGGAGCTCTATGCGCTGACGACAGAAGGCCGTGTGCTGCGCTGGAACATCGGCACCGATGGCGACTGGCGGCAGACTGACATCGGTAGCGTGCCGCCTGCCGCGCAACCGCAACTGGAACTGCGCGACTTTGACGGCGACGGTCATGGCGACCTGTTACTGGCCACCGGGACGGGCTGGGGTGTCTATGTGTTGCAGGACGCAGGCATGGCGCCGATGTTCAACGCGACTGATTCACCCGGTTTGCTGGCCTGGACCAGCGTGGTCAGCGACATTGCACACGGGCCCGCCGTGGCCGCACTGGACACGGACCACGCACTGCGGGTGTGGCAGCCGGGGGCCGGCCGCTATGCCTTCATCGGCCTGGCGCCCGGCGGGCGCGACGACACCGGCGCGACCATGCGTTCCAACGCCTCGGGCATCGGCACCCGGCTGGCGCTGCGCAGCGGCGACCGCTGGATCCTGACCGACACCTGGCGGCGGCATTCCGCACCCGGACAGGGCCTGCAGCCGGTGGTGACCGGCCTGGGCGGCGCACCGCAACTCGACTTCGTGTCCCTTACCTGGTCGGACGGCGTGCTGCAGTCCGAGCTGGACCTGGCGACCGGCCAGCTGCATCCCATCGTGGAAACCGAGCGCCAGCTGTCCAGCTGCCCGGTGCTGTTTGCCTGGGACGGCACCCGCCATGCCTTCGTCAGCGATCTGCTCGGCGTCGGCGGGCTGGGCTACTTCATCGCGCCCGGGATGTATGCGCCGCCGCGGCCGCACGAAAACTTCCTGCTGCCGGCCGGCCTGCCCGCGCCGCGCGACGGCCGTTACGTGCTGAAGATCGGCGAACCCATGGAGGAAGCGGCCTATCTCGATGCCGTGCGCCTGGTCGCCTGGGACCTGCCGCCGGGCTGGGACCTGGTGCTGGACGAGCGGATGGCCATCGCCGGCCCGAAGGCTACCGGTGCAGCCGTGTTTTTCCGGGATGAACGGCAGCCGGTGCGCGCCACGACGCGTGACGGCAGCGACGTCACCGCGCTCGTCACGGCCGCCGACCTGCAGGCCGCACCGGTGGGCGCACTGGACCGGCGTTTTATCGGCCGGCTGGCGAACGACCAGGTGCTGACGCTGGAATTCGCCGAACCACTCACTGACACACAACCGGTGCTGGTGATCGACGGCTGGGTCGAGTACCCCTACTCCCAGACTATGTTCGCCGCCTGGCAGGCACAGGCCGACTACCGCGCACCGACACTGGAGGCACGCGGCGGCGATGGCCGGTGGCATACCGTGCTGGCGGAATTCGGCTACCCCGCCGGCATGCCGCGGCGCATGTCGGTACCGCTTGCCGGTCTGCCAGCCGGAACCGACGCCCTGCGCCTGACCACCAACCAGGAGATCTACTGGGACCGCGTGGCGGTGGTTCAGGCCGCACCGCTGCCACAGGCACGCCGCACGGACCTGCAACTTGCAGCAGCGCAACTTGCGGAAAGCGGATTTGCACAGCGCAGTACCGGCCCGCAGCGCCAGCCGCACTACGATTACACCCGGCGCAGCCCGCTCTGGGACACGCGCCATCAGGCCGGTCACTACACCGCGTTCGGCCCGGTCACGGAACTGCTCGCCACGCAGGACGATGCGACCGCCATCATCGGCCCCGGCGAGGAAGTACAGCTGGAATTCGCGGCCGAGCTGCCGGCGTTGCCGGACGGCTGGAGCCGCCGTTTCGTGGTCCAGGCCAATGGCTGGACCAAGGACATGGACCTGTACACGGCGCATGGCAGCACACTGGAGCCACTACCCTCCTCCGGACTGCCGAGTGAACCGCGCGACGCACTGCATGCGCGATACAACACCCGCTACCGCGCCGGGCAGTAACGGAAACCGGGTGGTGCCGGGGTATCTGTATAAACGATTGATCAATTACCCGGGGATGGTACTGTTTAACAGTAACGCGGGAATGGTTAACGATCAGGACAATTAATGGCTGCCTGTTACCACAAACAGGATATTCAGCGGCAAAGGGTGAAGGAGGATGTTCAGCTAGCGCACTGCAGGGCGCTGGATCAGGGTCACCCGCAGATACTCGCGGTCCATGGTGCGCTTGTCTGTCCTTCTTGACCCGATTTGAGGTGATGGACGGGCACACGATGGCAGGCACTTTGCACATAAATGCAGGACACCTGCCTTACAGTAACGTAATAGATTTGTTAAGATCCACGGCCGCTGGTGCATTGGCTCACGCATCAGAACGTCAATACTCACCACGGGGCATACCTCAGTGACCAGCCGCGCCATCATGTCTAGCTGGTGCTGCTTTACCTGGCCCATACTGCGTCTAGGCATCTATTAAGAGATCTATTAGGCTGTATCAGCATATGGAACGGATCAAACAAAAAATGGAGGAGGCGCGCAAGCATCGGGAGCGCTTGCAGCAAGGCCATGCCAGCTCAACGGACGGTGTGGAACATCGAAAAATGAGCAGCTTGGGATCGCAGAACAACCGGCTATTCGCCTTGAAGAACAAGGCCAGATGGCTTTTATCGGGGATGGCCCTGGTGATCGCGTCGGTCATGATTACCTGGCTGATCGGATCAGACCGGAAGCCGACGGAATGGTCATACAATCTTGATCTGCCTGAATCTCGTCAAACCAGTGCAACCGGGAGCCCGGCCACCAAACAGCTGGAAACGCGCGTCGCCGGCCTGACTCAACGCGTAGACATGCTGGCCGATTCGATAGCCCGTCTGGAGTCGAGACTGATGCAGGCTCAGGGCATCACCGATTCCATAGTCGGTGCGGAACAGAACATTGCGTCCGCGACCACGCCTGAGGTGCCGGCAATTGGCGAGGCAGTGCAAGTTCTTGAGGCGCTGCCGCCCCCTGCCAGTGGTCAAGCTGTCGAGGAGGTGAGCGTTGCAAAAACGCCCCGGCAAACCTCCACCGGGGGAGCAAGCAGGCTCCGGGACGCGCCTGTGATTGCCGTTACCGGCACAACCAGCCCTGCTGCCCCCCTGCGCACGTCCATCAGGGCGACACACGAAGCGCCTGCATTAACCAGCCCGGGCAGTGATTCCGTAGCGAGCAGTCAATCGATCACCAGCAAACCATTAAGTACCGCAATCAGCCCGAAGAAAGAGGGACAATGGGTTATCAATCTTGCTTCATCGCCGAGCAAGACCGATGCAGACCGCTTGACGGAAAAAGCCAGGTCCAGAGATATCCAGACAGAACAGCAGCAAGCCACCGTAAAAGGCAAACAATACTGGCGTGTCCAGATCACCGGCTTTTCAACAGCGGAGGAGGCCAGGGCTTATGCCGGCACTGCCAAGGCAAAGCTGGGGATAACGGACGTCTGGATAACAACACGCTGAGTATATTGAAGTCGCGGAGAATATCCGCTGCGCAGATGCAAAGCTCGTTGAACCACTGATCCAGCTTTTTTTATTTGACAATGGTTAAGTAAATCCGGTTTTTAATGGTTTTGCTATACGCTGATTTTGTTTTAATGTTGCCTTTGGGTCGATGCCGTTGAAAAACTCCGTTTCCATACTGTGCCTGAATATATCAGCCGCCTGGAAGCGTCGCGCTTCTGAAGGTATATCGAGTGGACGGCGCGATGCATTGCACGTGCGCTACAACACCCGCTCTCACGCCGGCCAGCTCTGCAGAGCTGACCCGGGCGTCGACGAGCACAGGGAAGCAAGGGGACGGAGTGGCGGGATACGCTCGGGTAACGACCAACGGCTTTGTGCCACCCCGCCCCTGGCACACAACGGTGGCGGGATGCGGTTCGTTTCACTCATCGCATCCGACGGGCTGATTACTGGTTATAGGGATGATCCGCCAGATGCTCGAGCTGGGTGGCCGTCAGGATATCGACCAGCATGGTCAGTACGTGGATGCTTACCAGTGTTTCCGTGGCCGACAGCGCCCCGCCTGTCTTGGGATCCAACCTGTCAAACCTGCCATTCATATACTGCATCAGGTCACGAACAGTAGTGAGAAATTCCTGTCTTGCTTTCACAGCCTTTGCAGCATCAACGCCGCATGTGCCGCAAAACTCCAGATAGAGCCGATCGAGCTTCTTCATCGTATTCTCGACATATTCCGTATAGGAGGACTCGTCATAGACGGGAGCATCTGCAGCTTTATCCGCTGCATGGGCAGCCACTCCAAGAACCGTGCTCGCTGCGAGTATCAACCCGACTATTGTGGAAACCATTCGCTTTAAACTCATCTGATTGCTCCCTGAAAAGAATTTTATATGGTGTAGTAGAAGCGGAGTTGACCTTGCGGCGTATCCACCATCCGGTCACTGAGACACAGCTTGCACTGTCTTCACGAAACTATGACGGGCTGGAATTCGGAATTATTCCATATTCCCGGTAATTCTTTGTGTGATCCGCGCCGGCATCGCCCGGCTGAGTGATACCAACTCGCTACGGCGCCGGGTGAGCCGGTCAGCGTGGGTTATGGCGGTAGCAGTCAGATCGATGTCGCACCTGAATATTTCGAGGTTCATCGTTGCGAATCGGAATCATTATTGTCACGCAGGCCGGTCATGGCAGCAGCCCTGCAGTTCATGTATGTTCAGGTGGCAGCCATAGCGGAAAAAGGTGAAGACCATGACTTTACCGAGAAGCAGAAATATTGATCCCGACATCATCGCGAACACCCGGTGCGATCTGGAGTACACCTGCCTGTCAGACAAATCTGTCTGCAATGCGGAGCCGTTCCTGGACCGGGACCTGCAGCTGCTCAGGTGCAGAAGCGAGCGGTCCTGCGCACACAGGAAAAAGTATCGGACATTCTCCATCTGCACCTGCCCTGTCAACCGGGCCTCGTTCGGGATCAACTGATCCATCGCCGCCGTCCCTGTTCAGGAGTGATGCCTGTTGCAACTCGCTGGCGTCTGCAACCGGGCTATCCGGCAGCGCAGTTACCGCCACACCGCATGGCGAGCCGGCCAGTCAGCTGGAAATATATTCGGAAACCCGGATGTATCGTCATTGTGAGGAACACTGTGCCGTGCAGTAACGGTAATAGGGTGGCGCCACCGCATCTGCATAGCTGACCCGGGCGTTAACGAGTACAGGGGAACTAGGGAGACGGAGTGACGGGATACGCTCGGGTAACGACCAACGGCTTTGTGCCACCCCGCCCCTGGCACGCATCGGTGGCAGGATGTGCCGGGCGCTGCGAAGCGCATCATTTCATAACCAGCTGATGCCTTATTTCCCGCGATGACAACCTAGGGAACCTCTGATTAATTCGTCATGCCGGCGAAGGCCGGCATCCAGGTCATTGAAAACTCTGGATCCCGGCATGCGCCGGGATGACGATGAGTGAATTAATCAGAGGTTCCCTGGTCAGCGCTGCCCTGGTCAGTACTGAAAACGATGTCACCATACCAGGCAACGGCAGATTCCCGCGTGTTGTCCGTATCCGTCATGATGGCCACACCGGATATCATGGTCGGCTCTTCACCAAAGGCTTTTTTGTAATCCTCATAGACATTGCGTTTCTCCGTTACCCACTGCTGTAACTTCTCGTCGCCAACCTCGACAACAAACATCATGACCCGGTCCGTGTAGGAATTCGCAATCATGGTACCGGCCGGGCTGTTGCTCCCCCAGACATAGGAGATAGCCCGGTACGGAACATCCCGCCCCTGGATGAGCCGGGCGGCCTGCTGTTGCAGCTGCTCCAGGTAACCGGCCCTGTCAGGATCAAATGCGAAGGTAATATAGATTCTGGCGGGATAGTCGTCCCCGTCCTTGCTGCTTACATCGCCCTTCTGCAGGATATTCTTCACTTTCCAGCGCCACCGGATGATCGGGTATTCTGCCGGGTCGATTGATATTGCCCGGGTCAATCCGGAAGCAGACTGATCACTGACGGCTTTGACGACGACGGTGCCGAGATCTTCCACCAGGGAATAATCGGTATGCCGCTCGATCCGGCCGAAGGTCAGCGGTTGCCAGCCATTCGGCAGGTTTTGACCGGGCCTGGATAATGAGAACATGCCTGCTTCAACACGTCCGGGTGACTGCGCTTGCGACAACACCGGCCCCGACAGCAGGAAAATAAACAGTAGCGCAAGGCGACTGCAGACGATCCAGGTACTCGGTAACTTGCACACCATCAAACGGCTCCTGTCGCAGGCACTTGCGACCATACTTGCGATAAACCCCGCAGCTCGGGATCGACAGGACTGTCCTGTTTCATAAAGTCCATGGCTCTTCCGCAAATAGTGTGGGTTGACTACCATTGTAGGGTTGAATTCATTCGGCCAACAACCATGCTCGTCTGAATTGATGCGTTAGCCACTCAATCAGGGGAGATCCAAGTCCATAATACGCATCGCCACACAGAGTGTCCCGGTCTTCCTGTCCGGGCGATTGAATGCCGTGAGTGCTTCAGGAATATCCGCGATCGCGATACCCACAAACCCGCCAGGGTCGGCTGTCCCGAAAGTAGAGATTCGACAGGTCACGCACACGTAGCGCTGAAAGGCACATCAGGGCTTCCCTTCCCACCGCGCGCCGCTGCCCTCCTGCAGTGTGATAAACGCATCGCTTGCGACATCGCGCCAGATCTCGCGAGCACCATCCGGCCACACCACGCCCACCGCCTGCACGCCGGGCTCCGTACCCAGGCCAAAGTGCACGCGCGGATCATTGGCGCTGAGGTAGCTGCCATCGGTATGCGCACGACGCCACAACGGCGGCTGGCCCGCACGCATCAATGCCACGCGCGCACCCAGACCGTCCCGACTGGAACGGGTACCCTGCAGTTTGACGCCCAGCCAGTGGTTATGCGTAGCTGCCGTGTTGCGCAGCAGGCGGACCGGACCGTTGTTGCTCGCCACCACAATATCGACGGCACCGTCGTTGTCGAGATCGCCGAAGGCGGCGCCACGGCTGACGTCCAGCAGCTCCAGCGCCGGCCCGGCCTGTTCGGTGATATCGCTGAAGCCGGCCGCGCCATCGTTGCGGATCAGCTGGTTGCGCTCCTGATAGGGAAACGGCTGGCCACGCAGCGACTCCTCGATCTTGACGGCACCGTTGGCGATGAACAGGTCGAGGTCACCGTCGTTATCATAGTCGAACCACTCCGAGCCGAAGCCGGTATAGGCCAGGCTGATGCGCCCGAGCTTGCGGGCATCGGTGGCGTCGAGGAAGTTGCCGGAGCCGTCGTTGACGTAGAGCGTATTGGTCTCGCGGTCGAGATGGGTCATGAACAGGTCCTCGTCGCCATCACCGTCGAAATCGCCGGCCGTCACGCCCATGCTGGCCTCCGCCTTGCCGTAGGCGTTGATGGCCACGCCGGCCATAAGCGCGGTGTTTTCGAAGCGGCCGTCGTGACGGTTGATCCAGAGCTGGTTGTCGTCGCCGTCGTTGGCGACGTAGATGTCGAGCCAGCCATCGCCATTGAAATCCGCGCAGGTCACGCCCAGGCCGGGACCGAATGCCGCGCCCAGCCCGGCGGCGTCGCTGACATCGGTGAAACGGCCGCCGCCGTCATTGCGGAACAGCCGGTCGCGCACCTTCTCGTAGGACTGCGGCCCGCAGTAGTCGAGCTTGCCATCGGCACCGGCGCACTGCTTGTTGCCCGTCACGGTGAAGCGCACGTAATTGGCGACGAACAGGTCGAGGTCCCCGTCGCGGTCGTAGTCGAGAAAGGCGGCACTGCTACTCCAGCGCGGATCGTCGACACCGGCCGTGGCGGAAACATCGGTGAAACGGCCGTTGCCGTCGTTATGATAAAGCACGTTGGGGCCAAAGCCGGTGACGTAGAAATCGGTGTAGCCGTCGTTGTCGTAATCGCCGGTCGCCACGCCCTGTGCATAGCCCTCGTTGCCGAGTCCGGCTGCCGACGTGACATCGGTGAAGCGCAGTGTCCCGCCCGGGACCAGGTCGTTGCGGAACAGGCGGTCACCGGGCGGCTGGCCGGGTGGCAGCGGGAACAGCGCCTCCTCGAACGGCTGATCGGGATCGGGCATGGCTGCCTGCGGCAGATAGACATCCAGATCGCCGTCGTTATCGTAGTCCAGCACGGCCACGCCCGGACCGAACACCTCGGGCTGGTAATAGGCGCCGCTGGCGCCGTTGAAATGGGTGAACACCAGGCCCGTGGCGGCAGCCACCTCCTCGAAAGGCGCTATAACGGCGGCAGGCGGCAGCGTCTGAGACCGTCCCGCCTCGTCACCCTCGCAGCCGGCCAGCCATACACTGACGAACAGCAAACACCGGCAACCGAATGTGATGTATCCCTGCCTCATGGACTCTCCTGCCACTGTGTCTGTGTTTGCATGATCTCGTTCAGCAGGCGTTGCTGCCCCCGTTCTGCGGCCTGTACGCGCGCCTGCTCCAGCACGGCCAGCGCACGCTCGCGCTGGCCGGCCTCGTGCCGGACCTGTGCGATGCGTTGCAGGTAGAACGCGCGTTCGCGCGGCTCGGCCGCTGCCGCCAGTTCCAGAAAAGTTTCCGCCTCGGCCGGCCGCTCGCCCAGCATCAGCAGGCGTCCCAGCAGCAACGCGGCGCGGTGATTGTTCGGATCGCTGTCGAGTGCCAGGCGGTAATGCCGCTCGGCCTCCGCCGGCTGCTGCAATTCCTCGCGTGCCTGGGCCAGCAGCATGTGCGCGGCGCTGTGATCCGGGTCGGCCGTCAGTACCTTTTCGAAGGTCGTGGCGGCGTCCGCGATACGGCCCTGTTCGGCCAACAGCGTGCCGTACTCGAGGTTTACCATGACGGCGTTGGGCTCAATGGCCGTCACCGCCCGGTAGTGCTGCTCCGCCCGCCCGGTATCGTTGAAGCGGTGATACAGCCGGACCAGCTGACTGTGCGCCTCGACCGAGTCCGGCTCGACGGCGACGGCCTGCTGCAGCGCCTGCAGCGCATCCTGCATTCGGCCTGCGCGCTCCAGGCGCTTCGCCCGGCGCACCTGCGCCGTGGCGCTGATATCGAGGGCATCCAGCGCTTCCAGCAGCGCATCCACATGTGCCGGGCTCTGCTTCGGGTACGCGCGATAGCGCGCCATATGTGCCTGCGCCAGTTCGCTCTCGCCGCGGTCGCGGTAGGCCAGCGCCAGTGCATAGTGCGCCGCGCCGAAATTCTCGTACAACTCAATGGCGCGACGGTTCCGGTCGATCGCGCCCGCCGGGTCGCCGAGCGCGGCCAGCACCTGCGCCAGCCGGTGATGCGCCCAGGCCGAATCCGGTTGCTGCTCCAGCAATGCCTCGAACAGCTCACGCGCCTCCTCAGGTTTGCTGCTCTTGAACAATACCTCGCCCAGCCGCAGGCGCGCCGGTGCATCGTCCGGATTCAGCGCCAGCGCGGCACGCAGGTTATCGGTCGCGCCGGCATCATCGCCCGCCTGGACCTGGGCAATACCCAGCAGGTAGGCGGTAGCGAATTCTTCCGGCTGCAACAGCCGCGCACGCCGGTAACACACAATGGCGGACGGCAGCAGCTTGTAGGCATGCAGTATCCTGCCCAGCTCCAGATTGCGCTGCGCATCTTCCGGCGCCTCCAGCAGCCGGGTCCGCGCGGCGAGAATCTGTTTCTGTACCGGTTGCGAGAATTCGCCGACCGCCAGCTCGGGGATGGCCGGCAAGTCGGGCGCCTGCGACTGCAGGTAGCCCCCCAGGGCAAGGGCGGCAATCACCAGCAGGCCCAGCAGGGCCGGTACGAGGTGGCGTTTCGTCTGTTGCATCACGGTTGCGCGGGAGGTGTTATCTGCATACAGGGGACTTGCGGGTACGGACCGCGATCTAGGGGAAACGGGGCTTGCCACGCAAGCGATGCATTATAGCCCCGGGCCGCAGACTTGCACACCGTTCGCGCCTGCCTGACGTTTCTGTCAGAACTACTGCAGAAAAGCCGCCTCCAGGCCTGACCTGTTGTAACGGACATGGCACAATCAGGGTGAGCTTCCAGGACACGAGGGTGAAACATGCCAAACCGGACACACGACACGCCACGCGGCACCTGTTCACGCAGAGCCGGGTTGGCGTCGCTGCCATACCTGCTGGCCGGCCTGCTATGCATGCTGTCGCTACGGGTGGCAGCTGAAGACACACTGGTCGAGCGCGGTCGCTACCTGTTCGGTGTTGCCGGCTGCGCCTCCTGCCACACCGAAGACCAGCCCCTGGCCGGTGGCCGGCCGCTGGACACCCCGTTCGGCGTCTATTACCCGCCCAATATCACGCCGCATCCCGCACAGGGCATCGGCACGTGGAGCGAGCGCGATTTTCAGCGCGCCCTCGGCGAGGGCGTCAACCCCGCCGGCAAGGACTATTTCCCGGCCTTTCCCTATACCTCGTTTACGCGCATCAGTCCCGCCGACAGGCAGGCACTGTATGCCTACGTGATGAGCCAGCCGGCCAGCGCGCGCGTGAACCGCCCGCACGAACTGCCCTGGTACCTGTTCTCGCGGCGACTGGTGCGCGACTGGAAAGCGAGCTATTTCTCGCCAGGGCCCTGGGCTGACGACCCGGCACAGTCGGCCGAGTGGAACCGCGGCGCCTACCTGGCCACCGCACTCGGTCACTGCGGCGAATGCCACACCCCGCGCGGCCTGTTCGGCGGCCTGCAGCGCGACCGGCATCTGGCTGGCACCCCGCGCGGGCCGGAAGACCGCCCGGTACCCAACATCACCATGGACCAGGGCACCGGCGTCGGCCGCTGGACCCCGGGGCAGCACCGCGACTTTCTGGCCACCGGCCGGCGTCCCGATGGCAGCTACACCGGACCACTGATGTCGGAGGTACTGGCCACCAGCAGCATGTCGCTCACCGAAGCGGACCGGCAGGCACTGGCCACTTACCTGCGCACACTGCCACCGGTCCACCACGACATCCGTCTTCGGGCCGATCCGTTTGCGGATCGTGACTTCCATCAATAATACCCGCCGAGTGACACACAGCAGCCGCTGACCGACAGTAAAAAACCCGGACTCGCTGATGCGGGTCCGGGTTCAACGGTAGTTACAGCGTTGACTGGTGACTAGAAAATAACCAGCACCTGCGCCGTCAGCACATCATCGACACTGTCGACGACGGATTTTGCCGTGGCATTGCCGCCGGGTGCCTCGATATCGCGGAACTCGTAGTTCAGCGTAAAGCGGCTCTTCTTGTTGAAGAAGTACTGCGCACCAAGGGTCCAGCGGGTGAAGTCACGCTCGATGGCAGCCGCCCCTTCCGTGCCGCGGTCCAGTTCGTCGTAGCGCACGTCGAGTTCCAGGTTCGGCAGCACCTGGTAGCCGGCATCCAGGTACCAGCCCTTGGCCTTGTTGTCGGTCAGGGTGTTGGCTGTGGCAATCTGTGTGCCTGCATTATTGACAGCACCCGGCACGGCGCCGCCGTCGGTACCGTTGGGGATCATGCCGTCGGCGACGATGTACTCGCCATACACCCGGTATTTGCCCTTGCGGTAGGTGCCGCCCACGCCCCAGCGGGTGCGGTCGAATTCCCTTTCGATGGGAACCGGGACAGCGTTACCGCTGAAGGGATCCAGTGCAGTGGTGGAGGTCTCGAACAGGGTGCGCTTGCCGTCCTGGTACCAGGCAAACACCTTCCAGTCCTGACGGCGCGGGCCCTGTCCGCCGAACACCTGCCCGGCGGACAGGTAGTAGTAGAACTCGCGGTTGTCATCGTTGTCGCCGCGGGCGATGCCATTGCCGTTGCCGACCATGAAGGCATAGCTCAGCTCCCAGGGATAGCTGCCCGGCCCGTCCGCGATGCTGAAGGTATTGAACAACTGCAGGCCGATATCACGGTAGGCCCCGACCGATCCGTTCAGACCGTTGCCCCCGGAGCAGGCCAGGTACCAAGCTGACTCCGTCGGTGACAGAGGCAGGGTGGGATCCGGGATACTGCAGGTGCCCACGCCGTCCCAGTCACGGAAGCGTTCCAGCAGCAGCTGATCGGCTGCCAGTGAGAAGTTGTTGTAGTTGTGCACGTGAATGGCCTGCAGACCGTCCTCGGAGCCGGGCGTCTTGAACTGGCCGAAGCGCAGGCGCGTGTACTCTTTCAGGTGATTGAGCGTGATACT
>CAVVHS010000006.1:0-1052354 GCA_963748215.1 uncultured Gammaproteobacteria bacterium | reverse complement strand
CCCATTTCGCGGGTCTCCGGAGATCGACAATGGCAACCAAGCGCGAACCCATACACGGCCAGTGGTCGGGCCGGCTGGCATTCATACTGGCGGCGACTGGCTCGGCCGTCGGTCTGGGTAACATCTGGAAGTTTCCGTATATCGCCGGTGAGAACGGCGGTGGTGCCTTCGTGCTGGTCTACCTGGCCTGTATCGCGGTGATCGGCATACCGATCATGATGGCCGAGGTACTGCTCGGCCGGCGCGGCCGTCGCAGCCCGATCAATACCATGCGTGCCCTGGCCGCCGAGGAAAACGCCAACCCGCACTGGCAGTGGCTGGGCTGGGCCGGTGTCGTCGCCGGCTTCCTGATCCTGTCCTATTACAGCGTGATCGCGGGCTGGGCACTGGCCTACGTGTTTCGTGCCGGCAGCGGCATGTTCACCGGCCTGACGGCCGATGGCGTGCAGAGTATTTTCGATACCCTGATCGGCGGTCCGGAGCGCTTGCTGGCCTGGCACACGCTGTTCATGGTCATGACGATGGTCGTGGTCGCGCGCGGCGTGCGCAGCGGCCTGGAGTCGGCGGTGCGCCTGCTGATGCCGGGGCTGTTCCTGATCCTGCTGATCCTGGTCGGCTACGCCTGGAACAGCGGCTCATTCGAGCAGGGCATCGACTTCCTGTTTCACGCTGATTTCAGCAAGATCACCGCCAACGGTGTGCTGATCGCCATGGGACACGCCTTTTTTACCCTGAGTCTCGGCATGGGCGCCATCATGGTCTACGGCTCCTACCTGCCTGAAAGGATTTCAATTGCCAGGACATGCATCGCCGTTTCCCTGATGGATACCGCGGTGGCATTGCTGGCAGGCATGGCCATATTTCCGATTGTATTTGCCAATGGCCTGGAGCCGGGCGTCGGGCCGGGGCTGATATTCCAGACCCTGCCGATTGCCTTTGGCCATATGCCCTATGGTTCTTTCTTCGGTATGCTGTTTTTCATCCTGCTGGTGTTCGCGGCATGGTCGTCTTCGATCTCGCTGATCGAGCCGGCGGTGGCCTGGCTGGTCGAGAATCAGGGCCTGAAGCGGGTGTCGGCTTCCGTGCTGGCCGGTGTCGTGACCTGGCTGTTCGGGCTGCTGACGGTGTTCTCTTTCAATATGTGGTCGGAGTTCAAGCCGCTATCGATGATCCCGATATTCAGGGACAGCACGATCTTCGATCTGCTCGATTATTTGACCGCCAACATCATGCTGCCACTGGGCGGCTTGCTGATCGCGATCTTCGCAGCCTGGATCATGTCACGCGAATCGAGCATGGATGAACTGAATATGGGCGACCGTTTCTTCTACCCGCTGTGGCGTTTCCTCGTGCGTTATATCACCCCGGTCGCCGTCGGTATCGTATTCGTACGTGCTGTGGGAATCATTTAAAGACTTGACGAATGCAGGTACTGGACTTGGAACACATCATACGCTCGGCGCTGGTGCCCTACACGCAGCAGGAAATGTTCGCACTGGTCAGTGACGTCGATACCTATCCGCAATTCCTGCCCTGGTGCAGCGCCGCGCGGACATTGTCGCGCGTGGATGACGAGGTGCAGGCGCGCATCGCTTTCTCGGTGAGCGGCGTATCGAAATCATTTACCACCCGCAACCGCCTGGTCGCGAATGAGGCCATCCTCATGCAGCTGGTGGACGGGCCGTTCAGCCGGCTGGAAGGCGGCTGGCGTTTCGAGCCGCTGGGCGATGCCGGCTGCAAGATTTCCCTCGACCTGGAATACGACTTTTCCAGCAGGCTGGTGAGCATGGTGACCGGGCCGGTGTTCAACAAGATCGCCAATTCCCTGGTCGATGCATTCCGGCAGCGCGCGGTAGACGTGTATGGAAAACGCTGACAGGATTCCCGTCGAGGTCGCCTATGCGCTGCCGCAGAAACAGGTCATCCTGAAGCTGATGGTGGCGCCGGACGCGACGCTTGAAAGCACGATTCGTGCATCCGGTATCCTCGAGCAATTCCCGGATATCGATCTCGCCACAAACAAGGTTGGTGTGTTCGGCAAGCCGGGCAGGTTGGGCGATACCCTGCAGCCGGGCGATCGGGTGGAAATCTACCGGCCGTTGATTGCCGATCCCAAGGAAGTCAGGAAAAAGCGTGCCGCCGAGGGCAAGGTGATGAAGAAGGGCGCCGCTGCCGCCGACAGCGAATGAGCCGCGATTCGCGCGGGCTAGCCCGCATTTCTCACCGGGCGGCTGTTATCCGACATAATGAGCTGAAACCATGAAGCTAATACCCATTCGCCAACAAACAGTGTGTTATCGGCCACCGCCTATCCCGGCCCTGGCTGGTTCTCGCATGCCCGTACTTGCTCTTCACTCAAGTGGTAGCTACGGCTACCACTTTCATTCCAGAGCGGCGTCCGGACACGCGAGCCCTGCGCCAGCATCCGGGATCCCGGTGAGAAATGCGGGCTACTTGATCCCGCTGTCGTCAAGCTTGCTGAAGGTGATCCAGTGCCAGAAGCGATTCAGCAGGCCGGGTGGAATGCGTTCCTCGGGCGGTACGACCAGCGTTACCTGTTCGCGTGCCGGCACCGTGCCGTCACCGGCAGGTGCTTCGGGGTGCAGGGTGCCGCTGATACGCGCCAGTGTATCGTTCTCGAAGTACAGCGTGATGTGCTCTTTCGAGACTTTGCCCGTGCCGGGTTGCATGCGGTAAATGTAGTCCCAGCGGTCCTGGTGGAAGGCGTCCGCGACCATGGGTGAGCCGATCACGAACTGCACCTGCCGGCGCGTCATGCCGGGATGCAGCTGGTTGAGTGCGTCCTGATCGATCACATTTCCCTGTTGCACGTCGATACGGTGCACCAGTCTCCAGTCGGCGATGGAGCAGGCAGTCAGCCACAGGCAGGCAAAGGGGACTATAATAATCAGCAGCTTTTTCATCCGGGAACCAGTGAACTCGCTCGGCACCGGCCGCATGATACCCCAAGTCCAGGTCCGTTGGCATCATCAGAGGAGAATACACATTGGAATCCAGTGAATTACGCAAGGCCGGACTGAAAGTCACCCTGCCCAGGATGAAGATCCTGGATATCCTGGAGGCCAGCAGCAGCCGGCACCACAGTGCCGAGGATGTCTACAAGGCGCTGCTCGAGGAAGGCGAGGATATCGGGCTGGCGACGGTCTACCGGGTGCTGACCCAGTTCGAATCGGCCGGCATCGTCAAGCGTCACCACTTCGAGGGTGGGCATTCGGTGTTCGAGCTCGACGAGGGTGGCCACCACGACCATATCGTCTGCCTCAAATGCGGTCGCGTTGACGAGTTTGTCGACGAAACCATCGAAAAGCGCCAGCGCGCGATTGCCAGTGAACTCGGCTATGAAATGACCGACCACTGCCTGTACATGTACGGTATCTGCAAGGAATGCCAGGGTAAGTAGCCTCGCAGGCTACCTGGCCGGCGTGTTGTGCGTGCGCTGTTCACTGAGTCGGGTCGCCAGCGTGCCGTAGCCACGCAGCCACAATTCCGCAATTTCGTTCCTGATCTCGTATTCTGCATTGAGGAAAGCTGCGCGCTCCCTTGCCGAGGGATAATACAGCGGCGCCAGCTGCTCGAGCAGCAGCATGTGCACAGCGTGGGATTCCATGTTCGGTTCCCGTGCGGCCGGGTAGGAAATCAGACCCGAGACGGCGGCGTTTTCGCCCAGCAGGTCCTGTAAATAGGCGCGGTGGTAGTTGAGTTCCGCAAATGCCCCCGATCTGCAGTTCCCGGCGATGGTGCGCAACGCGTCTGTTGCAAGCGCATGCCAGTCGTAGTCGGTGTCGGTGCAGGTGGCGTGTTCGTCGCCGCAGCAGGTTCCGGCTGCTGCCAGCCACAGTGCCAGTATGAATCCCGGTTTTCCAGTCATACCCTGTCACCCGTGGCGTGGGCTGTTCGGGGAAGTCAGCCCTGTCCGGATATACGGCATGGGCGACGGCGTGCCTCGCGCGGCAAGTAAAAGGAAGGTGTTTCTCAGGATTCCCGGTCGTTCTTGCGTCGCGCATAGAGTGGCTTGTGGCAATGCGGGCACACGCCGCTCTTGTGCAGTTCCTCCCGGGTAATGCGGCTGAAGATCTGCTCGGCATCTTCCTCGCTGAGGCCGAGTTTGAGGCGGGTGGCTTCCATGGCCTGCCGTTCCTTGGGCGTGATCAGGCCGTCCTCCAGGACTGTTTCGGCGAGGTCCCGGTATTCGATGCGCCGCTGGCGCAGTTCATCGGAAAAGGCCGAGGCCAGGATGCCGGCCGGAAGCGCGACCATACCGATGCCGATGATCATGATGACAATGCCGAAAATCTTGCCACCGATTGTGACCGGTGTGACGTCGCCGTAGCCCACCGTGGTCAGTGTCGCCACCGACCACCAGGCTGCTTCCGGAATGTTGCTGAAGGCCTCGGGCTGTGCCTTGTGCTCGAACAGGTAAACCCCGCTGGAGGCGATGATCATGATCACGAACAGGATGAGGAAGGCTGCGCCGAATGACTGCGCCTCGTCACGCAGTACCTTCAGCAGCGACGACATGGCGGTCGAATAGCGGGTGAGCTTGAAAATACGCAGCAGGCGCAGCGCGCGCAGAAAACGCAGGTCGAGTGAAAAGAACACGCCGAGATAGAAGGGCAGAATCGCGCACAGGTCCACCAGGGCCATTGGCGTCAGTGCGAAGCGCAGGCGACCTGCCAGCCCTTCCCGGAAACGCGGGTCCCGGGATTCGACACAGGACCATATCCGCAACAGGTACTCGATGCTGAACACGATGACCGAGAAGATCTCGAACCAGAAGAACCATTCGAAGTACACGGTCCTGATTTCGTCGACGGATTCCAGTACCAGCGCGAGGATGTTGAGCGAGATCAGCAGGACGATGAATATATCGAAGCGGCGACTGGCCGGGTCATCGGCCCGGGCAATTTCAAGAATCTGGTATATTCGACTGCGCACCTGTCAGCTTCCCTGCCGTTTGTCAGAACCCCTGGTGAGTTAATTCGGCCGGTTTCAGGCCAGCTTCACTTTTCGGGTTCGGCCTCGCGATTCGGCCCGGTGTTGCCCCGCGCATTCCGCGGCTGGTTTTTCGGGCGTTGGAGTGGGGGCGTCTTGCCTGTCTCTCCAGTCGCTGCCCGTCAATCCGCGCTGCGCGCCTTTGGTCTGCGTGCGCGCGTGCTGCGGCGCGGTGGCGGCGCCTGCTGTGCCTGGTCGATCATTTCACGGGCATGCTCGCGGGTCTGGCGGGTGATGGTCACGCCACCCAGCATGCGTGCCAGTTCGTCGATGCGCTCCTCGTCGGTGAGCGGGCGAATGCGTGTGATGGTGGTATCGTCCCCGGCCAGCTTGCTGACCTGCAGCTGGTGATGTGCAAGCGCCGCGACCTGCGGCAGGTGGGTGACACACAGTACCTGGCGGCCGGTGGCAAGGCCGCGCAATTTGCGCCCGACGATTTCGGCGACCCCGCCGCCAATGCCACTGTCGACCTCGTCGAAAATCAGCGTGGGAATGGTCCCGCTGTCCGCCGACAGGGTCTGGATGGACAGGCTGATACGCGAAAGTTCGCCGCCGGATGCCACCCTGGCAAGTGCTTGTGCCGGCTGACCCTTGTTGGCACTGACCCGGAACTCGACTGTGTCCACGCCGTGCTGCGAGAACTGCACATCCTTGCGCGTGCCGATGCGCACCTCGAACAGACCGCCGGCCATGCCCAGCGATTGCATCGCCGCGGTGATCTCGCTGCTGAATGTGCTGGCGGCCTGCTTGCGTTGCGCGGTGAGTTTCCCTGTACTTGACAGGTAGTCCCGCTCGAGCCGCTCGAGGCGTGCAGCGAGTTGCTCGCGGTGCTGGTCGGCATGTTCGATGGCATCGAGTTCGGCGCGCAGCCGTTCCTCGACAGCGGGCAGTTCCTGCGGCTTGCAGCGATGCTTGCGCGAGAGGTCATGCAGCGCGCCGATGCGTTCCTCGAGCCATTGCAGCCGTTGCGGATCGATCTCCAGTCGTTCGGCATAATGATTCAGGGCGTCGATGCCTTCCCGCAGCAGCACCATGGCATCGCCGAGCAGTCTGGCGGATTCCTCCAGTGCGGGATCCAGCCGGCTCAATTCACCGATCTCGCCGTGTGTCCGCGACAGCAGGCTTGCGGCACTGTCGCCTTCCTCGCAGTCGAGCCGGGCCAGGCCGCGCCGTGCGGTTTCAAGCAGCTTGCCTGCGTTGGCCTGCCGGGCGTGTTCTTCGTCGATGGACTCGATTTCGGCACTGTCGAGGCCGAGGGCCTCGAGTTCGTTCAGCTGGTAGCGCAACAGGTCGAGGCGTGCATCGCGGTCGGTTTCATCGGCAATCGCGGCGTCCAGTGCGGTACGCGCCACCTGCCAGTCGCGGTACAGGCCGGCGACCCCGGCCAGCAGGACGGAGTGCCCGCCGCAGGCATCCAGCAACTGGCGCTGCACGGCAGGACGCAGCAGCGACTGGTGCTCATGTTGCCCGTGGATGTCGACCAGCTGTTCGCCGAGTTCGCGCAGGGACTGCATCGGGGCCGGCTGGCCGTTGATATAGCCGCGCGTGCGCCCGTCGCGGCTGATGACGCGCCGCAGCTGGCATTCGCCGTCGCTGTCCATGTCATGCGCCTGCAGCCAGGCGCCCGCGGTGCTGTTGGTGCCGATGTCGAAGACGGCGGAAATCTCCGCGCGCCCGGCGCCGTGGCGTACCACCTTGCTGTCGGCGCGGTCGCCGAGCACCAGGCCGAGGGCATCGATCAGGATGGATTTGCCGGCACCCGTCTCGCCGGTCAAAGCCGTCATGCCGGCCGCCAGCTCCACATCGAGCGAGTCGACGATGGCCAGGTTGCGGACGTGGATGTGGGTCAGCATGCCCGGTCGGCCGTCACGGCTGCTCGCTCCAGCGCAGCTTTTTGCGCAGCACGGCGAAGTAGTCATGATCGGGTGGATGCAGCAGCCGCAGGGTATGAGCGTGCTTTTGCACGCGTACGTGATCGCCGGCCTCCAGCGGCTGGCTGACCTGGCCGTCGCACGACACCGTGGCCTCCAGCGTGCCGTCGTGCAGCACGATCTCGATCACTGCATCATCATCGATCACGATGGGCCGGTTGCTCAGCGTGTGCGGGCAGATCGGTACCAAAGCGATGGCATTCAGCTTCGGACGCAGCACCGGTCCGCCGCCGGACAGTGCGTAGGCGGTCGAACCGGTCGGAGTGGCCACGATCAGGCCGTCGGAGCGGGTGGTGTTCAGGAAATGGCCGTCGATCCAGGTATCCAGTTCGATCATGCGTGCGATGTCGCGCTTGTGCACGATCACGTCGTTTAGCGCTGTGCTCTCGCTAAGGATACTGTCGCCCCGGCTCGTACTGGAATGCAGCAGGGTGCGCTCTTCCTGCAGGTATTCGCCGGACAGGATGCGATCCAGCTGGGCGGTCATTTCATCCGGTGACACGTCGACCAGGAAGCCGAGCCGGCCCAGGTTCACGCCAAGCACGGACACGCCTGGTTCGGCGAGGCTGCGTGCCGCGTTCAGCAGGGTGCCATCGCCTCCGACCACGATGGCGAGGTCGCACTGGCCGGCCAGCGCAGCCCGTTCCACCACGAGATGGCCGGGGCAGGACACCAGCGATGCGACGTCGGCATCCAGCAGGTACTCGATCTGCCGGCGGTCGAGGTAATCGGCCAGTGCCTGCAGGGTCAGGGCGACCTGGTGGTCATTGGCCTTGCCGATAAGACCGACGCGGGAGAATTGTGCTGTCATCTGGGTCTGTTGGTGACTGTTGTGGCAGCGAAACTATCACGACTGGCCGGGTGCGCCAACTAATCCCGCTGCACAGTGCGCAAGCTGCGGCGACGGCTTGGCACTCTATCCCCTGGAGTGCCAGATGATCTATCATGTCAGGCAGGACATCGAAGCTGATCAATGGCATGAGCGATTCACCTACAGAACTTTCAGAACGCGCGCAGCAGATGCTCCGGGCGCTGATCGATCATTACGTCCGCGATGGCCAGCCGGTCGGTTCGCGCACGCTGGCGCGCGACGCCGGTCTGAAGCTGTCGCCGGCAACCATTCGCAACGTCATGTCCGACCTCGAGGAGCTGGGCTTCGTGACCTCGCCGCATACCTCGGCCGGTCGCGTGCCGACGGTGCAGGGCTACCGCTTCTTCGTGGATACCCTGCTGTCTGTGCAGCCGCTGGAAGCGCGTGCGCTGGATCGGATGCGCGCCGAACTGAAGCTGGACCAGACGCCCAAGGGCCTGGTGGAGTCGGCCTCGAGCCTGCTGTCCGGGATTACCCGGCTCGCCGGCGTGGTGACCCTGCCCAAGCACGACCACCCGCTCTTCAAGCGCGTCGAATTCCTGCCACTGTCCGACCGCCGCGTGCTCGCCATCCTCGTGACCGGTGAGGACGAAGTGCAGAACCGGGTGCTCCGGACGGAGCGGGAATGCAGCGCGTCCGAGCTGCAGCAGGCCTCGAACTACCTCAACGAGCTGTTTGCCGGCAAGGATCTCGCCGAGGTGCGCGCCACCCTGCTGCACGAGATGCAGGAAACGCGCTCCAACATGGATGAGATGATGCGTACGGCGATGCAGATGGCCGACCAGGTCCTGGAGCGGAACCGCGACGAGGATGTCATCATGGCCGGCCAGACCAACCTGATGGAATTCCAGGAGCTGTGCGACATCGACAAGCTCCGCAGGCTGTTCGAGGCCTTCAACCACAAGCGCGATATCCTGCACCTGCTCGACCAGTGCGTGCATGGCGAGGGTATCCAGATCTTCATTGGCGAGGAGTCCGGTTACCGGATGCTGGATGAGTGCAGCATGGTGACCGCGCCCTACAGCGTCAACGGCCGCGTGCTCGGGGTGCTGGGTGTCATCGGGCCCACGCGCATGGCGTATGATCGTGTGATCCCGATCGTCGAGGCCACTGCCCGATTGCTCGGCGCAGCCTTGAATACCAAGGAATAAGCCCCATATCCTCGGCAGCGACCGGCAACCTCACAGGTAAGTCGGCCGGTTGCTTGCGAAGAATTTCAGGAACAGGGAGTAACTCTATGGCAGAGAAAGAAAACGGCCTGGAAGGCGCGGCCGTCGACGCGGCCGGTAGCGTGGTTGAGGAGAGCGGCGCCATCGCGCCGGAGCATGCCGAGCTGACTGCGTTACTCGAAGATGCGCGCGGCAAGGCGGATGCCCACTGGGACCAGTGCCTGCGCCTGCAGGCCGAAATCGACAACCTGCACAAGCGTTCCGAGCGCGATCTGGCCAATGCCCACAAGTTCGCGCTGGAGCGGTTTGCCGCCGAACTGCTGCCGGTGCGTGACAGCATGGAGATGGGGCTGGCCGCATTCGATACCGAAGGCGCCGACGTCGGCAAGCTGCGTGAGGGCGTGGAACTGACCCTGCAGATGCTGACCGGCGCCATGGACAAGTTCCGGATCCAGGAAGTGGATCCCGTGGACGAACCGTTCAACCCGGAGTTTCACCAGGCCATGTCGATCCAGGAGCGCAGCGACGTCGCGCCCAACACGGTGGTCACGGTGGTGCAGAAAGGCTACCTGCTGAACGAACGCCTGATCCGTCCGGCCATGGTCATCGTCTCGAAGGCGCCGGCGCCGGGCTGAGCCGTGTTGCGGGCTTGATTTCGCGTGCCGGCGCCCCCACTTACAGGGTAATGGCAGATTAATTCAATTATCAAATAATACATGTACTTACATGGAGATTAGAGAAAATGGGCAAGATCATCGGAATCGACCTGGGCACCACCAACTCCTGCGTCGCCGTGATGGAGGGTGGCAAGGCCAAGGTGATCGAGAACAGCGAGGGTGATCGCACCACGCCGTCCATCGTCGCCTATGTCGACGATGACGAGGTGCTGGTCGGCCAGGCCGCCAAGCGCCAGGCGGTGACCAATCCGCACAACACCCTGTACGCGGTCAAGCGCCTGATCGGTCGCCGCTTCGAGGAAGACGTGGTGCAGCGCGACATCGACCTGGTGCCCTACAAGATCGTCAAGGCCGACAATGGCGATGCCTGGGTCGAGGCCCATGGCAAGCACATGGCGCCGCCGGAAATCTCCGCGCGCGTGCTGCAGAAGATGAAGAAGACCGCGGAAGACTACCTGGGTGAGCCGGTCACCGAGGCCGTGATCACGGTGCCGGCCTACTTCAACGACTCGCAGCGCCAGGCGACCAAGGACGCCGGCCGCATCGCCGGCCTGGACGTCAAGCGCATCATCAACGAGCCGACCGCGGCGGCGCTGGCCTACGGCATGGACAAGAAGCGCGGCGACTCCAAGATCGCCGTGTATGACCTGGGTGGCGGCACCTTCGATATTTCCATTATCGAGATTGCCGACGTCGACGGCGAACACCAGTTCGAGGTGCTGTCCACCAACGGCGACACCTTCCTGGGTGGCGAGGACTTCGACAAGCGCCTGATCGACTACCTGGCCGACCAGTTCAAGAAGGACCAGGGCATGGACCTGCGCGGTGATCCGCTGGCCATGCAGCGTCTGAAGGAAGGCGCCGAGAAGGCCAAGATCGAACTGTCTTCCAGCCAGCAGACCGATGTCAACCTGCCGTACATCACGGCCGATGCCAGCGGTCCGAAGCACCTGAACATCAAGCTGACCCGCGCCAAGCTGGAATCGCTGGTCGAGGAACTGATCGATCGCACCATCGAGCCGTGCAAGATGGCGCTGAAGGACGCCGGGCTGTCGGCGAAGGACATCGACGACGTGATCCTGGTCGGTGGCCAGACCCGCATGCCCAAGGTGCAGGAGATGGTGAAGAATTTCTTCGGCAAGGAGCCGCGCAAGGACGTCAATCCGGACGAGGCCGTCGCCGTGGGTGCGGCCATCCAGGGTGGCGTGCTGGGCGGCGAGGTCAAGGACGTGCTGCTGCTGGACGTCACCCCGCTGTCGCTGGGTATCGAAACCCTGGGTGGCGTCATGACCAAGCTGATCGAGAAGAACACCACTATCCCGACCAAGGCACAGCAGGTGTTCTCCACGGCCGACGACAACCAGACCGCGGTGACCGTGCACGTGCTGCAGGGCGAGCGCGAGATGGCCTCGGGCAACAAGTCGCTGGGCCGCTTCGACCTGGCCGACATTCCGCCGGCGCCGCGTGGTGTGCCGCAGATCGAGGTGACCTTCGACATCGATGCCAACGGCATCATGCACGTGTCGGCCAAGGACAAGGCGACCGGCAAGGAGCACGTCGATCCAGATCAAGGCCTCCAGCGGTCTGTCGGACGAGGAGATCGACCGGATGGTCAAGGACGCCGAGGCGCATGCCGACGAGGACCGCAAGTTCCACGAACTGGTGGACGCGCGCAACCAGGCCGATGGCATGATCCACGCCACCAACAAGTCGCTCAAGGACCTGGCTGACAAGGTGGAGGCGGGCGAGAAGCAGGACATCGAGGCGGCCATCGAGGCGCTGCAGGAAGCCATGAAGGGTGACGACAAGGACGCCATCGAAGCAGAAGACCGAGGCACTGGCCGAGAAATCCGGCAAGCTGGCCGAGCGTGTCTACAAGGAACAGGCGGCGCAGGGCGAGGCGGCCGGTGGTGGTGATGCCAAGGCCGCGGGTGCGGCGGGCGGTGACGACGATGTCGTGGACGCCGAGTTCGAAGAAGTGAAGGACGCCGACAGCAAGTAATACCCAGCAGTAACGGTATTCCCGCGGATCCGGGACGGCGCAGCCGGTCCGGATCCAATGCCGCGCCGGGCCGGGGACAGACCCCGTTTTCCGCCCCCTGAACTGATCGGGAAACGGAACGCGGGGTCTGTCCGCATTGTGAGGAACGAATGTCAAAACGTGATTACTACGAAGTGCTTGGCGTTTCCAAAAATGCCAGCGAGGCGGAGCTGAAGAAGGCCTATCGCCGCGCTGCGCAGAAACATCACCCGGACCGCAATCCGGACGACAAGGAAGCCGAGGAGAAATTCAAGGAAGGCAAGGAGGCCTACGAGGTCCTGAGCGATTCGCGCAAGCGTGCCGCCTATGACCAGTTCGGCCATGCCGGCGTCGATCCGTCCATGGGCGGTGGCGGCGGCTACGGGCCTGCCGGCGGCCGGCGCAGGCTTCAGTGATATCTTCGGCGATGTGTTCGGCGATATCTTCGGTGGTGGGCGCGGCGGCGGTGCGCGCGGCGGCCAGCGTGTCTACCGCGGTTCCGACCTGCGCTACAACCTGGAGCTGTCGCTGGAAGACGCGGTGGCCGGTACCGAGGTCAAGATCCGCGTGCCGACGCTGGTCAGCTGCACGACGTGCGGCGGCAGCGGCGCGAAGAAGGGCAGCGAGCCCAAGACCTGCACCACCTGCGGCGGGCATGGCCAGGTGCGCATGCAGCAGGGCTTCTTCTCGCTGCAGCAGACCTGCCCGCACTGCCAGGGCAGCGGCACCATCATTTCCGATCCCTGCGCTACCTGTCATGGCAAGGGCCGGGTACAGGAACGCAAAACACTGTCGGTGAAGGTGCCGGCCGGTGTCGATACCGGTGACCGCATCCGCCTGGCCGGCGAGGGCGAGGCCGGTGAGAACGGCGGTCCGCCCGGCGACCTCTATGTACAGATTCAGGTCAAGGCGCATCCGATCTTCAAGCGCGACGAAAACAATCTCTACTGCGAGGTGCCGATCAGCTTCGTGACCGCGGCGCTGGGCGGCGAACTCGAGGTGCCGACGCTGAACGGCCGCGTCAAGCTGAAGATCCCGGCCGAAACGCAGACCGGCAAGATGTTCCGCATGCGCGGCAAGGGCGTGAAGCCGGTGCGTGGCGGCCCCGTCGGCGACCTGCTGTGCCGGGTCAGCGTGGAGACACCGGTCAAGCTGACGCGCCGGCAGAAGGAGCTGCTGCAGGAATTTTCCGGCGAAATGGACGAGGGCGGCAGCCACCATAATCCGCAGGCACATTCCTGGCTGGACGGCGTGAAAAAGTTCTTCGACGGTTTAGGCGGTTAGCATCGAGCGGTTTTTTCGCACGCTGCATTCCAGTGAGTTCAATCCCAGAAGGTTTATCAGTTTCCGCCTGACGGCGGGTTACTTTTCTTTGCTTCGCCAAAGAAAAGTAACCAAAAGAAAGGCGAACCCGAAGGCTTGCCCGGCCATTCATCTTCGATGACTGTCCGGGTTCCCTGCGCTTCTCGGTATTTCGGGCGCTCGTCGAACTCGCAGCACTTGCTGCGCCATTCTGGCTAGCAAGTGCAGCTCGACAAGGCGACTCGCTCAATCCCGAAATACCTGCGATGCTCGGCAGCGCCTGACGGGGTCCGATGGTGCCAGCCGATGCCCCGTGGGCCGCGCCGCGTACCGCAGGCAATCCGGGATCAAGGTGCGCGCCCTGTTCGAGGCAAGTCCGGGCGGATGGTTTCATCCGCCCGGGCTCCGAGTTGCGCGCGCCCCCGGCTTGGCGAGGAACGCAGGGCAAGGCTACGAAGCGGCCTTGTAGTACAACCCGGCGCGGGCGTTGGGTGCCCTTCTCTTTGGGTACTTTCTCTTGGGCACGCAAGACCAATTCGCCGGGAGCGAATTGGGACATCCGCAGGATGGCCCGAAGGGCGAAGTCCAGGGATGGACTTCGCAAAAAGTATCTCGCCCGAAAGGGCGAAACAATTTACGACTCTAATCGAGTAATGCGGCTTGCACCGACACATAATAGGTTATCCTTACTGCAGGAAAACGATTGGGTTTTGAAGTTCCTCTGTGTACTCTGTGCCCTCTGTGGCGAACAAGATTGATAGAGGGACACGAATGACACGCATCGCAATTGCCGGCGCGGCCGGCCGCATGGGCCGCAACCTGATCCAGGCCTGCCTCGATGCCGAGGGAATGGTGCTGGCCGCGGCACTGGAGCATCCCGAACACCCGCTGCTCGGCAGCGATGCCGGCGAGCTGGCCGGCATTGGCCGGACCGGGGTGACGCTGGGCGCGAATATCGATGCTGTGCTGGATGCGTTCGATGTGCTGATCGATTTCACCCGTCCCGAGCCGACGCTGGCGAACCTGGCGGCCTGTCGCCAGGCCGGCAAGCGTATGGTCATCGGCACCACCGGCTTCAGCGATGCGCAAAAGATGCAGATTGCCGATGCGGCACGCGATATCGCGGTCGTCTTCGCGCCGAACATGAGCGTCGGCGTCAACCTGTGCCTGAAACTGCTCGATCTGGCGGCGCGCGTGCTGGGTGACGAGGTCGATATCGAGATCATCGAGGCGCATCATCGTCACAAGGTCGATGCGCCGTCCGGCACCGCGCTGCGCATGGGCGAGGTGGTCGCCACGGCACTGGGCCGCGACCTGAAGGATTGTGCCGTGTACGGACGCGAAGGGCACACCGGTGAGCGTGCGCGCAAGACCATCGGCTTCGAGACCATTCGGGCCGGCGATATCGTCGGCGACCATACCGTCATGTTCGCCGGCAGCGGCGAGCTCGTCGAGATCACCCACAAGGCCACCAGCCGCATGACCTTCGCCAGCGGTGCAGTACGTGCCGCCGGCTGGCTGCAGGCGCAGGCGGCCGGGCTGTTCGACATGCAGGACGTTCTCGGCCTGCGCTGACACGTTGGTAGCGCGGAAATGCTGTCCTGACAGCATTTTTCGGTTATTTTTCCGGACCGCATGCGGCTGACCGGGCACACGGCTGCGATTCCGTTTGCAGCATAGACAGCCGCCAATTCAATCCGTACAATTCACGCCAGAAATTCGGGTATGACAGACAAGCACACCAAAACGGGAGGGGTCTTCGTGAACCCTCCCGTTTTCTACGATTAGCGGAGGTTTCCTTGAGGAAAGCGGCCCTTCTGGCGCTTGCAGACGGAAATATTTTCCGGGGTGTTGCTATTGGAGTCGAGGGGCAGGTGACCGGTGAGGTGGTGTTCAATACCTCGATGACCGGTTACCAGGAAATCCTGACCGATCCTTCCTATGCGCGACAGATCGTCACGCTGACCTATCCCCACATCGGTAATGTCGGTACCAATGCCGAGGACGAAGAGGCGGACAGCATACATTGTGCCGGCCTGGTGATCCGCGATCTGCCACTGCTGGCCAGCAGCTGGCGCAGCGAAGCATCGCTGGAAGCGTACCTGGCTAACCGCGGTGTCGTCGGTATCGCCGATATCGATACCCGGCGTCTGACACGCATCCTGCGCGAGCAGGGCGCACAGGGCGGCTGCATCGTGGCCGGCGCAGCGCCTGACGCGGACGCGGCCATCGCCGCGGCGCGCGCATTCCCCGGTCTCAAGGGCATGGACCTCGCGAAGGAGGTGACCACGGTCGAGCGCTACGCGTGGCGCCAGGGCACCTGGTCGCTGAGTGGTGGTCTGCCGGCGGAACGCACGGACGCCGAACTGGGCTGGCACGTGGTGGCCTATGATTTCGGCATCAAGCGCAATATCCTGCGCATGCTTTCGGCGCGTGGCTGCCGGGTGACGGTGGTGCCGGCCCAG
The DNA here is from genome assembly GCA_963748215.1 of uncultured Gammaproteobacteria bacterium. Classification (GTDB taxonomy): domain Bacteria; phylum Pseudomonadota; class Gammaproteobacteria; order UBA9214; family UBA9214; genus UBA9214. The sequence continues at coordinate 1,036,906 of CAVVHS010000006.1, read as the reverse complement.
ACACCGGCCAGCGAGGTGCTGGCATACCGGCCGGACGGGATCTTCCTGTCCAACGGGCCGGGCGACCCGGAGCCGTGCGACTATGCCATCACGGCCATCCGCGAGCTGCTCGGCAGCGGTATCCCGATATTCGGCATCTGCCTCGGCCACCAGCTGCTGGCGCTGGCGAGCGGCGCGCGCACCGTGAAGATGAAATTCGGCCATCACGGTGCCAATCACCCGGTCCAGGATCTGGACAGCAGGCACGTGATGATCACCAGCCAGAACCATGGTTTCGCGGTGGACGACGCCACGCTGCCCGATACCCTCGTGGCGACACACCGTTCGTTGTTCGACCAGTCACTGCAGGGCGTGGCACGCACCGATTGCCCGGCGTTCAGTTTCCAGGGTCATCCGGAGGCAAGCCCCGGTCCGCACGACGTGGCGCCGCTGTTCGACCGCTTTGTCGAAATGATGGAAAGGTAAATATAGCCACAGAGGACACCGAGTACACAGAGAAAAATTATTTCACCGGTCATCATGCACCTTTCCCATGTTGCGGCGCAGTGCTGATGACAAAGCGGGTTGCCAGGAAAGAACTTTTCCTTTGTGCCCTCTGTGATCTTTGTGGCAAAAACCGATCTATGCCGAAAAGAACCGACATCCACAGCATCCTGATCATCGGCGCCGGTCCCATCGTGATCGGTCAGGCGTGCGAATTCGACTACTCCGGCGCGCAGGCCTGCAAGGCGCTGCGCGAGGAGGGTTACCGTGTGGTGCTGGTGAATTCGAACCCGGCCACCATCATGACCGATCCGGACATGGCCGACGCGGTGTATATCGAACCCGTGCAGTGGCAGACGGTCGCTCGCATCATCGAGAAGGAGCGTCCGGATGCGCTGCTGCCGACCATGGGCGGGCAGACCGCGCTGAACTGCGCGCTCGACCTGGTGCGCGAGGGCGTGCTGGCGCAACACGGAGTCGAGCTGATCGGCGCCAGCCGCGAGGCCATCGACATGGCCGAGGACCGCGGGCTGTTCCGCGACGCCATGACCGACATCGGCCTGTTGACGCCGAAGGCCTATGTCGTGCACAGCATGGAAGAGGCCCAGCAGGTGCATGCCGCGCTCGGCTTCCCGATCATCATCCGGCCCTCGTTCACCATGGGCGGCAGCGGTGGCGGTATTGCCTACAACAGGGAGGAGTTCGCCGCGATCTGCGAGCACGGACTCGACCTGTCGCCGACCAACGAGGTGTTGCTGGAGGAATCGATTCTCGGCTGGAAAGAGTTCGAGATGGAGGTGGTGCGCGACCGCAACGACAACTGCATCATCATCTGCTCGATCGAGAACCTCGATCCCATGGGCGTGCATACCGGCGATTCCATTACGGTGGCGCCGGCGCAGACCCTGACCGACAAGGAATACCAGTTGATGCGCAACGCTTCGCTGGCGGTATTGCGCAAGATCGGCGTGGAAACCGGCGGCTCCAACGTCCAGTTCGCCATTAACCCGGATGACGGCCGCATGGTGGTCATCGAGATGAACCCGCGCGTGTCGCGTTCCTCCGCGCTGGCGTCCAAGGCCACCGGCTTCCCGATCGCCAAGGTCGCGGCCAAGCTGGCGGTCGGCTATACGCTCGATGAGCTCAGCAACGAGATCACCGGCGGTGCGACGCCGGCGTCCTTCGAGCCGACCATCGATTATGTCGTGACCAAGGTGCCGCGCTTCACCTTCGAGAAATTCCCCCAGGCAGATCCGGTGCTGGGCACGCAGATGAAGTCGGTGGGCGAGGTCATGGCCATCGGCCGCACCTTCCAGGAATCCCTGCAAAAGGCGCTGCGCGGTCTCGAGACCGGCAAGGACGGGCTCGACGAGGCGTTCGACCTGTCCACTGCAGACGCGCGCGCTGCACTGCGCACGGAACTCGGCATCGCACGGCCGGAACGCCTGTGGTACGTAGCCGACGGATTCCGTGCCGGCATGTCACAGCAGGACCTGTATGAACTGACCGCCATCGATCCCTGGTTCCTCGCCCAGATCGAGGACCTGGTGAAAACCGAGAACGGCGTGCGCGGCCGGACGCTTGAAGAGCTCGACGCCCCCGCCCTGCGTGCCCTCAAGCGCAAGGGCTTCTCGGACCGGCGCCTGGCCCGGCTGCTCGGGATCAGCGAGAGTGCCATGCGCAGCCACCGCCACGACCTGAACGTGCGGCCGGTGTACAAGCGCGTGGATACCTGCGCCGCCGAGTTCTCGACTGCCACGGCCTACATGTATTCGACCTACGAGGAAGAGTGCGAGGCGGCGCCGTCGACACGCGACAAGATCATCGTGCTGGGCGGCGGTCCGAACCGCATCGGTCAGGGCATCGAGTTCGACTATTGCTGCGTGCATGCGGCACTGGCCTGCCGCGAAGACGGTTTCGAGACCATCATGGTCAACTGCAACCCGGAAACGGTTTCCACCGACTATGACACCTCCGATCGACTGTATTTCGAACCGGTGACACTGGAGGATGTGCTGGAGATCATCCATCTCGAACAGCCGAAGGGCGTGATCGTGCAGTACGGCGGCCAGACCCCGCTCAAGCTGGCGCACGGCCTGGAGGCCAACGGTGCACCGATCATCGGCACCTCGGCCGACGCCATTGATTACGCGGAAGACCGCGAGCGATTCCAGCAGATGGTGATCAAGCTGGGTCTGCTGCAGCCGCCCAACCGTATCGCCTCGACCACGGAGCAGGCCATGGCGCTCGCCGACGAGGTCGGCTACCCGCTGGTGGTGCGGCCGTCCTACGTGCTGGGTGGGCGCGCGATGGAGATCGTCTATTCGTCCGAAGACCTGGCGCGCTACATGCGCGAGGCGGTGCAGGTGTCGAACGATGCGCCGGTGTTGCTCGACCACTTCCTCGATGACGCAGTGGAGGTGGACGTCGACGCGATTTGCGACGGCACGGACGTGCTGATCGGCGGCATCATGGAACATATCGAGCAGGCCGGTGTGCATTCCGGCGACTCCGCCTGCTCGCTGCCACCCTATACCCTTAGCGAGTCCGTGCAGCAGCGCATGTGCGACCAGGTCGGCCGCATGGCCATGGAGCTCAAGGTGTGCGGCCTGATGAATACCCAGTTCGCCATCAAGGGCGAGGATATCTATCTCATCGAGGTCAACCCGCGTGCCTCGCGTACCGTGCCGTTCGTGTCCAAGGCGACCGCGCTGCCGCTGGCCAAGATCGCTGCCCGCGTCATGACCGGCAAGAGCCTCGCGGAACAGGGCGTGACCGGCCGGGTGCGCCCGGGTTATTACTCGGTCAAGGAAGCGGTATTCCCGTTCATCAAGTTCCAGGGCGTGGACCCGCTGCTCGGGCCGGAGATGAAATCGACCGGTGAGGTGATGGGCATCGGGCGTACCTTCGGCGAGGCCTTCGCCAAGTCGCAGATGGGCGCCGGCAACACCGTGCCGGCCGGTGGTACCGCCTTTCTCAGCGTAAGGCGGGATGACCGTGCTGCCGTGGTGCGGCTGGCACGCGACCTGGTCAACCAGGGTTTCCGGCTGGTCGCCACGCGCGGTACCGCGCACGCCATCCGGTCGGACGGCATTGAATGCGACATCGTCAACAAGGTGATGGAAGGTCGTCCGCATATCGTGGACATGATCAAGAACGGCCAGATCGACCTGATCGTGAACACCACCGAGGGCAAACAGGCGATTGCCGATTCCTATACAATTCGCAGGAGCGCCCTGCAGCACAAGGTTTCCTACAGCACTACCCTGGCAGGCGCGCGTGCCACCTGCATGGCACTCGATTACCTGAACACGGGCAGCGTCAACAGCCTGCAGGACCTGCACCGGGAGATAAAGCGATGACCTCGAAAGTGCCGATCACTGCACGCGGTGCCGAAAAACTCCGCGAGGAGCTGGTGCGACTGAAAACCGTTGACCGTCCGCGCATCATTGCGGCCATTGCCGAGGCGCGTGCGCACGGCGACCTCAAGGAAAACGCGGAATACCACGCCGCCCGCGAGCAGCAGAGCTTTGCCGAGGGGCGCATCAAGGAAATCGAAAGCAAGCTGAGTCACGCCCACATCGTCGATGTCAGCACGCTGGATGCCAGCGGCAAGGTGGTATTCGGTTGCACCGTCGAGCTGTTCGACGAGGACAGCGAGGAGACCGTGGTCTACCAGATCGTCGGCGAGGACGAGGCGGATATCAAGGTCGGCATGATCTCGATCAATTCGCCGATCGCGCGCGCCCTGATCGCCAAGCTCGAAGGTGACGTCGTGACCGTGATCGTACCCGGTGGCGAGCGCAATTTCGAAATCGTCGAAGTCCGCTACATCTAGCAATCACGCCCTGTCAGGTGCTCACCAGGCAACAACTTTCACTCACGCTCGAACGCGTCCTGCTGACCCTGTGGGTCGGCAGCCTGTGGGTGACCGGATTCATGGTCGCGCCGATGCTGTTTGCCCGCCTGGATGACCGCGCGCAGGCTGGCACCCTGGCCGGCGAACTGTTCGGCCTTGTCGCCTGGCTCGGGCTGGCCTGTGGACTCGCGCTGCTGGTGGTCGCTTATGTGCGTGGCGCCAGGGGCGGCTGGCGGTTGTGGGTGACGGTCGGCATGCTGGTGCTGGTGGCGGTGGGGCAGTTCGTGCTTGCCCCGATGATCGCGGAACTGCGCGTGGCCGGACTGTCGGGATCGCCGCGTTTCGGCCAGTTACACGGCATCGCCGGCCTGCTGTTCCTGCTGACGGCGCTGCTCGGGCTGGGGCTGGTGGCCGCCGGGCCGGAACACGGGAATCAGTCCGCCGCTTCCCGGTAGATGAGCGCGATGTGACCGACCGCCTGCACCAGCTCGGCGCCGCTGGCAGCGCACAGCCGCCCGATGATGTCCCTGCGCGCGTCCCGGTCGGCGCCGGAGATTTTCACTTTCATCAATTCATGGTGTTCCAGCGACAGTTCGATTTCGCGCAATACGGCCTCGCTGAGCCCGGCACTGCCGATGCTCACGACCGGTTTCAGGGTATGGCCGCGGCCGCGTAATTCGCGTTTGAGTTTTTCGGTCAGGGCCATGCTGTACGTCCTGGATGTGCTAGGTTAGGGCAGGGTGGCCAGCACCTGATCGGCGTGTGCTGTGCCAGCCGCATGTTAAATCAGACGGCCGGCGAATGGTAATGGAACCGGGGCCAGCGCGGGAACCCGCGCGCGGCGCATGCCAGGCGTCGCCGGACAGAACGGAATATGGGCAGAAGCAAGAGCAGTCACAACTGGCTCAGGTCGCATTTTGACGATGAATTCGTGAAGCGCGCGCAGCGCGAAGGCTATCGCTCGCGCGCGGTTTACAAACTGGACGAGATCCAGCGCAAGGACCGCATCCTGAAGCCCGGCATGACCATCGTCGACCTCGGTGCGGCGCCGGGCGGGTGGTCCCAGTACGCAGGCCGGCTGCTCGCCGGCAAGGCGCGCCTGGTCGCGCTCGACATCCTGCCCATGGAGGCATTGCCCGGCGTCGAGTTCATCCAGGGTGATTTCCGCGAAGACGCGGCCCTTGAAATGCTCATGACGGCACTCGACGGAACCTCGGTGCACCTTGTAATGTCGGATATGGCACCCAATATCAGCGGTATGGAGGCAGTCGACATTCCGCGCAGCATGTACCTGGTGGAACTGGCGATCGATTTCGCGGATCGGGTAGTTGATGAGGGCGGCAGTTTGCTGTTCAAGGCCTTCCAGGGTGAAGGGTTCGAAGCGGTGCTGGCGGACGTACGTGCAAAATACGACAAGGTATTGATACGCAAGCCGAAAGCGTCGCGCCCGCGGAGCCGTGAAGTGTACGTGCTGGCGCAGGGCCGGCGTGACACGAATGTGTCATAATGACTAAAGACGTGTATTTGGCGGGCCGAGACAGGCAGTTGAGGCGCGCGTTGATGAATAATTCGAGGAAACCGCTTTGAACGATCTCGCAAAAAATTTGCTGCTCTGGATAGTCATCGCCATCGTGCTGATGTCGGTGTTCAACAATTTCGGTCCGAAGACTGCCAGCCAGCAGCAGCTCGACTATTCGGACTTCATCGCCGAGGTGCAGCAGGGCCAGGTGCAACGTGTCGAGATCGAGGGTCACAGCGTCAAGGGTGTGCGCGCCGACGGCAGCCAGTTCATCACCCAGACACCGCCGGATGATCCCAAAATGGTGGACGACCTGCTGAGCAACAAGGTCGACGTCAAGGTGGTCGAACCCAACCAGCACGGTCTGCTGATGACGATCTTCATCAACTGGTTCCCGATGCTGCTGCTGATCGGTGTGTGGATTTTCTTCATGCGCCAGATGCAGGGTGGCGGTGCCGGTCGTGGTGCCATGTCGTTCGGCAAGAGCAAGGCACGCATGCTTGGCGAGGACCAGGTCAAGATCACCTTCGCCGATGTCGCCGGCGTCGAGGAAGCCAAGGAAGAAGTCGGCGAGCTGGTCGAGTTCCTGCGCGACCCGGGCAAGTTCCAGCGCCTCGGCGGCAAGATCCCGCGCGGCGTGCTGATGGTCGGTTCGCCGGGTACCGGCAAGACGCTGCTGGCCAAGGCCATCGCCGGCGAGGCCAAGGTGCCGTTCTTCACCATTTCCGGTTCCGACTTCGTCGAGATGTTCGTCGGTGTCGGCGCCTCGCGCGTGCGCGACATGTTCGAGCAGGCCAAGAAGCATGCGCCCTGCATCATATTCATCGACGAGATCGATGCGGTCGGCCGTCATCGCGGCGCCGGTCTGGGCGGCGGTCACGACGAGCGCGAGCAGACCCTAAACCAGTTGCTGGTGGAGATGGATGGCTTCGAAGGTAACGAGGGCGTGATCGTGATTGCCGCGACCAACCGCCCGGACGTGCTCGACCCGGCGCTGCTGCGCCCGGGCCGCTTCGACCGCCAGGTGGTGGTGCCGCTGCCTGACGTGCGCGGTCGCGAACAGATTCTCAAGGTACACATGCGCAAGGTGCCGATCTCCGACGACGTGAAGGCGAGCATTATCGCGCGTGGCACACCCGGCTTCTCCGGCGCCGACCTGGCCAACCTGGTCAACGAGGCCGCGCTGTTTGCCGCGCGCGGCAACAAGCGCCTGGTCGACATGGAGGACCTCGAAAAGGCCAAGGACAAGATCATGATGGGTGCGGAACGCCGCTCCATGGTGATGAGCGAGGATGAAAAGAAACTCACGGCCTATCACGAGGCGGGGCACGCCATCGTCGGCCGCTCCATGCCCTCGCATGACCCGGTCTACAAGGTCACTATCATTCCGCGCGGCCGGGCGCTGGGTGTCACCATGTTCCTGCCGGAAGCGGACCGCTACAGTCACAGCAAGGAATTCCTGGAAAGCCAGATCTGCAGCCTGTTCGGCGGCCGTATCGCCGAGGAGCTGGTGTTCGGTCCGGACAAGGTGACCACCGGCGCCTCCAACGACATCATGCGCAGCACCGAGCTGGCACGCAACATGGTCACCAAGTGGGGGCTGTCCGAAAAGCTGGGTCCGCTGACTTACAGTGAAGACGAAGGCGAGGTGTTCCTGGGTCATTCCGTGGCACAGCACAAGGCGGTTTCCGATGAGACGGCGCACGCTATCGATCAGGAGATACGCTCCATCATCGACCGCACCTATGCACGGGCAGAGAAGATCCTCAAGGACAATCTCGACAAGCTGCACCTGATGGCCGATGCGCTGATGAAATACGAAACCATCGACAGCGACCAGATCAACGACATCATGACCGGCAAGCCGCCGCGGCCGCCGCGCGACTGGATCGACTCCGAGTCACCCACACCGCCATCCGGCGGCGCGGCCAGCACCGACGAGCCATCGGACGGCAAGATCGGCGGGCCAGCCGGCCAGCACTGACAATCGCGTTGCACACAGCGAGTGACTGGCCGCCGGTAACAGGCAACGGATCGAATGTCTGTGTAATACGGCGCTGCTCGCTGCTTGCCAGTCTACCTGTCACTTAAGCAGCAAACCCCTTGATTCTCGACTGCGCAGGTACATCGCTGGATCTGTCGATTCCCTGCGTTATGGGTATCCTCAATGTCACCCCCGATTCCTTCTCGGACGGGGGTGAGTTCCTTGCGCCCGACCGGGCGGTTGAGCACGCGCAGGGAATGGTCGAGGCCGGAGCGGCGATTATCGACGTGGGTGGTGAATCCACCCGTCCCGGGGCGGAAGCGGTACCGGAGGATGTCGAGCTGCAGCGCGTCATCCCGGTCATCGAGGCGCTGCACGCAACGCTGGCCGTACCTGTCTCGATCGATACCCGCAAGCCGGCCGTCATGCAGGCGGCAGTACAGGCCGGCGCCGGACTGATCAATGACGTCAATGCCCTGCAGGCGCCGGGCATGCTGGCCACGGCCGCCGCCCTCGGGGTGCCGGTCTGTCTCATGCACATGCAGGGCACGCCGCAGTCCATGCAGGAACAGCCGGAATACCGCGATGTGGTCGAGGAGGTGGCCGGTTTCCTGGTGGGACGCGCCGAGGCCTGCCAGGCGGCCGGCATCGCGCGCGAACGCATCCTGCTCGACCCGGGCTTCGGTTTCGGCAAGACCACCCGGCATAACCTGCAATTGCTGCGACGGCTCGACGTCCTGGTTGCCAGGGGTTACCCGGTACTGGTCGGTTTTTCGCGCAAGTCACTGATCGGTAATGTCCTTGGCCTGCCGGTCGATAAACGGTTGTATCCCGGGTTGGCGCTTGCCGTGCTTGCTGTCTGGCAGGGCGCCGCTATCGTCAGGACCCATGATGTTGCCGCCACCCGCGAAGCCATCGAAATGTGCCGGGCAGTACGGGATGCCGGCCTGGAACAGGGGCTATAATCGCCACGACGCTTACTGGAGACGACACACACATGTCCAGAAAATATTTCGGAACCGATGGTATACGCGGCCGGGTCGGGGAACACCCGGTCACGGCGGAATTCATGCTCAAGCTGGGCTGGGCGACCGGTCGCGTACTGGGTTCGGCGGGCGGTGCCAGTGTCATCATCGGCAAGGACACCCGCATCTCCGGCTACATGTTCGAGTCCGCGCTCGAGGCGGGGCTGTCCGCGGCCGGTGTCGATATCGGTTTGCTGGGACCCATGCCGACGCCCGGCATCGCCTACCTGACGCGCACACTGCACGCCTGCGCCGGTATCGTCATCAGCGCCTCGCACAACGGTTACGCCGACAACGGTATCAAGTTCTTTTCCGCGCAAGGCACCAAGCTTGCAGACGACATCGAACTGGCCATCGAGGCGGAGCTGGACAAACCGCTGGTCACAGTCAGTTCCGACAAGCTGGGCAAGGCGGTACGCGTCAAGGACGCCGAGGGCCGCTATATCGAGTTCTGCAAGAGCACCATCCCCATGAGTATGGGCATGGAGGGTATGCGGGTCGTGGTCGATTGTGCGCACGGTGCCACCTACCAGGTCGCGCCGAGCGTATTTCGCGAGCTGGGCGCGCAGGTCATCGCGACCGGCATTTCACCTGACGGCCTGAATATCAACCGCGACTGCGGTTCGACGCGGCCGGAAGTGCTGCAGAAGATGGTGCTGGAACACGGCGCCGATCTTGGCATCGCGCTGGACGGAGACGGCGACCGGGTCATCATGGTCGATCACAAGGGTGAAATCGTGGACGGTGACGAACTGCTGTTCATCATCGCTGTTTCGCGCGAGCGTGAAGGCGCGTTGAATGGTGGCGTGGTCGGCACCCAGATGACCAATCTGGGACTGGAACACGCCCTGCAGGCACGCAACATTCCCTTTGCGCGTGCCCGGGTCGGCGACCGCTATGTTCTGGAGTTGATGCAGCAGAACGGGTGGCTGCTCGGCGGTGAATCATCCGGTCACATCATCTGTCTCGACCGCACCAGCACGGGCGATGGCATTGTATCCGCGCTGCAGGTGCTGGCCGCCATGAAGCGCGCGGAGCGTTCGCTGCACGAACTGAAATCCGATATGCGCAAATACCCGATGCACATGATCAATGTGCCGGTGCGGGAGACGGTCGACCTGGACCAGGCACCGGCCGTCAGGGAAGCGGTCAGCTCCGCCGAGAAACGCCTGGCCGGCCGTGGCCGGGTCCTGCTGCGCCCGTCCGGTACCGAGCCGGTGGTGCGCGTGATGGTGGAAGGCGAGGACGAAAACCAGGTGCTACAGGAAGCCGGTCAGCTCGCCTCGATCGTTGCCGCTGCTGTGTAGGCCGCCAGCGTTCGGTTGAAGGCCTCCCTCCGGGTTCGTTTGCCGTGCTTCCCGGGGTGCGGCATACGTTGATATTACGCTGGTGTGGTGCCGCCCGCGCCGGCACGTAATTGCACGGCCAGGTCGCGATAGTGTTGCGCCTGTTCCCGGTTGCCCAGCCCGTCGTGGAGTACCGCCAGGTTGTGCGCCGCGAGAAAGCTGCCGCGCCCGTGTACCGAGCCTTCCAGGTCGGGTCGCTCGCCGATCTCGACACTGCGCATCCAGCATGATTCAGCCATGGGTAACAGTTGCTGCACGGCCTGTTCGGGGTTTTCCATGGCCCAGTCCAGCAGCAGATCGCCCAGCGCGAAATAGAAATCCGGTGATTGCTGCCAGTTGGGCATCTCGGTCTCGGCAAACTGAAAGGCCTCCTCGAAGCGGCGCGACTGTTTGAGCGAATACAACGTGCGCAACACCAGGTCGTGGCGGAAGCTGTCGGCGGGGCGTGCCTGTTCGAGCGCGCGGGCGTAACAGCGCGCGGCCTGAGGATACTCCTGGTAGATTTCATGGTCCTTGCCCAGCTGGTAGAGCAGGTAGGCATCAGCGGGTGTTTCCGCCAGCGCGCGTTGCAGCAGGTCGCGGTTGCGGCCTTTTTTGCGCGTCAGCTCGGCCTGCCGGTAGCCTGCGTGGGTGACGGCGAGCGGCACGCGTGCGCGCCTCAGGTCCGATTGCGGCTGTTCGTGAATGCGGCCGGTGTAACGGACGCCGGCGGGCAGGATGCGCGGCATCCACGAGGTGGCGGTTTGCACACCGCCCTGCAGATCGAATTCGCTGGTAACCGGCACTTGTCCGACAAAGCGTTCGCCGCCCAGGGTGTGTTCGGCCAGGTGTTCGCTGCCACCGGCAATCCATTCGTCGGCGTCCAGGATCAGGTTCCAGTCTGCGCGAGACAGGTCCAGTGCCGCATTGCGTGCCGCGGCGAAATCATCACACCAGCTGAAGTGATGGATCTCCGCGCCGGCGGCCTCCGCGAGCGCGACCGTCGCGTCGCTAGAGCCGGTGTCGAGTACCAGCATGGCATCGACGTGCGGCGCCGTACTGGCCAGGCAGCGTGCAATACCGGTCGCCTCGTTGCGCGCGATCATTACCAATGCCAGTCGACAGCGATTAATACCCGACCCCCGGTTTGTGTATACCCATGTTGTCTGTTTGGGCGCAATGTGCGACCGGTTCGACGCGGTTGCCTGCCAGATGACAACACCAGGCAACCGAACGGCACGATGATGGACCAGCTCCGGGCCGTGATCAACCGTGCCGGATTGCGGTATGCGCCCGAGCGCTGGAATGGGGCCCGGCGCCATTGTCGAGACGGCCGAAATTGATTTTTCCGTGCCGGCTGGCTAAGCTACCCGGCTCTCCGATACAAGGAATTCGATATGCGTCAGCCACTGGTGGCCGGTAACTGGAAAATGAATGGTTCCTCTGACAGTGCCAAGGCGCTGATCAAAGGCATCATGGCCGGCATCGGCGCTGTCAAGACGGCGGAAATGGCTGTCTGCCCGCCGTTTGTCTATATCCCCCAGGTCGCTGCACTGCTGGCCGGCACTGCCATCAGCTTCGGTGCGCAGGATGTCAGTGACCAGGAAGCCGGCGCCTTTACCGGCGAGGTGGCTGCCAGCATGCTGATCGACTTCGGCTGCAAGTACGCGATTGTCGGTCATTCGGAGCGGCGCAGCCTGTATGGCGAGAGTGACGGCTTCACCGCCGCCAAGTTCGCCGCCGCGCGCAAGGCCGGGCTGGTACCGATCCTGTGCGTGGGCGAACTGCTCGAGGAACGCGAGCAGGGTATAACCGAGCAGGTCGTCGAACGCCAGCTCGATGCCGTGATCGACCTCGAGGGCGTCGCGGCCCTCGGTGCTGCCGTGATTGCCTACGAACCCGTCTGGGCGATCGGCACCGGCAAGACCGCTTCCCCGGCACAGGCCCAGGAAGTGCACGCCTTCATCCGTGGCAAGCTGGCCGGTCTCGACAGCGCGGTCGCCGGCAAGGTGCGCATCCTCTATGGAGGCAGCATGAACGCCGGCAACGCGCAAGAGCTGCTGGCCATGCCGGATATCGACGGTGGCCTGATCGGTGGCGCGTCGCTCAAGCCGGCCGATTTCCTTGCCATTGGCAAGGCCGCCAACGCCTGATTCATTGCTCTTAATCAACTAACGGGAAGCCCATGTTTTCCATACTACTGGCAATACAGATCCTGGTTTCGGTCGGCATTATCACGCTGGTCATGCTGCAGCAGGGCAAGGGTGCCGATATGGGCGCCGGATTCGGCGCCGGCGCCTCCGGTACCGTGTTCGGATCGCGCGGGTCGGGTTCTTTCCTGACCCGCGCCACGGGCATCCTGGCGGCGGTATTTTTTCTCAACTGCCTGCTGATTGCCTCTCCGCTGGTGCGCCACAGCGGCTCGGCCAGCCTCGGCATCGCGGACAAGATCGAGGAGCAGGTGCAGCAGACCCGGGAATCCGCGGAAACGGCCGCAATCGCCGACAAGCTGGAACAGGCGCAGCCGGCGGCGGACGATCTGCCAGCTTTGGTTACCGAGCCACTGACGCAGCCAGCCGGCGACGTGCCGGGTGCGCCGGCCACCCTGGAGCCGGGCGGCCCGGTGGCGGACGACTTGCCTCAATAATCCGCTGCTGCATTTCCTGTACAACATACCCACGCCGATGTGGTGGAATTGGTAGACACGCTATCTTGAGGGGGTAGTGGCGCAAGCCGTGCCGGTTCGAGTCCGGCCATCGGTACCAAATCAAACAGCAGGTGCTGGCCATTTTTTCGTGCGCGGCAAGGTGGCCTGCATGCTGATTTTCTATACCCCGATAACCCAATTAATCTGTTGAAATATAAGAAAAAAACAGGCATATCCCAACTTGACAGTGGTGGCACGCTGGCCTAGACTGCACAATCTTTTTAGCCGCATCCGACACTACAATACCAGGTGGATGCCTGCGCAAAATGGTCCTGGCCGGACACGAGGGGAACGATGCTGGAAAACTACCTTCCGATCCTGATCTTCATCGCCATCGGCATCGGCGTGGGCGTGGGTCCGGTCGTACTGGGTTTTCTGCTGGCTCCGAACAAGCCCGACAGCGAGAAAAATTCGCCCTTCGAATGCGGCTTTGAGGCCTTCGAGGACACGCGCATGCGCTTTGACGTGCGCTACTACCTGGTCGCCATCCTGTTTATCCTGTTCGATCTCGAAATCGCCTTTCTGTTTCCCTGGGCAGTGGTGCTGGACTCCATTGGTATGTTCGGTTTCCTGGCCATGCTGGTGTTCCTGGCAATCCTGGTGATCGGTTTCATCTACGAATGGAAAAAAGGTGCGCTGGAATGGGAGTAGCGGCGCGAGCAGTAAGCAGGGGCCCCACGCAGTGGGGATGCGCACGTCCGCGAGCGACGCTGGCGTGCCGAATCCCGGAATTATCCGATATCGACTCAATGCCTGAGGCGCGGGCGCGAGCAGTAAGCAGGGGCCCCACGCAGTGGGGATGCGCACGTCCGCGAGCGACGCTGGCGTGCCGAATCCCGGAATTATCCGATATCGACTCAATGCCTGAGGCGCGGGCGCGAGCAGTAAGCAGGGGCCCCACGCAGTGGGGATGCGCACGTCCGCGAGCGACGCTGGCGTGCCGAATCCCGGAATTATCCGATATCGACTCAATGCCTGAGGCGCGGGCGCGAGCAGTAGGCAGGGGCCCCACGCAGTGGGGATGCGCACGTCCGCGAGCGACGCTGGCGTGCCGAATCCCGGAATTATCCGATATCGACTCAATGCCTGAGGCGCGGGCGCGAGCAGTAGGCAGGGGCCCCACGCAGTGGGGATGCGCACGTCCGCGAGCGACGCTGGCGTGCCGAATCCCGGCCTGCTGTCCAGACGCGAGAGCATTGACGTGAGCGTCGAGGGCCTGCTCAAGGAAGGTTTCGTCACCACCACGGCCGACAGCCTGATCAACTGGGCGCGCACCGGCTCGATGTGGCCGATGACCTTCGGCCTGGCCTGCTGTGCGGTGGAAATGATGCAGGCGGGTGCCTCGCGCTATGACCTGGATCGTTTCGGCATCGTGTTCCGCGGCAGCCCGCGCCAGTCCGACGTGATGATCGTGGCCGGCACGCTGTGTAACAAGATGGCACCGGCGCTGCGCAAGGTCTACGACCAGATGGCCGAGCCGCGCTGGGTGATCTCGATGGGTTCCTGTGCCAACGGCGGCGGGTACTACCACTATTCCTATTCCGTGGTACGCGGCTGCGACCGCATCGTGCCGGTCGACATCTACGTGCCGGGCTGTCCGCCCACCGCCGAGGCGCTGCTGTATGGAATCATACAGCTGCAAAACAAGATAAAGCGAACCAACACCATCGCCCGCTAGGGGCTGAAGGAAGCATTGCGTGTCAGATCTCTCCCGACAGCTCGCAGAGCAGTTACAGGACCGCTTCGGTGACCGGCTGGACGCCGTGATCGATGCCGTCGGTGAGGTGACCCTGGAGCTGGCCGGTGACGCCCTGCACGAGGTCGCGACGGCGTTGCGCGACGAACCGGCCTTTGCCTTCGAGACACTGATCGACCTGTGCGGTGTCGACTATCTCAACTACGGACGCGACGAGTGGGCTACCGAAGAGACTACGGCGTCCGGCTTCAGCCGTGGCGTCGAGCCGGGGACCGCGGGCCGGCTGACTGCCGTCACCGAGGACCTGGTGCTGGAGAAGCCGGGCACTGCACGCCGTTTCGCCGCGGTTTACCACCTGCTGTCGCTGCGCAATAACCGGCGCCTGCGCCTCAAGGTGTTCGCACCGAGCGATGACCTGCCGGTGGTACCCTCGGTTATCGACATCTGGAACAGCGCCAACTGGTACGAGCGCGAGGCCTTCGACCTGTACGGCATCCTGTTCGAGGGTCACCCGGACCTGCGCCGGCTGCTGACGGACTACGGTTTCATCGGTCACCCGTTCCGCAAGGATTTCCCGCTGTCCGGCAACGTCGAGGTCATCTACGACGCCGAGAAGAAGCGCGTGGTCTACCAGCCGGTGAGCATCGAGCCGCGTGTCCTGGTGCCGAAGGTGATCCGTGCCGAAAGCGTCGAGTCGGTCGATCTCATGCAGGTCGCCGACGAACCGGAATCGGCGGCGGAAGCCGGGGCGACGGAGTAGCGTATGCCGGAGATCCGCAACTACACCCTGAACTTCGGCCCGCAGCATCCCGCCGCGCACGGCGTGCTGCGGCTGGTGCTGGAAATGGACGGCGAGGTGATCGAGCGCGCCGATCCGCACATCGGGCTGCTGCACCGCGGCACCGAGAAACTGGCCGAGAGCAAGCCGTTCAACCAGAGCATCGGCTACATGGACCGGCTCGACTACGTGTCCATGATGTGCAACGAGCACGGCTACGTGCTGGCGATGGAAAAGCTGCTCGGCGTCGCAGCCGCCGTTGCGGGCGCAGTACATCCGCGTGATGTTCGACGAAATCACCCGCATCCTGAATCACCTGCTGTGGCTGGGCGCGCACGGCCTGGATATCGGCGCCATGACGGTGTTCCTGTATGCCTTCCGCGAGCGCGAGGACCTGATGGACTGCTACGAGGCGGTATCCGGCACGCGCATGCACGCGACCTATTACCGCCCGGGTGGTGTCTACCGCGACCTGCCGGACATGATGCCGCAGTACCAGGCATCCAAGTGGCACAGCCAGCGCGAGGTCGACAGAAAGAACGACCGACCGCCAGGGCTCGCTGCTGGATTTCATCGAGGCCTTCACGAAGCGCTTTCCGGGCTGCGTGGACGAATACGAAACCCTGCTCACCGACAACCGCATCTGGAAACAGCGCACGGTCGGCATCGGCGTGGTCAGTCCCGGAGCGCGCCCTGCAGCTCGGTTTCACCGGCCCGATGCTGCGCGGTTCCGGCATCGAATGGGACCTGCGCAAGAAGCAGCCCTACGAAGTCTATGACCGCATGCGACTTCGATATCCCGGTCGGCGTGACCGGCGACTGCTATGATCGCTACCTGGTGCGCATCGAGGAGATGCGCCAGTCCAACCGCATCATCAGGCAGTGCATCGACTGGCTGCGCAAAAATCCCGGCCCGGTCATGCTGGATGACGCACAAGCTCGCGCCGCCGCGCCGCGAGGAAATGAAGGCCGACATGGAAGCCCTGATTCACCATTTCAAACTGTTCACCGAGGGCTTCTGCGTGCCGGCAGGCGAGGCCTATGCCGCTGTCGAGCACCCCAAGGGCGAGTTCGGTGTGTACCTGGTGTCCGACGGCGCCAACAAGCCCTACCGCTTGAAGGTGCGCGCGCCGGGTTTCGCGCACCTGTCGGCCATGGACGAAATGACGCGCGGCCACATGCTGGCCGACGTGGTCGCCGTCATCGGCACGCAGGATATCGTGTTCGGGGAGATCGACCGCTGATGACGACACCGGCCCGCAAATCCGACCTGCTGAACAGCGAGACACGTGCGACGATCGACGCATGGCTGGAGAAGTATCCGGCGGAGCAGCGACAGTCTGCCGTGCTGTGCGCGTTGCAGGCCGCCCAGGAACAGAATGGCGGCTGGGTCACGCGCGACCTGATGGACGCCGTGGCCGACTACCTCGGCTTGCTGCCGGTGCAGGTCTACGAGGTCGGTACCTTCTATTCGATGATCGAGCTGGAGCCGGTCGGCCGCAACATGGTGGCACTCTGCACCAATATCTCCTGCATGCTGTGCGGGGCGGAAAGCCTGGTCGAGCACGTCGAGAAAAAGCTCGGTATCGGGCTGGGCGAGACCACGCCGGACGGGCGCATCACGCTGAAGCTGGAAGAGGAATGCCTGGCGGCCTGCTCCGGCGGCCCGATGATGACGGTGAACGGTCATTACCACGAACGGCTGACACCGGAAAAGGTCGACGCCATCCTGGACGGACTGGAGTAGCAGATGAGCGTACAGGTCTGTTTTGACACCCTGCAATTCGACCAGCCATGGACGCTGGAGAATTATCTCAAGGTCGGCGGCTACCAGGCCTGGAAGAAGATCCTGGCTGAAAAGATCCCCGCCGGAAGAGGTCATCGAGACGGTCAAGGCCTCCGGCCTGCGCGGCCGTGGCGGCGCGGGTTTCCCGACCGGCCTGAAGTGGAGCTTCATGCCGCGCAACGCCCCGGTGCAGAAATACGTGGTGTGCAACTCGGACGAGTCCGAGCCGGGCACCTGCAAGGACCGCGATATCCTGCGCTTCAATCCGCATGCGCTGGTCGAGGGCATGGCCATCGCCGGCTACGCCATGGGCGCGACGGTCGGCTACAACTACATGCGCGGCGAATTCCACCACGAACCCTTCGAGCGCTTCGAGCAGGCACTCGCCGGAGGCCTACGAAGCCGGCCTGCTGGGCCGTGATATTCTCGGTTCGGGCGTGGATTTCGATTGCTACAGTCACCTCGGTGCGGGCGCCTATATCTGCGGCGAGGAGACCGCGCTGCTGGAGTCGCTGGAGGGCAAGAAGGGCCAGCCGCGTTTCAAGCCGCCGTTCCCGGCCAACTTCGGCCTGTACGGCAAGCCGACCACCATCAACAATACCGAGACGCTGGCCTCGGTGCCGGCGATCATGCGCAACGGCGGCGAGTGGTTCATGAACCTCGGCAAGCCGAACAACGGCGGCGTGAAGATCTTCTCCGTGTCCGGCCACGTCAACAAGCCGGGCAATTTCGAGGTTCCGATGGGCATCGCCATTCCGCGAGCTGCTCGAGATGGCCGGCGGTGTGCGTGACGGTCACCGGCTCAAGGCCGTCATCCCGGGCGGTTCCTCCATGCCGGTGCTGCCCGCCGACATCATCATGGAATGCGACATGGACTACGACTGCGCTGGCCAAGGCGGGTTCCGCGCTGGGTTCCGGCGCGGTCATCGTCATGGACGAAACCACCTGCATGGTGAAGGCCGCGATGCGCATTTCGCGCTTCTACTATGCGGAGTCCTGCGGGCAGTGCACGCCGTGCCGCGAGGGCACGGGCTGGATGCACCGCATCATCAAGCGCATCGAGGAAGGCCAGGGCCGTCCCGAGGATCTGGACCTGCTGCTGAGCGCGGCCGACCAGATCGCCGGCAAGACGATCTGTGCCTTCGGTGAGGCGGCCGCCTGGCCGGTGCAGGGTTTTCTGCGCCACTTCCGCGACGAATTCGAATACCACATCACCCACAAGCGCTGCCTGGCGGGCGCCAGGGCACCGGCAGGGGAGGCGGCATGAGCGCGCAAGCCGAAATCCCGGCAGAGGATCTCGTCAGTATCGAGATCGATGGCAAGCCGTTCAAGGCACGCAAGGGCGCCATGATCATCGAGGTGGCCGACGCCGCCGGCATCCCGATACCGCGTTTCTGCTATCACAAGAAGCTGTCGATCGCGGCCAACTGCCGCATGTGCATGGTCGAGGTCGAGAAGGTGCCGAAACCGCTGCCGGCCTGCGCCACCCCGGTTACCGAGGGCATGAAGGTCTTCACCCGCTCGGACATCGCGACCGGCGCGCAGAAGGCGGTGATGGAATTCCTGCTCATCAATCACCCGCTGGACTGTCCGATCTGCGACCAGGGCGGCGAATGCGAATTGCAGGACCTGGCGCTGGGCTACGGCCGTGATATCTCGCGCTTCGCCGAAAAGAAGCGCGTGGTCCAGGACAAGTATATCGGCCCGCTGATCGCCACCGACATGACGCGCTGCATCCACTGCACGCGCTGTATCCGCATGCTGCGCGAGGTGGCCGGCAAGATGGAACTCGGCGCGACCGGGCGCGGCGAGAACATGGAAATCGGCACCTATATCGAGACCTCGCTGGAGTCCGAGCTGTCCGGCAACGTGATCGATGTCTGCCCGGTCGGTGCGCTCACCTCGCGCCCGTTCCGCTTCAAGGCGCGCGCCTGGGAATTGCAGCAGCACGCCACCATCGCACCGCACGATGCCATCGGCTCGAATATTTTCGTGCACACCCGGCGTGGCCAGGTGATGCGCGTGGTGCCGCGCGAAAACGAGGCGGTCAACGAGGTGTGGCTGTCCGACCGCGACCGCTTCAGCTACGAGGGCCTGTACAGCGCGGACCGCGTGAGCGAGCCGATGATCAGGGTCGACGGCAACTGGCAGCGCACCGACTGGGAAAGCGCACTGCAGGCCGTCGTCGACGGCGTGCGCGGCGTGATCAACAGCAGCGGCGCGGAGCAGGTCGGCGTGCTGGCCTCAGCGACCGCAACGCTGGAGGAACTGTCACTGCTGCAGGCCGTCGCGCGCGGCATCGGCGTCAACAATATCGATCACCGCCTGCGCCAGGCGGACTTCTGCGACCAGGAGCAGGCGCCGCTGTGCCCGACGCTGGGACAGTCGCTGGCCGGACTGGAAAGCGTGTCGGCCGCGCTGGTGATCGGCTCGAATATCCGCAAGGACCTGCCGCTGGCCGGTCACCGCCTGCGCAAGGCCGCGCTGAATGGCGCAGAGGTCATGTTCGTCAACCCGGTCGATTACGAATTCCTGTTCCCCGTGCATGCGAAGGCCATAACAGCGCCGTCGCGACTGGTCGCCACGCTGGCCGGGATCGCGGCCTGCTATCCGGATGCCGGCCGGGATGCTGCCGCAGACGTCAGGGCCGCCATCACCGCCGCCAGCCCGGACGACACGCAGCGCGCCATGGCCGCCGCGCTGCGCGGTGCCGCCCATGCCACCGTGCTGCTGGGCGCGGTCGCCGGCGCACACCCGCAGTATGCATTGCTCAAGGCGCTGGCCGGCGTGATCGCGCAACACAGCGATGCCGTGCTGGGCATCCTGCCGGAGGCTGCCAACAGCACCGGCGCCTGGCTGGCCGGCGCGCTGCCGCACCGCGGACCCGCCGGCAGCCGCGTCAAGACGCCGGGCCTCGATGCGCAGTCGATGCTGGCGAATCCGCGCCAGGCCTACCTGCTGTTCAACGTCGAGCCGGCGCATGACTGCAACGATCCGGCGCAGGCCTTAGAGGCCATGAATGCGGCTGGTTTCGTGGTCTCCATCAGCCCGTGGGCCAGCGAGGCCATGCAGGAAGTTGCCGACGTACTGCTGCCGATCGGTCCCTTCACCGAGACCTCCGGCACCTTCATCAATGCCGAGGGCCGCTGGCAGAGTTTCAGCGGCGTGGCCAGCCCGGTGGGCGACAGTCGCCCCGGCTGGAAGGTGCTGCGCGTGCTCGGTAACCAGTTCGGGCTGGATGGCTTCGGGCAGAACAGCAGCGAGGAGGTCCGCGATACGCTGCTGGGACAGGCCGGCACCCTCAACCTGGACAATACGCAGCCGCCGGGCCCGGTCGCGACCGGGCAGACCGGCGACGGCCTGGAGCGTATCGGCGACGTGGCGATCAACTCGGCCGATGCACTGGTGCGGCGTGCCGCGGCATTGCAGATGACGCCGGATGCCGGATCGGCCGCCCTGGTACACCTCAACTCACGCCAGGCGGAACTTGCCGGTGTGCGCGATGGCTTCACCGTGACCGTCACGCAGGGTGACGCCAGCAAGGTGATGGATGTCTGCATCGATGAGCGCGTGGCCGACGGTTGCCTCTGGATCCAGGCCGGTACCGTGGCCGCGGCCTCGCTGGGTGCGGCCTTCGGGCCGGTCACTATCGAACGGGTGTGAGCACGCGGCCATGAACGAGACCACACTGAAAAAATCCTACACGGGACACTGGGTCGTCACGCTGCTGGTGCTGGCAGTTGCGGGTGCGGCCGCCGTCATGCTCGGTGTGCATTACTGGGATTTCATCAAGGGCAGTGCGGTACTGTATTCGCTGGTGAAAATCGTGCTGATCCTGGTGCCGCTGATGCTGGGCGTGGCCTACCTGACCTTCGCCGAGCGCAAGATCATCGGCTACATGCAGGTGCGCATCGGGCCGAACCGGGTCGGACCGCGCGGCTGGCTGCAGCCGATTGCCGACGCCCTCAAGCTGCTGATCAAGGAAATCATCGTCCCGACCAACGCCAACCGTTTCCTGTTCATCGTCGCGCCGATGCTGTCCATCGCGCCGGCGCTGGCCGCCTGGGCGGTGATGCCGTTCACCGATGACGCTGGTGCTGGCCAACATCGATGCCGGCCTGCTGTATATCCTGGCGCTGACCTCGGTCGGCGTCTACGGCGTCATCATCGCCGGCTGGGCGTCGAACTCGAAATACGCCTTCCTCGGCGCCATGCGCTCGGCGGCGCAGATCGTCGTCCTACGAAATCGCCATGGGCTTCGCGCTGGTCGGCGTGCTGATGGCCGGCGGCAGCCTGAACCTGGGTGAAATCGTGCAGGCGCAGCAGGGCAGCGTGCTGCACTGGTTCTGGTTGCCGCTGCTGCCGCTGTTCCTGGTGTACTTCATCTCCGGCGTGGCGGAGACCAACCGCGCGCCGTTCGACGTCGCCGAGGGCGAGTCGGAAATCGTCGCCGGTTTCCACGTCGAGTATTCCGGCATGGCCTTCGCGGTGTTCTTCCTCGCCGAGTACGCCAACATGATCCTGATCGCGGCGCTGACCGCACTGATGTTCCTCGGCGGCTGGCTGTCGCCGTTCCAGGGTCATGCCGACGGTCTGGACGACCGGTATCCGGCCTGGGCTGCCGGGCATTCTACTGGCTGTTGCGCGAAGACCTCGCTGTTCCTGCTGTTCTTCCTGTGGTTCCGCGCCACCTTTCCGCGCTACCGCTACGACCAGATCATGCGCCTGGGCTGGAAGGTGTTCATTCCGATCACCATCGTCTGGATGGTGGTGGAAGGCGCCGCGGTGGTGCTGAACATCGCCCCGTGGTTCGACTGAGGGAGGCGCGCAGCAATGGACGGGTTTACCAGCTTTCTGAAAAGTCTTTTCCTCTGGGAACTGATCCAGGGCATGCGCCTGACCGGGCGCTACCTGTTCGCGCGCAAGATCACGGTGCAGTACCCGGAGGAGAAGACCCCGCAGTCGCACCGCTTCCGCGGCCTGCATGCGCTGCGCCGCTATCCGAACGGCGAGGAGCGCTGCATCGCCTGCAAGCTGTGCGAGGCGGTATGCCCGGCGCTGGCGATCACCATCGAGGCGGAGGCAGCGCGCCGACGGCACGCGCCGCACCACGCGCTACGACATCGACCTGTTCAAGTGCATCTACTGCGGTTTTTGCGAGGAGTCCTGCCCGGTCGATTCCATTGTCGAGACGCGCGATATTCGAATATCACTTCGAGAACCGCGGCGAGAACATCATGACCAAGGAAATGCTGCTGGCCATCGGCGACAAGTACGAGGCGCAGATTGCCGCCGACCGGAAACAGGATGCGAGGTACCGCTGATGGATTACGAACGCATCATCTTCTATATCTTCGCCGCCATCCTGGTGTTCGCCGCCGGGCGTGTGATCACCGTGCGCAACCCGGTGCATGCGGCGCTGTACCTGGTGCTGGCGTTTTTCACCTGCGCCGGCCTGTGGCTGCTGCTGGAGGCCGAGTTCCTCGCCATCGCGCTGGTGCTGGTCTATGTCGGCGCGGTCATGGTGCTGTTCCTGTTCGTGGTGATGATGCTCGATATCAACACCTCGCCGATTGCGCGAGGGATTCGTGCGCTACCTGCCGCTCGGCGCGACGGTGGCGCTGCTGATTTTCGCCGAGATGTTCATGGTGGTCGGCGCGAAGCATTTCGGCAGCGACGTGGTGGCCATTCCTGCACGCCACGGGGAGGGCTACAGCAACATCCGTGAACTCGGCAGCGTGCTGTATACCGATTACGTGTACCCGTTCGAGATCGCCGCGGTGATCCTGCTGGTGGCGATTATCGCCGCCATTGCCCTGACCATGCGCAAACGCCCGGAAACGAAGTACCAGGACCCGTCGCAGCAGGTCAGTGTGAAGCGCGCCGACCGCGTGCGGCTGGTCAGCATGAAGACCGAGGAAAAGCAGTAAAGCCAATAGAGGAAAAGTAAATCGCGCAAAGACGCCAAGGCGCAAAGAAATAACCAGATTATGGATACAATTATGGCAGGCAATTTCGACAAGACGGACCTGACGGTTTTCAGCAAAGGCCTTGTTTCCGTGCGCAGTGACCCTTGGCGTGTTTGCAACTTTGCGCGAGAAAAATATGCCAGCAATGGCCAGGGCGTCATGAAATGATTGCGTTATCCGACTACCTGATACTGGCGGCGATCCTGTTCGCGCTGAGCGTCGCGGGCATCTTCCTGAACCGCAAGAACGTCATCATCCTGCTGATGTCCATCGAGCTGATGCTGCTGGCGGTGAACATGAACTTCATCGCGTTTTCGCATTTTCTCGGTGACACGGCGGGGCAGGTCTTCGTGTTCTTCATCCTGACCGTGGCGGCCGCCGAGGCCGCCATCGGCCTGGCGATCCTGGTCGTGCTGTTCCGCAACCGCCGGACCATCAACGTCGAGGACCTGGATACACTGAAGGGGTAACGGCATGAACGGTGTCAGCAAAATGATCTACCTTGCCATCCCGCTGGCGCCGCTGCTGGGTGCCATCATTCGCCGGCCTGTTCGGCCGCTCGATCGGCCGTGCCGGGGCGCACTACGGTCACCATTCTCGGCGTGGCGACGTCCTTCGTGCTGTCGCTGGTGGTGCTCAGGCAGTTCGCCTTCGGCGGCGCCGAGCCCTGCAACGGCACGGTCTACACCTGGATGGTGACGGAGGGTGTGCGTTTCGAGATCGGCTTCCTGATCGACCAGCTGACGGCGCTGATGATGACCGTGGTCACCTTCGTCTCGCTGATGGTGCATATCTACACCATCGGCTACATGCAGGACGACCCGGGTTACCAGCGCTTCTTCAGCTACATCGCGCTGTTTACCTTCTCCATGCTGATGCTGGTGATGTCCAACAACTTCCTGCAGCTGTTCTTCGGCTGGGAGGCGGTCGGCCTGGTGTCCTACCTGCTGATCGGTTTCTGGTACACGCGGCCGACGCGCGATCTACGCCAACCTGAAGGCCTTCCTGGTCAACCGGGTCGGCGACTTCGGTTTCCTGCTCGGCATCGCGGCTATCTGATGCGACCTTCGACAGCCTCGACTACGCCGACGGTGTTCGCCGCCGCGCCCGCGGAGCAGGGCACCATGTACCAGGTCATCCCCGGCGTCGACTGGTCGCTGATGACGGTGATCTGCATCCTGCTGTTCATCGGCGCCATGGGCAAGTCCGCGCAGGTGCCGCTGCATGTCTGGCTGCCGGATTCCATGGAAGGCCCGACCCCGATCTCGGCGCTGATCCACGCGGCCACCATGGTGACCGCCGGCATCTTCATGGTGGCGCGCATGTCGCCGCTGTTCGAGCTGTCCGAGACGGCGCTGGTCTTCGTGCTGGTGATCGGCGCCATCACCGCGCTGTTCATGGGTTTCCTCGGCATCGTGCAGAACGACATCAAGCGCGTGGTGGCCTATTCGACGCTGTCGCAGCTCGGTTACATGACCGTGGCGCTGGGCGTCTCGGCCTATGCGGCCGGTATCTTCCACCTGATGACGCATGCCTTCTTCAAGGCGCTGCTGTTCCTCGCCGCCGGCTCGGTGATCATCGCCATGCACCACGAGCAGGACATCCGCAAGATGGGCGGGCTGCGCAAGTACATGCCGATCACCTGGATCACGTTCCTGGTCGGCTCGCTGGCGCTGATCGGCACGCCATTCTTCTCCGGCTTCTTCTCCAAGGACACCATTATCGAGGCCGTGCATCACTCGCACCTGCCAGTATGCGGGCGTGCGTGTACGTGGCCGTGCTGGCCGGCGTATTCGTCACCGCGCTGTACAGCTTCCGCCTGTACTTCCTGGTGTTCCACGGCGAGCCGCGCATGGATGACCATACCCGCGAACACCTGCACGAAACGCCCTGGGTGGTGACCGTGCCGCTGATCATGCTGGCGATTCCGTCGGTGCTGGCCGGCTACCTGATCGACCCGGTGGTATTCGGCGACTGGTTCAACGGCGTGATTCATGTCGCCGCGAACCACGACGTGCTGGCCGCGATGGCGGAGCATTATCACGGCCCGGCCAGCTTCGTGCTGCACGCCTTCGGCGGCCCGGCCATCTACCTGGCCATCGCCGGCGTCGCCGTGGCCTGGTACATCTACATGAAGAACCCGCAGCTGGCTGACGATGTCCGGCAGCGTTTCAAGGGTATCTACCAGTTGCTGGTCAACAAGTACTACGCGGACGATTTCAACGAGGTCGTGTTCGCCGGCGGCGCCCGCGGTCTCGGCCAGTTGCTGTGGCGTGTCGGTGACGTGGTGCTGATCGACGGGCTGATCGTCAACGGCAGTGCGCGCGTGGTGGGCTGGACTGCCGGCGTCGTGCGCCGTATCCAGACCGGGCATCTCTACACCTATGCCTTCAGCATGATCATCGGCCTGCTGCTGATGCTGTTCTGGTTCGTGTTCCGCACAACGGGGGCAGCGGCATGATCGATTACCCGCTACTGAGTCTGCTGATCTGGTTGCCGATCGCCGGAGGCGCCGCCTTGCTGGTGATGGACGCGCTGGGCAACAAGGCCTGTCGCGAGATGGCCCTGGTCGTGTCCGTGCTGACCTTCATCCTCAGCGTTCCGCTCTATATCGGCTTCGAAACCAGCACGGCCGCGATGCAGTTCCAGGAAATCATCCCCTGGATCGCCGCCTTCAATGTCAACTATCACCTCGGCGTCGACGGTATCTCCATGCCGCTGATCATCCTGACCACGTTCACGACGGTGCTGGTGGTGCTGGCCGGCTGGGAGGTGATCAAGGACAAGACCGCGCAGTACATGGCCGCCTTCCTGATCATGGAAGGCCTGATGATCGGCGTGTTCGCGGCGCTGGATGCGATGCTGTTCTACGTGTTCTGGGAGGCGATGCTGATCCCGATGTTCCTCATCATCGGCGTCTGGGGCGGGCCGCGGCGCGTCTACGCCACCATCAAGTTCTTCCTCTACACCTTCCTCGGTTCGGTGTTCATGCTGGTCGCGCTGATCTACATGTACCTGCAGTCCGGCAGCTTCAGCATCCTCGATTTCCACCTGCTGCCGCTGGGCATGACCGAGCAGATGCTGATCTTCCTGGCCTTCCTGATGGCGTTTGCCGTGAAGGTGCCGATGTGGCCGGTGCACACCTGGCTGCCGGACGCGCACGTCGAGGCGCCGACCGGCGGCTCGGTGATCCTGGCCGCGATCATGCTGAAGATCGGTGGCTACGGATTCCTGCGCTTCAGCCTGCCGATCACGCCGGATGCCAGCCACGAGCTCGACTGGCTGATCATCCTCATGTCGCTGGTCGCGGTGGTCTACATCGGCTTCGTCGCGCTGGTGCAGAGCGACATGAAGAAGCTGATTGCCTACTCGTCGATCGCGCACATGGGGTTCGTGACCCTCGGCATCTTCCTCGTGTTCACACTGCTGGACAACACCGGCTCCGTCGAGGGCGCCGCGCTCGGCATGGAAGGCGGCATGGTGCAGATGATTTCGCACGGCTTCATCTCCGGCGCGCTGTTCCTGTGTGTCGGCGTGCTGTATGACCGCGTGCACAGCCGCGAGATCAGCGACTACGGCGGCGTGGTCAATACCATGCCGGTGTTCGCCGCCTTCATGGTGCTGTTCGCCATGGCCAACGCGGGCCTGCCCGGCACCTCCGGTTTCGTCGGCGAGTTCATGGTGATCCTGGCCAGCTTCAAGGCGAACTTCTGGTTCGCGCTTCCTGGCCGCCACGACGCTGATCCTCGGTGCCGCCTACACCCTGTGGATGGTCAAGCGCGTGGTGTTCGGCGATGTCGCCAATGACGATGTCCGCCAGCTACAGGACATCAATGGCCGCGAGACTTTCATTCTAGGCAGCCTGGCGGTGGTCGTGCTGCTGTTCGGCCTGTGGCCGGCGCCGCTGGTCGAGGTGATGCATGCCAGCGTCGACAACCTGTTGCTGCACCTGTCCGTGAGCAAGCTGCCGCCCGCCGAAACCGGGGTGGCGCTGCTGCAGGCGATACGGCCCTGAGGTGAAAACGATGACTATTCCGCTGAACGAATTCGCGCTGTTCCTGCCCGAGGTGTTCGTGCTCTGCATGGCCTGCGCCATCCTGGTGCTGGAGGCCTTCTTCGGCCAGCGCCGGCCGCAGCTCAGCTACGTGCTGGCCCAGCTGACCCTGCTGGCCGCCGCCCTGATCAGCGCCGGCACGCTGGATACCGGGCGCACCCTGGCGCTGGGCGACATGTTCGTTCACGACCCGATGGCGGCGCTGCTCAAGACCAGCATCTTCCTGGTGGTGGTCGGCGCCTTTGCCTATGCGCGCAGCTACCTGACCACCCAGGGCGCCCTGCGCGGCGAGTACTACGTGCTGGGGCTGTTCGCGGTGCTGGGCATGCAGGTGATGGTGTCGGCGCACAGCCTGCTGACGATCTATCTCGGGCTGGAACTGCTGTCGCTGTCGCTGTACGCGATGGTGGCCTTCGACCGTGACTCCGCGCCGGCCTCCGAGGCGGCGATGAAGTATTTTGTGCTCGGTGCGCTGGCCTCCGGCATGCTGCTGTACGGCATGTCCATGATCTACGGCGCGACCGGCAGCCTGGATATCACCCGCATCGCGACGGTGATCGGCGACACGCAGGACAAGGGGATGATCCTGGTGTTCGGGTTATGCTTTATCGTGGTTGGCCTTGCCTTCAAATTCGGCGCCGTGCCTTTCCACATGTGGGTGCCGGACGTCTACCACGGTGCGCCGACGGCGGTGACCCTGTTCATCGGCAGTGCACCGAAGATCGCCGCCTTCGCCATGGCCATGCGCCTGCTGGCCGAGACGCTGGGCGGGCTGGTGGTTGACTGGCAGGGCATGCTGGCGATCCTGTCCGTGCTTTCGCTGGCCATCGGCAACGTGGTCGCCATCGCGCAGACCAACCTGAAGCGCATGCTGGCCTATTCGACCATCTCGCATGTCGGCTTCCTGCTGCTGGGAATCCTGGCGGGGACCGCGCAGGGCTATTCCGCCGCCATGTTCTACGCCATCACCTACGCGCTGATGGCGATCGGCAGCTTCGGCATTATCATCCTGCTGAGCCGGGCCGGTTACGAGGCCGACAGCCTGGATGATTTCAAGGGCCTGAACGACCGCAGCCCGTGGTTCGCGCTGATGATGCTGATCCTGATGTTCTCGATGGCCGGCGTGCCGCCGACGGTGGGTTTCTACGCCAAGCTGTCCGTGCTGCAGGCCGTGATCAACGTCGACATGCTGTGGCTGGCACTGGTCGCGGTTGCCTTCTCCATCGTCGGGGCCTTCTACTACATCCGCCTCGTCAAGCTCATGTACTTCGACACGCCGGAATCCGACGCACCGCTGGCGGTCAACACCGACCTGCGTATCGTCGTCAGCGTAAACGGTCTCGCCGTGCTCGGTCTTGGGCTGTTCCCGGGTGGCCTGCTCGCCCTCTGCAACAGCGTACTGAGCTGACGATCCATGACGCGTGGAGACTGCATCGGGCATCCTGGCGCATTGGTAGTTAACTGATTGTAAGTAATAAGGATATTTAAATCTGGCCGGGCCTGCCATTGCGGGCTGCGGCGTGTAGCCAGCGCCAGCGCCCCGGCAACAAAAAAGGCGGCCAGGCGGGAAATTGCTGGTAAGATGCACCTGCCCTGAAACCCTGCAAGCACCGCTCAGACGGGATAGACAATGCCAAGCGAAACTGTCGAAAAGTACAACCTGCAGGACACAATCGGCTTGCCATTGATCGAATCGGCGGGCGGACTGGTGTGCAGCGAAGACAACTGTATCCTCATGATCTTCAAGCGCGGCAAGTGGGATTTGCCCAAGGGGCGTGTCGAGGCGGACGGCTACGAAAAGGCTGCACTGCGCGAGGTGCACGAGGAGACCGGCCTGAAAGAGGAGAAGCTCGTGATCACGGGCAAGCTGGTGCCCACCTGGCATACCACACGCCACGGCATGCAGAAATACCTCAAGAAAACCCACTGGTACATGATGCATTACAACGGACATAACGACGATGTCCGCCCGCAGGTGGAAGAGGGCATCATCGAGTGCCGCTGGGTGCACCTGTGCGATCTCAACCAGTTCCGGGAAAAGATCCATCCGCGGATCAACTACGTGGTCGAGTTCTGGCACAAGAATCTCGCCTACGTGCCACGCAAATAGCCGGGGAAGAACCGGCCCGCACCCTGCCGGGGCTGCGGGCCGCAATGGCCGATTCCGTTCGGATAATCGCGGCCTTAGAGGATTTCTGCTGATTTCCATTGGGTTTTTGCTCGCTGACTCTTGAAAACGTGCAAGTCTGTCGCTACACTTCATCGCCGTTGATGCGGGGTGGAGCAGTCTGGCAGCTCGTCGGGCTCATAACCCGAAGGTCGTAGGTTCAAATCCTACCCCCGCTACCAATTTTGTTGACAGAACCCGTCACACGGTTCGAGTAGCCCGGAACGGATTCCACGGCGTGAGGTTTGGGCTGGAGTATGGGATTTTGCTATACTCCCGAAAGAACAATTTCGGAGTTCATGGAGTGGGCCTTTGGCCCATTTTTTGTTTCCGGAGAACGGCATGAAGCAGGATCCGTTACATATCGACGAAATGCTGGAACCGGGTATCCGGTCGATGGGTTACGAGCTGGTCGGCGTGGAATACCACGGTGGCAAGGCTGGTGGCCTGCTGCGTGTCTACATAGACAGCGAGAATGGCATCTCCGCGGATGATTGCCAGCGCGTCAGCTACCAGGTCAGCGGTGTGCTCGATGTGGAGGACCCGATACCGGGGCACTACACGCTGGAGGTGTCGTCCCCCGGACTCGACCGGCTGTTGTTCCGGCCGCGGGACTTCGAGCGTTTTGCCGGACATGATGTGCGCGTGCGCATGCGTTTTCCGCTCGAGGGGCAGCGCAAGTTCAAGGGACGTCTGCTGGGCTTGCAGGATGACACGGTAGTTATCGAACAGGATGGAGAGCAGGTCAGCCTGCCTTATGAACAGATTGAACAGGCGCGTCTGGTACCCGAATACTGACGCGGCACGTGGAGGTCGTTAATGGACAGTAAAGAAATACTGATGGTCGTGGACACGGTATCCAATGAAAAGGGTATCGACAAGGAAGTGATCTTCGAGGCCATCGAGAGTGCGCTGGCGACGGCAACGCGCAAGCGTGCGACCGGCGATCTCGACGCGCGCGTCGAGATCGACCGCAAGACCGGGGAATACCGGACCTTCCGCCGCTGGCAGGTCGTCGACGAGACGCTGGCCGAGACCGAGACCGGGGCCGGGACCGCTGATGCCGAGGCAGACGAGGACGTGCTGGTATTCGATGCGCCGGAGCGCCAGTTCACCCTGGCCGCCGCCAAGGAAATGGACCCGTCGCTGGAACACGGTTCCTGGATTGAGGAACCGATGGACAATGTCGAGTTCGGCCGCATCGGCGCCCAGACCGCCAAGCAGGTGATCGTGCAGAAGGTGCGCGAGGCGGAACGCGCCATGGTGGTTGAGGCCTACAGGCACCGCGTGGGCGAACTGGTGACCGGCATCGTCAAGCGTGTCGAACGCGGCAATGTCTACATGGACCTGGGCAGCAATGCCGAGGCCATCATCCTGCGCGAGGAAATGATTCCGCGCGAGGCCGTGCGGCCGGGTGATCGTCTGCGCGGCTACCTGCGCGAGGTCAGCTCGGAGCAGCGTGGACCGCAACTGTTCGTCAGCCGCGTGGCCCCGGATTTCCTGCTCGAGCTGTTCAAGCTGGAAGTGCCCGAGGTCGGGCAGGGCCTGATCGAGATCCTTGGCGCCGCCCGCGACCCGGGCCTGCGGGCGAAGATCGCGGTGAAGAGCAATGATCCGCGCATCGATCCGGTCGGCGCCTGCGTCGGCATGCGTGGCTCGCGCGTACAGACTGTGTCAACGGAACTGTCCGGCGAGCGCGTGGATATCATCCTGTGGGACGACAATCCGGCGCAGTTCGTGATCAATGCCATGTCGCCGGCGGAAGTGGCGTCCATCGTGGTCGACGAAGAGACACACACCATGGATATCGCCGTCAACGAAGACCAGCTTTCGCAGGCGATTGGTCGCGCCGGGCAGAACGTGCGGCTGGCCAGCCAGCTGACCGGCTGGGTGCTGAACGTGATGGACGAGGCGCAGGCGGAAGAGAAGAGCGAGGCCGAGGCGCATCGTCTGCAGCAGCTGTTCGTCGAGCATCTCGACGTCGACAAGGAAATTGCCGACATCCTGGTGCAGGAAGGTTTTTCCACCATCGAGGAGATCGTCTACGTACCCAACAGCGAACTGCTCGCCATCGAGGAATTCGATGAAGACATGGTCAACGAGCTGCGCGGGCGTGCGCGCGACGTGCTGCTGACACAGGCCATCATGAAAGAAGAGAAGCTGGGTGATGCCGAGCCCGCCGAGGATTTGCTGAGCATGGAAGGCATGGACTCGGCACTGGCCTTCGAGCTGGCCGGGCGCGGCGTGGTCACCATGGAGGACCTGGCGGAACAGGCAGTCGACGAGCTGATGGATATCGAAGGCATGGATGAGGAAAGGGCCGGTACGCTGATCATGGCGGCGCGCGCGCCCTGGTTCGCCGCAGAGGCGACTGACTGAAGCATCGAGGAGCAAGACAGGCAATGACGAATGTCACGGTAAAACAATTCGCCGAAGTGGTTGGTGTGCCCACTGACCGGCTGCTGACGCAGCTGAGCGAGGCCGGTCTCGAGATCAACGACGAGAATGCGACCATTTCGGATACCGAGAAGACGCAGTTACTGGACTTCCTGCGCAAGAGCCACGGCAAGCGCGGCGCGCTTTCGGCAGCGGGCCCCAGCAAGATTTCGCTGAAGCGCAAGACGCAGAGCGAATTGCGCGCCACCGTGCCAGCAGGGCGCGGCCCGGCGGGCCGGAGTGCATTGCGCACCGCCCGACCCGAGGCGCGCACCGTGACGGTGGAAGTGCGCAAGAAGCGTACCTACGTCAAACGCGCCGATCTGGTCGCCGAGGAGAAGGAACGCCTCGACCGCGAGGCCGAGGAGAAGGCATTAGAGCAAGCCGAAATACAGGCGCGCGACGAGGCCGAGCGCAAGCAGCGCGAGGAGGCGCTGCTCAAGCTGGAGGAAGAGAAGGCAGCCGAGGAGAAACGCCTGCAGGCCGAGCGCGAGGCGCGGCAGCAGGCCGCTGAAGAGGCGCGCAAGCAGTCGCTGGCAGCAAGCGAAACGCGCACGCGCGCCGAGCCGGACGACGGACGCCACAAGAAACCGGCTGAAGGCGACCGCAAGTCGCGTCACGGGCGCAGCGACAGCGAGGAGCGCGGTACCAAGTACGGCCGCAAGGAACTGCACGTCACTGCCGGCAAGGGCGGGCGTCGCAAGAAGAAGACCAAGACATCGCGCCGTGTCACCATCGAATCGACCGGTGAACACGGTTTTGCATTGCCGACCGCCACGGTCGTGTACGAAGTCGGTATCCCGGAAAGCATTTCGGTGGCCGACCTGGCGCGCAAGATGTCGGTGAAATCCGCCGAGGTGATCAAGACGCTGATGAGGATTGGCGTCATGGCCACCATCAACCAGGCGCTGGACCAGGATACGGCCTCGCTGGTGGTCGAGGAAATGGGGCATATCGCGAAGCCGCTGCAGGAAGATGCGCTGGAGCAGGAACTCAAGCAGAAGATCGAGGAAGTCAGCGGCGAGCGGCTGCCGCGGCCGCCAGTGGTCACCATCATGGGCCATGTCGACCACGGCAAGACATCGCTGCTCGACTATATCCGCCGTACCCGCGTCGCCGAGGGCGAGGCTGGCGGCATTACCCAGCACATCGGCGCCTATCACGTGGAAACCGACAAGGGCATGATCAGCTTCCTGGATACCCCGGGCCATGCAGCCTTCACCGCGATGCGCGCACGCGGCGCCGGCGTGACCGACGTCGTCATCCTGGTGGTTGCCGCCGACGACGGTGTCAAGCCGCAAACCAGGGAGGCCGTCCAGCATGCCAAGGCGGCCGGCGTGCCGATGGTGATCGCGGTCAACAAGATCGACAAGCCGGATGCCGATCCGGAGCGCGTCAAGAGCGAGATGGCCGCGCTGCAGGTGGTGCCTGAAGACTGGGGTGGCGACACCATGTTCGTGCCGGTGTCAGCCAAGACCGGCGAAGGCATCGATAACCTGCTCGACGCGGTACTGCTGCAGGCCGAGGTGCTCGAGCTGACGGCTGTGTACGAGTGCCCGGCCACCGGTATCGTGGTCGAATCCAGTCTCGACAAGGGCCGCGGTGCCGTGGCTACCGTCCTGGTCCAGAATGGCGTGCTGAGGAAGGGTGACCTGATCCTGACGGGTAGCGAGTACGGCCGCGTACGCGCGATGTTCGACGAAACCGGGCGCCAGATCGACGAGGCCGGGCCGTCCATTCCGGCGCTGGTACTCGGCCTGTCGGCCGTGCCGGGTGCCGGCGAAGAGGTCATGGTGGTGGCCGACGAGCGCAAGGCGCGTGAGCTGGCGCAGCTGCGCCAGGAACGCTCGCGTGACCAGCGCCTCGCCAAACAGGCGACCCGCATGGAAGACGTGTTCTCTGCGGCTGCCGAGGGAGAACGCCCGACCGTGAATATCGTGCTCAAGGCCGATGTGCAGGGCAGCGCGGAGGCGCTCCGGGAGGCCCTGACCAATATCACTTCCGAGGCGGAGGACGTGAAGGTCAAGGTGGTGTCATCCGGCGTCGGCGGCATCAACGAGACCGACGTGAACCTGGCGATGGCCTCCAACGCCATGATCATCGGCTTCAACGTGCGCGCGGATGCCTCGTCGAAACGCCTGGTCGAGGAGAACAATGTCAATCTCAAGTACTACAGCGTGATCTACAATGCGATCGACGACGTCAAGGCGATAGCCACCGGCATGCTGTCACCCGAGGTGCGCGAGGATATCATCGGGCTGGCCGAGGTGAAGGAAGTGTTCAAGTCGCGCAAGCTGGGCGATATCGCCGGCAGTATCGTGCTCGACGGTGTGGTGCGGCGCAGTTCGCCGATCCGCGTGCTGCGTGACAACGTGGTCATCTTCGAAGGCGAGCTCGAGTCCTTGCGGCGCTTCAAGGACGACGTCAACGAGGTCAAGGCCGGTACCGAGTGCGGCATCGGGGTGAAGAACTACAGCGTCAAGGCCGGCGACCAGATCGAGGTGTTCGAGCGCGTCGAAGTGGCGCGCACGCTGTAGCAGACGGAAACAGACTGGGGACAGACCCCGATTGTTGCATGGCAATAATCGGGGTCTGTCCCCGATTTAAATATCATGCCCAGAGAATTTCCCAGGACGCACCGTGTCGGCGAGCAGGTCCAGCGCGAGCTTGCCGCGCTGATCCAGAATGAGCTGAAGGACCCGCGGCTGGGTATGATCAGCATTTCGGCGGTCAGCGTTTCGCGCGACCTCGGGCATGCCAAGGTATACGTTTCGGTGTTCGGCAGCGAGGAGCAGGTCGCCGAATCGATGACCGTATTGAAGCATGCTGCGGGCTACCTGCGTCACAAGCTGGGCAAGAGCATGCATATGCGCGTAATACCCGAGCTGCATTTTTTCCTTGACCGGTCACTGGAAGAGGGTGCGCGGATCGGCGCGCTGATCAACCGGGCCATCGCCAGCGACAAGGGCAACAAGGGCGAGGAGTAGCGGTTTGTTCCGAGCGATGCGCCTGGACATATATCCAGGGAACCCCTGATCAACGCGACACTCCGTTCCTTGCAATGGCGGTTTAACCGGGCTCACCTGGTGCTGGAAGTACTACAGGGTAATAGTCCCTTTGAGGTTACATGGGCAGACATCAAAAACGCGGCAACCTGCGCAACGTCAACGGGATCCTGTTGCTGGACAAGCCGGCCGGGCTGACCTCCAACGCGGCCCTGCAGGCGGTGAAGAAGCTCTACCAGGCGCGCAAGGCAGGTCATACCGGCAGCCTCGACCCGCTGGCGACCGGCCTGCTGCCGGTCTGCTTCGGCGAGGCGACCAAGATTTCCGGGTTCCTGCTCGAAGCAGACAAGCGTTACCACGTCTTCTGCAAGCTCGGCGAACGGACCACGACCGGCGACTCCGAGGGCGAGATCATCGAGCGCATGCCGTCGGATACGGTCACCGGGGCGCAGATCCGCGCGGCCATGGATGGCTTCCGTGGTGAAATCGAGCAGGTGCCGCCCATGTACTCGGCCCTCAAGCACAAGGGCGAGCGGCTGTACAAGCTGGCCCGCCAGGGCGTCGAAGTGGTACGCGAACCGCGCAGTGTCACCATCCATGCCCTGGAACTGCTGTCACTTCACGACGACATCGCCGAGATCAGCGTGCATTGCTCCAAGGGCACCTATGTACGCACCCTGGTTGAGGATCTGGGTGCGGTGCTGGGCTGCGGGGCACATGTCGCCGACCTGCGGCGGCTCAGTGTCGGGCCGTTCGACGACAGCAGCCTGTATGACCTGGAGACCCTGCAGGGTCTCGCCGCCGAGGGTTTTGCGGCGCTGGATGGCATCCTGCTGCCGGTTGAAAGCGGCCTGGCCCAGTGGCCGGGGGTACGCCTGAGCGGGGATGCGGCCTTCTACATCCGTCAGGGCCAGCCGGTGCAGGTGCCCCAGGCGCCGTCGCAGGGCTGGGTGCGGCTGTACGAGGGCGACCGTGAGTTCATGGGCATGGGCGAGATCCTGGACGACGGTCGGGTCGCACCGCGCCGGCTGATGGCGGGCGGTCGCTAGCCCGCATTCTCACCGGGACAGGCACCGCCCGGTGAGCAATGCGGTCCAGGCGGACAGTCCGGGAGACTGACGGGAAGCCGGGGAACGCCCGGCCGGCCTACCACCTCGGTATGACTTGTGGCCGGCCCCAACGGCAGTTAGAATACGCAGCTCGCTCAATTTTGAAGAAATTATCGTAATTTCACGGAGTTCTATCCATGGCTTTGAATGCCGAGAAAAAGGAACAGATCGTCAAGACGCACCAGCGCGGCGCGGCCGATACCGGTTCGCCGGAAGTGCAGGTGGCCCTGCTGACCGCCAACATTACCGATCTGACCGACCATTTTGCGAAACACAAGGCTGATCATCATTCACGCCAGGGTTTGCTGCGCATGGTCAACAAGCGCCGCAAGCTGCTTGACTACCTCAAGGGCAAGGACAGCAAGCGCTACCAGGACCTGATCGAAAACCTGGGTCTGCGCCGCTAGCCGGCGACGCTGTCGCGCAACTCGCCCGACCGATGACCATCCAAATCAAAGGAAACTACTCGTGAGTGTAATTAAAAAGTCCTTCCAGTACGGTGACCAGACGGTCACGCTAGAAACAGGTGAAATTGCCCGCCAGTGCAGTGCGGTCATTGTCAGCATGGGTGATACGCAGGTACTCGCCACCGTGGTTGGTGACAAGAATCCCATGGAGGGACGCGACTTTTTCCCGCTCACGGTTGATTACCAGGAAAAGGGCTATGCCGCCGGCCAGATACCCGGCAATTTCTTCCGCCGCGAAGGCCGGCCCAGCGAGACCGAGACGCTGCTCTGTCGCCTGGTTGACCGCCCGCTGCGCCCGCTGTTCCCGAAGGGCTTCACGCACGAAGTTCAGGTCATCCTGACCGTCATCTCCTATGACCCGCAGATCAATCCTGATATCCCGGCCATGATCGGTGCCTCCGCCGCCATGTCGATTTCCGGTCTGCCGTTTGCCGGTCCGATCGGTGCCGCCCGCGTCGGTTACATCGACGGCAACTACGTGCTCAATCCGACCACCGCGCAGATGGAGTCATCGCAGCTCGACCTGATCGTCTCCGGTACCGAACACGCCGTGCTGATGGTGGAATCCGAGGCAAAGGAACTGCCTGAAGATGTCATGCTGGGTTCGGTGGTGTTCGGCCACGATCAGCAGCAGGTCGTGATCAGCGTCATCAAGGAACTGGCCGCGGAGGTGAACACCCCGGCCATGGAATGGTCGGCGCCGGCAGAGAATACGGCGCTGATGAATGCGGTTGCCGCGGCCGGCACCGACAGCATTACCGCCGCCTACAAGATCGCCGACAAGCTGGAACGCTATGGCGCGCTGAACACCGTCCGCGCCGGGCTCGTCGAGAAAGTGGCCACCGAAGACAGCGGTTATACGGCCGATGAGGTCAAGGCCGCGGTCGGCAAGCTGGAAAAGAAAATCGTCCGTAGCCGCATCATCGCCGGTGAACGTCGCATCGACGGTCGCGACACCACCACGGTGCGCCCGATCACCGTCCGTACCGGCGTGCTGCCGCGTGCCCACGGTTCCGCGCTGTTCACCCGCGGCGAGACCCAGGCGCTGGTCGTGACCACGCTCGGTACCGAGCGCGATGCGCAGCTGATCGATGCCCTGGCCGGCAACAGCAAGGAATCCTTCATGCTGCACTACAATTTCCCGCCCTACTGTGTCGGTGAGACCGGCCGCGTCGGTGGCACCAAGCGACGCGAAATCGGTCATGGCAAGCTGGCCAAGCGCGGCGTCAGCGCGGTCATGCCGTCCAAGGAAAGTTTCCCCTACACCATCCGCGTGGTCTCGGAAATCACCGAGTCCAACGGCTCCAGTTCCATGGCCAGTGTCTGCGGCAGCAGCCTGTCGATGATGGATGCCGGTGTGCCGATCAGCGCACCGGTTGCCGGTGTGGCCATGGGCCTGATCAAGGAAGATGACCGGCTATGCCGTGCTGACCGACATCCTGGGCGACGAGGATCACCTCGGCGACATGGACTTCAAGGTGGCCGGTACCGGCAAGGGCGTGACCGCGCTGCAGATGGATATCAAGATCGAGGGCATCACCCGCGAGATCATGGAAAAGGCGCTGGCGCAGGCCAATGCCGGCCGCCTGCATATCCTCGGCGAGATGGACAAGGCGATCGCCAGCGCCGCGCGAGGAAATCTCCGAGTATGCGCCGCGCTTCATCACCATCAAGATCAACCCGGACAAGATCCGCGACGTGATCGGCAAGGGCGGTGCGACCATTCGCGCCATCACCGAAGAGACCGGTACCACCATCGATATCGATGACGACGGCAACGTCAAGATCGCCTCGGTCGATCTCGATGCCGGCGAACGAGGCGCGCCGTCGCATCGAGCAGATCACCGCCGACGTCGAGGTCGGCACGATCTACGACGGCAAGGTCGCCAAGCTCATGGACTTCGGTGCCTTCGTCACCATCCTGCCCGGCAAGGACGGTCTGGTGCACATCTCGCAGATCTGCGAGGAGCGCGTGCAGAACGTCAGCGACAAGCTGTCCGAAGGCGATATCGTCAAGGTCAAGGTGCTGGAAGTCGACAAGCAGGGCCGTATCCGCCTGAGCATGAAGGCAGTGGGGCAGGACAGCCAGGGCTGAGACCGGTCCTGAACCGGTAAAAAAGGGGCTGCGGCCCCTTTTTTGTTGCCTGCGTCTCAGCCGGAGTTTGCCGCCGCTGTCGTGCTTCAGCCGCCGGGCGAATTTGTCCGGCGGCTCGGCAAAGAGCCGGTCCGCCAGGCGCAGGCTTGCAGTCAGCAAGGCAACACGGCGTGCCTCCACCAGCGCGATAATGAATTCGGCGCGGATACGGTTACAGCAGAGTTCCGGGTGGCGCTGGACAGTGCCCGCCAGCATGGCGAGATCACTGTCCTGGCCCAGCAGCTCGCCCAGCCTGTCCAGTCCGGCAATCACCGGCTTGAATCCGCCGGGCTGCCATCTGCGTATCAGCCGCAGCTGGTTCCATGCATATTTCACCTGTCTGCGCAGATCGTGGCTGTTTTCCGTGCTGGGGATTTCGTGCAGTTTCTGCAGCCCGGTTCGACAGCGCCGGTAGGTCTTGCCGATGCCCTCCAGCAGCATCGCACGCGAGACACGCCGCAGATCGAGATCCCGAACCCGCTGCTCGATGTCGGTGAATCGCATTGTCAGGGATATGTCATCATTGGCCTGCAGAAAATCTTCCAGCGCAAGCTCGTAGCGGCAGTGCAATGCATTCCTTGCCGTCTGCATGGCGATTTCATCCGGAAACGGTTTGAAGTGTTCCAGCAATGCATCGAGCGTTTCGATGAGCACCGCGCTGTCGCGCAGCAGGCCCTGTTCCCTGGCGAAGTCGCGCATGCGACGGTCGAGTTCCCGATACGCACTGTTACCCAGCGCGGGACGGCTGATCCGCAGCACCGCCCGCAGCTTCTTCACGGTTTTGCGCAGTTCGAATGCCGTGTCGTCAGTCAGGGCGTTGCCGCTTCCGGTCATCCCGGCAGCGTACTCGCACAACTCGCGATTGATGCGCGCGATGCCTTTACTGGCGGATTCGCTTTTGCCGAGTCGGAATTTCATGCCGCAACCTACGGAGCAGGGCGCCTGCTTGTTATTATCAATGCTGCTATATCAGAATTATTATCTTGCACTGGCATTATCCCGCGTTTGCGCTGAATGGACAAATACTGGCGGCGGGACCGGTTAACCCGCTGAATGGCCGCACGAACCTCTCCCCGATGCTGCATGCTGTCCGGATCGTGATATAAAAACAGCAACAATGCTGGCGTCTGACGGCCGGTGGTATATGGATATAGCGGCCATCCCGCGCAAGGTTTGACGTCGTCATTCATCTCTCTGGAGGGGGCATCAACAAGGTGAGGAATCGGTGCGGCAAGGGCAGGCTCGCCAGGAACAAAACCTGGCACCGTTCCGCAGGGATACCGTCTACGCAAACGGCATCATGATCGACCTCAATACCTGCACATCACGGCAAGGCAGACAATAAAAGGGGATCGCGGGGCGTCGCTGATCGAAGCAAGAAGCAGCCCGCACCTGGCCGCGATAAACACCAGCCTGCCGACTGTCGGCCTGCGCGAAGCCGCCTGCCGGTTGCAGTGACTTCCTGATGTGCATGGACACCGTCGAGTCCGCGTATATCAGCTGCAGCCGGCTCTTGCGACGGATACCCCAACGCTGCGATACGGCCTGACTCGCCAGGCGGGCATCCGGATTGCTGCCGGGATCGCAGCCGGTACACCTGCCGCAATAATGAGTGCGTGCCAGCCGGAGATCCTGACCCGCTACAGGACCGTTCCCGCGCACACGTCTCCAGCAGCCCGGCGGCCACGTGTCACCGGCAATCCTGCCCGGCCGTGTTTTAGCGTCGCGGCAGTCACCCGGGACGCGGCTGTTCGTGCGACGACGGAGCGGGCGGTATGTTTTTGCGTCGTCCCGGCATGGGTAATATGATCCCGGTCAATACGTTCGCGATATCCTATGTATAATGTACGGGCAGGTCAGACAGACAACTGGATATGCAAGGGAGAGGGGCTTTATGTCAAAACACTGGATCGTTGTCGCAGACAACAGTAGTGCGCGGATCTTCACCACTGACGATCCGGAAGGCGGGTTGCAGCAGATTGGTGTGCTGGAGCATCCGGAAGGGCGCGAGCACGCCCGCGATATCAATGCCGACCGTCCCGGGCGCAGTTTCGACTCGAAGGGGAAGGGCAGGCATTCGATGGGCGTTTCGGTGGACCCCGTGGAACAGGAGCTCATCCGCTTCGCCAAGCACCTCTGCGATCACCTGAAGACTACCTGCCAGGACGGGCGTTGCAACCGCCTGTTGCTGGTGGCCGGGCCGCACCTGCTCGGACATCTCAGACAGCATCTCGATCTGCCCGCGGACGTGCAGGTTACCGAGCTGGAGAAAAACCTGGGTCAATACACCGCGCACGAAATACGCGGCCACCTTCCCGAGCGACTGTAGCAGACCTGGCGAAACAGGGCGTAGCTGTCAGGGCTGGCCTGCTGCAAGCTGCCGTACCCGTTCGAGTATCTTGTGCGCATGGTCCTTGGGCGTGACGCCGTATTCAACGTGGGCCAGCCGGCCAGCCGGGTCGATGACGAAGGTTGACCGGACAACGCCGATCTTGCGCACGCCGTTCTTCTCCTTTTCCTGAATCACCCCGTACTGTTCGCAGACTTCCTGGTCGACATCGGCGAGCAGCACGATTTTCAGGCCGTACTTCTCGCGAAACGCCTGGTGACTGAAACAGTCGTTGGGGCTGACGCCCAGTACCTGGATCCCCTCGGCGGCGTAGTCGTCGATCAGGTCGGTGAATTCGTTGGCCTGGATGGTGCAGCCGGGCGTGTCGTCCTGCGGGTAGAAGTACAGGACCACCCAGGAGCCGGACAGCTCCTCCAGTGAACGAATCTTCATGTCCGAGTCCGGCAGTTCGAAAGCCGGTGCGCTATCGCCTGTTGCAAGCATGTTCTCCTCCACGATGTGCCGATTGTTATGGTTGCCGACTGACCGGCGGGCAGGCCTGCAGTTCGTCGCTGCATGTCGGATGCAGGTATGATGCCCGCACCGTGCGGAGCTGACAATATCTACCGGCCCCGCTGGAGTGCGGGACGACGGGTGGAGGGTTGTTATTTGCCGGCCGCGAGGTTCTGCGGCGAGATCAGTTCGAAGCTGTGCGACTTGTTTTTCACGCAGGTGAGCGTGCCATGGTCCTTGAACTGGCACTCCAGGTTGTGCGGTGTGCCCCAGCCGGTCTTGACGGTATAGGTGTTTTCATCATCACTGCCGCCTGTTTCATCAGCGGCGTCCGCCGACTCGATCCGGCTGGCATCGATGACCAGGTTGCGGTAGGTGATCTCGAACGTGCCCGTGTCGGTGAAATTCTCGATGATTGCCTTGGTCTTGTATTTGATCAGGTTGGCGGCCGTGCGTCGTGTCTGGTCGTCACTCAGGCATACGAGCCGGTCGTCCTCGATCCTGCAGTTGTTGATCGCGGACGGCAGGTAGGTGACGGGGTCGGTGTCGCGGTACCAGGCGGCGAGCATCAGGTCCTCGATACTCCAGGTCCTGCTTGCGGGCTGCTCTATCTTGCGTCGCTTGCGGCTGACGACGGGTTTGGCGGGCCTGCGTGCCGTGACGACGGGCGCGGGTTCCGGTGCGGCCTGCGTGGAGCTGGCAGACCGGGCTGCCGCAGCCTCCATGGCGATGTTTTCCGATACATTGATCATCGCGCCGCGTGCCTGGTCGAAACCGCCCTCGACCGCCTTGCTGAGCCATTCCAGCGCCAGCGCGTTGTCTTTGCCGGTTCCCTGGCCGGCAGCGTACATCTTACCCAGATTGTACTGGGCGGCCGGGTAGCCGCCGGTCGCGGCGATCCTGAACCACTTGAACGCGGCTTTCATGTCAGCCGGAATGCCGCTGCCTTCGCTATAGATCAGTCCCAGCTTGTAGGCGGCCTTGTCGTAACCCTGGTCGGCCGCCTTCTCGTAGGCAGCAATCGCTTTCTGGTAGTCGATTTCCACACCGACACCCTTGGTGTACATATTGCCCAGTTCATACTGGCTTGCACGGTCACCTTGTTCCGCCTCCGCCAGTGTCCGGTTGAAGCGTGTCTCGTTCTCGTGCATCAGCTTCAGGCGCGAGATGGCCTGCGGATTGTTCTGGTCTGCGGACTTGCTGAACCATTCGACCGCGCTGGTGCGACTCGGCTTTACGCCGCGGCCGTTCTGGTACATGGTGCCAACGTCGTATTGTGCCTCGCTGTTGCCCTGGTTGGCCTCGCGCAGCTTCTCCTGGAACAGGTTGTTCCAGATGTCGCCCTGGGCCATGCAAACGGCGGATGCCAGCAGCAAGGTGATACCGGAAATGATTTTGTACATATGGGTTGCCCGTGGCTCGAGATTTAAGGTGCCGGAATACCTTATATAGGGGCGTTATCGGCACCGGGCCTGACTGCTTGAGAGTGCCGGAGACCGGCCTGTACCGACGGCTGGCGATACTGCAGCCGGCGCCGTGTCGATCAGGTATAGCCTGCCAGATGTTCCGCGATGCGTTGTTCCAGCCAGAAGACGGGTGCCGCCGGGGTGCGCCCGGTTACGAATCCGACATGGCCGCCGTGTTCCGCCAGTTCCAGGGTGACGGCCGGGCTGAGGTCTGATTCGCCAGGGAGGGCATCGGCCGGAAGAAACGGATCATCCCGCGCCTGCAGGATCAGGGTCGGTATGCAGATCGAGTGCAGGAACTGCCCGCTGCTGGAGCGTGAGTAGTAGTCGTCAACACCGGCAAATCCGTGCAACGGTGCGGTTATGGCATCATCGAAGGCGCGAAAGCTGCGCAGCCGGTGCAGTTCCTGCAGCGGCAGCGGCGGCCGGTGTGTGGCCGATTTCGCCATGACCGATTGCCGCAGCCTGCCGAGCAGGTGATTGCGGTAGATGCGCGACAGGCCGCGTTCGAGCTGCCGTGCCGCGCTGTCGAGATCGAAGGGCACGGAAATCGCTATCGCGGTGCTGACGGGCGCGCCGCAGCCCTGTTCTCCCAGCCATTTCAGCAATACGTTGCCGCCGAGCGAGAAGCCGATAACGGCCAGTTTCCGGTGCGGGTGGGCCG
Organism: uncultured Gammaproteobacteria bacterium; assembly: GCA_963748215.1. Lineage (GTDB taxonomy): Bacteria > Pseudomonadota > Gammaproteobacteria > UBA9214 > UBA9214 > UBA9214. The sequence continues at coordinate 993,431 of CAVVHS010000006.1, read as the reverse complement.
TGCGCAGTGTGCGAACGGCATAATCGAGATCCGCGGTATCGCCCGAGTGGTAGCTGCGCGGCAGCCGGTTGACCACGCCGCTGCGGCCGCGGAAGTACATCAATCCCGCATGACAGCCTTCCTGTGCCAGCCTGGCGAGCAGGGCGCCGGTGTAGTGGGATTCCAGTGAGCCTTCCAGGCCGTGCAGCACCAGCACCTGCAGATCGCTGCCGGCATCGGTCCAGTCGATGTCGATAAAGTCGCCGTCCGGTAATTCCAGCCGCTGGCGTGTCAGGCGCGGGATGATGCGCTTGCGGAACAGCGACGGGTAGAGCGTCTGCAGGTGCGCCCCGGGCAGCCACCAGGCCGGCCGGAACGCGCTGGCTGTGATCATGCGCCCCGCGCGTCCGGCGGGTGATGCCGGCGGCTCAGGTAGCGATCCGGTTGGCGACCAGGTCGTCGACCACGTGGGGATCGGCCAGGGTCGAGGTGTCGCCGAGCTCGTCCATTTTATTGGCTGCAATCTTGCGCAGGATGCGGCGCATGATCTTGCCCGAGCGTGTCTTGGGCAGCCCCGGTGCCCACTGTATGACGTCCGGCGTCGCGATGGGGCCGATCTCCTGGCGCACGTGATTGATCAGCTCCTTGCGCAGTGCCTCGGTCGGTTCCACGCCGTTGACCAGCGTGACATAGGCATAGATGCCCTGGCCCTTGATGTCGTGCGGATAACCAACGATGGCTGCCTCGGCCACCGCCGCGTGCAGCACCAGTGCACTTTCCAGCTCCGCGGTGCCGAGGTTATGGCCGGACACGACCAGCACGTCGTCCACGCGGCCGGTGATCCAGTAGTAGCCATCCGCGTCGCGCCGTGCACCGTCGCCGGTGAAGTACATGCCGGGAAACGCCGAGAAATAGGTGTCGATAAGACGCTGGTGATCGCCGTAGACGGTGCGGATCTGCGCCGGCCAGGTGTGGGTGATCACCAGGTTGCCCTCGGCCTCTCCCTCCAGGATTTTGCCCTGGTTGTCGACGATGGCCGGTCGCACGCCGAAAAAGGGCAGGGTGGCGGAGCCGGGTTTCAGGCGGGTGGCGCCCGGCAGCGGGGTGATCATGTGGCCACCGGTTTCGGTTTGCCACCAGGTGTCGACGATCGGGCAGCGTGCGTCACCGACCTTGTGGTAATACCATTCCCATGCCTCGGGGTTGATCGGCTCGCCGACCGTGCCCAGCAGACGGAGGCTGCTGCGCGAGGACTTCCTGAGCGGCTCCTCACCCATGCGCATGAGCGCGCGCAAGGCCGTCGGCGCGGTATAGAACGTGTTGACCTTGTGCTTGTCGCAAACCTTCCAGAAGCGCGAGGCATCCGGGTAGGTGGGCACTCCCTCGAACATGAGCGACACGCCGCCATTGGCAAGCGGTCCGTACACGATGTAGGTATGACCGGTAATCCAGCCGACATCCGCGGTACACCAGTAGATATCGCCGTCGTGGTAGTCGAACACGTACTTGTGCGTCATGGCCGCGTACAGCAGGTAGCCGCCCGTGGTGTGCAGCACACCCTTCGGCTTGCCGGTGGAGCCCGAGGTGTAGAGGATGAACAGAGGATCCTCGGCATCCATCCATTCGACCGGACATTCGACCTCCGTGGCCGCTATCGCGTCGTGATACCAGATATCACGTTCCTCGTGCCAGCCCACGTCGCTGCTGCCGGTGCGGCGTACGACAATCACGCTGTGTACATCGGGGCAGCCCTGCAGCGCCTTGTCGACGTTGGCCTTGAGCGGTACGGTCTTGCCGCCGCGCAGGCCTTCATCGGCGGTGATGACGGTCCGGCAGTCCGAGTCGAGAATGCGGCCCTTGAGCGAATCCGGTGAAAAGCCGCCGAATACCACCGAGTGAACGGCGCCGATACGCGCGCAGGCCAGCATGGCGTAGACCGCTTCCGGAATCATCGGCATGTAGATGCAGACGCGGTCGCCCTTGCCGACGTTGCGCGCCTTCAGTGCATTGGCCAGGCGGCAGACGTGCTCATACAGTTCGCCGTAGCTGATGTGTGCGTCGTCGGCGGGGTCGTCGCCCTCCCAGATCAGTGCGGTCTGCGTGGAGCGCTTTTCCAGGTGCCGGTCGACGCAGTTGAAGCAGGCATTCAGCTTGCCGCCCTCGAACCAGCGGATGTCGCCCTTGCTGAAATCCGCGTCCACCACCTTGTCCCAGCGCTGCTCCCAGGTCAGGAATTTCCCGGCCTGCTCTGCCCAGAATCCGTCAGGGTCCTCGACGGATTGCCGGTACATGGCCTGGTATTGCGCTGCGTCGAGGTGTGCTGTTCTTGCGAATGATTCCGGTACATCGTAGATCTTGCTCTCGGACATACTCTGCTCCGCTGGGGCTGGTGTCGGGTTGACAGGGGCCGATTATAGCCTTGCCGGTGTGACTTGTTGAAATACTCCCGGTGCCACCAGCTGCCGCCGGCCGGGCAGGGCATGCCTGTCCCAGTGCGTTGCGGCCCACGCGAGCAATTCGGCCACCGTGGCATCCCGGGCGCCATCGGGCAACGGCTGGTTGAGGAACGCCAGTGCCTGCTGCAGGGTGTCGATCGCGTGCGTGGACGGGATGGCCGGTGCGAAGGTCTGTTTGCCGAGTTTCTCGCCGCCGGCGTTCACGGCGACCGGCAGATGCAGGTAGGCGGGGCTGGTGTAGCCAAGCAGTTGCTGCAGGTAAACCTGCCGTGGCGTCGAGCCGAGCAGGTCGGCGCCGCGCACGACGTGAGTAATGCCCTGCTCGGCATCGTCGACCACCACGGCAAGCTGGTAGGCATAGAGGCCGTCGGCGCGGCGCAATACGAAATCGCCAACTGCCGTTCCGAGTGCCTGGGTCATGCCACCCTGCAGCAAATCTGTCATGCTGATGGCCGAGTCGTACACGCGCACTCGCACGGCGCGTGCCTGCCTGCCGGGTGGCAGGCCGTTGCGGCAGGTGCCGGGATAGACGGAGCTGCGGTCCGGCCCTGTCATGCTGTCCGCGATTTCCCGTCGCGTGCAGGCACAGTGGTAGAGGTGACCGTCCCGCTCCAGCCGGTCAAGCGCCGCATCGTACAGCGTGCCGCGCCGGCTTTGATAGTCGACGGTTTCGTCCCATTCGAGTCCGAACGCTTCCAGTGTGCGCAGAATCAGGTCCCCGGCGCCGGGCATCTCGCGCGGCGGGTCGAGGTCTTCCATGCGAACCAGCCAGCGCCCCTGGTAATGGCGCGCATCGAGGTAACTGCCAACGGCGGCGACCAGCGACCCGAAATGCAGGGGGCCGGTCGGTGAAGGCGCGAAACGGCCGCGGTAGTCCGGGGTAAATGTCATGTGCGAATCGGAGCCATGTCCTCGATCAATGAAAAAGCCGGCGCGGGCCGGCTTTGTCCATGTGGCACAGCGACGGGGCCGTCAGCCCATCTGCTTTTCGCGGATCTCGTCGAGGATCTTGCAGTCGATGCACAGTGTCGCGGTCGGACGTGCCTCGAGCCGCTTGACGCCGATTTCCACGCCGCAGGCCTCGCAGTAACCAAAGTCGTCGTTGTCGAGATGTCGAATCGATTCTTCGATCTTTTTGATCAGCTTGCGCTCGCGGTCACGTGCGCGAAGTTCCATGCTGAATTCGGATTCCTGGGTTGCACGGTCGTTCGGGTCCGGGAAATTCGCGGCATCGTCCTGCATGTGGTGCACGGTACGGTCGACTTCTTCCATCAGGCTGCGCTTCCAGGCCTGGAGGATATTGCGGAAGTGCGCGACCTGTTTGTCATTCATGTATTCCTCGCCCCTTTTTTCGGCATACGCCGCGATGCCGGGCACGGGTCCGATCTGCCCGCTGGCTTTCTTCCGTGCCGTCGTGACTGCACGGGTGGATGTGGCGACCTTTTTCGGCGCGGCTTTTCTGGCAGGGGCGGCCTTTTTCGGCGCGGCTTTCTTTACAGGTGCGGCCTTTTTCGGTGCGGCTTTCTTTGCAGGGGCAGCTTTTTTCGGCGCGGCTTTTTTTACAGGTGCGGCTTTTTTCGATGCGGCTTTTTTCGGTGCGGCTTTCCTGGCAGGGGCGGCTTTCTTTGCTGTTGTTTTCCTGGCCGGCTTTGCCCTGGAGACGGTCTTCTTCTTCGTTGCCTTTGACTTTACTGCCTTCTTTTTAACAGCCATCTGGAAGCTCTCCGCGTGGTGCTTTTTAACTCACTGTTTGAGTTGATATTTCGATTCAATTATTGCCGCGCTCAGGTATCATATCCGGCGGGGAACCATTACAGGGGCGTTATTTATACGCCACTTTTACCATTAGTCAAGGATACGGGCAGGCTGTAAAAACGGCCTGTTTGCCGGTATTTGCCGTGAACGGGTCGTGCCGGAGCACTACAAAGTGGGGTAATCGATGAAACATGAATTGCAAGCCGTGCTGCTGGACGTGGACGGGACGCTGGCAGACACCGAGGAGATTCACCGCCAGTCCTTCAATGCGGCGTTTGCCGCGGCAGGGCTCGACTGGGAATGGGATCGTGAGCTGTATCACGAGTTGCTGGCCGTGACCGGCGGCAAGGAGCGCATCCGCTACTACCTGCAGCGCGAAAGGCCCGGGTTCGTTTTTCCTGATGACGCCGATGGCTTCATTGCCGGTCTGCACCAGAGCAAGACCGGCTATTACGTCGGGGCGCTGGCCAGCGGCAAGGTGCCGCTGCGGCCAGGCGTGGAGCGCCTGTTGCGGGACATCCGTGCCGCCGGGCTGCGCCTGGCCATTGTCACGACCACGACGCCGGACAATATCACCGCCCTGCTCGAGCATTCGTTCAGCGAGGCGGCGCACGACTGGTTCGAGGTGATTGCCGCCGGCAGCGTCGTGCCGAGCAAAAAGCCGGCCCCGGATATCTATGACTACGCACTGGCGCAACTGGACCTGCCGGCGCAGGCCTGCATCGCTATCGAGGACTCGCTCAACGGTCTGCAGTCCGCGCTGGCCGCCGGGGTGGTCACGCTGGTGACCGTCAATCCCTATACCGCGCAACAGGATTTTACCGGGGCAGCACTGGTGCTCGATCACCTGGGCGAGCCCGGCATGCCTTGCTCGGTGCTGGCGGGCGGGCCACAGCCGGACGGCATGGTCGATGCCGCGTTTCTCAAGCGACTGCACGCACGGGCCGTGCACGACTGATGGAGTGCGAGAGATGAAGATCGCACGTCGCATGCAGGTCATCCAGCCGTTTCACGTCATGGCACTGCTGGCGCGCGCACGCGAACTGGAAGCGGCAGGGCGCTCAATTATCCATATGGAGATCGGCGAGCCGGATTTCGTCACGCCGCAACCGGTCATCGATGCCGGGCATGCCGCGCTGACGGCAGGGCACACGCACTACACCCCGGCGACCGGTCTGCCCGGGTTGCGCCGGCGCATCGCCGCGTTCTATGGCACGCGCTACGGCGTCGAGGTCGACCCGGTGCGCATCGTCGTGACACCCGGCGCCTCGGCGGCGCTGCAACTGGTGCTGGCGGCGCTGGTCAACCCGGGCGATGGTGTATTGCTGGCCGACCCGGGTTATCCCTGCAATCGTACTTTCGTCCACCTGTTAGGCGGCGAACCGGTCAGCCTGCCGGTCGATGCCGCATCCAGCTACCAGCCGACCGTGCGGCAGGTGCGCGATAACTGGAACGCGCAGACCGCAGCCCTGCTGGTGGCTTCGCCCTCGAATCCGACCGGCAGCCTCCTCGATGCCACCACGCTGCGCGAGTACCTGGCGATCGCGCAGACACAGGGCGGCAGTCTGATCGTCGACGAGATCTATCACGGCCTGGTCTACGATGCGGCCAACCCCACGGCGCTGGCCGTGTCCGAGGAGATTGTCGTGATCAACAGTTTCTCCAAGTATTTCGGCATGACCGGCTGGCGGCTGGGCTGGCTGGTGGCGCCGCAGGCGCTGGTGCCGGAACTCGACAAGCTGGCGCAGAACCTGTTTCTCGCCGCGCCGACGCTGTCACAGCACGCCGCACTGCGCGCGTTCGAGCCGGATACCCTCGCGATCCTGGAACAGCGCCGCGAGGAATTCCGGCAGCGCCGCGATTTCCTGTTGCCGGCCTTGCGCGAACTCGGTTTCGACATCCCTGTGACGCCGGCCGGGGCCTTCTACCTGTATGCCGATTGCAGCCGTTTTACCGCGGACAGCTTTGCCTTCTCGCAGCAGTTGCTGGAAGAGGCGGGCGTGGCGATCACGCCCGGTATCGACTTCGGCACCAACAGCCCGGAGCGGCATGTGCGCTTCGCCTACACGACTTCGATGGAAAACCTGCAGGAAGGCGTGCGACGCCTGCAGGCATATCTGTTGTAGGAGCGGACCGCGTCCGCGATCTTTCTGTCCGGAAAAGCTCGAACTTGCGAAGCGCTCCTACAAATCCGGTGACCGGTCCCGGAATTCCTCTACCCACAGCGCGGTTGCGCCGGCCACCGCGGCGGGCATGGCGATGAAGTTCAGCACCGGGATCATGGTCAGCAACAGCGTGCTGCCGCCGAAGCCGTAGGCCAGCAGGCGGTTGCCGCGCAACAGCTTGCGCTGCGCGGCGAAGTGCAGCGAGTGATTCGCCATCGGGTAGTCGAGGTATTCGATGGCGAGCATCCAGGCGCTGAACAGCGCCCAGAGAAACGGCGCCGCGACATTGATGCCGGGGATCAGGAACAGCAGTCCCAGCGGCAGGGCGCGCAGCACGAAATACAGCAGCTTGCGCAGTTCCGAGAACAGGCTGGGCGCGATGTCCCGCACCAGCGCACGCCAGCCGCCGGTGTCGATCGGCTGCCCGGTGAGATGCTGTTCGACGGCCTCGGCCAGCATGCCGTTGAACGGCGCCGCCAGCAGGTTGGTGAGGATCGAAAAACCGTAGAACACGACCAGCACGCAGGTCAGCGCAAACAGCGGCCAGAGCAGGTAGCGCAGCCAGTCGAGCCACGCCGGCAGCTTGCCGAGCAGGGGACCAAGCAGACTGTCCAGCCAGTAGAACAGGCCGAAAATCGCGCCGCCGAAGCAGAGCACACTGACCAGTACCGGTACGATCACATAGGCGCGCAGCCCGGTCTGGCGTATCAGCCCGAGTCCCTGCAGCAGGTAATGCATTCCGGAGTGTTTGCTGGCCATATGTCGATTACCTTAACTGGATCATACCGGGTGTAGTCTTTATCTGTGAATCAAGCATTGTAGGCTTTGGCGTGTCTGTAGCGTTCCGCGAGCGTGATCCTGGTTTTAATCGGGATGCCTGTCAGGTTTCGCCCTGAAGGGCGAGGTACTTTCTCTTGTGTGCCCAAGAGAAAGTACCCAAAGAGAAGGGCACCCGATGCTCGCGCCGGGTTGTACTACAAGGCCGCTACGCAGCCTTGCCCTGCGTTCCTCGCCAAGCCGGGGGCGCGCACAACTCGGAGCCTGAGCGGGATTGAAATCCCGCTCAGGCTTGCCTCGGACAAGGTGCGCGCCTGTATCCCGGCCTGGCTGCGGTACTCGGCGCGGGCAACGGGACCGGGGGTGGCCGCATCAAGCCCCGTCAGGCGCTGCCGAGCATCGCAGCCGGTTTGGGATTGAGCGAGCCGCCGTGTCGAGCTGGATTTGCTAGCCGGAAGGCGCGGCAAATCCTGCGAGTTCGGCGAGCGCCCAAACCGGCGAGAAGCGCAGGGAACCCGAAAAGTCATCGAAGATGTCTTTTCGGGCAAGCCTCCGGGATCGCCTTTCTTTTGGGTACTTTTCTTTGGCGAAGCAAAGAAAAGTATCTCGCCCGACGGGCGAAACCAGCAATACAACATGTATTTCAATGCGTGAAGTCATCTGACAGCTTCACGCATGATAAATGTTTATTCAGGCCACCGCCCGCATCGCCAGCAACGCCGCGCCGTAGGCGGCCTCCTGGTGTTCGGCCGCGGCCACCGGGACACCCAGGCGGCGTTCCCGAATCCGGGTCCAGCCTGGATTCACGGCGCCGCCACCGGTGCTGAGGACGCGCGATGGGTAGGGCGCACCCAGCGCGGCCAGCTGGCGGTAGCCTTCGGCCTCGATGGCCGCGATCCCTTCCAGGATAGCCTGGAAGAACACGGCATCACTCGCCGGGCGCGGTGTCAGGCGCGGCGCCAGTTGCGGATCGCTGACCGGGAAGCGCTCGCCGGGCGCGGGCAGCGGGTAGTAGTCGAGCCCGGTCGGCTGGTCCGGTCGCAGGCTGCGCGTGTGGCGTGCGATCTCATCCGCCGTGAAGTACTGCGCCAGTACGGCACCGCCGCTGTTGGAGGCGCCGCCGGCCAGCCAGTGATCACCGAGCCGGTGGCTGTAGATGCCGAGTCGCGGTGCGAATAGCGGCGACTCGGCCAGCACCTTCAGCACCAGCGTGCTGCCCAGCGCCGTGACCGCCTCGCCCGGGCCGGCGCCGGTGGCGATGAAGCTGGCCGTGCTGTCGGTGGTACCGCTGGCGATGACGGTGCCGGCCGGCATGCCCCAGCGTGCGCACCATTCGGGCAGCAGGGTGCCGATCGGCCGGCCGGCCGGCACGACCCGCGGCAGCACTGCGCGCGGCATGTCGAGCGCGTCCAGCCAGTCGGGCCAGCGGCGTTCGAGGATGTCGTAGCCGAGCTTGAGGGCGTTGTTCTCGTCACTGCACTCGAAACGTCCGCACAGCCGGCCCAGCAGCCAGTCGGCCTGGTGCAGGACGCGGTGAATGGCCGTGCCGTGGTCCATCTCCAGCAGCCAGAGCGCCTTCGCCAGGCTGGAGCTGGCGCCGTGTGCGGCGCTCGCGGCCGGGGCGTGGGTGTGGATGCGCTGTGCCGCGGCGATGGCGCGGGAGTCGTTGTACATCAGGGCCGGCGTCAGCGGTGTGCCGTCCGCGGCGCAGCCCAGCAGGGTGGCGGAGGTGCCGTCGATGCACAGCGCCGCGATACCGCCCAGCGGGAACTGCCGGCCCAGCCCGTCGAGGGTGTCGGTGAGCGCCTGCCACCACCGGGCCGGGTCCTGTTCGATCGCGCTACCGGCGCGGTGCGGTGCCGTCAGCGGGGTGCGGGTCTCAGCGAGTGTCGCTCCCGTGGCGTCGATGACGCAGGCGCGGCAGCCGGAGGTGCCGAAGTCGATGCCGAGGAAATGTGCCACGGGTGCTGCCGGCGGCGGGCCGGGGTCGTCCGTCAGCTCAGGGCAGGCTCACCGGCGCGGGCGGCTGCCAGCCGTCCTGGCGGTGCTCGACCACGACGTCGGTGTAGATGCCACCGCGCACCATGAACTCGGCGCGCAGGCGCATATAGCGGGGCTGGCAGGCAGCGACAAGGTCGGCCAGCATGCGATTGGTGACCGCTTCGTGGAAGGCCCCCTCGTCCCGGAACGACCAGACGTATAATTTCAGTGACTTGAGCTCGACACAGCGCGCATCCGGCACGTATTCCAGGTGCAGGGTGGCGAAATCCGGCTGGCCCGTTTTGGGGCACAGGCACGTGAATTCGGGCACCCGGATGCGAATGCTGTAGTCCCGGTCCGGCTGCGGATTGGGGAAGGTCTCGAGATCCTTGCTGGGCTGGGTCGACATGGCGCGACGATACAAGACACAAGATGATGGGTGCAAGCCCCCTGGCAGCTAACTAATACTTGTGCACGGGACCGGCTATGGGTACCCTAGCCCGCATGTTGAACCAGCATCCGGGATGCTGACCCAGTACAGGTGTGACTGGAGCAGTCAGGGCCCGGACCGGCGGCGTTCAGATTACACTTCGTTTGCTTGGAGATATGTCGGGTCATTGGATGGTTGCACTTATCTTCTCAGTCATTTTCAGCAGGCCAGCAGCCGGCTGGTGCAATATGCGGGCTAACCATCCATGCGCTTGACCAAAATCAAGCTGGCCGGATTCAAGTCCTTCGTCGATCCGACCACCATCCACCTGCCCAGCAACCTGGTCGGCGTCATCGGTCCGAACGGCTGCGGCAAGTCCAATATTATAGATGCCGTGCGCTGGGTGATGGGCGAGTCATCTGCCAAGAACCTGCGCGGCGATTCGATGACGGATGTCATCTTCAACGGCTCCAACGGCCGCAAGCCGGTCGGTCACGCCAGCATCGAGCTGTCCTTCGACAACAGTGATGGCACCATCGGCGGCCAGTACGCGGGTTTCAACGAGCTTTCCATTCGGCGCCAGGTGTCGCGCGACGGTACCTCGAACTATTTCCTGAACAACACGCGCTGCCGGCGCCGCGATATCACCGATATCTTCCTCGGCACCGGCCTCGGGCCGCGCAGCTACTCCATTATCGAGCAAGGCACCATCTCGCGCCTGATCGAGGCCAAGCCGGACGATCTGCGCGCCTTCCTGGAAGAGGCCGCCGGCATCTCCAAGTACAAGGAGCGCCGCCGCGAGACCGAAAACCGCATCCGCCACACGCGCGAGAATCTCGACCGCCTGAACGACCTGCTGGAAGAGATCGACAAACAGCTCGACAAGCTCAAGCGCCAGTCGCGCGCGGCGGAACGCTACAAGGAACTCAAGGAAGAGGAACGCCAGGTCAAGGCGGAACTGCTGACGCTGCGTTATCACGCCATGCACGAGCAGAGCAGCGAACGCCAGCGCACGATCCAGGAGTGCGAGCTGGGACTGGAAGCCGAGGTGGCCGCACAGCGCGGTATCGAGGCGGAACTGGAAAAACTGCGCGAGGGGCTGGCCGACGCCAACGATGCCTTCAGCGAGGTGCAGGGACACTACTACAAGCTGGGTGCCGATGTCGCGCGCATCGAGCAGGCGATCCAGCACAACCGCGAATCCCGACAGCAACAGCAGCAGGAACTGGGCCGCGTCGAGCAGACCCTGGGCGAGATCGAGACGCACATCCGGCTGGACAGTGCGCGGCTGCAGGAACTGGCACAGAACATCGCGACCATCGAGCCGGACCTGCTTGCGGCACGCGAGCGCGTCGAGCGTTCGGCCGGCGAACTGGCCGAGGCCGAGCAGTCGATGCGCGCCTGGCAGTCGGAATGGGACGAATTCAACCGCCGTACCGCGGAGCGTACGCAGTCGGCGCAGGTCGAGCGCACCCGTCTCGATCACCTCGAGCGCCACGTGCAGCAGCTGGATACCCGGCTGCAGCGCATGGGCGAGGAGCAGCAGACGCTGGGCGGCCAGTCGCTGATGGACGAGATCCGGCAGACGGCAGAACGGCTGGAAGGTCGCGAAACCGTGGTCTCCGGCATCCAGGTAAAGCTGGAAAACGCGGTGCGTCATATCAGCGACCTGCGCACCCGGATCTACCAGCAGGAACAGGAAGTCGATGCGCTGCAGAGCGAACAGCATGCCACGCGAGGCCAGCTGGCCTCGCTGGAGACACTGCAGCGCGCCGCACTCGGGCAGCGTTCCGAGCAGGTCAGCGGCTGGCTGAAGGCCAACGGCCTGCAGTCCGCACCGCGCCTGGCGCAATCCATCAAGGTCGATGCCGGCTGGGAGCACGCCATCGAGACGGCGCTGGGTTTCTACCTGGAGGCGATCTGCGTCGACGGCCTGAACGACGCCGAGCGGGTGCTGGGTGGGCTGGACCAGGGCAACGTGGCCCTGTTCGAGACCGCCGGCCAGAATGATGCCACGGCCGACCGCGGCAAGGGCGTGCTGCTGGCCGACAGGATCACTGCACCGTGGTCGATGGCCAGTCTGCTGGATGGTATCTATGCCGCCGATTCGCTGGCCGATGCGCTGGCACTGCGTGACCGGCTGGCTGCGCACGAGTCCGTTATCACGCGCGAGGGCATCTGGGTCGGCCGGCAGTGGCTGCGCGTGGCGCGCGACACCGATGAAAAGGCCGGCGTGCTGGAACGCGAGCGTGACATCGCTGCGCTGACCAAACGCAGCGAGCAGCAGGCCGGGCAAATCGAGACCCTGCGCGAGGCCGTGGACGCCGCGCGCGAAAGCCTGCGCAGCGCCGAGGCCGAACGCGACCAGTTGCAGAACGAATACAATGCCGCGCACCGCGAGGCCAGCGACCTGCGTGGCAGCCTTGCCGCCAACCGCTCGCGCCTGGAACAGCAGCAGCACCGCCGTGACCATGTGCTGATGGAATCGGAAGCGCTGCGCGCCGAAAAGGAAAAGGAAGAACAGGAACAGGCCGAGGCGCGCAACCGGCTCGACGAGGCGCTGGCCGCCACCGAGGCCCTGACCCACGAACGCGAGCAGCGCATCGGCGAACAGCAACAGCTGGCCGGCGTGCTGGACGCGGCGCGCGAACGGGCCCGCGCCGACCAGCAGGCCGCGCACGAACTCGCCATCCGCGCCGAGTCGACACGAACCGCGCAGGCCTCGACCGACCAGGCCCTGCTGCGCATGCATGAGCAGAGCAAGCAGCTGGTCACGCGGCGCGATGAACTGGCCGTGGTGCTGGGGCAGGGCGATACCCCGATCGTCGAGCTGGAACAGGAGCTCGAGGGGCTGCTGTCGCGGCGCTCCGCGTCCGAGGCCGAACTGGGTACGGCGCGCAAGCAGGTGGAGGACATCGAGCACGGCACCCGCGAGCTGGACCAGGAACGCATCCGCAAGGAACGCGCCATCGGCAGCCAGCGCGAACAGCTGGCCCAGGACCGCATGGCCTGGCAGGAAATCAAGACGCGTGCCGACACGCTGCTGGAGCAGATCAATGCCTCCGGCTTCGAATACCAGTTGCTGCTAGAGCACATGGACGCCGAGGCGACGGTCGAACTGTGGGCCGAGCAGGCCGAAAAGATGGAACAGCGCATCCAGCGCCTGGGGCCGATCAACCTGGCCGCCATCGAGGAATACGAGGAAGAGTCCAAGCGCAAGATCTACCTGGATGCGCAGCATGCCGACCTCATCGAGGCGCTGCAGACGCTGGAAAACGCCATCGCCAAGATCGACCGCGAGACCCGCAGCCGCTTCAAGGATACCTTCGACAGCGTCAACCAGGGCATGCAGGAAAATTTCCCGACCCTGTTCGGCGGCGGCCATGCCTACCTGGAACTGACCGGCGAAGACCTGCTCGACACCGGCGTGACCGTCATGGCGCGCCCGCCGGGCAAGCGCAACAGCACCATTCACCTGCTGTCCGGCGGCGAGAAGGCGCTCACCGCGATCGCGCTGGTGTTCGCGATTTTCCGCCTCAACCCGTCGCCGTTCTGCATGCTCGACGAGGTGGATGCGCCGCTCGACGACGCCAACGTCAGCCGCTATTGCGACATGGTGCGCAAGATGTCGGAACAGGTGCAATTCATCTTCATCACGCATAACAAGGTCACCATGGAAATGGCGCAGCAGCTGACCGGTGTGACCATGCACGAGCCGGGCGTGTCGCGCCTGGTCGCGGTGGATATCGACGAGGCGGTACAGCTGGCGGCAGTGTAGGGATCGGTGGCCTGGAAATGGGTCAGCACCCATGGCTGTGCCGCATACATTGACTGAGGTACAGTAAGTCCATGAATGAACGCATTGTACGGAGCGGTTGATAGCGACAGGACATGAAAGCTATACATCATTACATGAACAGCGCGTCCCTTCTCGGCAAATGCTCCATGCGTTGCTCTACCGCCGACATCCCTGTCGGCGTCCCTCCGGGAGAAGGACGATGTACAGGGATGTACAAGTGTCGCGGGAGGCAGGATGCCGTGAGCGACCAGGATGAGGCGATGGAAAATCAGGCGGTTGGCTTGATTTGATCCCCTCTCCCCAGACCTCTCCCGGAGGGAGAGGGGGTATTTTGGACAGATGTGGTCAGTACCTTTTTATATTTACCGAAACCTGGACTGCAATAGACGGCCGAGTGAGTAAAGGGTGCTGACCCCGTTATTGTCCTCCTGTAATAACGATTGCGCATCGCACGGAGTTCGGGTAAGAAAAGCGCTGATCCCTTGATTTGGTCAGCAGGTGGCTCGATGGAAAATATACGCTTGATATTGTTGCTGGTCGGTGTCGTCCTCATCCTGGGTATCTACCTGTTCGCGCGGCTGAAGACCGTGCGCCTGACGCTGCCGCGTCGTGCCAGGTCAAAGTCCGCCGCCCAGCGTCGTACGGCAGTGCCGAGCGTGGACGGTTTCAGTGTCGATGACGCCTTCGACACCGGTATCGATGACCTGGGCGAGCTGTTCCCCGGTGACGAGACACACGCGCCGGATGAGCCGGTCATCACGGCGCCGGCCAGGCCGGCCAGGCAGGCCAGGCAGCCCGAGCCGGAAGTCCGTCCGAATCATGTGTTTTCACTGTTTGTCCTCGCGCCCCCCGGCGTGCCGTTCCGCGGCCCGTTGCTGCTCGGTGCCCTGGCCAACGCCAAACTCGAATACGGCGACATGCAGATCTTCCACCGCGTCGAGGTGGAAGATGGCGAGGAGAAGACGCTGTTCTCGGCTGCCAATATCCGCGAGCCCGGTATCTTCGACCTTTCGGCGATGGATAACTTTACCACCCCGGGCATTGCGCTGTTCATGCAGGTGCGTCCCGGGATTGATGCCGCATGGGCCTTCGAGGTGATGGTGGACGCGGCGCGCAGCCTGGCGGACAGCCTGGACGGCTCGGTCTGCGATGCGACGCGCAGCGTGCTCACCCTGCAGACCGTCGGCCACATGCGTGAAGAGGTAATCGGCTGCCAGCTGCAACAGCGGATGGCCAAAGCCGCGTCATGAAAGTGCGGCCTGCCGCGCGCAAGCGCGCGCGGGTGCTGCGCGAACAGCTGCACGAGCACAACCACCGCTACTACGTCCTCGACGAGCCGGTCATTTCCGACGCGCAGTACGATGCACTGCTGCGTGAACTGCAGGACCTGGAACGCCAGCACCCGGAGCTGCAGACCCCCGATTCCCCCACCAGGCGCATCGGCGCACCGCCCGTCAAGGCCTTCGGCGCGGTGCGTCACGAGCAGCGCATGCTGTCGCTGGACAATGCCTTCTCCGACGAGGAACTGGCCGACTTCGACCGGCGTGTGCGCGAGGCGCTCGAGGTCGACGCGGTGGAGTATGCCGCCGAGCCCAAGCTCGACGGACTCGCGGTCAGCCTGCTGTACAGCGACGGCGTGCTGGTGCGCGCGGCCACGCGCGGCGACGGCAGCACCGGCGAGGACGTCACGCAGAATGTGCGCACCATCGCCAGCGTGCCGCTGAAACTCGCCGGTAGCGGTATCCCGAAATTACTTGAAGTACGCGGTGAGGTATACCTGCCGCTCAAGGGTTTCGCGGAACTGAACAGGCAGCAGGCAGCGCAGGGGCAGAAGACCTTCGTCAACCCGCGCAATGCCGCCGCCGGCAGCCTGCGCCAGCTCGATCCGGCGATCACTGCGCAGCGCCCGCTGGAGATGTTCTGCTACGGCGTGGGCAAGGTGGAGGGCGGCAGGCTGGCCGGCCGGCACACCGAAATACTTGATCAGCTGCGCGACTGGCACCTGCGGGTGTACGACGACATCCGCTGCGTCAAGGGTCTCAAGGGTTGTACCGGCTATTACCGGCGCTACGAAAAGCGCCGCGACCAGCTGGCGTTCGAGATCGACGGCGTGGTGTTCAAGGTGGACCGTCTCGACCAGCAGGACGTGCTGGGTTACGTGGCGCGCGCGCCGCGCTGGGCGATCGCGCGCAAGTTCCCGGCGCAGGAGCGCGAGACCGTGGTGCTGGGCATCGACGTGCAGGTCGGGCGCACCGGTGCACTCACCCCGGTGGCGCGGCTGGAGCCGGTGTTCGTCGGCGGCGTCACCGTGACCAATGCCACGCTGCACAACCAGGACGAGATCGACCGCAAGGATGTCAGGGTCGGTGACACCGTGATCGTGCGCCGCGCCGGGGACGTGATCCCCGAAGTGGTCAAGGTGAACCCGGGGCTGCGCAAAAAAGGCGCGCGGCGCTTCAAAATGCCGACACGCTGCCCGGTCTGCGGCTCGCACGTGGAACGCGTCGAGGGCGAGGCCGCAACCCGCTGCAGTGGCGGCCTGTACTGCGCCGCGCAACGCCGCGAGGCCATCAGGCACTTCGCCTCGCGCCGCGCCATGGACATCGAGGGGCTGGGTGACAAGCTGGTCGAGCAGCTGGTAGAGACGAAACTGATCGACAATGTCAGCGACCTGTACGCGTTAACGATCGGGCAGCTCGCCGGGCTGGAGCGCATGGCGGAGAAATCGGCCGCCAACCTGGTCGCGGCGCTGGAGAAGAGCCGCAAGACCACGCTGGAGCGTTTCATCTACGCCCTCGGCATCCGCGAGGTGGGCGAGAGTACGGCACAGATCCTGGCGCGCGAGTTCGGCGACCTCGAACCCCTGATGCAGGCGGACCTCGAGACCCTGCAGGCGATCCACGACATCGGCCCGGTGGTGGCGCAACGCATCGTCGACTTCTTCGCCGAACAGCACAACCGCGACGTGATCGACAAGCTCATCGAGACCGGCATTCACTGGCCGGCCATGAAAAAACCCAGGCACGCCCCGCTGGCCGGCAAGACCTTCGTGCTCACCGGCACACTGTCCATGCCGCGAGACGACATGAAGGCGAAGTTGCAGGCGGCCGGTGCCAAGGTCAGCGGCAGCGTATCGAAGAAGACCGACTACGTCGTCGCCGGCGACAACCCCGGCTCGAAATACGACAAGGCGGTAGAACTCGGTGTCGAGGTGCTGGACGAGGCGGGGTGTCTGAAGTTGCTGGAGGAGTCAAACGCGGAAGAATAGGGTCAGATCAAAATTACTTCAAATACCAGGAAAACTCTGATTGATTCAATGCTTGTCATTCCGGCGCAGGCCCGGAATGACGTATTAATCAAGGCTACCTTCGTAATTTTGTGCTCAGAAAGATAGAAAGGTGTCAGAGCGCATTTCTTTCTAATATTTGAAATCGGCCTCTGATATCTCATCGCTCTTAACGCTGCATGGCATGCGTCGCGACTATATCAAACCGGGTGTCGAGCAGGGTAGCGCCCAGCGTGGCGTCGGATTGCAGGATGCCCTGCGCGCCCAGGCTGCCATCGTAGGTGCTGGCGCCGCCGATATGGCCGGCGCCGGCGACCGGCGCGAACAGGATGGTCTCGGGCAGGCCGCCGGTGCGGAACACGCCCGCGCTGCCATCGTCGGCGAAGGGGAACACCAGACTGCCGGCGTAGACATTGTTGACCACCGGCGTGACCAGCAGCAGCGGCGCGTTGTCCTCCCGCACGATCAGCGCCGGGGCGCTGAAATGGCCTGCGCCGCCGTACGGGGCCGCGTCGTCTGCCTCCAGCAGGGTGGTTACGTAGTCCAGTGTGCTGAGGTGGTCGGTGCTGCGCAGGCGCACGATCTTCTGCCGCACGGCGTTGCCCGCCGTCGTGTCGATGAAAGGACAGGCGAAGACGAAGTCGATCACACTGGCGCGCACCGTGGCGCTGCCTTCGGCCACCAGCAGGCATTCCCCCAGATCGGGATGCAGGGCCGCGTTCACCACGTGCAGCGGCGTCAGCTCCGGCGGGCTCAGGTTCCAGCCGATGAGTGGCGTCTCAATTGACCAGGCACCGTCGGGCGCGGCGGCCGTCCACATCACGATGACGCCAAGGTGATACAGCGTGCGATTCGTCGTGCCGGGCGGATACAGGAAATACTTGTGCGCAAATAACTTGAAGCGCCGGTTGGGGTCGGGGTCGGTACTGTCTTCAATCAGCCAGGACGTCTCATAGACCCAGCGCCCGGTGCAGGTCGGTGCGCCGCAGGCGCTCAGGGCCGGATCGGTATCGGTCACCGTGGCGGGGGTTGGTGTGGCGATGGTCGCGACATGGCTGAAGGTGTTGCCGTTATCATTGCTGCGTGCAATACGGGTGCCGACATCCTGCACGAGCTGTCCGCTGCCATTGTTGTGATAGTCAACACTGGAATAGGACAGCCACAGCACACCGTTGTTCGCACGCAAAATTGACGGGTCGTAGATGCCGCTGGGGCTGTTATCGCCCTGGATGGTGATGGGCGTGTAGCCGCTGTTCACGGCGGCCGCGGGCTGCACGGTGACCGGTGTGCTGGCCGGGCCGGTACCGGCGGCATTGCTGGCGCGCACGCTGACCTGGTAGCCGATGCCGTTGGTCAGATTGCGAACCAGTGCCACGGTGCCGGTTGCCGTGACGTCGGCAGGCGGGACCGCAGGGGTCAACTCGACGCTGTAAGCCTGGATCGCGGCACCGCCGTTACTGGCAGGCGGCTTCCAGCCGAGACTGAGTGCACCGTCGCCCGGGTTAACGGTGACACCCAGTGGCACGCCCGGTGGCGCTACACCACTACCGCCTCCGCCGCAGGCACTGAGAAGCGTCTGGGCGAGAATCGCAACTGCGATCCAGGTGCTTCGCCGGGCTGATGTCAGGAACAGGTTCATGCAGAAACGACCTCGCTACTGGTTATCAACACATTTCTTCCCGGGCAGGGTATTGCTTCGGGACAGATGCGTCGAGGACGGCCATCAGGTAAATCGTGCGAGGTAGTCCGATAAAAATCCCTACGTCCCCTTTAGAGTACTTTAAAGTATTGATTAACCTGACCGACACAGCACAAAGCGATTATAGAGTGCTTACAGCTTTGGGGGACAGAACCGTATGCCGGGTTGGTTCTGTCCCCTTTTTATTTCTGCCGGAAAAAACCTGTGCTGTTCCCGTTTACTTCGTTCACCTGGCTGCTAGGCTGGCGGTTCGTGCCGCGTGGTCTTCATCCGGGTGCCGTCGTAGTAGGCCTTGCGGTAGTGCTCGATGGCGTCGTTGTCCGCTGTGCCGTCGTTGCCTGTCTTCTGCAGGGCCGCCTGGGCCAGCGCGATACTGGCCTCCAGGTTTTCGGAAACGGCCAGCCGCGCGCCCTGCGCGAGCAGGCGCTGGCAGCGTTCCTGATCCTGCCCGCGTGCCAGAATCTCCAGTCCGGGGAAGGTGCGGTGCAGGGACGTGACCAGTTCTTCCGTGACCTGGAAATCATCGACCGTAACTATAATCAGCCGTGCCTCGCCCACACCCAGGCTTTTCAGGACATCGGGCGCACGGGCATCGCCGTAGAACACGGAGCGGCCGGCGTCGCGTTCGTGCCGCACGACACCGGCGTTGTTATCGATGGCCAGATAAGGTACCTGACGCATGTCGAGTATCTGCCCGATGCGGCGTCCGACCCGGCCGAAGCCGACGATCATGATCGGTGCGGGCGAGGCCGCAGTCTCGTCGATTGCCGGCGTGTCGCTTACCCCGCTGCGTGTGCGGGCCAGCCGGTACGCCCAGCCGGCCAGCGGTGGTGTCGCCAGCATGCTGAGTACGACCGCGACGAGCAGTTGCTGGTACAGCACCGTGTCCAGCAGGGCGGCGTCGAAGGCGACCGCGAACAGCACCAGCGCGAACTCGCCGCTCTGTGCCAGCAGCAGTGCGATCGCAAGCCCTGTTCTGGCGCCGTGACCGAACAGCCTGGCCAGCGGCCACAGCAGCGCGGCCTTGGCCAGCATCAGCAGCGCGACCAGTCCTATGCAGAGCAGGGGTTGTGCGAACACCTCCCTGAGTTCCAGGGACATGCCGATCGACATGAAGAACAGCCCGAGCAGCAGACCGCGGAAGGGCTGGATCTCCGCCATGACCTGGTGGCGGAATTCCGAATCGGCAATCAGCAGTCCCGCCACGAAAGCGCCCATGGCCATGGACAGTCCGATCTTTGCCATCAGCACGGCGACGCCAAGTACCAGCAGCACCGCGGAGGCGGTGAATATTTCCGGCGTTCCATGGCTGGCCACGCGCTGCAGCGCGGGTCGCAGCAGGTAGCGGCCACCGAGAATGATCAGCGCCAGGATGGCCAGGGATTCGAGCAATGCCAGGCCGATATTTTCCTCGACACTCAGATCCGTGACCGTCAACAGCGAGGCGAGGGCAAGCAGCGGTACCACGGCCAGGTCCTGGAACAGCAGGACGGCAAAGGAGGTGCGCCCGTACTCGCTGGTCAGCATTTTCTGCTCGGTCAGCAACTGCAGTACGAAGGCGGTAGAGGAGAGCGCCAGGGCCGGTCCGATCAGGATGGCCGCGCGCAGCCCGATGCCAAACACGAGGTGCAGCACGGCGGTGATGAATACACCGGTGGTGATCACCTGCAGGGTACCCAGCCCGAACACCATGCGCCGCATCCGCCACAGGCGCGCGGGCTTGAGTTCGATGCCGATGACGAACAGCAGCAGGACCACGCCGAGTTCGGCCAGGTGGCCGATCTCTGCACGGTTGTCGATCAGGCTCAACACCGATGGCCCCACCACCATGCCGGCGATGAGGAAGCCGGGCACGGTACCGAGCCCGGCGATGCGCGCCAGCGGCACGGCGATCACGGCTGCCGTCAGCATGATGATGATGTCCGTCAGGTAGGCGAGGTTCATCGTGCTCGGGGGTCAGACTCGATTGATCCGCAATATGAGGACGGTGTCGCTGGTTGTACATCGATCGATCGGGTCTGACCCCGAAAATCGCGGAGAAAGGAAATAGAGGGCAGGCCACGTTTGTTTGAAACCGAAAAACGTGGCCTGTCCCCCTTTTGGGGTTTGTATATTTCAGCCTGCCTTTTTGATGTCGCCGCTGAGTTCCCGCACCAGCGGGTAGAGCCGCTCCGTCTCGTTCTGGATGCGTTCGAGGATCAGCTCGAACATTTCCTCGGATTCCTTCAGGAAACGCTCATAATCGGCAATCGCGAGGGTTTCCGACTTTTTCTTCGGGCACCAGTCCTTCATGTAGGAGGCGATGATGCGCTTGATCTCCTGCGACCCGGACATGAAATTCCGCGCCAGTTTCTGGATTTCATGGTCATCGTGCGTCAGCAGCTTGCTGTAGAGGTTCTCGTCGACCAGGTCGATATGCTGCTTGACCTTGTCGGTGTAGCGGTGGAACAGCTCGCAGCAGGTACCCGTGTCGCACATCGACCGCTCCCTGAACAGGTAGAGCAGGACGTTGGAGAGTTCCGTGATACTGTGATTTTCGCTATGCAGCTCGTCGTAGGTAATCATGATCTGAATCCTTCACTCGCCCCCCGTTAGAGGCTGTTGATGTTAGCGGTATCGCGACTTGCGTTGCCCAAGCATAACCCGTTCGCTGTCCAGCCTTCCACCCGCAGGCGCTGGGGGTGGTAAATTCGTGACCGTGTGTCCGGCCATGCCCTGGCAATGCCGTTGCGGCTCAAGCTGAAAAACCCGATTATCCTGCTGCCCCCTGAGCGGAAAAATGACCAGGCTCAATTTCCAGGCTTATCAACGTTCCGGCATGGCGCAGCGCGGTATTTGCTCGGGGTCGTACGTCCTGGAACCGCTGTTGGCGCCGTTGCCGGCGCCCCGGCTGGCTGTTACACCGTGCACACAGGGGCTGCAATGTGCCGCCGCGCCGGACTGGCGCGCGGCGCTGATGGGTATCCCGGGATTGCCGTGCGGCTGCGGCTGCCGGGATGCCTGTGCGGCCGTCAGTCGGGGAATGCTGTGTTTTTCGCCGCTTTTTCCGGAAAATCAGTGGCTTGTTAAAGACGCGCCGCGCCGAATCAGGCTATATTAGGGCATCACCCGTAACGGCCTGGATCTGCATGCGCACACCACAGAACATCAACCTGCTGAGTGGCCTGGTCGTCGCCATTATCCTGCTGGGTCTCATCAGCGTGGTGACGGTGGTCATGAACGCGCGTACCTACCGCGAGCTGGCATTCAATTTCCAGCGCCAGTACATGACGCAACTTGTCGCCGCCGAGACCAACATGCTGCTGGCCGACAACGCCGAACAGGCCCGGCGCATGGGTCTGAGCATCCAGATGGACGAAACCTTCCGCGCCGCCTTCGCCTCACGCGAGGCGGCGGCGCTGGCCAGCGCGCTGGAGGCTCAGTACTACCGCGCACCAGTCACCTCGAACCTGGTCAACGCCGTCGGCATCTATGCCTATGACGCGGATTTCAACCTGCTGGCGGTCGCCATGCGCAGCGACAGTGACCTGCAGGCTGACACGATCATCTGCCCGGACCTCATCACCAAGGCGCGTATCCGCGAAGGGGCGCGCCGGCTCAAACCGCTGTTCGAGCTCTGTCTGCAGGACGGCATTCCCTACCAGGCGGCGATCGCGCCGGTCGGCGGCCTGGTGCCCGCCGGTTACCTGCAGATTGTCGCCGATCCGGTACCGGCACTGGAGCAGCTCGATGCGCACCTGAAAATGCCGGTCAGAATCAGCCGCACGGACGGTACGGTGCTGTATGCCGCCAGCGGCTGGAGTGACGACACCTCCGTCAACAACGTTCAATCGGCCTACACGCTGACCACCGACAATTCCCGGCCTGCGCTTGGCATCGTGTCGGCACGCAACGCCGATGCGCTGGTGCTGCAGATCGATCGTACCAATCGCGGCCTGCTGATCACCGTGGTGATGGTGCTGCTGACCACCGTGATGCTGGCCCTGCTGTTGGTGAACTACTCGATATTCAAACCATTGCAAAACCTGCGCCAGCGTCTGCGCGAGGAGTGGGGCCGCAGCGTCGACCTGCAGGACCCGCAGGTCTCGTCCAGCATGACGGGTCCGACGACCTTTCATGCGCTGGGCGAGCTGTATGAAACGCTGCATGACCTGGCCATTCGCGACCCGCTGACCGGCATCTACAATCGCGCGCTGCTCGAGGATCGCCTGCTGCAGGTGATCGCCGAGCATCGCCGCACGCCCGGCGTTGCCGCCGTGTTGCTGATCGACATGGTGCGCTTCAAGTACGTCAACGACATGCTCGGACACCATATCGGCGACATCCTGCTCAAGGACGTGGTCGGGCGCATGGCCGACGTGCTGCGCGAGTCGGACACGCTGGCGCGGCTGGGCGGCGACGAGTTCGTGATCGTGCTGCCGGGCACCGACGCCGAGAAGGCCATGCAGGTGGCGCACAAGATCATCAAGTCCATGAAGCATCACTTCGAGGTCAAGGAGCACAAGATCTTTGCCTCGGTCACCATCGGCATCGCGCTGACGCCGCAGCATGGCACGGAGGTGGAGGCCCTGCTGCGCAACGCGGACTACGCCATGTACTCGGCCAAGGCGCTCAAGCAGGGCTGCGCCGTCTATGATCCGGCAACCACGGCAGACATCGACGTCGCGCGCATGACGCTGGACGGCGTGCTGAACGAGGACATCGGCCGCAACGACCTGTTCCTGGTCTACCAGCCGGTGATCGAGTTCGATACCGGTCGGGTCAGCTACCTGGAGGCCCTGCTGCGCTGGCGCAAGCCGGACGGGAAGATTTTGCTGCCGGATGCCTTCATCCGCGCCGCCGAACAAAGCGGCCTGATCCGGCAACTGTCGGAGTGGGTGATCGAGACGGCCTGCCGCGAGCTGGCCCTGCTGCAGCAGGACAACCCCGAGCTGTGCACCGGCATCAACCTGTCCATGCACAACCTGCACGATTTCAACCTGCTGGACCGCATCCGCAATGCGCTGCAGCGCCACCACATCATGCCGGAGTCCCTGCTGCTGGAAATCACCGAGACCGGGGTGATGCTCGATCCGGAGCAGGTAAGCGAGATGCTGCGCCAGCTGGCGGCGCTCGGCCTGCGGCTGTCGATCGACGATTTCGGTACCGGTCACTCCTCGCTGGTCTACCTCAAGCGTCTCCCGGTACACACGCTCAAGGTCGACAAGTCGTTCGTCGCGGATATGGATTCCGACGAGGAAAATGCCTCCATCGTGCGGGCCACCATCGACCTGGCGCACAACCTGGGGCTGACCGTGACCGCGGAAGGCGTGGAGTCGCGCGCGGTATACGACCGGCTCAAGGGTATGGGGTGCGACTGTTATCAGGGGTATTATACGGGCAGACCCATGGCGCTGAAGGATGTGCTGCTGTGGCTGGACAGCCGGCGCCGGTCATGGTGACGGGTTGGAACAGGGAGGGAATTGATTTGAGGCAATATACGGTAATGGCTGTTTTGCTTACATTGGTCGCCTGTGGTGATCATCAGCCGCCTGCGCAACCGGGCGAATCTGCCTGGAAGGCGCAGACGGACAAGATCGAACAGGCGAAGGAACTCGAGGGTATGATCGGTGACATCAGCGCACGGCAGCGCCAGCAGATCGATCAACAGGCACAGTAATACCATGCGGGCAGACGCCGCCGGATGCGGCGTGTCCCGGCATATCCGGCAAGCAACCGCGGCCGGACGCGGCGTGTGGCAATGACCAGAATAATCATGATTACCAGTGGTTCACCTGACGCGGGGAAGACCCAGCTGTCGATCAATCTCGCGCTGGAGCTGGTCCGGCGCGGTCACCAGGCTGGTGTGTACCAGAACATGCCGGCCTCGCGTGCGCTGGACAGCCAGCTCGACCTGAACCACAGCACGACTCCGCACCGGCGAACCACCGACCTGCCGGCCGGCGATGTCGTGCGGCGGGGTTACCAGGGCGTGGATTTTCTGACCTGCCGGCTGCGCCTCGAGGAGTGGGCGGACAGCGACGCGGACCGGCTCAAGGTCTGCATCCACGACATGGATACGCATGACGGCTACGACGACCTGCTGATCGACAGCTCCGGCATGGAGCCGGCGGCCATCCTGGGATGCTGTCTCGCGGCTGCCGTGGTTGTACTGGTGGTTACGCCGGATGCGCGTTCGCAGGCCGAGGCCTTCGCCCTGCTCAGGATTTTGCGGCTGAACGGGTTCGACGGTGCATTGCATTTGCTGGTGAACCGGTTGCACGACGCGCAGCAGGCCGCTGATACGCGTGACCGGCTCAACGCCCAGGTCAGGGAGCATCTCGGCCTGGAGATGCCGCTGCTTGGCGGGATGCCAGAGGATGAAAATGTCGCCGCCGCGCAGCGCACGCGCCAGGCATTCAGCTCGGTCTACCCGGACTCCGACGCGGCAGCGGCCGTGGTCGCTATTGCCGATGCCCTCGATGCCATCGACAGCGGCGCGACGCCCGCGCGGCAAACCGTGACGCGCTTCTGGAAGACATACCTGGAAAAGGTGCGCGCGCCACTGCAACTTCCCGGCAAACGGACACTGTCGGAGGTGCCGGAGCAGGCCGGTAACGACGCCCTGCAAGGCCAGGCAGAAGATGCGGCGGCGGAAACCGGCCTGGTCCAGTTCGACGGCAGCCTGGCCCTGCTGTGCGATACCCTGGTGACGCTGCCCGAGACGCTCGGTGTGCTGGCGCACGACATGTCAGATCTGGTCGCGGCGCTGGCCAGCGCAAAGACAGTGCGCGCGGTGCCGGACGATGGTGTTTGCACCGAGCGGGAATGCCTGCAGCTCGCGGCAGCCATCCTCAACGGGGTGTGCGAAACCGCGACGCAACGCGAACATGTGCACCTGCAGGTCACCGAATGCCGCCTGGCGGCTGATACCGACAACTGGCTGCAGGGTGGTGACTATATGCGATTTTCGTTCCGTGTCGGTACGCAAGGCGGGTTGATGGAACGGTTGCAGGCGGTGTTTGCACGCCTGCGGCTGCCGTTGCGTACGCCGCTGCAGGACAGCGAGGTACTCTGGGAACGGATGAACACGGCGCGTACCGTATCGCTCGGGGTGAGCATCAGCCCGCCGGACGAGCTGCACCTGGTCCTGTGGGTGCCGGGTCGCAAGGAGGCCGGTACCGCGGCTGACGCACCGGCAGCGGCGGTCAGGAAGCACTAGGAGCCTGTTCGCAGCAGGGGCGCAGGCCTCGCACGGATCGCGGCTTAAATAAAAACGCCCGGCCGGTAAACCGGCCGGGCGCATTCTGCCCTCGCTGGCGCAGCCGGCGGCTGTGTTATTCCGCCTTCAGCTCGATGGTGGCGGATTCCCGCAGCGTGTTGATGTGCTTCTGCAGGCCCTGGTTGGCGATCAGCATCTTCAGGCGATCCTTGACATCCTCGAAGGGCGGCGGCGTGCTGTCGCGCACGTCGTCGAGCATGATCACATGCCAGCCGAACTCGGTCTTTACCGGGCTCTTGCTGTAGCTGCCCTTGTCCATGCTGGCCGCGGCATCCGCGAATGGCTTGACCATCTGGCCGGCACCAAACCAGCCCAGCTCGCCACCGGAGGGGCCGGACGGACCGGTGGATTTTTCCTTCGCCAGTTCGGAGAAATCACTGCCGGTATCCAGCATCGAGATGACGTTCTTCGCCTCGTCCTCGTTTTCGAGCAGGATGTGGCGGGCCTTGTACTCCTTGCCGGGGACGCCGATCTGCTCGTCGTAGAATTTCCTCGCGTCCTCGTCGGTCACCGGGTTGCTCTCCATGAAGCTCTTGATCGCCGCGCCGGCCATGGTGCTGCGTTCCAGCTGGTTAATCGTCGCTGCCACCAGCGGTGTCGAGGCCAGACCCTTGGTCGCGGCTTCCTGGCGCATGAGTTCCAGTGCGACCAGCTCGTTCAGGATGGACTCGCGGGTGGCCTCCGAGTTCTGGGTCTTCGCGGCGCGCTGACCGCTATAGACCTCGAAGACCTCCTCGGTGATGGGGCTGCCATTGACGGTGGCGACGACTTCGCCGCTGAGGGCGGGCGCGTTGCTGCCGGAGGTGGCCTGGTTGGTCGGCAGTGCGGTCTGCATCTGGTCACATCCGGTTACCAGCAACAGGGATGCAAGGAACAATAACGAAGGACGGTAATTCATCTGTAATACCTTTTATGGGTGGGTGGACTGGTTTTCTTCCGGGGTTCTGGCGTCGATGCTGAGGGCATGGATGTCACGCTGCATCATATCACCGATGGCATCGTAGACCAGCCGGTGGCGCTGGATCAGACTCTTGTCCCGGAAGGCGGCGGCGGTGATCTGCACAATGAAGTGGCCGCCGCCGCTGGCGGCCCCGGCGTGGCCGGCATGCTTCGCGCTTTCATCGATGATCTCGAGGGCGACGGGCTGCAGGTGCCGTGTCAGGCGTGTGCGCAGTTCCTCGATTCGGGTTTCGGACATGTCAGGGCAGTACCTTGCGGAAGGGTTTCACGGTGACCTGGGCGTAAACGCCGGCGGCCAGGTAGGGATCGGTATCGGCCCATGCGCGCGCGTCCTGCAGGGAATCGAATTCGGCGACCACGAGGCTGCCGGTGAAGCCGGCCGCGCCGGGATCGTCACTGTCGATGGCCGGATGCGGGCCGGCCAGCACCAGCCGGCCTTCCTGTTTCAGTGCCTCGAGCCGCGCCAGGTGGGCGGGGCGCGCCTGGAGCCGGGCATCGAGACTGCCGTCGCGGTCCTGGCTGATGACGGCATAGAGCATTACTCGCCGTCCTCCGCGGTTTCCATGTAGCGGCTGAGATAGAAGGCCTGGCCGAACACGAACACCAGCGTCAGGCCCATCATGCCGAACAGCTTGAAGTTGACCCAGGTCGCCTCGCTGTAGTTGAAGGCGACGTACAGATTGAGCAGGCCGATACCGAGGAAAAACACGATCCAGGCCCAGTTGAGCCGGGACCAGACGGCAGTCGGTACCGTGATGGCATGGCTCATCATGCGCTCGATAAGGGTGGTCTTGCTGAACAGCCGGCTGCCGAGGAAGGCCGCGCCGAACATCCAGTTCACGACGGTCGGTTTCCACTTGATGAACACCGGGTCCCGGAGTATCAGCGTCAGCCCGCCGAACACGACCAGGATACCCAGGGTGATCAGGTGCATCTTTTCGAAGCGGCGGTGCCTGATCCAGAACAGCCCGGTCTGCACAAAGGCGGCCCCGATGGCGACGGCGGTGGCGACATAGATGTCGTACAGCTTGTACGCCCCGAAAAACAGGATGATCGGGAACAGGTCGAACAGAAACTTCATATCGGGTGCTTCGCTGTTGTCAGGGGGTTCGGGTGCAGCCGGCGTCAAGGGGCCGAATCATAGACTGTTTGCCGGCCGGATTGAACCGTATGGAACGGTTTGCCGGGCAGGCCATGTCAATGCAATGACCGGTCCATTGACCATTGCCGGTGATATTTCGCCATGACCTTGCGCACCGGCTCGGGATAATCCAGAGCATCCATCTGCTGCATACCCTCGCTGAAGAAACGCCCGGCATCCTCCGGCAGGTGGCGGGTCAGGACGGCAAAGGCCTGTTCCATCATGGCGGTATTGTGACTGCGCGTGGCGACGATGCTGTAGTTGAGCAGCAGCACGCGCCAGGGTCGGCCCGGGTTGATTTTTTCCAGGTCGCGGGTGATGACCGGCGCTATCGCGGCCACGATCTGGCCGATCTCCGCGCTCAGCGTTTCGAGCGTCTGCGGCGTGCGAAGGGTATTCGCCAGCAGCGCCAGGGCATCGACGACCGGTTCCAGGGTGTCGATCTGTCCATCGTGTCGGGCGACCCACAGCGCCATGTTGACGATCAGTGACGCCGTGTTTTCGCGCTGCTCACCCGGACTGAGGCGTTCCGCGCAGCTCGCCAGACCCTCGCACAGGCGCAGGGCATACTCGCCGATTTCGGTGACGTCCGCGGCCGTCGTCGTGCCGCCGGCATCGGCTTCGACCCGGGTCATGACGTCCGCCAGTTGTTCGAAGGCCTCCGCCAGTCCAGGCAGATCCGGCTCGTCCGCGCTGTTGTCCGCCATGTCGCACGCCTCGAGCAGCGTGCCGGCCAGTGCCTGTATGGTGTCGAGTTGTCCTGAAGGTATCTGCATGTGAATCACCGGATGTGCGGCCAATGGTACCAGCCTTGCCGGGATGCGTGCGATACCCAAACCCTGCCCGTTATGTGCCAAATAAACGCAATCGGCGGGAGGCTCCTGTAGAATGGCCGGATGACCGCACGCTATGACCTGCACAGCCATTCCCTTGCCTCGGACGGAACCCTGACGCCTGCCGCGCTGGTGCAGGCCGCGCATGCGGCCGGCATCGGGGTGCTGGCACTGACCGACCACGACACGACCGACGGCATCCGCGAGGCGGCCGATGCGGCGCAGGCGCTGGGCTTGCGGCTGGTGCAGGGCGCGGAACTCTCGGTCACCTGGCAGGCGCAGACCGTGCATGTCCTCGGCCTCGGCCTCGATACCGAAAACGCGGCGCTGCAGGCCGGGCTGGCGCAATTGCGCGATTCCCGCGATTTGCGCGCCGAGGAGATCGGGCGCCGGCTGGCGCGGGCCGGTATCGGCGGGGCGTGGACCGGCGCGCGCGCCCTGGCGCAGGGACGGATCGTCAGCCGCACGCATTTTGCGCATTTCCTGGTTGCGCAGGGACATGCGGCCAGCGTGCGCGACGTATTCCGCCGCTTCCTGGTCAACAACAAGCCGGGCTATGTGTCCGGGCAGTGGGCGTCATTGGAAGACGCGCTGGCGTGGATCCGGGCGGCCGGCGGCATCGCGGTGATCGCGCACCCGGCGCGTTATGGCATGACAGCCAGCAAGTTGCGCCGACTGATCGGCGAGTTCCGGGAGCTGGGCGGAATCGGCATGGAGGTCGTTTCCGGCAGCCACACCCGCGATAACATCGACACGATGGCGGCGCTGTGCCGCAACGAGCGCTTGCTGGCCTCGTGCGGTTCGGATTATCACGGTCCTGAAAACTGCTGGATAAGACTCGGCGAACTGCCGGACCTGCCGGAGGGCTGCAAGCCGGTATGGCAGAGCGAGCAGTGGCGGTTGCAATAAACAGGTTCGCGCCAGGTCGTATAGGCGCCAAGAAAACCTTTCTCGCGCAGAGACGCGGAGTTCGCAGAGAACACAAACAAAATCATGTCATTCCCAGGCAGGCGGGAATCCAGTCGAAACATCAGAGACGCAGCTTGATTATAATCCGTGACCGGAATGTTCATGCGGTATTGACTGCTTGCTTGTGCATGCCGTCGTTGCGGTAATATAAGGCCTTTGCAAGTAACGGTTTGCACCTGATTTTCACCGGCTTGCCTGTGTGGCAGTGGCCAGGATTGCCCCGTTTCGTTGCTAAAATCTTTTCCATTCTTTGTGCCTTGGCGTCTTTGCGCGAGACAGTTTTTTTATGAGCCAGTTCTTCCAGATACACGCGGTCACCCCGCAGCTGCGGCTGATCCGGCAGGCCGTGGACATCATCCGCAACGACGGGGTGATCGCGTACCCGACCGATTCCAGTTATGCGCTGGGTTGCCGCATCGGTGACAAGCGCGGCATCGAACGCATACGCCGCATTCGCGGACTGGATGACTCGCATGACTTTTCGCTGGTCTGTCGCGACCTGTCCGAGATTGCGACGTTTGCCCGGGTGGAAAACAGCGCCTACCGCCTGCTGAGGTCGCTGACGCCGGGCCCCTATACCTTCATCCTGCGCGCCACCAGCGAAGTGCCGCGCAGGCTGCAGAATCCGAAGCGCAAGACCATCGGCATTCGCGTGCCCGAGCACCCGATCTGCCAGGCGCTGCTGACCGAGCTCGGCGAACCGTTGATGAGTTCCACGCTGATCCTGCCGGGAAGCGAGGTGCCGGAGACCGATGCCCACGAGATCCGCGACCGGCTCGAGCGCGAACTCGACCTGGTCATCGACGGCGGCAACTGCAGCCTGGAACCGACCACGGTGGTCGACATGGTCAGCGGCGTGCCCGAGGTGGTGCGTGTTGGCCTGGGCCCGGTCGAGGCCCTGGTGCAGTAATGCAATCGCCGTCAGTCACCGGGCTTGATGTATTACCCTCACCCTGTGCCGCCCCCTTCGAAGCGGACGGGGACGCAGGCCATGATGGCGGGCTATTTCGGTTCGCCTTGGTATAATCCGCCGATGCTCGATATCAGCCTGGTGCAAAAGATAGCCGTCTGGATCGTACCGGTGCTGCTGGCCATTACCGTGCACGAAGTGGCGCATGGCTGGATGGCGAGCAAGCTGGGCGACCGTACCGCCCTCATGCTGGGGCGCCTGACGCTGAACCCGTTCAAGCATGTCGACCCGGTCGGGACCATCCTGATACCCGGGATGCTGCTGCTGTTGCAGGCCGGCTTCATCTTCGGCTATGCGAAGCCGGTGCCGGTGGACTGGCGCAACCTGCATCATCCCAAGCGCGACATGGCGATAGTCGCTGCCGCAGGGCCTGGGATCAACCTGGTAATGGCCATCGGCTGGGCGCTGCTGATTCGCGCGGGCTACCTGCTGGGCGAGACGGGCATGGCGCTGGTGTTCATGGGCGTGGCCGGCATTTTCATCAACACCGTGCTGATGGTGCTGAACCTGTTGCCGTTACCGCCGCTGGATGGCGGGCGTGTGCTGACCGGACTGTTGCCGGGGCGCTGGGCCTGGTACTACAGCCGCATCGAGCCCTATGGCTTCTTTATCCTGATCGGTCTGCTGGTGACCGGCGTCCTGGGGATGATCCTGTGGCCGCTGATCAATCTGGTCTGGAGCGCGCTGCTGCCGGTGTCGGGCATGCCCGGCGCCGATTTCCGGCTGGTGCTGAATTCTTTAACATAAACAGGGGAGAACGGCTTGGTCAGTCCGAATACCGGCGGGCGGGTTTTGTCCGGCATGCGTCCCACCGGTCGCCTGCACCTGGGACACTATCACGGCGTGCTGAAAAACTGGGTGCGGCTGCAGCAGCAGTTCGACTGCTTCTTTTTCGTGGCCGACTGGCATGCGCTCACCACGCACTACGAGGACTCGCACGTCATCGCCGAGCATGTCTGGGACATGGTCATCGACTGGCTGGCCGCGGGTGTCAATCCCGGGCAGGCGCGGCTGTTCATCCAGTCGCAGGTGCCGGAGCATGCCGAGCTGCACCTGTTGCTGTCGATGGTGACGCCGCTCGGCTGGCTGGAACGCGTGCCGAGCTACAAGGACCAGCAGGAAAAGCTGCGCGAGCGCGATCTCGCCACCTACGGTTTTCTCGGTTACCCGCTGCTGCAGAGCGCCGACATCCTCATCTACGGCGCCGACAAGGTGCCGGTGGGCGAGGACCAGGTCGCGCACGTGGAGCTGACGCGCGAAGTGGCGCGGCGTTTCAACCACATCTTCGGGCGTGGCGAGGGTTACGAGGATGCCGCCGAGGCCGCCATCAGGAAGATGGGCAAGAAAAACGCGAAACTGTACCGGCAGCTCCTGAAGCGCTACCAGGAACAGGGCGACCACTCGGCCGTGGAGGTGGCGCGAGCCCTGCTCGCCGAGCAGCAGAACCTGGCGCTCGCCGACCGCGAACGCCTGCTCGGTTACCTGGAAGGTGGCGGGCGCATGATCCTGACCGAGCCGTCCGCGCTGCTCACGCCGGCCTCGAAGATGCCGGGACTGGACGGCCAGAAGATGTCGAAGTCGTACCACAACACCATCAGCCTGCGCGAGAGCCCGGAGACGGTGCGGGAAAAGCTGCGCACCATGCCCACCGATCCGGCGCGCGTTCGCCGCACCGATCCGGGCAACCCGGACATCTGCCCGGTGTGGCAGCTGCATCAGGTGTACTCGAACGACGAGGTGAAGGACTGGGTGCGCAGCGGCTGCACGAGTGCCGGCATCGGCTGCCTGGACTGCAAGCAGCCGGTCATCGACGGCATCCTGACTGAACTCAGGCCGATCCAGGAACGCGCGCACGAGTTCGAGCAGGACCCGGGGCGGGTACGGTCCATCATCCACGACGGCTCGGAGGCCGCCCGCGACGTGGCACGCCAGACGCTCGCGGAAGTGCGCGAGGTGATGGGCCTCAAATATTACTGAACGGTGCGGAAAAGCCGCCGGTAAACGCGACATTCAAGCGGGGATGGGGTAGTATTCCGCGAACGGCTGCGGTCGTTCACTCGAATCCCGACACAGGGTAGTCAATGAGCGAACATCCAGGACAAGAAGTATCCCCCGATATCCAGCGCCAGGAAGAACTGCCCCTCGCAATCGTCAAGGGCCGAAGTCTCGACTCCCTGCCGCACGATCTCTACATTCCGCCCGATGCGCTGCAGGTGTTCCTCGAGGCCTTCGAGGGTCCGCTGGACCTGTTGCTGTACCTGATCCGCAAGGAAAACATCGATATCATCGATATCCCGGTCGCCGAAATCACGCGCCAATATGTTGAATATATTGAACTCATGCAGGAAATGCAGCTCGAGCTGGCCGGCGAGTACCTGGTCATGTCCGCCATGCTCGCCGAGATCAAGTCGCGCATGCTGCTGCCGCGCCCGGCCGGCGTGGAGGAGGACGAGGAAGATCCGCGCGCCGAGCTGATCCGGCGCCTGCAGGAATACGAACGCTACAAGCAGGCGGCGGAGGATATCGATGCACTGCCGCGGCTGGGCCGCGACGTGTTCCAGGCCGAGGCCGAAGCGCCCGAACAGAAGGTGGTCAGGTTGCCGCCGGAGGTGGATCTGAATGACCTGATCGCGGCCTTCCGGGAGGTCATGCAACGCGCCTCGTTGTATAACCACCACCACGTGCAGATGGAGGCGCTGTCGGTGCGCGAGCGCATGTCGAATGTGCTGAGCATGGTCAGTGCCAATCGCTTCACCAGCTTTACCGACCTGTTCACCATCGAGGAAGGGCGCATGGGTGTGGTGGTGTCGTTCCTGGCAGTCCTGGAACTGGTCAAGGAATCGCTCATCGAGCTGGCGCAGGCGGAGCCGTTTGCACCGATTTACGTCAAGGCCGCCACGCGTGTCGAACAACCCGAGGAATCACCAGCCGAAGCGGCCGCCGACGAGCCGGCTACCGCCTGATCCGGAACATCATGGAAAACGAACAACTGAAACTGATCATCGAGGCCATGCTGCTGGCCGCCGGACGTCCACTGAACATCGACCAGTTACTGGTCATGTTCGAGGAGCACGAAAAACCCGGGCGCGACGCCATCCGCGAGGCGGTCGCGTTGCTCGCTGCCGACTACGAGGGCCGCGGCATTGCGCTGGTCGAGGTCGGCGGCGGCTACCGTATCCAGGTGCGCGAGACCATGCAGGCCTGGGTCGGGCGGCTGTGGGAAGAGAAACCGGCGCGCTATTCGCGCGCGCTGCTGGAGACACTCGCCCTGATCGCCTACCGGCAGCCGATCACGCGCGGCGAGATCGAGGAGGTGCGCGGTGTCACCGTCAGCACCAACATCATGAAGACCCTGCAGGAACGCGAATGGGTGCAGGTGGTCGGTCACCGAGACGTGCCGGGCCGTCCGGCGATGTACGGTACCACCCGGCAGTTCCTCAACTACTTCAGCCTGAAAAACCTGGACGAATTGCCTTCGCTGGCCGAACTGCGCGACCTGAATGCCATCGGCAAGGAACTGCAGCTCGATCTCAGTGAGATACCCGGGCTGCTGGTCGAGTCGGCCGATGCCGGGGAAGGCACGGAAGCCGATGCCGTCAATGATGCGGAAGCGGCGGAACCGGCGCCGGTCAACGAGGCGTCTGAAGGCGAAAGCGGCGCCACCCTGCACTGACTCCCGCCCCGTTGCGGGGTGCCCGTAAAATCCCATGGCTGAACGTCTGCAAAAAGTGCTGGCCCGCGCCGGCCTCGGCTCCCGGCGTGAGATCGAGGACTGGATCCGTGCCGGCAGGATCACGGTAAACGACCAGCCGGCGGAGCTCGGCATCAGCGTCACCGACCGCGACCGCATCCAGGTCGACGGTCGACTGGTAACGCTGGCGGCGACCGCGCCGGAGCCGCGCACGATGATCTATCACAAACCGGCCGGCGAAATCACCACGCGCAAGGACGAGGCCGGACGCCCCACGGTATTCGACAGCCTGCCGAAGATCAGGAACAGTCGCTGGATCACCATCGGCCGCCTCGATTTCAACACCGCCGGCCTGCTGCTGGTGACCACAGACGGCGAACTCGCGCACCGCCTCATGCACCCGTCCTATGAGATCGAGCGCGAGTACGCGGTGCGTGTGCTGGGTAACGTGGGCGAGCAGGTGCTGCTGAACCTGATGGAAGGCGTGATGCTCGATGATGGCATGGCCGCCTTCGGCACCATCCGGGATGCGGGTGGGCAGGGCGCGAACCACTGGTACCACGTGACCGTCCGCGAAGGCCGCAACCGCGAGGTGCGCCGGCTTTGGGAATCCCAGGGCGTGCAGGTCAGCCGCCTGATCCGGGTGCGTTTCGGCCCCATCGGCCTGCCACCGGAATTGCGCGCCGGCCGGTTCCGCGATCTTGCCCGGCAGGAGGTCGAGGCCCTGTACGCCGCCGTGCGACTGCCGGCTCCCAGGCCGCCACCGCCGCGCCGCGCGCCGGCACGGCGCGGACAACGCACGCGGAGATGACCGCGCGCAGGCGCTGGACGCTGCCCGCGGTTTACCGGCGGCTGTTCGCTGCCTACGGCCCGCAGCACTGGTGGCCGGCACAGACACCCTTCGAAGTCATGGTCGGCGCGGTGCTGACGCAGAATACCGCGTGGAGCAACGTCGAGCGGGCCATCGCCAACCTGCGGACACGCGACCGGCTTGACGCGCACCGCATTGTCGCGGCGCGCCGCGACCACCTCGCCGGCTGGCTGCGGCCGTCCGGGTATTTCAATATCAAGGCCGCGCGGCTGAAGAATTTCTGCCGCTGGTATCTGGACAGCGGCGGCTTCAATGCGTTGGCGCGCCTCGAGACCGGGACGCTGCGTGCCGCGCTGCTGGATGTAAACGGTATCGGTCACGAGACGGCGGACGACATCCTGCTGTATGCCTTCGACCGGCCGGTGTTCGTGATCGACGCCTACACCCGCCGGCTGTTTGCCAGGCTGGCATTGTGCGCGGGCGACGAGCCTTATGACGCGCTGCGGCAGACCATCGAGCGCAGGCTGGGACGGGACGTCGGCCTGTACCAGGAATACCATGCACTGATCGTGCGTCATGCCAAGGACCACTGCCGGGTCAGGCCGGCGTGCACGGCGTGCGTATTGCGCGCTGCCTGCCCGGCGGCAGGCTGAATGCAGGCTGACAGGGTTCAGCAGCCGGCGCGCGTTTTTTTCCGGCCGTGACGGCAGGTGCTAGAATCAGCCAGGGCACACGTGGAGGCATGCCATGAACAGAACAGGGGTTGGTCCGGTCCGCATGCCGGGTGTGTCGGTCGCGCGCGGCGTTGCCGGATGGTTGCTGGCGGTCATGCTGCTGACCGGCTGCGACAGCAAGCCGCCGGTCCCGGCCGTCGCTGAACCGGAGATGCAGGCCGCGGTGCATGAGGCCTCGACCGCGAACCCGCCGGTCGCGGAACTGGCCGCCGGCATGGTCAATCCCGGTTACGAGGACAAGCCGGAATGGTTCGCCAATTCCTTCCTCGACATCCGCGAGGACATCGCCGAGGCACAGGCGCAGGGCAAGCGGGTGCTGCTGTATTTCTACCAGGACGGCTGTCCCTACTGTAAAAAACTGCTCGATACCAATTTCGCCCTCGCCGATACCGTGCAGCGCACGCGCGACAATTTCGACGTGATCGCCATCAACATGTGGGGTGACCGCGAGGTCACCGATCTGGCGGGAATGCACACCACCGAGAAGGAATTCGCAAAACAGTTGCGCGTCATGTTCACGCCGACCCTGCTGTTCCTGGACGAACAGGGCAGGATTGTGCTGCGACTGAATGGCTACTACCCGCCGCACAAGTTCAATGCCGCGCTCGACTATGGCGCGCAATACAGCGGCGATGCGCCGGACTTCCGTGGCTATCTGGCACAGGTCGATCCGGCCCCGGCCAGCGGCAAGCTGTACACCGATGCATCCTTCCTGTCGGCCGCCACCGACCTGGCCGCTCGTGACAGCGGCAAGCCGCTGCTGGTGCTGTTCGAACAGGCGGACTGCGCACCCTGCGATGAGCTGCACCAGGACATCCTGCAGCGCCCGGCAAGCCGCGTGCAATTGGCGCGCTTCGACGTGGTGCTGCTCGACATGTGGTCGAATGCGCCGGTGTCGCGCACGGACGGCCGGAAAAGCAGCATCGCGGAGTGGGCCAGGGACCTGAAGGTGCAGTATGCGCCGTCACTGCTGTTCTTCGATGCGGACAACCGGGAGGTATTTCGTACCGAGGCCTACCTGAAGGCCTTCCACACCCAGTCCGCCATGGACTATGTTGCCTCTCGCGCCTACCTGGAGCAGCCCGACTTCCAGCGCTATATCGCTGCGCGTGCCGACGCCCTGGAGGCGCGAGGTATTCATGTCGACCTGATGGAGTAGCGATCACGCGCGTGCTACATCCGGAAAAAGACACTCGCGCGAGTCGCAGAGCTCGCAAAATAAATCAAATTGTTGCCACAGGGATCACGGCAGGCGCAGAACGTATACATGTAATCCCCGCCTGCACGGGAATGACAATGACCTTCTCTGTGTGCTCTGTGCCTTCTGTGGCGTTTCTTTCTCTGCGTCTCTCGGCAATTGCTCCCTGCATTGCTCTCGGCTCCGGCCTGGCCCAGGCCAGTCTCTCGATCGTTGCGCGATCTCACCTTCTCCTGCTTCGCTCTATCGAGTCCATCCATGGACTCGTATCTCCTGCATGGCCCAGGCCAGCTTCTCGACCGGTTCCCGGTCTCACCTTCTCCTTGTAGTCGTGCGCGAGATTACGCTTTCCTTTCCCTCAGCTGCAAAAAGATCACCAGGTGCGTGATGACATACAGCGGCACGATGACGGTTGGCACCAGGCTGAGCGGTAACTGCGCCATGGCGTCGGTTGAGACGGCTCCACCGAAATAGCTGCTGCGCAGGGCCGTACCGACACTCACAGCGATCACGAAGTCCAGCAGGCCGAAACTGTTCCAGGCCAGCAGGGTGGAACGTGGCACCGGCCTGCCCCTGAGTAACGCGCTGCCGATGAGCATGGCACCGAACGCGGCCAGCATGTCACCGACACCGGCCAGCCATGCAAACAGGCCCGGCAGCACGTCGTGCGCATACAGAAACAGGAAACCAAGTCCGACCATGCGCCAGCTGTGCAGGATCACCAGCAGGCCGGTATCGATGCCTGTCATCCAGCTGCGGAAGTCTGTGCTGGATTTCCATGCCAGTGCGAACACGGCGACCGGTAGAACGATCAGGCCCGGCATCAGCAGGCGCTGCGGGCCCTCGGTGCCTGCCAGCAGGCCACTGGCACTGATGGCTACAGCGCCGGTCAGCCAGACCAGTGCCAGCAGGGCACTGCTGCGCAGACAGTATTCATAGCGCGAAACGGAGAATGCAGTCATGGGTCACCTCCTGTTGTTGTCAGGGACGGGTTGCAAGGCGCGGCGGTTCGCAGGGCGCGCGGTGACACGCGCGACGTAATCCTGCAGCGCCGCAAAGGGCGCGAGGCTGTCGGGCAGCCAGGCCAGGGTGGTACCGAACATGACGTCGGCACAGCAGAACGACTTGCCGAGGAGATGTCCGCCGTGCGCGGTTTCCTGTCCAGCATGCGCAGCACGCACCGGCGAGCTTTCTGCGCGAAGCCGACAATGGCACCGACACGGTGTTTTTCCGGCAGGATTTGCGTTTGCAGCAGGATTTCGAATGCCGGCGGTTCCAGCGTGGCCGGACGAGTGCGTGTTCGGCGTGTAGTAGAGCTCGATATCCATGACGGAATCTCCCGGGCCATATGGCCTATGACTTGCAAAAAGCAAGTGACTAAAGCCTAGCCCAGTAACTTGCAATTTACAAGTCACTTGCCCGATGCTAGGCTAACTGCATGAATAAAATTGGCAAATCCGCGAAGATGACGGCATGCAGCCGCTCGCCGTGCCCGGTGGCATGCACGCTGGATCTGCTCGGCGACAAGTGGACCTTGCTGGTGGTGCGCGACCTGCTGCTGGGCAAGACGATCTACAGCGAGTTCCGGCAGTCGCCGGAACGGATTCCCACCAACATCCTCGCGGAGCGCCTGAAGCGCCTGCAGGCCGCCGGGCTTGTGGTGAAGGATCGCTATCAGGACCACCCGCCGCGCTATCGTTACTTGCTGACTGGAAAGGGCAGGGATCTCTACCCGGTGCTGTCGGCGATCATCGACTGGGGCAACCGGCACATTCCCGGTACCCTCACTCGCAAACAGATCGAGGCGCGGCTGCACCGGACAGGGCAAGGCTGAGGGTGGTCCCTGCGGTAATCCCGCGCCCCGGTCGAGCGTGACATTTTTTCTGAAGGTCTCGCTGAACGCAGCCGTGCTACCATCGGATTTCGCCGGGTGTCATGCAGATTCGCCGTCAGTCTGTCCGGCTTGACGGCCGGTGAACGGGCAACGGACAATGTCCGCTGCAAGTCAGCCAAACAGGGAGTGTGACCGACCGAAATGAACCAAAACCTGCGCCGATACTTTTTCCCTGTTGTCCTGTTCTGCTGCGGATCCACAGTGCATGCCGACGATGGCTGGAAGCTGCTGTTTGCCACGAATGTACAGGGTCTCTCGGAGTCCGATCAGCTGGCAATCTATCGTTATCTCGGCCTGACGCGCAGCGCTGACGGCAAGGAGCTGCTGGTGATGGGCGGCGAGGATGCCGGGCCGGCCCGCTTTACCGTGCAGCCGGAAGATATCAATGCGGACGGTCGCGTCGAGGTGTTCGTCATCGGTGGCAATACTTTCCTGTCCGGCGAGACCGGCAGTTCAGTCTGGCTGTTCACCCGCCCGGCGCCGGACGGCGACTGGCAAATGAATCTCGGTATTCCGGCCACATCCTATAGCCTGCAGGCGCGGGGTGATTCTGCTTATCCGGATCTGCGACTGAGCGGTGCCGGTGCCTGCGATGTCGTATGGCGCCGGGAAGGAAAGGCCTACGAGTATCGCGAGCAAATAGCCACCGGGCCGGGCGGTTGCGATCTCGCGCCCTGAACACGGCGGCAGTGCCGTGCGTCCGGCTCACACCCCGGCGATGACCAGCGGGACCAGCAGTTCGTCGGCCGTCAGTCCGCCGTGCACACCGACCAGTTCAACGCGTTTTTCCTGCGGCAGCCAGTCCTTCAGGGTGTAATTCGACTGCATCAGCAGGATGCGGTCACCGATCCGCCGCGCCAGTTCCGGGTGCGGTGCCCCGGGCCCGAACCAGTGATGATCGAGCAGGTGTGACGCGGTAAAGCTGCGCGCTATTCCGGCCAGCCTGGATTCCACGTAGCTGTCGAAGTCCTGTTCGCAACCGGGTCGCAGGTAGCAATAGACAGAGCGTGGTTCGCCGCACAGTGGCAGGGCAAGCATCTCGTGCAGTTCGGGATGCCCATCGAGGCTGAGGCGGCTCGCCGGCGTACTGTCGACCTGGCCGTGATCGGCGCACACGATGACCAGCGTGTCGGTGCCCCGGATCCTTTCCAGTAATGTCTTGAAGGCCCGGTCAAGTTCCTGCAGGTGGCTGCGGGCGGCTTCGCTGCCGATGCCCTCGCGGTGGCCGATGCTGTCGAGCTCGGGCCAGTAGGCGTGGACGAAGCGGCGCCCGTCCTCGTGCAGCACGGCGTCGATCGCGTCCAGCAGGCCGTCCAGACCCCGGTAGCCCGTCAGCCGGGCACGCCCGAGATGGGCGAGGTTGAAATCGGAACCGGCGATGCCGGCGGGCGAGATGGTGCAGGTTTCGACGCCGATGCGGTCGGCAAATGCCACGTGGCCGAGCAGCTTTGCTGTGTCGATGCCGGCCGCGCCGAGTCCGACGCCGCCGTAGCGCGGCTTGCCCGGCAGGATTGCCAGGATGCTGCCCAGCTCCCTGAAATACATATGCCAGCCGGTCAGTCCGTGCTGCTGTGGCGCCATGCCGGTGAGCAGGGTGGTAATCGCTGACGTCGTGGTGGGCGGATAGACCGAGGTCATGCTGCCGCGCAGATTGCGATTGAGGTGCACGGCCTGAGGGTGTGCGCGCAGGTAATCGAAGCCCAGCCCGTCGATGATCCACAGCAACACCTGGCGGCGGGCGTAAATCTCTGTGGGGCCCAGCAGGTCCAGCGGCGGAGCGGTGTGCGCGGCTCCGCCCAGGCCCGTCTGCAGGGATGCCATGAGATTGACGAGACTCCCGCCCTGATAGTCCGGTAGCTGCATGCCCTATTGTAGCCGCAGCATGGCCGCGGCGGCCATGTGTGCCGCCACGCCCGGCATTGTCATGCAAGGCCTTGTGCAGGGCAGCAGCCTTGCAGGGACTGGCGATGAGCGACGGGGCTGACAATTACATAACCGCGTGCGGCACAATTCGATTGTTCCAGTTTTTTGCACGATCTAGAATAGCCGCACCTTTTGCCAGTGAGGCAAGGATTACCAGGAGGACGCCCGGCATGAATGACAATTCCCGCCTTGACAAGACTACCTATGACTCGTCACGGATATACCTCAAGGCGGCGCTGGAGCATATGCTCGAGACCGGTCGCAGTGTGCGTGAACTCAGTGAATTCGCGGTGGAAAAATTCGGTGCCGACTTTCTGCCTTACCTGCGGCAATTCCTGCACGAAGTCGGTCACGGGCGTATTGTCGTCAAGGGGCTTTCCCGTTCCGCGCGGGCGGCCTTGTCCGCCCACACGGTGAGCAGCGAGGAACGCGAGCGCATGATTCGCGAGGCGGCGTATCTGCGCGCCGAGCGGCGCGGTTTTTACGGGGGGTCAGCGGAACAGGACTGGCTCGACGCCGAATATGAGGTCGACACGCGCCTGGCACAGGGCGAGAGCCTGGTGGCGAAGGGCGGCAGGGCACTGGCCGCGGTTGTAGCGACCATGGAAAAGGAGCTTGCCAGCAGCAAGCAGGTCGTGACCCGCTGGCTGGACAGGAAATTCCCGACCCGCAAGGCTGCCGGGCGAAAGCAGCCGGCAGCCCGCAAGGCAGGCTCGCGGAGTCGAACCGCCGGTGCTGCTTCACGCGCAGCAGGGGCGGTCGAAAGCAAGCCAAAGAAGAAAAAGGCGATCAGAAAAACCCCGGAAAAGGGATCGGCGGCGAAGAATGCCGCGGCAGCGAAACCGCCAACGAAGAAGACTGCAAAGAAAGCGGCGGTAAAGAAAAAATCTTCACCCGGCCGCAGCGCAGCCACAGGGAAAGCCGTCACTGCTAACAGCCGGAAGAAGGTTGCGGCGAAGAAAAAATCACTGCCGGCAACCCGGAAGAAGACGAGCACGAAAAAACGCTCAGCCAGCGGCAGATCCAGGCGCAGATAACTCAGGGCCGGCGCCCGTCGGCCAGCAACTGAAGGGATTCGTCATGTCGGAGCAGGAGGCATGGCCGGGCAAGGCGGGCGCGCCTGCCACGGGCTGCAGCAAACAGCAGGTCAAACAGATATACTTTTCCCGTGAAGAAGTGTCAGGCTGTGCCGGGATTTCCGCATGTGGTATTTCCGGTTACGGGAGAAAAAGCGATGGTGTTTGTCAAGCGTATCATCCTGGATGTACTCAAGCCTCACCAGCCGAATGCGCTGGAGTTTTCCCGCGCCATTGCGTCCGTCGGCAATGACTACCTTGTAACCCTGACGGTTCTCGAGGTGGACGAGAATACCGAAACCCTGCAGGTCGTGGTGGCGGGGGATGCCATCGATTTTGAGGCCGTACAGTCTGCCATCAGCGACATGGGCGGTTCGATACACAGCATCGACGAAGTCGAGGTACAGAGCGCGGCGAGCTCCCGGGTATTGTGAATCTGCTTGGCAAGGCAAGGTACCTGCTACGCATTACCCGCACGCACGGAATCGTGCGCCGCTATTTCGTGGTCAATGGCTTCGACGGTGCGCTTACCATGCTGGGGATCATCACCGGGTTCCTGTTCGGCGCGCCCGCCGACCTGTCGGTAACCATCAATGCCTGCCTGGGCGCCGCCATCGCGCTGGGCGTGAGCGGCATGAGCAGTGCCTACGTGAGCGAAACCGCAGAGCGACGGCGGGCGCTCGGTGACCTGGAGGCGGCCATGGCGACCGACCTGCTGGATAGTGCCCATGGCAAGGCGGCGCGCGTGGTGCCGTTGCTGATCGCACTGGTCAACGGCTCGGCGCCGCTGCTCCTGTCGCTGCTCATCATCCTGCCGCTGTGGCTTGCGCATGCCGGCCTGCCGCTGCCGGTCGATCCCCTGCATGCGGCGGTCATGACTGCCCTGGTGCTGGTGTTCCTGCTGGGCGTGTTCCTTGGCCGCATTTCGGGTGTTGCATGGTTGCGCAGCGGCCTGCAGACGCTGCTCATCGCGTTGCTGACGGCGGCGCTGATCTATCTCGTTACCGGGGGCTAGCGTGCCGGACCCGGTGTGGCACACGCTCGATAACGACGAGGTACTGCGGCTCCTCGAGGTCACGGCCGGGGGGCTGACGGGTGCAGAGGCGCAGCAGCGTCTGATCGAGCACGGACCCAATACCCTGCCCGAGGCCCGGCGGCGTTCCCTGCC
Organism: uncultured Gammaproteobacteria bacterium; assembly: GCA_963748215.1. GTDB lineage: Bacteria > Pseudomonadota > Gammaproteobacteria > UBA9214 > UBA9214 > UBA9214. The sequence goes on along the minus strand of CAVVHS010000006.1, from coordinate 950,476 downwards.
GGCCATGTTCGCAGGCCAGTTCACCGATTTCATGATTCTCGTGCTGCTGGCTGCCGCGCTGATTGCCGGTGTCATCGGTGAACCACAGGACTCGATTGTCATCCTGGTGATTGTGCTGCTCAATGCCGTCATCGGCACGGTGCAGGAATACCGTGCCGAGCGCGCCGTCGCGGCGCTGCGTGCCATGGCGGCGCCGGAGGCCAGGGTGTTGCGCGATGGCAAGGCCATTACGCTGGATGCGTCGCAACTCGTTCCGGGTGATATCGTGCTACTGGAAGCCGGTAACGTGGTGCCGGCGGACCTGCGGCTGCTCGAGGCCGGCGAGCTGCAGGCCGACGAGTCCGCGCTGACCGGAGAATCGGGCGCAATCGGCAAGCAGGTGCAGCGCCTGCCGGAGGCCGGGTTGCCGCTCGGGGACCGGGTCAACCTGGTGTACAGGAGCAGCCTGGTCACGCACGGGCAGGGGCGGGGCAGTGTCATCGCTACCGGCCAGCGCACCGAGATCGGGCGTATTGCGCAGCTGCTGCAGGGCGAGAAGGGCGTCCTGACGCCGCTGCAACGGCGGTTGTCGCGTTTCGGCCGCCACCTGGCGCTGGCCGTACTGGCGATCTGTGCCGTCGTGTTCGTGGCGGGGCTGCTGCAGGAGCAGCCACTGCTGTTGATGTTTCTGACCGCGGTGAGCCTGGCGGTGGCCGCCATCCCGGAGGCGTTGCCGGCCGTGGTGACGATTTCGCTTGCGCTCGGGGCGCGCAAGCTGATCCGGCACAACGCGCTGGTGCGCAACCTGCCGGCCGTCGAGACGCTCGGTTCGGTCACCTATATCTGTTCCGACAAGACCGGTACGCTGACGGAAAACCGCATGACGGTCGAGCTGATCGAGGCGGCGGGGCAGCGCAGCGACAGCCTGCCCGGGCCTGAGGCCGGTCTGCCATGGACGGAACTGGGCCGGGCCCTGGCCTTGAACAACGACATTGTCGAGGTCGATGGCCGGGCCGCCGGCGAGCCGACCGAGCTGGCCCTGTACCAGGCGGCGCATGCCGCCGGGTATGACAAACAACGGCTCGAGCGGGAGCAGCCACGCCTGGCGGTCATTGCGTTTGACAGCGAGCGCAAGCTCATGACGACCCTGCACCGCGCCGGTGCCGGCATGGTGGCCTACGTCAAGGGCGCCCCGGAGACCGTCCTGGCGCAGTGTGTCGATGTGCAGCAGGAAACCGGAACGCAGCCCCTGGACGCGGACGCGATGCTGGCCATCGCTGCGCAACTGGCCGCGGAGGGCTATCGCGTGCTGGCGCTGGCGCGGCGTGAACTGACGGAAGCGCCGCCGCAGCCGCTTCCCGAATCGATCGAGCGGCAACTGACCCTGCTCGGTCTGGTCGCGCTGATCGATCCGCCACGGCCGGAAGCGGCGCAGGCCGTGGCGGATTGTCTGACGGCGGGCATCACACCGGTGATGATTACCGGTGACCATCCCGGTACGGCGCGGGCGATTGCGGAACGGCTCGGCATCATGACGGACGATACGCGGTTGCTGACCGGAACCGAGCTGGCGCAACTGTCCGACACGGCGTTTGCCGACGTGGTGGAAACGGTGCGTGTCTACGCCCGCGTCAGTCCGGAGCAGAAGGTGCGTATCGTCGGAGCCCTGCAGGTCCATGGCGAATTCGTTGCCATGACCGGTGACGGCGTCAACGATGCACCGGCGCTGAAGCGTGCGGGTATCGGCGTGGCGATGGGGCAGAAAGGCACTGACGTGGCGCGCGAGGCGGCCGACATGGTGCTGCTGGACGACAACTTCGCCACCATCGTCAACGCCGTACAGACCGGCCGCCGTATCTTCGACAACATCCGCAAGTTCATCAAGGACACCATGAGCTCCAACTCGGGCGAGATATGGACGCTGTTTCTCGCCCCGTTTCTGGGACTGCCGATACCGCTGTTGCCCATCCATATTCTGTGGATCAACCTGGTGACCGACGGTCTGCCGGGACTGGCCTTCTCCGCCGAGCCCGCTGAACCGGGTGTGATGAAGCGGCCGCCGCGAGCGCCGGGGGAAAGTATCTTCGCGCACGGTATGTGGCAGCATATACTCTGGATGGGTCTGTTCGTCGGCGGAATCTCGATTGCCTCACAGGCCTGGGCAATAGCACGCGGCGTTGAATACTGGCAGACCATCGTGTTCACGGTGCTCACCGTCTCGCAGCTGTTTCATTCACTCGCGGTTCGCAGCGAATCCGAATCGCTGTTCACGATCGGCCTGTTCAGCAACCTGCCCATGCTGGGCGCGATTGCGGTGACACTCCTGTTGCAGCTGGCAGTGATTTACGTGCCGGCCCTGAATGGCGTGTTCCATACCCGGCCCCTGCCGCTGTCCGAGCTTGCTATGTGCCTTGCGGTGTCTTCACTGGTGCTGTTCGCGGTGGAAATCGAGAAGCTGCTGATACGCCGCAACCTGATCTACCGCGAAGGACAGGACGATTCCGCCTGATGGCGGGCGGGTGTTGCACTGGAAAACACCGGCCCCCAGCTTCCGCAAGCGGTTGTCCAGGGAATCGCTGATTCATTCGTCATGCCGGCGCAAGCCGGCATCCCGGCTATTGAAAGCACTGGATCCCGGCATGCGCCGGGATGACGATGAGTGAATTGATATGGGGTTCCCTAGATATCCGCAGCGATCATCAATGCATCCTTGTGCGTTGTCGTTGCGAACGTCTCGAGCTTCTCGAAGAAGGTCTAGTGGTCGATATAATGTGCACCGTCGCAGGAGAAGATCATGCCGATCATGCCATTGATGCGGTAGATCGTGCCGTTGCGCAGGTAGATGGTTTTGTCGGTGGTGCGCAGTCGACTAAATTCATCAGGATCGTGCGGGTGTCTTCTGCATCGATCACCGGTTGCAGATGGTCCAGCTTGCTGTCGAACAGGCTTTCCACCCTGGACTGCTGGAACAGGAACGCCCTGACCGACGGGTCCCCCTTCACCTGCAACCGCTGCTATGGCATGCCGAAATCTCCTCTCCGGGCGCGGTTGGAGGCAGGCAAGGGCGGCTCGCCGGGACCTGCCGCCCGATGGTCAGGAAGCCCGATCCCGCGGGAATTCCTGACAAAAACAGTCGATAATTCCCGCGAGGATATTCAATGTGTCGATCCGGCACACGGTTTCTGCCGGGTTGTGGTCCGGCAATTCCCCTCCGGTCCCGCCCGGCTGCCGCACATCAACCTGGCAGCCGGATACAAACCGCGGGGTATCAGGCCGCGTATTTTTCCTTGGCCTGGCGGGCCGCCTTCGCCTGTGCCGGGCTGTAGGCCTTGCCGGACCAGAGCATTTCGTAGGCGATTTCCTCGTTGCCGTTTTCACACAATTCCAGTACGTCGCGAAACAGCGGCTGGAAGGTCGCGCTGCGATGTGAACGCTCGTGGTCGGCAAAGGACCGCCAGAAGGTGATGATCAGGGCCTCGCGGCTGGCCAGCGGACTCTGCACGGCCTGGCCGACGGTGGAGCCTTCGTTGGAAACGTCACCGCTGTTCAGGGCCACGAAGCCGCCCACGAAGCCGGTATCGGAGTGATAGGTCTTCACGTTCTCGCACAGCAACGCGACCCGTTCCTGCAGATCATCGACCGTATAACCGTCCTTCAGAATCACCCGGTTCACGGTCACTACGCCATCCAGCGGAAAGCCGGTAATCAAACTGGACATAACAACCTCCTATATGGGTATACAATTAATTACTAATCTATAGAAACTGACCATTTTAGTCAAGATTAGTTCAACTTTAGAAATGGTATGTAACTAACAGAAATAACTATGTTATTAGTCCGGATAATTCAGGGGGCAGCCATCAGCTGGCGACAGGCATGGCAGGGCGGGTAGAAGCTCGCAAGGGCGTCGGTGGCGCGATGCCATGGCCTGTGATTTCCACGGTTGTCAGACGCGCCGGAATCGCGCGGCCGGTCGCAGCCAACGCTACGATCAAATGACGGCAGGGGCCCCGCCCGTGCCTGAGCACAGTCGCCCGCATGGCTCGGCTGACGGACGGCTTGACGATGAATGCGGCCGCTTGACGGCACGGGCGTCAGGCGCTGATCTCGGGCAAGCGTCCGTGGCAACGCTTGTGTCACTGCGCGTCATGGTGTTGCAAGGATGCAGGATGGCCGCAGCCGTTTATTTAGTTAGCGTAACGATGACAGATTTGTGACAATCGAAGGTTGGGTTGGCCAGTCGCGGCAGGCCATGAATTTTTCTTTAATAAACCGGAGCACAGGCTATGAAACTCGAGAAGCTCGCTGAAATTGAACATGCCACCTGGGTGGGCCGTAAAGAATTTTTCCGCCTGGGTGTGGCGATGCTGTTCATCATTGCCATCATGCTGTTCGTGGGGTCGCGTGCCGGCGAGGTCAGCTACATGCTGGTGATCGCGGGCATGATCGGCGGTTACATGGCCATGAACATCGGCGCCAACGATGTCGCCAACAACGTGGGACCCGCGGTCGGGTCGCGTGCCCTGACCCTGACGGGAGCCATCCTGATTGCCGCGATCTTCGAGGCGGCCGGCGCGCTGATCGCCGGCGGTGACGTGGTCGGAACCATCAAGAGTGGCATCATTTCCCCGGACCTGATCGCCAGTGCCGATATCTTCATCTGGTTGATGATGGCCGCGTTGCTGGCCGGCGCGCTGTGGCTGAATATCGCGACGCTGCTCGGCGCGCCGGTGTCCACCACCCATGCCATTGTCGGCGGGGTGCTGGGTGCGGGTATCGCGGCCGGTGGCTGGGGCATCGCGGACTGGCCGAAGATGGGGCAGATTGCCGCCAGCTGGGTGATTTCGCCGGTGCTGGGCGGGGTCATCGCGGCGGCATTCCTGTATCTCATCAAGCGCACCATCACCTACCAGACCGACATGGTCACGGCGGCAAAGCGCATGGTGCCCGTGCTGGTGGCCATCATGGCCTGGGCATTCGGCACCTACCTGGTGATGAAGGGCCTGAAGCATATCTGGAAGGTGGATATGGCGACCGCCATGGGTATCGGTTTCGGTGTCGCCGCCGCCGTCTTTCTGCTCGCCAGGTGGCTGGTAGGGCGCGCCGCTGTCAGCCTGGAGAACTCCAAGCAGGGCGTCAACCGGCTGTTCATCGTGCCGCTGATTTTTGCCGCTGCGCTGCTGAGTTTTGCGCATGGTGCCAACGACGTGGCCAACGCCGTCGGGCCACTGGCGGCCATCAACGACGCTGTTGTCTCGGGTCTGATCGTGACGAAGGCATCGATTCCCCTGTGGGTGATGATGGTCGGCGCCGTGGGTATTTCCATCGGCCTGGCACTGTACGGGCCCAAGCTCATCCGTACCGTTGGCAGCGAGATTACCGAACTGAACCAGATGCGTGCCTTCTGTATTGCCCTGAGTGCCGCCATTACCGTCATCGTTGCCACCCATCTGGGCCTGCCGGTGAGTTCCACGCACATAGCGGTGGGCGCCGTGTTCGGCGTCGGTTTCCTGCGCGAGTACATCAAGGCCTCCTACGCGGGCATGGTGGTGGAGATCGAACACCACCACCAGGGTGCAGACCGCGGCGAGGTCGAGGCCTTTATGACGCGCTTCGAGGCGGCGCCGCTGGCCGAGAAGGGTGACCTGCTGGAACAGCTCAAGCGGCACAAGGCCGCCACCGAATTGAGCAAGAAGGAGCGCAAGGCGCTGAAGAAAATCTACCGCAGCGAACTGGTGAAGCGCTCGGCACTGATGAAGATAGCCGCCGCCTGGCTGATTACCGTGCCCGTGTCGGGTGTACTGGCCGCCATCATCTATTTCACCATCCGCGGCATGATGCTGCCCTGATTCTCTCGGCAGCGGGTCTGAAGCCCTTTTCCGGAACCGTTCACGCGGCACCCCGGCTGCCTGGTTTTCATCCCTGACTGCAGCTGCAGCGTCAGTTCCACGCGACTATACCATGCGCAGAAAAAGGCATCCCGGACCTGCCTGTTCGAATCAGGGCGGGGCCGGGTTATTGGCCACCGGGTCAATACCCACTAGTATTGGAATCCTCTTGATTCCCTGAACGGAGTTACCCATGAGTGACGCACTGAATTATCTGGTGGGCGCGCGCCCCGATGCCATTACGCACTATTTCAAGTTTTTGAAGGAGGCCGGCAAGCATCTCGATGTCCGCACGCGCGACCTGATTTCGGTGATCACCAAGGTGGATGCCCAGACCGAGGGCGGTTTCCGCCAGTACCTGACCCGCGCGCTGCGCAACGGCGCGACGCCGAACGAGGTGCTGGACGCGCTGCTGATGGCCTTTCCTACGCTGGGCCTGGCCAAGATTGTCTGGGCCATCGACATCCTGCTCGACATGGATATTCCCGAGTTCCGGCCCGAAAACCTGTTCGCGGAATCGCGCTGGCACGACGTCGCGAAACTCGACCAGCTGGCGTCGGGCGATGTGACCTACCTGGACTGCGACGGGCGCAGCCTGTTTGTCTACCGGGACGCCGATACCCTGCGTGTCTACGACAGCCGCTGTCCGCACCAGGTCACCAACATTCCGCATCTTGCGCTGGAGGGCACGCGGCTGACCTGCCCCAAGCACCACTGGGCCTTCGATGTTACCACGGGGGCGTGTGTCGACATCGGCAACCGTCCGCTGACCGAGTTCGAACACCGGATTGAAGGAGAGACCCTGCAGGTCTACTGGTAGGGCGTGTGTCAGGTGGCCAGGAGTGCGGCCACGCTCAACTGCTGTCCGGTGATGCCCTTGCTCGCCGTGCTGGCGAGGAACAGGAACGGCTTCACCACGTCCGCCGGCTTGTTCAGGTTCGCGCTGTTTTCACCCGGGTAGGCGATCCGCCGCAGGCCGGTGAGCACCGGGCCGGGATCGATGCTGTTGGCGCGTACCGGCGTGTTGGCTTCCAGCTCGTCGGCGAGGATCTGCATGAAACCCTCGAGCCCGGCCTTGGCCACACCATAGGCGCCCCAGTAGGCCTTGCCGTGCCGGCCGACACTGTCGCTGGTGAAGATCACCGAGGCGTCGGTGCTTGCATTCAGCAGGCCCAGGCAGGCCATGGTAAGCAGGCACGGGGCATTGAGATCGGTTTGCAGCGTCCTGAACCACAGCTCCGTTTCGAAATTGCCGAGCGGGATCAGTGCGCCGAGTTCGGCGGCGTTGTGAATGAGTCCGTCGAGCCGCCCGAATTCCTGCTGCAGCGTTGCCGCCAGCGCGGTGTAGTCGTCCGGTCCGGCACCCGCCAGGTCCATGGGATAGAGCGCGGGTTCCGGGTGGCCGGCGGCCACGATGTCGTCATAGGCCAGTTCCAGGCCGTGGACGTCCTTGTCGAGCAGCACCAGCGTGGCACCGTGCGCGGCCAGTGCATCCGCCAGCGCGCGGCCGATGCCGTTGGCGGCGCCGGTCAGCAGGATGATGCGATCCCGCAGCAGGTCGGTGGCCGGCTGCCAGTCGGCCGGCATGGGTGAAGTATCGGTCATGTTTCCGCCAGGCTCGCCTCTTGGTCGTTTTCCTCGCATGAAGCGACGCTGCGTGCCATGCGCTCGACCTGGTCCACCCGGGGCGGTTCCTTCCGGGCCGTGACGCCGAGCTCGGTGAACTTGCGTGCACCGGGCATGACCCGCGAGTCATAGGAGGCGACCGCCTTGTTGAAGGCGTGCACGCTGCTGTCCAGGTTGCGCCCGAGTTTTGCCAGGTGTTCGGCAAAGGTGCTCAGGCGCATGAACATCTCCTGGCCGACCTCGCGAATGAGGTCCGCATTCTCGGCCAGTGCCTCCTGGCGCCAGCCGTAGGCGATGGCACGCAGCAGCGCGACAAAGCTGGTCGGCGTGGCGAGTATGACATGCTGGGTCAGTGCGTCCTCGATCAGGCTGCGGTCGATTTCCAGCGCTGCACTGAGGAACTGGTCGCCGGGTATGAACAGCACCACAAACTCCGGGCTGTAGCGCAGTTGCTGCCAGTAGGCCTTGTTCGACAGCTCCTTGATGCGCGCTCGCACGTTACGGGCATGCCGGGTCAGGTGTGCCTTGCGCTCGCTGTCATCGGTGGTCTCGATGGCGGACAGGTAGGCGTCGAGCGGTGTTTTGGCATCGACCACGACCTCGCGCTTGTCGGGCATGCGGATCACCATGTCCGGTCGCTGCGGGCCCTTGTCGCTTTGCAGGGTTTCCTGTTCGACGAAATCGCAGTGCTCGACCATGCCGGCCAGCTCGGCCAGCCGTTTCAGCGTCAGCTCGCCCCACTGGCCGCGAACCTCGGGCCGGCGCAGTGCCTGCACCAGGTTGCGGGTCTCGTTCTGCAGCAGGCGGTGGGATTCGGCCATGGTCTCGAGATGGGCGGTCAACGAACCCTGTGCCTGCTTGCGCTCGTTTTCCATGCGGCGGATTTCCGCCTCGGTCTTGCCGAGCGCCTCGCGGATCGGCTTGACCAGGCTTTCTATGGCCTGTTCGCGCTGCGCGAGTTCATCCCGTGCGCGGATGCGGTGCTGTTGCATGTTCTCGTTGGCCAGCTGCAGGAACTGCGTGGTGTTGTTCTTCAGCGCATTGCCGGCCAGCGAGCTGAAGGTGTCCTTGAGCGTGGCAGTGGTCTGCTCGAACATTGCCGTCTGCTGTGCGGATGACTTGCGTGCGTAGCGGTAGGCCTCGATCAGGCGCGCGTACCTGTACCGCAGCTTGTCGTACTTGCGGTTCTCCATCAGGTAGGCGGTGACGGCACCGATCTCCAGCGAAATGACGATCACCAGGATCAGGAACGTGAGCTCGTTCATCGTGCATGGACATGAATGATACCACCTAACAGGCCGGCTACGCGGCCGGCGCCATGGCTAGTCCTGTTGCGCGACCCGATCGAGCCAGTCGAGCACCTCGGCGGGGGTGTTGATCATGCCGCTGGCCTGCCAGGCGTGCGGGTCGTCCTGCGCCTGGAGATAACCGAACAGCGCAACCAGTGTGTGCATGCCGGCATTCCTGCCGGCTTCGACATCGCGCTGTGCGTCACCGATGTAGACGCATTGCGCCGGTTCCGATCCGGCCTGCCGGCAGGCCAGCAGCATGGGTGCCGGGTTCGGCTTGCGTTCCGCGAGGGTGTCACCGCTGACCACGCAGGCGGCGCGCTCGAACAGTCCGAGATCCTGCAGTAGCGGCTCAGTCAGCCAGCCCGGCTTGTTGGTCACCACGCCCCAGTTCAGTCCGCGTGCCTCCAGTGCATCGAGCAGGGTCTCCGTACCCGCGAAGGGCCGCGTCTTGCCGGACAGGTTGGCGCGGTAGACCTCCAGCAGTCGCTGCCGCAGCGGCTCGAAGGCCGGATCGCTGCGCGCCAGCCGGAAACCCAGCTCGATGAGGGCGATGCCGCCGTGCGAGACCACCGGCCGGATGGCATCGAAGGGCAGCGGCGGATGGTTTTGTTCGACCAGTACCGTGTTCAGCGCATCGGCCAGGTCGGGCGCGGTGTCGAGCAGGGTGCCGTCGAGGTCGAACAGCACGGTACGAATGCATACCGGCCCGGTGCCCGCGGCGGGGGTGAACGCGGTGCCGGACATCAGGCCTTGCGGAACGCGGCGAGGTAATTTACCGAGACATCGCTGCCGAGCCGGTATTCCTGCGTGAGCGGGTTGTAGCTCATGCCGGTGAGGTCCGTCAGTTGCAGGCCGGCTGCGCGCGCCCAGGCCTCCATCTCGGAGGGACGGATGAATTTCGCATAGTCGTGCGTGCCTTTCGGCAGCAGCCGCAGCAGATATTCCGCACCGATCACGGCGAACAGGTAGGACTTGGGGTTGCGGTTGATGGTCGACAGCACGATAAGGCCATCGTCCTTCAGCAGCGCTGCGCAGGCAGCGATGGTCGCGGCCGGGTCGGGTACATGCTCGAGCATTTCCAGGCAGGTGACGACATCGAATTCGCCGGCATGCCGGGTGGCCATGTGCTCGGCGGTGGCCTGCTGGTAGTCGATTGCCAGGCCGGACTCGTGCTGGTGCAGACGCGCCACGCTGAGCGGTGCCTCGCCCATGTCGATGCCGGTGACCTCGGCGCCGCGTGCCGCCATGCCCTCGGTGAGCAGGCCGCCGCCGCAGCCGACGTCGATCACGCGCTTGCCGGCCAGCGGCACCAGCGCATCGATATAATCGAGCCGCAAGGGGTTGATGTCGTGCAGAGGCTTGAATTCGCTGTGCGGGTCCCACCAGCGGCTGGCCAGTTTCTCGAATTTCCCGATCTCGTCGGGATCGACGTTGTGTACTGCCTCGTTCATGCGTTTGATCCGATCCGTGCCTGCCATTCAAGCGTGCGTGCAAGGATATCATTATCGTCCAGCGTCGTGAGGCGCCGGCTTTTCAGCAGTTGCTGGCCGGCCACCCACACGTCGGTGACCTGTTCGCGTCCGCAGGTATAGACCAGCTGGGATACCGGGTCATACAGCGGCCGGGCCTCGAGCGTGTCCAGGTTGACGGCGGCAACGTCAGCCCACTTGCCCCTGACCAGCGAGCCGGTCTCGTTACCCAGCCCCAGCGCCCGGGCGCCATTCAGCGTCGCCATGCGCAGCACGGCGTGCGCCGGCAGCGCGCTGGCGTCGTTCGCCACCATCTTGCCGAGCAGGGCGGCGGTGCGCATTTCGCCGATCATGTCGAGGTCGTTGTTGCTGGCGGCGCCGTCCGTGCCCAGCGCGACGTTGACGCCCGCCGCAAGCAGCGCCTGCACCGGCGCCAGACCGCTGGCGAGCTTGAGATTCGATTCCGGGCAGTGCACGACGTGCCCGCCGGCGACGGCGAAGTCGGCGATTTCCCGTGTCGACAGCCGGGTCATGTGCACGGCCATCATGTTGGGTGCGATCAGCCCGAGCTCGTGCAGGCGGGCCAGCGGCCGTTTGCCCGTGAGCTCCACGGCCTTGTCGATTTCCTCGGCCGTTTCGTGTACGTGCATGTGTATGCCGATGTCCAGTTCGTCGGTGAGCACGCGGATATGCTGCAGCGGTGCATCGGACACCGTGTACGGCGCATGCGGCGCGAACAGCGTCCGGATCAGCGGGTCGCTGCGGTAGTGATCGTGCACCGCAAGTCCCTTGGAAATGTACTCGTTGGCGTCACCCGCCCACACGGTGGGGAAGTCGAGCACGATCAGCCCGACGCAGGCGCGCATCCCGCAACTGACGGCGACACGTGCGGTGACGTCGGGAAAATAGTACATGTCGTTGAAGCAGGTGGTGCCGCAGCGCAGCATCTCGGCGATGGCGAGCTGCACGCCGTCGTGCACGAATTCCTCGTTGACCCAGCGCGATTCCGCCGGCCAGATATGGTTGTTGAGCCAGTCGTGGAGCGGCAGGTCATCGGCGAGCCCGCGCAGCAGCGACATGGCGGCATGGGTGTGTGCGTTTACCAGGCCCGGTATCAGCAGGTGCCGGTCGCGTTCATGTTCGTTGTCGGCCGTGTAGCGGGTGCGTGCCTGGTCGGTTGGCAGCAGGTCGACGATGCGACCTTCATGCACGACCAGGCTGTGGTGTTCGTGCAGCGTGTTGTCCGGCTCGACCGGTGCGATCCAGCGGCCGTGGATGAGGGTGTCGACTGTAGTCATGCCCGGGTTCCGGAAACAGCTTCAGGAAGGCCGAGTATAACGGAGACGGGCAGGGCGCAGATAGCCGGCGACACGCGGGCGTGTCGCCGGCCGCCTGCCGTTCAGGCAACGTTGTGCATGTGCACATCCCGCTGCGGGTAGGGGATGCTGATGCCATTGGCGTCGAACGACTGCTTGATGTTCTGCAGCAGGTCGGAGCGCACATTCCAGTACTCCGCCGAGTTGACCCACGGGCGGACGTTCAGGTTGATGCTGCTGTCGGCCAGCTCGGCCACCGATACCGCCGGTGCCGGGTCCTTGAGTATACGGTCATCTGCGGCGAAGGCCTCTACGATCAGCTGTTTTGCCTTGCGGATATCATCATCGTAGCCAATGCCCATGACCAGGTCGATACGCCGTGTGGCGCGTGCGGAGTAATTCACGATCGGGCCGCCGTAGATGTGGCCGTTGGGTACGATGATTTCGCGGTTGTCGCCGGTACGCAAGACGGTGCTGAAGATGCGCACTTCCTCCACCACGCCGGACTGGCCTGCGGCCTCGATGAAGTCGCCGACCTTGAAGGGGCGGAAGATGATGAGCAGCACGCCGGAGGAGAAGTTCGCCAGCGAGTCCTTGAGGGCAAGACCGATGGCCAGGCCGGCGGCGCCGAAGACAGCCAGCAGCGAAGTGGTCTGTACGCCGAGCTGGTCGAGCGCGGCGATCACCACCACCAGCAGCAGTACGGTGTAGAGGATATTGCCGAGGAACGCGGTCAGCATGTCGTCCATGCGCGCCTTCTTCATCATGCGTTCGATAATGCGTACCACCACTTTCGCGACCCAGCGTCCGATGACAAAGACGACCAGCGCCATGATGATGCGCAGGCTCCAGGGAACGAGATAGGTGTTGACCATCTCCGGGTCCACGAATTTCTGCAGGTCCATACGTTAACTCCCCCGTTATCAGGAGTCTGTCGGACTTGGGATTAATCTACTGCGCTGATGGGAGAGCGGCCCATATTCCCCCGATTTCTCGTTGCGTAGAATGACTATGCGCCTTGAAATCGTGAAAATCTGTACTCACTCGCCCATCATGCTCGCTACGATCACCCAAGTCCGACAGACTCCTGGACAATAAAAAACCCATCGCCCTTGCGGGCGATGGGTTGGTGTTGCGACAATAGAATTACTGCTTGCGTTGTACGCCGATGCTGACTTCCACGCGGCGGTTCTCGGCGCGGCCTGCCTTGGTCGCGTTGCTGGTAACCGGGCTGGATTCACCCATGCCGCTGACCGACATCAGGTTGGGGTCCACACCCTTGGTGGCCAGGTAGTCACGCACGGTAGTGGCGCGACGTACCGACAGAGCCTGGTTGTAGGCCTCGCTGCCGGAGCTGTCGGTGTGGCCGACGACCTTCACGTCGACGACGCGGTCGTCACGTTTGATCTTGTCGGCCAGGTCGTCCAGCTGCGCCATGCCTTCCGGCCGCAGGTTGGACTTGTCATGGGCAAACAGGGCCTTGGACGACAGCGTCACCGTCTCGTAGGTCGGTGCAGGTGGCGGGGCCGGCGGTGGTGGCGGGGCCTTGGCCTCAACCGGTGCCGGGGCGCCGCAATCGACCGTCATCATGTCCTCGTTCCAGGAACCGGTCTTCACGCAGTTGCCGTTGCTGTCCGTGATGTAGTGACCGCTGTTGTCGCCGACATAACCGGCGTTGGCCTGGCCGGCCTCATGTGCCGTGGCGGTGCTTGCGAAAAGCACGCCGGCTGCAATTGCCGTAATCACTCCGCCGAGTTTCAGGTTGTTGTTCATTGGATAGCCACTCCTGTGGTTTTGATAATAAAAAAATCTGGTTTTGAAAGAATTTAAAATCGGTCCGGCATTCTCGTGGATCTGATTGCCTCATTCAAGGAAGAATGGTTGAAAACCTAGGTCTTGCCATTGCTGGTGCGCACTTTACAACACGGAAATGCAAAAATGCAACAGCAATTTTCAAAAAAACCACATATCGATCGATGTGTTGCGGGCATGCAACAATCGTTAAATCCGCTAGCAATGACCGGTATCACCAACCCTGTTTTAGTCATGGCAATTCTAGACGCCTTTGTGTCCCGCTGCCAGCTCTGCCCGGATCTCCATTCCCGGATTAAATCAGTACAATGATGCCCCGCCATCGCCAGCGAGTTTTCCAGCCACATGTCCGTACAGCCAGAATTCCATGCCATTGAGTGGACCGATGCCGGTCTGCGCCTGCTCGACCAGCGCCTGTTGCCGGCGCGTGAAGAATACCTGTTGCTCACCGACGCCCCCGCTGTCGCACAGGCGATCCGTGACCTGGTGGTGCGCGGCGCGCCCGCGATCGGCATCACGGCCGCCTATGCCGTGGTGCTGTCGGTGCAGCAGCACCTGCAGTCGTCGCCGGCCGACTGGCGTGCGGAGGTGGCGCGGGATATCCAGGCCCTGGCGGCGGCGCGCCCGACTGCCGTCAACCTGGTGTGGGCGCTGCAGCGCATGCAGGCGGCACTGGAGGCGGCCGGCGAGCGGCCGGTGCCGTCGCTGCTGGCGGCTGCCCGGGCCATCCACGACGAGGATGTCCAGGCCAACCGCCGCATGGGGGATGCCGGCGCGGCGTTGATCAACGCGGGCGATGCCGTGCTGACCTACTGTAATACCGGGTCGCTTGCCACCGGCGGCTACGGTACCGCACTGGGCGTGGTGCGCAGTGCCTGGGCGGCGGGGAAGCTGGCCGCGGTCTATGCCGGCGAGACACGCCCGTGGCTGCAGGGGGCGCGGTTGACGGCCTGGGAGCTGGTCCGCGACGGTATCCCGGTCACGCTGATCACGGACAATGCCGCGGCCTTTCTCATGCAGCGCGGCAAGGTGCAATGGGTCATCACCGGCGCCGACCGTGTCGCGGCGAACGGCGATGTCATCAACAAGATCGGTACCTACCAGCTGGCAGTGGCGTGCCGCTTCCACGGCGTGAAAATGATGGTCGCGGCGCCGCTGTCGACACTGGACATGGCCATGCCGGACGGGCAGCAGGTGGTGATCGAGGAGCGGCCGGCCAGCGAAATCCTGACTCTGGCCGGCCAGCCGGTGGCGGCGAGCGGGGCGGCGGCCTGGAACCCCGTGTTCGACGTGACGCCGGCCGGGCTGGTCGACTACCTGGTCACCGAGGCCGGGGTGATTGCGGCCCCGGACCGCGAACAGCTGCGCAGCTTCGCCGCACGGCACTCGGCCGGCTGAAATTCGGCCCTGCTGCCGGCGCGGGCCGCAAACCGCCCCAGTCGCTCCAGAAATCGACATTCTCCAGGTGTAGTGGGGGAGACGGCTATGCTAAAATGTCCGGCTTTAACGCTGTAGCTGCCGTCAGGCAGAATAACCCGCCCTGAACCACCGCAGCAGGGGCGTACGGAACCCGTCTGAATGACCGACTTCGCCAAAGAAATCCTGCCTGTCAATCTCGAAGACGAGATGAAGCAGTCCTACCTCGATTACGCCATGAGCGTGATCGTCGGCCGTGCGCTGCCGGACGTGCGCGACGGCCTCAAGCCGGTGCACCGGCGCGTGCTGTTCGCCATGAGCGAGCTGGGCAACGACTGGAACAAAGCCTACAAGAAGTCCGCACGTGTCGTCGGTGACGTGATCGGTAAGTACCACCCGCACGGTGACACCGCGGTGTACGACACCATCGTGCGCATGGCGCAGCCGTTCTCGCTGCGCTACATGCTGGTGGACGGCCAGGGCAACTTCGGTTCGGTCGACGGCGATTCGCCGGCGGCCATGCGTTACACCGAAGTGCGCATGTCGAGGATCGCGCACGAACTGCTCGCCGACCTCGACAAGGAAACGGTCGATTTCGTCCCCAACTACGACGAAACCGAGCGCGAGCCCGCGGTCTTGCCGACGCGCGTGCCGAACCTGCTGGTCAACGGTTCGGCCGGCATCGCCGTCGGCATGGCCACCAACATCCCGCCGCACAACCTGAGCGAGGTGATCGATGCCTGCCTGGCCCTGATCGACAATCCCGACCATCGAGATCGACGAGCTGATGGAGCACGTGCCGGGGCCGGATTTTCCGACCGCCGGCATCATCAACGGCGTGCGCGGCATCCACGAGGCCTATCGCACCGGGCGCGGCCGCATCTATATCCGTGCCCGCAGCCATATCGAGGGCGACGAAGGCAAGGGCCGCCAGAGCATTGTCATTACCGAGTTGCCCTACCAGGTCAACAAGGCGCGCCTGATCGAGAAGATCGCCGAACTGGTCAAGGAAAAGAAGATCGAGGGCATTGCCCAGCAGGGCCTGCGTGACGAGTCCGACAAGGACGGCATGCGCATGGTGATCGAGCTCAAGCGCGGCGAGGTCGCCGAGGTCGTGCTCAACAACCTCTACCAGCACACCCAGCTGCAGACCGTGTTCGGTATCAACATGGTGGCGCTGGTCGATGGCCAGCCGCAGCTGCTGAACCTGAAGCAGTGCCTGGAGGCCTTCATCCGTCACCGCCGCGACGTGGTCACGCGGCGCACGGTGTTCGAACTGCGCAAGGCGCGCGCAGCGGGCCCATATCCTGGAAGGTCTCGCGGTTGCGCTGGCCAACATCGACGAGGTGATCGCGCTGATCAAGGCCTCGCCCAACCGCCTGGTGCCAAGGATGCGCTGATGGGCCGCAGCTGGGAGCCCGGCGTGGTGACCGACATGCTGGCGCGCGCCGGTGCCGAGGCCTCGCGGCCGGATGACGCTGGCGCCGGGTTTCGGTCTGATCGAGGACGGCTACCGCCTGTCCGAGGCCCAGACCCAGGCGATCCTGGACCTGCGCCTGCACCAGCTGACCGGGCTGGAGCAGGACAAGATCGTCGACGAGTACAAGGAACTGCTGGACGTGATCGATCGACCTGCTGGAGATCCTGCAGGACCCGGAGCGCCTGATGGCAGGTGATCCGCGACGAGCTCGCCGACATGCGCGACCAGTTCGGCGACGAGCGGCGCACCGAGATCCTGTCCGATCACCTCGACCTGACCCTCGAAGACCTGATCACCGAGGAAGACGTGGTGGTCACGCTGTCGCACGCCGGCTATGCCAAGTCGCAGCCGCTGACCGACTACCGCGCGCAGCGCCGCGGCGGGCGCGGCAAGACCGCGGCCGGCGTCAAGGAAGAGGATTTCATCGACAAGCTGTTCATCGCCAGCACCCATGACACGATCCTGTGTTTCTCGAGCCGCGGCAAGGTCTACTGGCTGAAGGTCTACGAATTGCCGCAGGCCGGGCGCACGGCGCGCGGCAAGCCGATCGTCAACCTGCTGCCGCTGGAAGGCGACGAACGCATCAATGCGGTGCTGCCGATCCGCGAGTTCGACGACGGATCACTATATCTTCATGGCCACCGCCAACGGCACGGTCAAGAAGACCGCGCTGGCCGACTTCTCGCGTCCGCGCGCCAGCGGCATCATCGCCATCGACCTGCGCGAGAACGATTACCTGATCGATGTCGCGATCACCGATGGCTCCCAGGACATCATGCTGTTCAGCGACGCCGGCAAGGTGATCCGTTTCAGCGAAGGCGATGTGCGCGCCATGGGTCGCACCGCCTGCGGCGTGCGCGGTATCAAGCTGCGACAGGACCAGCACGTGATCTCGCTGATCATCGCCAGCGACAGCCCGGTGCTGACGGCGACCGAGAACGGCTATGGCAAGCGCACCCTGGCGGAGGACTACCCGGTGCACGGGCGCGGCGGCCAGGGCGTGATCGCCATCCAGGTCACGGAGCGCAACGGCGAGGTGGTCGGCGCAGTGCGCGGCCGACGAAAACGACGAGGTCATGCTGATCAGCGGCGGCGGCACCCTGGTGCGTACCCGCGTCAACGAGATTTCCGTCATGGGCAGGAACACCCAGGGTGTGCGTCTGATTAGCCTGGCGGAGGACGAAAGCCTGGTCGGGATCGAGCGCGTCGTCGAAGAGCGCGATGATGAAGACGAGCCTGATGCCGCGGCGCCCGGTCCGGATGCCGAATAGTTTCAACAGCCACATTTACATCCAGCAGGGTTCACATGTCTGACGTATTCAATTTCAGCGCCGGGCCGGCAGTGCTGCCGCAAGACCGTGCTGCACCAGGCGCGCGACGAGTTGCTGGACTGGCACGGTACCGGCATGTCGGTGATGGAGATGAGTCACCGCAGCAAGGAATTCCTGTCGATCGCCGCGCAGGCCGAGGCAGATCTGCGCGAGCTGCTGGCGATTCCCGACAACTACAAGGTGCTGTTCCTGCAGGGTGGCGCGACCAGCCAGTTTGCCATGGTGCCGATGAACCTGCTGCGCGGAGCAACGCAGGCGGACTATATCAATACCGGCGCCTGGTCGAAGAAGGCGATCGCCGAGGCGCAGCGCTTTTGCGAGGTGAACGTTGCGGCCAGTTCGGCGGACAGCAAGTTCACCACCATCCCGGCGTTCGACAGCTGGCAGCTGAATGCCCGGGCGGCCTACGTGCACTACACGCCGAACGAGACCATCGGCGGTGTCGAGTTTCACGAAATCCCGGATACCGGTGATGTGCCGCTGGTCGCGGACATGTCTTCGACCATCCTCTCGCGGCCGTCGATGTGTCACGTTACGGCCTGATCTACGCCGGCGCGCAGAAGAACATCGGCCCGGCCGGCCTGACGGTGGTGATCGTGCGCGACGACCTGATCGGGACCACGCTGCCCGGCACGCCGTCGATGTTCGATTACCAGGCGCATGCCGACAATGGCTCCATGTTCAACACGCCGCCGACCTTCGCCTGGTACCTGGCCGGCCTGGTGTTCGAGTGGCTGAAGGGGCAGGGCGGCCTCGCGGCCATGGCGGAGATCAACCGGCGCAAGGCGCAACGTCTCTACGACGCGATCGATGCCTCGGATTTCTACCGCAGCCCGGTCGACCCGGCCTGCCGTTCGTGGATGAATGTGCCGTTCACGCTGGCCAACCCCGACCTGGACGGCGATTTCCTGTCCGCTGCCAGGGAAGCCGGACTGCTCAACCTCAAGGGTCACCGCTCGGTCGGCGGCATGCGCGCCAGCATCTACAATGCCATGCCGGAAGCCGGCGTCGATGCGCTGATCGGCTTCATGGAGGAATTCGAGCGCAGCCACGGCTGAGCATTGCCGGATGCGTTTCAGCCACGATCGCTAGTGACAGAACATGCACCGCATGTACAAGATTCTCACACTCAACAATATTTCCCCGCTCGGTCTGGAACGTCTGCCGCGCGAGTCGCTATGAGGTCGCCTCGGAAATCCAGCACCCGGACGCCATCCTGCTGCGCTCCTTCAACATGCACGACATGGAGATACCGCCGTCGGTGAAGGCGGTCGGCCGCGCCGGTGCCGGTGTCAACAACATCCCCGTGGAACGCATGAGCGGAGCCGGCATCCCGGTGTTCAATGCGCCCGGCGCCAACGCCAACGCCGTCAAGGAACTGGTGATCGCCGGCATGCTGCTGGCCTCGCGCAACATCTGCCAGGCGTGGGATTTCGCGCGTACGCTGGACGGCGATGACGCCGGCATTCACAAGGCGGTCGAGGCCGGCAAGAAACAGTTCGTCGGTTTCGAGCTGCCCGGCAAGACGCTGGGCGTCGTCGGCCTGGGTGCGATCGGCGTGCAGGTCGCCAACGGGGCGCTGGCGCTGGGCATGAACGTGATCGGTTTCGATCCGGACATCACGGTGCAGCGCGCCTGGGAGATGTCCGCGCAGGTACGCCAGGCGACCAGCATCGAGGACCTGCTGGCCAATGTCGATTTCGTCACCTTCCACGTGCCGCTGATCGACGAGACCCGCAAGCTGATCAACGCGCGAGCGGCTCCGGCGTGTTCGCAAAAACCTCGTGGTGCTGAATTTCTCGCGTGACGGCGTGGTCGACGACGCGGCGGTGGTCGAGGCCATCGATGCCGGGAAGCTCTATGCCTACGTGTGCGATTTCCCGAGCAACCTGACTGAAGAATCATCCGCGTGTGATTACGTTGCCGCACCTCGGCGCTTCCACGCTGCAGGCGGAGGAAAACTGCGCCGTCATGGTCGCCGAGGAGGTGCGCGAGTACCTGGAAAACGGCAATGTACGCAACTCGGTCAATTTTCCCGAGATGATGATGCCGCGCAGCGAGGGCTTCCGTGTGGCGATCGTCAACGAGAACGTGCCCAACATGCTCGGCCAGATCTCCACCTGCATGGCCGAGTCCGGCCTCAACATCCTCGACATGCTCAACAAGTCGCGAGGCGAACTGGCCTATACGCTGGTGGATGTCGATTCCGCGCCGCAGCCGGGCTGCCTGGATAAAATTTCCGCGATCAAGGGTGTGCTGAATGTGCGCGCGCTCTAGGCTGCCAATCAGCGCCTGATCCGGTACTATCGACGCCATGAATGCCGACGGCAAGCTGGAGCAGCTGCGCAAGCGTATCGACGTGCTGGACGAGGAGATCCAGCTGTTGATCAACGAGCGTGCTGCCTGTGCCAAGGCGGTCGCTGCCGTGAAGGTGGCCGAGGGTGCTGACACGCACTTCTACCGTCCGGAGCGCGAGGTGGCCGTGCTGCGTCGCGTCAGCGAGCGCAACACCGGTCCGATGCCGGCCGAGGAGATGGTGCGCCTGTTCCGCGAGATCATGTCCGCCTGCCTGGCGCTGGAAAAGCCGCTGACCATCGCCTATCTCGGGCCGGAAGGGACGTTTACCCAGGCGGCGGCACTCAAACAGTTCGGCCATTCCGTGAACACACTGGCGCTGGACGGCATCGACGACGTGTTCCGCGATGTCGAGTCGGGTGCGGCCGATTACGGCGTGGTGCCGGTGGAGAATTCCACCGAGGGCGTGGTGCGCCACACCCTCGATCTGTTCCAGACCTCGCGCCTGCACATCTGCGGCGAGGTGCAGCTGCGTATCCATCACCACCTGCTGGTGAAAGACCCGGCTGCCGACATCGCGTGCGTGATGGCGCACCAGCAGGCGCTGGCGCAGTGCCGTGCCTGGCTGGAAGCCAACCTGCCGCATGCAGAGCACGTTGCCGTGGCGAGCAATGCCGAGGCGGCGCGGCGCGCGAGCATCGAGCCGGGCGTGGCGGCCATCGCCGGCGAGACCGCGGCGGAACTCTACGGACTCGCTATCCAGGCACGCAATATCGAGGACGAACCGGACAACACCACGCGCTTCCTGGTGATCGGCAAGCAGCAGGCACTGCCAAGCGGCAATGACCTGACCTCGCTGCTGGTCTCGGTGGTGAACAGGCCGGGCATGCTCTACACCATGCTGGAGCATATCGCGCGCAACGGTGTCAGCATGACGCGCATCGAGTCACGCCCGTCGCGCAAGGGTGTCTGGGACTACGTGTTCTTCATCGACGTGGAAGGACACCGTGACGAGGCGCCGGTGGCCGCTGCATTGACCGCGCTGGAGAAAGAAGGGTTTGCCGTCAGGGTGCTGGGTTCCTACCCGAGGGCGGTTATCTAGGGTGCCTCCGTTCATGCAGTAATGGTGCGTAAAACGCACCCTGCGCTTGGTAGGTCTCCGGTCTGGGAGATTGGTGCGTGAAACGCACCCGGCTGCCCAGGTTAATTTAACAGTAGGGTGCGCTCTGCGCACCGATCGATACAACGGGGCGTGTTACGTACCCGGCGTATGTCTGAAAACAAACAGCGGTACTCAATGCCACGTTCAGATACACAATTTATCGACCTTGCCGCCCCCGGCGTGCGCGCGCTGCAGCCCTACCTGCCCGGCAAACCGGTCGCCGAGCTGGAGCGTGAATTCGGTATCCGGCACGCCATCAAGCTGGCATCCAACGAGAACCCGTTCGGACCCAGCCCGAAAGCGCTTGCCGCGGGCAGTGCGGCCATGCAGGGTATCGCGCGCTACCCGGAGGGCAGCGGTCACGCGCTGGTCGCGCGGCTGGCGAGGTTGCACGATGTCGCGCCAGGCAGTATCACGCTGGGCAACGGTTCCAACGACGTCCTCGACCTGGTCGCGCGGGTGTTCCTGACACCGGAGCACGAGGCGGTTTATTCACAGTTCGCCTTCGCGGTCTACCCGATCTCGGTGCAGGCGGCGGGGGGCGTGGCGCGCGTCGCCGCGGCGCACGACGGCAGCCGCGGGCCGGCCTACGGCCATGACCTGGCGGCCATGCACGCCCTGGTCAGCGCGCGGACGCGCGTGATCTTCATCGCCAACCCGAACAACCCGACCGGCACCTGGCTTCCCGCCGCGGAGCTGGAAGACTTCATTGCATCGCTGCCCGACCACGTGCTGGTGGTGGTCGACGAGGCCTACTTCGAATACGTCGATACGCCGGCCTATCCGGACACCTCGCGCTGGCTGGACCGCTATCCGAACCTGATCGTGACGCGCACCTTTTCCAAGGCCTATGGCCTCGCCGGCCTGCGCGTGGGTTATGCACTCTCGCATCCCGCGGTCGCCGGCCTGCTCAACCGCGTGCGTCAGCCCTTCAACGTCAACATGATTGCGCAGGCCGCCGCGCTCGCCGCGCTGGACGATACCGAACACCTGCAGGTTTGCGTGCGCCGTAACCGCGAAGGCATGCAACAGCTGGTCGCCGGCTTCACGGCGCAACAGCTGCCGTATATCGAATCGGCGGGCAATTTTGTCGCCGTTGATGTGGGGCGTCCGGGTCCGGAGGTCTACCAGGCGTTGTTGCACGAAGGCGTGATCGTGCGCCCGGTGGCCAACTACGCCATGCCGAATCACCTGCGTGTCACGGTCGGCAGCACCGCGGAAAACACGCGCTTCCTGGCAGCGCTGGAAAAGGTACTGTCATGATCAAGCGGCTGTGCATCATCGGTGTCGGGCTGATCGGCGGTTCGCTGGCGCGCGCCTTGCGCGCGGCCGGGCAGGTGCGGGAGATCGTCGGCGCCGGTCGCAGCGCGGAAAACCTGCAGCAGGCCGTCGCCCTCGGCGTGATCGATCGCTACGAGACCGATGTCGCGCGCGCCGTCGAGGGTGCCGACATGGTGCTGGTCGCGGTGCCGCTCGGTGCGATGGAAGGGGTGTTCGCCGCCATTGCGGATCACCTCGCCGACGGTGCCGTGCTCACCGATGCCGGCAGCGCCAAGGGCAGCGTGATCGCCTCCGCACAGCGGGTGTTCGGTGCAGCGGCGGATTTTTTCGTGCCGGGCCACCCGATCGCGGGCACCGAGCGCAGCGGGGTCAGCGCCTCGTTCGCGGAACTCTACCAGGGGCGCCGGGTCATCCTGACACCGCTGCCGGAAACGGCTGCCACCGCCATCGCACGGGTGCGCGTCATGTGGGAAGCCGCCGGCGCACGTGTGGTGGAGATGGAGCCGGTGCATCACGACGAGGTGCTGGCCGCAACCAGTCACCTGCCACACGTACTGGCATTTACCCTGGTGGAAAGCCTGGCGCGTCTGCAGGACAAGAGAGAAATCTTCGAATATGCCGCCGGCGGCTTCCGCGATTTCACGCGCATCGCCTCCAGCGACCCGGTGATGTGGCGCGATATCTGCCTGGCCAACAATGCCGCCATCCAGGCGATGATCGAACGCTTTATCGGCGACCTGCAGGCGCTGGACCGTGCCGTTGAGGCGCGTGACGGCGAGCGCCTGCTGCAGATCTTCGGCGACGCCAGGGCGGCGCGCGACCGTTTTGTTGAAAAATAACCTGCCGGATGCCAGCGGATGAGTGTACAGCGTTTTGAAGTAACCCCGGGTGGCTGCCTGACCGGCCGCGTGCGTGTGCCGGGCGACAAGTCGATCTCGCATCGCTCGATCATGCTGGGCGCGCTGGCGGAAGGCGTGACGCAGGTGACCGGTTTCCTGGAAGGCGAGGACAGCCTGGCGACGCTGGCTGCATTTCGTGCCATGGGCGTGCGCATCGAGGGGCCGGACGCGGGCCGGGTCACGGTGCATGGCGTCGGTTTGCATGGCCTGCGCGCACCGCCGGAGCCGCTGTACCTCGGTAACTCCGGCACGTCCATGCGCCTGATGGCCGGGCTGCTGGCGGGCCAGGCCTACACGAGTGTGCTCACCGGCGATGCCTCGCTGTCCGGTCGTCCCATGCAGCGCGTGGTGGACCCGCTGACACGCATGGGTGCGCGCATCGACGCCACCGAACGCGGCACCGCGCCGCTGACCATTCACGGCGGGCGCATGCTCACGGGCATCGATTACGCCATGCCGGTGGCTAGCGCCCAGGTCAAGTCCAGCCTGCTGCTGGCCGGCCTGTACGCGCAGGGTAAAACCTGCGTGACCGAACCGGCGCCGACCCGCGACCATACCGAACGCATGCTGGCCGGCATGGGTTACCCGGTGACGCGTGATGGCGCGCGCGCCTGCCTCGAGGGTGGCCACAGCCTGCATGCCATCGCTATCGATGTGCCGGCGGATATTTCCTCGGCGGCATTCTTCCTGGTCGGCGCCAGCATCGCGCCGGGTTCCGACCTGCTGCTCGAGCACGTGGGCATGAACCCGACACGCACCGGTGTCATCGATATCCTGCAGCGCATGGGTGCCTCGATCGAGATCGGCAATGCGCGTGACGTCGGCGGCGAACCGGTCGCCGACCTGCGGGTACGCGCCGCACCGCTGCGCGGTATCGATATCCCGCCCGCACTGGTGCCGCTGGCGATCGACGAATTCCCGGTCATCTTCGTCGCCGCGGCCTGTGCCAGCGGGCGGACGGTGCTGACCGGCGCCGGGGAGCTGCGCGTCAAGGAGAGCGACCGCATCCAGGTGATGGCCGACGGGCTGCAGGCGCTTGGTGTGCAGGCAATGCCGACACCGGATGGCATGATCATCGAGGGTGGCCCGATCGGCGCCGGCCGGGTAAACAGCCACGGCGATCACCGCATCGCGATGGCCTTCGCCATGGCCGCACTGCGTGCGCAGGGCGCGATCGGGATCGACGATTGCGCCAACGTCAACACCTCGTTTCCCGATTTCGTCGGACTGGCCGCGCGCGCCGGCCTGGCGATCACACGCCATGACTGAGCACCGGGGCCACCTGTGACAGCAACTGACGACACGACTGCCGAAGGCGCGCCGGTCATCACCATCGATGGTCCGAGTGGTTCCGGCAAGGGCACCATCTGTCAGGCACTGTCGGCACACCTGGGCTGGCATTATCTGGACAGCGGCTCGCTGTACCGCCTGCTGGCCCTTGCCGCACTGCGTAACGGCGTGGCGCTGGATGACGCGCCGGGGCTGGTGGCGCTGGTCGCGCGGCTTGGCACCACCTGCCGCCTGCCTGCCGCCGGTGACCCGGCCGTATTGCTGGACGGTCAGGATGTCAGGCGTGAACTGCGCACCGAGGCCGCCGGCGACGCCGCCTCCCGGATCGCCGTCCTGCCGACGGTACGGGCGGCGCTGCTGGACTGGCAGCGGAACTGTCGCCAGGCGCCCGGGCTGGTTGCCGACGGCCGCGACATGGGGACCGTGGTGTTCCCCACGGCGGAACTCAAGATTTTTCTCACCGCAAGCCCGCGCGTGCGTGCAGAAAGGCGCTATAATCAATTGAAAAATATGGGAAAAGAGGCCGATCTCGAGGCGCTGGTGGCGGAGGTCGAGGCGCGCGACCGACGCGATTCGGAGCGCGCCACGGCACCCCTGCGGCCGGCCGGGGATGCCATCCTGCTGGATAACAGTGCACTGAACGAGGCCCAGACGCTCGCGGCCGTGCTGGACGCAGTCCACAAGAAGATTTAAAAAACCCCTGTACGATTAAGCAGATACACGTATAATCAGGGCCCTGCCTGGACGGGTCCGCTGACTCGCCCGGTTCTTTTAACCTGACCTGCGTCATCGTCAGATGCCGCGGAAACAAATATGGGCCGCACAAGCGGTACCAGGATGAATTTTCCCATGACTCAAAGTTTTGCTGAAATGTTTGAAGAAAGCCTCGCACACCAGGAGATGAATCGGGGCGCAGTGGTAATCGGAACGGTCATCGAGATTCAACCGGACAGCGTCATCGTGAACGCCGGTTTGAAGTCGGAAGGTGTGATTCCAATTGAAGAATTCAAGAATGCCTCGGGTGAACTGGAAGTCGTCGTCGGCGACCAGGTCGAGGTAACACTGGAAGCGGTGGAAGACGGTTTTGGTGAAACCAAGCTGTCCCGTGAAAAGGCAAAACGCGATCAGGTCTGGCGCCGTCTGGAAAAGGCCTTCGAAAACGAGGACATCGTCAAGGGCATGATCAGCGGCAAGGTCAAGGGCGGGTTCACTGTCGACATCGACGACATCCGTGCCTTCCTGCCGGGTTCGCTGGTGGATGTGCGACCGGTGCGCGACCCGGTGTTCCTGGAAGGCAAGGAACTGGAATTCAAGGTCATCAAGCTCGACAAGCGCCGCAACAACGTGGTCGTGTCGCGCCGTGCCGTGGTGGAAACCGAGTTCAGCGCCGAACGCGAGGCGCTGCTCGAGAACCTGGAAGAAGGCATGGTCGTCAAGGGTATCGTCAAGAACCTTACCGATTACGGTGTATTCGTCGACCTCGGCGGCATCGATGGCCTGCTGCACATCACCGACATGGCGTGGAAGCGCGTCAAGCACCCGTCCGAGATCGTCAATGTCGGCGATGAAATCGATGTCAAGGTGCTCAAGTTCGACCGCGAGCGCAACCGCGTCTCGCTCGGCATGAAACAGCTGGGCCAGGATCCGTGGGCAGACCTCGCGCGCCGTTATCCGGCGAACACCCGACTGTTCGGCAAGGTCACCAACATCGCCGACTACGGCTGCTTCGTCGAAATCGAGGAAGGCGTGGAAGGCCTGGTGCATGTCTCCGAAATGGACTGGACCAACAAGAACGTCAACCCGTCCAAGGTTGTGCACATTGGCCAGGAAGTCGAGGTCATGGTGCTGGATATCGACGAGGAACGTCGCCGCATCTCGCTGGGCGTCAAGCAGTGCTTTCCCAATCCCTGGGACGAGTTCGGCGCCACCCGCAACAAGGGCGACGTGGTCAAGGGCACGATCAAGTCGATCACCGATTTCGGCATCTTCATCGGCCTGGAAGGCGATATCGACGGCCTGGTGCACCTGTCCGACATCTCCTGGCACGAGCCGGGCGAGGAGGCGGTGCGCAGCTTCACCAAGGGTGACGAGATCGAGGCCGTGGTGCTGTCGGTCGATCCCGAGCGGGAGCGCATTTCGCTCGGTATCAAGCAGCTCGAAAAGGACCCGTTCTCGAATTTCGTTGCCGAGCACAGCAAGGGCAGCATCGTGAAGGGTACGGTCAGGGAAGTGGATGCCAAGGCGGCCATCATCGATCTGGGTGACGGCGTGGATGGCACGCTGCGAGCCTCCGAGCTGTCACGCGACCGCATCGAGGACGCCAGGACCATCCTGTCCGTCGGTGACGAGATCGAGGCGAAGTTCATGGGCGTCGATCGCAAGAGCCGCGCCATCATGCTGTCGATCAAGGCCAAGGACTCGGACGACGAGGCGGCAATGATCCAGGACTACGGTTCCAATGTATCGGAGGCGACGACCAGCTTTGGTGATGTGCTGAAAAAGCACCTGGACGGGGACGAGGGATAGTCGGCAGCCTTTGGGGGCGGTGACTTATTCGTTGGGGTTTACTGGATCGGAATAGCTACTCCGGGATGGTGGAAAAAAATGACAAAGTCTGAACTGATAGAGATACTGGCGGCAAAGAACACGCATCTGAATTACAAGGATGTTGAACTCGCCGTCAAGAGTCTTCTCGAGCAAATGAGCTGGGCGCTGGCCACTGGCCAGCGAATTGAAATCAGGGGATTCGGCAGTTTTTCCCTGCACTACCGGCCGCCGCGTATCGGCAGGAATCCCAAGACGGGGGATTCAGTCGCACTGGCAGCCAAGCATGTGCCGCATTTCAAGCCTGGCAAGGAGCTCAGAGAGCGGGTCAACGCCGGACTGGCCAGGGAAAAGGAACAGCAACAGCAGCAACCGCAGCAGCTATAGGCGTCAACCCGGTGGTACCGGGATATTCACCGCCCGGGCATGCCGGGCGGTGTTTCGGACGGCGTTTAAACCGGCCGGCAGGCCAGGACAGGCGGTCTGACGGTATGCATGCTGCATCCAGTTTCAGAACAACACGGTTGTCAGTCACGACCCGCGCGGCATGCGCCGCGCGGGTTTCTTTCTGTCCTGCACCCATTCGACTTCGCGCCTGACCGATGCAGGAACTGTACTGGTTATTGCTTCCGCTCGCCGCCGTGCTGGGCTGGCTCGCGGCAAGTCATCGCACCGGCAAGTCCGGCAAACGCACGGCGTCCATTCTCGGTTCCGAATATTTCAAGGGCCTCAACTACCTGCTCAACGAGCAGCAGGACAAGGCCATCGATGTCTTCATTCGCATGCTCGAAGTCAACAGCGATACCGTCGAGACCCATCTTGCGCTCGGTAATCTGTTCCGCAAGCGCGGTGAGGTCGATCGTGCCATACGTATCCACCAGAACCTGGTGGCGCGGCCCAGTCTCAGCAATGAGCAGCGCACCGATGCACTGCTGGAGCTGGGGCAGGATTACATGAAGGCCGGCCTGTATGACCGTGCCGAGGGCCTGTTCAGGGAGCTGATCGACAACAACGTGCACCTGTCCAGCGTGTTGCCGCAGTTGCTGGATATCTACCAGCAGGAAAAGGACTGGGAGAATGCCATCGCCATTGCCGAGCAGATGGGTTACGTGGGAGAGCAGCCCGCGCGCTCGGTAATTGCGCAGTACTATTGCGAGCTCGCCGAAAACGCGCGGGCACGCGAGAACATCGACGAAGCCATGCATCTGCTGGCACAGGCGGGTGAGTACAACCCGCACTGTGCGCGCGCCAGCCTGATCCGCGCGCATATCGCCCGGCAGAAGGGAGATTATCCGACGGCCCTGGCGGCCTACGAGCAGGTGGCGGAACGCGATATCGAACTGCTGCCGGAGATACTCGATCACATGCACGCCTGCCACATGGTGCTGGACACCGAGCGCGACATGATGCCGTTCCTGCAGCGGGCCATAACCCAGTACGAGGGTATTTCACCGGTGCTGGCGCTGGCTGATATCATGCACCGCGAGTCCGGTGAGCTTGCCGCGGCGGAGTTCATCGCCGGTGAGCTCGGCAAGCGGCCGTCGGTACGCGGCCTGTCGCGTTTTATCGAACTCAGTCTGGCCGGCAGCAAGGGCACAGCCCATGACAACCTGCTTATCCTCAAGAACATGACCGACCAGTTGCTGGAGAACAAGCCGGTCTACAAGTGCATCGACTGCGGCTTCTACGGCAAGACACTGCACTGGCAGTGTCCGGGCTGCAAGCACTGGAACAGCATCCGGCCAATTCACGGCGTGGAAGGCGAATAACCCGCGCGGACGAGGGGACGAACCATGAGCGGACAACAAAGCACCGGTTCAAGAGTCATCGTGGCGCTGGATTATCCCGATGCGGAACAGGCACTGGCGTTCGTCGACCGCGTCGAACCCGGCCATTGCCGTCTCAAGGTTGGCAAGGAACTGTTTACCCGTGCCGGCCCGCGCTTCGTCGAGGGCCTGGTGGCGCGCGGTTTCGAGATCTTTCTCGACCTGAAATTCCATGATATCCCGAATACCGTGGCCAGCGCCTGTCATGCTGCAGCCGAACTGGGCGTGTGGATGATCAACGTGCATGCGCTGGGCGGTGAACGCATGCTGCGGGCCGCGCGCGAAGGGCTCGCACGTGCCGGGCACCAGCCGCTGCTGATTGCCGTCACTATCCTGACCAGCATGGACGAGCACGATCTCGCCGGTGTCGGTCTGGCGGGAACGCCGGCGGAAAATGTGATGCGCCTGGCCACGCTGGCCCGGGCCTGCGAGCTCGACGGGGTGGTATGTTCCTCGCGTGAAACCGCCGGCTTGCGCGCACGGTTTGGCAGTGACTTCCTGCTGGTGACGCCTGGCATCCGGCCGGCTGGCGCTGCCAGCGACGATCAGCGTCGCGTGATGACGCCGGTCGATGCCATCAACAACGGTTCCAGCTTCCTGGTGATCGGACGTCCGGTCACCCAGGCTGACGATCCGCTCGGCGTATTGCGTACCATCAATTCAGAGCTGTCCGATTTGGGCTGAGCTGCCTGCCGTGCACCCTGTGACCTGCATGCCGCACCGCGAGCGGTGGCGGCATGCAGAACTGGAAACAGGGTAGCATCACACACGACAGGAGGCAGTTATGCGTTACATAACCACGTTGTTTGTTTCATTGCTGATGCTGGCGGCGGCGCAGGTACACGCCGGGCCGGTGGATATCAACAGTGCCGATGCGGCCGGCCTGGCTGCGGCAATCGTCGGTATCGGCGACAAGAAGGCCGCCTCGATCATCGCGTACCGCGATGCGAATGGCCCGTTTGCGAGTGTCGAGGAGCTTGCCCGGGTGAAGGGCATCGGGTCCGCCACCATCGAGAAGAACCGTCACAATCTCATGGTCGCTCCGGATTCGCGATAACCGGCCGTCGTCCTGATGCCATCCCCGGCCGGTCGGTCGGGGATGGCGTTCTTGCCGGCACCCTGGTCGGCAGGAAATATAAAATACTATATAAAACAGCCGTCTCCCGGAGCATGGCCGGGCGTGACCCGGCCTGGTCCACGATCCGTCATGGGCGGCGGCATTCCGCGCCGGCGATAGACATGACAGTGCCGTCAATTTTCAGGTTTAATTGTCGACTATTGTTTACTATTCAGTCATAACGGGACGCACCGCCGTCCCGGTCAAACAAAAGGAAAGTCTATGACACTGTATCCGGTAATCCTGTCGGGTGGATCAGGTTCCCGTCTCTGGCCATTGTCGCGCGAACATTATCCGAAACCGCTGCTGCCGCTGGTGACGGACAAGACCCTGCTGCAGGACACCGCCATCCGGCTTGATGGCGTGCCGGACCAGGGTAACGCGGTCTACGTGTGCAACGAGGAGCATCGCTTCCTGCTGGCCGAGCAGGTCACAGAGATCGGCAAGACCCCGTCCACCATCATCCTCGAACCGGAGGGCCGCAACACGGCGCCGGCGCTGACGCTGGCCGCCCTGTACCTCGTCGGTCATGACCCGGAGGCGCTGATGATCGTGATGCCGGCGGACCACGTCATGCAGGAGCCGGCCGGTTTCATGGCCGCAGTGCAGCAGGGGCGCAATCAGGCCGCCAGCGGCGCGCTGGTCACGTTCGGCATCGTGCCGGGCCGGCCGGAGACGGGTTACGGCTATATCAAACGCGGCAGTCCGGCGGCAGACGACGGCGTGTTTGCCGTCGGTGCCTTCGTGGAAAAACCGGACCTCGATACGGCGGCGCAGTATCTCGCGGCAGGTGACTATTACTGGAACAGCGGCATATTCATGATGCGCGCCGATCGCTGGCTGGAAGAGATCGCTCACCACCGGCCCGATATCCTGGAACGTTGCCGCCGGGCCATGGATGGTGGCAGGCAGGATAGCGACTTCTTCCGGGTGGGCAAGGCAGAGTTCGTCGCCTGTCCGAGTGATTCAATCGACTATGCCGTGATGGAGAAAACCGACCGCGCGGTGGTCGTGCCGCTCAACGCGGGCTGGTCGGATGTGGGCGCATGGCCGGCACTCTGGGACGTCTGCCCGCGCGATGCGCACGGCAATGTCATGCAGGGCGACGTAATCGCGGAAGACACGCACAACGCGTTCCTGATTGCACAGCACCGCTGCGTGGCGACTGTCGGCCTCGACAATATCATCGTCGTGGAGACGGCTGATGCCGTACTGGTGGCAAGCAGGGACAAGGCCCAGAACGTCAAGGCAATCGTCAACCGCCTGAAGCAGGACAAGCGTGAGGAATTCAAGGTGCATCGCCAGGTCTACCGGCCGTGGGGTTCCTACGAAGGCATCGATGCCGGTTCGCGTTTCCAGGTCAAGCGGCTTACGGTCAAGCCGGGTGCGCGGCTGTCACTGCAAATGCACCATCACCGCGCTGAACACTGGGTGGTGGTGAAGGGGACCGCGCGGGTGACCTGCGGCGAACAGGTGTTCAACCTGCACGAAAACGAGTCCACCTATATACCAATGGGTGAACGTCATCGCCTGGAGAACCCCGGCACCATCCCGCTCGAGGTGATCGAGATCCAGTCCGGCAGTTACCTGGGCGAGGACGATATCGTGCGGTTTGAAGACGTTTATGACAGGGTACAGCAAGGATAAAGAAGGACTGAATATGGAACAGAAAGTACGCAAGGCAGTATTCCCGGTAGCCGGTCTCGGCACACGCTTCCTGCCGGCCACCAAGGCCAATCCCAAGGAAATGCTGACCATCGTCGACAAGCCGCTGATCCAGTACGCCGCCGAGGAAGCGGTCAACGCGGGCATCGAGGAACTGGTATTCGTCACCAGCAGCAGCAAGCGCGCCATCGAGGATCACTTCGACAAGAACTACGAACTGGAAGCGGAGCTGGAACGCAAGGGCAAGCACAACCTGCTGAAGATCGTGCGGGAGGTGGTGCCGCCGCACGTGACCTGCGTCTATGTGCGCCAGCCCGAGGCGCTGGGCCTGGGCCATGCCGTGCTGTGCGCGAAATCCGTGGTCGGTAACGAGCCGTTTGCCGTGATTCTTGCCGATGACCTGATCCATACCGGCAAGAATTGCGTACTGGGCCAGATGCTGTCGGTGTTCAACGATCGCAACTGCAGCATACTCGGCGTAGAGGAAGTGCCGCGCGACGAGACCGACAAGTATGGCATCGTCGACCCGATGGAATCGGATGGCCGCGTCACCAAGATCAAGAGTATTGTCGAGAAACCCAAGCCGGCGGACGCCCGTTCCAACCTTGCCGTGGTCGGCCGCTACGTGCTGACCCCGGCCATCTTCAGATATCTCGAGACCATTCCACGCGGTGCCGGCGGCGAAATCCAGCTGACCGACGCTATCCAGCGTCTGCTCGAAAGCGAGGTGGTGCTGGCCTACAAGTTCGAGGGCAAGCGTTACGATTGCGGCAGCAAGCTGGGCTATCTGAAGGCGACCGTCGAATATGCGCTGCTGCACCCGGACCTGCGTGAACCGTTCCTCGAATACCTGGTAAGCGAATTCGGCCAGCGCGCGAAGAAAATCCTGGGCGCGATGCAGTAAGCGGCCTGTCGTAATTGCGTCGCGCGACTGTAGCGCAACGACTGAATCAGATAGCTTTTAGGGCTGAATGCGCACTTTTCCCTGCCGGGCCATCGCATGCTCGAGCTGCGCGCATCCGACGGCGCAGCGCTCACGCGCGATGCGGTCGAGGTCGTTGTTGTTCCCTGAGGCCTGCTGCAGCCGGATTGAAAACCGTTTGTTAGTGCCGGGCAGATTCTGCGCGTAGCGGTTTGCAGGCATTATTCGAAAAAACGGAAGCCGTGCATGACGATGTCGCCTGCGTTGCCCGGGTGGCCGTCCCCGCCGAATGGAGATGACTGACAACCCGGCGCGACAGCGCGTCCTGCTGAACAACCAGGGCGGGTGAATCCTCGGTTCTGGAAATTCATGACTCCCCCTTCGTGGACATAGATAGAACTGTTTGTATCGCTCCGTCGCCAGAGGTTCTGGCAGTTTTCGGGACCATCCGGGCAATCGCCACGGAGTGCCCGCCTGTAGCCCGCCTGCCGGCTTCGACCCAGCGGCCCGCCGTTTGACAGAAGCCGGGCTTGATACTTGTAACATGATGAAATAAAAGAAATAAATGTCGGCAAAGTGCCTCGCACTTGTCCGGATTTGCGCTGCTTTCGGTCGATCCAGGCGGCTGGCCTGCGCGAGTAACCAGGCGTAAGGCGGAGACCGCAGTAACGGGCGTGGGCGATCCCTGCGGGACAGCTTCGCGGCTGATCGATAGACGTTTTCAATGATTCCGTTCGAAAAAACCAATTAGCCCAATCGATGCGCCAACTTGTATAGTGTCACCACGTTTCAGGTATACCTGTTCACTGCCGGTGCGAATCTGGACCTGAAGATTACCCAGTGTAGCGAGAGTGGCGTACAGCCGCGTTATTTATTTCCCCAAAGGAGGCGTTTACGATGCTCAAACATACTATATCTTTGATCGCCGCTTTAGCGGTAGCGATGTCTACCGCTGATGCCATCAAGCCCTGCTTTTGCTCAGGGTGAGCCGAAGTCGAACCAGTTCTGGTGGCCTGAAAAGCTGGACCTCAGTCCGCTTCGCCAGCACGCTGCCGAGTCCAATCCGATGGGCGAAGACTTCAACTACGCCGAGGCGTTCAAAAGTCTCGACCTCGATGCCGTGAAGAAGGACATCGACGACGTTGATGACGACGTCACAGGACTGGTGGCCGGCAGACTATGGTCACTACGGGCCGTTTTTCATTCGCATGGCCTGGCACAGCGCGGGCACCTACCGCGTGGCTGACGGCCGCGGCGGCGCCGGCGGCGGTCAACAGCGATTCGAGCCGCTCAACAGCTGGCCTGACAACGCCAACCTGGACAAGGCGCGGCGCTTGCTCTGGCCGATCAAGCAGAAATACGGTCGGAAGCATTTCATGGGCCGACCTGATGGTCCTGACGGGGAATGTCGCGCTGGAATCCATGGGCTTCAAGACCTTCGGTTTTGCCGGCGGGCGTGAGGACGACTGGGAGCCCGACCTGGTCTACTGGGGGCCTGAGACCAAAATGCTTGCGGATGAGCGCTACAGTGGCGACAGAAAGCTGGAAAACCCCCTTGCCGCTGTGCAGATGGGCCTGATCTACGTGAATCCGGAGGGGCCGAACGGCAACCCGGATCCGCTCGCGGCAGCCAAGGACATTCGCGACACCTTCGGTCGCATGGCGATGAACGATGAAGAGACCGTTGCGCTCATCGCCGGCGGGCACACCTTCGGTAAAAACCATGGCGCCGACGACCCGGCCGAGTGCCTGGGTCCCGAGCCCGCAGCCGCAGGCATCGAGGAGCAAGGCCTCGGCTGGAAAAACAAGTGCGGCAAGGGCAATGCTGAAGACACCATCACCAGCGGTCTGGAAGGTGCATGGACTGTCACCCCGGTCAGCTGGAGCATCAACTATCTGCAAAATCTGTTCGCCTTCGACTGGGTGAAAACCAAGAGCCCCGCAGGTGCAACCCAGTGGATTCCCGATGACGAGAATGCAGCAAATCTCGTGCCGGATGCTCACGATCCGTCGAAGCGGCATGCGCCTGTCATGTTAACGACGGACCTTTCGCTCAAGTTCGATCCGAGCTATCGGAAGATTTCGCAGCGCTTCCTTGACAACCCGAAGGAGTTCGAACTCGCCTTCGCCAAGGCCTGGTTCAAGCTGACGCACCGCGACATGGGTCCGCGTGCACGCTATATCGGCGCCGAGGTGCCTGCCGAGGAACTGCTGTGGCAGGATCCCGTCCCCGCAGTCGATCACGAGCTGATTGACGCAAAGGACATCGCCAAGCTGAAGTCTGAGATTCTTGCATCGGGGCTGACCATTCCCGAACTGGTCAGGACCGCCTGGGCATCGGCCGCCAGCTTCCGCGGCACCGACATGCGCGGTGGTGCGAACGGTGCGCGCATTCGCCTCGCGCCGCAGAAGGATTGGGCAGTCAACAATCCGGAAGAACTGGCGAAGGTGCTGACAGCGCCTGAAGGGCATTCAAAAAGACTTCAACGGCGCGCAATCGGGCGGAAAGAAGGTATCGCTCGCCGACCTGATCGTTCTGGGCGGAGCTGCAGCCATTGAGCAGGCCGCGAAGAAGGCCGGGCACGACGTGC
Source organism: uncultured Gammaproteobacteria bacterium (assembly GCA_963748215.1). GTDB lineage: Bacteria > Pseudomonadota > Gammaproteobacteria > UBA9214 > UBA9214 > UBA9214. The sequence goes on along the minus strand of CAVVHS010000006.1, from coordinate 915,275 downwards.
AGGTTCCCTTCACGCCGGGACGCACGGATGCATCGCAAGCGCAGACCGATGTGAGTTCGTTTGCCGTGCTCGAACCGACCGCAGACGGGTTTCGCAACTACTTCGGTAACGGTAACCGTGGATCGCCGGCGGAAATGCTGGTCGATCGGGCGGACCTGCTGACCCTGACCGTTCCTGAAATGACCGTTCTGGTCGGCGGCATGCGGGCCCTGAATGCAAATACCGGACAATCTGCACATGGTGTGTTCACCGACCGGCCCGGGACCTTGAGCAACGACTTCTTCGTGAACCTGCTCGACATGTCGACGGAATGGGCGAAGTCAGCCAAATCCGAGGGCGTTTACGAGGGTCGTGATCGCGAGACGGGCAAGCTCAAATGGACGGCCACCCCGGTCGACCTTGTTTTCGGCTCGAACTCCGAGCTGCGCGCTGTCGCGGAAGTCTATGCAGCTAACGACGCACAAGAGAAGTTTGTGCGTGACTTTGTTGCTGCATGGACCAAGGTGATGACCCTCGACCGCTTTGACCTGTGATACGGGCGGAAAAGGTGCTCGAAAGCCCTGAAATACAGCTCACAGAGCGCCGGGTCTGGTCCTGAAAAAAGCAGTCAAGGCTTTTCGTAACTCATGAAAACACCAACGGCGGCGTTAAATACGCCGCCGTTTTTTTACCCCGTTGGCCGTTCAACCTGTCGAGGGGTGTTGTCAAATGAGAATGAACGAAGGCTATAGGAATGACACCATTCCTTATCGCAATACAGGCAAGGAACGCGCCATCCTTGAACAAGCAAGGGAATACTGCAGCATCGGACTTCCCCCAGAACAGTAGACACATCCAGGTTCTTTGCGCATCGGTCTGCGCCCACGTGATATCCAGCATGGTGACATAAATCAATCCGCCGCCGTTATCAACAACACTGCTGACGTTGTCGTTGAAAGGAATATACAAACACCCGTGCACGCCGCACTCAACAGACGAGACTTCTTCATGATGATCTCTCCGTAAATTCCAATTATTCCAGCCTCATTTATCTTGCTGCTGACTGGTCATATCAGGACTATCAGCAGGAATGGCAGGTGGCGACTGATATAGATCAACGTGATGGCCCAACTAATACATCTGTACTAGCTGACGGCCACAGTCGGCAATGTCTTACAGGCCTGGATCAGGCTGGCGGGTAGATTGATCAGGCACCCGAGCGACCGAGGCCATAGGCCGGGGCTGTCAGCGATCCGGCCGGGGCGAGAGCCGGGAATTATTGGAAGAGGGTGCTGCCTTGTCGTTGTGGCGGGGTGTTCGCATGTATTCCCAATGTGAGACGCCTGCCGCAATGAAGCACATGGTTGCTGGAATGAATGCCATCGGGTTAAACGTGGCCGCAATCAGCCAACAGATGCCGAATAAGTAGAATAGCGGGATCATGTCTGCCTCCCCTGATATATAATTTTTATATGATGTTGGCCAAAACATACAAGCAAACCAGCCGCAGCGCGATAGAAGGCGTGTTAAGCCATGGTAAAAATCAGGTGATGGGGTGCAGAGGCCGTCCATGGGGCGGCCTTTGTCTTTATGGGGAGGGAGAACCAGTTTCGCGACGGAACCACTTTATATATGGGCCAAACTGCCTGATCTGAAAGTGACAACAGATGTGACAATGAAGGGGTTTGCGTTGAGTTGGTAGAGCGGGGGAGTTTCCTAACTATCTGTTTTAACTGGCTCCCCATCGTTGACGCATATCGAACTCTCTGCATAGCACCGCCCCCGGAGGTCAGGGCTGTCTTACAGAGTGTCAGAAAATTTGGTTGAATGGCATACAGGCCATAACTCATGACAGGACATCACGGGCGGACATTATCTCTTCAGGGAAAAATCCTTTACTGCCTGACTGAAATCAGCAAGCTTCTGGTTTGTGCGGTGGTTGCCATAACGAATCGAGAGGAAAAGATCTGTTATTTCACGTATCGCCGCAGTGGCCTCCGGGCGCAGTGAGCATGCACGAACGGCAAAATCAGAGTGCCCCTCGCTAGCCGTGCGGTGGATGCCGATGCTTTCCAGTTTTCGGCAGAACTGCTGGTAGAGGCGAACCTCTGTTGTGGTTTTATTCCTGCCAGAGTGTCGCCAAAGCATGGCTGTTGCAACCATGGAAAAAACCACACCGATAGAGACGAGCAGGCCGACCGCCATCCCTTTCCAGCTGTCGAGGCCGATACCCAGTTTTGCAAGCAGCTCGCGCTGTGTCCGTTCGCCGTAGCCGATGACCCACTGATTCCAGCCATTGTTGACGGCCTCGAACGTGTAGCGGAACTGTTTCAGAAGATTACTCCTGGTGCGGACAAAGATGGGCAGGGCATCGGTGTCGGAAACCGAGCCCCCGATGCCCTGTTCAACACGTTGCGGTGCCACCGCGGTCGTCGGATCGATACGGACCCAGCCCTGATCGGCATACCAGACCTCTGTCCAGGCGTGGGCGTCAGACTGACGCACGGTATAGTAGTCATCGATCGGGTTCTGTTCCCCGCCAAGATAACCGGTGACGACCCGGGCAGGAATGCCTGCGGCACGCATCAGGATCGTGAAGGCGCCCGCATAGTGCTCGCAAAAGCCGCGCCGGGTCTCGAACAGGAACTCATCCACCGGCCGAATGCCGAGCAGCGGGGGACGCAGGGTATAGACGAAGGGTTGCTCATTGAAGAATCGCAGTGCGCGCTGGACAATTTCGCGATCACTCTGCGATTCATCGCGCCAGCGCCTCGCCAGTGCAGTGCTCTCATCAATACCCGTTTCAGGCAGCTGCAGCGCAGCCTTCCTTGCATGCCTGGATAGAAATTTGCCCACCAAGAAGTCGGGATAGGAGGTGAGATCGTAGCGAATCCGCTCACGTACCGGTTCCAAGGCCATCAAACGGTAGTCACTCGTGAGCGTACCGCCCGGTGGCAGCGTATCGGGCAGCTCCAGTGCATACAGCCAGCGCCGGTTATGGGGCTCCAGCGTTACCCGGTAACGCAACGGTTCACCGAGCGGGGTGAAGTCTTCGGGTGGCAAGGGGAAATTGCCGTAGCCGCTGCGCCAGCGCCGCCCATCGAAGTGCCACAGCACGGGCCCGCGCCAGTAGCGCTGTGCCTCGGTTGGCGGGGGATCGATAAAGTCGACACGAAACGCGGTACCTGCTGACTGAATCAGCTCACTGATCGAGCCGGGACTCATCTCGTCATCAAGTCCGCTGATGCCGCCGTGGGCATCCTCGGGAAGGCTCCACAGCGGTCCGGGTACGCGGGGAAACAGCACGAACAGAATCAACATGATCGGTACCGCCTGCGCCAGCAGTGTCACCGAGAGTCGTAAACGCTCCCGGAGCGGGGGCGGCTCGCGTGTGGTGTAGTTGATCGCGATCAGCGTCGAAGTGATGATGGTAACGGTCAATACCATATACAGGGCAGTGGGTATCGTCTGGGTAAACAGAAAGTTGGTGATGACAAGGAAGTAGGCGATCAGCACGACGATGATGGCGTCGCGGTGGGTGCGCAGTTCAATCAGCTTGAGGGCAATGAGGGCGATCAGCCAGGCCGTCCCGGCATCACGTCCAAACAGCCGGCCGTAGCTGAGAAATATGCCAACAGGGATGGCAGTCATCAGAATCACGCGTATCAACATGCCCGGTAGTGGAAATTGCCGTTTTGCTGCAAGCCATCGCCACAGGCCGAAGATGAGTGCGATGATCGGTATCCAGACGGGGAGGCGCAGCAGGTGGGGCGCCGTGACCAGGACAAGCGAGAGGATCAGCCAGGCAATCGTTTCGGGATGGATGGATGAGCGCAGGGTATACATGGCTAGCGCTCCGGCTTTGCTGTGTCGAGTCCGTACAGCGCCAGGTGTTGAAGAATCTGGTGACGGTGGTGTTCACCGCTGTTGAGCGCAAAGGTCCGTTCCGGCATTCTCAGGCCATACTCCATGCCCTCACGATCGGCATCGACGATCCAGCGGCAGAGACGCGAAAGTCGCTGTTCAAGGTCGAGTCCGACCAGTTCGTCCCAGACGAACCAGGCGCTTCCACCACCGCTTCCGGAAAACTGCTTGATCAGCATGGGTTGTCCACGCGCCACCGCTTTCCATGCGATGTGGCCCATTGGGTCACCGCTTCGATACCGGCGTAGCCCGGCGAAGTCCTCCATGCCCTCGCCCTGGTGTGCCCCGTGTTCGGTTTCACCCGACTCAAACGGAGGGAAGGGTGGATTCTGTTCCAGTCGGGGATAGATCAGGCAGCGGCTGTCCAGCTCGATCCAGCTCCATGCGCGAAACAGTCCCAGCGGGAATGTCGATTCGATCCTGATCCGCCCGGGCTGTCGCCAGCCTCGATGGGTACTCTTGAGCAGGAACTCAACACTGCCATGTCGCAGTGGATCGATCTTGCTGGCCTCACGGGACTCACCCTCGCACTGCAGCGTGAGCAGGTGGCGGGCCGTCCTGCCAGGATTGTCCAGGTGGATAAGACACTTGGCGTATTCTCCGGCGAATACCGGTAGGTTCCGCCCGGCCCGAAGGGTAATCCCCTTCAGATTTCTGTAGGTATGCAGAATCGAGACAGTCACCAGACTGCCCAGCAGAAAGGTGAGGATGAAACCCATGCTGTTGTCGTAATTGATCGCACCGATCAGCATCACCAGCAAGACCACGGCAAACATCAGGCCATGGCGCGATGGCAGGATGTAGAGATGACTGTTGTCGATCTCTACTTCATCGGTTTGTGTGCCACGATTGATCAGGCGGCGTCGAAAGGCGGGAAATTTGAGTAGTTGTTCGCCCAGCATCGTTCAGGGAATGGTGACCGAGGACAGGAGCAGATCACTGGCGGATACAGCGGGATCGCCACCGCTGAGACGATGGCTGACGACAGCGGGCAGTACGCTCTGAATATCTTCAGGGATGACAAAATCCCGGCCTTCAATCCGGGCCCAGGCCTGAGAGGCGCGCAATAGTGAGAGCGCGGCGCGTGGTGAGAGTCCGTTCTCGAATTGCGGGGCTTCACGCGAGAAAGTGACCAGCGCCTGAAGGTAGTCGAGCAGTGCGTCTGAGACGGTGGTACCGGGTATCTGCCGCTGCATACGCTGAAGTTCTTCGGCTGAGGTGACCGGCCTGATCTCCTTGAGCAGATCCCGAGGGTTCTCTCCACGCAGCAGCATGCGTTCAGCATCACTGTCCGGATAACCCATCTCTATGCGCATCAGAAAACGGTCGAGCTGGGACTCGGGCAGGGGAAAGGTGCCAATGTGGTGCCCGGGATTTTGCGTGGCAATCACAAAAAACGGTTCAACCAGTTGACGGGTCTCCCCCTCGATGGTCACCTGATGCTCTTCCATCGCCTCTAGCAGGGCGCTTTGCGTTTTGGGCGTGGTGCGGTTGACCTCATCGGCGAGGATGACCTGCGAGAAGATCGGTCCAGGGTGGAATGAGAAGGTGTTGCGTTGCCTGTCGTAGACGGAGATTCCCAGGATGTCGGCCGGTAACAGGTCACTGGTAAACTGTATACGTTGGAATGCGAGGCCCAGCAGGCTGGCCAGCAGGTGTGAGAGCGTGGTCTTGCCCATGCCAGGCAGGTCCTCGATAAGCAGATGACCCCTTGCCAGCAGGCAGGCGAGGGCAAGGCGGATCTGGCGTTCTTTGCCGAAAATAATCGTATTGGCTCTTGTGACGATCTGGTCAATGGTGTTCTTCATGCTGCCTTATCCCGCTCAGTTGCGTCAGTCATGTGATCAGGGCCTGTAACAAATGAATAGCGTATCATCCATCGTTGTAGAAAGGGCGGCGCTGGTTCCCAGTCCCGGGCGTAGCTACCCTGCAAGCATGGGGTGTCCGTGCCATTATGTCCTTCGAGTGTAACCTCCTGCAGTGCGGGCAGGTCATGCCTGGTTAATGGCACTGGGGCACATCGATGCGCGACGAATCGCCAAAGCTAAAAGCAATGCCGGACGCAATGACCTCGGTGCAGCGGTTCAAGCGAATGTTCAATTATGAGTTAACCGTTCACCATCCAGGGGTGCGGTCGGGGAAGGGGCAATGAAGCTGCCGGTTTGACGGTCGAGCGATGAAATTGGCTCCCCGGGACGGGCGCGATCGGACATCCGGGTCGGCCGCAGTCTGATGACCGACCCGGTGACTATTGGTCTTATGATCGCCCCCAGCTGCCGGACGATGGGGGCGTAAGCCGAAGAATTTGAATGGCTCCCCGGGACGGGCTCGAACCGCCGACCTAGTGATTAACAGGATCCTGACCAGGGCGCTGCTCCGGCAACAGGCGTAGTTGTTCTCTGACTGCAAGTGGGTAGCAGGCCTGCGGTGTCAGGCCGGCGTGATGCCGAGGACAATATCCCAGTCTGCCGCCAGCTCGGCATCCACCGTGCCGGATGGCGTGAACGCGGCCGTCACTAGGTGACGCTGTGCCTCGGGTACGCGCTGGTAGAGGAAATCGTCGGCATTGCGCGGCTCGTCAGCGACATAGAGCTGGGTGATGAAGGCCTCTTCGTTCGCAGGCAGCACGGCGACATGAATGTGCGGCGTGCGTCCGGGATAGGGTTGCGGACGAATGGTCCGGAACCGGTACCGGCCTTCACTGTCGGTCACGGTGTGCCCGAAGCCCTGAAAGTTGGGGTCGATGGCACTGCGCCCCGGATCGCGGGGGTGCCGGTAGCGGCCATTGGCATCGCACTGCCAGATCTCGATGCGCATGCCGGCGAGTGGCTGGCCGTTGCGGTCGAGGAGCCGGCCGCCGAGATCGGAGATTTGTCCCAGCGCACGCTGCGCCTCACCCCTGATTTGAGTCAGGTCGTTGTCGTCATCCAGTGGCGGCGTGAGTGGATAGAACGGGCCGGCCGACTGGCGTGGTGTGGCCGTCAGCATGCCGGCATAGAGTGGAAGGGATTGGCTCGCCAGAAATGCGGCGGCGCCCTGGAGAAAATGTCTGCGGGTAACTTCTGTCATGTGGCGGCTCCCGTGTCGGCTATGAACGATTGGATGCAAAGGACAGGAAAAAGTTTCCAGAGATGAATATCACAGACGACCTGCATCCTGCGAGGATTTCACGCCCGCTCACGCCGGCGACCTTTGCCCGCCAGGGTGGTAACCAGATTGAGTCAGAGATTTCCCTATAATTCTCACCGGGGGAGGTCTCGACATTAAAGGCAGGCGTTGTGCGACAAGACATAATATTGAGCGGATTAAATATCTAAATATCAAGACCTTTGGGGTTCTCCATCGTTAGTGCGTTTCAGGCGGGCCTCAACCAGAGCAGCATTCAACAGCGTGTTATCGACCACTTCCGGATACAATTGATGATACATTTCTACTTCAAATACGTATTTAACAGCGGCTTGCTCAAGTTTTTCCCTGGTCGTGCGCGGAAGGTTGTGCATCATTAACAAGCGTGGTGAGAGCCGCTGCAAATATAAATCACAAAGTCTCTGGTATTCCGGGTCTCCCCATCCATCATTCATCAGGCAGGGTGGTAAATCGACCGTGGCCGGCTCTGTGCGTTTGAACCAGGATGCTTGTGGCTTAGGGCCGGCAATTTCTTCAATACACTGTTGCAAGCGATAGTTAACCGGTGGTTGATAGAGTCCCGTATCAGAAGCGTCCGGGTCAGGAATCGCAAGTTCCGCGGCAGGGATGGCGGCAAACCACTCGGAATGTGGCACAGGCTTATGCATATCTTCTTCATCAACGCAGGAATGCAACAAGGCAAGCGGTTTATTATCATGGCTATCCAGAAGCCAGTACTCGTAACAGTCAGCGGCTTTTAATGGTGCGGTGATATCAAGCAGCACTTCGAAAAGTCGCTCGCTGTCCTGGCGTACCTGTTCGGGATCCATGGCTAATCGTATGACGCGAGTTTTTGGTTGATCGTCCTTGATACTCAATATCATGGAAAGATTCACTCTCGGATCATGACTATGGCGTGCATGACTGGTTTGTTTGTTTTCGTGCTCGGTATAACGAATGGCCCAATTTTGTCCGTCAAGACTCAGCGCCCGTGCCCAGCCCAGTTCAACAACCTGGACCATGCCGACATAAGGCGACAGCAATCTCCTGGAATACGCTCTGAGCATCTGTAATACTTTCCTTACTGTTTAAATGACTTGACCGGATACATTCGTGAACCGCAGACCTGCCGGTTGAATCACTGTTGCTCTTTTGTTGATCATCGCCAGAAATATACCATCAGTAATCAAGGCATAGAAAAAGTGGCTCATATTAATCTATTACTGAGCAGGCATTTGCATCATCTCGGATACCTCAAGTGAACCCTCAATTTCCAGAAAAGGGCAGCTTTGTGCTATCGATAGTGCAGCTTCCATTGAGTCTGCCTTAATAATCGAGAACCCGGACATGGCACTACTGCCACCTTCATGTACAGATACATCAGGGCTTACGGTGATTGTATCTTTTAATGGAATGGTAGGAATAACAACGGCATCACCGAGCAATGATAACCATTCCGTGTATTTGTTAAAGTGATTTTTGGCGTCTTCTTCGCTGGATGGCTGATTACCGCCCAGATAAACCAATACGAATTGTTTGATTTTATTCCTCATTTTCTATTCAGCATATGCTTCAGTGATTCGATAAATCGTTGATACCTGCTTGCAGGGTATAAGTATTTTACACAGCTCAACATTAAACGTTCTCTGCGTTCAGACATCCAGTCCTGTCCAGCCGTGTTTCCAGCGGCTGAAGACGCCAGACCGGGCCGAACTGGAACATCTTGTTTCTACACCATCAGCGAACGGACCGGGCAGTACCTGGAGCGCCAGGGACTGCTGGTGCGCGATCTGTACAACAGCTACCTGGCGCTGGAGCCGGCGGATGAGACCGGTCTGGCGAAGGTGCTGTGCAGTGCCCGGGTGGATTCTCACGGAATACGTGGGTTATGCTTCCTGTGCGCCCAAAAACACTTGTGGTAGTCAACAACTATGATACGCGCCTATTCACAACGCTTGCTGCCACCTTTTTCAGGGTGTGTACAGATTACTGAGTCGGAGCGTGCACGTGCGCAAAGTTTTGACGGGGTAAACTGGGAAATTCATTATTTATCAGGTAATCATCAGACAAACGATCCCAAGTTCCGTGTGCAAGGTTACGGGCTTGATCGAGGTTATTACCATGTTGCCAGCCTGAAAAACGGAGAATTAAAGACCTTCGCCTTCCCGTCGTGCGTGGATCACGATCAAGTATCAGAAAGTATTTATGAACTGACAGAATTTCTCTCTACCGCGGATGTACCGTTTGCTGCCGGAGACATCTACGAGTACTGGCTACTCGACGGCACCGATGAATCTCCCCTGGCGTTGATTTACTCCTGCTGTGATGAGTCACTGATGAACACTTTCCCCGATCAGACCCATTGGACGGCCTTACCGCATTCAAAAATGGATATTGATAATACGGAGTATGAACAGGCGCGCAGCGAACCACCGGTGAATGACCGTTTTCAGGGCCTGATAGCCAGTCGGGCGGGCATCAATCGACGTGCTGCCTGGTTTAAAAGAGAACAAAATGACACGGATGATTTTCCCGGCCTGCTAGTTCGAGATGAATGGCAACAGCAAGCTGACCATGATCTGTGCCAGCGTTACCTGTTACGCAAGGCACCGCGCCTGTTAATGCTTCAGAGTTTATCAAGCGATCAGCGTGACCGCCTGGAAGTGGCCGCCAGGCAACATGTATTTGAGGTCGAGCAATATTACCCGATGTATCCAGAGGTCAATGATCAGCAATTAATGGAGGCCATTCTGGTAGAAGCACGATTAAGGCGTGCTGCGCCTCAGGCACCTGGATCTAGCAAGCAAGAAAAATCAACAACCACCGCTCCGCTGAGCAAGGATATGCGGATTATCGAAAATTAAATTAAACCACTGGCGCATTGCGCAATAGCAGGAAAGCGGTATCGTTATACTATGAAACCCAAATCGCCATTTACTCAAACCTTTGATCAGTTGCCCGAGCAACTCCCCCTTTATTCTTTGGAAAATGCATTGCTGCCTGGTGGTGAACTTCCGCTGGAGATCTCTGAACCGGGTGCGCTGGCATTATTTATGAAAGCGCTTAAAACCGACCAGCTAATCGGCATGGTGCAACCTCAACGCAACAACCCGGAATGGAATACCTATCAGACAGGATGTGCCGGCAGGATCAGGCAATACCGGGAACGAAAAGACGGACGCCTGAACGTTATGCTAACCGGAATATGCCGTTACAAAATAATCGAAAAAGAGCCCCAGAAAGAAGGTTATACGCTAGCCAGAGTTGACTGGCGAGATTTCGAACATGATTACCAAACCGAAGACGTTGAATCGACAAACATTGAAAGCTTCCAGGCAACCTTACGCCATTACTTCGATCGGCATAATATGCAGGTAGACTGGGAAGTCCTTGACAAGCTACCTATCGAACAGGTCGCTAATAATCTTATTCTGGTTCTCAGTCTGGATATCGATAGCAAGCAGCAACTGCTGGAGTCGCCCACGGTTAAACAACGTCTGGCGTTGTTTTCCAAACTGCTGGAAAACAAGGCAGATCCGATGTTGGCCCCGGCACCTAAATCAACCATGTGAATTCATCGAAGTTTAATTTTGGAAAAAAGTCAGCCCACGCATTAAGCATTAGCAGATCAACCCCTCTGCTCTGTTATCAAAAGATTACCGATGAATAAAATCAATCCCAGAAAATTACTCAATAGCAAATGGACGGCTGTAAATCCCGTTAACAAGGAAAAACATTTTCTTATAACAGAACTAAAATTTGATGAAGAGGGTAACGTAATTCATTGTGCAATAGAGGCTGTTATATCCAATCGCTCTGTGCCTATAGAGTGGAAGGATCTTAATAACAGTGACGCATGGCTTCAAGGTTGGAAATAACAAATCCGGGGACAGTATACGTATTAAACTCAGAGCAATTAGTGTGCTTCCAGTTAGTGCGTGTCCTGTCAGTGTTGCAAACCGGCGACGAAAAAGTGGTTGTATGAGAAATAGGTGTGCTGTCACCGGAATTACAAAGCTGTCATCCGCTTGGCCCGGTGACTTTACCTGCCGGCACCCAGATGTACCCCTCAGAGGCATTCCCGAAAACCCTATGCCTGGCACCGATCGCATACAGTCCAGCCACGTACAGGCATATAATTGCATCGAGCATATCCTCGTTGGACTTCAGTGCCTTCCCGCGCAGAGCATCAATGTGGGCCGGGTCGATGAGCTCTCGAACGTCTGATCCCAGCTGCAAGGGCAGGACGGTGCTGATGTAGAGGCCCGATATAAGACTCGCCAACTGTTTCTGGCCGGCCTTCTTCTCGGCGACGCGTCCCTTTTTGTATTTCAGCCTCTCAGGTAGGCCGAAGATCTCGATTATCGCCGGATGCGGATAGCACTCAATCTGCCATTTCTCTGAGCCTAGATGCTTGAAGTCGTGCTTCTCCAGCTTCCTGGATAACGCCACACTGGCCGAATCGGGGTACAGGGTGAGGTTGGACGAGTGGCATGAGGCGCCCATCTTGCCGTAATGAGCTGACAGCTCATGCTCGCAGGCTCTTTGGCCGGTGACATTCGGGATGATCAGCGACGCGTCGATCGCGACGCCGGTAAGATCTTGTGTGCTCTGGAATCGATCAACGATGTCATCCACAGTTAACACGGAGGCGTCGACATGGGTGACTTGAAGGGTGTCGCCATCGTATGCACCGAAGGCGATGGCGGTTGGATTCTTTGTGCACGCCCAAGCGAGATCGATGCCTGCCAATATCATGGCTTCAATTATATGGCGGTGGTGCGTTTTTGGGGTGGCTCGGTGACTTTCCGTCTATGGGTCACTCGATGGCATGCCGATGCCGCCCGATGGGATCACTAAGCGCAAGAAAATTAATGGCTCCCCGGGACGGGCTCGAACCGCCGACCTAGTGATTAACAGTCACCCGCTCTACCGACTGAGCTACCGGGGAATTGAGAAGCTGTAAAGGGGCGCATCATACCGGCTTTCCGGGTTTTCGGTCAACGCGGATGCGGGGATCAGCCTGATTTTTCAGGGGCAGCGCACGGGCTGACCGCCGCAGGTCCGACGTGACAGGCGGGACCGGCCCGTATTCGACAGGCAGATGACCCGTGGCCGGGCGTGATGGCGGCGGTCGCAAAAGGTGAACGAGGCGTTCGTACCGCCGCTGCTGCCGTCGGGCTGGTAGACGATATGCCGGCGCTGGTTGCCGGCGTGCAGGGTGATGCCGGTGCCCATCAGTTCACCGGCCTGCAGCACCGGCTCGTCAGGATCGCGCTTGCGGTCGTCGCTGGCGAACAGCAGCCAGCCGCTGGTCCAGTCCTGGCTGCTCCCGCAGCTGCTGCGGTCCCGGCTCGGGCACAGCACCACGCGGTGATCCTGCATGATGGCTGTGCTGCGCGCGAGCGCAAGCGCGGTCGTGAAGTGGTTGACCTCGGTGACCATGCGGCCTTCCTGGATGAAGCGCGGCAGTGCTGTCGTGCTGCCGACGACGAGGATGGCCGCCACCGCCAGCGTGATCAGCAGTTCCGCCAGGGTCATGCCGGTCTGGCTGTGCGGTTTGTTCACCCATGTCCTCCCTGCACCTGTGCCGGCATGCGGGTCGGTTACAGCAGTCGCCGGCCGCCGGGTACGGATTCATTCTGGACAGGCGACAGTGCGCCGGCCAGCAACCGATGCCGGCCGGTCAGGTCGGAGGAGGGCGGGTCAGGGTGTCAGTGCCTTGCGCAGGCGGGCCAGTGCCTCGGTCAGCACGTCCATGCCGGTGGCGAACGAGAAGCGGATATAGCCGGGCGCACCGAAGGCGGAGCCTGGCACCAGCGCGACGCCGGCGGCCTCCAGCAGGTGCTCGCTGAGTTCGACATCGTCATTGACGTTGTCGAGCCGGTCGATCACGTCCTGCACGTGCGGGAAGCAGTAGAAGGTGCCGTCCGCCGGCAGGCAGTGCACGCCCGGAATCGTGTTCAGTTCCGCGATCACGAAGTCATGCCGCTCGTGGAAGGCCTTGAGCATGGGCTGGATGCAGGACTGGTCGCCTTCCAGCGCGGCCTGTGCCGCGACCTGCGAGATCGAGGTCGGGTTGGACGTGCTCTGCGACTGGATCTTTTTCATCGCCTTGATCAGCACCTCGGGGCCGCCGGCATAGCCGATGCGCCAGCCGGTCATGGCATAGGCCTTGGACACGCCGTTCAGTACGATGGTGCGCTCGTACAGGTCCGGGCAGGCATTCAGGATGTTGCAGAACGGCTCGTCGGTCCAGAGGATGTGCTCGTACATATCGTCGGTGGCGATCGAGCACCTGCGGATGCCGGCGCAGCACCTCGCCGAGCGCGCCCAGCTCGGCCATGCTGTAGGCCACGCCGGTCGGGTTCGACGGGCTGTTGATGACCACGATGCGTGTCTGCGGCGTGATCGCGGCCTCGAGTTGCGCGGGCGTGATCTTGAAGCGCGGTCTCGACGCCGGTCGGGAGTACCACCGGCGTGCCGTCGGCCAGCAGCACCATGTCCGGGTAGGACACCCAGTAGGGCGCCGGGATGATGACCTCGTCGCCGCTGTTGAGCATGGCCTGGCACAGGTTGTAGAAGCTCTGCTTGCCGCCGCAGGACACCAGGATCTGCCCGGGCGTGTAGTCAAGCCCGTTGTCGCGGCTGAACTTCGCGATAATCGCCTGTTTGAGGCCGGGCGTGCCGTCCACCGCCGTGTAGCGGGTGAAGCCGTCGTTGATGGCCTGGATGGCGGCGGCCTTGATGTGCTCGGGCGTGTCGAAATCCGGCTCGCCGGCGCCGAGACCGATGATGTCCTTGCCGGCGGCGCGCAGTTCGGCGGCGCGCGCGGTCACGGCCAGGGTGGGCGAGGGTTTGACGCGGTGTACCCGGTCGGCGAGGGTCAGTGTGGTCACGACGATGTCCTGATGGTGGTGAGCCCGTTTATCATACCGCATTGTCGTGCCAATAGAAAAGAGCCCGTGAGCGAACTATTCCATATCGAGTCGAAAATGCAGCCGGCCGGCGACCAGCCGCAGGCGATCGCCGCGCTGGTGGAGGGGCTGCGGGACGGCCTGGCGCACCAGACCCTGCTCGGCGTCACCGGCTCCGGCAAGACCTTCACCATCGCCAACGTCATCCAGCAGGTGCAGCGCCCGACACTGGTGCTGGCGCCCAACAAGACCCTGGCGGCGCAGCTGTACGGCGAGTTGCGCGAGCTTCTTCCCGGACAACGCGGTCGAGTATTTCGTCTCCTACTACGACTACTACCAGCCGGAGGCCTACGTGCCGGCCTCGGACACCTACATCGAGAAGGACGCCTCGATCAACGAGCACATCGAGCAGATGCGGCTGTCGGCCACCAAGGCGCTGCTGGAGCGGCCGCGACGCCATCATCGTCGCGACCGTCTCGGCGATCTACGGCCTGGGCGATCCGCGCGCCTACCTGAAGCATGGTGCTGCACCTGGTCGCGCGGCGAGACGGCTCGACCAGCGCACCATCCTGCGCCGGCTGGCCGAGCTGCAGTACACGCGCAACGAAGTCGAGCTGCACCGCGGCACCTACCGGGTGCGCGGCGAGGTCATCGATATCTTTCCGGCGGAGTCGGACAGCGAGGCGGTGCGCGTCGAGCTGTTCGACGACGAGATCGAGTCCCTGGCCTGGTTCGATCCGCTCACCGGCGAGGTGCTGCGCAACGCGTGCCGCGCGCTGACCATCTATCCGAAGACCCACTACGTCACGCCGCGCGAGGCGATCCTCGGCGCCATCGACCAGATCAAGGCGGAGCTGCGGGAGCGGCTCGAGCAGCTGCGTGACAACAACAAGCTGGTCGAGGCGCAGCGCCTCGAGCAGCGCACGCTGTTCGACCTGGAGATGATGCACGAGCTCGGCTACTGCTCCGGCATCGAGAACTACTCCCGCTACCTGTCCGGGCGCGCAGCCGGGCGAGCCGCCGCCGACGCCTGTTCGACTACCTGCCGCGACGACGCGCTGCTGGTGATCGACGAGAGCCACGTCACCATCCCGCAGCTCGGCGGCATGTACCGCGGCGACCGCTCGCGCAAGGAAACCCTGGTCGAGTACGGCTTCCGGCTGCCGTCGGCGCTGGACAACCGGCCGCTGCGCTTCGACGAGTTCGAGGCGCTGGCGCCGCAGACCATCTTCGTCTCGGCCACGCCCGGCGCCTACGAAGCGCGAGCACTGCCGGCGCGGTGGTCGAGCAGGTGGTCCGGCCCACCGGGCTGGTCGATCCGCGAGATCGAGGTGCGCCCGGCGACCACCCAGGTGGACGACCTGCTGTCGGAGATCCGCCTGCGCGTGGCGGCCGGCGAGCGCGTGCTGGTCACCACGCTGACCAAGCGCATGGCCGAGGACCTGACCGACTACCTGGCCGAGCACGGCGTGCGCGTGCGCTACCTGCACTCCGACATCGAGACCGTCGAGCGCGTGGAGATCATCCGCGACCTGCGCCTGGGCGAGTTCGACGTGCTGGTCGGCATCAACCTGCTGCGCGAGGGTCTGGACATGCCCGAGGTCTCGCTGGTCGCCATCCTCGATGCCGACAAGGAAGGCTTCCTGCGTTCCGAGCGTTCGCTGATCCAGACCATCGGGCGCGCCGCGCGCAACCTGCACGGCAAGGCGATCCTGTACGCGGACCGGATCACCGGCTCGATGGCGCGCGCCATGGACGAGACCGAGCGGCGTCGCGATACGCAGCTGGCCCATAACAAGGCGCACGGCATTACCCCGCGCAGCATCAGCAAGTCGATCACCGACATCATGGAGGGTGCGCGCGGGACCATGGCGTCGGCGCAGGGGTTTGCGAAAGTGGCCGAGGACCTGGTGCAGTACGGCCGCATGAGCCCGGCACAGCTGGCAAAAGAGGTCGCCCGGCTGGAGCAGGAAATGTACGAGCATGCCCGCAACCTGGAGTTCGAGGAGGCCGCACGCCTGCGCGATCGCATCCAGCACATCCAGCTCGGCAACCTGGGGCTGGTGGGCTGAGCGAGTTGGGATCCTGTGCCGCTCGTCAGGCAGGGTGCGCCGTCCACTCCGCTCCCGGTGCGTGAAACGCACCCTACGGTCCGGGGCAGGGTCAGGATCCAGAAGCCGGTAGGGTGCGCTCTGCGCACCCTTTCCCGTGTGCGAAATATATCCCGCGCCTGAGGGGGCACTTTGCGGAAAGCAGCGTCTCTCTGCTGGCGGGCGAGAATCCCTTGCAACCGGCGGGCGCTCCCGGTATCGTTTTCGGCCTCGCAGGCGCGTAGCTCAGTTGGTTAGAGCACCACCTTGACATGGTGGGGGTCGTTGGTTCGAATCCAATCGCGCCTACCAAATTGATTGTTGCGTGGCGGTTGCCGCGATGGGATGAGAACGGAGTTCGACCAAATCGCCGGGAGCGATTTGAACAGCGGAGCGCAGCGACGCTGGCCCCGCAGGGGCGAAGGGCAGGAGAAGGTGAGACCATTTTTACGGGCATAGCCCGGGTCGAGAGACTGGCCTGGGCCATGCCCGGAGTAATCCAATCGCGCCTACCAATCCCGCTGTCATTCCCGCGCAGGCGGGAATCCAGCTTTGAATGAAGAAACGGTTTCCGGGCTCCCCCCGAGCCGTCATTTACCGAAAGCAGCGGCCTGCCGATGCTTTCTTGTTATTGGTAATCATGTGGCCCCTCGTATCGGTCACCACTGGAGACAGCCATGCCCACAGTTACCCTTCCCGATGGCAGTACCCGCAAATTCGACCAGCCGGTCACCGTCCATGACGTGGCCGCCGATATCGGTCCGGGCCTGGCCAAGGCCGCGCTGGCCGGCAAGGTGGACGGCCGCCTGGTCGATACCAGCTACCTGATCGATCAGGATGCCGAACTGGCGATCATCACCGTCAAGAATGAGGAGGCGCTGGAGCTGCTGCGCCACGACGCCGCGCACATCATGGCGCAGGCGGTGCAGGAACTCTAGCCCGGTACCCAGGTGACCATCGGGCCGGCCATCGAAAACGGCTTCTATTACGATTTCGCGCGTGACACCCCGTTCACCCCGGACGACCTGGGCAGGATCGAGGCGCGCATGCGCGAGATCGTCAAGCGCGACCTGCCGATCGTGCGCGAGGTCTGGGACCGCGCACAGGCCATCCAGGTGTTCGGCGAGATCGGCGAGACCTACAAGGTCGAGATCATCGAGGACATCATTCCCGAGGGCGAAGAGGTTTCGGTGTACCGGCAGGGCGACTGGTTCGACGTCTGCCGCGGGCCGCACCTGCCCGGCACCGGCAAGCTCGGCAAGGGCTTCAAGCTGATGAAGCTGGCCGGCGCCTACTGGCGCGGCGATTCCGACAACGAAATGCTGCAGCGCATCTACGGCACCGCCTGGCGCGACAAGAAGGAGCTGGAGGCCTATCTCCATCGCCTGGAAGAGGCCGAAAAGCGCGACCACCGCAAGCTGGGCAAGGTGATGGATCTGTTCCATACCCAGGAAGAGGCGCCGGGCATGGTGTTCTGGCACGACGACGGCTGGCAGATCTACCTGGTGATCCAGGACTACATCCGCGGCCAGCTGCGTCGGCACGGCTACCAGGAAGTCCACACGCCGCAGATCATCGACCGCTCGCTGTGGGAGAAGTCCGGCCACTGGGAGAAATTCCACGCCGACATGTTCACCACCGAGTCGGAAAACCGCACCTACGCCATCAAGCCGATGAACTGCCCGGCGCATATCCAGATCTACAACCAGGGCCTGAAGAGCTACCGTGACCTGCCGTTGCGGCTGGCCGAGTTCGGTTCCTGCACCCGCAACGAGCC
Source organism: uncultured Gammaproteobacteria bacterium (assembly GCA_963748215.1). Taxonomy (GTDB): domain Bacteria; phylum Pseudomonadota; class Gammaproteobacteria; order UBA9214; family UBA9214; genus UBA9214. Next base: position 897,462 of record CAVVHS010000006.1, on the reverse strand, counting down.
GTCCGGCACCCTGCACGGGCTGATGCGGGTGCGCAACTTCGTCCAGGACGATGCCCATATTTTCTGCACGGAAGACCAGATCGAGGGCGAGGTGTCGGATTTCATCGACCTGCTGTTCGAGGTCTATGCCGATTTCGGCTTTGACGAGGTCAGCGTGAAATTCTCCACCCGGCCGGAAAGCCGGGTCGGTGACGACGCCCTGTGGGACAAGGCCGAAGCCGCCCTGCAGGCAGTGCTCGACCACAAGCAGCTGGACTGGCAACTGCAGCCCGGGGAAGGGGCCTTCTACGGGCCGAAGATCGAGTTCACCCTGAAGGACTGCCTGGACCGGGTCTGGCAGCTCGGCACCATCCAGCTGGATTTCTCCATGCCCGACCGGCTCGGTGCCCACTATATTGCCGAGGACGGCAGCAAGCAGGTGCCGGTCATGCTGCACCGGGCCATCCTCGGCTCGCTGGAGCGCTTTATCGGCATCCTGATCGAGCATCACGCCGGCTCGCTGCCGCTCTGGCTGGCCCCGGTACAGGCGGTGGTGCTCAATATTACCGACAATCAGGCCGACTATGCCCGGCAGGTCGAAGAATCCTTGAGAAATCAGGGATTGAGGGTCAAATCCGACTTGAGAAATGAGAAGATCGGCTTTAAAATCCGCGAGCACACGATTAGACGCGTTCCCTATCTGCTGGTAATCGGCGACAGGGAGGCGGAAGCGGGTACCGTGGCCGTGCGCACGCGAGGCGGTGCGGACCTGGGCAGCATGCCGTTGGAGCAGCTGGCCCGGAGTCTGCAAACCGAGATCGCGAGCCACGGCCGTAATGTTTTGGAGGGTTGACGTATCAGCGCGAAAAAGAATCTACATCGGATCAACGAGAAAATCCTCGCGCCCGAGGTACGGGTTATCGGCGAGGATGGTGAACAGGTCGGTATCATGGCAGCGAGCGAGGCAATCAACCTTGCCGGCGAAGCCAGCCTGGACCTGGTGGAAATCTCGCCGAACGCTGAACCCCCGGTATGCCGGATCATGGATTACGGCAAGTTCCGGTTTGAAGAGAACAAGAAACTTCAGACCCAGCGCAAGAAAACGAAGCAGACCCAGGTCAAGGAAATCAAGTTCCGGCCGGGTACCGACATCGGCGACTACAAGATCAAGCTGCGCAAGCTGATCGAGTTTCTCGGTGAAGGCGATCGCACCAAGGTGACGCTGCGCTTTCGCGGCCGGGAGATGGCACACCAGGAACTCGGCATGCAGTTGCTGATGCGAGTGAAGGCCGATCTCGAGGAATACGGTGTCGTTGAACAGGAACCGAGAATGGAAGGACGCCTGATGGTCATGGTGCTGGCGCCGAAGAAAAACAGGTGACGGATAAGTCCGTCATTCCGGGCGAAGCGAAGCGCAGACCCGGAATCCAGTCTTGATAAGTGTGCGGTAACTGGATTCCGGCATTCGCCGGAATGACACGGTATTTTTTTATAGTATTGGAGTAGAACGACAATGCCCAAGTTAAAAACCAATCGCGGTGCTGCCAAGCGCTTCAAGAAGACCGGCTCCGGCGGCTTCAAGCGCGGCCAGTCGCACCTGCGTCACATCCTGACCAAGAAGAGCAGCAAGCGTAAACGCCAGCTCGGTTCGCCGGCGCAGGTGCACGAGGCCGACGTGGCCATGGTGCGCCGCATGCTGCCCTTTGTCTGAATTCATTTTTCGAGGTAGTCAGTCATGCCAAGAGTTAAACGTGGTGTAACCGCTCACGCCCGGCACAAGAAGGTGCTGGACAAGGCGAAGGGTTACTACGGTGCGCGCAGCAAGGTTTACCGTGTTGCCAAGCAGGCGGTCATCAAGGCCGGCCAGTATGCCTATCGCGACCGGCGTCAAAGAAAGCGCCAGTTCCGTGCCTTGTGGATTGCGCGTATCAACGCCGCGGCCCGCGAGAACGGTATGTCCTACAGCCGCCTGATCGAGGGTCTGAGCAAGGCCAATATCGAGGTCGACCGCAAGGTGATGGCCGATCTGGCCGTATTCGACGCAGCCGGCTTCAGTGCGCTGGCGGAAAAGGCCAAGGCCGGATTGTCTGCCTAAGCCCCGCTTGCAGATGGCTGCCAGAAAGGGGAAGGACGAAAGTCTTTCCCCTTTTTTGTTCAATCCGGCTGTCGCAGGCGTTTGAGACTGCCATCCCCTCTCCCTCCGGGAGAGTATAGACCGGAGTGAGAGGGGGCTGACACCAATCGAGCAGCATGTTGTATGCAGCGACGGTTGCAGGATTAATAAGAACAGGAGTCCTGGAGGGGATACAAGAGACGCAGTTGACTGCACCGATTTTATCTCCATACCCCAATCTTTACCCGGAGTGTGCGGGGCTGGGTAAGATGCATCAGTCGTACGGATTCAATCTTGAGCAGGCGAGCTTGACTGGCTGATACCGATGTGAAAGCAAGTGGATTGCAGCGAATCGATCACTGCATGAACAAGAAACAAGGAGCCCCGTCAGGTGAGCAACCTGGACGAACTAGAACAGCAGGCCTTGCAGGAGATCGCGGCGGCGGCGGATGTCGCTGTGCTCGATGACGTGCGTGTCCGCTACCTCGGCAAGAAAGGGTTGCTGACCGAACAGCTCAAGCAACTCGGCAAGCTGCCGGCCTCGGAACGTCCGGTGGCCGGCCAGGAGATCAATCGCGTCAAGCAGAGTGTGCAGGCGGTGTTCGAGGCGCGTCGCGAAATCCTGCAGTCCGCGGCACTTGATGCACAGCTCGCCGGGGAAAGAATCGATGTCACCCTGCCGGGGCGCGGCCAGGCCGCGGGCGGTCTGCATCCGGTGACGTTGACCATGCGCCGCATCGAGGCGCTATTCAGGCCGCTCGGTTTCACGGTCGCGGAAGGTCCCGAGATCGAGGATGATCACCATAATTTCGGCGCGCTGAATATCCCGGACCATCACCCGGCACGCGCCATGCACGACACCTTCTACTTCGATGCGCACACGCTGTTGCGCACGCACACCTCGCCGGTGCAGGTGCGCGTCATGGAAGAAAGCGCGCCGCCGCTGCGCGTCATCGCACCGGGGCGTGTCTACCGATGTGACTCCGACCTGACGCACACCCCGATGTTTCACCAGGTCGAGGGCCTGGTCGTGGACGAGTCGGCAAGCTTCGCCAGCCTGCGCGGACTGCTGTATGAATTCCTGCGCGCGTTCTTCGAGCGCGCCGATCTCGACGTGCGTTTCCGGCCGTCGTATTTCCCGTTCACCGAGCCGTCTGCCGAGGTGGATATCCAGTGCGTCATGTGTTCGGGCAGCGGCTGCCGCGTCTGCAAGCAGAGTGGCTGGCTGGAGGTGCTGGGCTGCGGAATGGTGCATCCGCGCGTGTTCGAGAATGTCGGTATCGACAACGAGCGCTACACCGGCTTCGCCTTCGGCATGGGGGTCGAACGCCTCGCCATGCTGCGCTACGGCGTGAACGATCTGCGCCTGTTCTTCGAGAATGATCTGAGTTTCCTGGAACAGTTTAATTAAGAAGCCTCGCGCAGAGACGCAGAGAAAATCATGTATAAATATGCTGTGCTAAGTGATGTTGTAGGAGCGCTTCGCAAGCGCGATTGTTTTTGTAAAAAAATGCGCAGGGAAAGATGTGTGCTTCTTGTAGAGCTCGCATGATTTCAGATCCATCGTGATGAAATTGAAATTCTCTGCGTCCTTTGCGTCTCTGCGCGAGAATAAACTGGTTTAAGACATAGCAATTATGAAATTCAGCGAACAATGGCTGCGGGAATGGGTCAACCCGCCGGTTTCGACCGACGAACTGGTTGCACAGCTGACCATGGCCGGTCTGGAAGTCGACTCGGTCGAGCGCCTGGGCACGGGGCTGGCCGACCTGCGTGTCGGTGAGGTTATTGCGCTCGAAAAACATCCCGATGCCGACAAGCTGCGCGTTTGCCGCGTATCGCTGGGCGAGGGTGAGCCCCTGCAGGTGGTGTGCGGCGCGCCCAATGTCGCGGTCGGCGGCAAGTATCCGCTGGCGCCGGTGGGTGCGAAACTGCCCGGCGATTTCAGAATAAAGAAAAGCAAGCTGCGCGGCGTGGAGTCGTTCGGCATGCTCTGTTCGGCGAAGGAGCTCGGTCTGAGCGAGGACAGCCAGGGCCTGATGGACCTGCCGGCCACGGTGCACGCCGGGCAGTCGCTGGTCGATGCGCTCGGCCTCGACGATACGCTGATCGAGATCGACCTCACCCCGAACCGCGGCGACTGCCTGGGCCTGGAAGGCGTGGCGCGCGAGGTCGGTACGCTGACCCGCACGCCAGTCAATACCGTGGACATTGCGCCGGTAGCGGCGAGCATCGATGACAGCTACGACGTTGAGGTACAGGTACCGCAGGCCTGTCCGCGCTACCTCGGCCGCGTCTTGCGCGGTGTGCAGGCCACGGCGGAGACGCCGTTGTGGATGCAGGAGCGCCTGCGGCGCAGCGGTCTGCGCAGCCTGGGTCCGCTGGTGGATGTCACCAACTACGTCATGCTCGAGCTCGGCCAGCCGATGCATGCCTTCGACCTGGCGCGTCTGTCCGGCGGCATCCGCGTCCGTTTTGCAGGGCAGGGTGAGCGGCTGACCCTGCTGGACGAACGCGAGATCGAGCTGGACGCAGACACGCTGGTGATCGCCGATCACGACAAGGTGCTGGCCATAGCCGGCGTCATGGGCGGCATGGATTCCGGTGTCACGGATGCTACCGCGGATGTATTCCTGGAATGTGCGTTTTTCCCGCCCGAGTCGATCGCCGGCTGTGCACGTCGCTATGCGATGCATACCGATTCGGCGCACCGCTTCGAGCGCGGTGTCGACCCGCAGCTGCAGGCCCGCGCCATCGAGCGTGCCACGGCACTGTTGCTGGCGATTTGCGGCGGCGCGGCCGGTCCGGTGATCGAACGTGTGGCGCCGGCACAGTTGCCGGCGCGCGAATCGATCATCCTGCGCAAGCAGCGTATCGAACGCGTGCTCGGCATGCTGCCGGCGGACCGCGAGATCAGCGAGATCCTGCAACGCCTCGGTATGCAGGTCGAGATGCAGGACGCGACGGGCTGGCGCGTGCTGCCGCCGTCGTTCCGTTTCGATATCGCCATCGAGGCCGACCTCATCGAGGAGGTCGGACGCATCTACGGCTACAACCGTCTGCCCAGCATCGCCATGCAGGGCAGTCTCGATGTGCGGCCACTGGCCGAGACGGCGCGCAGCATCGAACACTACAGTGACCTGCTCGTGGCGCGCGGTTTCCAGGAGGTCATAACCTACAGCTTCGTCGATCCGCAGTTGCAGCAGGCCGTGAACCCGGAACGGGAAGCGGTACTGCTGGCCAACCCGATTTCCTCGGAGATGGCCGCCATGCGCACCAGCCTGTGGCCGGGTCTGCTGAAGGCCGTGCAGCATAATATCAACCGCCAGAAGACACGCGTGCGCCTGTTCGAATACGGACTGCGCTTCTGGCGCGAGTCCGGCGAGATACAGCAGGACCCGGTGCTGGCCGGCATCGCCACCGGTTCGCGCCTGCCCGAACACTGGGATGGCAAGGGCACACCGGTAGACTTCTATGACCTGAAACAGGATGTCGAAACACTGCTGGCGCGTGCCGGTAACGATTTCCGTTTCGTCGCGGACGCACACCCGGCACTGCATCCGGGGCAGTCAGCGGCGATCCGTGTGGACGACGTTACAGTCGGCTGGCTGGGTCGGCTGCACCCGCAGCTGGCCAGGCAGCTCGACCTCGATCCGGCCACCTGTGTGTTCGAACTGGACTATGCGGCACTCGGCAGCGGAAGGCTGGCAAGCTTTGCCGCGATCTCGCGCTTCCCGTCGATCCGCCGCGACCTGGCGGTGGTGGTGGACGTCGACATCGGGGCCGATGCCGTGCTGGAGGTGGTGCGCGAGGCCGCCGGCGAACTGCTGCAGGAGCTGGTAATTTTTGACATTTATCAGGGACAGGGAGTAGAAAAGGGGCGAAAAAGCATGGCTTTCGGCTTGATTCTACAGGATTATTCCCGCACACTTACCGAGGATGATATCGAATCCGCGGTTGGCCGGATCACCGAGGGGCTCGGTAAAAAACTTGGGGCATCACTGAGAGAGTAACGCTATGGCACTAACCAAAGCCGACATGGCAGAAAGGCTGTTTGAGGAGCTGGGATTGAACAAGCGCGAGGCCAAGGAACTGGTCGAACTCTTTTTCGAGGAGATTCGCGCGGCACTGGAGAACGGACGCCAGGTGAAGCTTTCCGGGTTCGGGAATTTCGACCTGCGAGAAAAAAACGAGCGTCCCGGCCGTAATCCGAAAACGGGTGAAGAAATACCGATTTCCGCACGACGCGTCGTCACCTTCCGGTCTGGTCAGAAACTCAAGGCGAGGGTAGAAGCGTATGCTGGAAGTGAGCAATAACAACGAACTTCCAGTCATCCCGGGCAAGCGCTATTTCACCATCGGTGAAGTAAGTGATCTGTGCGGCGTGAAGCCGCACGTGCTGCGTTACTGGGAACAGGAATTTCCGCAGCTGAAACCGGTCAAGCGGCGTGGCAACCGGCGTTATTACCAGCGCCAGGACGTGCTGATGATCCGCCAGATCCGCAGCCTGCTGTACGAACAGGGCTTCACCATCGGTGGCGCGCGCCAGAAGATGTCCGGCGAGGACGCGAAGGAAGACGTCACCCAGAGCCTGCAGATCGTGCACCAGATCCGCGTCGAACTCGAGGACGTGCTGCATCTTCTGAAACGGTAGTTATTTATCGCAGGGTGCGCTGTGCGCACCTGCTTTTATTGTTAACATGTGCCTGGTGCGCGAAGCGCACACTTCACTTCGGGGCGTAGCGCAGCCTGGTAGCGCACCTGCATGGGGTGCAGGTGGTCGGAGGTTCAAATCCTCTCGCCCCGACCAATTTTTCCCTATACCACTCAGTTGGTTAGAGCCACTTTCTCTAACCAGTCTTCCTGTTCAAAATTGTCAGTGCGGGACTTTTGCGGGACTTTTCGTCCGACACCCTGTTTGCGGCCGCAATCAGGTTGTGCAATTCGGCCGCTGAGTAGTGTGTCGTGATCCCGTGTGGTCAAAAAACTCATCCGTGTTGATATATCAACATCTTAACATATGGCGTACTGGTTACAGTGCTTTTGAAAATTCCCTCACATTAAGCCTACAATCTATCGGCTAATGCTAATCGCTCGTGGGGATAATTATGGATTGGGCACGCATGCTGGCTTACATCACTGGGACAGTGAACCAGGAACTCCTTTTGCGTAATGAGTATCTTGCTGCCGAAAACCGGATCCTCAAAGCTCAACTCAAGACGCCGCTGCGACTCACTGACGGGGAGAGGATTACACTTGCAGAAATCGCCCATCGTCTTGGCCGTAAAGCCCTTGAGGATGTGGCCAATGCCGCAAAGCCCGACACTATCCTGGGCTGGTATCGAAAGCTGATAGCCCGCAAATTCGATGGTTCCCAGTCACGCCAATATCCCGGCCGACCCAGAATTGATCACGAAACCGAGCAACTGGTAGTGCGCATGGCCAAAGAGAATTCAGATTGGGGCTATGACCGCATTGTGGGCGCCATGGCGAATCTCGGCTACACGCTATCCGATCAAACGGTTGGCAATATTCTGCAACGCCATGACATCCTGCCAGCGCCGGAGCGCCAGCGTACTACAACCTGGGCGGACTTCATACGCGCACACATGTCTGTTCTTGCGGGGACCGACTTTTTCTCAGTGGAGGTACTGACGCTGCGCGGATTGGTCACTTATTACGTGCTATTCTTTATCCAGCTTGAGAGTCGCAAAGTCGAGATAGTCGGCATCACGCCACATCCGAACGAGCAGTGGATGAAACAAATCGCCCGGAATGTGACCATGGATGAGTGGGGTTTTCTTGAAAGTTGCAGCTATCTCATCCATGACCGTGATACCAAGTACTGTGAGTCATTTCGGGACATCATCGAATCCGGCGATGTCAAAACGTTGCCACTTCCTGCGCGTAGTCCGAATCTGAATGCGTTTTCTGAACGCTGGGTGAAATCGGTCAAGGACGACTGTTTATCGAAGTTAATTCTGTTTGGCGAAACATCCTTAAGACGTGCCCTGCGAGAGTATCTGGTCCATTATCATGCTGAGCGAAATCATCAAGGTAAAGACAACGTACTGTTATTTCCAGCTACTACGAAGGCAATGAATCGTGGTAACGGATCGGTCGTTTGTAAGGAACGGTTAGGTGGGCTGCTGAAGTATTACCATCGGGAGGCCGCATGAATATTTTGACCAGACGGGCACAGCTATTGGCGGCAATTTTTACCCATCAATTTCAATCGGCATATCATTTACTAGTGAGTGGTCACATTATGAATATGTATATTGTAATATTGGCGGTAGTAATTCTAACGTGGGGTTGCACGCCAACTGTAGCGTTGAGTGGCCAATACAAATTGCTCGAAGGCAAAAATGTGCAAATATGTGAGGCCTATGAAAGAAATTTGAATTCATTTAATCCCAAGGTGCCTATGTCTTGTGGACGTAAGGTTAATACGGATTATGGCTTTTCTAAGCCTGAGTGGTCTTCGTATCAAGGTGATTTAACTCCATCAGGGAAGCCAATACAAGCATTCAGGAATGAAATGACAGCGCTGCTATGGGAGCAAGATGTCAATCCTGTTAAATATTATCGTGTGGACAAATGGCCGCAATGGCAAGCAACGATGCTACAGGTCGAAGAGGCGCATGGGGCTTATATAGCAGATCGCCAGAGATATGGGTATCTGCCTTTTTTGTCGGAATTTGATATCGATAATGACGGTAAAAAAGAGCCGGTCTACTTCGAGCAACCGTGCGGTAGTGTGTACGGATCATTATTGGCGGTATTGAGCACAGATTACAAGCACATTGATCTAAAGAAAACTGAAATGCTCATGCCTCATCCGCCATTGAATAAAAAGGGGCGTGAAGTATTTAGACCTGTGAAAAAAGGTGATTGGGGTATTGCGCCAAGCGATGTAAAACGAGGTTATACAGCTGTGGAAGATGCCATTCACGACGTTGATTATGATGTCTTTCACTACAAAGGCGAAACATACATTGATCAATGGTGGAGAAATCATCCAGACTTTCTGGGAAAGTCACCTATTGTGATGGGTAAGTTACGAGTCTATCAACTTACATCCGGTGGTATTGCTCAGGTGTGTAGTTATAGGTTCTTACAATGACATTCTGTAACAGAATATCAATTGTATAACGGAGGATAATATGCAATTGCATCTACAAAGTAATTATAACTCGACCAGAATCGACTTACTAAAGCGCTTAGAGGGAGATATTGCCTGGGCGTACGTCGATAGTGTGGGTATACCAACATTCGGTATAGGACTGAATCTCAGAGATCATGGATTACTAGTATTAGAAACGCTTGGTTTCGATTTGGGTGGTCACGAAAATTGGTAGGCACGGCATTTGCTGCTGAGCAAGACTTCGCTAGACAATTAATTGCGGCATTTACCTTAACGTATTCTCCAAGTGAGCTAGAAAATAATCAGGCCAAGCAGGCCTTTGATTCGATTCTGCAGGCAAGGCTTGCCTATTTCTCGCAGCTTGGCTACGACCCAACAAATTTTACTAGTCAACAGGCATATGATGATTTTCAGTTTGAATTGGTTCGTAAATACGAGTTGCGAATAGATGATTCGAATGTGCGCGATTATTTAACGACGCTGTCGTTTGACGGATATAGCACAACTGATGCAAACGGCGTGACAATATCTTTTGATGGGTATGAAGCGGTTCTTGATGACTGGCTCGTAAGCACTGGCCTAGACCTGGTTCGACCAGAATTAAACTTCATGGATAGTAATGAGCGGCTGGCGTTATTGTCGCTAGCCTACAATAGTAAACCAAATCCGAATACAGGATTACCAAATCTACTGGGTAGTGGCTTAACAAGTGCGCTGCTCGATGATAATCGTGCTGTCCTAGGCGAATTCCTATTCATGCAGCAATTGGCGTCTGAAAAAGGCCATTACAGTGTGGTATCCATGAATAGTTGCAGAGTTTTGCAGTTGGTGGTTGATGCTGCGCCGCTAACTTCAGCGGGTGCGTTCCCATCGAGAGACTGATCAGCACGGGTATGGTTGTAATACTGTAGAAACGTGCCAAGTTTCCGTTCACGATCTCCTGCGCATTCCAGAGAAGACATGGTCAAGGTATTCCCGCCGAACCGTTCCGATCAGTCGCTCAACGAAGGGGTGCGATACAGGGGTATGCGGGATGGACTTGATTTTCTTGATCTCGAGAATCCGTAAGTTGGCTTGCCATTGGTGATACAGGAATAGCGGATCATGGTCGGAGCTCAGGTAGTGTGGGACTCTATAATTAGAAGATGGCGGTGTTGAACATCCGACAGAGGGCGACACCATCGACTTCCCCTCGTGTGGTCAAAAAAGTCATCCTTGTTGATATATCAGCATCTTAACATATGGCGTACTGGTTACAGTGCTTTTGAAAATTCCCTCACATTAAGCCTACAATCTATCGGCTAATGCTAATCGCTCGTGGGGATAATTATGGATTGGGCACGCATGCTGGCTTACATCACTGGGACAGTGAACCAGGAACTCCTTTTGCGTAATGAGTATCTTGCTGCCGAAAACCGGATCCTCAAAGCTCAACTCAAGACGCCGCTTCGACTCACTGACGGGGAGAGGATCACACTTGCAGAAATCGCCCATCGTCTTGGCCGTAAAGCCCTTGAGGATGTGGCCAATGCCAAAGCCCGAACACTATCCTGGCTGGTATCGAAAGCTGATAGCCAGCAAATTCGATGGTTCCCAGTCACGCCAATATCCCGGCCGACCCAGAATTGATCACGAAACCGAGCAACTGGTAGTGCGCATGGCCAAAGAGAATTCAGATTGGGGCTATGACCGCATTGTGGGCGCCATGGCGAATCTCGGCTACACGCTATCCGATCAAACGGTTGGCAATATTCTGCAACGCCATGACATCCTGCCAGCGCCGAGCGCCGGCGTACACAACCTGGGCGGACTTCATCCGCGCACACATGAGAAATGGACCCCGATTTTTGGACAGCCGTTTAAGTGTATTCTCCCCACACATCCTGCGGCCTGATCATGCTGCGACCGGCCACATTACACTCCCTTCATAGACCTGATCCGGCGTCTGCCGGTCCAGGCTGTCGTGCCTGCGTTCACAATTGTAGAACTGGAAGTAGTTGCCAATACCCAGTCGGGCCTCGGCTACCGTTTCGTATGCCTTGAGGTACACCTCTTCGTATTTCAGGCTGCGCCACAGCCGTTCCACAAACACATTGTCCACCCAACGACCCTTGCCGTCCATGCTGATCCGGATACCTGCCGACTTGAGAACGTCGGTGAAGGCCTCACTGGTAAACTGGGCCCCCTGATCGGTGTTGAAGATATCAGGTGCTCCATAGCGACTGATAGCCTCTTCCAGGGCATCCACGCAGAAGTCCGCATCCATGCTGTTGGATACCCGCCAAGCCAAGACCTTGCGGCTGTACGAGTCCATGATGGCCACGACATACACGAAGCCCCTGGCCATGGGGATATAGCTGATGTCAGTCGCCCAGACCTGGTTCGGTCTGTCTATATTCAAGCCTTTCAGCAGGTACGGAATAAGATCCTGTGCCCCTTACCCGGCCGACTGGTATTAGCCTTCGGATAGAGGGCAGAAATCCCCATCAGCTGCATCAGGCGTTGCACCTTCTTGCGATTGACCGGGTGTCCCAGTAATCCTGCAGATTACCCGAATCCGGCGGCTGCCGTAGAACGGGCGCTTGAGATGGATCTCATCGATGAGCCGCATCAGCCTCAAATCCTCATCAGAAACACCGGTCGGTTGGTAATACACCGAGGATCGATTGAGAATGAGCAACGACACTGGCGGGTCACAGGCAACGAATGCGTCCAATCAATCATTTTTTGCCTCTCGGCCGTGAAATCCTTTCCAGCCCTTGTTCTAAAAAATCCCGTTCCATCGTCAGCTGACCAATCTTGGCATGCAGCTCCTTGACCTTGTGTTCCGACTCGGACGGCGAACCACCTCCACGCCCAAAGACCTGATCCGCCTGGTCCAGCAACTTCCGCCGCCAGTCCTGAATCTGGTTCTGATGTACATCAAACTGCTCGGATAATTCCGCCAGCGTCTTGTCTCCCCGGATGGCAGCGACCGCTACCTTCGCCTTGAAGCTCGCTGAATGATTACGACGTTTCCTCTTCATCTTCTGCTCCTGTCTCTATCCCAATTATCTTCGCAGAAGACACTTAAACTTTCCTCACCCCTGTCCGGCTACCGGGGTCCACCTCTATGCTCTGTCTCTTGCGGGGACCGACTTTTTCTGCGTGGAGGTACTGACGCTGCGCGGATTCCGAGTTGGTCACTTATTACGTACTATTCTTTATCCAGCTTGAGAGTCGCAAAGTCGAGGTAGTCGGCATCACGCCACATCCGAACGAGCAGTGGATGAAACAAATCGCCCGGAATGTGACCATGGATGGAGGGGGTTTTCTTGAAAGTTGCAGCTATCTCATCCATGACCGTGATACCAAGTACTGTGAGTCATTTCGGGACATCATCGAATCCGGCGATGTCAAAACGTTCCAGCTTCCTGCGCGTAGTCCGAATCTGAATGCGTTTTCTGAACGCTGGGTGAAATCGGTCAAGGACGACTGTTTATCGAAGTTAATTCTGTTTGGCGAAACATCCTTAAGACGTGCCCTGCGAGAGTATCTGGTCCATTATCATGCTGAGCGAAATCATCAAGGTAAAGACAACGTACTGTTATTTCCAGGACTACGAAGGCAATGAATCGTGGTAACGGATCGGTCGTTTGTAAGGAACGGTTAGGTGGGCTGCTGAAGTATTACCATCGGGAGGCCGCATGAATATTTTGACCAGACGGGCATGAAATGGCTTGCGGGACTTTTGCGGGATTCAGTTATGCATCGTCCTGCTTTGTTAGGCAAAATGGGCAACGGGCATTCCAGTAATCTACTTTAAGAAACAAAAAGTTAGCGATTCACTTGCTAACTACGAACCAGGCGGTCGGGAGTTCGAATCTCTCCGGGCGCGCCATATAAACCAAAAGACCCGCCTTGCGCGGGTCTTTTGGTTTATCGGTACATCAGAGGTTCGAACTCCCGACGTATCTATTCAGTTGAGTTCGACCAGCGACCGCAGGGAGCGCAGAACGCCGGCTTTGCCGGCGGCCCCGCAGGGGCGAGGGGCAAAGCCCCGAGTAATCTCTCCGGGCGCGCCATATAAACCAAAAGACCCGCCTTGCGCGGGTCTTTTGGTTTATCGGTTTACCAGAGGTTCGAACTCCCGACGTGTCTATTCAGTTGAGTTCGACCAGCGACCGCAGGGAGCGCAGAACGTCGACGCGCAGCGGCGGCGGCCCGCAGGGCGAGGGGCGCAGCCCCGAGTAATCTCTCCGGGTACTTCAGAACCGCCTGCGGCGTTTCATCAAGTACTTCCTGAACTCGCTACGCTCGTTCTGGTCGCGCACAAAACAACCGAGCCCCGCCTTGTGCGGGCTTTTGTTTGTTTGAGGTCTGGAATGGTATTCGAACTCCCGACTTATCTAATCGGTTGCGTTCGACGAGCCGCGATGGCGGCGAAGAGTCAGGGGACAGTATACCTATTTATCTGAGTTTTACGGGCGCAGAGGAATATTTTCCATGCGGCAACAGATGTCCGTTTACAAGCACTCAGTCGAGACAGGTAAATGTTCGGGGCATTGAGTGGAAATTAGTAACCGTCCCCTGAATACCCGGTGGGTGGGCCGGGCCATGTCTGTTACAAAAAGGAGGAGGCCAGCGGAAGCCGGTGGCAGAGGGCCGGGAGCGGCCTGCAGGCGGCTGGAGTGCGGGGATTCAGGGGCAGGGATGCCGGTGAGAAGGCCGGTTCCCGGGTGGATTCTCGCGAAATACGTGGGTTATGCTTCCTATACGCCGTCCCCTTTATTCCGGTCAAGGTTGTCAGATCAATCGAGTCTGGCCCCATTGATTGACAGGCGTGCAACGGCACGACTGTAAAGAGTTTCGTAGTCACTGGCCAGATGCGCAAGCCAGGCCTGTCGCTTCGGGTTCGGGTCCAGTTCCTGGATTTCCTTGAGTAACTGGCCGATCAGGCGCAGCGCCTGGATCTGGCTGAGCACGAGGCTGAGTTCGAAGTCGTCACCCGTCGCGGTGATCAGTTCCCTGGCGGTAGCCACGCGCAATGCGTTAAAAATGTCGCTGCCGAGCTGCTCCTGGCTGGACGTGTCCAGGTTGATTGCGGGCCTGAGTGCGACCAGCGTCTCCAGGTCGTCCAGTCCCCGGGCGGAAACCGTGGCGATGTCATCGATCAGCTCGGCTGTCGGATCACTGGCCTTGCTTAAGGTGATGATGGACTTGACGATGCGGAGCGTCTTGACATGCTGCTCGTCGTCGAGCAGCTTTTTCAGAACGGCATAGCCGATATCCCTGGGTTGGCCGATTTCCCCGGCGGGTTGGGATGTTTCGCAGACAGCCTTGCAGACGGCGTCGCAGGAGGCGAGCAACGGCAGCACGACGAGTGCCATGACAGCCAGTCCTGGCAGGGTACGCAGGGGAGGGTGCCTGGCCGTCGAGTAAGTTCTCTTCATGGCAGTCTGCCTTCTGTAATCAATCGAGTCTGACCCCATTGATTGGTTTACCATATTCCAGGAATCAGCCTGTAAGGGGTTTGTTTGGCATACGCTGCATACCCATCAAGTTCATCATGCAAAGTCCGATCTTCAAGATATGTTCGTATAATCAATAATAGTGTTAAAAATACGGAGAGGATCAGGGCATAGCGTGATCCAAGTGCTACGGGCACTGCGAACAGTAAAATGATAACGATGGCATACATTGGATGCCGTACCAATGCATAAGGACCTGTCGTAATCACCTGATGACCTCGTTGTTCGTCAATTTTTACAACCTGTGCCAGATACGTATTTTCACGCATCACCCATCCCAAACCGATAAAACAGGGAATGTGTATGGTGAAGGCCACTATCTTCAACCACAAGGGTAATGGCTCACTCCAGCCATAACGCACGACATCAAAACCGGGAACGATATAAAGTGAAATCCCTGCTATAAAAAATATAGCCATGAGTGCCTTGTCCCAAGTCTTCTGATCCTTGTGTATCGGAACCAGCTTTAATCGCTCTGCTAACAAGGCGGGGTCGTTGTGCATCAGATAATGTTGCATGACCAGGCCAAAGAGTGACCACAGTCCTACCACCACCCAGGCTTCCCGCCAGTGCCAGGTGCCTGCCGGCCACATCAGGGCGAGAGCAAATAAACTCATGCGAATGACAAAACGTAACCACAACAATACCGGATTGAATTGTGGGGCTTGTTTGTCCATTACAAATCTCTATTGAATCGCCTGTGTTCAGAATTTTGCAATGACAGCTGGCTTGTTCGGTTTTTTACTCGAACTGCGGATTGAGTAATAGGGGACGGAGGAGTTATATTCTCAAGCGAAATCCCAGAATGAATAAAACTCATCCGTCCCCTTTAGTAATCCCCACTTTATATCCTCCGTCCCCTTTGAGTCGGTTTTTCGCGATCAAGGAGAAAATGTGCTGACACCATTAGTTGGAAAATAACTCCTCCGTCCCCTTTATTCTTGCATAAAAGTGTTTATTCTTTGCACACCTGTTCGCAAACGACGCGGCTGCTGGTTTAAGGTACACTAATCAAACCGCGCATTTCAGACCATTCGTAGAGGGACGCACATGAACAAGAAGGCACTTCTGGCCGGCGCGATACTGCTGGCAACCGCACCGGCCATGGCCGGGGATTTCAGATACACCTACGTGGAAATCGGCTATGGCGAGGGTCGGGGCGATGGCGACGGCCTGTTCATCGGTGGTGCCGTCGATCTTAACCAGGGCTTCGGCATTATCGGTTCCTATTACGCGATGGATTTCGACCGCGGTCCATTAGCAGACGGCGATCTGGACATCTTCACCATCGGTGTGCAGTTTCACACCCCGCTAAACAACCAGTTGGATTTTGTCGGCAGCGTGCAGCTGATCAATGCCGATGCGGACTTCGGGTTCGGCAACAATGACGACACCGGCGTGCTGCTGCGCGGCGGCCTCCGCTATGCGCTGCAGCAGAACCTGCACCTGGAAGGTGACATCTCGTACATCTCCAACGACTTCTGGGATGACGACGAGCTGGGTATCAAGGCCGGTGTACGCTTCTATCCAGCGCCGCAGATGTCCCTGGCGGTAGGCGCTGCCTCCGACCAGGAGCTGGACGGGCCATACATCAGCGGACGTTACGATTTCTGATCTGCTAATTGGTGTCAGAGCACATTTTCCGCGAATATAATGAGAAAATGTGCTCTGACACTATTTCTTTTCATGCGTGAAGGAATAAAACGCCTCCGTCACCTTATTCTCGTATCTATTCAGCTGAGTTCGACAAGCCACCGAAGGCGGCGGCCCGCAGGGTGCGAGGGGCAGTAATGCCCCGAGAAGAATTTGGCCGAGTAATCTCTCCGGGCGCGCGATATAAACAAGAAGGCCCGCCTCTTTCATGGTACAAACTCGTAATTCGCCATGCACAGGTAATGCAAAATAGTAGGGCTTTACCCGTATCACAGCTTGTCGCAGCATAGCGTTCCACATTATTCGACAGGTTTCCACGGTCTTATCCATGTGCGCCGCTACAGGCAATGTGCAGCATCCTGCAACGCAATCACCAAGGTCATGGGGTCAAGTGGAGATTCGATAAACCCGCTACGGGTGTAGAAGCGCTTTGCATCTTCCGAGAGCGTATGCACCAGTAACGCCCGAATGCCTGCCTGTTTCGACACCGACAGGGTGCGTAACAGGGCATCTTTCAGCAGACCCCGCCCCAGTCCTGCCTGCTGCCACCGCTGATCGACGGCGAGTCTTCCGAGCACCATCACCGGTATCGGATTCGGCATGTTGCGGTGTATTTTTCCTGGAGCATTGCGATGTTCGATACTTCCAGTGGCCAGCGTGTAATAACCGATGACCTGCGAATCCTGGCAAATGACGAAGGTGCGGGATGCGCCGGAAACTTCATTCTTGAGTGCGCGGCGTTTGAGCCATTCATCCAGCACCGGGATGCCGCACGAGAATGATTCAGTGAGGTGAGTCTCGGTAATTGGCTCCGGCGCCGTTACTTCTCCCATGGCGCCTTGTCATGTAACAGTTTGCGCAGCGCGGGGTTGTCTTTGACCGGCGCGTCGATGAGTGCCTCGAATGCCTGCCGAGCCTTGTCGTCGACCAGGAAGAGGCGCTGGTCGAGCAAGACGTTCTCGGCCTCACGGCAGGCCGCTTCCAGCATGAAGTCCGAGCGATTCTTGTTGAGTATCGCAGCGGCCTTATCAATCAGGTTGCGCTGCGTCGCGCGGGCACGGATATTAATCGGTGCCGCGCGGTTCTGTGTTTCAGCCATTGGGGTAGTCTCCTGTTGTATAGATAATCAATATACATCACTGTATATCGATGGTCTATACAATTTCTGGAGAGAATAACCGGAATTACACTACGTGGAGTGTGCCAGATTTGTGCTAACTCGAATGCACAGTGAGCTGTAACTGATTGATAAGTCAACTGCGGCATTGGATGGGCAGGCGCCGTAAGTGACTGTAAGTTAGAGTAATATATCCCGTTGATTGGGGCTACAAACTTTAGGCGTTCATCCATCGGTTTACACTCTTTCCATGGCATCCGGGATCCCCCCCAATGCCCTTATGTGTAAACCATGTCTCCGGTATAGTCTGTATGCTATCTCTCAGGTACTACACAAAAGACCCGCCTTGCGCGGGTCTTTTGGTTTATCGGTACATCAGAGGTTCGAACTCCCGACGTATCTATTCAGTTGAGTTCGACCAGCGACCGCAGGGAGCGCAGAACGCCGGCTTTGCCGGCGGCCCCGCAGGGGCGAGGGGCAAAACCCCGAGTAATCTCTCCGGGCGCGCCATTTTACTATTTAAATCAACTGATTATAGCGTTCTGCTAGGCCGGTTTTTTTGTGACTGTCCAATAGAGCTAAAAACATCCATTTAATTGGACAGGTGCTGTCATTGCATACCTTCCCTGTGTATACGGCATCCGTGATCAAGTGACTGACAGGGTTCCAAAAAATCGGCGTCAATGTGATCCGGAAAATGAGTTGCTGAAGTTAGCACGTCTGGGTGGAGATTCAGCTGGCAGTGTGGTGAAAACCCGCTTCAGGTACTGATACAGTCGTGGTTTCCCTGTTCCCATTGTTGCATGACGTCACCGGTCTGAAGTAAAAACCTCCCATATTGGGATATTTCTGATTGCTCCCATGATGGGAGCATGATAGGGTATGTTGATGAGGGTGATCGCAAAGTCCATGCTGCGGAAATTTTGGGAGAGTAGCCCGAAATACAGAGATGCAAAGAAGCAAATGACGGAGTGGTACAACTACTGTGCAACTGCAAAATGGAATACGCCACACAAATTAAAGGCTGACTTGCGTAATGCGAGCATCTTAAAGAACAACCGTGTTGTATTTAACCTATGCGGTAACAAATACAGAATTGTTGTGCTTATGGATTATGTTCGGCATGGAATGCTTATTCGATTTGTGGGGACCCATAAGGAATATGACGAGATCGAGGATATTGAACATATTTGAGGTTTATTATGAAACTGAAGCCTGTTAAAAATGACCGTGAGCTGAACCGTGCGTTAAAGCGTATCGATGAGCTGTGGGGTGCAAAACCCAATACACCAAGAGGCGATGAGCTGGATGTCTTGATGCTGATCGTTGAGAAATATGAAGATGAGCACTATGCAATTCCTGCCTCGGACCCAATAGAAGCGATCAAGTTCTTGATGGAGCAGAACAGCTTGTCGCGCAAAGATCTGGAGCCGTATATCGGAACAAGTGGGCGTGTGTCTGAGGTGCTGAGTAAAAAGCGAAGTTTGACGCTAACAATGATCCGGAAATTGCATGAAGGTTTGAAGATCCCCTACGAGTGTCTTATTGCGTAATGGACTACCCCCGATACAGTAGACACTTCCCAGCCTCATTTTGAGGCACTTTCAAATGCCTCCGGACTGACCCCGCCAAGATGGCTGTGCCGACGGGTACGATTGTAGAACATTTCGATGTAATCGAAGACATTGGCAGTTAATCTCTAAAAGTGAGCATATTCGTACAAAGGAGACATTCAGATTTAACTCTGATTCTAAAATATCGGTTTAAATAGACAAATGCTCTCTTTCACACGGGGTTTTTCGCAGACGCCACGTACCCATTCATTGCTGCAGGCTGGTGAATACCCTTTCCGACCGGTCTTTGTACTTACCCAGAGCAATGGAAATACATCATCCCGGCCGCGGAATAGTTGACGGAATAATGAGATTTTTCCTTCGGCGGTGGTTGGTACGTCGGCGCCAGGGTGTATTGCAGAGGCGAAAGGAGCTACATGCGGTGATTCCACGGTGGCAAGCTCTTCCTTAGGTGCTGCCAACCGTTTTCGGCTCTCATCCTGTCTGTGTGCAATCTCAGCGAGTTGAGCTTCTTCGCGGGTGATTGCCTCGCGTAAAGATTGTTCCTTGGTCAATGCCATAAGGGCAAAAGCATGCTATTCAATAACAGATACAGACTATCCTCAAATCTGTCCAGTACCGCGGCCTGCTCCTCTGTAGTATTGACTTTATCATCTGCATTCAACTGCAGCTGGTAATGTTCACATTCGACTTCGGGTAATGCGAAATAGTTGGGCTTTACCCGTATCACAGCTTGTCGCAGCATAGCGTTCCACATTGTTCGACCGGTTTCCACGGTCTTATCCGTGCGCGCCGCTACAGGCAATGTGCAGCATCCTGCAGTGCAATAATCAAGGTCATTGGATCAAGCGGAGATTCGATAAACCCGCTACGGGTGTAGAAGTGCTTTGCATCTTCCGAGAGAGTATGCACCAGTAATGCCCGGATGCCTGCCTGTTTCGAAACCGACAGGGTGCGCAACAGGGCATCTTTCAGCAGGCCGCGACCCAGGCCTGCCTGCTGCCACCGCTGATCGACGGCAAGTCTTCCGATCACCATCACCGGTATCGGATTCGGCATGTTGCGGCGTATTTTCCCTGGTGTATTGCGATGTTCGATACTGCCAGTGGCCAGCGTGTAATAACCGATGACCTGCGAATCCTGGCAAATGACGAAGGTGCGGGATGCGCCGGAAACTTCGTTCTTGAGCGCGCGGCGTTTAAGCCAGTCATCCAGCACCGGGACACCGCATGAGAACGACTCAATGAGGTGAGTCGCTGTAATCGGCTCCGGCGCCGTTACTTCTCCCATGGGGCCTTGTCATGTAACAGTTTGCGCAGCGCGGGGTTGTCTTTGACCGGCGCATCAATGAGTGTCTCGAATGCCTGCCAGGCCTTGTCGTCGACCAGGAAAAGGCGCTGGTCGAGCAAGACGTTCTCGGCCTCACGGCAGGCCGCTTCCAGCATGAAGTCCGAGCGATTCTTGTTGAGCATCGCAGCGGCCTTGTCGATCAGGTTACGCTGAGTTGGGCGGGCGCGGATATTAATCGGTGCTGCACGGTTCTGTGTTTCAGTCATCGGAATAGTCTCCAGTTGTATAGATGATCAATATACATTATTGTATATTGGACGTCTATACAATTTCTGGAGAGAATAACCGGAATTCTGCTGCGTGGAGTGTGCCAGATTTGTGCTAACTTGAAAGTACGCTCAACCGTAAGTGATTGATAAGTCAACTGCGGCATGAGAGGGGCAAACGCCGCAAGTGACTGTATAATATGATATAGCCCTTGATTTAGGGCTGCGAACCAGGCGGTCGGGAGTTCGAATCTCTCCGGGCGCGCCAAACACACAGAAGCCCGCCTTGCGCGGGCTTCTGTGTGTTTGAAGTACTGGCAGGTATTCGAACTCCCGACGTATCTATTCAGTTGAGTTCGACGAGCCGCGCAGCGGCGCACGACTGCAGGGAGGAGGTGAGACCGGAAACCGGTCGAGAGGCTGGCCTGGGCCATGCAGGAGGTAGAGCAATGCAGGGAGCAATTGCCGAGAACGCCGGCTTTGCCGGCGGCCCCGCAGGGGCGCGAGGGGCAGTAATGCCCCGAGTAGAATTTGGCCGAGTAATCTCTCCGGGCAAGCCAAACACAAAACCGGCCTCCAGGCCGGTTTTGTGTTTGGCTTGTGCGAGGGCTGAGTCGGGCTCCACAGTTCGACAAAATCGCCGGGAGCGATTTTGGACGTCACGCAACAGCTATATTCCCTGTGTTTATAAGTTACAAACTGTTTGACGACCTACACTAGCCGAGCGAGTGGGATGTGTATTTTGACCCTGCGGGGACGTATTCACTTCCGGTTCCGCGATTACCCATTGCCAAGCAGCAGGCGCTTGGCTTGATTAATCTTGGATGCCAGGAAGGTGGAACCGCCGCGGTCTGGATGGATTTTCTGCATGAGTCTCCGGTGCGCCTCTATGATCTGTTCCTCGCTGGCCCCTACATCGAGACCCAGAATCTCATAGGCCTCGTGACGTGTCATTTCGGCTGAAAATCCCGTGGCCTTATTACCTGCTTCGGACTGCTCCCGCTTTTGCCATTCGTCACCATGCACCCGGTCCAAATAAGCGCGCAAGAGTGCTGCCGATTCTTCGTCTTCGTGTACGCACTCGGCCAGCAGTTCAACCAGTTGGTCGAGTGAAAGCGCCTTTAAATCCTTGCCGGCGAACCGGCCTTCAAGAACGCTACCGTTCATCTCACCCGTGTCGTGATCTAGGGTCATGCTGACAAAGCGGGTTTCAACTTTTGACTGCTGGCCAGCAGACTGTCCTGCTGTGGATCGTGCGCTCTTGAAGTGTCTGTAGACCCGCTGAAAGGTCGGCAGGTAGGACGCCAGTGGCAGCAAACGGCGCACGAATGGCAGCAGGGCACCGAAGATTGCGAACACCCAGTTCAGGCGCCCGGTTGCCGCCAAACCTATCAGCGCGAGGCCGACGGCCACTGCAGTCGCCTGAAGCTGGGTTCTCCGTGGTTGTGTCAGGAACCAGCGAAACGCGAGATAGAGCCCGGCAATTGCCGCCAGGAGAAGTAGTGCGCGCACTATGACTAACCCTGACTAATCTGCCGGGTAAGCAGCTTTACCTTCTCGCCCCGCGTCTTGCTGAAATGTTCCAGCGCCCGGCGCCCGCCCGCCGCATAGACGGCCACCGCGCTCAGCAGGTCACGCAGCTGCTCGGCGCTACCTGCGTCAAACGGGCAATACACTCCCTTTGTCAGTCTCGCGATCTGTCTGAAAGCATGTTCGGCGACGGGGTCGCTGCCCTCGTGAAACAAGAATACTGGGACATTATGAATGCCCAGTTCACCCGCAATCTGGCAAAGTTCGTCAATGTCTTCTTCCATGCAGTCACCCACAAATACCAGCGCGTCGACCTTTTTTTGCCTGGTCTCCTTGATCGCATGTTGAAGCACCTTGTGTATCTGCGTCTGTCCGCCGAGGCATCGTACGGCCGCCATGCGGTGCTGGAGATCGACGGTGTTAGTTAGCCAGCCGGTAGTCCTGAATTCGTTGAATCCGCGGTAATAGCACAGTTGGATCTCCAGGCCGCCAAGGTTCGCTGTCTCTGCAAACATCTGGGCCTGTAAATGGCAGGCATGGTCCCAGGTGGGCCCGCGACTCGCGGTGGCATCCAGCGCGAACATCAGCCGTCCCAACTGGGTCGACGACTTTATAACGGGTGTGGATGCCGCCTCGCGCAGAAACGCCTCGACCTCTGAACGACTGGATTTTGTCGGTAGCTTTTCTGTTCCCATATCCTGCGTAGATTCGATGCTGTTCGGTAACAGCGTGGTCCGTATTCTAGGAGTCTTTCCAGCTTAGGCCGATTCTACTGCGGTAGTGGCAAAAATGGCGCAGATGTCCGGAATTTCTCGTTTGTTGGGTGTGCATGGCGAATTCATAATCACATGGTCTTGGGGAGGGTTTGCTGTCCAATAACAGTGTCCAACCAACCGCAAATCAACGCATTAAACGCCATATAGGCGAAAAGTCTTGATTTGTTAAGTAAATTAGACGGTTGGAGAGGTTGAGGGATAACACTACGAACCAGGCATTCGAACTCCCGACGTTTCTAATTGGTCGAGTTCGACGAGCCGCGCAGCGGCGCACGACTGCAGGGAGTAGGTGAGACCGGAAACCGGTCGAGAGGCTGGCCTGGGCCATGCACGAGGTAGAGCAATGCAGGGAGCAATTGCCGAGAACGCCGGCTTTGCCGGCGGCCCCGCACGGGCGCGAGGGGCAGTAGTGCCCCGAGTAGAATTTGGCCGAGTAATCTCTCCGGGCGCGCCATATTATAAAGCAGCAAGTTAGCGAAGATTTTGCAGGTCTTTTCTACTTGCTGTCTTTATCCTTCCTTTTTCCAGTTCTCACGAAAACAAAGGATTAAGTGCTAACCCGACTACCTGGTTAAAAACCACGTGATCGACTGGCCAGCAGTCATTAAGTGTTTGGTTTGTTAATACGTAGCTGAGCCTTGAAACTGCTATCTGTCCAATAGATGTTCGAAGTCCAATAGAATCAGGTTTCCCTTTTTATAGAGGTGCTGAATCAATTGACATCTGGCGTTTGAACGCCAGTCTAAGTCAGCGTTTGTAAGATGATAACTATGATTGAGTCACCCACACGGTCTAGGTGAACGTTTTCAGGTGACAACCAGGAATTCGCCACCCACAGGCTGAATATTCGAATAAGTACACGCCTGCCAGGAGGTATTATACTAATGCATCAGCTTACCCCGGTTACCCGCACGGTCACCCTCAAGTCTGCAATCCACTACAGGTGAGGAATACCCCATGAGTACACCTTTAAAATATCTCGACAAGGCGCTCAACTCGCTGCGTGATCTCAACCTGATGCCAGAGGGTAACGAGGAAGCCCCCGTTATCGCATTACTGAATCAGATTACCGATCTGGATGAAGAGAAGGTCGTGGCAATCGCCATGACACTGAACCAGGCCTCGCTATTCAATGAAGTGGTCCGCGAACAGGTCAGCGCCATGCAAATCGGCGAACGCTATGAAGAAATAATCAAATCATTTAACAGCATTCGCGAAGATGCCAAGGGGATGGTCGAGCAATTAGAAGATGGCAAGGTCAATACCTGGGAACGTGTACAGAATGTCTGGATGAAGGTGAGCCGCGGCGATATCTCCGACCGCTTCGATAATATCAAAAAGGTGTATCTGGACGTGGCTGATGATTCCAAAGATCAGATCCAGCGCGAACACCTGATTCTCACCGCCTACCAGGATTTCCGCGGCGCCCTGAAAGAGTCCGAAGTACTGGCGCTGGAAGTCCTGAAAACCGCCCAGGGCAAGCTGGATATAGCCAAGGCCGACCTGCAGGCTGCGATGAACACATTGGGCGAGTATACAGGTGAAGATGCTGCCGAACGCGCACGCCTGGAACTCACGCGCGATGAACGTATGCGTGATGTTCAGACTGCCGATCAGCGTTACCAGATCAGCAAGGATCTCTCCGATAACCTGACGGTGAGCTACCACACCTCGGAGGTTGTCATGGCACGGCTCATCCAGACCACCAATGCCAAGGAGCGCGTGTACCAGCAGTCGATAAGCTTCTTCGGCACCAATGAAACCGTATTAACCGCGTTGAGTGCGTCGTTCACCGGCCTGCACGGATTGCACGAGAGCACCGAGACCCTGAACGCGATGAAAGAGGGTGTCAACAAGAGCCTTGAAGACCTGGCCGATATCGGCGGCAAGGTGCATGAAGAGGCCATCAAGGCCGGCTACGGCCCGACTATTCGCGCCGATGCTGTCAAACGCCTCGTTGATTCGGTGGTCAGTTACCAGGAACACTCGCGCATCATAATCGAGGAAATGCGCAAGCTGAGCACGCAGAACGCTGAAGAAATCCGCGATGCGGTGGAAGAAGGCAAGAAGCGCCTTGCACGGCTGGTCGAAGAAGGCAAGGCATTCCCGCTGACGCTGCCAGGGCAGTCATAACAGAACCCGGACAACAGGCAGCCCTGAACCATGGCCGGGACAAATACGGCAACCAGGCATCCACTCGATGAAGTCATGCAGGCCATGGATGTGGTCGATACACTACGGCATCGCCAGCTGCTGGTCGAGCGTGAACTGAATACGGAAGCGCGCGAGCAAACACTGATCAAGCGGCTGCGCGAGATCTATGCCGCCCAGGGTATCGATGTTCCCGATCATGTGCTGGCCGAAGGTGTTGCGGCCCTGGATGAGGAGCGCTTTGTCTACACGCCGCCCGAACCGGGCTTACGCGTAATCCTCGCACGCATCTACATCAGCCGCGGCACCTGGGGCAAGGCGCTGCTGGTGATGCTGGCGCTCATCACTGCGGTAATGATTGTATACGCAACGCTGATCAGCGGCCCGCAACAACGCCGTCTGGCAACACTCCCTGACGAACTGGCCACACAGCGACAGGCCATTGTCGAACAAACCACGCTCCCCGAAGCAAGGGAACGCGCGGAACAGTACCTTAAACAGGGCAAGGTGGCCTTGCATGAAAACGATACCGAAGCAGCCGAGAAAGCAATTGCCTCACTGAAGGACCTGCGTGCACAGCTTGAACAGGAATACATCGTGCGCATCGTATCCCGGCCGGATGAACCCAGTGGTGTATGGCGTATGCCAGAACTCAACCCCAATGCCCGTAACTACTACATTATCGTCGAGGCGGTGATTGCGGATGGCAGCACGCTGACGTTACCTGTCCGCAATGAAGAGGATGGAAAGACCTATAAGGTAAGCAAATGGGCGCTGCGGGTAAGCGAGCAGCTGTATCAACAAATCGCCGCCGATAAAAAGGACGACGGAATAATCCAGAAGCGCGACTTTGGCGTGAAGCGGCGTGGCCAGCTCACACCCGAATATGCCATGCCGACGACCGGCGCCTCGATCACCGCCTGGTAGACCGGACCATGTGGAGCGGCCCGCAAACACTCACCTCAATCGACCAGGGCCTGCGCCAGGTGCGCCAGCAGGTCCGTGAGCTCGATACCCAGGTTCAAATTACCAGCAGGAAGCTGGTGCACCTGAGGCAGGAAGAAGCGGACGGCTACCGGCAACTGGCCGAAATGCGGCTTGATCAACTGATCAGGGGGGAGATCATCACAGGCCTCGATGCAGCCGATCGGCGCGTGCAGGCGTTGCTGGCCGAACGCGGGCAGGCGTTGCAGACACTCCAGTCACGCATCGAGGCATCACAACAGGCACAGGATGATCTGGATACCGAACGTGAGACCTCGCGTCAGCAGGCCGACCAGGCCGCGGAACGACTCGACGCGGTGGAAGCCACGACACAGCAGCGCCTGGAGGAGGACCCGGCCCATAAGGAGCTGCTCGCTGCCGCGCATGCGGCAGACGATATTGCCGGACAGGCGGAAGCAAAGACGGCACAGGCAGAGGCAGACCGGGTCGAGAAAGGCGGGCCCTATGAGGCGGATTCGCTGTTCATGTATCTGTGGAAAAGACACTTCGGAACATCCCGCTATTCGGCCGGGCCCCTGACCCGCTTTCTCGACAGGAAGGTGGCGCGATTGTGTGATTATCACGCGGCCCGCCCCAACTACGCCATGTTGCTCGAGATTCCGGTCCGACTGCGCGAACATGCACAGCGGGTACGCAGCGACGCCGATGCCGCCTTTGCCGCCCTGGAAGCGATGGAAGCGGCGGTTGCGGATGCAGACGGCATCCCTGCGCTGCGCGCGGCAGTGGAGCAGGTCGAACAGGCGCTCCGGCTGATCGATCAACGCATCCAGCAGGAAGAAGAGACCTTCAACCAGCTATTGCAGGAACAGGCACGATTTGCTGCCGCAGAGGATCCGTACTTCAACAAAGCCATCACCACTCTGGTAGCGGAGTTCGAGCGTGAAGGTTTTTCATCCTTGCGCCAGCATGCCGAGATGACGATGACTACGAAAGATGACCTTATCATCCAAAAGCTCGTCAATATAGACAACGAGAAGAGGCAGCACCAGGATGCCCTGGACCATCACAAGCAGATGCACACGCGGCATTTGGCTCGTCTGCAGGAACTACAAGGGGTCAGGCGCAACTTCAAGCGCGAACGCTTCGACGATATGAATTCCCAATTCGACAATACCGGATTGCTGGCCGTAATCTTGAACGAGTTCCTGCGCGGTGTTGCCAGTTCCGATGATCTGTGGAGTACCATCCTGCGCAACCAGCGCTATCGCCAGACCCGCTCCAATCCGGATTTCGGCAGCGGCGGTTTTGGCCGCTCGCGCAAGGTATGGCGTAACCCGTCCTCGCGTCGGCGCGGTACCTTTGGTGCTGGCACGGGACGCGGCGGTGGTGGCTTTCGTACCCGCGGCGGCTTCTGACTTGGTATAGGAACATCAGGCCAGATTAAATCTGGTATGTCTGGAAACGACCCTGTCCTTGGCGAATTCCTGTTTATGCAGCGACCTGGGTTTGAAAAAGTCCATTGCGGTGTGACATCCACGAATAGTTGCTGAGATCTGCGCATTGAGTTTGAGAAATGCCGCTAACAACCGCCGGTGCATCACCGGCTAGCGATTGATGAACCCGATTCTGGTTGTAGTATTTCCTAAAAGCCTCAAGTTTTCGCTCCAGGTCGTGCGCATTCCAGAAAAAGATGTGATCCAGGTATTCACGACGAATCGTTCCAATCAGAAGTCGGTACTTACGATTTTTAAGCAGGTCGTGAAATTTCAAAAGCGTTGATGGCCGAATAATCACCGCAGCCCGCTGAATAACGTGTGGATCGAGAAACAGCGTCCAGAAGCCAAACAGAAACAGATCAAGCGCCGAAAGATTGGGCGCGCGTCACCGCGAACGATGAATGACCAGAAGCTGCTGCTTCATGAGCAGGCTGTCAGCGACAATGGCCCTCGCAGCGCCAGGCCCCAGGAGTTTGGCGACGGTAGTCGATAGATGGGCGAGGAGTATCAGCAGGTCCTTCATGGCAAAGCAGGGTAGGTAAGGTTGCGAGCATGAACACGACTGCCTAACTCACCGTTTTCAGGTGATAATTAGCAATTCGCCTGGCTCGGGTCAGGCGACAACCCTTGCACAATCAGTACATCCAGTACATCATCAAATGATGTTAATAATCGTGCCTTCTGACGACGGGAGCTGCCCGTGAGAACCACACTGAATATCGATGACCAATTGTTAGCCGAGGCCCAGCGGATTACCGGGGTAAGTGAGAAAGTCGCGCTGGTGCGTGAGGGATTGCGCGCCCTGATCGAACGAGAGAGCGCCCGCCGACTGGCCCGGCTGGGGGGCAGCGAACCACAACTGAAACCGATACCCCGCCGGCAGTCCGATCCGGCAGCATGATCCTGGTTGATACCTCGGTCTGGATCGATCATCTGCGTACTGGAGACGAGCGTCTTATAGATCTGCTCGACAGCTGCCAGGTACTGGCGCACACCTTTGTCATTGGTGAGCTGGCCTGTAGGAATCTGCAAAAGCGGGATGATGTGATCAGGCTGCTCAACGATTTGCCCCAGGCGCCAGTGGCCTCGCATGAAGAGGTGTTGCACTTTATCGAAAGCAATAAACTGATGGGGCAGGGTGTCGGTTATATCGATACCCATCTTCTGGCATCTGCCACATTAGCGGATATGGCCTTGATCTGGACACGCGACCAGCGCTTGCAGAAGATAGCCAGGAAGATGAAGCTGGCTTTTGACGGATGACGCAGGGCTTCTGGTTGATGTGTAAACTGAAAACGATGTGAACCAAAAAACGGAGTAAGAATTCAGGCATGTCAATTAAATACATACAGTCAGCGACTAAAGTGCTAACTACGAACCAGGCAGTCGGGAGTTCGACAAGCCGCCGAAGGCGGCGCACGACTGCAGGGAGAAGATGAGCCATTATTACAGGCATAGCCCGGGTCGAGAGGCTGGCCTGGGCCATGCAGGAGGTACGAGTCCATGGATGGACTCGGTAGAGCGAAGCAGGAGCAGGTGAGATCGCGCAGCGATCGAGAGACTGGCCTGGGCCATGCCAGAGCCGAGAGCAATGCAGGGAGCCATTGCCGAGAACGTCGCCGCGCGAGCCGCGTAGGGGGTGAGTTATCTCACCGGATGTGCAAAGACAATAATAACAGCAAGTTATAATAGACTTTGCATGTCTATTCTACGTGCTGTTGTTTTCTACCATTTTCCCTGCTCTCCTGAAAACAATGGGTAATGCGTTACCCGGCGCCTGGTCAAAAACCAGGTGCGCTACCGGTGCCATGCGCTGTGTGATGGGGATTTATCTATCGTATTGCAGCGGATTGTTTCGGTGAGAATAACAATTCGTCAGGGACCTCGACAGGTGATAGCTAGAACAATACGACTATTGTCAAAAAAGCAGTCGATGTGTAGTGTTGTCTAGATGCGTTCATCCCCCGCACTGCTCATTGCCCTCATATGCCTCAGCCTGCTGACTATGCAGATGAGCGGATTGCATCTGCATGTGAGTCTAGATAGCCAGAGCAGTGCGCTTCACCGGATGCACCTCCACGATGCGGGCCCTTATGGGCATGGCCACGGCCATGATGACGAAATCGACGTGTCGTCCTTCGAACCGGGTGTTACATGGTCTAAACTGATCCCGATTCTCGGTGCATTTATATTCGTCCTATTGCCCTCAATACGGACAAGCACGACGGTTCTGCCTCTACTTGTCGAACGTTTTCCCGCACGTCATCGATCCCGTTGGCGACCCCCCCTGCGCGCACCACCCCAACCCGTCCTCTAATTCCTGGTAGATAGCCTGACGAGCGCCTGACGTGTCGGTCGGCAGTCTTGTTCTTTGCCTGATATATGTGCTCCGTAGAGCACACGGGAGACGTGTTCATGTGGAAATATCTCACACGCCAGATGGGTGTATGCCTGTTTCTAGTGCTGTTTGGCACCATCGCTCAAGCGGAATCCGACCTGGCTGGTGATGGCCAGATGATCGGCTTGAATGAAGCAGTTGCCAGAACCCTGGTGCGTAATCCAGAACTGGTCGCCTTCGGGCATCAGCTCCAGATGCAGGACGGCCGGGTATTGCAAGCCGGGCTGGCACCCAATCCGGAACTGAGCCTTATGGTCGAGAACGCACTCGGAACCGGCGAATTTACGAGTTTTGATGGTGCGGAAACCACCCTGAGTATTGCCTGGGTTCTGGAGCGCGGTGTCCGGCAGCGCCGTCTAGAGACGGCCCGTGCGGGTGTATCGCTACTCGAAGTAGAAGCGGACATTATGCGCCTTGATGCGGCCGCCGAAACTGCCCGGCTGTTTTTATCGTGTTTGTCCTACCAGGCACAGATGGTCAACGCAAGCGAAGCCGTGCAACTTGCACAAGAAACTGTTAGTGCTGTCAAAAACAGAGTACAGGCGGGTAAATCGCCACAGGCAGAATTGGCGCGTGCTCAAGCCGAACTGGCGCGTATGAAACTCAATCAGGAAGACTTTGAACACAGTTTGTTATCTGCCAGTCGCCGTTTGGCCGCGCAGTGGGGTGAAACCAAGCCGGGATTCAAGCGTGTAAACGGAGAGATACTGACGCTCCCCACCACGGACTCCTTCGCAACCCTCAAAACACGCATTGAACGCAATCCGGATATTAGCCGATTCCTGTCGAAGCAGCGGGTGGACGAGGCGGAGTTGCGCCTGGCTGAGGCGCAGCGCAAGCAAAACTGGCGCGTATCGGCAGGCGTGCGCCGGTTCGAAATTAGCGATGATGAGGCGCTCGTAGCGAACATAACTATTCCCTTGACGCTGCGCAATCGCAACCAGGGCCGCATTGCTGAAGCTCAGGCCAGCCTGGCACAAACGGACGCGGATGCCACCGCCGCGCGTATTCGTACCGAAACATCACTGTTCGTTATCTATCAGGAACTGCAACACAGCCTGCACCGGGCCAAAGCATTCCGTGATGATGTGATCCCGCACCTGGAGCAGGCATTGACAGACACACGCAATGCTTATGAGCTCGGCCGCTATAGCTACTTCGAATGGCACACAGTGCAGAAAGACCTGCTCGAGGCACGCCGTGCGTTGGTCGAGGCAAGCGTTGACGCACACAACAATACCATCGAGATTGAACGCCTGACCGGTATGCGCATCGCGCAATCGGCAATATCGCCATGAGGTCGTTTATGAACACCCGAACACACCTTTTCTGGATTATTTGTCTGAGTGTCATGCTCACGGCCTGCAGCGGTGGCGACTCGGAGCGTGACTCGGCAACAAAGCTTGGGCACGGCGTGGAAACAGAGCCTGAACCCGAGAAAGGCCCTCATCGAGGTCGATTACTGACCGATGGCGACTTTGTGCTGGAGCTGGCCATATTCGAGACCGGTGTGCCTCCGGAGTTTCGTGTCTGGGCGACAGAACAGGGCCAGCATGTCAAACCCGATGACGTCGATCTCACTATAAAACTGACTCGACTGGGTGATCGCGTCGATACCATTGGCTTCAAGACCCAGGAAGATTTCCTGCGCGGTGATACGGTCATTTACGAGCCGCACTCGTTTGTGGTGTCCATCGAGGCCGTCTATAACGGCAAGACCCATCGTTGGCAGTACGATAACTTTGAGGGGCGTACGAAGATCAGCGCCGAGGTGGCCGAGGCATTTGGACTGGAAACACTGGTCGCCGGGCCGGCCGTGTTGCAGGAAACGGTCACCGTATACGGTCGCGTCATGACCAACACCGAGCGGGTTCGTGAAGTCAGCGCACGTTTTGATGGCGTCATTCAGTCGGTGATTCCCTCGCTTGGCGACACCGTTCGCGAAGGGCAGACACTGGCAAAGATCGAGAGCAATGAAAGTCTCAAGTCGTATACGATCAAGGCACCGATCAGCGGTGTGATCACTCAGCGCGATGCCAACCCCGGTGAGCAGACCGACGGGCGCACGCTGTTCACCATCACGGATACATCATCCGTGTGGGTCGATCTCTCCGTTTTCCCTGCTGATCGCGCACGCGTAATCGCCGGTGCTCCTGTCACCATCACTGCCGCAACCGGCGGTCAGCCTGTCGAAAGCACTATTGCACGCGTGAATGTCCAGGCAGAAACCAATCAATCGGTGACGGCACGCGTCGTACTGGATAACTCAGAAATGCGATTCTTGCCGGGCACCTTCGTGACTGCTGAAGTGACCGTGGGTACCCACCCGGTGCCTTTGGCGGTGATGCGCACGGGTCTGCAAGCGTTTCGCGATTTTACCGTGGTCTATGCGCAGATCGGTGACGAGTATGAAGTGCGCATGCTGGAACTCGGCAGGCAGGACCGGGAGTGGATAGAGGTACTCGGCGGGCTGGAGCCGGGAATGCATTACGTCAGCAAAAACAGCTATCTCGTCAAGGCCGACATCGAAAAATCCGGCGCGTCGCACGATCACTAAGGTCACGTCATGCTGGAATACATAATCAATTACTCACTGCGACGACGCGGGCTGGTGCTGGCGCTCACGCTGGTGCTGGCTGGCCTGGGTGTATGGAACTTTACCCAGTTACCGATTGATGCCGTACCCGACATCACCAATATCCAGGTGACCGTCAACACGGCAGCGCCGGGTTACACACCACTGGAAGTCGAGCAGCGTGTCAGTTTTCCGGTAGAGACCGCTATGGCGGGAATGCCGCAACTCGCGTACACCCGCTCGATTTCACGCTATGGCCTGTCGCAAGTCACCATCATCTTTGAGGAAGGTACCGATATCTACTTTGCTCGCCAGCAAGTGGGTGAACGCCTCAATGCTGCCAAAGGCAATCTACCTGCCTCGCTCGAGCCGACGCTGGGACCGATAGCCACCGGTCTGGGTGAAATATTCATGTTCACGGTGGATGCCGAGCCGGGTGCGCTCAACCCGGATGGCAGCCCGGTGACGCCCACCGATCTGCGTTCCGTCCACGACTGGATCATTCGTCCACAGCTGTTGCGCGTGCCCGGCGTCGTAGAAGTCAATCCAATCGGTGGCTTTAAAAAAGAAATATTGGTCGCACCCGAACCGGCAAAGTTGCTCGCCTTCGGCCTCACCTACACTGATGTTCTGAATGCGCTGCAACAAAACAATGATAACCGCGGGGCAGGGTTCATTGAGCACAACGGTGCACAATTGCTGATGCGGGTACCCGGTCAGGCCAGAGCGATGGACGAATTAGGTGACATCGTGGTCAGTCAACAGGCAGGGGTGCCGGTTCGTGTCCGGGACGTCGCGTCCGTGGGCCTGGGCCGGGAGCTGCGCTCGGGTGCGGCAACCCAGGACGGACATGAGGTCGTCATGAGCACCGTGTTCATGTTGGTCGGCGAGAACAGCCGTACCGTCGCCAGTGCGGTGGCCGCCAGGCTGGAAGTCATCATGACCAGTTTACCCCCGGGCATCACAGCAACGGCGGTCTATGACCGCACGGGCCTGGTCGATAAAACGCTGGCCACGGTCCAGAAAAACCTGGTTGAAGGCGCGCTGCTGGTCATCGTGGTGTTGTTTCTCTTGTTGGGCAACATGCGCGCGGCCTTGCTGACGGCTGCTGTCATTCCCATCGCGATGTTGATGACCATTACCGGGATGGTGAAAAGCAATGTCAGCGCCAACCTGATGAGTCTCGGCGCGCTGGATTTCGGTCTGATCGTCGATGGTGCGGTGATCATCGTGGAAAACTGTCTGCGGCGGCTGAGTGAATCCGGAAATCGTGGCACGCTGGCGCTGAACGAGCGACTGGCTGTGGTGTTCGATGCGACCCGTGAGGTGATACGCCCGGCGCTGTTTGGCGTCTTTATCATCACTGCCGTTTATCTTCCGATCTTTGCCTTAAGCGGGGTGGAGGGCAAGATGTTTCACCCGATGGCGATTACCGTGGTGATTGCCCTGGTCAGTGCCATGGTGCTGTCTGTGACTTTTGTGCCCGCCGGCGTCGCACTACTCTTTAAGAAACCTGTGCACGAAAAGGAGAACGTGGCGATCCGTTCTGCCCGCAATTTGTATCGGCCGCTGTTGATCGCGGCACTCAGGTTTCGCTGGACCGTGATCGGGTTGGCAACACTGCTGGCAGCCGTTTGCGGTTTGCTAGCCACACAGCTGGGTTCGGAGTTTGTACCGAACCTCGACGAGGGCGATATCGCCATGCATGCCTTGCGTATTCCCGGTACCTCGCTGGAGCAAGCGATTCGCATGCAGGAACAGCTGGAAGCCGAGATTAAAAAACTGCCGGAAGTTGAACGCGTATTTGCCAAAATCGGTACCGGGGAAGTGGCCACCGACCCCATGCCTCCCAGCGTGGCGGATAACTTTATTATCCTTAAAGAACGTGATGACTGGCCAGATCCCGGCAAGCCAAAAACACAGGTGGTGGCCGAACTCGAGGCGCTGGTCATGCCGATTCCAGGTAACCGTTATGAATTCCTGCAGCCTATCCAGATGCGCTTCAATGAGTTGATTGCCGGTGTTCGCGCCGAGCTGGCAGTGAAGGTGTTTGGTGACGACTTCGATCAGCTGATTGGCCTGGGCGACGAAATCGAAAAGGCGGTTAGCCGGGTACCGGGCGCTGTCGATGTCGCGGTTGAGCAGGCGACGGGATTACCCGTCATGACGATTCAACCCAGGCGCGAGATGCTGGCCCGACACGGCGTCACTATCGTGCAGCTCCAGGATCTGGTTGCGACCGCGCTGGGCGGGACCGTTGCGGGGCAGCTCTATGAAGGCGATCGCCGGGCCGATATCGTCATCCGTCTGCCTGAATCGTTACGAACTGATCCTGATTCCTATGCGAGTCTGCCCGTGCCATTAGCGCAGGGAGACTATATGCCGCTGGGTGAGTTGGCCGATCTCGACGTGGTTACTGGCTATAACCAGGTCTATCGGGAAAACGGTAAACGCCGCGTCGTGGTGACCGCCAATGTGCGTGGCCGCGATCTCGGTTCTTTTGTCAGGGATGTCCGTCTGGCAGTTGAACAGGATGTCGACGTGCCGCCCGGGTACTGGGTTGAATACGGTGGAACGTTTGAAAAGCTGCAGTCGGCCATAAATCGCTTATCCATAGTGGTACCGATGACGCTCGTGCTGATTATCGGACTGCTCGTTATGGCGTTGGGCACAATCCGGGATGCTGGTGTCATCTTTTCGGGAGTGCCACTGGCGCTCACGGGTGGAATCATTTCCCTCCTGATCCGGGATATTCCGTTTTCCATTTCAGCGGCAGTGGGATTTATTGCGCTTTCGGGTATAGCCGTGCTCAACGGTCTGGTTATGGTGGCGTTTATTCGTGATCTGCGCGGCCACGGTAAGGCACTTGATGAAGCCATAGTAGAAGGTGCGATGACGCGTCTGCGCCCGGTCCTGATGACCGCGCTGGTAGCAGCATTGGGTTTTGTGCCCATGGCATTGAATACCGGTATCGGCTCCGAGGTCCAGCGTCCGCTCGCGACCGTGGTCATTGGCGGTATTATTTCCTCGACGCTGCTTACCCTGGTCGTGCTACCGGCACTGTACCGCCTGGTGCATGCCGGAGATGAACGCAAAGCTGTCGCCATTCATGCCCGTTGATTAAGGCCGTGATACGAATGGTGGCTATATGCAGTTTTAGCCTGCACCATAATTTATGGAAACTTTTTACTCGCGCAGCTAGTGAGAACGGGAGGAATGGTGCCGAAAATGCATTACAGGACCCGGCGGTGGTGCTGCTGATGTGTCAGGAAAGAGTGGGTGCCCGTTGTGGTCAGCATATACTCATACCGTCTTCGGCAACAGGCCGTATTCATGATGTAATTCAGCCGGTACAGGGAGGGTCACCACCCCAAGATGATCTGGGATACGATTCGTCCGTATTCACATCAGATCATCTCTGATAGCGCCGGCAATTTGCGCTTGTTGTTCTCCGTCGCAACCCTTAATTGCCAGGCGCGGGGTCAGCCCGGATTGCGATCGTCGTAGCGTGCGGTATTGAACTTGCGGTCAAACCACTGGTATACACCGG
Organism: uncultured Gammaproteobacteria bacterium; assembly: GCA_963748215.1. Lineage (GTDB taxonomy): Bacteria > Pseudomonadota > Gammaproteobacteria > UBA9214 > UBA9214 > UBA9214. The sequence goes on along the minus strand of CAVVHS010000006.1, from coordinate 861,392 downwards.
CCACGGTGCGTGGCTGGTTCTGCCGGTTCTGAAAGACTCCCGGGTTTTTTGCAGCTGCTTCCGGGAATAATTCAGCGGCAATTGCGGTCGGTTCCTCAGCAAGCGCCTTGAGAAACATTGCCGCATCGGCCGTGCCGAGAAAATGGGACAGGTAGAGATCGGTCCGTCCGGGTTCACGCCCGATCATCTCTGACAGCGCCTGCAAATTGTGCTTGATGTTCTCCGCGGCAAACAGGGTGGACAAGCGCGGATTGAGACGCAGCGCCAATGCTTCCTGTTGCAGCGGGTCGTACATAATCGGCTGCTGCACGTTGTCCTCATCGTCGATCAGTGCGACCTGTGTGGCGTAGTCCTGCAGGCCATAACTGGCACCAAACGTCCGCATCGCCTGCAGCCAGTCACGGGACTTGAACTGAAACAAACCGGTTGCCGAAGACTTCGGTGCGCGCGCTGCCGGATTGAAGTAACTCTCGACCCTGGCCAGCTCCATCAGGAATGAAAAGTCCACGCCAGTGCGAATACTGCCGAGCCGAATCGCGGCAAGCACATCACTGCCAATCCTGAAACGCGCCGCATCGGCCCTGGTACGGTCGGCCGAGTTCAGGATCAGGGCCGCCAGCGCTTCACTGATGAGGTCATCCTGTGCATCACTCTGCGGCAGGTAAAACTGCCTGAACTCCTGCAACGCCTGCCGCGTCTTGATGCCCGGCTCACCGTTCGGCTGCGACATGCCCAAATCAAAGCCCAGTGCCATCAGGTTGGCCTGCAGCTCGCGGATATCCGGTGTGAAGGTTATTACGGCCTCCGGCTGAGGTGTGTCTGTCGCTTGCGTTATCTCCTCAAGCTGCTGCAGTTTTTCCCCGAGCAATACCTGTTCAGCGGAAGCTTGCTTGTTGAGATTCAGCGCAAGCTCCTTCAGCAGCGCATCCTGGTTATCGATATGCTGTTTCGTGAAGCTGCGCATATCATCGATATTCCGCTCTACCAGGGCAAGCTCCTGGTTGCTGTCCTGCGTGGGCTGCAGGAATAGCATCCCGATCAGGGTGCCTGATGCAAACAATGCAGCTGCTATGATGATAAGTAGCAACAGTGAGTAGCGTTGTTTCTTGTTCCTTTCCTGTAACGACTCTAACAGGCGTGTGTTCACATCGTGCAAGCTGTTGGCCAGTTCTGTTTGCTGCTTTAACCGGGATTGCTGTTCGGCCTGTAGTTGCAGCTGACGGGATTCCGTTGCGCGGATGCTTTCTTCATGCCGGCTACGTTCCGCTTCGAGTTTAGCCTCCAGTGCCGCCTTGTGTTCCTCGGTGGACTTCCGGTTTTGTTCTGCATCGGCGAGTGAGTGCTGCAGAGACTCTACCTGCTTACGTGCGTTGTCGCGTTCCTGTTCGAGCTTCGCCTTCAGTGCCGCCATGTGTTCCTCGGTGGACTTCCGGTTTTGTTCTGCATCGGCGAGTGAGTGTTGTAGAGACTCTACCTGCTTACGTGCGTTGTCACGTTCCTCTTCGAGCTTCGCCTCCAGTGCCGCCTTGTGTTCCTCGGTGGACTTCCGGTTTTGTTCTGCATCGGCGAGTGAGTGTTGCAGAGACTCTACCTGCTTAAGTGCGTTGTCGCGTTCCTGTTCGAGCTTCGCCTCCAGAGCCGCCTTTTGTTCCTCGGTGGACTTCAGGTTTTGTTCTGCATCGACGAGTGAGCGTTGCAGATTCTCGACCCGCTCAACTGCATTGCTGCGTTCTGATTCGATCTGTTTTACCTGCTGCCGCAAGTCGGCAAGCAGTTGTGCATCAGTTACAATGGCAAGCTGCAGGTTTTCTCGCGCTTTTTCATGCTCAGCAGTGATGGCGGCATGCGCCTCGCGAGTCGCTTCCAGTTCATGTTGCAAAGCCCGCGTTTTCGGGAGCGAGTATTGCCGAATGGATTCCAGGTATTTCTTTAATGTGCTCATATGCGGTTGTATCGTCCTGTGCATGGCGAATTATTAATCACGATTCGATCAACGGTGTGAATAACCCCTGAAAGACATAATGCAGATGCGGCATTGCCATGTAATTATCTGATTGTTGACGTGAAGAATCGACTGTCCCGATTGTCCATTAGAATGCACCAAATAACCTGTGGGTGGCGAGTTCCTGTTCGCGTGGCTTATAGGGATCTTTCAGGGGGCAATTGGGCTGTGCTGGTTTTGTGTTAAGTTCCAGTGACGGTGAAGCGCGAGTGTTTGATAGCTCAACAACGGCATTGGCTGGGCAGGTATCGCAAGTGGCTGATTAATAGAGTAAACATATGCTTCAATCTGGCTGCGAACCAGGCGGTCGGGAGTTCGACAAGCCGCCGAAGGCGGCGCACGACTGCAGGGAGAAGGTGAGCCATTATTACGGGTATAGCCCGGGTCGATAAGCTGGCCTGGGCCATGCAGGAGGTGGGGCACCAAAAGTAGGCGCCCTTGGGCGATGCAGGGAGCAATTGCCGAGAACGTCGCCGCGCAGCGGCGGCGGCCCGTAGGGCGCGAGGGTCAGTAATGCCCCGAGCAGAATTTGGCCGAGTAATCTCCCCGGGCACTCCAGAACCGCCCGCGGCGTTTCCCCTGGAATCCCTTCGGGCTTCATCTATGATTACCGAAACCGTGTTGGCAGCACCTGCACCAGCGACCACCTCAATGTATTTCCTGTTCAGTCGTTTCCTCGCCTGCGTTCATATGACCAGCCGGCCGTGGCGCCAGTACGCCGGTATCGTTGCAAGCCATTCATTTTGGCGGTGTCACTGAACCGGTGTAGAACACGTCGCACTTTGCGCCAGTCAAGGCATTCTTTCCCTGCTTGAGCAGCTTGAGCGCCGGCCCGGCCAGGGACTGGAGCATGCTCGGCTTCTCCACCTCAGGGTTATGGAAGCTGCCGCGCATTTCCTGCTCGACCAGGACGCAGCCCTTGGCGTCGATCAGTGCCACGGTCACATCATCGTAGCGCTCGTTGACGAAATCGAGCCTTCCCTGGAGGGCGATGCGGTTCTCGTCCGTCACCATGGCCACGTCCCGGGCCTGCGCCTGGCCGCGCCTGAGCTTCCAGTTGGAAACCAGTTTGCGAATGCTGCTGCGCCCCCCCGACCCCTGGAAGATACTCGCAAAGTTGTAACCCTTCGTAACCACCAGGGCGAGCGGCCCGGCATAGAAAAAGGCGGCCAAATCCACCAGGTTGAAGTTCTGGCTGGACTCAAACCGGGAGAATGCCTCATCGAGATCCGTGCCGATGAGCGTGAGATTTTCGCCCTGCAGAGAGACCTGTCCTGCGAGAGTCCGTTTCATCGAGTACGCGGTCTTGCCCCGCATCGACAGGGTCGCGGAGAAATCCATTGTCCCTTCCGCGGCCTGCTTTGGTGACAGTATTTTGAATGCCTCCCTGATCTGGAACCCTGGCAATGCGTAGCTGACATCGTAAGCCGGTGTTGCGCCCGAAAAGTCCGCGTGTATGTTCCCCGATCCTTGCGCGCCGTAGACACGCATCGTGACCGGCTTGAGGTCGAACACCCCGTCTCCTCCCTCGGCTGCAACCTTCAGGTCCGATGCAGCGAAGCGACCTGCCATCATTTCTCCGCAGGCCAGTTCCCCCGTGAAGCTAAGGTTCTTCAGTATGCCCGGGCTCTGCCCACGTGCAAAATGCAGACGGAGCAGAGCCAGGCTGCAATCCGCGACCTCGAACCCTGATCCGGTTAGTTTGTCCGCGTAGACAATACTTGCATCTGTAAGGGAAAGTTTCGCCAGGTCCAGGGCATGGGCGGTTGTTCCGGCCGCATCCGCTCTCTCGAAGTTGAACGTGCCGTCGCTGTCCCGTTCGATGGCGATCCTGGGTTGTATAAGTGCGACATTCCTGATCTGGACTTTCTTACGCAACAGAGAGATTAGATCAACCCCGATCCTTGCCTCCTTGACCGTGATGATATCCGTCCCCCCGTTGAGGATGTGCACGTCCCGCAGCGTGAGCAGCAGGCCTGGAAAAAAGCCGATCCCCAGCCGGCCGTCGATTTTGACTTCCATCCCCAAAGCTCCCGTGGCGGTCGATTCCAGGTCGGACTTGTAGGCATTGGCATCCACAAAGACAACCAGGGCGACCGCGATGAAGACGAGGAGGGCAACGAATCCGCCGGCAGCAAGGAAGATGATTTTAAAAGATTTTGACATTGACCTGATCCAGTCTCGCGGAACACTTCCGACACCCGGCTCAATCAGTACGATCACGCGTAACCCATCGTGAATCGCGCAACGCGAGAGGGCCTGGATAAACTTATTTCGCCTCTATAGAGTTTATCCGAATCCGCTATTGTGAGTCTTCAAACAGTTTGTAACTTATTGAGCGTTTTTCTTTCCTGTTTCAGTTTCTCCAGGATATCAGTTGCTGACCTGGTCCATATGTAAGGCGCCGGGGCCTTGGTATGCTTCTCAATGAAGGTCATGTCCGACTCTTGATGTTCTTTCACATTTCTGAACACGCACGTTTTAGCTGCTTATCAGTATTTTCGAGAGCTATACCGGTTGAACGCAGCAGTCTGAGCAACAATTGGCTACGCACAGGTTAACCGCGGGCCTGCCCGGAACGTCCTGCGATCAGAAAGAAGCAGGGAGTCAGCCTGTTGTACAGAACGTGACTCCCTGAGTATTCTGGAATACCCATCGTTACCGTGTCTGCTGCGGCATCATGACATGGGAGCCCCTGCGGGGCTTGACGCTGTTCGTTTGTGAACAGCTTCTCGGCGCGCTGGAAGGTGGGTTATATGATTACTCAGACCTCGGTTCATTCGGACCACCTTCGGGACCATCGGGACCATACATCATGCCGTCCGGACCATCGGGACCGCCCATGCTACCGGGGCCACCCGGACCGCCGGGACCGTACATCATACCGCCTGGACCGCCCGGACCCCCCATTCCACCCGGACCACCCATCATGCTACCCGGACCGCTTTGAGGCCGACGCATCATTACACCCGGACCGCCTTGGGGCCCACGCATCATGCCACCCGGACCACCGGGACCGCCCATTCCACCCGGACCACCCATCATGCTACCCGGGCCGCCTTGGGGCCCACGCATCATGCCGCCCGGACCACCGGGACCGCCCATGCTACCGGGGCCACCCTGGTAACCGCCCATTCCACCTGGGCCATCTTCGGGACCACCCGGACCACCGGGACCGTACATCATGCCGCCCGGACCACCGGGACCGTACATCATGCCGCCTGGACCACCGGGACCGTACATCATGCCGCCTGGACTACCCGGACCACGCATCATGCCACCCGGACCGCCTTGGGGCCCATGCATCATGCCGCCCGGACTACCGGGACCGCGCTGCGGACCACCCATCATGCCCGGGCCGCCTTCGGATCCGCTCATGCTACGCATCATCTCCATATGTGCCTGCATGGTCTGCATGTGTTCCTGCAACAGCTTCCGGCGTTCCTTCGGGTCAGTCGTCGCCTGGAGTTTCCCCATCTGCTGCTGCATTTCGTTCATGTTCTCCTGCAACCTGGACTGTTGCCGGAGTTTTTCCATCTGCTGCTGTAATTCTTGCATTTTCTCCTGCATCTGGGACAGTTGCTTGTCCGCGTCTATGCACTTCGCCGACCCGGCGGGCGCGGTCATTTCCTGCGCTGATACGATAGACGCAGACAGGGCGCTGGCGATGATCGCGGCAGCCAGTTTTGAAGTTTTCATAGTGATATTTCCTTAATTGAGCTGAATAAATTCATGTGTCCGTTACTGTCGGCTAGTGACGGTGAAATGCACCACGTCCAGTACGGAGACAAGCCAGGATAGAAGCCACATCCAGCTTATCCCGCCCGTAGCTAGGCTTCCCATCATTTCGCCGCATGCGTCTTGCGCACTTCATTCTGGCGGAATGCCCGATTACGGCATCTCACCTCTGATGTTTAGACTACGTGAACTCCATTATCAAGTCTGTACGCTGTCGTACATATCCTCGATCGAAGCAGGTGGATCGTCACTGTATCGCCGGTATGATTCCGATCACTCGACTGCTCATCGGCTGCGTTCCTGGACGGTATGGCGAGGCGACGCCCCGTCGTGATGGATCGAGTGCGCCGTGTCTTCCGTCGTACAACTCACCGCAGCCCATGCATCGGCAGGGAATGTCGCTTGGTGCGTAGATTCCCTTCCCAATCGCAACCCCAACCCTTCATACGGCAGCGATAGCGGTACACCGGCATAATCCAGCTCACGATTCGATCGAGAATGCGGCGTCGTATACGTTCCACGGGGCCATTGCATTGGGGACATGAGCGTCCGCGAGGGGAATGGCCAGGGACGTCAGGGCTAACACTGCCGGCTGCAGAGGGCGCGTTCATGACCTCGTCTGCTTCATGACGATGGAGCGGCATTGACGCCACGGTTTCTGTGTCGATCGAGAACGGTTCTTGCTCGGCAGCGTGAGTTGCAGCCACGCGTCCACCTTCAATATCCCAGTCGTCCGACTGAGCCTTCCATCGCCATTGTTCTGTGTTGTGAAGGCGCTCAACCCTATGCGTGGCGCCCCCGGTCGGAACATGTGGCGGAGTGAAGCGTTCAGAGCTTGTCATGAGTAGTATCCTTTCAGTAAAGTGCCTGCCCTGTGCGACCCTCGCTTCATGCGGCGTATCGCCGTGTACGGCGTCGTTCAGGTCAGGAGAAATGCGTCGGCTGCCAGGGGCCTGTCGGATTTGGGCGATCGTAGCGAGCCGGGTGGGAGAGCGAGGTCATTTTTCCGATCGTTCGAGGAGAATAGCCGTAGCTATTTGACGAGGAGGATCGGAAAAATGGGCTGCTGTCCCGCCGGCGCAGTAGATCAGTCCCAAGTCCGACAGGCTCCTAGTGCTTGTCAAGCTCTTCGAAATCCTTGATTTGCTGTTCGGTTTCGTCCTTCGTAATGCCATAGGTCTCCTGGATCTTGCCCGCCAGCTGATCGCGATTGCCGGCAATCACGTCGAGGTGATCGTCGGTGAGTTTGCCCCACTGTGCTTTCACCTTGCCCTTGAACTGCTTCCAGTTGCCTTCAACGATATTCCAGTCCATATGTAAAGTCCTTTTGTCAGTGTTCCGACTGGCGGTATTGCCAATCGAGCATCCTTCGTCGCAGTCATCTTTCGTCACCTGGTAACTTCGCGTGGGTAGAAGACGGGATCATTTCACGGAAACTCCGGATACAAATACAAGATTACTCGCAGGATCAGGTGCAGTCGGTACGCTGGCGTACCTAAGGTCACAATTGCCTGCATAGCTGATCATGGTGTGTACATCCCCGGGCGGGGCTATCAGGGAGTTCGCAGCACCATTGCAGTGCCTGGAGGAGCGGGGCGGGGGAGTGCACCTACACAGCGGTGAGCAGAAACCGGGGTCGGTATGCGGTAAGTACAGACGCCGGATTGATCGACTATCGATGCTGCCGCCGACGACTGTACCGTCTACGGACCCGACTCCAGCGTCGATAGTGAAACTTCTGTCTTGTGCCGACATTCCGGCACAACCACCTGACTATAGTTGGCGGCCTGGTATTGGAATAACTGTCACATACGACTGCTGGATTAGTTGCTCTTGTCCCACATCACGTCGCATTTTGCCTTTGCCGCCGCCTTGAGTAATTCGATTACCGGCAAGGCGCGGTGCGTGAGACTGACGGCAGGTTCGCCGTCCTCTCCTTCCGCAGGCACTTCCGGTTCCGGCGACTGCTGGTCTGCCTCGACCGCAGCTTCCAGGTGTTCCAGCGCCGCCTGGACATCTACTGCCAGCAGAGCGCCGGGCACCGTACCGCTGTGCCCCATCAGTTTGAGCAGTCGGACTGCATCCGCGCCGAACATCGTTATGCTCGCATAGGCCGGGCAGGAAAAGGTTACCAGCATGATCACGTCCTCTCTGATGCTTTCGTTACAGGCAGGCGCCCGGTAAACCGGAAATCACCGGATCGATTCACCTAGCCCCCCTGCGACAGAGAGCACTTCCCGGGCCGTTACACGCGTCGACCTTGAATGACGCGTATCACGATCACAACGAGCGCGATGACCAGGAAAAGATGGATCAACCCACCCATAGTGTACGATGAAACCAGGCCAAGCACCCATAGGATGAGCAAGATAATCGCAATAGTTTCAAGCATGGATGTTACTCCTGATCTGTCATGTCCTGTCGCGGAGCCACTTAATCCGGAGTGAATCGCTTCACTTCCGGGCGAACCAGCTCCCCGGACTGCGTCCATTGGTCGAGCCCCATCTGCGTGAGGAACTTGCGCTGTGACTGCGCGCCCCACAAGCGGTCGGCAGGGCCCTTGATAGTGCAGAACGACACACGATTAACTCTGGTTGTTGCCCATATACAGCGCTCTCTACTTCTTGGCGTCCTTTGCCGCGTCCTGGATGGCTTCACCGGCATCTTCCATATGTTCTCCAAGTGACTCGGTCGCGTTGTCGACACTCTTGCCGGCTTTCTCCATCGGGCCTTCCTGTTTCTCGCAGCCGGTTAGTGCAATAAGCAACGCACTTGTAAGCAAGGCTGTGCTGAGGATCTTGACTGATTTCATGATGTATATCTCCTGATGATGTTGTGTCTGGTAGGGGGAGTCACCGTGTGGGTCACACCGATTGCCGGTATCCAGGGTTATCAGAGTCCGCGACGCACCGGCCGGGTGGGCCAGGCACGTCGCGGACCGATCATCAATTGTCCGGGTCGATCTCGTGGCCGATGATGCCGCCAACGGCTGCACCGCCGACGGTTCCGATCGTGCTGCCGCCGGTAAGAACTGCGCCGCCGACGGCACCGACACCCGCGCCGATAGCGGTGTTTTTGTCCTGCGTCGACATCCCGGAACAACCACTCAGGCCGAGCAGCAAGGCTGCGGCAACTGCAATGAGTGCGTATTTCTGCATGGTATCAATGGTGTTGAAGTTGGTCATTAACGTTCCTTAATGTGGTGAGTCCGGGAGTGATGCATCGGCAAGTCATGCCGGGCATACACTGCTCTTCGCCAGGATAGCGCTGCAGACATTGCAGGTTTTTATGCTGGTTCCGATGATTCGAGCTTACGGAGGACCTCATTCGCCGTCTGTCTGCTGGCGTACATAGCCGGCAATCGAAGGGTACCCGTGCTCCGTCTGTACGCTGTTGTACATTGGCGGGGGAGGGGAGATAATTAACCGGCGTTTCCAGCAGCAGATACAGCCACATCGATGATTATTACAGTTTTGACAGATACTTGGGCGGCGGCACATGCCCGTCCCTCATGACCCCCGTCAGAACCACCTGCTCGCCGCCCTGCCGGCGGAGGAACGCGCGCGCCTCTTTCCCCATCTGGAACTGGTCCCGATGCCGCTCGGCGATGCGGTTTACGAGCCCGGCATGACGATGCGCCACGTCTATTTCCCCACCACCTCCATCGTGTCCCTGCTCTACGTCATGGAGGATGGCGCATCGGCCGAAATCGCCGTGGTCGGCAACGAGGGCATCGTCGGCGTCTCCCTGTTCATGGGCGGCGAAACCACGACCAGCCGGGCCGTGGTGCAAAGCGCCGGTCACGCCTACCGGCTGAAGGGGCAGCTGCTGAAGGACGCGTTCTTTCGCGCCGGGCCGATGCAGCGTCTGTTGCTGCGCTACACCCAGGCGCTGCTGACCCAGATGGCGCAGACGGCGGTGTGCAACCGGCATCATTCGGTGGACCAGCAACTGTGCCGCTGGCTGCTGCTGAGCCTGGACCGCCTGCCCTCGAACGAGTTGATCATGACGCAGGAGCTGATCGCCAACATGCTCGGCGTGCGCCGCGAAGGCGTCACCGAGGCGGCCGGGAAACTGCAGCGCGCCGGGTTGATTCACTACAGCCGCGGCAAGATCACCGTGCTGGACCGGCCCGGCCTGGAGGCACGCGTCTGCGAATGCTACCAGGTGGTCAAGAAGGAGTTCGATCGCCTGCTCCCGGTGATCAACGTTCATTAATCCGGTTGGCCGCGTGTTGTCGCACTGATCCTCATATTGTTGCCTGACAGGCGTATTCAGCGCGCTACGATTTCCTGAGTCCGACAGGCGTTCTGGCCCAATATCCTGGCGTAGATTGCCTTATCGGCCGCGTAACACACGCAGGAAGCGGCCTCCAGGCCGCCGCGGTCAAGAATCGTGATATTCCCGCGGCTATAGCGGATCAGTTTGCGATTTTGCAGCGCAGTGGCGGCCCTGGTGACACCGACACGACGCACGCCCAGCATGTAAGCGAGAAATTCATGCGTGACATGGAACGCGTTTGAGTGCGCCCGGTCCTGTGTCATCAGTAGCCAGCGGGCAAGACGCGCCTCCACCACATGAAAGCGGGTACAGGCGGCTGTTTGCGCGATTTGACCCATCATTACATAGAGGTAACGCTTCAGTCCCCGTTGCAGTGCGGGGCTCAGTGCGAGTTCGCGGCGAAACGGCGCGACGTTCATGCGCAGCGTCGTACCTTTTCCCTGTACCACGGCGTGCAGCGGCGCTACATCCACTCCGAGTATGAGGGAGATTCCGAGCATGCCTTCGTCACCGACCAGTCCCACCTCCAGGCGAGCGCGGCTATCGATCGGCGTTACCAGCGAAATGAAGCTTTCCGTGGGGAAGTAAACGTGGCGAATGCGCTCGCCAGGTTCGGTCAGGACATCGGCAAATGCCAGTTCGACCGGCTCGCAGCCTGCCAGAAATCGCTGACGGTCCTTGCGCGGCAGGGCACCAAGCAGACGATTGGCAACCGGGGCAGGTCTGGTGAGCGGCAAATGATCTCTCCTGGTGTCGGAAAACCCGGGAAACGGCACATTGAGAGCTGGCTGTGCAATCCCTGTGTCGAATACGCATCCAAGGGTAAGTGTTTTTCACGAAGATGAATAATACTAGTATGGAATGAGACCTGGCGGTTGTCTGGACGGTAGCGTACATAACACGCCTGCCATGCCCTGGTACTCGGCCACAGGATCTGGTGCTGCACCATCCAAACGAGCGGGTTACGGACTCGAGGTGCGTGGAGTTTGCCCATCGCCATTCAGGACACCTGCGATACGACTGCTTACGGAACCGTTATTGGCTATCACACATAGACCAGAATCGCCACATAGTGGCTGATGCTGCCGGCCAGTACGAACAGATGCCATACCCCGTGCATCCACGGGTAACGGCGATCGAGGGCAAAAAACACGATACCGGAGGAATAGAGTATGCCGCCGGTCAACAGCCAGATGAAGCCCGTGCGAGGCAGCGCCGCGAGCAGTGGATCAATGGCCAGCACTATCAACCAGCCCATTACGAAGTAAATAATAAACGGCAGCACCCGCGCGCCGCGCCGGGGCAGCGCATCGAGCACCAGACCCAGCACCGCCATGCCCCAGATCGCACCGAACAGCCACCAACCCACAATACCGTCGAGCACGACCAGCGTGAACGGCGTGTAGCTTCCGGCTATCAGCAGATATATCGCCTGATGATCGAGAACGCGGAACACGTGCTTCGCACGGCCCGTCGGCAGGCCGTGATAAAGTGTGGAAATGAGGTAAAGCAGAAACAGCGTCGCGCCATAAATGCTGAACGACACGATGCGGCGTGTATCGTCACCCCGCGACGCCACCACAACCAGCACCACGGCACCTGCCAGCGCCAGCACAGCACCGACCAGATGTGAAATGCTGTTGAAGCGTTCACTCTTGATCATGACGGATAGGTCCTGATCAAACACTCATATGAGAACCCGATTCGCACATCGAATCGGGTTATTTCAGCTTCGGGTATTGTAATGGATGTTACGGGGATCGGAATAGTCTTCGCGAATGCGAGGTGTCAGGCTCCACTTCCAACGCACTATCGATCTACTTTTATTGGAGACTGACTGTGTCTCATGACCCTTTCAGGCCATCATCGGCCGATACGTATGCTATCCAGCGATCCCATCACGCCGAACACCTGCAGTAACCATATCACGACCACAATGACCACGACTATGTTCAGGATGTTTCTGATCTTGCGGTCCATGGGTATGTAGGTATTGACGACCCAGAGCAGTACGCCAACCACGAGCAAGATGATGACCAGGTTAATCAAAGGCACGGATATTCTCCTGTGAGTTCATATGTGTTCCAGAGGCAGCGACTGAATCGTTTCGGTGCGGCCTGATGCTTCATCACCGCTGCTGTAATTTCGCCCTCTGTATTTGAGGGAGACAGACAAGTCGGGACGGACGCAAATCGCGTCCGCCCCGTGCCGGTTTACCGTTCGATTCGGGAAATTTTCGTACCCTCGATGCTGACTCCAGCCATCAATCCCTGCTGACTGAAGATAAACGCATAGGCATCATCCTTTAGCGTGGATGTCGAAAGATTCTTCGCGACCCCTTCGTCAACCACCACGACGGTCGGACCCACGCCAATTTCCCAGCCCTTCGTCTCTTCGATGTACTTGACGGCCTTGTCTGTCATCAGAAACACGGCATATCCGTAGGACTGGGCGCCGATTTGCAGACCCCAGGATCCGGTTACGGAGTTGTAATAATCGACCACTCTTCGAGCCCTTGATCAGCTCACCTTCGCCATAGCTGCCGCCGAATACCAGGCCAGCCTTTACGATATTCGGAAAAACGAGGATAGCCTTGGCGGTGTGCGAAAGGGTCTTGGCAACAGGTTCGGCTTTATAAAGTGTCTGCAAGGCCTGTCGGGAATCCTTGTCCAGATCCTCAGCGGTTGCGGCACTTGCCAGATTCATCACGCTCATCGAGACGATGGCTGCCGCCGCGAACATGAGTGTGAGGGGATGATTGCGTATGTTGTACATCTTGATACTCCTTCCAGCGTAGAGGTGTTGTTCGGGTCCCGACTGGCGGGACAGTAGATCGAGCATCCATGCCGCATCCCTCTACTCCGTTACTCTCGCGTCTTGCGCAGCAACAGCCTGCGGAAAGGAAAAGGTGACATAGTCAGGACAAATTACACGGGCAGTCCGGATGCTGGTGAAACAGTAGTCGTATGAGAAAACGCAGTCTGTACGATAACGTACATAGCTATAAATTCAGGAATAATCGAATCCAGGAGTCTGTCGGATCTGGGCGATCGTAGCGAGCCGGGTGGGAGAGTGAGGTCATTTTTTGTATAATTCAAGGAGAGTAGCCGTAGCTATTTGACGGGGAGGATCCGGAAAATGGGTCGCTGTCCCGCCGGTGCACGACTGCAGGGAAAGGTTAGCCATATTACGGGCATAGTCCGGGTCGAGCAGCTGGCCTGGGCCATTCAGGAGGTACGAGTCCATGGATGGACTCGGTAGAGCGAAGCAGGATGCCAGAGCCGAGAGTAATGCAGGGAGCAAGTGCCGAGAACGTCGCCGCGCAGCGGCGGCGGCCCGCAGGGCGCGAGGGTCAGTAATGCCCCGAGTAGAATTTGGCCGAGTAATCTCTTCGGGCGCGCCATTTTTCAAGGACTTACTGCTGCCTTGAATGAGTGATTGTCCAATAGATACACGATTGTCCAGTAGAATCAGGTTCCCCTGCCTTTTTTAAGGGCTGAATCCGTACGGGCTTCAGTCGAAAGACACGCTGGGTGATGGCAGTGTCGGCATGTCCAGGACGTTCCGAGGCCTCAATCAGACGATCGTAGTCGCTGGCTACCTTACCAAAAGACCCGCCTTGCGCGGGTCTTTTGGTTTATCGGTACATCAGAGAGAAGTGGACCCCACCGGTTGGACAGTGACTGGACGATGATAAGTGCTTTCCTCCATCATGAGCAACAAGCTCTGGAGAGAAGCAATGAAACGAAAGAGACGTACCCATTCACCTGAGTTCAAGTCCAAGGTAGCCCTGGCAGCGATCAAGGGGGATCTGACGATGGCGGAGCTGGTCAAGAAGTTTGATGTGCATGCCAACCAGATCACTGAGTGGAAGAAACAGCTACTCAGCGGTGCACCGGACGTGTTTGGTAAAGGTGCCAGGAAAGCCGAGGATACCGAAGAAAGCGTCCAGGCCTTGCACGCGAAGATCGGTCAGCTGACGATGGAGAACGATTTTTTAGAACGCGGGCTCGAACGGATTCACGGGCCCAGAGGAAAGAAATGGTAGATCGGATGGACCCGTTGCCAGTGAGCCGCCAATGCGCGCTTCTGGATCTGCCACGCTCGACGTTTTATCACGTGCCCCAGCCGGTCACCGAGGAGGAGCTTGAACTGATGGCGCTGATCGACCGCTGCCATCTGGAGCATCCCTACTACGGCAGCCGGCGCATCCGGGACTGGCTTGAGGATGAGGGTCGTTGGGTCAACCGTAAGCGGGTACAGCGCCTGATGCGCACCATGGGTCTGGCGGCGCTGTATCCGAAGCGCAACTTGAGCCTGGCCAACCAGGCGCACAGGGTGTATCCGTACCTGCTGAGGAATCTTGTGATCGATCGCCCGAATCAGGTATGGGCGACCGACGTGACGTATATCCCGATGGCCAGGGGTTTTGTGTATCTGGTCGCCATCATGGACTGGTATTCGCGACGGGTGCTTGCCTGGCGGGTGTCCAACACGCTGGACACGAGTTTTTGTATCGAGGCGCTGAACGAAGCGATCGAGACCTACGGCGCACCGGCGATCTTCAACACTGACCAGGGCAGCCAGTTCACGAGCGAAGATTTTACCGGTGTGCTCAAGCAACAGGACATTCGCATCAGCATGGACGGCAAGGGCCGTTGGGTCGATAACGTCTTCGTCGAGCGCCTGTGGCGCAGTGTGAAGTACGAGGAGGTCTACCTCAGGGCCTACGACAGCATTGGCGACGCCCGTGCTTCGTTAGGCAGGTATTTTGCGTTCTACAATGCCAAACGTCGGCATCAGTCGCTTGACAGGCAGACGCCGGACAGTGTGTATTACCAAGACGCCGCCAGGATGGCAGCATGACCCGAGGCAGCACTTATCGGGCTGTCCAATTTTCGGGGTCCACTTCTTTATGAAGCTTTCTGAAGCTATAGTGATTTTTAAATTATCTCAACATAATATTGGTACATTTGCACAATTAAATTATTGTTTATTTTTATCAAAATATTGCGCAGAAAATAATCTAATTCCATATTTCGTTCTTGCCGGAAAGGGGAATATTGATCACCGTCATGGTGAAAATTGGTTTGATTATTATTTTACGCATAAGCAATTATCACAAGAAGGCCGCAGGCAGGCATTAAAAAAATATGCGAATGGGGATTATTGTGAGATTCATAATCGGTATTCCATTAATGAATTAACGCGTGGTAATAAAGACAATGAAATACAAAATGAGTTTACAACATTACGTGCAGGTAAATTACTTTTTAATCACTATATTAAGATTCAGGATTATGTTCTGAAAGCTGCAGAAGATTTTTATTTAAAAACATTTTTAAATAAAAAAGTCTTAGGCATTCACTATCGCGGTTTGGATAAACATAGAGAAGCGTATATATTTGAGAATTCTTTTGTGTTATCAATAATAGAGAAATATAAAAGTAGGTTCGACTCAATATTCATAGCAAGTGATGAGCCAGAATTTATAAAATATATATCACAAAATATTTCAGGTAAAAAGATATTTATCTACAGCAGTCCGAGTGGAAAAGTTCATTTTGAAGATAATTCGAATAATTATCAAAAAGGACTAAACGCATTGGTTGATAGCATATTGCTGTCAAAGTGTGACTTACTTATAAAAACGCCATCTTTATTGTCAGCCTGGAGTAAGCTTTTCAATCCTAAATTACCTGTTGTGCTTATTGGACGGCCAGGCCTTTATCCAAATGATGAGCGGAGAATCCAAGGGTATGGTTATTATCCCGAGTGCATATTATATCAGGAAGGTTATTTTAAGAAGTTGAGAAACAGGGTCAAGCAAGTAATATTGCCTGCTAACAGCGCCGTATAAAGAACGTGCGGAATGCAGGATTGTTGCCTCAACTTGCTTTATAAAACACGCATTAGTTATCTGACGGATATATCTTACTCCACAAGCCAACACTGTAGGCCTGGCTTGGCTGAATTATTCTGTTGCCACCATCCGGGTTCCTTTTTTCACTTGCGATGGTAATAGGCTTCAAACTGGCGCTGATATTTCCTCGATTCATCCAGCTCACCAATCGCATGCTGGTAACGTTGTTCCAGAAACAATTTCGGTGTTTTACCTTTCAATGAACCCCGGCGGCCCGGCGATTGCCGAACCGCGCCTGTCGCTGACGCCTTCGGGAACTGTGCGCTACCAGCTCAAGACGCCTTACCGGGACGGCACCACGCACGTCATTTTCGAACCGCTGGATTTCATGGCCCGCCTGGCGGCGCTGGTGCCGCGGCCACGGGTGAATCTGACCCGCTACCACGGGGTGTTCGCACCGAACAGTCCACACCGGGCCTGGGTCACGAAGGCGGGTCGGGGCCGGGGTGCCAACCGCAAGGCATCGGATGAGGTAGAGGAGGACACGCCGGCGGCCCGCCGGTCTGCGATGACCTGGGCACAGGGCTTCAAGCGCGTATTCCGGATGCCCCAGGGCACCCTCTCTTGATGCTGCGCATCATTCACCTTGTCGATGTTGAGACCTGTCAGGCCTGCGGCGGTGCGGTGAAGATCATCGCCAGCATCGAGGACCCGGCGGTGATCGGCAAGATTCTGGCGCATCTGGAGCAAGCGGCGCCGGTCCGTGAGGGTTTGCGGCTACCGGCACCGCGTGCGCTGCCGGACGGATGGGTGTGACGAGGCGCAAGCAGGTATTCATGGATTCACATGGCCAGGCTGCCGGCCCGGGAGGGAGGCGGGCAAGGTGGGCTGCGGCCGGTGGGCCGGGCCATGGCTGTTACAAAAAGGAAGAGGCCAGCGGAAGCCGGTGGCAGAGGGCCGGGAGCGGCCTGCAGGCGGCCGGGGTGCGGGGATTCAGGGGCAGGGATGCCGGTGAGACGGCCGGTTCCCGGGTGGATTCTCGCGAGATACGTGGGTTATGCTTCCTATACCCTACTAGCCGAACGCTGTTGAAGGCACTGGTATGCATGGCCAGAATCATAAAAGGACAACATAAGGAACATGCCGCAACTTGAACACAATTAAGCCATCGAAAGACGCCTGTGGATCGCGGCGAACACCCTGCGCGCAAACTCCAATTACGCCAGTAACGAATATTTCCTGCCGGTAATACCCGCTTAGCGGCATAAGACTGAAGCAGCGGTGCCAATTGTATTGTCGAATTATCGGGGTCAGGGCTTTGCGCGTAAGACGGGACCGGGCGTCGCTAGAGATGAATGCGGCTGGATGCTTGACAACGGCTTCCAGACGAACTACGAGCATCCTCTAAAGGTAATATGAGCGTTGTATTGATGACGAAGCGGAGATAATGCCCGGCCGTTAAACCAGTGAACTCGTTGAGGTTGCGTATCCACTGGCTTTGGTCGTGGGTGCGATGATGCATGTGTAGTGGTAAGGTATAAGGTATGGCAGGTGCGCAGTTCAATAATCATAACCTGAGCGTAATCATTCCATTTCGTGCGGATCCAGGTTTGCCGCATTTGTCAGCAAGGCTAGTACAGCAGTGTGCTGCATTGCCGCAAAACGAACAGATCGAATTCATTGTGGTTGACTCTGGGTCCCCTTTGGAGACCCGACTTCACAGCGAGCAACTTTGTGTTCAACACGGGATTCGCTACCTGTATCACGAAACGGAGGGGGCGCCTTTTTCGATTGGTGCTGCGCGGGATTTTGGTGTCTGCCGGGCGCGGGGGCTTGCGGTCACTTTCCTCGATGTGGATTTGCGCGTCGCTGATGACTATTGGGGTCGGTTGCTGACATTCATGTCCCGGTTCGGGATCTCGAAGAGTAAAAAGCGGTTCTTTGTTGTCCCCTGCATGTATCTAACTGAAGCCGGGACGGAAGAGTTTCTTGCCGCGGAGCCGGCACACCGGTTCATGGATTTCTATCTGCACTGGTTGAATGGGAATGGCCAGTTGGTACAAACCATGGCGCCATGCTCGTCAGTCATGGTTGTAGACAGACTGCACTATCTGTCTGTTGGGGGGCACCGACCGGAATTTCGCGGGCACGGATACGAGGACTTTGAACTCTACCATCGCTTGATTAGTGAAGAAGGCGTGCTGCCTCGTGCGCGCGACTACTATACTGACTCAAAATCATGGAAATCGACGAACTACCGCGGCTTTCGTTCAGAGTTTTCCTTACTTGGGCGCCACGCATTAATGGCAAATCTTTTCGTGGTCCATCTCTGGCACCAAAGGCCAAAGACGAGCGTCTTTTACGGCAATATGGATGTCAATCGGGCCATCTGGAAGAGGTTCTTCAAAGAGTTCGACGAGACACGCGAGCATCCTGAGCCCTTGGTTGACGCTGACGCCATGTATCGCAAGATACTCTTTTTTGGTAAGCCTTTTACGGATGCCGCCCGGCGTTTGCGTGATATATTCCCGCTACTCGGGGAGCGCTTGTTTGTCAGCGAACAAGATTTTATTGACGAAGACGATCAACTGGATGAACGTGCTTTTGAATCACTGCTTGGGAAGCATGGCGTTGAAGCGGTTCTTTTTCCGAATCCCTATGCCAACGCTGCTCGCTTGAAGATTTATAATTGGTGCCGCCGGACAAAGTTCCCCTATCTATGTTTCGAGCGCGGTGCCCTGGCTGATAGCTGGTTTCTGGATCCCAACGGATTCAGCGCTGATTCGTCCAGCTATGCGCTCGATAACTGGAAGTTAGAACTGTCCGATGTGCAACGCAATGAGGTCGAGACGTATATTAAGCGGCTCCTTTGGGGAGTAAACGCGCTGGAGTCTGAGGGCGGTAGGATAGGGCGTGATGCCTTGGCATCGAGGCTGCGGATTGGTGGGAAAAAGGTGCTATTTGTGCCGCTGCAGCGGCCCAGTGATACTGAAATCCGCTATTTTGCCGGAGAAATGGAGTCTTACGAGAGTTTTCTTCGTTTCATCGACGAGGCTGCCGAAAAATTAAGAACATGCGGCTGGGTCGTTTTGTGTAAAAAGGATCCACTTGAAGCTGAATCTATTCCACTCGAGTACGCCTGCTACGTTCCGGACGACACGCATTTTATCGACTTGCTTGAATTGGCAGACGGCGTTGCACTAATTAATTCGCGAGTCGGGATTTATGCCATGATGATGGGAAAGCCATGCTTTGTCTTTGGGGAGGCTTTTTATCACTTCGATGGTATTAATAAGAGAAGTTCGGTCTATGACCTGGATGGCTTTTGTGAAGAGGTTGACAAACAATCCGATGTCAACATGGATGATGTTTACATGTTTATCTATTTTCTGAAAAATAGATTCTATTCCTATGGTAAAGCAGATACAACAAAGCGTCGTGACGCGGATGGGTCTGATGGGAGCATTACCGTCGCTATCGATTTCTATGAGATCAGGATTCCTCGTAGAGCGGTCTTAACCTATACGGGCAAGGATCGACCGGCGATTCCTCTTTCTGCTCCGCTTTTCGAGCGGTTTCACCTGGATATTGAATCAAACAAGACACTCCCATCTTCTTCGAGTGCGCCTGAAGGCAAGCAAAAGTCCCACCCCAATAAGACTGCCAAGGGGGCTGTTCCCTCCGGCCCGCCAGAGGCCGAGCAAAAGTCCCTCCCCAAGAAGACTGCCAAGGGGTCTGTTCCCTCCGGCCCGTCAGAGGCCGAGCAAAAGTCCCACCCCAATAAGACTGCCAAGGGGTCTGTTCCCTCCGGCCCGCCAGAGGCCGAGCAAAAGTCCCACCCCAATAAGACTGCCAAGGGGTCTGTTCCCTCCGGCCCGCCAGAGGCCGAGCAAAAGTCCCTCCCCAAGAAGACTGCCAAGGGGTCTGTTCCCTCCGGCCCGCCAGAGGCCGAGCAAAAGTCCCACCCCAATAAGACTGCCAAGGGGTCTGTTCCCTCCGGCCCGCCAGAGGCCGAGCAAAAGTCCCTCCCCAAGAAGACTGCCAAGGGGTCTGTTCCCTCCGGTCCGCCACAAGCCGAACAAAAGCCCCTATCTGAAAAGACTCCCAAGGAGCATCGGGCGGCAGTGCAGCGAAAGTCAAAATGGTATCCCCGCACGTACCTTCGTGACTTGTTGCATACCGCATTACGACCGCTGCGACTCTTGCTTCGAAAACGCTAACCAATGCAGAACGGTTAGCCAAGTGTGAGAAGTATATGCAATTGTTCCTGTTCGTCCTATTGCATTGGGCTCGTATTACAAATGCTTGGTCTATAAAGCATAAGTAAAATCCGGACTGGTTAGTTGTCTATGTCAAAGGCCGGTCATTGAACAGTCGCCGCTGGTTTTCAGTCAGCTCACACTGCGGCGGTGAAGCAAAATGTCCGCAAAGACTTAACTCCAGAGTGCGAGGTGAATCGCCCCGGCTTTACCGGAGGCTTAATTTCTTGAAAGGATGGAGTCGTGAGCAAGTCAGCAAGTTATTCGTCGTAAGTACGGGAACTGGCGGTATGGCTGGTTTTCGGGCACCGGGCTGAATACGACTCGCAGTAAGCGGCGTTGAACTCGATTGCCGGATAAGCGGGTTGCACGGCCGAGACGTTGCGTATTAGGGTGCGGTAAGCCGGGCGGGATCAGGGAAGCGTGAAGGTCTGACCACGTCTGATCGCGAGCGGCTCGAGGCGCTGGAGCGGGAGAACAGTGAGCTGAATCGTGCCAACGAGAATCTGCGAAGGCGTCGGCTTTTTCGCCCGGGCGGATCTCGGTCGGCGACTGATGTGATGAAGTCGTTTATCGATGTGCACTGATCCGAGTATGGGGTCAAGTTGATTTGCGCGTAGTTGCCGATTGCCTCCTCGACGTATTACGAGTGCAATCACCGCGAGTCCAATCCTGAACGGCTGCCACCGCGTGCACAGCCCGATATGACGCTTAAGCCCGAGATTCGGCGCGTATGGGCTGATAACTTCTAGGTCTACGGTGCCTGAGGTCTGGCGGCTGTTGAGCCGTGAATAGATACCGGTGACCTCCTGCACGGTGGAGTGCCTGATAAGCAAGTTGTGTCTGCATGGCGCGGTACATGGTAAGGCATGGCGGACGATACAAGCCGACAATGCGGCCGATCGACCGGCTGATCTCGTGCAGCGGTGGATCACGGCGACGTATCCCAACTCGTTGTGGGTGGCGGACTTTGCCTACGTTGCCACCTGGGTGGGCGTAGTCTTCGTCATCGATGTCTTCGCCCGTCGCATTGTCGGTTAGGGGGTGGCGAGTTCAATGTGTACGGACCTGGTGCTGGATGCACTTGAACAGGCGCTGTGGTCAAGGACATGGACGGGGGGCATGGTGCATCACAGCGACCGGGGTGCTCACTATCTGTCGATCCACTATACCGAGCACTTCGCCGGAGCCGGTGTCGAGTCGTCGGTCCGCAGTGTCGGCGATTTGTATGATAGTGCCCAGGTAGAGACAATTATCAGCCTGTTCAAAACCGGGGATATCCGCCGGTGGGGGGCTTGGCGCAACATCGATGGGGTCGAGTACGCTACTCTGAAATGGGTGGACTGGTTCAATCACCGCCGGCTGCTGGAGCCGATCTGCGACGTCCCGCCGGCAAAGAAAGAACAGGCTTGTTATCAGTAACGGTAAGAGTCGGCCGTCGTAGCTTGACTCAAACTGAAGAGTTTTCGAAATAACTTTTACGGTTCAATAATTTGTAGTGCGAATTGTGCCGCTCTGGTGCTGGGAAGGCGGCGCGCCCTGCGAGTCATAGTTGCCCAAGGGTAGATTATGCTGCGTGTAGTGTCTGCCGCAGTAGCAATATCCTCTCTATGATCAGTACGCCTTGGCGTTCGATGTTCAGCAGTAGTGCAAATGGCATGGCTGGAAAACCGGTACAGGATTAAGAGGAAAAAAATGTTAACTCCAAAGATTTCTATAATCATACCGGCATTTAATGTAGAGCGGTATGTGGGTGCATGTTTGAAGTCGGCGAGGCAGCAGACGCTGAGCGAGATCGAGATCATTTGCGTTGACGATGGTTCGACGGATGGGACTTCTCAAGTGCTCCGAAAGCATGCAAGAGCGGATGACAGGATACGTATCCTTGAAAATGATGTTAATCATGGCGAGGGTGTGGCTAGAAATGGAGGTATTGAAGCGGCACGGGGAGAGTACTTGTTTTATCTAGATGCAGATGACGCAATACCGGAATATGCCTTAGCGGTTCTTTATGCAGAGGCCTCCAATAATGGCAGCGAGATGGTGAAAGGGTGTGTCGCCATGATGCAGGAGGACGGCAAAGTCAGAAAGACTTCGGGCTTGTGCGTCAATATGCCGATTCGTAATACAAACATATATGAGTCGGATTTGCTGAGGCGCATCCCTGGAAGTCACTGCTCTTATCTATATAAGCGGTGCTTTCTAGATAAACAAGGGATCCGATACCCGGCAGACCTGGTTATGGGCGGGGATCTCGTGATGCTGGCGCAATGCCTGGTTTGTGCTAGCCGTGTAACTCTTATTCCTGACGTAGTTTATCATTATCGGCAGTCGACTGGTTCGATGACGCGGCGACAGGTGTCAGCGAAAATAGCGATTGACTCTATAAGAGCGAAGAAGCGAGTAATTGATCTGCTCCGTGCTGAAGGTTTGGAAGAGGCAGCAGAATGGATAATCCGCAATTGGTGGAGGTACGATATTACGCAGTTCTGGTTGAGAGGAACGGAAGCTCTCGATAGCTCTCAATACAAGATGATCTTTGCCGAGTTTCGAGAAGCCGTTAGGCCAGTTAACACGCCGTGGAATCCCACAATCCCGGCGGCATTCATTTATTTAATCAGCCTCATCCTCACGAACAGGAATGAGGATGCTATCGAGTTCCTGAGCACGGAAATGCAGACAGATCAATGGCATGATAACAAACGACTGAAACAAATGCTGAAGTTTGTAGTGCAGCGGGCACCAGATGATGAGTCCGCGGTGTTGAAGCTCGCAGGGGTTTATGCTCGGGAAGGGGAGTTGAAGCGGGCCCAAGAGTTGTTAGGCCAAATAGTAGGACTGCATCCGACTCACATTCTGGCACGATTAGAGTATGCAAAAGTATTGCGGCGGCGGGGACAGCGAACAAAAGCAGAGGCGTCGTTGGACAGAGCGTTGGCAGACTGGTTAGCAGGCGAGCGTGAGAATGCGAAACTTTTACAAAAAGTGTTAAGCGAAAAAGAGCGGCTCATCAGGGATAGGTTCTCCATCAAATCCGCAGATGCGAAAGCCGAAGAAGAAATTCTAACGCACGAGTCCCGAGCGGCTAAAAAAGAAATGATGCGACTCCAGATTGAAGTCACACAATGGAAAGAAAGATGCGGAGCATTAGAGAAAGTGGTGAGCGAGCGAGACGAAGAATTAACGTTGGTAAATAATCAGCTCGCAGAAATTCTCTCGTCGTTCCCTTGGAGGCTTGCGACTGCCCTACGAAGGGCGCGTGGGCGCTGAGCTGCGCATAGGACTTGTCCGCAGGAAAGACTAAATATGATTTCCCCAGGTTTCTGAATAACAAATTTGTAATGAATGGCGGAGCGACTGGCGCAGATGGCTCAACTATCGGGCCCAGCTTGCTGGTGAAAATTCCAGTTATCTTGCGCTGGAGCCGGCGGGCGAGACCGGCCTGGAAGGTGTGCTGGGCAGTTCGATTACCTACCGTATTGCCGTGGGGCCACAGCAGGGGCGCAAGGCCTTCTGCCTGCAGAGCCTGCCGGCGGCGGGCAGCCTGGAAGAGTCCAGTGCCCGGGTAGCGAAAGTGGCCGGTTTCTCGCTGTATGCCGGGGTGGCCACCGCCCGCGGCGAGCGGCAGAAGCTGGAGCGTTTGTGCCGCTATGTAACCCGGCCGGCGATTGCCGAACCGCGCCTGTCACTGACGCCTTCGGGAACTGTGCGCTACCAGCTCAAGACGCCTTACCGGGACGGCACCACGCACGTCATGTTACTCCGGGCATCCTGCCCTCCGCCCTTCGGGCCAGCCTTCGGCTGTTCAAAATCGCTCCCGGCGATTTTGTCGAGCCGCTGGATTTCATGGCCCGCCTGGCGGCGCTGGTGCCGCGGCCACGGGTGAATCTGACCCGCTACCACGGGGTGTTCGCACCGAACAGTCCACACCGGGCCTGGGTCACGAAGGCGGGTCGGGGCCGGGGTGCCAACCGCAAGGCATCGGATGAGGTAGAGGAGGACACGCCGGCGGCCCGCCGGTCTGCGATGACCTGGGCACAGGGCTTCAAGCGCGTATTCCGGATGCCCCAGGGCACCCTCTCTTGATGCTGCGCATCATTCACCTTGTCGATGTTGAGACCTGTCAGGCCTGCGGCGGTGCGGTGAAGATCATCGCCAGCATCGAGGACCCGGCGGTGATCGGCAAGATTCTGGCGCATCTGGAGCAAGCGGCGCCGGTCCGTGAGGGTTTGCGGCTACCGGCACCGCGTGCGCTGCCGGACGGATGGGTGTGACGAGGCGCAAGCAGGTATTCATGGATTCACATGGCCAGGCTGCCGGCCCGGGAGGGAGGCGGGCAAGGTGGGCTGCGGCCGGTTCCCGGGTGGATTCTCGCGAGATACGTGGGTTATGCTTCCTATACCCATACCCTGCCGGACTTTTGCCGGGATCAGTCCAGCGCAGTGGTGCGTGGTAGTACAGAATGCAACGGGCGACCACGCCTGAGTTGCTTAAAATACAAATGGTTACGCCCCCTGGCGATAACTACGAACCAGGCGGTCGGGCGTTCGACAAGCCGCGCAGCGGCGAAGAACGCCGGCTCTGCCGGCGCTCCGCAGGGGCGAGGGGCGCAGCCCCGAGTAATCTCTTCGGGCGCGCCAAATATCAATATGTTACAGGGGCGCTAATGGGCCCCTTACCCCATGAAGTCTCAACAGTCCCATAGACGACCACTCTCTTGAATTCCTATTCTTGGCTGTCTGGGATCGACAAATCCTGGATAGTCAGATACAAGGGTTCCAACCTATACCGACTTTTCTTCGTTTAAAGCCAAAAATAGTACAAATCTATTAATCCGAATTTGCTGAGTGTAATTCCATGTTACTGGCCGTCTTTTTCCTGTATACGTTGTTGAACTTTAGACTTCGTTAATACATCCTTCATGAAACTTTACGAGAGTTGCTGTTGAAAGGGGCAGGGATGCGAGATCGATTGCATGGCAGACAGGTAGCTGCGGATAAGCAGACTCAGGAACGTTCAGACAGTCAAGTCGAAGCCAACACTCCTTTTTTATCCAGCGATCCAATAGCTATTGTTGGGCTGGCCTTCCGTTTTCCGGGTGACATCAGCGATGAAGACCAGTTTTGGCAGGCGCTGGTGGATGGCGAAGACCTGGTCAAGCGTATCCCTGATGATCGCTGGGCGGTAGATGAGTTCGAACATCCAAAGCGGAGCGAACCTGGATGCAGCATTACCTTCTCTGCCGGAGTGCTTTCGCGAATCGATGAATTTGATGCAGCCTTTTTCAGCATATCCCCTCGTGAGGCTGCTTGGCTGGACCCCCAACAAAGGCTGTTGCTCGAGTTGTCCTGGGAGGCGATGGAAAACGCGGGAAGACCACCTTCCTCCCTGGCAGGCTCGGACTGCGCGGTCTATATTGGTATTTCCGGGCTCGATTACGGCACTCGGGGGCTTGATGACTTCGCCGGTTTTTCGTCGCACCTGATGACCGGTAATACCCTGAGCATTGCGGCAAACCGACTTTCCTATGTATACGACCTGAGAGGGCCCTCACTGGCCGTCGATACGGCTTGCTCATCGTCTTTGGTGGCATTGCATCACGCCTGCAATTGCCTGCGCAGCGGGGAGTCCGCGATGGCGATCGCCGGGGGCGTAAATTTATTGTTGAACCCTTATCCCTTTGTCGGATTCACCAAGGCATCGATGTTATCGGCTGACGGACGCTGCAAGGCCTTCGATGCCTCTGGTGATGGTTATGTTCGAGCCGAGGGTGGTGCCGTGCTATTGCTCAAACCTTTGAGCAAGGCGCTGGAGGACGGGGATGCGGTGCAGGGTTTGATACTTGCCAGTGGTGTCAATACGGACGGTGGGCGGAAAACCAGCATTACCATCCCCAGCTCCGAAGGCCAGGCGGAGTTGATGAGCAAGGTGCTCGCGCGCAGTGGTCTGGATGCCGCTGACATCGATTTTGTCGAAGCGCATGGTACCGGTACTGCGGTGGGAGATCCAATCGAGACTGCGGCAATCGGCGAGGTCTATGGTACCGAGCGGAACAAGCCACTGCCGATCAGCTCGGTCAAGGCCAACCTTGGGCATCTGGAGCCGGCGTCAGGTATGGCCGGTTTGGTTAAGACCTTGTTGGTGTTGAAAAACCGTGCCCTGCCACCTTCCCTGCACCTGAAAGATCCAAATCCACATATCGATTTCAAGGGGCTGAATCTCGAATTGGTTACCAGCTACCACTCGCTCGAGAGAGACGATGCGAGGCCGTTGGTGGGGGGGGTCAACTCCTTTGGCTTCGGCGGTGCCAACGCACACATCCTGGTTCAAGCCCAGCCGGCAGTGGATGTCGGGGATGAAGTTGTGCCGGAGAAACTGTCCCCACCGCCGCTGTTCTTGTCGGCACGCTCCGGTAGCGCGCTGAGAGCTATGGCTGGCCAGTATGCTGGTTTGTTGCGTGAGGCATCTGCAAGAGAGTTTTATGATATCGCTTATGCCGCCGTATTTCACCGCGAGCGCCTGGAGAATCGCCTGGCACTTGTGGCGCCAACCCCCGCCGAGGTTACGCAACTGCTTGAAGATTTTGCCAATGGCAACATGCCGGGCGGCGTGGTAACCGAAGACCGCCTTGCGCAGCAGGGCGGTACTGCATTCGTGTATTCGGGTAATGGTTCCCAGTGGCTTGGCATGGGACGCGTATTGTTGGCGGAGAGTCCGCGTTTCGGCGAGATCATTAACGGGATCGATGAAGCGGTCGCCTCGATCGCCGGCTTCTCGGTGATTGCGGAACTTCAGGCTGTAGCGGACGAAGCGCGCCTGAATGACACGATGGTGGCGCAACCGCTGTTGTTCGCCGTCCAGGTGGCGGTTACGCTGCTGCTCAAAGACCAGGGTTGTGAACCGGTAGCGGTCGTCGGGCATAGTGTCGGCGAGGTGACGGCGGCCTGGGCTGCAGGCGTCTTCGATCTCACACAAGCGATTCGCGTAATCTGTGCGCGCAGCAAGGCCCAAGGTGAGACCCGTGGTGCCGGACGCATGGCGGCGGTCGGTATGTCTGAGGCTGCAATGCGCGAACTGATTTCGCAGCTGGGTGACGACCTGGATGTAGAGATTGCAGGAGTCAACAGCCCAAATAACATTACTGTGGCTGGCAGTCTGGAGTGTCTGCAGCGGATCGAGCGGCATCTGGCGCCGGAGGACGTATTCTTCACTCTGTTGGATCTTGACTACGCATTCCACAGCCGGCAGATGGATGTAATCCAGCCTCGCCTGATAGAGAGTCTGCAGGGCCTGGCGCCCGGACCGACGAAGTCGGTGTACTTTGTATCGACAGTCAACGGGGATGTTATAGAGGGCGAATCACTGGGCGCGGAATATTGGTGGGACAATGTGCGCCAGCCGGTCCTTTTCGCCGATGCAATGGCGCGTCTCCAGCAACTTGGCTGCCGTACATTTGTGGAAATCGGGCCACACGCGATTCTTCAGCGTTACATGTCCGAGTGCGTTGCTGATGCAGGATCCGAGGCACGTATACTGGCCACGCTGCGGCGTGATGACGATGGACCTGATCGGATTCGAGAGGCGGCTCTACGTATCCAGCTGCTCAGTGATCAGCCAAACTACGACGTGTTTTTTCCCTTTCGGGGGCGTCGTGTACGCCTGCCGAATTACCCATGGCAGAAGGAGCGTTTTTGGCATCCCACGACAACCGAGAGCGTCGGTGTCATTCAGCGGCGTCGCGTGCATCCACTGCTGGGATGGCGCCTGCATGGTGTGACGCTGGGTTGGGAAAACACGCTCGACCCCGAAATTCTTCCCTGGTTGGCCGATCACAAGGTTGGTGGTGCAATCGTTTTCCCCGGGGCAGCTTATGCCGAAATGGCCTTGGCTGCGGCGCGTGAATGGCTGGGTGGCCAACATTTGGCAATTGAAGAACTCGATATTGTTGCACCGATGGTGTTCGATGGGGATCACGCGCGCACTTTACGCCTCATTGTCAACGAGCGCGACGGGAGTTTTCAGATCACCAGCCGCCAGCGCTTGTCCGACGACGCCTGGAGATTGCATGCCGCCGGTCGGATAATCGAGACGAGTGATCGCCTGCCTACCGCTCGCATATCAGCCCCTCCCGCCACAGCACGACTCGTCCAGGGCGATACACACTATCGTCTGGCAGCCACCCTGGGGCTGGATTATGGCGATGCATTCAGGGGGCTGGTATCGGCACGGGTGGCTGACCGCAACCTCGAGGCGGAGGTTTCCTTTGTATCTGGCCACGAAGGGACTGGGGGGTACCTGCTTCACCCGGCAGTGCTGGATGTGTGTTACCAATCGTTGGTCGATTTTTTCCAGCCGGAGATAGAAGGGGGGCAGGGAATTGCCCTGTTGCCGGTCAAGGCTGGACGTCTGGAGTTGCTGCAACAGGCCGACGTGGTTGGATTTAGACTTCGGGTGAATCGGTTCGGTGCACGCTCGGTACTCGCAGATTTCGAACTGTTTGATGCAGAAGGGGAACTGGTTGCCGTAGTCTCGGCCTGCCGGTTCCGTGCTGCACCCTTACAACAACAGGCGCACAACAAGGTTGCGTCCTGGCAGGTATCCCCCTGGCTGGAGCCGCATGCAGCGGATACTCAGCAAATTCAGCTGCCGTCCCAGCAGGCATTGCTGGAAATGCTGCGAGCAACGTCGGCGGAAGATGACGCCCGCAGAGAGCGCTGGTTTAAGGAAACGCTCCCCTTGTTTGAAGCGCTTACGCTTTCCTTCATATACGAGGCGTTCGAGACTTTGGTGCAGCGCAGGGGTTCAGGAGTGCTGCAGGATTTCACGCAATCGCGCTCGCCTTATAAACGCTGGCTGTGCGGCGTGATGGAGAAGGAAGGGAGGTTGGTGGACGACAATGGCTCACCACGCCTGACGGGCGAGACCGAATTGCCTGGGGCTGAGGAGATCTGGCAGGCCTTGCTGTGTGACGCGCCGGATTGTCTGCCGCAGTTGACCCTGATCGGGCGAGTGGGTCGGCACCTGCCGGATCTGCTACTTGGGGAAATCGACGACGAGCAGTTCTCTCGGACTTTACAACAATCGCCGGCCGCGGAGATGCTGTACGAGGACGATCCCGCCTACAGCGGGATTCGGCAGGCCATCAAGAAAACGCTCCGTTACCTGGCTGCTGACTGGCCAGCGCATCGGCGCCTACGGATACTCGAAATCGTCCTTGGCTCAAGCGAATTGCCCCGCGAGGTGGTACATATGCTGCCGCGTGACCGGCTTGACTATGTGCTGGCGACCGCCGACGAGGCGCAGTACCAGCGGCAGCGGACCGAGTATCAGGATGACACCAATATTCACGTTGCCACGCTGGATATGGTCGAGTGGCAGCTGGAGTGTGATGAACAGTTGCCGAAGTGCTACGACGTGGTGATCCTGCGACATGTCCTGCATCGCGCAGATAAGCCACACGCGGTTTTGACGAGGGTGCGTCGCTTGCTCGCCGGTGGAGGCCTGTTGCTGGCCGCTGAGCGCTACCAGGATTGGAGCGCTCAATTTGTGGAAGGTATTGATCCCGGCTGGTGGCATGGCGATGCTGCCGCCGATGTTGCCGAATTCGGGCTGCCGGTTTCCTCTCTGCATTCTCCGGCTGCCTGGAAACAGGCGCTGCAAGAAGAGGGTTTTGAAGACATCGGCAATTTTTCCGAACCGGCCTCCGAAGGGCTGGCCGAGGGCGCCTACCTGCTGCTCGCACGATGTCCGGAGGACGAAGTGACGGCACTTCCGGACACGGATATGGCGAAATGGGTTTTGCTTACCGACGAGGCCGCATCGCGTATGGCCGAACATGTAGGTATCCAGCTCGAGTCCCAAGGACAGGAGGTCATCGTCACCGACACTGGGCAGGCTGTGCCGGTCGAGGATATCGACCATGTGGTGCTGATGATCGGCTGGGGACGTGGCGCCGAGGCGGCCCCGACGATCCTGTCTGATACGCTGGCCATCGTGCAGCGCCTGCTCACTGAACCCGACAATCTGCCGCGGCTTTGGGTTGTGACCCATGGTGGCGCTCTGGGAACCGGGCTGCCCGCGGAGCAGGCCGGCAATCCCGTGCAATCCGCATTGTGGGGCTTTGGCAGGGTGGTGATGAACGAGTACCCTGCACTGGAATGCACCCTCATCGACCTCGCTTGTGATCCGAACGCGGCAGACGTGCCGAGGCGCATTCAGAACGAGTTGTTGCGGCCGGATGGGGTGAATGAGGTAGTTCTGGGAAAGCATGCCCGCTACAGCCTGAGTTTGCACGAGTCCGCCGTACCTGCCGGGCAGACAGCCGAGGATAAAACGCGCTTCCGTCTCGACTTCAAGGTTCCCGGCCAATTACGCAACCTGCTCTGGTTGCCCTCGCAGGAGCGAGCGCTGGATGAGTATGAGGTCGAGGTGCGTGCCATGGCGACCGGGCTCAACTTCCGTGACGTGATGTATCTGATGGGGCTGCTCCCGGACGAGGCGGTGGAAAACGGATTTGCAGGAGCCAATCTGGGTCTGGAATTTGCCGGGGTGGTTAGCCGTATCGGAGCGCGGGTACAGGAGTTTCAACCCGGTGACCCGGTGATGGGATTCGGTGCCTCGTGTTTTTCAAGTCATGTGGTTACACGCGCCGATGCCCTGGCATCGATGCCTGCTGAATGGGAATTCGAGGCGGCGGCTACTGTGCCGACGGTTTTCTTTACCGTTTTCTACGCGCTCAAGCATCTGGCGGATTTGCAGCCGGGTGAACGGGTGCTGATTCACGGTGCGGCCGGTGGCGTCGGTATTGCCGCGATTCAGTTGGCGCGTCATTTGGGTGCGGAGGTCTTTGCCACGGCCGGTAATGACGAGAAACGTGATTTCGTCCACCTGTTGGGCGCAGATCATGTTCTTGATTCGCGCAGCCTGGCGTTTGCCGACGACATCCTGGCCATCACCGATGACGAAGGTGTGGATGTGGTCCTTAATTCCCTGGCGGGCGAGGCCATCCGTCGCAACCTGCGGGTGCTCAAGCCGTTCGGACGTTTTCTCGAGCTGGGGAAACGTGATTTTATCGAGAATACGCCCATTGGCCTGCGGCCATTCAAGGACAACATCAGCTACTTTGGCATCGATGCTGATCAACTCTTGACCGGGCGTCCGCAACTAGCGGCACGTTTGTTCCGTGAGGTCATGGCGTTGTTCCGTGAAGGTGCCCTTGCGCCCCTGCCTTACCGGGTATTCAGCGCCGAAAGGGTGGTCGACGCCTTCCGCTTCATGCAACAGGCGCGGCATATTGGTAAGGTGGTGGTGTCGCTGGCGGACGCGCGTCCTGCCTTGCAGGAATCGCTAATCGAGGCGGCCGAGACCTCGTTCGAGAAGGACAGTACCTGGCTGATCAGCGGCGGGCTGGCCGGATTTGGCCTCCAGTCGGCCAGGTGGCTGGCTGCTCAGGGTGTTGGAAATCTGGTGTTGTTGGGACGGCGCGGTATCTACACTCCTGGTGCGGGCGAGGCAATCGAGGAACTCGAGGCCCAGGGTGTCAGGGTAGAGGCGATGGCTTGTGACATCACCGATGCCAAGGAGCTTAAGGTTGTAATCAAGCACGTGCGTGATTCCATGCCGCCGCTCACGGGAGTGCTGCATGCCGCGATGGTGATCGACGATCGACTGATCGCCAACCTGGATGCAGACAGCATGGTGGCGGTGTTGCAACCGAAGCTGGTTGGTGCCTGGAACCTGCACAAACTGACGCTGGATATACCGCTTGATTATTTCGTCATGTACTCATCGATCACCACCAGCATCGGCAACCCCGGGCAGGGGAATTACGTTGCGGCGAATGCCGGGTTGGAGGGGCTTGCGAAACTTCGTCGCCATATGGGCTTGCCGGCGGTAAGTATCGGTTGGGGACCGATTGGTGACACGGGCTACCTGACGCGCAATGCCGCGGTCATGGGCAGCCTGGAACAGCGTTTGGGTAAGGCGCCGCTGGCAGCGGATGAGGCCCTGGCGGAGCTTGGATCCGTATTGGCCCGTAATGAGGGGGTGGTGTCGCTTGCCAATTTTGACTGGAACACGCTTTCCCGGTTGCTGCCTTCGTCATCCAGTGCACGTTTTGCGATGCTTAATCGAACCCTCAAGGGCAAAGGGCAAATTGAGGACAGTATCGATTTCAAGGCACTGATCGCCGGCAAGTCGGTGGAGGAAGTCACCGGGCTGGTAAGTGATCTGGTTGTGCAGGAGATTGCACAAACCCTGTGTATCGGTGCAGACCGCGTGGATGTCAATCGATCCCTCCACGACTTCGGTATGGATTCCCTGATGGCTGTAGAGCTTGCGCTTGGGCTGGAGCAGCGTTTTGGCATACAATTGCCGGCTATGATGCTCAACGATTCACCCAGTGCCGCGCGCGTTACCACGCGCATTGTGGAGAAGTTGCTCGGTGCAGAGAAGATTGCACAGGACGTTGTCAATGCCGCCGATATGGTTGAGGGGATGTTGCGGCAACACGGAGAGGCCGCAATGAGCCAAGAGGAGGTCGAGAGTCTCGTCGAGGATGCAGAGGCGCTTGCACGGAAGGGTGCCAGCCTGATCATATGAGTAAACTGAGTTTGGGTCATGCCGCCAAAGCGCAATTGATCGAGCATTTTCTCGGGAAGAAAGGCAAGGGTGTCGAATCGGGTGATTCATTGCCGGCTTCTCGCACGTCCAGGCATGCCTCGGTGCCGGATGCCTTCTGTCGTTTTGACCGTCATCCGGGCTATGAAAAAATTCTGGTCTCGAAGATGGCGGCGGACCGCATTAAGCTGGCCAACCCCTTTTTCATAACTCATGATGGGGTTGCCGGAGCCACCACTCGCATTGGCGGTCGCGAGTACATCAACTTCTCCAGTTACAACTACCTGGGCCTGGCTGGACACCCTGCAGTCAACAAGGCAGCGAAAGAGGCTATAGACCGTTACGGGACATCCGCTTCGGCCAGTCGCCTGGTCGCCGGTGAGCGCGGTGTGCAGCGCGAACTGGAAGAGACCTTGGCTGACAACTATGGTGTGGAAGACTGCATCGTATTTGTCAGCGGTCATGCGACCAACGTCAGTACGATCGGGTACCTGTTCGGTCCCAAGGACCTGATCATCCATGACAGTCTGATACACAACAGCGTGATCGAGGGAATCAAGCTTTCCGGCAGTGCGCGCCGTTCATTTCCGCACAACAACCATCGGATGCTGGATCAGATTCTCGCCGATATACGCGGCCAGTTCGAACGTGTTCTGGTCGTGGTCGAAGGCCATTACAGCATGGATGGCGATATACCTGATCTGCCTGCGTTGATCGATATAAAGCGTCGTCACAAGGTATTCCTGATGGTCGATGAAGCGCACTCGCTTGGTGTCCTGGGCAATAATGGCCGGGGTATCCATGAGCATTTTGATGTGCATGGTAAAGATGTCGATATCTGGATGGGGACGCTGAGCAAGACGCTGGCCGGGAGCGGCGGCTACATAGCAGGCGAGCGGGCCCTGGTCGAGCACCTTAAGTACGCAGCCCCGGGTTTCGTATACAGTGTTGGAATCTCTCCCGTGCTGGCAGCGGCTTCTTTGGAGGCATTACGCCTGATGCAAAAGGAACCCGGCCGGGTACAACGTCTTCGTGAGCAATCGCAGGACTTTCTGCAAAAAGCCAGAGAGGCAGGTCTCGATACAGGTCACTCGCTGGGGTATGCCATCGTGCCGGTTATCACTGGTAGTTCGCTGAAAGCGACGAAGCTTTCCAACCGAATGTTCGAACGTGGAATCAATGTGCAGCCGATCATATATCCCGCCGTTGAGGAAAAGGAGGCACGATTGCGTTTTTTCTTGAGCACTCAGCATAAGGAGGAGCAGGCACGCGCTACTATCGAGGCATTGACTTTGGCCGACAGTTGAAACTTCTTCGCGCGGCTCGGGATGCCCGGCCGCAGTGTTTCCGGGAGGGGCCGCATGTATAATCAGCCCCAACTTTCGTTTATCGAGAATTTCAGATGGGTTTTCTTTCAGATCAGATGCTGAATCGAGTGCTGGTACGTTTTACGGTCATTCTGAGTCTTATGCTCGTCTACGGATGTGCGTATCTGCCGGTTAGCCAGGATCATAGTGATCAAGGGGATGCTTCTGCCATGCCTGAGGATTTGTCCCGATTTCTGAATGACCATCGAGAAGCGGCAACTCGTGAATTTGCCGCGAGTCCATGGGGTGGCGGGGTGCTGATAAAGGCTGAACCGGTCTATTTTTCTGCGATCGGTGAGTATTGCCGTAGAATTTTCGTGAGCGGTGCTCAGGGCGAACAGGCCTTGTTGGCCTGTCAGGAGTCCGGTGGGCAGTGGTATACACGGCGTCTTGTTGTGCCGCTCTATTAAGGCAAATAATGAGTGATCAGGATAGAATGATTCGATGAGCTTTCTCTTCAGACTTACAATACAGTGTGTTGTTCTCGCACTCGGCCTTGTTTCGGCTACGCAGGTTGTAGCTGCATTGGCGGGCCTGGAGAGCGCAGGTGATCTGACGATCGATCAACAGGCCGAGCAGTTGCAACAGCCGGTTAACGAAGAGCCGGGACGTACCGATTGGCGAACCGGAGGATACGGAGAGATACCGCCAGGTGCCGACTCTGAGAGTCAGGACAACATTATCCAGCCCTTCGGTAGCGAGTTGTTCAGTGGCAAAGGTTTTGCCGGGGTCAGGGCAGACGGGTTGAGCCCCGATTACCGTGTGGTACCGGGTGATCAGATTACCCTGCGGATCTGGGGCGCGGTGGAACTGGAACGCATCCAGCCAGTTGACGCTAAGGGCAATATCTTTATTCCCGCCATTGGACCGGTAAAAGTGCAGGGACTGACCAATGCAGAACTGAGTGGCCGTGTGCGTGAGGCCGTGCGTACCGTGTATCCTGAAAACGTCAGCGTGTACACAAATCTCCAGGGCGTTCAGCCCGTAGCCGTATTTGTCTCCGGTTATGTCAATAAACCCGGTCATTACGCGGGAACACCTGATGGTTCGGTGCTGTATTTCCTGGCTCAGGCCGGTGGCATTGATAATGCGTTGGGCAGCTATCGAAAGATCAGTATCAAGCGCTCTGGTAGCGAGATAGCCCAGGTTGATCTTTACGACTTTCTAACCAAAGGTACCTTGAAAGAACTGCAGTTTCGCGATGGCGATACGATCGTGGTTGGTCCGCGCGGCGCTGCTGTTCAGGTTGCCGGTGATGTCTTGCGTGCCTATAGTTACGAGCTTCTGTCCAATGAACTCTACGGTGCGGCGTTATTGAAGATGGCGCGGCTGCAGCCCAATGTATCGTACGTGTTGCTGCGCGGTGGTCGTGACGAGGGACCCTTTTCGACCTACCGGACAATGTCCGAATTTGCCGAGCAACGCCTGCGTGATGGCGACGATGTCTTTTTCAGTGCCGATTGGTATGAGCAGACGATCGTCGTGCAGTTGGAGGGAAGCTTCTATGGGCCCTCGCGCTACACCCTGCCCAAGGATGTACGGCTGACAGAATTGTTGTCTGTTGTTTCAGTTCCGGAGGAGCTCACTGATACGGCAAGCGTATCGATCCGCCGGGTCAGTGTTGCTGAGCGCCAGAAGAAGGCCTTGACCGACAGCTTGCAGCGCCTCGAGAGCAGCTACTTGGGAGCGAGCTCGGCGACCCCGGAAGAGTCTGCGATTCGAGTAAAGGAAGCGCAACTGATTCGGGAGTTTGTGGCCAAAGCTTCCCGTATCGAACCCAATGGCCGTCTGGTAGTAGCCAAGGATTCGGGGATTGCCGATATTCGTCTGCAGGATGGCGATGTGATCACTCTGCCCGAAATCAATGATTCGATTCTGATCAGTGGGGAAGTGCTGGTTCCCCAAGCCGCAGTGTTCCAGCAAGGCATGTCGGTACGTGATTACATCGATGGTTCCGGTGGATTCACTAAACAAGCCGACGATGACAAGATTCTCATTGTACGCCGCAACGGCGAGGTGCGTGAGGAAAATGCTGTGGCCTTGCGACCGGGTGATGAGATCCTGGTGCTCCCCAAGGCGCCAACCAAGAATCTGTCGCTTGCAACGAGCATAACCCAGATACTTTACCAGATTGCGATTGCGACTAGTGTCGCTTTGAACCTGTAATCTTTTGGGGTTGAGATTCGCTGAACTATGAAAGCGCGAAATTCGTGGCAGGTAACACTGGCAGTTTGGCACGCTATCTTCATGCGCGAAACGATTGTTCGAGTAGCAGGCGAACGTTTGTCATGGTTCTGGATGTTGTTCGAACCGGTTGCGCTGATTATCATAATGGTCGGTGTTCGGGCCATTGTGGGTGCGCATATCAGCTTTAACGGCGTCGAGCAGGTGCCATGGTTGGTGGTCGGGTTGTTGGGATTCTTCCTGTTCCGTGAGAACTTGATGCGCTCGCTTGGTGCGATAGACAGCAACAGGGCGTTGTTTGCCTATCGGCAGGTTAAACCCATAGACCCGGTACTGGTGCGTTTCTATGTCGAAGGGGTTCTGAAGACATTCGTATTATTGCTCTTTATTTTGGGGAGTCTTTTACAGGGATTGGATCTGCTCCCTGATAAACCCATGCTGGCCATGTTTCTCTGGTTTTCATTGTGGATGCTTGGGGTAGGCGCCGGGCTTGTTGTATCCGCTTTGTCCACGATAATTCAGGAAATTGGCTGGATTACTAGAATTTTGTCATTTCCATTGTTACTGATCTCCGGTGCGATCTTCCCGATCAGCCACCTGCCCGACAATTTCCGACAGTTGCTTATGATAAATCCCATTGCCCATGGCCTAGAGTTGCTGCGAGGGGCATTTTTCGACAGTTATCGTGTGATACCGGAAGCCGATGTCGTTTATATGTGGTTCTGGATACTGGGGTGGGTGTTGATGGGGTTGATGCTGCACATTCGTTACAAATATAGGTTGGCAGCATCGTGATTCGCGTCAGAAATCTTTACAAGCGGTACCGAGATCACTTTAGCCATAATTGGGTGCTAAAAGATATCAATATCGATTTTCCCAC
Source organism: uncultured Gammaproteobacteria bacterium (assembly GCA_963748215.1). Taxonomy (GTDB): domain Bacteria; phylum Pseudomonadota; class Gammaproteobacteria; order UBA9214; family UBA9214; genus UBA9214. Next base: position 824,200 of record CAVVHS010000006.1, on the reverse strand, counting down.
GAACGTGAGCGTGGGCATTCTGGGTGGCAATGGCGCTGGAAAGTCTACGCTACTTCGTCTGATCGCAGGAATGGATTCGCCCGACAAGGGTAAAATCACACGAAACTGTAGCGTTTCCTGGCCGATCGGTTTGGGTGGCGGTTTGCAGGGGAAAATGACCGGTCGCCAGAATGTCAAATTCGTTGCCAGGGTGCATGGTGCGGATGAGGAAGAAATAGCCCACCTCATTGAGTATGTCGAGGATTTTTCCGAAATCGGCGATGCCTTCGACAAGCCAGTACGAACTTATTCGAGCGGCATGCGTAGTCGCCTCAACTTTGGTTTGTCGCTGGCCTTCGATTTTGAGGTTTATCTATCTGACGAGGCTACGGCTGTGGGCGATCGAGTCTTCAAGCGCAAAGCGGAAAAGGCCTTTCGTGATCGGGTCGGCCGATCCAGCCTGATCATCGTCTCCCACCAGGAAGGCATATTGAAAGACTTGTGCCAAGCCGGCGTACTGCTTACACAAGGAAGCTCGACCTGGTACAACGACATTAAAAATGCCATCAATGCGTACCACGAGTTAACGGATCAAGCGAAGACGAATGGCAAGAAGTAGTGCACAATTACTCGCGTTTGCGAGACGTTATCCTCATTGGGCGATTTGCTTCGTTTCGATCATTATCGTTGTCTCTTACTGGGTCTTTATAGCAAGTGATCGGTATGTGTCTGAGAGCAACGTTGTGCTTGAGAGCCCTCAGATTGCTCCACCGGAGATGGGTTTCGGATCACTGTTCGGTGGAGCGGGCACCAACAAGTCTGGTGATATGCTGTTGTTGCGCGACTATCTGTTATCCGTCGATATGATGCAGAACGTCAACGACGCTGTGGGTTTTAGAGAGCATTACTCGAACAGTAAAATCGACTGGTTCTCCAGATTGTCATCCGATCAAGTTCCCCTGGAAGAACTGCACGAATACTACCAATCAGTGATCTCCGTAGAACTGGATGACTATTCGCAGGTGTTGCGAATCAAGATACAGGCATTTTCTCCTGATGTAGCTCAGCGGATTAACAAGCTTCTCATTACAACCGGGGAGTCCTACATGAACGAACTTGGTTATCGCCTCGCTGATGAGCAGGTCCGTTTTTTGGAGAAACAGGTCGATGAACTGAGTAAAAAATTATCAGTCAGCCAAGAAAGCCCTTATTGACTACCAAAACCAGTATGGGCTCGTTTCCCCGGTCGGTACTGTTGAAGCGATTGGCGTTTTGGTCGCAGAACTCGAAGGACAGTGTGCAATTCTCAAGGCAAGAAAGTCAGTGCTTGTCAGTTTTCAAAGCGCAGACTCGCCGGAAGTTAAGCGTGTGGATAGCGAAATTAAGGCCTTGGAAACTCAGATTGCGCATGAGCAGAGCCGAATGGCTGAACAGTCTGGGAATGCTTTGAACGTAAAGTCAGCCGATTACCAGACTTTGGAACTCAAGCTGCAGTTTCGCGCAGGAAAGTTATTCAGGTGCCTTGGCTGCACTACAGAACACTAGAATTGATGCTGCGCGGCAATTGAAACAAGTGTCGGTTTTGCAGACCCCTACCTTGCCCGAATATCCTCTAGAGCCACGACGGGCCTACAATTCAACAGTTTTTACAATAATAGCCATATTTTTGGCGCTAATTACTCATATGATAGTTCTTATCGTAAAGGACCATCAGGACTAGTGAGGCTCTGAGAAAGTCCTTGCATGAACGACAATACGCATCTTTTTCGACAGCGGGCAGCCATGGGTCAGATGAGCTTTTTGGATGCAGAATACCGCACCAAGTGCAAGCAACCACGCCGGGAAAAATTCCTTGCCGTGATAGATCAGCTCATTCCGTGGAAATGCCTGGGAAACCGGATCAAATCATTCTATCGCAAGACAGGCAGTTAGCCGCCTTACCCATTGTCGGTGACGTTGCGTATCCACCTGATGTAAGCACTGGTATGGGTTGATCAAAGAACGCGGGAGCATATTAAGAGGCTCCTTTACAGTCATGTAGAACTTGGTAGATAGGGGAGCTAGGAATGAATGATATAGCAACGTATAACATTCAGGGGGTGAAGCTTGACATTCCGAATGAAATGTTAACGTCGACGATAAAGAAAGCCTTTGACTCAGGTAAATATGAACATTTAGAGGCCAGGCAAATTCCACGTATATTTCGAGATGGTGATCGGCTTTTGGAGTTCGGTGCTGGTGTGGGATATCTTTCAGCGCTTGCAGCTGCTCACTGCAAACTCGAAGAATGTGTTGCTGTTGAAGCGAATCCTAAGCTTATAGAAGTTATTAGGTCTACACATGTGCTGAATAGGGTAAAATCTAAAGTTATAAATGGAGTTGCGCTATCACGAATAGGGCGTCGCAAACTAGGTGAGGTAAAGGATAATGTGGTGTCTTTTTATATTACGGAAAACTTTTGGGGGGCTTCTTTGGAGCCTAAGGCAGGTTATATTTCTTGCATAAGTGTTCCTATTCTTGATGTTCAAGAATTAATTGATGATTTCAAGCCAACGATAATTATTTGCGATATTGAGGGTGGCGAAGTCGATCTTTTTAACCGTGTTGATTTGAGCTGCGTGAGGACAGTATTGCTAGAGGTGCATAAGGGGTCAATAGGGTTGAGGGGTATAGATACGATGGCGATGGATCTTCGTGGAGAAGGACTTTACTATGACCCTGATTATTCTGTTGGTGCAGTCGTTGTATATTCAAGAAGCGAATAGGATGTATGTATGATAACTGCAGTGATTCCGGTCCGATTATCTGTTGAGAGATTGTATGATGAAACAAGACGGATTACCCGTATAGTTCAATCTATACCAAAAGATTATTTCAAGGTGTTAATAATTGATTATGGTACCGTATCGGAGCGTAGCTATGAATTATCAGATATCGCGGAAAATTTCGATCATGTCGACATTTATCGAGTAGATTCTGAGGGTCTTCCGTTTAGTATAGGTCGTGCGCGGGATATAGGTGCGCAGCAGTCGACTACAGATATTATCATGTTCCATGATATTGATTTTCTTTGCAGCAAAAAAACATATCATCGTCTCTTTGAAGAGGTCGAAAGGAGAAAATTCGATAAAAGGGGATATGATTTTCTGTGTGTGCCAACTATTTTCCTAACTATACATGGCACAGAATTATATTTGGATGGGTATGAGAGTGGTAATGGCTATCACGTAGATCAATCTATACATGATTATGCGCTTAAGGGGCGTAGGCAGTACGTTAAACATGTAGCCTTGGGTAGTTCCGCAACCGTGATGAATAGGTATTATTATCTTACGACTGGGGGTCATGATCCAAGTTTTGTAGGCCATGGTGCTGAGGACTTTGAGTTCTATCACCGTGTTGCACGCGAAACCCCTCGTTCCGGCCGGCCGAAGAAATATTACGAGAATATTACTCAGTTTGATGGCAGGTATGAGGGTTTTAGGTCCTTTTTTGCCTTGTATGGCGCGGATGTATTTATGCGTGGGATTTCGATGGTCCACTTGGAACATCCCCGTAGGGAGGCGACGGATAAATCCTATAGGCGTTCACAGAATAATTTTAAACTATTACAGCGGAGGATGAAGGAAACGGATGCAGGTGGTTGCCAATTGGCACCATTGAGTGACCCACGATCTAGTCATAAAACTCTAGTTATGGTTGATCCACATTCAAAGCCAGCAAAGGCGATCCGTCAAGTATTGCCAGCACTTGGGGTGTATGACTGGTTTCCAGAGAGATGGTTTGAAACAGCTGAAGATTTGCTCTCTGTGATCCAGAAAAGGGGATTTACTCAAGTATTCTTTTTGAATCCATACGGAAATCCGCATCGCCAGGAACTTTATGCGGCTGTCAAAAAGAATAAGATACCTTTCATAGTTTTTGATAGGGGGGCGCTTCCTGATAGTTGGTTCTTTGATAGAGGGGGGTTTTTAGGAGATAGCGACAGCTATAGTGAATCTTTATGGAATAAGCCTCTCGATTCTACAAAGGAATCAAAGATTAAGGTTTGGCTCGATAATTTTCGTGATTCTGATAATACTTTGGAACACAATGGGATCCGTCGTTCTAGTGAGTATTGGCGAAGCTGTTTTAGTTTAGGTGAAAGGGAAGTAATAATTGTAGCTCTTCAAAGACCGAATGATACCGCTACAAGAATTTTTGCCGGTCCCGTGGAATCCACAGAGCAGTTTAACCAGTGGATTGGAGGTTTGGCTAAACATATAAACCCAGCAGAGGTTGTGATACTAGTGAAGCGGCACCCATTGGAATCTGAGCAACCGGATATTGAAGGTGTGCTATTTGTTCCAGATGATACTCATGTTCACGATCTTATCGAACTCGCCGATAGGGTGGTGGTGATTAACTCAGGAGTGGGGTTGTTGGCTTTGGCTTTCGGCAAGCCTGTCATCGTATGTGGGAACGCATTTTACGCGCATCCGGGGCTAGCATATCAAGCAAATTCTTTTGATGAGTTGCTAGATCTTTCAGGGGCTAAATTAGATGTCGATGAAGCAGCTCTTTATAAATACCTATATTATTTAGTTTTTAATTTTTATAGTTTTGGTAAGTCGGGATATGAAACTGCAAAAGATTCTGATGGGAAAGCTATAAAGATTGTTTCAAAGATTGAATTTTCTTACATTAGAAATGTACTTCCTGAGCCGGTGGAAATTGGTGAACAACCAAATCAGGTTCCACTGAAATCCTATCTTATGCAAATATCTGGCGCGGGGATTGATTCTTCGAGTGCTTCTAAGAAGTCCGACAGTGCTGTTTCGCCGCGCCCGGTAAAGAAGGATAATTTAGCGATCAGAATATATCGTGGGAGTAGAAGTGTGCCAATCATGGAGCAGGTGGTAGATGTGTTTGTTCCACTGTATGAGTATTTAGAGCGAAAAAAAATAATAAACTAATAGATTGAATCATCAAACCGGACCTGATTTTACTGGTTTGAACGTGAGCTCAATGACATCCTCGCTACTATTCGTTGCGATAGCCCGGTAATCCGCTCGCGTATATTCATGGTAAACAGATGATCCAGCATCTCTATGGGAAGGCGCTATTGGTGCCAGGGATAAGCGAAGTCATCGTGCGAACTGTTTGAGGCATGTCATATGCGGTAGCAGAATCACCGTCCTGCGTAAAGGAATAAGCAATGGCGACGTCACAAACGTCTGGCCGGGTGAGCGAATTACGTGAGTTGGCTGATGCTATACATCCGGCTCGGGTGAAGGCGCATGTTCAGGGGCTGTAGAAGGATATTCTTCGATCACGAGTGAGGTGGCTCAATGAGTAATCAGGTTGGCGTATCAGCCCGCAGTGCAGAGACAAATCTGATCGATTTGGGAAGAAGCGTGATTGCCACCGAAATGGCAGCTCTCGATGGGATGGCCACTCGCCTGGATGACAGGTTTGAAAAAGCGCTCGAGTTGGCATTGAATGCGCGGGGCATGGTGGTCGTGGTAGGGATGGGAAAGTCCGGTATCATCGGCAAAAAAATAGCCGCGACATTGGCCTCCACAGGGACACCATCCTTTTTTGTGCATCCCGGGGAGGCCTTTCATGGTGACTTGGGAATGATTCGCCCGTCCGACGTTGCCCTGATGATTTCAAACAGTGGGGAGACGGAGGAACTGATCCGCCTGCTTCCTTTCATGGAGTACCAAAAGAATCCAGTCATTGCCATGACAGGGAATAAAGACTCAACCTTGGCGAAGCATGCAGACGTCGTGCTCGACATCTCGGTTCCGAGAGAAGCCTGTAACAACAACCTTGCGCCGACCAGCTCCACCACGGCTACCTTGGTCATGGGAGACGCATTGGCAGTTGTGCTGTCAACCATGCGTGGATTCCAACCAGAAGATTTCGCGCGCTTTCATCCAGGCGGCAGTTTGGGTCGTAAGTTGCTCACCCGTGTTTCTGATGTAATGCATCGGCTGAACCTTCCTAAATGCTCAGCCAATGAAAATTTCCGCGATGTCGTACACAGCATTACGCGTGGCCGACTCGGGCTGGCGATGGTGATGGATGGGGATCGCTTGCAGGGGATTATTACCGACGGGGACATCCGGCGTGCTCTCGATAGTGAGGATGATCCAAGAGGGTTGGCCGCCAGCCAGTTAATGACCGTTAATCCGATTACCATCGACGTGAATGAGCGTTTTTCAGTGGCCGAGGAGATCATGCAGGAGGCGAAAGTCAACTCACTGATCGTGACGGGAGATGCCGGAAAAGTCGTTGGTATTTTGCAAATTTACGATTTGGGCAGCGGGGCAGTACGCGGTTAATCGTTCTTGCATTATTTGTCCCGCAGTCTTGTTTCTCCCGAATTGCCATCGAACAATGCGGTAGTTCAACGGTATGCTCGGGAAGACCGTAGGGTTTCGGTACGCTTCTTGCCCTGGTCGGTTTTCTGATTATCTGCCTGGCATAAACGCGTGATTATGCCTGAAGGGAATAAACACGATAAACACACATGAAGTTGGATACGATCGCATCATCCTGATATGTGATTGGGAACCAATACACACATAGTCACGGATTCATCCAGCGGCCTGCATTCGCTCACCCTGGCGACCAGGTCGATATCGAGTGCATCTGCCCGCTGCAGGATGATCTGGATCGGCTGCAGCCGGTTGGCCAGTCCCACCAACCGTGGTGTGAGCAAAGGGCCGGTGAAAGCCGGTGGCAGGCGGTCGCGATTGGCCTGTTGGTGGCGGGATCACAAAGATTCAGCGGCAAGGATGCCGGTGTGGTGCTCTGTTCCGGGGTGGATTCTTTCGAAATACGTGGGTTATGCTTCCTGTTTCCCGAATTAACGCTTCATTTAACCGTTTCCTGTTTCTGTGATCACAAGCCCGAAATACCCCTACACCCAACTGATATTCACCGCCTGTGATCGGCATTATTTCGAGCGGCATGCAGAAGCCTTCATCGCATCCATCGATATCCACTCACCAGGACAACTATTAATACTATGTGTGTTCGGCACGAATGACGCTATCACGCAGCAGCTTGATGATATCCGGCGGCTCGCCAAATCTACAGAAATCATTCTGTACGAAGCAGATGAATGCCCTGATTCGTTAAACAAGAAAAGCCGGCGTGGCTATTATGTCGTCCAACGATTCATCGAGTTTCAAAAGGTGTTCGAGCATTACGGAATCGATGCCATATTCACCGATATAGACAACCTGGTTCTGAAAGACCTCCATATCCTGTCAAATCAGTATCGACATGCCGATATTGCCATACACACCCGTTTCAAACGTAAACTGGAAAGCAGAAAAGTCCTTGGCGCCTTGATCTGGTTTCGCCATAACAAATGCACAGGACGCCTGTTGAGAGGTTTCACTCACTCATTGAACAAATATGCCTGGTACCAGGATCAGGCGCTGCTTTACCGAAGCATCATCCAAATGCCATCCCTAAAACTGGCTCACCTGGATAAACGCTATGTTGACTGGGATTTCGAGCCTGCAAGCAGCATATGGAGCGCCAAGGGTGATCGTAAAGACAGCAATGAACTATTAAACCATAAGGAACAGGAGATACTCAGTCAGTTTAGGAGCAGGAAAACCATTGCCATTCTGGCGCCACGAGTCGATCTTGGCTTTAAGCAAAAAACCTCAACCAGAATTAATGTAATGCGGAAACGCCTCCATGACCCGGTCAGGATCTATTGGCAGTTCTTCCCGAAAATGGTCAGGGATGCTTTACAGTCATCTGGGTATACAGCTGAACTCATCTGCCTTCCACTCTTTAAAATCAATCTTGAATTTATCAAGTCACTGCCGCATGACTGTATCTACGTCCCGCATAAGAGTGCTGGGCAAATACCGGACAAACGGTGCCATTTTTACATGCAGGAACTTTATCCCTTCTTTTTCACGCTAGACAGTAGAGGGTGGGCGGCAAGCGCCAGCTACTATGGAGAAAAGTCGCTGATCGAAAGATGTGATACCGGTCAAGCTGAGATGCTTATAGAAGACATCAAGTCGCAAGGAATCACCAAAATCTCGCAAAAAGCAGCAGAAATTACATCATGGCCTTTCGAGGTGTTTTTCCCACTTCAGATACCACACGATGAAACTATTAGATACCATTCTGAATACAGCTTTGATGAGGTTTTGAATGCCGTTCTTAACTGGGCGGAAACATCAAAAACCCGGGTATTACTCAAGCTTCATCCGTTATCAAGTCCCGGTCTCATGGCCCGGCTTTTCGCAAGGAAATCCAGGTATTACAAGTTTGTCACCAAAGGCCACATACATGCCTATATCAAGGCATCCAAAGCTGTCTTCGTCATAAACTCAGGTGTTGGCTTTGAAGCTATATTGCACGAAAAACCAGTAATAACCTTTGGGCGTGCTATTTACGATCTGATATGCATTAAGTCAAAACCCAATAACCATGACATACAAAATGCCTACGAAGCGGCTATTATGCGTAAGCAACCTGCTCTCGAATATCTCTTTTTCATCCAGAATTACCTGTTTAACAAAGGCTGTCTGCTGAATACAGAACAATTCAAGATGAACCTTCATAACAACATGCAGGTTGAATACAAAAATCAGTATCTGAGTGACATTGGACTGATGGCCGAGACAAAAGCCACGGAACTAATAGATATACCATCTATCTCCAAAGTGAAACGCTTCAACAGCATCATGAAGCTGATGAATAAAGCCTTACCCGATCAGTTGAATCTTGATTTGTTCGAAGGCAAATCCATCGCCTTGGTCGGCAATGGTCGGTGTTTATTGAACCGTGAATGGGGATCGGAAATTGACAGTCATGATATCGTGATCCGAATGAACCTGGGATACCCATACCTGTCGAAAAAAAATAAACAAGGCCAAGCATTGATACCTGAAGAATGGATTAACGAGGTATTCATTGACAGAAAGACAAGACCATCAGAGAAACATATCATTGTCTCCCCTGAAGCGCCTGAAGATATACTCCGTCAATACACCAACATACTGCATATCGGCAAGAGAACTGACATCTGGTCGTTCGCCACGACAGACAGGCGCAGACAAAAAACTTTCAGCCGCTTGTTCCATGGTGCCATCCAGTTATGGCCGCACCCTTCACTCTGGAATTTATGCCCGAAGCTCTGGAATACTACAATCAGGACTGATTTCAAATACCAGAAGCGACTTCGTAAACGATTCAAAATAGACCCTTCCACTGGAATAATCCTGTTTGAAATGATCAAGGATTTGCCCATACAGTCATTGGATCTTTATGGATTCGATTTTTTTACTTCAGGACATATCGGCCGCAAAAAAAAGCAAATCGAGCGTTTCCCCCATAACCCATCTTTTGAAGAAAAATACATAAAAGAAATTGTGAAACAGCGAACTAACATACAATTAAGAAATTGCTAAACTTTATGTTCCTATGTGTCCTGTAAGCAGAGAGAGTTGCTTGGGCGGGTAAATAGTCCTGAAATAATATTTATTTCGAATTGTTTCCTGTCGCTTATTCGTAGGTGCGCATACTTCTCATGCTCGTCAAGCACTTCAGAAATATTTCTGCTCAGCGGGTAAAGGGGCCCGACCGTGCAGAACTGGAGCACCTCTTCTATACCGTCTGCGAGTGGACGGGGTGATACCTGGAGCGTCAGGTGTTGCTGCTGCGCGATCTGGAGAACAGCTGCCTGGCCCTTGAGCCGGCGGATGAGACCGGCCTGGCGAGGGTGCTGGGAAGTTCCATCACCTACCGCATTGTGGTAGGCCCACATCAAGGCCGTAAGGCCTGCAGCCTGCAGACCCTAACCTGCACAGGCAGCTACGAAGAGTCCAGTGCAAGGGTAGCGATGAGCTGGGCACGGCACCGCAAGCGCGTGTTCCGCATCGACATCGAGACCTGCCAGGCCTGCGGCGGCGCGCTCAAGATGGTTACCAGTATCCAAGACCTGGTGAGATCAGCAAAATTCTGGCACATCCGGGGGAAACGGACCCGGGCAGATAAGTATTGCGGCTACCGGAGCTGCGTGTGCCGTCCAGCGGTTGGAGTTGACGTCTGGCATACGGGAATCTGTGAATTCACATTAACCGGCAAGGATGCCAGCCCGACAGATGGGCGGGCAGGGGTGGCCGCGGCCGGTTGGCCGGTCCCCCACCGTGGTGTGAGCAAATGGCCGGTAAAAGCGGATGGCAGGCGGGCGCAATCTGCCTGTTGGTGCCCGGATCACAAAGATTCAGCGGCCAGGATACCGGTGCGGTGCTCTGCTCCGGGGTGGATTCTTTTGAACTACGTGGGTTATCCTTCCAATTCTCATTCAACGACATGGATATGTTTGCCAATCAATTGGCGCATAACAACTACGCGTGGAATATTTTCATTCATATTTTTTAACTTTTGGTTACCGAGGGTCAAAAAATTGAATCTGGAACGGTTTGTTGCACTTTGCTTGCGATCTCACTCAGCCATTTCATCTGTTTCTGGTGTAACTGTTAAATATTATCGTTTGTTCACCATATGGTTCTGTTCCGCTAAATTACTTATTACAGTTTCACAACATGAATATGCAGCGCAAGCGTTCCTTGATTATCAAGCTATAGCGAATCGCGGGGCTAAATACCAATGATAAGAATTTTTGTTGGCTATGATAGCCAGGAGATTATTGCATTCCATACACTTTGCCATTCTATTTTGATGCGATCCAGTGTGCCCGTTTCGATAACCCCGCTTGCGAGAGATACACTTAAGCCGGTTTATCAGCGCGATAAAGGAGAATTGTCTTCAACGGAGTTTTCTTACTCTAGATTCCTGGTCCCCTATTTGTCCGATTATCAGGGGGTATCGTTATTTATGGACTGCGATATGATCGTGACGCGTGATATCAAGGAATTGGTCGACATGTTTGACGATCAGTATGCCGTTCAGGTTGTCAAGCACGATTACACCCCAAAAACATCTACTAAATTTCTAAATCAGACACAAAGCAAGTATGAAAAAAAGAATTGGTCATCGGTAATGCTGTTCAATAACAGGAAATGTAAGGCATTGACCCCTGAAGTCGTGAATAATGAGAGCGGCTTATACTTGCATCAATTCAAATGGCTTCAAAATGTTTCATTAATTGGTGAATTGCCACTGGAGTGGAATTTCCTGGTTGATGAATATGACAGGCCAGAGGAATTACCTGCACTTATCCACTTTACACTTGGTGGGCCATACTTTAATGATTACAGTGATTGTGATTTTTCTGAGGTCTGGTGGAAAGAATACCGAGCAATGCAGGTTCCACTGGGCAGTCAGCGTAACTCACCCGAATTTAAAGATGAATCCGTTCGTCAGGTCATTGATCGTGGTTTCTCAGTGTCCGAAGTCTCGGGTCGCCTGAGTGCGTCCAGTCATAGCTCATACGAGTGGTCAAAAGCGGTTCAGGCTGATAAAACAGAGCAGCAAGTAGCTGAACCGGTTGAAGCCGAGAGCGAGATACTCGGACTCCGCGCCCAGCTGCGGCGCACGAAAGAGGACGCGACATCCTAAATAAACTGCGGTGTACTTCGCCAACCAATCCAAGTGGAGAACACTTCTTCAAGGTATTCAGCGCTGCACGGCCTGTGCGACGCTCATGTCGCCTGCTTGAGGTGCACCCAAACGGCTATTACGCACGGTTACGGTAACCGAAGCCGAACAGGCCCGCTCTCTAGCAGCTGCTGGTTTAATCAAGCAGTTCTGGTTGGAGAGTGGTGGAGCATACGGTAATCACACGGTGTGCCGGGATCTGCGCGAGATGGGTTAGGTCGGTGGCAAGCACCGGGTGTATCGACTTGGCCGTACAGCGGACAGCGCCTCAAGCGCGTTCTGGATCGACATCGAGACCTGCCAGACCTGCGGAGGTACGGTCAAGGTGAACGCCAGTATCGAACACCCGGTGATCATCTGGAAAACCTGGCATATTATCTGTGGTGGTGCTCTGCTCCGGTGTGGATTCCTTCAAAATGCGTGGTTTATACTTTCTACCCTCTTCTGGTACAGCTAATGACGCTCTTATCAAACATCTCCGATCAGCAGGTTATAGAGCACCCATTCCCGCATCTGGTCATTAGGGACGCCCTGGATGACGAACTTTGCCAGCAGTTGATCCAACAATTCCCACCGATAGATACGATTACCCAGGGTCGAAACTACGGTAACAACTGGCGGTTTAGCTATTCGTGCCGCAGTGTGCGCGCTAACTCGCAGATTGCCCAGTGTTGGCACGATCTGGTGGAAGAACACGTAAGTCAAAGATTCCTCGGCGATGTGATGCGTGTCTTTGGCGGCAATATCCGCTCGCTGTATCCCTGGCTGGAAGACTGCTATGGTCAACTGGACCAACTTGCTGCCGGTGTGCGCAATGTTGACACCTTCTCGGATGCAGACATCTTGCTCGATGCGCAAATCTGCGTTAACACGCCTATCAGGCGTCGCACAAGCACCGTGCGCGGACCGCATGTTGATTTGCCCAACAAGTTGTTTGCTGGTCTCTTCTACTTGCGCAGTGATCAAGATGATTCGTCCGGCGGCGCGCTCGAGTTGTATGCATCGCGCGACGGCCAACCAATGAAGTTTGAACACCAGTTTACTGGCCGCCAGAATCTGGAAGTGGTCAGCACGGTCGAGTATGAAAGAAACGTGGCCGTGTTCCTGATCAACTCGATCCACTCGTTGCATGGAGTCACGGCTCGCTCGGTAACACCCCATCCCAGGCTGTTTTTGAATCTCGTCGGTGAGTTATCCCGGCCGTTGTTTGACATTCCTCAGGCGGGTACCGTTGAGAAGATGGTCAATCGATTCAATCGGCTGTGGCAGTGGCTTAGATAAAGTAGCGTGCAAAACGAAACCGGCTAACTCGTGGTTTGCGTGTGCCTCGGCTTACTTGGTAGAAGTGGCGTACAGGGTAGATAACCCACCTTTTCGGTGATTTCCAAACCTGGAGGAGATCGGCTAAAAGCATCGCGGGCTGCGTTCGGCCTGATCTGGCGGTGGTGTGACCGCACCCCTGAATGCGAGCATGGTGGTATGTGGGAGACTGATCGTATCAGGCAGCCTCTTTGGCGAACACCGCAGGCGGTTTCCTGCCCAGTGCCCGGTGCGGCCTGACGTGGTTGTTGTGGTCACGCCAGTCCTCGCTCGTTGACCGGGCAACTTCCAGGCTGGCAAACCAGTGCAGACCCAGGCAGTACTCCCGAAACTTGCCATTGAAGCTCTCGACAAAGGCGTTCTGGGTCGGCTTGCCCGGCTGAATGAAATACAGCTTCACGCCGGACTTGCCCGACCGGAAGAACATCGCCTTGCTGGTCAGTTCCGGCCCGTTGTCGCAGACGATGGCCTTGGGTAACGGTCGACGCTAGACCAGCCGGTCCAGCTCACGCGCCAGGCGCTGACCGGAGATCGAGAAGTCGACTACCTGCAGCCATTCCTCCCGGTAGATCCGGTTGGTGCATTTGGGGATCTGCACCAGACACTCACGCCGAAGCATGTCGTGCAGCGTCGGATAGCCGTAGTGGGGATAACACTCTGCCAGCGCCTTGTGGCGCGCCCTGGGATCGGCAACATCGCGTCCCTTCACCGGGTACCAGGCGGCCGATCGGCTGAAGCCCGTCAGCCGGCAGCCCCGGCGTTCGCTGACACCGCGGTTCTTGAGGTGATCCATGGCCCGTAGCCGTTGCGCGGCCGTCACCAGTTCCCTCGACCCGCATGGCTCGGATTACGGGGGTACGGTCAAAGGTTGTGGAACATCACCGGGATGTTTGCTGTGCCGCAATTGGCGTGTCGTTAAAGACATCTGGAACGCCTAACTCGTTCGCACGCGCCAGGCGGGGTGGTGGATCGACAAATGCCCCAGGCTCGTTTATGCGTCCCCCTAAGAGACGATCGGCGACTTCGGGTATCGCCCTTGCCTGGCCCTCTGTCGTGTAGAAGTTTCCCTTGACCTGAATAGTTGCTGCGATGGCACGCACCAAATCGTCGCATAGCTCTGTGTCCGGTTGAGTCGGGTTCTGCCAAAAGGTATCGAGTGGTCCTTGATGTGTCAGTCCTGCGATGTCGTAGACAGCGATTCCCATTACCTTGACCGGGCAATGGGCCTGGAGTGCGTGCAGCCCCACCGTGCTATTAACGAGAATAACGCCACGCGCACGGTGTATAAGTGTCATTAAATCACCGCCGTCTATTACAGCTACGCGGTCCGATACACCGATGTCTTGCGCGACCTTGGCGACGATATTTGACCAGTTCTCCAAACCGTTATCCAGTGGGTGTACCTTGAATACCAGTTGTGCGTGAGGGGTCGCATGGACTGAAAATGAATCAAGCGTCTCTCGGATTACCTCGCTGAGGTGTCGGTAATGAGAATTCGCGCGAACTTGATAGTCGTTTTGCATCTGTAATGGAAAAACGAAGACGTCGTTTTGAGAATCGACAAGGCGATGGATGGTCTCGTCAGCTTGTCGAGCAAGGCGAGGCCTCTTGAGCAAACGTGGAATATAACTCAGGTATTCGACAACCCGATTGTATATCTTGTCGGGCACATAACGGGGGTACAAAAAAAATCCGAAAAAATTAGAAAGATTGAAAACCACGTCATTAAACGCCTCCATGAAAAATGTGTATCGGTAGCGCGCAGTCAGATCTGGAGCAGGTGTTTGTAGGGCAATACGGCGGATTAAATCGGGATCTTCAGGAAAATGCGATTGCGCAGACATCCCTCCGCGTTCCAAGGTGATCCAATCGGGACGAAGATATCCAAACTCGTAACTGATACCGATCAGATTGAGATCCAGTGCCACTCGCATCGCCACCTTATGGTAGGGAAGCCGGTCTGCGTAATAGAGTAGATGAGTAATACCTTCACGCGCGATAAAATTTCGCAGAAAAGTCTCCCAATCTTGTAAGCGGCCCCGATAGTTTACTGCGGGTCGTCCAAGCCAATACAAGAAATCTCCAGCGCATAAATTGATACGCAGGGCACGGTGACCGCGCCGTTCCAGTTCGTCGGCAAGGTGTCTGGCAAAAGAGTTGGGCGCACCTTGCAGAAATAAGAAGACCTTCTTTTCAGGTAGGGGGAATGGCATATAACGTAAAATCAGATCGCTAACATATCAAAACATTCATATATCGAGAGGGTCCTGTGTCGATTATATAGGCCGGTATTGTTGATGCGGACACAGGGAATTTCGTGGTTGTCCTTGGGTGTCATGGTTATCTGGTAAAGGGTCGCTCGTATTCTACGTCATATTTTCCGAGACGGCGTGGCAATTAGTCTGTATTAACCTCGGACAAGAACCAATGAGCGGATTGTCTGATTGCCTCATCAAATCCGATTTCCGTGTCAATGCCGCTGACGTTTCTGATCTTTCGTGCACTATGTCCGCAGGTCCTTCCCAATATTCGCACAAGCAGGCGATGCAGAGTCGGCTCTTTTCCAGGAAGGATCGCTACATGAAAGGTTTCCAATGCTCTCGCAATCGTTTCGGCGACAACAAAAGGAAGGTTAATGACGATACCCTTGCCGGCGATCGCTTTTCTGAAGGTACTTACGAATTCCATCCAGGTTACATCGTAATTGTCGCGGACATTGAAGATCTCGTTGGTGGCTGCTTCTGATTGTGCCGCCCAAATCATGTACGTGATTAGATTGTCGACAAACACCAATCCGGCATTGGCACGTCCACCATCTATGGTGATCATTACACCGGAGCTGACTGCATGTCCAATCCTTTCAATGAGCTGACTGCAAGGGCCAATGATATTGGCTGGCCGGATAATTGTGTAAGGCACACGATCGCAAAACTGCCTGACTATCGATTCTCCCATCCGCTTGGTGTCACCATAATCGAAGCCGACATCGGGAGTCTTGTCGGTTTCGTCGCAGGGGTGCCTGGGGAAACCGTACACGTCGACCGTGGAGAGATGTATGAAGCGTCTGAGTCCTGGGTTGTGTGTGCATATTGCGTTCAACAAATTTCCAACGCCGGCGACATTTGCCTCGTAGTAGGCTTCAGTCCTGTCCCAGGTACTTACGTTAGCGGCGCAATGGAATACCACATCGACGTCGGAAACTGCAGTTGCTAAGGCCGTAATATCGCCAAGAGATCCCACGACGACCTCGCATGATGACTTCACGCGATTGGGAAGATTCTCAGGCTGTCTCACGAGTAGCCTGACGCGCGCGCCCTTATCGACCAGGACCTCGGCCAAACGATGCCCGACAAAACCAGTGGCTCCGGTTATCAGGAAATTGGCTTGCATGTCACTCCCGTCCAATTACCCGGTAGACGATGAAAGCATGTTCGCGCTACGTCTTGAATCAACGATGCGTTCCCCAGCGGATGGCGTAAAGAAATAGGCACGGCGAAAAGAACTTTGCCTGCGCGCACCTATAACCCAGAGATCAGAATCAATTTTGCGCAATGTAAGGCTCACCGGCTTATGAAATCGTATCTTAGCGGGGGGGCAGGCCAAACAGAAGCAGGTTGGCACAGGGTCTTTAGTGTGTTTCGTCAAGCACTGCGTTTCGTGCGCCTTTGAGAAAGGGTTTTCAGGCATGACATAACTCCACCGACGTGCATGTTAGCAGGGCTTTACGGAAATTCGCACCTGCCGGGTCCCTGTCAGCCGTGAATGTATCGCATCCCTTAGGGTCCGACAAATCGTCGTGGTTCTCACATTGCTGTCGCCTCCAGCCAGCACCAGCGGCGCAGATTATACGCCAGGTTACTCAAGGCCCTGTGCATGCCGCATTCGAATTCACATAACTAAAAGGACCTTTCAGAAGGCAGATTGGACTATGCTGGTTTTGTGCTCACTTCCAATGGCAGTGAACTGCAAGTGACTGATAACTCAAATATGGTATTGGCTGGGCAGGTACCGCAAGTGACTGATTGAATATGTAAATCATATGCTTCAATCAGGTTGCGAACCAGGCGGTCGGGAGTTCGTCAAGCGGCCGCAGGGAGCGCACGATTGCAGGGAGCATGCCAGAGCCGAGAGCAATGCAGGGAGCAATAGCCGGGAACGTCGCCGCGCAGCAGCGGTGGCCCGCAGGGCGAGCCCAGCAGGGGTGAGTAATCTCTCCGGGCGCGCCATTTTTCAAGGACTTGCCGCTGCCTTAGATGAGTGACTGTCCGATAGATACACGATTGTCCAGTAGAATCAGGTTCCCCTGCCTTTTTAAGGGCTGAATCCGTACGAGCTTCAGTCGAAAGACATGCTGGGTGATGGCAGTGCCGGCCTGTCCAAGACGTTCCGAGGCCTCAATCAGACGATCGGAGTCGCTGGCAAACTTGGCGCAGTGGACGGTCGATTCAGAAAAAGTCCTGGTCTTCTGGCCGTGTGAATACAACACGTTTCAGCAGATAATTCCAAATATGTGCAATATATAAAGGGGTGTTTTCGTGAGAGAAGAAAACCTGTCCTTGCGCGCCAAATACAATATCACAGCGATGTTTTATGACATATTGGATTATCCATGGGAGCGGATTTACAGGGAATGGCGACCACTGTTACTGGGTGATTTACGTGGCAAGGTACTGGAAGCAGGTGTGGGAACAGGAAGGAATTTCCAGCACTATCATGAGAGCGTTGAATTAACAGGCGTCGATCTAAGTGATGTCATGTTAAGAAAAGCCACCAGGAAGGCAAAGAAAGCCAAATGTAAAATAGAACTTCTACATGACGATGCCAGTGTTATGCGCCTGGTCGAATCGAACCAATATGACTGGATAATATCCACCTTCCTTTGCTGTGTCATGCCGGATGAATTCCAGCCTATGGCGCTGGAGCAGTTCAGCCGCGTTCTGAAGCCGGGTGGGAAATTCAGATTGCTTGAAATGATTTATTCAAATAACGAGAAAATAAGACGACGCCAGGACTTTTTTGCTTCTTTTGTTGAAAAAGTCTACGGCGCCAGATTTGACAGAAAAACAATTCAATACATTGAAGAATCCGCTGAACTTGACATCATCAGCCAACGTTTCTTGAAAGATGATGTTTATCTGCTTGTCGAGGGGGTTAAGAAGGGAAGCTGAAGCGCTGCTTACAGAATTATTTACAGTCTCTATATTTTTAACCGCGCTATCCAGCACTCTCGGCTCTGGCAGGGCCCGGGCCAGCCCGGTAGCGGCCATGCAGTCGTCCCGGTGGGAGAGGGGGGTTAAGTGGCCGAATGGCCGATCGATTCGGCTTTCAGCCGTAACCCGAAGCCACCGGCTTTAGCCGGTGGCGTATTAACAGGTTGCTGCGGGAATCGTTCAGCTCGTACCAAAGTACAATAGACAGAGTGTATAGCTGTCGCTAATTTATAAGCCAGTGACATGCAATATTCTCCTTCCTATATGTCACCATCACGCCTCGCACACGGATGTACGAGGCGTGATTCTTTGTGCCTGTGACATTCCCCTCCAGCTATTGCAGCTGGAATAATCGTCATTTCATGTTTGAGGTATCCCCGGATTTCGGTCCATCCTGTTCGGGATTGCCGACCTTCATGTTTGCATTCGTACTGTATCCCATGGGACCAGGGGTCGACACGGGAATTGAAAATGTATTGCCTGGATCGTACCTAAGGACAATAGGCAGGTTGCGTTCAGAGCGCTATGTTGAATACAAGTCACGCATGACTGAATCACTAAATCCGGGGAGAACGATCCGGCTACTCATTGTGAGAAATGTTGGCATCCACTGCGACGCGAGCTTCAACCAGAACCGAATAGTGGCATGAAGCGATTATAAACGAGTTGCAGATCGTCAGCCGGTAGAGGTGTTAAGGGCAAAAGCAGAATTTCGAAAAATGAATGTTTAATTTACGCAGAGGGCTACGAAAATGTACAAGAAGATTTTAACGTCCATTTGTACACTGGTGCTGTTGGGGCTGGCTGCAGGACAGGCCATGGCCGGTACTGTGCAGCTGACTCAGTCCAATCCGATTACAACCGACGGGGCCACGACACTGAATCTGAACCTTGTGGGGACGTCCTTTACGGATGGGGATCCTTCACTGCCAGGCATTCAGTCAGTGGATGGTGCCGCCTTCACGATTAGCTGGAACTCCACCGTACTGCAGTACACCGGTATTGTGGTGAGTGATCCGAACTGGGATTCCCCCTTTATTGATGACACCTCCGCGGCCGCCGGTACAGTGGATTTCGTCTTCCTTGGGCGCAGCGCAGGTTTCTTCGGGTCGGACTTTAACATCGTTGATTTGAGTTTCAATGTCATCGGTGCTGCAGGATCCGCCACGGACATCATCTTCGCGGATGTCTTCGGCGGATGGTCCCTTGGTGGTGTTACTGTTCCTGTCGACTACGTCGCCGGTCAGGTGGCGGTGACCTCCGTGCCGGTGCCGGCCGCTGCGTGGCTGTTCGGCTCGGGCTTGATTGGTTTGGTCGGGGTTGCCAGACGCAGATCAGCCTGACAGGCATCAACCATTTACAGGGAGGCCTCGCAATGCGAGGCCTCTTTCTTATTGTATTGAACGCAGGGATCAGGCTATTTTGTTTAAGGACCTTTCCCTGATTGAGTGGGTAACACATCAAGTTAGACGAGACGCATTCCTTCTGATGGCAAGGTTGTTGGCCGAATGAATTCGGCCAGCGGTGTCTCATCGTCTGCAGGGTCGAATTCATTCGACCATTCACGAACCAGCAGGCGTGCTGCGCTGATATCCGTGAACAAAAGAATGACGACCGCGGGTAACCGTGGTGATGCAATAGACCTGATGGTGCAGGGAATGATGCTCACCTGCGCAATGCGTCACAGGACAGGGTGACTCCTTGTCTCCAATGGCAACAGGCGGTGGCCGAATACCCGATAAAGCGCCGGGCACAAGTGAATTAGGCCCTGCAACGGTAATCTACCCACTCGATTTGGGGAAGAGCCTTGTTTAAAATACCATGCCGTAACGGCCGTTCTCTAATTATGGACCTTGTTGCCCACTATTTTGTGGTAAACCTTCCGTCTCACGATTACCTCTGCGTGGACGCATTACTCCGTATCCGGTGTCGGGTGGTATTGAAGGGTAAATATCGAGTGCGCACTTTGCCTGTTCGGGCGGGTCACGAAGAACAGGTCGATCTCGGTAGTCAATGTGCGGACCACTATTTCAGATGTCTCACCAGTTCGCTCTTCTGAAGACCCAGATATCATTGATACCGAGTAGCTGCTTGACATATTTCGCGTATTCGTCAGCGTCTGACTCGCTGTCAAATCCGGTAATCTGCAGGCGCCAGAATGTCGTGCCGTTGACCACGGCTGTTTCAGTTGAAGTCTCCAGGTCAAGACTGGCGGCACTGGCGGCGAGCTGCTCGACACCGGCCTGCTCGGTTGAGGACATCAGGTTGATCACCCAGGTGCCTTGACTGGAGCTCGTACGGCAGTCGCTGGTGGCATTGTTGTCAGATTGCCTCTGGCGGAAGATCCAGACGTTATCGATGTCAAGTTTGTCCTTGATGATTGCCGAGCTCTTTTCGGCATCCGACTGGCTGTTGAAGCCGGTGACCTGCAAGCGCCAGTAATGCGTTCCATTGATATCGGTTTCCTGGATTACGGTCAAAATATTCAGGCTATCCGCCCTGGCAGCAAGCGCATCAACATCTGCCCTGTCAGTGGAGGAGAGCAGGTTGATGGTCCAGGTGGAATTTCTCCAGCGGTATCGTCCCCAGCGGGTATCTTGACTGTTAGAGGTTTCTGAACACTGCGTGTTTACAGCTACGCCTGGATCAGTCACGGGCACCGGATCAACCACCGGTACCGGATCAGTCACCGGCGCAGGATCGGTCACCGGTGCAGGATCAACCACCGGTGCAGGATCGGTTACGGGTGCCGGATCGGTCACCGGTGCCGGATCAACCACCGGTGCCGGATCGGTTACGGGTGCCGGATCGGTCACCGGGGCAGGATCAGTCACGGGTGCCGGATCGCTCACCGGGGCAGGATCAATCACCGGTGCCGGATCAGTCACCGGGGCAGGATCAGTCACCGGTGCCGGATCAGTCACCGGTGCCGGATCAGTCACCGGTGCCGGATCAACCACCGGTGCAGGATCGGTCACGGGTGCCGGATCGGTCACCGGTACCGGATCAACCACCGGTACCGGCTCAGTCACCGGTACCGGCTCAGTCACCGGTACCGGATCAGTCACGGGTGCCGGATCGGTCACCGGCGCCGGATCAGTCACCGGGGCAGGATCAGTCACCGGTACCGGATCAGTCACCGGTGCCGGATCAGTCACCGGTGCCGGATCAACCACCGGGGCAGGATCAGTCACCGGTACCGGATCAGTCACCGGTGCAGGATCAGTCACCGGTGCCGGATCAGTCACCGGTGCCGGATCAGTCACGGGTGCCGGATCGGTCACCGGTGCCGGATCGACCACCGGTGCCGGATCAGTCACCGGCGCCGGATCGGTCACCGGTGCCGGATCAACCACCGGGGCAGGATCAACCACCGGTGCCGGATCAGTCACCGGTGCCGGATCGGTCACGGGTGCCGGATCAGTCACCGGTGCCGGATCGGTCACGGGGCCGGATCGGTCACCGGTGCCGGATCGGTCACCGGCGCCGGATCAACCACCGGTACCGGATCAGTTGCCGGCGCAGGATCAGTCACGGGTGCCGGATCAACCACCGGTGCCGGATCAGTCACCGGGGCAGGATCGGTTACGGGTGCCGGATCGGTCACCGGTGCCGGATCGGTCACGGGTACCGGATCAACCACCGGTGCCGGGTCAACCACCGGGGCAGGATCAGTCACCGGGGCAGGATCAACCGCCGGCGCAGGATCGGTTACGGGTGCCGGATCGGTCACCGGCGCAGGATCAACCACCGGCGCAGGATCAACCACCGGTGCCGGGTCAACCACCGGGGCAGGATCAGTCACCGGTGCCGGATCGGTCACCGGTGCCGGATCAGTCACCGGTGCCGGATCAACCACCGGCGCAGGATCGGTTACGGGTGCCGGATCAACCACCGGCGCAGGATCGGTGACAGGGGCAGGGTCGGGCACAGGTGCCACAGTGTCGTTGTCGATGATAGTCACCGTGGCCGTGCTCACGGCACCCAGGCTGGCGCCAGCGGTGGCATTCGACAGCGTGAGCGTAAAGCTCTCGTCTGCTTCGGGCACGCTGTAATCCACGATCGGTACGCTGAACGACTGGCTGATCACGCCATCGGTGAAAAGCAGCCGCCCGCCCACCGCGCCATAGTCACTGCCCGCGGTGGCCGTGCCGTCGCTACTTGCATAGTCGACGGTGATGGCACCCGTGCTGCCGCCGGTGCGGAGCACCATCACCAGCACACTCGCGCCATTCTCCGCCACGCTGTAACCGGCGGCGCTGAACTGCACACTGCCCGGCCCCGGCGGCGGTACAGCATCCCCGACACGGACGGGATAAAAGTCATGCAGCGTCTGACTGCGGCCTGTCAGCGTATTCTGGCTGGTCACCGCCAGGCGCAGCGTGTAGCTACCCGGCGCGACACTGGTGCTGTCCCAATCGCCGAGCAGCATATTCTCCGCGCCGCCCACGCCGCTGAGGCCGGTCGGCTGCCAGCTGCCCTGCCGGTCACAGACCAGGAAATCCTCGCCCGGACAGACGTCGATGCGATAGCCGGTCGATACCCGGGCCGGATCCCGGCCGTTCACGGTGCTGCCCGACAGCGCCACCACCCCGCTCAGGGTGTCCGTGGCATTGACCGGATTGAGCCGTACCGCCACCGGCGAGTACAGCGGATCGCCATACAGAATGCCGCTGTTGTTGGCGGCGGCGAACCATACCGCATCCCCCAGCGGCAGGCCGCGCGTGAAATACACCAGCGGCGCCATGCCGCTCAGGCAGAACGCACAGCCAGCCGACTGGTGATGGCTCACGCTGCCCCAGAAGGCCACGCCGCCCAGCCGGTCCAGAAACGTCGCCGCATGATCGCCGGCTGCCACCTGGCGGTGACCCTCGCTGAAGGAACCGTTGAGCGCCAGCTCCGCGCCCGCGCCCACCTGCTGCACGCTGACCGCGTCGATACCCAGCGCCCCGGCAAACACCCCGGTGGTTTCGATGCGGAACTTGATGCCGTCGTAACTGGCGGCGGCATGCAGCGCCGGGTCGAGCGGGAACGCAACCTCGACCGGTGTCCAGCCGGTATTGCCCGGGGCCAGCGTGGCGAGCTCGCGGGTGCCGTAGTCGACCTGGGCGCCGCCCGCCTCGCGCACGAAGAAGCGCACCTGCAGGGTGACGGGTGTGGCCGGATCAACCACAAGATCGGCCGCCTGGTAGTGCAGGCCGATCCGGTAGGTCTGGGGGTTGCCGGTGTCCAGGGTCTGCGCGGCCAGCGGTATACGCTGGGCCAGCACTATCCGGCGCTGGTCGGCACAGGGCAGGCCTGGCGGCGCCGAGAAGTCACTGGCCGGGAAACAGCGCGGCGCGGCCACCTGGTCGGTGTTGCGGAACCACAGGCTGAAGCTGTCATCGAAGCCGGTGTCAGTACGCACCTCGGGCAAGGCCAGCTGGTTGACATCACCGTGACCGCCATCGTTCCAGCTGCTGTTGCCGGTGCTCTGGAACCAGCCCGTCGGCCACACCGCCAGGTACGACACCGGCCAGGACTGGTGGTTGTAGCCCATGAACCCGTCGGCCATGCCGACACAGTCCGTGTTGAGTTCCCCGAACACATCCGTGGATGCCGCCTGGCAGGCCGCGGGATCGGCCGCATCGCGGCACTCGGTGACCGTGCACTGGTCGTTCTTGCGCCAGTTGAGCAGGGCATCGAAACTGCCAACCGCCGCCTGCCCGTCCACCCAGCCCTGATACAGCAGCGCATTCACCGCCTGCGGCTGGCGGCTCGCGGCATTGCCCGGGGCCGGGTAGCTGGCGCTGGTGACCGGGTCGCTGTCCTCGTTGAGTTGCACCGTGCAGTGCGCCGGCGTCTTGCCTGCCGGCGACAGCCCGGAAACATTCAGGTAATCGACACACTCCGGACGGGCCTCGTCAAACAACCCGAGCTGATAGGGCCAGCCGGTGATCCCGGTGGATGGGTAAATCAGTCGCCCGGTACTGTTATCCACCCAGCGATTGAAGCGCGTGGAGCCGAACAGGCGGCCGGACAGGCCGCCGCGTTCCGCCGCCAGGGTCCGGTCCAGCAGCGCCCGGGCGGAGCCCAGCGTGAGCCCGTCGAGTCGCCCGATGATCAGTTCCCGGTCGGTGGCCGGCAATACGGTGCGCATGCCGCGGCCATCGCCAAACGCCACCTCGCGCTCGTTAAACGTGAGCCGCGTGTCCTCGGTAAAGTAATTGAGCAGCCAGTACTTGAGGTAGTTGTCCACCGAGGTCGGCGCGGTCGCATCGAACAGGGTGGAGCCGTCTACCACCATCCGGGTCGGCACCCCGCGCGTGGTGACCAGGTAGCGGATCCTGCTGTGAGCGCGCAACTGCTCCACGGCCGCCGGGCAATAATACGGCGGCTCGCCATCCACACACACCGCCGGTGTCAGGGTCGGGTCGTCCAGCGTGTTGCGCTGCATGAAGTCGATGAGCTGATCGCGCAGGCGGCGAAAGTCGTCCCAGCCGATGAAGTAACCGGCAGGCACGCGCACATGCACGATGTTGGCGGGATCGATGTCACGCTGCTGGGCGTAATAGGTCCCCAGCTGGGGCGAATCCACCGAGTTGTCGTTGACAATGATCAGTACGTCATCGCGTAGGGCCATGGCGTTACTGCAGGCAAACAGGGTGATGATGCCAATCAACAGCTTTCGTAAATACATGTGCGGTCTTCTCTTGCCGGCTCGGCAGCGTTGCTCGCGGTCCGTCGCAAGGAAGCAGTTTCAATTAATTATTATTACGTGATGTCTTCTTGATAGTTGTATACCCAGTTAACATTATCTGAAAACTGTTTTCAGATTGTTTGTTTGTTTGTTTGTTTGTTTTGTGGCTGGTGTGCCTGTGTAGCAGGACTTAAGCTAGAGTTGCATGCCGGCAGGATATAGCAATACCCGACCGCATGGTATAGACGTAAAGTCATGTAATAGTCATTTAATAGTCATTTTACCGCACGCCGCACGCTCGTGATTACACGTTAAAAAATAGGGTTATTTTAACTATCTGTTTTTCAACACCATGAATTTGTTAATCGTTGCACTTCAAAGTTGAATCCGCGATATCGCAGCGCAAGGTCCATTCACAAATTTTATATCCGTATATTTTAAGGTAGCTCTGATTGATGGCGAGAATGCCACTGTTAATGACAGCCGCTCATCCTATTTCGTGAGTCTTGGCTACCAGGAAAAGTTCTGGCAGACGGGTGGCAGGGCCGGGTGCGGCACACCGCTGCGCGCCATGGAATACCGGTGTCACACCCTCGCTGCAAGCAGGTACGGAATCCACCCGGATCGCCGCTTGAACCCGGCAGGTGTTGGCGTCAGTACCTAGCGACGGTTTCGATACCGTTCGTGCTGCCGCTCATTGTGCCGGCGCTCCTCGGGATCACGCGCCTTATCGGACTTGTAGTGCGGGTCCGGCCGGTACCTGTCGCGATGCTGGCTGTATCTCGAATACGGCTTGTCGGCATCGATCCAGAGCGGTACGCGATCATGATGGTCCAGGTGGTATTTCGGTGGTAGCTGCCTGATGCGGATCCAGCGGTCACCATCGGGGTAATAGTAGTACCCGGATGAGATATGAAAGTAGACGCGGCTGCTGGGGTAATAATAGTAGTGGTACGGGTATTGGTAGTAGGCCGATCTGTAGACCGGCGGGCCTTCGCGGTAATACGCGGTACAACCGACGATCCCGGTCAACAACAGGATGAGCAGCGTTGCCCGCCAGACAGGATTGATGTTGCGGCTGTTCATCCGGCACCTCCGGACAGTAGCAAGGGAAAAGGGTGGCTATGCCCGAATATTACCGATTCCTGGCTGCCCCTGGACCCGCATTGCCGATCTATACGGATCTGCAACAAGGACACTTCGCGCTGCCGCGGGTCAGGACGACGCGCCGCGCGTACTCCATGTCTTGATAGTGAACGAGCCGTGCCGATGCGGTGACCTTGCACAGGTCTACAGACTCGCACCGGCACTGTGTGCGGCAGATTTACCGGCAGCGGAACCCAGAGACGGGCTGTCCCGCGACCGCACAGGTTTCCGTGCACACTGTTGACGCGTTGTGGTTCCCGAGGCTCCGGCTATCCCTGCTTGCGCCGTGGTCGGGCGTTGCCAGGGCGGCTATTGCCCGAATTGTCGGCAGCCGGCCCGCGCCGGGCCTGGGTATTGCCACGACCGGTGTTACCGTTGCCGCTGCTGTTGCCACGACCGGCGCCGGCTGACTGCCCGCGTGGCTTGCGACGCTGCTGTCCGCTGTCGTTGGCTGCGCGACGTGGCGTGTTGGAGCCTGCGCTGCGTCCCTTGAATATCGGCTCGGCCTTGATCGTTGCATCGGGTGCATAGCCCGTGACGACGACCTGGGGAATCCTGCGCTGCACGACGCGCTCGATATCACGCAACAGTTTGTGTTCGTCCACGCATACCAGCGAAACCGCCTCGCCCATGTTGCCGGCGCGTCCGGTGCGTCCGATCCGGTGCACGTAATCTTCCGGTACGTGCGGCAGTTCGTAGTTCACCACGTGTGGCAACTGGTCGATGTCCAGGCCGCGGGCGGCGATGTCTGTTGCCGTCAATACCCGCACCGCACCACGTTTGAAGTCAGCCAGCGCACGCGTGCGCGCGGCCTGGCTCTTGTTGCCGTGTATCGCTGCCGTCTGAATGCCATCGCGCGCCAGTTGCTCCGCCAGGCGGTTTGCACCGTGCTTGGTGCGTGTGAACACCAGCACCTGGCGCCAGTTTTGCGAGCCGATCAGGAATGACAGCAACTCTCGCTTGCGCTCGCGGTCCACGGGGTGGACGACCTGCTCGACGAGTTCGCAGGCGGTATTGCGCTGCGCCACCTCGATCTCCGCGGGATTGTGCAGCAGGCTGTTGGTCAGCTGCCTGATTTCATCGGAGCAGGTCGCCGAGAACAGCAGGTTCTGGCGCTGTTTGGGCAGCAGGGCGAGTATCTTGCGAATATCGCGGATGAAGCCCATGTCCAGCATGCGGTCGGCCTCGTCGAGGACCAGGATTTCGACCTGCGATAGATCCAGCACCTTCTGCCCGACCAGATCGAGCAATCGTCCCGGTGTCGCGACCAGGATGTCGACGCCGCGACGCAGGGCCTCGATCTGCGGGTTGATGCTGACGCCGCCGTAGATTTGCATGCATTGCAGCGGCAGGTATTTACCGTAGGTGGCGACGCTGGTGCCCACCTGGGCCGCCAGCTCGCGTGTCGGGGTCAGTACGATCGCACGCACCGGGCGGCGCTTGCCGGAGGGCGGCGTCCGGGACAGGCGTTGCAGCAGGGGCAGGGTGAATCCGGCCGTCTTGCCGGTGCCGGTTTGCGCGCCCGCGAGGACATCGCGTCCGGCAAGAATAACCGGGATGGCCTGGTGCTGGATCGGTGTGGGTTCGCTGTAGCCTTGTTCGGAAACAGCACGGAGTAATTCGGCCATGAGGCCGAGATTGTCAAATGACATGATTGGATGTTGCTCCTGAGTCGGCCTGCCTGGCTTGCTGCCAGGACGGTCCAGGCGGAATTCAATAGTTGGTGTTCGGGGTTTGCCGGAAGGGATTACCGCGAAGGAATCAGGCGCAGACCGTAGTGCGCCGCTGTGCGTGGCATACTACCACGAATATCAGGGTTGTATAGAAATAATCACATGGCTGGTCGGCTGTGCCCGTCCTGGTGGAACAGGCAGGACGCGTCCGGCTTCAGACAGCCTGCAGGGTGTAGCTGCGCAGCGTGTTTGCAAAGTCCTGCAGCGCCTTGATGCCAGAGCGTTCCGCCTCGTTGCACCAGGCCTCGAGACGCTCCACCCGGCTGGCGCCATCGCTGGCGGTGTGGGTCCACAATGCCTTGAGCTGCGTCTTGAAGCGGTAGACCGTGGCCAGTGCCTGGCTGCGCTGCAACACTTCATTCAGCGTGGCGCGTGCGCGCGCGTCCGGCGCGATGTCCTCCCGGGTCATCAGCTTGCGTACCTGGCGCAGCAGCGTACGTTCGGTGCCGTCGGTGGTCTTGCGTTCAATGCGCACGACCGGGCGGATGACCTTGCGGCCGTAGAGCGTAAGCACGTGGTAGCGGTCGCGCAGCACGGCCCGCAGCGTCTCGAGATCCACCACCTGTTTGCCGCGTTCGATACGCACCCGCGGAGCGACGCGTCGAACCCGCGCGAGTCCGAGCAATGCCAGTGTCCTGATGTACAGCCAGCCGATATCGAACTCCCACCATTTATTGGAAAGCCGGGCGGATTGGGCGTAGGCATGGTGATTGTTGTGCAGTTCCTCGCCGCCGATCAGGATACCGACCGGGGACAGGTTGCGCGAGGCATCCGTGGTCTCGAAGTTGCGGTAGCCCCAGAAATGACCGAGGCCGTTGATCACGCCGGCGGCCCAGAGCGGGATCCACAGCATCTGCACAGCGAAAATGATCAGCCCCGGCATGCCGAACAGCAGCAGGTCAATGGCGGCCATGAGCAGTATGCCCAGCATGGGATGGCGGCTGTAGACGTGGCGCTCCAGCCAGTCGTCGGGTGTCCCGTTACCATAGTGTTTTATGGTCTGTGCATCCCGCGTCGCGATTTGATACAGGCCGAGACCGCCCAGCAGGACTCTCCAGATACCCTTGACCTGGGGACTGTGCGGGTCATCCACGGTTTCGCATTTCGCGTGATGCTTGCGGTGTACGGCCACCCATTCGCGGGTGACCATGCCGGTCGTCAGCCAGAGCCAGAAACGAAAAAAATGGCTCACTGACGGGTGCAGGGTCAGCGCGTTATGCGCCTGGTAGCGATGCAGGAAAATGGTGACGCTGGCGATGGTGATGTGGGTCAATAGCAGCGTGGCGCCGATGTAACCCCAGAAAGATAAATCCAGTAAGCCTTCTAGCATGTAGTTCTCTGTATGAAAAGTTTCCTGTGGAACAGGGGGGGCAGACCCTGGTTGCGCCTGCCTCGATCACGTCAGCCCGAAGGTCAGCGCCGCCGGCGGCTCTTTGCCTTGGGGTCTTCATAGCGCACCCGCAGCGACTTGTCGCCGAGGGTCTTGCCGTCGAGCCGGGCCATGGCTGCCCGTGCCTCGTGGCCTTCCATGGCGACAGTGCCGAAGCCGCGGCACTTGCCGGTGAAGATGTCGCTGGAAATGCTGATGGAGCGAACGATGCCGAATTCGGAGAACAGCTCGCGCACGCTCTCTTCAGAGGCATCCGGCGGTAAATTGGATACAAACATTGTCTTCAATGACTGCTCCTCCTGTTAAGGAGATGATGCGCTGCGCTGGCGCTAAAGAAAAGCCCCGCAGACGCGCTGCGGGGCCGGTTTCGGGGGGGTGGCGGGAGGGTTAGTCCTGCATGGCGACCCGTGTGGCCTGCAGCCCCTTGGGGCCGGTCTCGACGTCGAAACTGACGGCCTGACCCTCATTCAGGGTCTTGAAGCCACTGCCGCTGATGGCGGAAAAGTGGACGAAGACATCTGCGCTGCCATCGGACGGCGAGATGAAGCCGAAACCCTTGGATTCGTTAAACCATTTAACGGTACCTGTGCTCATGTGAATTACCTCTGTGAAAATTTAGATGTGGTTGTAGATGCAAATGATGGAAAGACAATTCACAGGAGATACCGAAGGTGACTTCTGAAATGACGCAGCCAACTTGCAACGTGACACACTATAACAGGGCAGGGGTATAAACGCGAGTTATCCTGCTACCTGTCTGACCGGATACCGTCAACCTGACAGCCTGTTGTGCCTGTCACTGTATATGATGCCGGCCCCGGCTGGTTTCAATGCCTGGCTGAAAATAACACACCCGCTCAATACCATTGTACCTACACCGCCACTCTGCGGGTGGCGGTGTCTGTGGAATCCGGCGCCCGGTAAAACGCAGACTCTCTCGACGTGCGTTCTATACGTGCGTTGCGCTTTGCCGGATGCCGGGTCATGACGGGCTGTTATTCCGGGGCTGTCCGACAACAGACAGGACGATATGGCCTTGCGGTCCTGTCGCCGATTTGACATTGAAGCGAACCGCTGTCGCGATCTGTAGTTGCTGGTGTTTTCCCCGGGATGTCCACTATCAGTTGATGCTGATCAGCTCGACCTCGAAAATGAGTGCACTGTTGGGGGGTATCTTGGCGCCTTGACCGCGCTCACCGTAGGCGAGCTGCGGCGGAAGGAACAGCTGCCACTTGCCACCCGGCTTCATCAGCTGCAGCGCCTCCGTCCAGCCGTCAATGACCTGGCTGACACCGAACATGGCTGGCTGGTTGCGGCTGTAGGAGCTGTCGAATTCGGTGCCGTCGATCAGGGTGCCACGATAATTGACCGTGACCTTGTCGGTTTTCTGCGGGCTGTCGCCAGAACCTTCTGTCAGTACTTTGTATTGCAGGCCGCTCGGCAGGGTCTGCACACCGTCCTTGCCGGCGTTTTCCGCCAGGAAGGCCTCTGCGGCCTTGAGGTTCACTGCCAGCTGTTCATCCAGTCTGGCTTTCTGTTCCGCGGCAACCCGTTGTTGCAGGTTCATCAGCACCGTGCGCATCTCTTCCTGGGTCAGGAGCGGGGTTGTGCCGGATACGGCATCCTCCAGCCCTTTGACTACCATCTCTTTTCTGAGTGTCAGATCCTGGCGTTTGAAATCCCCACCAAGCCGGTAGCCGATGATGTAATTGATCTTGTCCTCTTCATCGGTAAATTTTGGCTGTTCTTCCGCGTAGCAGAGGCCGCAGAGCAGCGGCAGGGCGGCGATTGCGATTAGTCCTGTATTCTTCATGTCGGATTTTCTCCTGATTCTGTCGTTATGCTTCGAAAACACGGGTTCCCGCTGCGGGACCGGGGTCATCCCGATTACTACCATAATGCACGTTTGTGTAATTTGGAATCACGGGTTAATTTATGATAGAAATTGAGGTAATCTTGGGTTATAAAATTACTTTAATAATCAGAATATACGGGAATTATGCATGAAAACACCCCTGAGTATCGTATCTGCCGTCGCCGCCTTACTGTCCTGTTCTGTTCACGCCGATACCACCCTGGTTTACGATCTGGTCGACGCCGCAGGTCAGACAACCCAGCAGACCTACAGTATTCGTGGCCGCTTCTTGCGGGTGGACAAGAGCAACGAGGCACCGGAAAATTTCCTGCTGCTGGATGGCGGATTCCTGTACATGAACGTTGTCAACGGCGAAAAGCAGACTTTCACCACCTTCGGGGATTCACCCCATCATCAGGGTGGCACGCGGCTCCCTGCTGCTGCGCCCAGGGCGGAGAGCGCTGCTGCGCCGGCCCCTGCTGCAGCGGGGCCGGCTGCTGCAAAATCACCGCCAAAGAGCATTTTGTCACCGACAACAGAAAAGAACACTGTGGCGGGGTTCAGCTGCAGGGTGGTCAGGGAAATGCGCGATGACAAACTGCTGGCTGAACACTGCCTGGTGGATGCGTACGCACTGGGAATGACGCCGCGTGAACTCATCAGCATGGCCCGCCTGATCGAGTTTTCCCGGCAGAGGACCGATCCGGACTGGATTGCCATCCAGTCGGATGAGCAGTTTATAACGATTCGAAGCCGTCCCGCGGAGGGTGAACCGACCTTCATACTGAAGTCGGTTTCCCACGAAATAGTACCCCGGGAAGACTTCCGCGTTCCGGCAGAGTACGAGAAGCTGCAGCCCGCGGACGATTACACGGGGCTGATTACCGGCAAGAAGCAGGCAGGGGATTGAAGCGGGCTAGTGTTCAGGAGTTGTTGAGTGTGCGTCGTTGCTGCAGGTAATACACTGCCGGAATTACGAACATGGACAGCAGCGGTGCGGTGATCATGCCGCCGATCATGGGCGCCGCGATACGCTGCATCACTTCCGAACCGGTCCCCTGACTCAGCATGATCGGCAGCAGGCCGGCGATGATAACCGCCACGGTCATGGCCTTGGGGCGCACCCTGAGCACGGCACCTTCCATAATGGCATCGCGCAGTTCACTGTCGCTGAGCTGGCCTCCCTGGCGACGGTGCGTGTCGAGTGCATTATCGAGATAGACCAGCATCACCACGCCGAATTCCGCCGCTACACCGGCCAGCGCGATGAACCCGACGGTTACCGCTACCGACAGGTTGTAGCCGAGAAACAGCAGGAACCAGAAACCACCCACCAGGGCGAAGGGCAGAGACAACATCACCAGCATGGCCTCGCCGGCGGAGCGCAGTGCCAGGTAGAGCAGAACGAAGATGATGATCAGGGTCAAGGGTACCACCTGGCGCAGTTTCTGTTGCGCCCGAATCATGTACTCGTATTGTCCGGACCAGGCGATGGAATAGCCTGGCGGCAAGTCAATCTGCTCGAGCACAGCATCGCGGGCACGGTTGACATAACTGCCGAGATCGACATCACGGATATCCACGAACACCCAGCCATTGAGCCGTGCATTCTCGCTTCTCAGCATCGGTGGCCCATCCACCACCTTTACTTCGGCGACCTGTGACAGGGGCACCTGGGCGCCACTTGTCGTGACCAGGGGCAGTTGCTCCAGTTTTTTCACGTCGTCGCGCTGTTCCCTGGGAAAGCGCAGGTTCACGGTGTAGCGTTCGCGCCCCTCTACCGTTTGCGTGACATTGATGCCGCCCACCGCGGCGCTGACGATGTCATTGATATCATCGACATTGAGTCCCAGTCTTGCCGCCTCCAGCCGACGCGGGATAATTTCGATGTAGCGTCCACCGGCGACGCGCTCGGAATAGGCCGACCTGGTGCCCGGCACCTGCATTATGATTCTTTCGAGCTGTTTGCCTATGCGCTCGATCTCATAGACGTCAGGCCCGGAGATTTTAACGCCGACGGGCGTTTTGATACCGGTTGCCAGCATATCGATACGGGTCTTGATCGGCATGACCCAGGCATCGGTCAGGGCCGGGAACCGGATTCTGTCATCGAGTTCCGCAATCAGTTTGTCGACCGTCATGCCGGGCCGCCATTGATCACGTGGTTTGAGCTGGATCAGTGTTTCGATCATGGTGAGCGGGGCCGGGTCGGTAGCCGTGTCGGCCCGGCCGATTTTGCCGAACACCCGCTTGACTTCCGGTGTCTGGCTGATCAGCCGGTCGGTCTGTTGCAACAGCTCGCGCGCCTTGCCAATGGAAATGCCGGGCAGGGTGGTCGGCATGTACATGAGGTCGCCCTCGAACAGTTCCGGCATGAATTCGGAGCCCAGTCCTCGACCGAGGCTTGCCAGCCTGGGTGAATCGCGGAATACATGCTGCCAGCCCAGGGCCAGGCGTTCCTGTGTGTCCTCGATTGCGGTGATGGTCTCGCTGGCGAATGACGGTTCTGCGAGCCGTAACACTTGCAGGGGCCACTTGAGCGGCGCCAGGAAACCGCTGACACCGTACAACGGAATCAGCAGGCTGAGAACCACGACGATCGACAGCAATACGGTCATTTTCGGAGCGTCGAGTACCCTCTTCAGTAGAGGGCGATAGAGCCAGATCAGCAGCTGGCTGAGCGGGTTGGCTGACTCCCCGGGAATGCGTCCGCGAATGAAATAACCCATCAATACGGGCACCAGGGTTACAGCGAGTCCGGCGGCGGCGGCCATGGCAAATGTCTTGGTGAACGCGAGCGGCGCAAACAGCCGGCCTTCCTGGGCCTCGAGCGTGAAGACGGGAACGAAACTCAGGGTGATGATCAGCAGCGAATAGAAAAGGGCCGGTCCGACCTCCTGTGCGGCTCGAGTGATGGTCTCCCAGCGTTGTTCGCCGGTCAGGCCCGGGCCAGCTTTTTCCAGGTGTTTGTGGGCGTTCTCGATCATGACGATTGCGGCATCGACCATGGCGCCGACCGCAATCGCAATACCGCCGAGGGACATGATATTGGCATTGATCCCTGCCTGTTTCATGATGATGAACGAGATCAGGATGCCCAGTGGCAGGGTGACGACGGCAACAATGGCGGAACGCAGGTGGAACAGGAACACCAGGCACACCAGCGCGACCACGATGAACTCCTCGATGAGCTTTTCAGTGAGGTTGTCCACCGCTCTCAGGATCAGCTCCGAACGATCGTAGGTCGTGACGATCTCTACGCCTTCCGGCAGGCCGCTCTGGAGTTCCTTGAGTTTTTGCTTGACCGCGGCGATGGTCTGCAGGGCGTTCTCGCCATGGCGCATGACCACGATGCCGCCGGTCACTTCCCCTTCGCCATCCAGGTCGGCCACCACCCGGCGCATTTCCGGACCGACCTGAATATGCGCGATGTCCCGTAACAGCACCGGGATACCCTTGTCGGTCTGCTGCAGCGGTATGTGTTCGATATCCTCGAGAGACTGAATATAGCCCCGGGTGCGCACCATGTATTCCGATTCCGCCATTTCGATCACGGAGCCACCCGTTTCCCGGTTGGCCCTGCGAATGGCTTCGGCCACGCGGGTCAGGGGAATGCCGTAGGCCCTGAGTTTTTCGGGATTCACCACCACCTGGTACTGGCGCACCATGCCACCAACCGTTGCCACCTCGGCCACGCCCGGTACGGCCTGGAGTTCGAATTTGAGGAACCAGTCCTGCATGCTGCGTAGCTGCGCCAGGTCGTGGTTTCCGCTGCGATCCACCAGGGCATAGCTGTAGATCCAGCCGACACCGGTGGCGTCCGGCCCCAGTTTGGGTCGCACGCCCGATGGCAGGCTGTCCTCCGCCTGGTCGAGGTACTCGAGTACCCGTGCGCGCGCCCAGTAAAGATCGGTGTCGTCATCGAAAATGACATAGACATAGGAGTCGCCGAAGAACGAATACCCGCGCACCACGCGCGTCCCCGGTACCGAAAGCATGGTGGTGGTGATCGGGTAGGTGACCTGATCCTCGATGACCTGCGGGGACTGGCCCGGGTAGCTGGTGCGGATGATGACCTGCACATCGGACAGGTCCGGAATGGCATCGAGCGGTGTCTGCAGCACCGACAGCCAGCCCCAGCCGGTGAGCACCAGGGTGGCCAGGATGACCAGCAGGCGGTTTTCTATGGACCAGCGTATCAGTCGAATCGGCACGCTAATTACTCTGTCATGCGCGAAAAGTCGGCCTGCAGACTGGATTCCGAATCAATCAGGAACTGGCCCGACACGACCACGTCGTCGTTCTCCTGCAGGCCGGACAGGATTTCGACATCGGGGCCGACCCACATGCCGCTGGTGACCTCGACAGGCTGAAAATGGCCTGCTCCGAGTGCCTTGACCACCGTCTCGCGCTCACCGGTCGGAATAACGGCCTCGCGCGGGACGATCAGCACATTCTGTTTCGGAGCGCTGGCAATCGTTACCTCGACGAACATGTTCGGCACCAGGATCCCGTCCGGATTCGCGACCGCAATCCGCGCGCGCAGGGTACGTGTGAGTGGATCCACCTCGGGGTAGATGAATTCGAGCGTGCCTTCCCAGCTCCGCTCAGGCAGGGCCGGTGCCGTGATGGTGGTCTTGAGTCCCGGTTTCATCCAGCTCATCTGGTGCTCGTAGATATCCACCATCACCCACAGGCGGCTGAAATCCACGATGGTGAACATGTTGTCGTCCGGTTCCACGTACATGCCCTCGCGGACCCCGAGCTGGGTGATTACGCCGGTCCGGGGGGCCACGATCGGGATCGTGTTCTTGACCGTGCGGTATTTCTCGAGGCTCATGATGTCCATATCCATGACATGCAGGAGCCTCAGGTTGTTGCGCAGCGATTTCACCCGGGCACTGATTTCGGTCTGGTCGGCGGATTTCAGCTGGGCCAGGTCAAGCTCTTCCAGGGCGGTGATGTACTCAAGCTGCAGCTGGACGATCAGCGGCGAGAAAAACTGCGCCAGTTCATCCTTGCGCTTGACCGCTATGCCGTCGGTGCGGATGTTGAGGTTTTCGATCCAGCCGGGCGTTCTGGCGTGCACATGAACGATGCGGTCATCGTCGTAGGCGACATTGCCTTGCGTGGTGACATGGCGTTGCAGCACCCCGCGCTTCACCTTCGTTGTACGCACCCCCATGTTCTGCACCACGGAGGCATCCAGTGTGACCGCAGGCCGGTCGTCCGTGGCCGGTTCGAGGTGTTTTTCCACCAGGTCCATGCCGCAGATGGGGCAGGTGCCAGGCTCGTCGCGGATGATCTGGGGGTGCATGGGGCAGACATAATGCGCGTGCGTGTGTTCAGCGGTTTGTTCCGGGACGGGGGACTCCAGGTGTTTTTCCACCAGGTGCATGCCGCAGATGGGGCAGGTGCCGGCCTCATCGCGCACGATCTGCGGGTGCATGGGGCAGACGTAGTGCGCATGGGTGTGAGTGCCGTCCGCCTCAAGCAGGTCGATCGCTACGGCGTCCTCCGCAACGGCAGGTGGATCTGCCGTGTCCGGTCCGCACCCGGCCAGCAGCAGCACGGCCAGCAACAGCACGGGCAGCAGCTGCGCGCAGGTGCGAATTGGCAGGTTGCGAAGGGCTGTTTTGTTCACTTGTAATATTTAACGGACTGAACGTGCCACAGGGCCGGATACAGGCAGAATCGACCACCCGGCAACGGACCTGAAGTCCGTGCCGGTTGCCGGTCTGATGGCGGGTAGGCGCCGGGCGGCGGTCAGTCCGTCCCGGCCGGTGTCGTCGC
The DNA here is from genome assembly GCA_963748215.1 of uncultured Gammaproteobacteria bacterium. GTDB lineage: Bacteria > Pseudomonadota > Gammaproteobacteria > UBA9214 > UBA9214 > UBA9214. Next base: position 787,506 of record CAVVHS010000006.1, on the reverse strand, counting down.
TGGCTCGACTGGCGTCGCAGGTTCGACTGGTGTCGCAGGCTTCACCGAGGCCGGCGCTTCGCTCGGTGCGGCATCGGTTGCGGGGGTTCCACCCTCTGGCGCCGCCATAGCGGGGGTATCGACCGACAGCAGTTCGACATCGAAGATGAGGGTCTTCTCGCGCAACGGTCCCTTCTCGCCATAGGCGAGTCGGTGGGGAATGAACAGTTGCCATTTGGCGCCTTCCTGCATCATCTGCAAGGCCTCGCTCCAGCCTGCAATGACCCGGTCCACGCGGAAACTGGCCGGTTTGCCATGTTTGGCCGAGCTGTCGAACTCCTTGCCGTCGATCAGGCTGCCGCGGTAATTGACCGTGACGGTGTCCGTTGCCCCGGGCGTCCTGCCCGTGCCCGGCTCGATGATCCTGTACTGCAGTCCGCTGGGGGTGGTCACCACGCCTTCCTTTTTGGCATTGGCGGTCAGGAATTCCATGTTCTCATTCTCGATCCGGGTCTTGGCGAGATGTTTTTCCCGGGTGCGCTGGTCCGCGATGCGTTTGCCCAGTTCACCCATGGTGGTTTTCATCTCCTCGGCGCTCATGAGCGGCTGCGCCCCGGACAGCGCGTCCTGGATACCCCGGATCACCGTGTCCGGTTGCATTTCGACACCCTGCAGTTTGAAGTCGCCACCGATCTGGTAGCCGACACTGTAATTGATCTTTGCCGCATCCGTGCCGAGATCGGGCTCGCCTGCCAGACACAGGGGGGTGAGCAGTGCGGTAATGAGGATTAATAACTGTTTCATCCGGATTCTCCGTTGTCGTTATGGTCGAAGGTCATGAGAGTGAAATAGCGGGTCGCGTGTGCGGGCCAGGGCAATCCACCGGGTCAGGGTTGTTGGGTATCCTGCACGCTTTCAGGCGCGGTAGTTGACGTCGTCTTGCTGTCATTGCTGTCCACAGAGAGTAATTCGAGTTCTATGATCACCGCCTGGTAGGCGAGGGGAGATGTCCTGCCATAGGCCAGGTCAGGTGGAATATAGAGTTCCCACCTGGCGCCAGGTTGCATCATAAGCACGGCCTCCTTGAGGCCTGGAATCATGTCCGCTACGCGGATGGATCTCGGCTTGCCGGCAGCATGGGAATTGTCGAATTCACTCCCGTCGATCCGTCGACCCGTATAATGGAAGTTCACCTGGTCCAGGGGCACTGGCCTGGCACCGCTGCCCTCGCTGATCACCCGGTACTGCAGGCCACTGGAACGTGTCTTAATGCCCGGTTTTTTGGCGTTCTCCTCGAGGAACGCCTGGGCCTCACGGAGCTTGCGCTCATTGACTTCTTTACGCGCCTTGACCCGCTGCAGCTGCTCGGATTGCATGTCTTCGGTGATCTGTCCTTTCAGCTTCAGCAGGCGCTGCTCCATGTCGTCCTTTGGCAGCAGGGGTTCGGCCTCGCCGAGCGCGTCCTGCATGCCCCGCGCGATGGCGGCAGCGTCCAGCGTCACGCCCTGGCGCTTGAAATCTGTCCCGATCTGGTGACCGAGGCTGTAGTTAATCCGTTCGTCTTCCTGTTTCAGCCCGGGTGACTCATCGGCCGTGCAGGCCGCGACGAGCAGGATCAGTGCGGTCATCGCTGATAGTCTGTGCAGACGCATAGTGCAGTCTTCTCCCGAAGGTGTATTACTGGTTGTAGTGAACCGCAGATGCCGGGGGATTGCTGGCGCAGCGGTTGCCTCATCAGATGATGATGCCGGCCACGCGGCGGGCATTTACCGTTCCGGCATTAAAAAACATAACAGCCGCGGACACCCTCTGGCAAGAAAAGGGCCGCCCGAAGGCGGCCCAGTCTTTGCGGGTAAAAAACTACCCCTGGTTTATTGAGTGAGCCCGGTGGTAAACGCGGCTTGTGTGGCCGCTGCCGGGAGCGGAAGACCACCGCAGTTCGCGTTACCCACACAGTAGGGCACCATCATCTCGTTGTCCTCGTGCTCGACGATATGGCAGTGCCAGACGTAAAGGCCCGGGATATCGAAGGTGGAGGCGACGGTGGTGGACTCGCCGGGGTAGGAAATGACGGTGTCTTTCCAGCCGTTCTCCCAGGGGTTGATACCGGTCACCGGATCACCGCCGACCGAGGGTCCGCCACCCAGTGCCTGACGCCCGAGCACATTGAACTTGACCAGGTGTATGTGGACGGGATGGGCATCAGCCGAGAAGTTCTGGAATTCCCAGGCTTCCGTGGCACCCAGCGCCGGGTTGGTCGTCATCGGATCAGACCACAGCTGCACGGTCGGTACGCCGCCCTGATTCACTGTGCCCAGTACCGCAGCCAGCGGTCCGAAGGGCTCGGCTTCCGCCGTCACACAGGGAGGAATATCCCCGGGTATCTGGGTGATTTCACCGGTCACGGCGTCGATCGTCACACACACCAGTGCGGACTCTTCCTCGAGCAGGGCGAGTCGGCGCAGGATCTGGGTGTTAGGCAGCGCAATGTCGGCCGGGCCCAGCACCAGAGATTCCGGGGGTGTGGCGCGGGTGAGCGGGTTCTGCAGGGTACCGTCCGGTGCGCGTAGCTCGTCGGTAGGCGAGGAGCCCAGCAGCGAGTTGTTCACCACGAACTGCATCACCTGTCCGGTGGTGTCCGGATCGGCCGGGACGCTGGCCGGGTCGAAACCGCCAAACGGCTCATCCGGTCCGGTATTGATCATGCGTACCACGGTACCGTCGGGCAGACCGCGGAAGTCCACGATCACATCGGCGCGCTCGGCCAGCCCCATCAGCAGTGCCTGCTGGGGAGCGGGTGCCGGCACAGCGGGCGGTATGGTGCCATCACCCAGCAGCGGGGTCGCGGCACCGGTTTCCACCTTGACCACCTGAGGCAATACGCTCTGCTCGGTACCGATCTGGAAGAAGCTGAGCTCATTGACGGGTACCGTGCCCTGGGTCGGTGGTGCCGTCGTGTCGTCCCACACCGTGCGGTTGACCGTGGTCTGCGCACCCGTAACCGGATCCGTGATGATCAGCGCCAGGTTAATGAAGCGGGAGTTACAGCCGTTCAGCAGACGGAAGCGGTACTCGGCTGGTGCCACCTGCAGTTCGGGCCAGGTCGACCCATTGACCACCATGGTGTTGAAGAAGGCTTCAGGGTTCCAGATCGGTGGCATGTCGGACGTCGGGCTGGGGATGAAGTCAACGTTCAGACCCGCCGCCGCGTTACCATTGAACTGGTTCTGGATATTACCAAAGCCGTCCCCCAGACCTTCGAAGAAGGCCCGGTCCGCCGGATAGAACAGGGAGCCGTTCGCATTGAAGGAGCGGTCCTGAATCGCGATCGGTGTTTCGCGGATGCTGCTTCTGAGCGGGTCACCCGGGATATTCAGCTCCAGCACGCCGTCGCCTCTGACCGGCGCCGGTCCGGGCAATACACCGGCCACCACGCCGTCCTCACCGCCACTCGGCTGCCGGATCAGGAAGAAGCCGGCCGGGCCCGCGTACACGTTGCTGCGGGTCATGCCCAGGGAATGATCGTGATACCAGATGGTGGTCGAGGGCTGATCATTATTGTAGGTGAAGTTGGCAAAGCCGGCGGCATTGGGCGCCGGGTTGGTGATTGCACCGAGCTGGTTGATCAGACTGCCACCGCACACGTAGGTGTTGGGATTCTGGGGATTGCTCGCCACACTCGGGTTGTTGGTGCAGTTGAAGTTGCTCCCGGTCGGGTCGGGCAGGTACCAGGCTTCCGCGTAGCCATCCGACTGGGGATTGGTGTGGCCGCCGTGTACGTGCGTGATAATCGGCACCGGGCCCGTGTAATAGTCGGGATTCTTGCCCATACAGTCGGTGCGCGGTGAGCCGGCGATACAGTCTGCCTTCGGATTGGCCCAGTGCAGGGTCTGATCGACCGGCAGCAGGTGTTGCAGGAAATTAGGCCCCGCGCCGAAGTTTTCCTTGAGGCCGTTGATCCAGGTGATGCTGACGGGGTTGGCGATATAGGTCCCATCCGGATTCCGTCCACCGTTAGAGGTTTCGATGGTATAGGCCGGGTAGTTGTACTGGGAGTTTGGCGCTGGGGCCAGTCCGACTGCACCGCCCGGAATGCCCGAGGAGTCGGGCAGCGGATCCGCGGCCGGACCATAGCTCCACACCGTGGTGGCAGGGAAGTCGCAGAGCCCTGGAGTTGCCGCACATTTCGCCGATACCGCGTTCCAGTGTCCGCCCGGCAGGATCTGCTGCTGGAACTGCTTGACGGCGATTTCGTAGTTATCAGCTGCGCCTCCGGCTCCGCCAACGGGGTTCATTGCCGGCGGGATGACCAGCGGCAACACGTACTTGGGAATTGCGAGCGGGTCCAGCGGTGCCACGCAGCCAAAGAACAGGCCGGTACAGGAGGGCCCGGGGTTTGTGCCGATCAACGACTTGGTCAGGGTGAAATCGGTCGGATCGACGATACCGTTGCCATTCAGGTCCAAGTCCGGATTGACCGTCCCGATGGCGGCCTTGACTGCAGTGAAATCGGTCGGGTCTACGATGCCGTTGTTGTTAAAATCCGCATCGCAGGCGTTGCCGAAACCATCGCCGTTGGTATCCTGCTGACCGGGATTCGCCCGGGTGATGCAGTTATCCAGGTTGTCATCAACGCCATCCCCGTCGGTATCGACAGCGAAGGCACAGGTGCTGGTCAAAGTAAACAGAATGCCGGCAGCAATCTGTATAGGTGCCGAGTACCTGCGCGCTGATGATGTGATGGTCGATTTGGCTAGTTCGCCTGACGACCCGTCTCTCTTGATTTTTCTTGACATCGGTAGTCTCCTCTCCCCTGAACTGCAGTTGACGTTTGAACCTTATTGATTAGTTAAAGCAATAATCCCATGCATAAAACTGCGTGTTGGCTGTCCCTCTGGCCGGCAGTCTGTTATCTGATTTAATGCTGCGTATAGTCACCGTAAAGTCGTTATGAGATTGCTTGTTGAACGATAATTTCAATTTCTTGCTCTGTTACTTTTTTCTTTCCGTTTTGTGACAAAGTCACACGCTGAGAACGACCTGTGAGTGGTAAAAGCAATTTCAATGCCAATTTTGTGTCATCATTGTGGTAAAGAAGTAAATACATAGTTAACAGATGGTTATAAATGAATTATTGTCAAAATTCTGTTGCCTGTGGTTTTGTCCAGCCTGTAAATCATGTCATGATTGACGAATGTGGCAGATTGTCGCAGACAGAAATGTCATATCTGGCACAGCCAATAGCTTGCTTTGCTGATGAAATCGGACAGCTTCTCTCGTGTTGTTTTTATGTTTCGCCGGGAACTCATTGTTAGTTCTCTAAATACGTAAATGGCCAGTACTGGCACTAAAATAAGTTTCAAGGCCTGTAGCTCGATGGGTACGCGCAGCTGTTTATGCGCATTCTGTACCCAATTGGCGACAAACTTCCATTGAAGTCGCTTGTATAACGCGGCCGGTCTGTTTGCAAGCAAATACTACGCCAAAAATATATTCAACTTAATTATCAATACGATAGTGTCATTCTGGTGTTGCAGATGGTGCGCGAGCAGAAAGATTGTAAAAAATTGTGACGTATCGCGAGGATAATTCGGCAGACGGTTTCATTATTTTCTTAATAATCAGTCAGTAACAAATTAGGCCAGGAACTACGCTTGTAAATATTTCCAACAAATCAATTGCTACCTCATGCTGAATCAACGCATAAAGGTCTATTGATCATCTGGATGTACCTGACGAATCGCTACCGCAGGCTTACCTGAGTGGCAGGCATAGATTAATGTACGGCACTATTCCTTACACCGGGCAGGGCAAGACAATAGACGCCCCCGTTGCCTGGTCAAACACTCAGCACAGGCAGCGCTGTGTGTAACTTGCCCCGCGCCTCGCGCGGGCGTTACCGCCAACTGAAAAATAGTCTTGATGTCAATGAAGGGGGTATGCAATATTCGTTAGAAGACATTAATCAAGCAGATAATAAAAGTACAAGTAATATAGAAGTCCTCAGACCTTCCGACCCGGAAGCTCCGGACAACAGGGTGGTTACCGTTCAGGCCACTCGATAACTATAACAAGACGTTTCAGGTTGGGTCTCAGCGTGCTCAGCAATACCAGTGACAAGCAAAAGCATAAAGGGCACTGCGAGCCGGTGTTTCGGCTTCGTCATCTCGACCGGGCCATCAGGCTGACGCTGGCGCTCGGCGCCGGGGTGCTCGTCAGTCCGATCGTCCAGGCACAGCTCGATTGTCCTATCACCGGCCAGGTGAGTCTTGACACACTGGATACCAATGTTGCGTGCCTGATCACTGCCGGTGGTCAGCTTGACATCCAGACCACTGGCGATCTTGCGAACACTGGCAGCCTCGATAACGCCGGCCTGCTGAACAATGCCGGCAACCTCGGCAACCAGACGGGTGCGACACTGAGCAACCAGTCCGGCGGCACCACGAATAACAGCGGGGCCTTCAGCAACGATGGCCTGCTGAAAAATTCCGGTGCGCTGTATAACCTGGCAGGAGGTATGTTGACGAATCGCTCCGGCGGCAGCGTCACGAACAACTACCTGTTTGCCAATGCGGGCACACTGACCAACGCGGGCTTGCTGACTAACAATGTCAAGCTGGTTAACGCGTACGGTGCCACACTGGCCAACCAGTCCAGTGCGACGCTGTCGAACAGTAACTATCTGAGCAATTACGGCAGGCTCACCAACGCGGGTGGGCTGAACAACAGCGGCGCTTTTTTCAACGAGGCCGGTGCCACCCTGATCAACCAGTCCGGTGGTACCCTGTCCAACAGTTATCGCCTGTATAACTACGGTAACCTGTCTAACAGCGGCGACTTGATCAGTAGTGACGCACTGGTTAACGAGGCCGGCGCCACCCTGGCCAACCTGTCCGGCGGCAGCCTGACCAGCAGCGGCTACCTGACCAATTATGGGACACTCGCCAATGCCGGTGTGTTGACCACACAGAGCATGTACAACGGCGGGACGCTTCTTAACGAGTCAGGCGGCACCCTGACCAATGGCTTGCGTCTGAATAATTACGGTAACTTGCAAAACGCGGGTTCATTCAACAACAGCGCCGGCGCCAGCCTGGCGAATCTCGATACCGTGACCAACACGGGCGCGGTCACCAATCACGGTGCACTGGTCAATTACGGTTCCCTGGCCAATGCAGGTTCCCTGGTCAACAACCGGGACCTGAACAATTATGTCACCCTGACCAATCAGTCCGGTGCGACCCTGACCAGCGGCCCGGGTGCCGCGCTGAGGAACAGTCTCGCCGCCACCCTGACCAACAACCCGGGTGCTGTACTGGTCAATGGCGGCAGCCTGAACAATGCCGGCAGCCTGAATAACAGCGGTATCTTCGAAGTGGCCGCAACCGGCACCGTCACCGGCACCGGCAGTTTCACACAGGGTGCGGGCAGCACGCGGGTCGACGGCAGTCTCACCCAGGCGGCGGTCGCGCTCAGTGGCGGCAGCCTGACGGGCACGGGGGTGATTACATCGACTGCCCAGCCGGTAACGATCGATGCCCTGGTGAGTGTCAATCCGGGAGACAGCGCGGCGAGCGGTGCGAGCGGTATTTTCGGAACGCTGACCTTTGGTGGCAACGTCGACTTTGACGGCTCGATGAGCTTTGAGCTGGGTCTGTTCGACTTCGACAGCGTTGATATTCTGGGCGACATCGACTTCGGGCCGAACAGTCAGATCATGTTCAGCCTGAACGGCTACCAGCCCGGCATCGGTGAGCGTGTCGACTTCCTGTTCGCACAGCATGTGGGCGGCTTTGACAATATTTTCTTCAGCTTTCCGGACCTGGACCCGGGGGTGGGGCTGGACTTCGAGGTGCTGCTCACCCCTGAATGGGACCTGCAACTGAGCTTTACGGCGGCGCCGGTGCCTTTGCCCGCAAGTGTCTGGTTGTTCCTCGGCGGCCTCGCGGGTATGGCGGTCGTCGCGCGCCGCAAGCCCGCCACTGCGCGATCAGCCTCTGCGCATCCGGGCAATGACCACAGCGGACTAACAGGACAGGCACGGTGTGCAGAGGCTGGCAGGGCACGCCTGCTTAACAAATGGTAGCGAGGGACGGCACCGTGGCAAGCGACAAGACCATCTACTTTCTCGCCGGGTTGCCACGCAGTGGCTCGACGCTGCTGGCGAACATCCTGGCACAAAATCCCCGCGTGCACGTGACCCCGACGTCGGGCATTGTCGACATGCTGGTGACGGTGCGCAATGGCTGGGACCGTAACGATGCCTTCCAGGCGATGGCACACGGCCTGAGCGAACAGGTTAAGGAACGGGTGCTGCGGGCGATGCTGCAGGCATACTTCGCGCACGTCAGCCAGCCGCTGTGCATCGACAAGAACCGTTACTGGGCGGAATTCCTGGAGATGGCGGCGGTGCTGGTGGGTGGCAGGGAGCGGGTCAAGGTCCTGGTCACGGTACGGGACTTGCGCGATGTGCTGGCGTCATTCGAGCAGATCTACCGCAAGACCTCCGCGCTGGGGCAGTTGCCGCAGGAAGCGGCCACCGCCCTGAAATTCAAAACGGCACAGGGTCGCGTGGAGGTGTTCGCAGACGATGCACAGCCGGTCGGCCGGGCCTACAACGCCATTCGCGATGCCGTTACCCGCGGCTGGAAGGATCGCATGCACTTCGTTGATTACGACACCCTGACACGTGCGCCGCAGGCGACGCTGGAGGGCATCTATCGCTTTCTTGGTGATGCGACGTATGCGCACGACTTTGAACACGTCCGGCAGGTCACCTTCGAGGATGACTACGTCTACGGCTTCAAGGACATGCACACGATTCGTGCCCGGGTCGAGCCCCAGCCGCCGCAATGGCCGCGGGTGTTCGACGATGCGGTGTTACAGAGTCCGGTATGGCGCAACATCGATAGCGCCGCCCGCTTCTGGCAGGCCTATCTGGAGCGACCCGCGGGCTAGGCGTATACCGATCCGTTACGCCGCGCGCGGGCGTACGCGGTGACGAGCAGTACGCTCGCAGCAACCGCACCAGGGCGCACCGGAGTAGCTGCCGGCGAGCGCCGGGTCAATCGAGCGGTTGCCACGCACCCACCGGGGCGTAGCGACCGGCTTCGAGCTGCACTGCGACCACATGGGCACCCAGTGCGCCGATGCGACGATTCGCATTGTAGGTCAGCGGCGGGGTGAGCCCGGTGTCGAAACGGTACAGGCCTTCCAGCGCACTGACCAGCCCTTGCCGGCTCAGGTCCCTGCCAGCGCGTTTCAGACCCTCGACGAGCGTTCTGGCGGCGGCGTAGGCGGCGATCTGTCCCGAGATGTGCGTCTCGGGCAGATCGTACTTTTGCCTGAGTGCGTTGTACTCCTGCTGGCCGCGCGCCGTCACGTCACGCGGCAGTGTCGGGTAGGCGATAAAGATCCGCTGGTCGAACACTGCCGGGGCGGTGAGCAGGGCAGGCGTCGCCAGGCTTGAGAGCAGATAAACCGCCGGTGGCTGGTCTGATTCACCCAGGGTGACGAGTAAGGCATTCAGCTCGTCACTGGTGCCGAAGAAAAACAGCGCGGTATTCCCTGTATCTCGCAGTGCCGCGGCCAGCTGCGCCGGGACCAGCTGGCCGGGCGGATAACCGAAAGTCTGTACCGTGTCCCAGCCGTGACGGTGTGCCTGCTCTGTGATCACCTGGCCAAGCCTGGTGAGGGTGGGCGTGTCGGGGCCTGCGACGGCGAGGCGCGGCGCCTGTGCTGCCTGTGTATCACCCGCATGATCCACCAGCACCCGGACCTGTTGTTCCTGCCCGGAATACAGGTAGAAGGTGTGGCGGTCCAGGCCCGCTCCGGACTGCGGCTGCAGGGTAAAGGGGCCGACCAGCGGCAGCGCTTGCTGTTCCATCAGCCGTGTCGTCTCGTCTTCCAGGCCTACGCTGTAGCTGCCGATCAGGGCGAAGATTTCCTGTTCGGCCAGACCCTGCTCGAGATTGGTCAGCGCCGTGCGCGGCGAGTCGCCGAACGGGATGACCACGAGTTCGAGGTGGCGGCCGTGGATTCCACCGGCCGCGTTGAGGTCCGCGAAATAGGCCAGCATGACCGCACGCATGGCCTCGCCCAGTCCAGCCAGACGACCCGACAGGGGAAGCTGCGTGGCCAGTCGGATGTTTGTTGCAGATAGGCCGCGGTCGCTGTCAGTCTCGATGCACTTCAGATAGGCGATCAGGGCAGCCAGGTCATCCGGTTCCATGCTGTAGAGTGGCATGGCCGCATCCAGCCGGTTGCCGGCCGGATCAATCCCCCGGGTGATTGCGGCCGCCAGCGAAGCCGTGTCGAAAGCCGGGTGCTGGCGGCCGAAGTCGTGCCGGTGGCCATAGTGTTTGATGAGGTTCTGCCAGGTGATGTCGGTCGGATTCACACCGCCTTCGGGGCGGCCGCGTCCGTCGGGGCCATGGCAGCTGGCGCAGGGTATCGCGCTTGCAGGCAATGCAACCGCCTGCGTGCCCACGTGCGCGGTGATCGCCGTGCCGGCGGCGCTGGTGCCGTGGATATAGATCTGCTTGCCGCGCTGTTCCTGGGGCGTGAGGGCCGTGGCCGCGGCAGTGCCGGCAAGCAACAGGGCAAGCGCAGCCGTTGACCAGGGACGGGTCCGGCGCATGGCCGTGATGGCGCGCCTCACTGCTCCTGTGCCAGCAGGCGCAGCTTGTCCGCGATACCCTCCGCCGGCACCATGGGCGAGATCTTCATCCAGTAGTGATCCCTGACATTGCCGGCCAGCACCAGTGTCGAGTGCTCCTCGACGTCCGGCGTGTACTGGCCGAGCTTCCTGACGATCTGGTTCACGTTTTGCGGATCACCGGTCAGGAACAGCCAGTTCTTGTCGTCGGCGAGTTCGTGTTGGGCGGCAAATGCCTTCATCGCGGCCGGCGTGTCACGTTCCGGGTCGATGCTGATGGAGACGAAATGCACCCTGGCACGCAGTGACGCATCGAGCAGGTCGCGGCTCGATTTGAGCTTGCGGGTCATCAGCGGGCAGGCACCCTCACAGTGGGTGAAGATGAAATTGATGAGCACGATCTTGTCTTGCAGGACATCGCTGAAGAAGCGCACATCCTTCCCGTCCTGGGTGACCAGCTTCAGGTCCGTGAAGTACTGCCTCGAGGCCTCGTCAGCGTCGGCCTGGGTTGTCGCAGCGGGTGTCGCTGCCGCGCCGCCCGTAGTCTCCGGTGGTGTTGCGGACACGGCAGGCGCTAGCCAGGCCAGGGCGAGTAACAAGCTGAAAATCGTGCGCATGGTGCATTACTCCTGCAGGGATTGGGCGGCCGCCTGGCGGGCCGCCGAGAGTTCATCCACCGTGGCCAGGATCTGGTCCGGACCCGGGAAGCCGAAGAAACGGATCCAGGTCCCGGAACGTCCATCGCCCACCAGGACCATGGCCGGATGGTCCTCGAAACGCGGCGCGTAGGCACCAAGCCCGGTCAGCACCTGGTCCACCTGCGATTTATCCCCGGTGAGCCAGACCCAGCCATCCTGTGCGCGATGCCGGGCGGCGTAGGCCTTGAGTCGTGGCGGTGTGTCGCGGACGGGGTCAACACTGACTGATACCAGCGACACCTCCTGTCCGAGCCGGTCGCCCAGACGTTCCTGCACCTGGCCGAAGACCGCGGACAGCACCGGGCACACGGTGGTACAGGTGGTGTAGACGAAGTCCATTACCACGATGTGGTCAGCGATGACATCGCTGGCGAACCGCACCTGCGCGCCGTTCTGGGTCAGGAGCGTCGCATTGTGCAGCGTGACATCGGTGGCGGTGGCCGGACCCGGCTGTGCCTGCTCGAGCATGGCCCGGTGGTGGGCGTGCGGGTCGGCGCCGGAAACCGGCTCGGGGTGCTGGTGATGGTGGTGCTCCTCAGCCGCCCGCACGGCCGGCGGCGCCAGCAGGACCAGCGTCAGCAGCGCGACCGGCAGGTGCGCAGGGCGCAAGCAGGGCTTCGGCAATCCGGTTACGCTCCGTGCGGCAGAATGTTTCATAACGGCACCAGTATTTCGATCTTGGCGCTGGAACGCAGCGTTTCCATGCCGGTGGATACGGCCTGTTCACGCTTCAGCGCCGTGAGATACCCGGTTATCCGTTCGCGGGCATCGGCTTCGGGCAGCAGTTTGGGCGCGTGACGTTCCTCCAGCTTGATGATGTGCAGGCCGAAGGGAGTTTCCACTACCCCGGACAGCTCGCCCGGCTGCAGACCGAACGCGGCGTCCTCGAACGGTTTTACCATTCTTCCGCGCGGAAAGTAGCCGAGGTCACCACCGTGGGCGGCGCTGGTATCTTCTGAATGCTCGGTGGCGAGCCGGGCGAAGTCGGCACCCGCGCGTGCCTGTGCCAGGATGTCCTCGACATGCCTGCGCCTGTCGCGCTGCTCCTCATCGGACAACGAGGCATCCAGCTTGATCAGGATGTGGCGCGCCCGGATGACTTCGGGCAGCTGGAATTTATCCGGGTTCCGGGTATAGAAGTCGTGTACTTCCGTATCGCTCACTTCAATGTTGCCGCTAAGGCTCTCCAGGTACTTGCTGGCCGAGACCAGCTGCTTGAGGTGCTCCCGGTAACTGTCTTCGCTGTAACCTTCGGCAGTGAGCCGGTCGCGAAAGTTCTCCGCCGACTTGAACTGGGCACGCATGTCATCGAACGCGGCGCTGACTTCAGCGGGTGTCGCAACCATGTCGCTGTCCTGTGCCGCCTGCCACAGCAGTAGCTGGTCGATCAGCAAATCGAGCGTCTCCCGCCTCATGGCCTTGTATCGATCGGGATAGCGAATGGCGCCCACGTTCACATTGTTCTCGCGCAGGTATTCCTCAAAGCTCTTCTCGAGCTTTTCATTGGAGATCTCCATGCCGTTGACCCGGGCCGCCAGGCCGAAGGCATCGGCCAGTACCCCCGGCAACGTGCCGAACCCCAGGGCGAGCGCGCAGAGTGCGCCTGTCAGGCGCAGGTTCATGGCGACGTCTCCTGTGGCACACGCGGTGAACCGGCGGCGGCCTGGACGGCGACCAGAGTGAAGTAGGGCAGATCCTGGTAGGCGATGCCCGCGGATGGCACACCCACGTGCACGTAATAGGCGCCCGGATGCGACAGTGCCAGATCGGCCCGGTAGACGCCGTCACCTTCCTCTGTGGCACGCATCTCCTTGCGGTCAGTGCCTGGAACCCGGAAGTAGCGCACGCCCACGTCCTTCAACCCGGTCACGGGCTGGCCGGTATGGGAATCGACGAGCCGGAAGCGCAGTGGCGCCGGGGTGTCGACATGCATGCGCCGGTCTTGCAGCTGGTATTCAATGGTGAGCGGCGCCGTGACGTGATCGATCAGGGGATTGGGCCGGGCTTCCGCCGAAAAACAATGCAGGATCTGCGGCGTATCCAGCAGGAACGCCACATCGTAGCGGCCGGGGGCGGGAAGCTTCACCTTGGCGGAAAACAGCCCCGGCTCGATTTCGTGCAGACTGCGATCAACCACCATCACGCCGCGCGCGCTGGCACCGCGCACCGAGTAGTTGCTGGACGGTGCGTTCATGCCTTCCATGTACACATAGGTGGTGTTGTCACCGGGGTTGACGATGAACATGGCCGCCTCGCTGCTGGTCGCGGCCAGCGAGTCGGCCAGTGACAGGTCACCGGCCAGGCTGGGCGCTACACTGCCCGCCTCGAAGCTTTTCACGATCGGTTGCTTGCCTGCGCCGAGACTGCTTAGGTCGATCATGGAGATGCTCTGGCTGGCAAGTGGACGCACGTAGGCAAAGGCACGGCTGAACACGACCTGGTAGGGCTGGCCGGCCACGGCGATGCGGTGCACGATTTCGTTGGCCGCCGCGTCGATCACGTAGACCGTCTCCCGGCTGGGGTTGACCACCACGGCATAGCGGCCGTCCGGTGCGAAACGCAACGGTCCCAGACCGGGACTGGCCTCGATACGTTTTTGCACCTCGAACTGCTCGGTGTCGATCACGCTGATGTGGCCGTCCTTGCCGTCGGCGACGTACAGCGCCCGGGACAGCGCTGAATAGGCGAGCGAAATAGGCAGCGGGCCGGTCTCGATGTCCTTCAGCACGGCGCGTGACTGGACGTCGATGACACTGACCGTGCCGGCATCGCGATTGCTCACGAAGGCATAACGGCTGTCGGCGGAGAAGGCGATCTCGTGATGTCCTGCCCCGGTGGGAAGGGTGGCCAGGGATTCCAGCGTGTCGGTGTCGATAACGGTGACACCGCTGGCATCCGCGGTTGGCGCATTGTTGCCGACCCAGAGATAACGTCCATCAGGTTGCAGCGCCACCCGGGTCGGTGCCGTGCCGGCCGGGATGTTGTCGGTCACCTTGAACTTGCTGGTATCCAGCAGTGCCACCTTGCCGGCCCTGGGCATGCTCACGAAGACGAGCTTTTCGTCCGCGCTGCTGGCCCAGTCGGCCCCCGCGGCCTCGAGACGGATGCTCGCCAGGGTGCTGGTCTTGCCCACCATCGAAACCAGCGGATCAACGACGGAGATACTCGGTTCCTTGTTGAGGATCAGCACATAGTAGCTGTTGAGGTCGATCATGGGGCGGATGCCAACCACACCCTTGAGATAGAGCGCGATCTTTTCCTTGCAGGTTTTCTGCTCGGCCCCTGACTGGCCCTGGATGACTTCACCCATGTCCATCCAGGCGCCGGGCGTAATACCCCGGACCGGTGCGCCGGTCGCCTCCTCGGTGAGTCGGAAGCGGATCTCGGCCAGTTGCCCTTCCATGAGCCCCTGGTCGTCGCCTGCGAGCGGCAGTGCCTCGAAGTCGACCACAATGCCGTGTCTGACCAGGCGGCCCGTATCGGGCTTTACCGGCTCTGGTTCCGCAGCGCGGCCGCCGGTGATCAGTGCCAGGAATAAGGGTAACAACAGGATGAAAGGCCACCAGAAGCGGCGGTTTGTAGAGCTGGAGTGCACGGTTTACCCCTTGCCTTGGCGCTTGTAATTTTGATCAGCAGGCGCGTTCGGTTCCTGCTTGCTTTTGTCAAAAAAAACAATGAAAAGTTGCAAAAATGTCATGAATATCAGAACGGATGTCGATTCAGCCTGGCTGGGTTTGTCGCGTGCACTCTTTGCGCCAAACCCCGCAGGCAGCAGTCACGATCGGAATGTCACTGATTTTGAATGGGACTCCAGGTCACAGGTTAAACAGGCGTACGCATCAGGTCGGGAAGTCCGGCTCCGGCAAGCCAGTACGTGTGGCTAAATTGTACAGCACGACATCCGAGACGTGCTGCAGGCTCAAACTGACAACCTGCAACACGCCCTGGTACCGGCGGTAACTAGACTCCGCAGCAGGACGGGCCCGGCGGCTGCCCCAGCAACGCTTTGATGGTCGTGAAGTCGGTGGGATCCACGATGCCGTTGCAGTTCAGGTCCTGATTCGGCGCCAGTGTCGACCCCAGGGTGGACTTCAGGAGCGTAAAATCAGTCGGATCCACGATGCCATTGCCATTGAAGTCCGCATCGCAGATGTTGCCGATACCATCGCCGTCGGTATCGCACTGACTCAGGCCATTCACCGGACCGGCGAGCGGTCCATTAGCCACGTTGATGCAGTTGTCCACATCGTCGAAGATACCGTCGCCATCGGCATCGGGTCGGTTCTCGACCCGGACGATACCCCACAGCCCGGAGGCGTTACCGAAGGAACCCGTATCGCGGAACAGGTAATCACCCAGGATCCCACCCGCACCGCCGGCACTCGCCAGCACGAAGTCGTAGTGTGCGGTGGACCAGATGCTTTCCTGCGCACCCTGGTAGAAGCCCTGCGGGTTGTGCCCGATGGCCTGTGAACCGACACTGGTCGGCAGACAGGCGCCAACCAGACCGTTGCGCGCATCATCCGGACACACGTACGGGTCGCGCTGCCAGGTGTGGCCATGCAGGCTGAAGGTGGACCCGCGGTTGGTGCCATGCGGTACGCCGAGGCGCACGCGCAGGGGTTCACCGGGCCGTGCCAGGAACACCGGCGTGGACGGTTCGCCGATGGGGCCGACCTCCGGGCTGCCGGGCGGATGCGGCCGGTTGTTGCTGTAGATGTCGAACTGGGTCCCGTCCACATTCGGAGGCACCGCATTGCCGAAGCTCGACGGTGTCATGTCGTTACCGAAGGGCGAATTCGGCAGGATGCCGAGCCGGAACCAGAGCGGATCGATCTGGTAGTTGATCGCCATGCCGGTGGCTTCCTGTGGATCCTCGGGGATGCCTGCTCCTTCACCGTTGAGGTGTTCGACCGGCTGGCTGTCCGCGTAGTACTGGGTCTGCTGCTTGGTCAGCACCACCGACAGGTCGCGGAAGATGCGGGCGCCGTTCTTGATGACCGAGGCCTCGAGCCGGGTCGCACCGGGTGCATAGGCAAAGCGCAGCGGATCGGCCACGGGGACCGTCGGATTTTCATTGACGCCGTCCTCGATCCAGCTGGAGCCCAGCGGCTCGACGATCAGCTGGCCGACCGCCGACTTCATCCCGTGCTTGATTTTGTCCGCCGGTGCCAGGTTCGACACCCCGAACTCCACCGGCGTGGCAGTTAGCGTCCACTGACCCGCGCCGTTGCGGGTGAAGCCTAGATCGCCGGCATACCACTCGAACGTGGCCGGGGCGCTGTTTGGCCCGATGACCTGTGCCAGGGTGTGGTTCTCACCCACCACCGTGCCGTCGGCGCGCGACACATCATAGGCCAGCATCTGCGCATGCAGGCCGACACGGTTGGACGGGGCCAGCAGGTTGGTCTGGAAGGTGGTCGAGCCCTCGATACCCAGCCGGTCGCGCTTGTTGGCGCCGAGCAGGCTGGTATAGGTCGGCAGCTCCGGCATTTGCACAGGCAGTTCGTTGCGCAGCGTGACCCTGATACAGTCACCCGCGGCGGCACGCAGTACCAGCGGTTCGACCGGCGTGTTCGGCTTGAGGCCGATGGGATTACCGAGGGCATCCTTGACGACATCCGAGGTATGGACATACAGGATCGCGGTCGGGTCGTGTATCGGGCCGTTGTGGATCGGCAGCGGCACCGCGGCCGAGATCATCAGACGCCACCACCGATCTGGTCGGTGCGCGGGTTGTACACGAGTGTGCCGCCGAGCGGATCCGGTGCCACACCGACATGACCGGCTCCGCCACAGATCTGTGGTCCCGCACCCGGGCAGATGTCCTGAATGATGACATTCGGATTGCCGGGCAGGACGTCGTTGGCCAGTACCGCGGTAATGTCATACGCGCGCACCGTGGTCGGGGTCACGCCATCGGGTTTAAACAACGGACAGGCGCCGTCGAAGGCCGCCGCGTTGGTGATCTGCACCAGCCCCGTCTGCGGCGGCGGATTGTTGGTCAGTTCCACCAGCGGACCGCCGCCCTGCAGCGGGTCGGTTGCCTGGGTGCGGTTTTCGTAGGCGCGCAGGATGCCCCACATGCCGCTCCACCAGCCGTCGGTGGAGGCATCCATCGTATAGAGGTAGTCGAGACGGCGCCCGACATTACCCTTCAGCGGTACCAGCGGTACCTTGAGGGTGAACTGCTCGGAAATACCGCCCGACTGGCTGCCGCGCCAGCCCGAGTTGCGGGCCTCGCCATGGCCGGAACCGGCGTACAGCCATTTCACGCCGTGGATGTTGGCGGCGTGTTCTTCCTCGTCGCCGCCGGCCTGCATCTTTACCCGGATCAGGTCGCCGGCGAAGGCGCGCATCATCGGGGTGAAGGGATCGCCGCCATTCACGCCGCCGGCGTTGATGTGCGGCGGGAAGAGGGTGCCGTTGATGTTATCGCCAACTACCGGCATCTCGTTCAGGACATAGCCGGGGATCAGGTTGCCGTCGATGCTGCCGAAACTGGCGCCTTCCACGAACAGGCGACGGTCACTGCGCGTCTCGAACGCGAGGGCGAGGTCGCCGGCGCGCTGGTCACTCTGGGCGCCGAATTTGTTGTCCGGCCCAATGGCGAGCGGGTCAAAGACGCGCAGGGCAACGGGTTCATTGCGGTAATTGACCGAGAACATACCCGGATCCTGCACGTCGATGGCGGTTGGACAGGGACGTCCGCCGGCGGGGCAACCCGGCAACAGGCCCGCGACCGCCTCGAGCACCAGGTCGGGGAACACGGGTGTGACCTGTTCGCGATTCGGCGGGTTGATGGCGAAGCGGAACGCATCCCCGGGCAGGCCAGAGAAATCTGCATTGCCGGTATCGAGGATGCCCGTCAGCGCCGGGTTGTTGCCGACCGGCCCGCCGATCGGTACGCCCTGCTGGTCGGCACCCACGTACACGCCGGCCTCGTAGGCGTGCTGGAAGTCGGTGTACTCGAAGTAGAACTCCCGGTACTGCTCCAGCTGTCCGGGCGGATTGACGGTCGAGCCGCCACCCGGCGGGGTGATGACCGCCTGCCAGGAGGTCGGTCCGCCATCGATGCGGCCACTCGGATTGCCGCCATCGGGGCCCTGGCCCAGCTGCACGCCGGTCTCGTTGTGCACCCAGCGGGAACCGGCCGGCTCGGCCAGCACCGTCGCGTACAGGCCGATCTGCTGGTGGGTCGAAGGCCCGTAGTGGTCGTGGGTGAAAATGATGCCCAGTCCCCGGTCGACGCCTTCGGTGTTGACCACCGGGTCGAAGAACCAGCGCTGCTGGGTCACCCGCGTGCCCTCCCAGAGTTCCGGGAAGGCGCCGCCCAGCGTGGCCGCCTGGTTCGCCCAGAAGGGATGTGCGTGGGGTGCCAGGGTGGTGGGCGGGATCAATCCGCCAGAGCCGGTGCCCGCAACGTGGCTGCCGATGCCTCCAACTGGAATCTCTGCCGGGCAGGGGTGGGCGGGATCGCCGCTGTCACCGGTGGCGAAACAGTTCAGCGCGCGGATACGCTCGCGTACCGAACCGGGCGAGAGCGTGCCGTCTTCATAGTTCCAGCCGTTGGCGGCGCCGTCGGCGGTGGTCAGGTCCCACTTGGGCAGGTGGATGTGCTGACCGATGATGTCGGTCGGCGTGCGCACCTGGTAGTCGTCGAGCTCGTAGTATTCGGGTACCAGGTTGGTGTGGTGATAGACGCCGCAGTCGAAGGTGTTGAAGCGCATCACCAGCGGTTCGTCGGGCTTGGTCTTGCTGATCATCGGTACCACGTCCTCCCACAGGGCAATGATGCGCTGCTGCGGGTAGTGGTAACCGGCCTTGTTCAGTACCACGTCGATACTGCATGTTGGCACCCTTGTAGATGCGCGGGTTATCTGCAGTGAAGACGCTGGAACCAACGACCGTCATGCCTGCCGGGTCGTTCATCGCGGTCAGGGTGCTGCCGAAGAACTTGCCCAGCACGTTGGCCTCGAGGCGCACGCCGCTGTCGTCCATGCAGGGCTCGTGATAGGGCGCGCCGACGGCGGGCAGGTTACCGTTCAGAACGAAGTTGACCGGGGTGATACTGGTGCCATCGATGCTTGGGTCACAGGTGCCATCCGGCAGGCAGCTGGGATGATTGCGAATGGAATGAAAACGCATCGCCAGCTGTTCGAGGTCGGTGCCCTCCTCGGGGAAGAACACCGCCTTCGCCTCACCCACGGTCTTGGTGAAGTCGAGGCGCGAGACGATATTGAGCTCGGTGTCGCCACCGGCCGCATAGCCCTGCAGGGCCGCACGTGGCAGGCCGCCGTCCCAGCCATCGGCCTGGGCGGGATCCAGGTTCTGCCACAGGCAGTTCGGGTCGGCCTGGCAGGCCGCATCGTTCAGCGCCGCCACCTGGGCAGCCGAGGCCATGTCGAGCGGCGGGGTCGGCGGGCGCTGGCCCACGGTATCCTCGATGCCGGCAATCCAGAACGGGTAACCGGGATTAGTCAGGCGGTCCACGACGCTGGCCAGGCTGCCGACCGGCACCTGTATGCCAGGCGCGACCGGATCGAGATCGGCAGCAGGCGGGGTCGGATTGAAAATCGAAGCCGTCGTGGTGAGCGGGTTGGGCACCAGCTGGACTTCGCCGGGCAGGGGCGGCATGGCCTTGCCGGGCAGCGGTACGATGGCCGGGATCGGCGCACCGACCACTACCTCGGCATCGGGCAGGGCGCGCACGCGTGCACCCGGTGCGGCCTCGGTCAGCCCGGCGACGGATGCCAGCATCGGCGTGCCGTTGCCCAGCGCCCAGGGCGTGGCATGGAAGGTGGTCGGGCTGCCGCTGGCTTCGAGCAGGGTGCCGGTCTCGAGCACGTCATGGTTGCGCCAGTGGTACCACATGCCCTGGGCAAAGTGCGGGTAGAAGTGGCAGTGGAAAATTGCATCGCCGGCACTCTTGGGGCGATTACCCGAACCGCCGTAGTTGATTTCATAGGTGTAGCCGACACCCGGTCCGATGCCCTGGGCATCCAGGTAGTTCGAGTTGTCGTCGTTGGGATTGTACAGCCACTGGTGGTTGTGAAGGTGGAAGACGTGCTGTTCCTTGCCATGGTGGGTGTTGCGGATCTTGACGAAGTCACCCGTGTAGCTGTGGTGAATGTTGGCCGGATCCTCGGGATAGGGCACGAAGGTCGCCTTCGGCCCGGTGGTGCCTGCCGCCGGCGTCTGTCCGGGTCGCAGGGCCTCGAGACCGATATTGGCGGACACATCGACCAGCTGGGCCGGATCGCCTACCGTGAACGAGGTCAGGAAAAACTCCTCGAAGGCGCAGGTGAGGCAGTCGTGCATGGGTCCGACCCGCAGGCGGTTGGCGATGATTTCGCTGCCGATGCCGCCCGAGCCGTAGTTGATCATGAAGGCATCCTTGACGCCGGCCAGCACGACATTGAAGACCGGGTCGTCGACAAAGAAACCCGGGAACGCCTGGGCGGCCGCACTCTCGTCGTGAAACACCGAGGCGAATTCACGGAACGGCGTCAGGCGGTTCGGCAGGGTGGGGTTGCGCTTGCCCACGCTCTCCAGCGGATAGGTGCTGGGCGGGAAGCTGCCGTCGGCGTTCGGGCCGACGATCATGGCATGTATCTCGGACTGCACGATCTGGTCGTTGTCGATCATATTCAGCACGGGCAATCCCGCCTTGCCCTCGGCGATCCACACGGCCGCGCCCAGGTCGGCCCCGCTGTTGTTGATGCCATCGCAGTTCACGGTCGGGTAGCGCGCCTCGTAGTCGATGATCGGCTGGCTGGCCGCGTTGAGGTTGCGCGCGCCGCAGGTGGGCGAGGTGGAGACCAGGTCCATGGAGACCAGACGCATCTCCTCTTCGGTCACCTGGCTGCGGTAGATGTTCGCGCCGGTCGGCTCGACGCTCACCTGGCCGAACAGCAGATTGGAGGTGTTGCCCTCGTTGCCATCGGAGCCCACGACAGAGCCAAGGCTGGTCACGTGGAAGGCGCCTTCGCGCTCGGCGTAGAGCCGGTAGGATGCCGTGCCGCCCTGGGCGGCGATGCTCGACGGGTTCTGACCGACATAGGACCCGTCGTCGGCGATGGAATCGACCAGCTGCATGCCGGAGACGTGGAAACTCACGTGGCGGTCGAACACCTGTTCATCGATGGGCACATTGAACTGGTCATTGTTCGGCAATGGGTCGCCGCCTTCGACCACCGGCTTGATCGGGTTGGCCACCGGCGACAGCAGATTGGTCAGGTTGACCGTCAGGCAGTCGCCACGGCGCACCCGCAGCACCAGCGGGCGGGGCCGCTTGTCGGTGCGCAACTGCACCAGTCCCGGGATTGCGGCACCGCCGATGCTGAGCGGCACGCCTGCGGCATCCACCACGTCGCGTTCCAGTGCGAAGATCGCCGCGTTGACGTTGGAGGCGCCCAGACGGTTGAACAGGATGGGTTGGTCGAGTGCCACGATGTTGGCCGTGATGTCACGCTCACAGGTGACGGCCGCCTGGACGGTTGAGGCCAGGCCAAGTGTCAGCAGACCGGTGACCAGAACGCACAGGCGTGCGACAGTCCGCTGCAGGGGGCTTTCATTCAGCGTGTGTGGAGTGTGCATGGGTTGTCCTCCTCGCATAACTCGAGGTGTCGTGTGAATCGGGGGTTTGGGTATGGAATCCGGGTCAGCGTGCAACCGTGAAGCGCTATCGAAGTGAAAAAATCGTTGCGTGTGCCGGTCGGTAATCGGGTCAGCCGGTCGGCTGGACGAGCCAGTCCTAACAGGGTGCCGTTGCGAAGGCAGTAATACTGCTTCCTCGATGCAGCGTTTCGCATCGTCATCTCCCCCTAGGTTTGCGACGTTACTCAATTTCTGCCCGTCGTCTGGGTCGTTGTGATGTTGACTGCTCCAGCTGCGGGTGCTTGATGACCGGCAGTTTGGTAGCGACTTGCTAGATTTTAGGCAAGTATTGAGCCAGAAACTTAAGAATGCTTAAGAAAGCATAAGAATCAGTAGCATGGGATATTGACGATGGTGTAGGCGAGTCACGGGCGCGGTCCGACCGTAAGGAATACGGACACCGGAAAGAACAGCGATCGAAGCCATTCCTTGGTAATTATCAATAATTACAATGGATTGGTAAAAGCGCGGCGTAAACGCGTAAAGCGTAAGAAATTACGACAATTTTACAGGAAATCTATGTGGATTTTACCGGGTAATGCAGCCCCTTTGATCCAGGCGGAAGTCGGTGCGCCGCACTTGTCTGCGCCGCTGCGTCCACAGCGCAAGGAGTCCCGAACCGAACAGTACAAAAGCCGGTGGTAGGGGTACCACCTGGATGTTGTCTATACCGAGGGTGGCGGTGACCGGCAGCCCGTTCCAATCGGGGGTTGCGCTGTTCAACAGCCGCAGTTCCAGCACATTGGCCAGCGCTGCCTGGACATCGATGCCATCGGTGTTACCGCCAATGCCGCCACTGACGGGGACAAGATCGCCGGGCCGCATTGAAAACACGACCCGTGCCCAGCCACTGCCGCTGTCCAGGCTCAGGCTGGCAGCGGTGGCAAACACCCCGCCGATAGTACCGCCATTGATCGCCAGCCGCAGATTCAGTACTTCGCTGGAGCTGATATTTTTCAGGTCCATGGCGATCGCGGTGACTCCCGCCGCGGTGTAATCACCCGTCCACTGCAGCCGGTTGAAGAAGGTCAGCCTTCCGCCCTGAACATTTGCTCCGTCTGCGACCACCTGCAGGAAATTGTCGCCGGCCCCGGCGGGTCCGCCTGCAGCGATGTTTGTCATATGGCTCGTCGTGACCGTGGATACGCCCATCTGCCAGCCCTGCAGCGTGCCGTCCTCAAAAGTATCGATCTGGCCAACGCTGATTGCTCCGGCGGCGCCGGATTTCAGCAGGAGCAGGGAAATGAGCATTGCGATAGCGGGTACACGGGCTCGCATGGTGTTTGTGCAGTTCATTATTCTTAACCTTAATTACTTACTTGATTAATCTACCGCGGTGCCCGGTGCGGCACCTGCCCGCGCCTGCGCAGCGGGGTTGTTCGCGGGTGTTGTCCCGCCTGTATCGGCCGCCGGTTCTGTCGTTACGATGCTTTCCAGGTTGTCTGTCTGCGCGGGCGTACCCCCGTTTAGTGCGTGCACGCGCCCGGTCTCCGCCTGCAGGTACGCGATCAGGTTCAGCACCTGCCTTTCGGCCAGCTTCACGTTCGGCATCGGTACATTGTTGTACCGGGTGTAGAGTGCTGTTGCCAGGGGGTCTTTTTCCTTGAGCATCACGTCGGGTTCCCGCAGCCAGCGGATCAGCCATTGACGGTCCCGTTTAGCGAAGACCCCCAGCAGGTCCGGACCCAGTTTGTCGCCCTGGCCGATGGTGTGACAGGCCGTGCAACGCGTATTGAACAGATCCTCGCCCGGGCGGGCAGCTGGCATGGCATGGCTCCGGGCGTAACTCGGTAGCGCTGCGGCCGCTGACGACGCCAGGCGGTGCGGTTGCAGGCGGCCAAGCAGTACCGAACTCAGTGTCTCGGGTAAATCAAACGGCGTGCGCCGTAACCACTGGCCGGTCGCCTCATTGCCCACGACGAAGTTGACTTTGTGATCGCTGAGTTCATCCTCGCCTTCAGTGTACATGCCGAGCTTCTTGCGGATCAGATCGATGTCTGCTTTCTTTCCCGTCAGGAACTGCCAGCCAGGGCCAACGTTGAATTTCTGCATGTAGGCCTTGAGTGCCGCCGCGTTGTCGCGTTCCGGATCGACGGTGATGGAATACATGTAGACGTCTTTGCCGGCGTGCTCACCGAGCAGCTCCTGGACCTTGCGCAGCTTGGCTGTCTCCAGCGGGCAGGAGTCGCCACAGCTGGTGAACATGAAATTGATGGACACGACCTTGCCCTTGATGACGTCATCGTAGAAGCGCAGCGTCTCGCCATCCTGATTGATAAGGGGGGTATTGGTGAAGTACTCTGCACCGCGCTTCGCCGCGCTGGCGGGACTGGCAGCCAGCAGTGACAGTGTGGTGAAGAGCAGGAGACCGGCGGCGGTGGTACCCCGGAAGCCTGCGATGAAACGGATACCACGCATAAGCAACCTCTTTACGTTATGTTTCTACTGCAGCTTCCATCCCTGGTGCTGCCCGGTACTGACTTTCCTTTATCAGGATTTCACCTGCCTCCCCATCGCTGGTGCAGGTTGATGACGCAACCTGCACCAGCACTGTCCGGCATCCCCCTACGGGGCTAGTGCCGAGGGGCCCGGTTGGGTTGCAAAGAGTGATTTCTCTTTGGAGAAATCGCTTGGATCCACGATGCCGTTGCCGTTCAGATCCTGGTCCGGTGATGTGGTGGAGCCAAACAACGACTTGATTAACGAGAAGTCACTCGGATCAACCAAACCGTTGTTGTTGAAATCCGCATCGCACATGTTGCCGAACCCATCGCCGTTGGTATCACGCTGGTTCGGATTGGCAACCAGGGTGCAGTTGTCGATGGCATCGTCGATGGTATCCCCGTCCGAATCGATGCCGCTGAGCAGTGCACACTGGAGGTTGACGTGCTGGGTCGCTGTAATGCCCTGCGCCGCTGGATCGGCCGGTGGCCAGGCCATTTCCTGACCTAAGAGCGGCCAGTGAGACAGGGTGCGTCCACGCTGCGTGGTATGACCCAGCCGCGATACTACCGGAGTAGGAGCGGCAGCCGCATTGTTCTGGGTTCCCGGATCCAGGTCGGAGAACGGGAACGGGTCCAGGTTCATGCTCGGATCGCCTATGGGAATCCCGGTAGCGACAGAAATATCGGTCTCGCATTCCGGCTCACCGTCACAACCGCCACCCGGTCCCAGTCGCCGGTCCATGTTCCACGGTTCGCCGGTAAAATTAACGGCGTCTGCAACGCTGCCAGGTTAATCTCGACGAATTCCGGGTGACCGATGCCGGTAGGGTTCAGGTACTCACCGTTCTGCGCAGGTGTAGCGTGGAAATCCAGTGTGACCACGCTCGGATCGAGTGCATGCTTGTGCCGGCTGCGGCCGATGATGTCGCGCGTCGGCGGGCTCAGCACTTCGAACTCCTGGGCCGTGACACCGGTCCCGGCAAATGGTGTCGGCAACGGCCCTTGGGATCCGCGAGATCGATTGAGTGGTCGGCCTGTGGAATACCGCCGTTGGCGTAGGCCGCCTGCAGATGCGCACAGGGAGAACGTCTGGGATCCGTGCCGGCGAGAAAGTCCACGTCGTGCACGATCTTGAACACCGCAGTGTTGCCGACCAGGGCCACGTTGCTACAGGTTCCCGCACCGGCCGCTATTTCACAACCGGCTGTGGTCGCGATGACCAGTTCTTCGACGGCGTTGTTCGCCGGGTCGTAATAAAGCCCGAAGATGTCAATGCTGGTTGTGCCCAGGGTGCCGAATGAGATGAACAGGTCGCGCACGCGCTGGTTCTGGAAACCCGGCACGTCCCAGCCGACTTCGTCGAAGATCATGTAGTCGGGCTGGAAGGCGGTGTCATCCGTGGTCAGACCCACGCTGACGCCCACGGTATGCGACGACAGGAAGGTCACGCCGTCGATGGATTCGAAGTTACCCTCGGCGTTGACGTGGTCACCCACCTGGATCGGCGCGAACAGCCGCGAATCGCCGACAGGGTCGACGCCGCGGTTGGTCTGTGGACACAGTATATCGCCCGTGCCGTTTGCTGCGGCCTGTGCCGTGAGGCCAGATTCTCCAGCATCAATCACGCCGTTGCGGTTGGTGTCGAAGTCAAACGGACCGCGCGCCACCGTGCTCGGGATACACATCGGGTAGCCGGTGGCAGCCGTGAATGTATAGTTATCCGGGTCCACGCCGTAGCGCACGTCGGCACTGCAGTTCGGCCCGCTGCCGAGACAGCCCGCGCCCTGCTGGTGGGTGAAACGCCCTTCCGGGTCATTCACGCGCACCATTGCGCCAGTTGTGTCATCGCCGACGATGCCGTCGACACGGAAGTAGCCGTCATCGTAATTGATGAACGACACAATACCGCTGACCAGCTCAGTGGCCTTTTCGAGCATGATTTCACCGGCGATGACATCACCATTATTGGTCTTGTTGGCCAGGATAGTCGCTGTGGCGCCGGTAAAGCTGTGGTTGCAGCTGTCGGCCTTGGCCAGCCCGGTCTCGCCGGGCGGGCAGGCCGACGGCCTGTTGGTGAACAGTTCCTGAATGGTCTGGCGGTTGGCAGGCAGATCAATCACAAAGTTACGTGGAACGATGATGTTCTGGCCGGATACCACGATGGTGCCGCGCGACCAGCGATCGAGCGGGTTGTCGACAATAATGCGTTCGACTTCACCGCCGAGGTTGTTCTGCATCGCAGCCTATGTCTAGCCACTGTAGGCCGCTAGCATCAGTATGCTGAGCATGGCAGCGCCAACGGTGTGTCGCGTTCGGGGTTGACGTCGATGGAATACCAGCGCGTATTTCTCACCGGGCTGCGGTGGAGTCACATAAGGCAATGAGATGACGAAAGAGAGTGGCTATCAGGCACAAAAAAGTGTGTTTTGGGTCTTGTCTCTCCCGGTCAGGCTGTTTCTGGATCGCCGGGTGTTGTTCCCCATCGGATGGTGCAGGTCGATGGATCAATCTCCACCATCGACCTGCACCTGTGCTGTCTGACCGCGGCTACGGGTTGAGTCCCGAGGGACCCGGAGCCTGCCCGATATGGGCCTTGGTAAAGGTGAAATCGGTTGGATCCACAATACCGTTGCCATTCAGGTCACGATCCGGGTTGACCGTGCCTATTGCAGCCTTGATGGATGTGAAATCGGTCGGGTCCACGATGCCATTGTTGTTAAAGTCCGCATCGCAGACATTGCCGAAACCATCGCCGTTGGTATCACGCTGGTCGGCGTTGGCAACCAGTGTGCAGTTGTCGATGGCATCGTCCACGGTATCACTGTCCGTATCGATGCCGCTGAGCAGCGTGCAGATCAGGCCGGCATGCTGGGTCGGTGTAATGCCCTGCGCGGCCGGGTCGGTAGGTGGCCAGGGCAATTCCTCGCCAGCCAATGGCCAGTACGACAGGGTCCGTCCGCGTTGCGTGTTATGCAGCGGCGTTACAATCGGTACCCCGCCAATTCCTGCAGGACCTGCCTGGGTGCCCGGATCCAGATCGGAGAACGGGAACGGATTCAGGACCATGCTGGCATCGCCGATTGCGATAGCCGTTTCACAGCTCGTCTCACCGTCGCAGCCGCCACCCGGTCCCAGACGACGGTCCAGGTTCCAGGGCGCGCCTGAGAAGATGTACGGTGTCTGCAGCGCGTTCAGGTTGATCTCGACAAACTCCGGATGACCGAGCCCGACCGGGTTCAGATATTCACCGTTCTGCGAGGGCTGTGCGTGGAAGTCCAGCGTGACCACGCTCGGATCCAGCGCATGCTTGTGGCGGCTGCGTCCGATGAGGTCACGCGATGGCGGGCTCAGGACTTCAAACTCATCCGCCAGGGTAATGGCGCCCGTACAGCGACCCTTGGGATCAACGGTTACGAAGGTGCCGTTGACATCCGGGATACCGCCGTTGGTATAGGCCGCATTCAGATGCGCGCAGGGAGACTGACGCGCACCAATCGGTACGCCATTGATGAAGTCCACATCGTGCACGATCTTGTACACCGCGGTGTTGCCGACAATGCCCTGGTTGGTGCAGGTACCCGCACCGGCCGCCACTTCACAACCGAAGGTGGTGGCAAACACCAGTTCCTCGACGGCGTTGTTCGCCGGGTCGTAATAGAGACCAAAGACATCGATCTGGGTTGTTCCCAGTGTGCCGAAGGCGATCAGCAGGTCGCGGACGCGCTGGTTCTGGAAACCCGGTATGTCCCAACCCACTTCATCAAAGATCATGTAGTCCGGCTGGAAGGCCGTGTCATCCGTGGTCAGACCCACGCTGACACCCACGGTGTGCGCCGACAGGAAGGTCACGCCGTCGATGGTTTCGAAGTTGCCATCTGCATTGACATGATCGTTCAGCTGGATCGGAGCGAACAGTCTCGAATCGCCAACCGGATCGACGCCCCGGTTGCCCGTGGGACACAGGGCATCGCCCGTACCCGTACCTGTGGCCACTGCCACGATACCGGTTTCACCGGCGTCGGCCGTGTCACCATCGCGATTGATGTCAAAGTCGAAGGGACCGCGTGGCACTGTGCTGGGGATACACATCGGGTAGCCGGTGCTGGCGGTGAAGGTGTAGTTGTCCGGATCCACTCCGTAGCGCGTATCGGCGCTGCAGTTCGGTCCGCTGCCCGCACAGCCCGCGCCAGCCTGGTGCGTAAAACGCCCTTCCGGGTCGTTGACACGTACCATCGCACCCGTGGTGTCATCACCCGGGATGCCGTCGACGCGGAAGTAGCCATCATTGTAATTGATGAAGGTCACGATGCCACTGACGAGCTCGGTGGCCTTCTCGAGCATTATCTCACCCGCGACGAGGTCACCGTTATTGGTGCGATTGGCGAGCATCGTCACCGTGGCCCCGGTAAAGCTGCCGTTGCAGCTGTCGGCCTTGGCCAGACCGGTCTGATCCGGAATGCTGTCGCCATTGGCGTCGATGGCGGCGCAGGCCGAAGGGGCATTGACGAATAATTCCTGCAGCGTCAGCCGATTGGCCGGCAGGTCGATGACCATATTGGCCGGAATGATGACATTGGCGCCACCCACCACCATGGTGCCACGCGACCAGCGGTCGGTGGGATTATCGACGATGATGCGTTCGACTTCACCACCGATAGGGATACTCACCGCTGCTGATGCTATGGAACTGTGCGTCATCATGATCAGTGCACCGAGTATCGCAGCACCAACCGCTGTCTTCCTGAACACGGGTAACTCCGGTAATCCGGATACACACGTATTGGCTTTTATCTTGTCTATAGTTTTCATGATTTTCTCCACTACGGTGCTGTGCACAGAAGATTAGTGACATGGTCGGTGGGCACGATGCCCTGGGCGACCGGATCGGTCGGCGGCCAGGGCAATTCCTCGCCAGCCAGTGGCCAGTACGACAGGGTGCGTCCGCGTTGCGTGTTATGCAGCGGCGTCACGATCGGTACCCCACCAAGTCCTGGTGGGCCCGCCTGGGTACCCGGATCCAGATCGGAGAACGGGAACGGATTCAGGACCATGCTGGCATCGCCGATTGCTATAGCCGTTTCACAGCTCGGCTCACCGTCGCAGCCGCCACCCGGTCCCAGACGACGGTCCAGGTTCCAGGGTGCGCCGGCAAAGATGTAGGCCGTGTCCAGCGCGTTCAGGTTGATCTCGACAAACTCCGGATGACCGAGCCCGACCGGGTTCAGGTATTCGCCGTTCTGCGAGGGTGTGCCGTGGAAGTCCAGCGTGACAACGCTGGGGTGCAGCTCATGCTTGTGACGGCTGCGCCCGATGAGGTCACGCGATGGCGGGCTCAGGACTTCAAACTCATCCGCCAGGGTGATGGCGCCCGTGCAGCGGCCCTTGGGGTCTGCGGTGATAAAGGTGGTGGTGCCATCGGGATTAAATATAGGTATACCGCCGTTGGCATAGGCCGCATTCAGGTGCTGACAGGGGGAGCGTCTGGCCTGAATCGGTACGCCATTGATGAAGTCCACGTCATGCACAATCTTGAACACGTTGGGATTGCCCACCAGGCCCTGGGCGGTGCAGGTACCTGCACCGGCCGCCACGTCACAGCCGAAGGTGGTAGCGAATACCAGTTCCTCGACCGCGTTGTTCGCCGGGTCGTAGTACAGGCCAAAGATATCGATGTGGCTCGTTCCCAGGCTGCCGAAGGCAATCAGCAGGTCGCGCACGCGCTGGTTCTGGAAGCCGGGAATATCCCAACCGACTTCATCGAAGACCATATAGTCAGGCTGGAAGGGATCGGCGGTGGTGGACAGGCCCACACTGATGCCCACGGTGTGCGCCGACAGGAAGGTCACGCCGCCGATGGTCTCGAAGTTACCTTCCGCCGTCAGGTGATCACCGATCTTGACGGGGGCAAACAGCCGTGAGTCACCAGGTACAAAAGTCCCGGGCCGATTGGTCTGAGGGCACAGGGCATCGCCCGTGCCACCGGCTGCGGCGACGGCTGTGATGCCAGTTTCAGGTAGACCGGGTTCAATGGTGCCATTACGGTTCACATCGAAGTCGAAGGGACCGCGTGGCACTGTGCTGGGGATACACATCGGGTAACCGGTGCTGGCGGTGAAGGTGTAGTTGTCCGGGTCCACCCCGTAGCGGGTATCGGCGCTGCAGTTCGGTCCGCTGCCGGCACAGCCCGCACCGACCTGGTGCGTATGCCGTCCTTCCGGATCATTGACGCGGATCATGGCGCCAGTGGTGTCGTCGCCGTCTATGCCGTTGACGCGGAAATAACCTTCGTCGTAGTTGACGAAGTTCACGACACCGGACACGATTTCCGCCGCTTTCTCCAGGAAGACATCGCCGGCAATCAGGTCGCCCGCATTGGTCTTGTTACCCAGCATGGTAACCGCGGCGCCGGTGCCGCTTTTGTTACAGCGGTCGCCCTTGGCCAGTCCGGTCTCGTCCGGGATGCCGTCGGCGGGGTTGACGTCGGCGGCGCAGGCCGAAGGCGCATTGACAAACAGTTCCTGCAGCGTCAGGCGGTTGGCCGGCAGGTCGATGACCATGTTGGCCGGGATGATGATGTTGCGTCCGCTGACCACGATAGTGCCGCGTGACCAGCGATCGGTGGGATTGTCGACGATGATGCGTTCGACCTCGCCGCCGACGTTGGTCAGTACGGCTGCGTTTGCTGGTGCTGTCGCTCCCATGCACAAGGCAGTCAGGCCAAGTATCTTATATATGTTCTTCATACCGTTATCCTCTTAATGTGTACTACCGATGTGCATTAGTCCGATGGGTGCCGGGACGGGGTCGTGTCCGGATTTATACGCAACCGTTCTGTTGCACTGCCCTGTGTCGTGTATGGCGAGTGGGAACCTGGCCAGTGGAGTCAGGCCACACGGCAAGGTACTGCAAGGTACTGGGTAACAGCCCGGATCTGGAACGTTTCATTGTTATCTCCCCTGTTATTATTCAATCGGGATTTAAATCCCGGTGTTGTTATTGAGTCCAGCGCTGTTGCGACAGCCTGTGCCCTGTTTGTTTCGCAGCCTCCCCTAAACCCTTACGCTGCGCCTTTCCAACTACACATCCTGCTTCTGTCTTCCCTTGCCTGCAGGTCCTCCCTGTCCTGCGCCCGGGGTTTTAAACTGCCTGTCGTTACGGGGCCGGGTTGAGGCCCGATGAGGCCGGTGGCTGTCCTCTGCAGTACGCGGCCATTCATGGAACAGGGGGGCGTGTGAGTTTGTCACCAAGCATGAAACCAGGCGCTGTATTGGGCAGCGGCGTGGATCTGGACTTCCGTATTGGTATTACAGCGGGGATGTGACAGGATTGCCGGGCGTTTAGTGGCCCGAAGTGTGTGATAGCAGGTAGCTCGCAAACTGAAGGCTCGATCGACTGGCGTATCAACTGCGGGCACGTTACACCTGATGCAGGTGTTACCCCCATGGTAATCCCCTTATGCGACGCTCTGCTATCAACTTAGTGGGCGTCGCTTAATTATTAGTGTGCCGGACCGAATCTTGTCTGAGCCGTCTGACCGGGCACCTTAGATAGCACCTTTATGTAGTAATCAAGGCAATTGTCGTGCCAATTATATTATTCACATAATATTCAATTAGTTGATTGAAATATGTTAAATAGATTTTTGTTTAGGCTGGATATTGATGCTGTGTTGTAATGTTTTTGGACATGTCGATGCGTGGATCTCACCATCAAAAATTAAAATTAATAACGTATACAATATGTTAAAAAATTCGCGGTGTTAATGTGGCCTGTAATAAACGTAAGAAATTACGACGAATTTGAGTCAAAATATCGACATATCAATGAGTTAGTGACCTGTCACTGACCAGAAATTTATACAGATTTTACCGGGTACCACGGCCCCTTGAGCCTGGTGGGAAGCCGCCATGCCGCGCTTGTCAGCGCGGCATGGTGCACAGTGCAGGCAGTCCCGAGCCCAACAGTGCCCGGGATGACGGCAGCGGTACCGCCCGGATATTGCCGATACCCAGGGTGCCGTTAACCGGGAGCCCGTTCCAGCCGCGGGTTACGCTGTTCAGTAGCCGCAATTCCAGCACGTTGGCAAGAGCTGCCTGGACATCGATGTCATCGGTGTTACCGCCAATGTCGCCACTGGCAGGGATCCGATCACCGGGCAGCAATGAGAACACGACCCGTGTCCAGCCACTGCCAGTGTCCAGGCTGATGCTGGCCGAAGTGGCAAACACACCACCGATAGTGTCGACATTGTTCGCCAGCTGCAGATCCAGGTTTAACAGACGCCCAAATTTTTCAGTTCCAAGTCGATTGCGGTGACACCCGCCGTGGTGTAATCACCCGTCCACTGCAACCGGTTGAAGAAGGTCAGCCTTCCGCCCTGAACACTCGTTCCGTCTACGACCACCTGCAGGAAGTTGTCGCCGTCCCGCCGGTCCGCCATCGGCGATGTTTGTCATATGGCGGGTTGTGAGTGTGGTTAAGCCTATATTCCAGCCCTGTACTGTGTCGTTTCCGAAGCTGTCGATCTGACCTGCGCTGTTCGCCCGGGCCGCGCCGGACTGGAGCAGGGCGAGGGAAGACGTGAGTGCGCCAGCGGGTACGATGAATCTCATGGTGTTCCAGAGTCCCCGTATAGGGGATCTGTAAGCTCTCCGCCGTCAGGCGGCGGATCAGTGTGCATGCAAATGATATTCAGTAGCATATTAATGTAGCTCTGATTAACCCGTCATTCCGGGCGAACCCCGGACTTGATCCGGGGGGAGACCCGGAATCCAGGTGTTACAATTCAGGCCGTTCCTGGATTCCGGCCCCTGCCTTCGCAGGGGCAGGCTCTGCGCCGGAATGACGAGCATTGAATTAATCAGCGCTTCCATAATGCTATCCGGAAACAAAGCATTCCTTGTCTCTCCGGGAGAAGGGCGGGAAGAGGGGATATAAAACAGGTTGTTGTCTATATTTTAGGCTCTTCCCCAAATCATGCGGGTCGATCTCCGTTGCATCACCACGGTTACCCCCGGTCGTCATCCTTTGTTTTCGGTGATCAGTGCAGCGCGTCTGCTCGGATGAACTACCACTGGTCGAATGAATTCGACCCTAGGTCTGATTGAGCAGGTCCGGATTCATTCGGCCAACAGCCTTGCCATCAGAAGCAATGCGTCTCGTCTAAATTGATGTGTTACCCACTCAATCAGGGGAAGATCCAATTAATCAGAGGTTCCCAAGAATTCATAACGTGACGTAGGGTGCGTTTTACGCACCGGCGATGGTGCACGGAATGCACCCTACACCTGTGTATCGATCGCCTGCGCAACCTGGGCAACGACGGGTGAGACGTGAGACGTGAAGCGTGAAAAGATAAATGGCCACGGAAGAACACGGAAAAAACAAGGGAATCTCTGATTAATTCGTCATGCCGGTGAAGGCCGGCATCCAGGTTATTGAAAAATCTGGATCCCGGCATGCGCCGGGATGACGATGAGTTAATTAATCGGCTCTTCCCCAAATCGAGTGGGTAGATTGCCGTTGTTGGCCGAATTCATTCGGCCAACAACCTTGCCATCAGAAGGAATGCGTCTCGTCTAAATTGATGTGTTACCCGATCAATCAGGGGAAGTCCCATTAAATATGTTGCTGTCGCAAAAAATCAGCCACGTGTCGTTATTTGAAGTCGGTTCTCCACGCCCAATACTGTGTGGCTATCCATTTACCGTCGCTGTCTTTGGAGATCTTCACAGCATATTCATTCTGCCTTGTCTTATCAGATCCCTTGGTTTTATAGGTCAAACGCAATTTCATCTGGCCAGTACGACCATTTTTTCACTATACGTACCCCATGCGATAAACTCTGACTTTTTTATAGTCATTTGTCCATCATGGTTCAGGTACGCTATGGCAGCTTCCATTGCCTCGGTTTCAGCCGGCTTCTCAAGCTTTGGATTATCATTTGCTGCCTTGGCTGTGCTCGGCTGCTGAACCTCCGGGCTAGCATTGTCTCCTGGCTGCGTCGGCTGCTGAACCTCCTGGCTATCAGTTGCAGTCTTTGCTTCAGTCGGCTGCTTAATCTCCGCGGAAGCATTTACAGCTCTCGGGTGCACCCGGATTCTCGTGACCAAAGCAACTGGTGAAAATAGACGGTAACGCAATGAGTGAAACAAATACTACGACATGATATTTCATTGTGCTCGGATCCCTGTTGCTGATACTCATAAAAAAGACCAGCTGATCAGCTGGCTGCTATTATGTCTGAATATTATTGTTTGCGCCGTCCTGTCAGGAGTACAACGAGTCCCGAACCGAACAGTGCAAGAGCCGGCGGTAGCGGTACCGCCTGGATGTTGTCGATACCCAGTTTTCCGGCAACCGGGAGCCCGTTCCAGTCGGGGTTTGTACTGTTCAGTAGCCGCAATTCCCGCACGTTGGCCAGTGTGGCCTGGACATCGTTGCCCAGGCTGCAGATAGGACCAGGGCTACAGACGGGGATCAGATCGCCGGGCAGCAATGAGAACACGACCCGCGTCCAGTCACTGCCGCTGTCCAGGCTGATGCTGGCCGCGGTGGAAAATTTGCCCCCGATAAAATCAATGCTGGTGGTATAGGTACCGCCATCGATCGCCAGTCGCAGATTCAGGGCTTCACTGGAGCTGATATTCTTCAGGTCCATGGTGATGGCAGTGATCCCCGCTGCGGTGTAATTACCCGTCCACTGGGTCTTGTTGAAGAAGGTCATCCTTCCACCCTGAACGGCCGTTCCGTCCGCGATAACCTGAAGGAAGCTGTCGCCGGTCCCGGCGGGCCCGCCAGTGGCGATGTTTGCCATATGGCTTTTCGTGACCGTGGTTATGCCCATCCGCCAGCCCTGAAGCGTGCCGTCTTCGAAGTTATCGATCTGGCCGACGCTGATTGCCCGGGCCGCGCCGGGCAGTAACAGGCAAAGCATGGCGAAAACGGACGTGGTTAATCTCGCGTTGTTTGAGCGGTTTTTCATATTATTATCCTCCCGCTATAGTGAGCCTCTTTAATTGCTAATCTCCTTTACCGGTGCGGAATCCGCCCGCGCCTGTTCCTGCGGTATCTCGTTGCCCGGAGGCGGACTCCCGTCTGTGCGGACTGCCGGTTCTGTCGTGTCGATGCTTTCCAGGCTGTCTGCTTGCGCGGGCGTATCCTCGGATAGTGCGTTCACACGCAGGGTCTCCGCCTGCATGTACTCGATCAGATCAAGCGCATTCTTGTCAGTCAGCTTCACATTCGGCATCGGCACCTTGCCATACTGGTTGTAGAGCGCTGTTGCCAGGGGATCTTTTTCCTTCAGCATCACATCGGGTTCCTGCAGCCAGCGGATCAGCCATTGACGGTCCCGTTTACTGACAACACCCAGCAGATCCGGGCCCAGTTTATCGCCCTGGCCGATGGTATGGCAGGCCGTGCAGCGCGTATTGAACAGATCCTCACCCGGGCGTGCAGCCGGCATGGGGCGGCTCAGCGCATAGCTCGGTCTTGCTGCAGCCGCTGACGAAGCCAGCCGGTACTGTTGCAGGCGGCCAAGCAGTACGGAAACCAGTGTTTCGGGCAGATCAAAGGGGGTACGCCTCAACCACTGTCCGGTCGCCTCATTGCCCAGCACGAAGTTGATTGCGTGATCGCTGAGCTCATCCGCTTCTTCACTGTACATGCCCAGCCTTTTACGTATCTGATCGATGTCTGCCTTCTTTCCCGTCAGGAACTGCCAGCCGGGGCCGATGTTGAATTTTTGCATGTACGCCTTGAGTGCCGCCGGCGTGTCGCGGTCGGGGTCGACGGTAATGGAATACATGTAGACGTCTTTCCCGGCATGCTCGCCGAGCTGCTGCTGAACCTTGCGCAGCTTGGCTGTCTCCAGCGGGCAGGAGTCTCCACAACTCGTGAACATGAAATTAATGGACACCACCTTGCCCTTGATAACGTCATCGTAGAAGTGCAGCGTCTCGCCGTCCTGGTTTGTCAGGGGGACATTGGGAAACTGCTGCTGCGGCGCCGCGCCGGCTGGATTGGCAGCCAACAGTGAAAGGGTGGAAAAGAGCAGGAGAGCGGCGGCGATAGCGCCCCCAGGGTTTGCGGTGAAACGGATACAACTCATAAGCAGCCTCATATTAAACTTACCGGTAACAGATCAGTTCAGACCCTCGGGATTCATTATATCAAGACGATCTTGTGATTTATGTCGAGTGGTTTGCCATTGACGTATGGGTCCTGTGAGCAATCATCCCCCTGCGGTTCTTTGCAGGTGCCACTCGTGCTGTCAGTGGCACCATTACCACTGACAGCCCATGATTTCGCCCCGTCGTGCTGGTGCAGGTCAAGCCATCGACCTGCACCAGCGCCGGTCTGCGCACGTCCCTTGCCTACGGGACTAACGCCGAGGGGCCCGGTTGTGAACCAATGAGCGATTTCAGCAGGGTGAAATCAGTCGGATCCACAATGCCATTACCGTTCAGGTCCTGACTCGGCGCGACGGGTTGAAGTATCCCGCTACCGACTGGAGGCAAAGGACTCTGGATCGGCGGTACACCAATGCGTGATTTCAGCAGGGTGAAATCCGTCGGGTCCACGATCCCGTTCCCGAGGCGACCGTTGTTGTTGAAGTCGCCATCGCAGACATTGCCGAAACCATCCGCGTCGGTATCCCGCTGGTTGGCGTTGGCGACAAGGGTGCAGTTGTCGCAGGCATCGCCCACGCCATCACCATCGCCATCCGCCTGACCCGGGTTGGCAGCCAGCACACAGTTGTCTACCGTATCGAGGACCAGGTCGCCATCCAGGTCGGAGAGCGTCGCCACCGCAACATTGCCGGTCTTGATGGTCGCCAGCTCGAGAACCGCGGTTTCCCCGGTATGCGGGTCCGGATTGGTCGCGCTGATGTAGCCGACGCCTTCCCAGGTCGGAAGCGGTGTCGGGATACGCACCGTCTGCCCCGGCAGTTCGTTGTCCCAGCGCAACAGCATGGCCTTGTCCTCGTGCGTGGTGTTGTGACAGTGCTCCACAAAGGTACCGGCGAACTCGCGGAAGCGGATCACGACATCGATCGTCTGGCTACTGCTCGGGTCATTCAGACCCGAAATACGGTACATGTCCTTGCGCGCACCCACCTCCCACGGGGGCGGAAGCGCACCATCACGCGCCAGGTACTGGCCCTCCTCGAAGTGGACATGCACCGGATGACCCCAGCCACCGCCACCGGTGATATGCCAGATCTCCACGCCACCCCCGATGGTCTCCGGGGCGGCCGAGACACGGTTGATGTCCGCATTGCGCGTGCACAGGATCTCACCGGGGTCAGCGACACAGCCATCGGGCGTGGTGGCCGCGATTTCATCGTCGGTGACAATACCCCATGGTGTGGGACGACCGTCGGTTGCCGCGAGACCGGGGAAGCCGCCACGACCGAAATGGAAGGTGCGGTGGATGGCCGAGTCGAGCTCTGCCTGGGTGAACTGCACCAGCGGGATCATCGTTTTCCCACCCACCTCGTAGTCGGCCGGATTCATGCTCAGATCGGGACCGACAGGCGCCTGCACCCGGAACTCCATGAAGCGTTTTACGACCGGGTCATGCGACCAGCAGCTGTCGATACAGGGGAGGGGATCAAGCACGGGCGCATAGGCTCCACTGAGGATGTCAGCCAGCGGGACGACCTCCTTGGGACCCCGGCCGTCATCGAAGCGCCAGGGTGTTGACCAGGTACAGCCTGGTACCCACTGCGAACTGGCTGAAGTCGACGATGATGTCAAAGCGCTCGGCAATGGACTGGATCGGCAAGCCCTCAGGCGAGGACGCATTGGGGAACGGCACCGCGTGCTCCAGGATGTTGCCGTCGTTGGCGATCATGTGGAACGAAACCTGGTTATAGGACACGTTCGAACCGGCCGGGCCGGGGAACTCACCGCCGTTTCCGGCCACCTGCTCCACGAGGGCGATCTTGAAGAAGCGCGCCACGGCGCCGTTGAGGATGCGGAAGCGGTATTTGCGGGCACGTACATCCAGGTACGGTTCGTACAGCCAGTTAACCGTCATCCGGTCGCCCAGAAAGCCGTCCTCATTCAGGCCACCCGCCATGTCCAGCTGACCGGTCACCGGGGCCCAGGCCTTGGCGGCAACCAGCAGCTGGATGTCATAGTCGCGGTTACCCCAGTCCAGCGCGGTGCCGCTGGGGAAGCACAGGTTGATGTTGTCCTGGGCGGGGGTGTCATCGTAATCGCACAGGAAGCCTTCCTTGCCGCGGTCGATACCACTGTAATAGTTCATCATTGCCGCGTTGCCCTTGTAGACGTTCTCCGAGGTGCGGTCGATCATGTGATCGTGGAACCAGTGGGTGCTCATGGTCTCGCGCCAGTCACCCGGGATTCTGACGGTGAGGGTGGTGGGATCGCAGGTCTTGGGCTCGGGCACGTGGGTGATGGGATTGGAAATC
The DNA here is from genome assembly GCA_963748215.1 of uncultured Gammaproteobacteria bacterium. Taxonomy (GTDB): domain Bacteria; phylum Pseudomonadota; class Gammaproteobacteria; order UBA9214; family UBA9214; genus UBA9214. Next base: position 748,623 of record CAVVHS010000006.1, on the reverse strand, counting down.
ATCAGCACCTCGCCCGGCGAGCACGGGGTGGCGGCACGCGGATCCGACGCATCGGTATTGATGCTGTCATAGCCGGCCAGCGTCATCGGCCAGCGGTAGTCGTAGAACTGGCCGGGGAAGAAATAGGCGCCGGCAAAGCCGTCGACCTCGCCCGGGTTGTGGCCGTTGTGCTCGTGGGTGGTGATGGTGTGCTCACCGAAGTTGTTGTTGGCAGTGGCATCGATCGGCAGCGCGTTATAGTGGCGCATCAGGATAGGCTGGGCGTAACGGGTCCGCAACAGCTTCGGCGGCAGAGTACCGTCACCGAAGGTCCACAGGGTCAGCGGCTCCTGGATCGGCATGTTCGGGTGGAATCTGATATCGATACCGGCGGTCGTGCCGTTCGTGCCACCGCCCGTGGTGTCGTGGTACAGCCCCCCCGGCGCAAACTCACCTACCGAGTAGTTGTGGCTCTGCTCGTCATCAAGTCTGCCGGTACCTGGCCGCGCCCCGCCTTGGGCGGTTTCGAAATATATCACGGGCTTGAACTCGTCCCAGCGCTGGTGGGCGAAGCTAATGCCCGGCGGACGCCCTTCCATGACACCGGTGAACGTCACTGGATCGAGTCCCACACAGGGGGCAATCAGCGTGTGCCACGGATTCTCACTGAGGTTGGCCTGCGCAGTCGGATCAGGCCATATCGGCGCATCAAGGAAGGCATCCATGTTCAGGGCATCTGGCCTGGAGCGACAAGGGTCGGGCTGTGTGGCGGTGGCCACCGGCAACGGAAAGTTCTTTTGTGCTGTTGTGCCGGGTGCCGGCAACGGATGCACGCCGAACTCCTCGAAACGCAGCATCTTCTGGGCGAAGGACAATATCGGCCCTGTCTGACCAGCTAAACCAGTCAGCGGGCTGCCCGGCAGGCTCGACGGCACGTCGACCGCGGCAGCGGCCATATTCGTGCCGGTCAAGCTCAGTATGCCAGCGATGGCCAGGGTGCTGATCGCCGTCATTAGGGCAGACGGCCAGCGTTTGTGTTTGACTGGTCCCGTACCACGATTTGTGACACTGAAACCGTCATATTCGTATACCTTGTATGTCTTCATTTTTTGTGCCTCCGCTGTTCCCATACTTCAATTAGTCAATCAATATCCAGTTGCGTCATCTTTGCCAAAACGCTCCATCTGTCCCCCAACGCTGGTGCGGCTTGATCCACCGACCTGCACCAGTTGCTGTCTGACCGCGGCTACGGGTTGAGTCCCGAGGGACCCGGAGCCTGCCCGATATGGGCCTTGGTAAAGGTGAAATCGGTTGGATCCACGATACCGTTGCCATTCAGGTCTCGATCCGGATTGACCGTGCCTATTGCAGCCTTGATGGATGTGAAATCGGTCGGGTCCACGATGCCATTGTTGTTAAAGTCCGCATCGCAGACATTGCCGAAACCATCGCCGTTGGTATCACGCTGGTCGGCGTTGGCAACCAGTGTGCAGTTGTCGCACACATCGCCGACACCATCTGGCCCGCCGACGTCGCTATCCTCCTGTCCCGGGTTGAAGGTGACAGGGCAGTTGTCCACAGCATCCAGCACACCGTCACCGTCCTGGTCGTCGGAAATGACCTCAACCAGCCGGGTGGCGGATCCGCCCGCCGTCGAGGTCACGGTGACCGTGCCGGGCGGCGCCAGCGGTGCGCCGGTTGCTGACTGCGTCACCGCAACACTGCCGGCGCTCAGGGTCTGATCCAGGTTGACGAGCCTCAGCGTGGGCGGAACCAGGGTATCGCTCGAGCTTGCCTCCACGGTCAGGGTTCCGAGACTGATGTTGAAATCCGCACGGGTGATGCTCACCAGGTCCACCAGTGGCCGCACCAGGTGGGTGGGGTCCGTTGCAACATCCGTTGCGTCGATGTCCAGCACCGGCGGTATCACCGCCGCGTTCGGATTCAGCAGCTCGCTGCCGAAGAAGTCGCCCAGGTTACCCACCAGGGGTCCGAAGGGTCCGCCCACATTGGGTCCGCCGGTGAAGCTGACCAGTGCCGTGCCGGACCCGGCGGTGAAGACATCCACCTGCCTGATGGTTCCCGCGGCATCGCGTGAATAGGTGGTGCGTTCCGCAATCATGGGTGTGGCCAGGCGGCCGTCGTAGACCTTGCCGACCACGGTAAACAGGTTGGTCTCGACACTGCTGGTACTGCCGTTGCCGTCCGCGTCACCCGGGTCGAGGGTGTTCAGCGGAATGGTCTGTGCCAGGTTCGTGAAGGCCTCGATGCGGAAGAAGTTGGTGCCGGTGGGACTGCCGGTGATCGCATGCGAGGTGGCACCGTCACCGATGAAGTCCGCGATGCCATCCGTACCGGGAACACCGCCCGGGCCGAAAATGTCGAGTGCCGGGTCGCCCGGGTAGGTGTCCCAGGTCAGCCAGGGGCCAACACAATTGGTATCGTTGGTCGCCTCGGTTACAGTGCCGGCGGCATCGATCGTGCCCTGGGTAAACTCGACATCGAAGCTGTCGTTGATCTCGTTGCCGGGACCCACGGCATTAACCTCATAGACATGTATACCGTAGGGTTCGGTGATGCGGTAGACACCTGGCGTGTTTACATTCACCCGGATGCGCAGGCGGGTGAACGGGAACTGCTCGCCATCGACGATCTCGCCCAGGAAGGCCGCCTCGGCGCCCAGCACCAGGACAGCATCAACTCCGGTGCCGTCGCCGCCGAGGGCGATCGGGTCTTGTGCGGGGGGAAAGTTCGAGGTATCGGGTTGGGTCAGCCACCAGAAGCCCTCGAAGCCGAAGCCGATCTGGGTCGAGAAGGCACTGGCCGGATCGGGCGGGTCGAAGAAGCAGAACGGTGCGGCGCCGACCGGCGAGATTATGGCCCCGGTTATCGGATCGAGCGTGGGCTGGCTCGGACTGAGGCACAGCTCCAGGGCAAGATTGTTAGGGCCGGTGTCCCGCACGTATTCCGCAAAGCCGTTATTGGGGTTCGGCGGGCCGGCAATGAAAGGCGTGGCGGTATTGCCGGCCACGGAACAGACCGCCTGCGCCGTTGACCCCATGACCAGACCCAGCAGGGCTGCGACCAGAGTAATGTGTGTTCTGTAACTCATTGTAATGTCTCCAGCCTGTCTCAGGGCGCGGCGTGAATGATGGTGACGGGAAGCGTGGCAGAACCACCCGCGAGGGATGTCACGGTGACCGTCGGCGGTGCAACGCCCGGATTCAGGGTCGTGGTCAGCACCCCGTTGATCAGGTTCTGGCCCAGCGCGGACAGCGTCGGTGATGCGACCAGGTCACTCGAGTGCGCCTCGATGGTCAGGACACCGGTCGCAAAGTCGTATTCCGCGCGGGTGACCGTGACCAGGTCGACCAGTGGTACGTTGGTGACGGTCGGCGTGTTGACGGGGTTTGCGTTATTGTCGGCGGTCACATCAACACTGGACGGCACTGTGTCACCGTCCGGTGTGAGCGCTACCGTGCCAAAATGGCGGTTGCTGCCGTCATTGGCCATGACCTGTACTCCGGCCGGTATGTTTGGCCCACCGGTGAAGCTGACATCCGCGATCGTAGGTGCAGTGGCAAAGACATTCACACGTCCGACATTCACAGTTCCAACCGTGGCGCGGCTGTAGGTCGCCTGGTCGACGGCCAGGGGTGTTGGCAGCACCGCGCCATTGAACACCTTGCCGGTGACGGTGAACAGGTCGGTCTGGACGGAATTGATGCCGGGTCCGCCGATATTCGGTCCGTCGATACGGAAAAAGTTGGTGCCACACGGGCTGCCTTTGACCTGGTGCTCGGGCCCGCCGGTGAGCGGGTTCAGGAAGTTCAGCGTGCCGATGTAGTCGGGGATGCCATCCGGCCCGCTACCACCGAACGGCGGGTCAAACGTGAAGGGCGGACCGTACTGGTCAAGCAGCAGGTCGTCCGGGAAGGTGTCCCAGGTCAGGATGGGGCCGAGGCGACCCTGGTAGCCCACCTGGTCGGCCAGGAACGGGATATCAAAGGAATCGTTGATATCCCTGTTGTTGGCGGCACCGACAATGTCATAGCTGATCTGGCCCCAGGGATGCGTCACCACGTAGGTGCCATCCTCTGGGATATCGATGCGGATACGCAGCCGGGTAAAGGCGAACTGGTTGCCGTCCTGGAAATCGGGCAGGAAGGCCGCCTCGACAGCAGACACGAGGAGGGCCAGCCCACCGGGGAGATCGATGCTTGCCTCTGCCGAGGCAAAGAAGGCCTCTTCACCGGAGCCGATCTGCGCCGAGAGGTCGTACTGGGCCTGGGTCAATCCCGGGGTGTTCGCAGGTGTAAACGGTGGCACCGAGATACAGTTGAGCTGATCGGTACCCGGGCAGATTTCCAACCCCAGTCCCTCCGAGTCCTGCACCCAGAGCGGGAACGTGGTCTGCGGGTTGTGTGGCCCGATGTTCATCGGTCTTGCACCGTCGTCAGGACAGGCGGCCTGCCCGATCGGTGTCAGACAGATCAACATGGCCGCTGACAGGATTCGTAATCTGAAGCTGTTCAGGTGTTTCATGTAGGTATCCCCGCGTTCATTGTGTCCTGTTGGGAATTTCTTCTCCGGGTTTTATCAACGTTAGCGCTCATGTTCCGCTCCCGGAAATGGTGTTCGTCATGCTGTTATTCATGTCACTCTTCCTCACCTGTCAGCGTGCCTGCCCATAAACTACGGGTTGAGCCCCGAGGGTCCCGGAGCCTGCCCGATATTTGCCTTGGTAAAGGTGAAATCGGTTGGATCCACGATACCGTTGCCATTCAGATCATGATCTGGTGATACTTGACCAATCAGCGATTTCGCTGCGGTGAAGTCAGTCGGGTCTACGATGCCGTTGTTGTTGAAGTCCGCATCGCAGACGTTGCCGAAACCATCGCCGTTGGTATCACGCTGGTCGGCGTTGGTGACTGCCGAGCAGTTGTCGCAGGCATTACCGAATGTGTCGGCGTCATCATTTTCCTGTCCCGCATTGACGATCAGCGGGCAGTTGTCGATGTCACCGCAGACACCGTCTGCGTCAATGTCGTTATCGGGATCGATCGGGCAGACGTCACAGGCATCGCCGGCGCCGTCGCCGTCCCCGTCTTCCTGGAGGGGATTGGCAACCGCGGGGCAGTTGTCTGTGGCGTCCGCGATCAAATCCAGATCCGCATCCGGAACGAGGGCAGCGCTCCGCGGGTTCAGACCCAGGAAGGTACCCAGCGGCGGCAGGCCCACCGCGCCACGGCCGCCGGAACCCACGGCACGCACTTGCTTGAAATTCCCCGGACCGTTCACATCGGCCAGCAGCAGATCGCGGGTGCCGGGAGAGACCGGGGCGGTACCGGTGACGGGCACGAACAGCTCGGGGTGATCAAACGGGGCCGCTTCCTGAGCCACACGCTGATCGGTCAGTGCCACCATGAACTGCACCAGGCCGTCCCGTAGTTGCTCAGGGGTCGGCAGCCCGGGTATCGCACCCGTGTCACGCAACAGCGGGAGGACGGTAATACCCTCGGAATCGAAATTCATGTTGTTGGTGATGGCAAAATCACCGCCACGTACATAGAAGTCCACTAACTGACGCAGGGTCGACAGGCCACCGTTGTGCATGTAGGGCCCGGTGAGTGCGATGTTGCGTATGGCGGGTGTCTTGAAGGCGCCGAAATTGGTCACCCTGGCAGCAAATGGCGTGGTGTCGAAGGGCAGGAAGCCATCCGGCAGCGGCGGCACAAAGCCCGCCATGGACGCAGGCAGGGGATCCAGGTTGGGCATTTGCGGCAGCGGCGTACCCGGGAACTCGTTCTGCAGTCCGATGATTCCCTTGGACAGGGAGACTTCTGTCATACCGCCGCCCAGGCCGGTCGTGGCGCCACGGCCTACATCTTCATTGACCGCCAGAAAGTCGATCGCCAGTGGATCCGGATTGCCCTGCGGGCGCACGCCGGTGTTGTGGAAGCCGGCGTCATACAGGCCGAAGCCGGTCGAGATCTGCATGAACTCGTTCGCGCCCATCGGGTTCTGGTTGAACGGGATCGGGATATCGGTAACCGGGTCTATGCCCTGGATGAAGGTCACATCGATATCACTCAATGTGCCGCCGTCATGGCAGAGGATGCAGCCGCCTTGAGCATTAAAGACATTCATGCCGAGGGTTTCCTCGTTGGTCAGGGCGCCACTGCCATCCATGAACCGGTCAAACTTTGAGTCGTCGGCCACCAGGGTCGCCTCGTACATCTGTACCGCCACACCGAAGAAGAAGGCGAAGTTGGCTTCCATCTGGGAGTACTCACCGGTATTGAGCGGATCAGCCGGCCCCGGCAGGAAACTGGGTACGCCGTTGGCATCGAAGGTGACCTTCACCGTGGTGTTGTTCCAGTACTGCGGCGGGAAGGCGGCCTGGATCATGGCGGCATAGGTCGTGTTAAGGCCGGTTCCGCCGGGTGCGCCCTGTGACAGGAATCCCAGCTTGCTGTCATCTGCTGCAACGGCCTGCTGGGCAAGCGGTCTCAGACTGAGCATCTTTTTGCCGATCTTGGGCCAGGTGCGGCCGCGAAAGGACATTTCGAAATCGCTCAGCGGCGGTCCCACGGCCTGTGAGGCCAGGGAGGACTGACGCAGCCGCAGCTCCTCAGTTGACAGGACTCCAGCAGCATTAACAATTACGTGCTGGCGCGGATCGGCCGCGCCAAACGGGTTGTTACCGTTGAAGATATTATTGGCGCGCCCGTCCCAGAAATTGTCGAAATTAAACACGGCATTGATCACCGTGGGCGTATTGCGCGGCTCCACACGACGAACCTGGGTGCCACCGGCAGTGGTGAATGCCGGGTCCGGGATGAGCGTGCCGACATCCACCGGATTGCCGGGGACGATATCCACGAAATCGTGCAGCATCACGCCCTGGGACGACACGACGTCGTTGGTGTCCCTGACCGTGTTGGACGGGTTAAATGCCGGGTCGCCGGTCACATGCTGATTCGTCACGCGGTGCAGCGGGAAATGGGCGGGCGTCAGTTCCTGGTCAACGCGCATTGAACCCGGAGCCGGTGCAGTCATACCGGCATTGTTGTTCCCGAACTGGTCATCTCCGGCGAGAATGCCCGGACTGAGCTGGTTTCTGGTGCGGTTGTCCGCACCGGCATGGAAATGACAGGTGGCGCAGGCCTGCACACCGTCGCTGCCGACCTGCATGTCCCAGAACAGGGCCTTGCCCAGCTGCTCCATCGCGAACTGGTTGTTCATATAGTTGCCGATATCGAGTGGTATCGGGACAACGACATTTTTAAGGGAGATGATCACCGCGAATGCGCTGCCTGTGGCGCATGACAAGCAAGCGGCGACAAAAACCCGCGCAAGCGCGGCCAGTCGCGGATACCTGCCTCTGGTCGAATCGACGATTGACACGCGACGACAGCCTTTCTTGCGGCCTGTCGAATTTCTCGAAGCACAGCCGCTGGCTATGGCGTATTGAGTCGAGGCGTCACTGCGCCTGTCACGGAAGAGTGAAGAGATCGCCGTGGTAACTGACCCGAGCTGTAATCCGATGGGTTTCGTGTGTTTCATGAATCTGTCCCCTTTGATGATTTTTCATTTTATGTTTCTAGCTAATTATTCAAGCCGGCAACGGGTTGTTCCCTGGTGCCGGCATGCTGCTCGCTGACGCGCTTGCTGCACGACCAGCGTGGCTTGCTATTCGTTCTTCCGTATCGTTGCCATAACGTCTCATGTGCGTGACAAAGTCTCATCAATGGCAGCTTTGTAAGTCCCCTCAGGCAATAACAGTGCCAAGTCGGAGTCATCAGGTATTAAGTTAGTAAAACTCATATAAAAAAGTAGTTAGAAAAAGATTGGCTTTTAATTATTTTGCTCTGTTTTTTGTTCCTGCCTGCCATTTATGACAGACATTTCTGACAGTGTGGCAGTTTGTCGCTGGCAGGAAATTTTCATAGAAGTAGCCTGACGGTCGGGTCTGAGGGCTGGACACGTGTGGCCAGGCCAGGAGCCTGTGTCGTGGGCGTTTGCATGACGAACGGCGGTGGTAATGGTGCTGCCGTGTGTATTGCGGCATGTAGCTCGTGAAAAGAGATAGCCTGCGACAGAAGGTTGGTCAAACGATCCTGTCAGCCTTTGCATGCAACACTTGTCAAGGGCTGCTTGACTCATTGTTAATCCCCTGTATCGGCGACGTCTTCTATCAATTATTGACGTCACATTTATTATTAGCGGGCTGCTGTGCGGGGTCGAACCTTATCTAAGCTTCTGGCCGAGCAACCTGGCAGCACGTTTTTACTTTACTCAGTTGCACTGCAAGTTATGTGCCATCATTATTTTTATCAGTATAAACAGGATAATGGGATCGATCTCGCATCGCGGGTGTGGCGGGCAGGGGTTTAACTGTCCAGAAAATTAACAGTACTGGCGGATGCAGCTGGCGGAATAATTTCTATTATTGATAACTACCAATAAGATACAAGATATTTGTAGAAAAAATATTAAGAAATGCCTGTAAAATATTCCGTCAATTCTGTCAAAAATCTGTTTTTATTCAGGCGCTTGCTACTGATTCATAACCAGGCTATTGCTTGAATTTTACCCAGAGTCTTGAACTGCCCGATTCCGGGCTAGCGGATGCACGGACCGTAATGCCGGCCGTGCCGGCCAGTGGAATCCAGGGGTCGGGTGCGTTCCACGCACCGGGAATGGGAATTGTCAGCGTGAAGGTATGATTCGCGCACCGGGGATTGTCAGGGCGCAGGAGGCGTTTCACGCGCCAGGAACAGTGCAAACGCAGTACAAGCCGGCGGTTTTTACAGTCCCTTGACTTCGCGCTCGTATGCGCTGGGCCTGACCAGTTTCATGCGCAGTTCCTCGGTCACCGCTTGCGCGGCGCTCTGGTCCTCGACGACCCGCGGGGTAATCATCACGATCAGCTCGGTGCGGAAGGTGTCCTCGCTCGTGGTGCTGAACAGCTTACCGAGCCAGGGGATGTCCATCAGCAGTGGAATCCCGGATACACCGTTATTGGACGTCTCCAGGATGAGCCCACCCAGCACGACGGTTTGCCCGCTCTGGATGACCACACTGCTGTCGATGGTGCGCTGCGAGATAGCCACATTGCCCCCGCCGCCGATGGCTGGCTCGGATCCCGGCAGGCTGACTTCCTGGCTGATCTCCAGCGTGACCTGACCGCCGGCATTGATGCGCGGTTTGACGGTGAGCAGGGTGCCCGTGTCGCGGAACTGTACCTCCGAGACCAGGGGCGCGGTATCACCGCCGACGATGGTGCTCTGTGAGGTCCGCGTGGTGACCGGGATCTGGTCACCCACGCGGATACTCGCTGTCTGGTTGTCCAGTACCATGACCTGGGGCGCCGACAGGAACTTGACCGCAGTGCGGGTAGCCAGGGTATCAACGAACAGCTTGGTATCTCCGCTGTTGCTGAATATCGCCAGGGTCAGGCCGTCACCTCCCGCCTCGGTCGGCGGCGGGGCGTTGAAACCTACCGTGAGATTGTTGTTTTGCAGAAACCAGCGCACGCCATAGTCGAGTCCGTGTGACAAGGTCACTTCGGCAATGGTGGCCTCGATCAGTACCTGGCGTGGCCGCACATCCAGTTGCCGGATTACCGACTCGATAGCCCGGTAATCCTGCGGACCTGCCAGGACAAGTATCGCGTTGTTATCCTGATCGGCAATGATGTTCACCGAGCCCGTGGCCTCGCTTGACGCCCCGGCATCGCTTGTCGTCGGTGCTGGACTGTCCGTCTGCTCGGCGCTCGCGGTGTAGTCACCACCGGCCCCGGGTGCGCCGACCGGAGGCGGAGGCGAGGAGAGTGTCACCGCCTGCTGGAAGGCGTTGACGCCCTGGCCGGGCGGCAGCTGAGCGATTCCGGTTGCGCTGTCCGGTTCTGTGGTCGTGGTGGTATCGGTGTAGAGTTGTTGCAGTACCCCGGCGATATTCTCGGCTTTGCCGTATTTCAAATGGTAGACAAACAGCCGCCGTCCCGCGCCGCCTTCACGGCCCCAGTCAAACTGCTCGATCAGTTTCTGAATCTTGCCCATGTGCTGTGGCTTATGGGCGACCACCAGGATGGCATTCAGCCGGTCGATGGGGGTCAGCCGTACTATCCCTGACAGGGGGGCCTGCCCCTGGCTCCCGATCACCTTCTCCAGTTCTCCGACCAGTACGGCGGCATCGGCGTACTGCAGCGTAAACAGGCCAAAAGACATGCCCTTGAGCCAGTCGACATCGAAAATCCTGACTGTCTCGAGGATCTGGTCGAGCCGGTACTGCGGGCCGGACAGGATCAGCAGGTTGCGTGCCGGATCGATACGCATGGAGCTTCCCTGCGGGATAAAAGGCTTGAGTACCTTTTCCATTTCGGCGGCCGCGACATGGACCAGCGGTACGATCTGCACGGCATAGCCCTTGCTGACAGCTGCCGTAGTTTTGCCTACCAGCGGGGAGGCCGCCTGTGCTTCCGCGCCCGCCAGCGGTACAATTTTGAATATGCCCTGGTCGTGCACCAGCGCGGCCCCGTTGATCTGCAACACCGCTTCGACGATCGGCAGGACATCAGCCTGGGTGACCGGGTACGTGGTATGTAAGGTGACTGTGCCCTTCACCTGGGGATCGATGAGGTAGTTTTTACGGAGAATCTTTTCAAACACCACGCCGATGAATTCGCGCAGGCTTGCCTCTTCGAAGTTCAGGGTCACATCGCCCGCATCGGGTGACACGCTGGCCTGTTCCGCGGCGGCGGGTCCCACGAAGACGCCGGTGCCGAGGGTGATGCTGGGCTGGGCCGGAGGTTTGTCAGCCGTGGCGCTGTCCGTGTAAGTCGCGGTGCTGTCTGCCGGCTCAGCAGGCTCCGGTATGTCTGTGGTCTGCCGGGTAAGCGGTTCGACAGGTTGAGTCAGGGTAACGGGTGCGCTGGACGGCAGGGTGTCTGTCGCGCCTGGCAGGGTGGTGGCGCAGGAGGCCAACAGCAGGATACAGCCAGCCGCAGCGATGGCGTGTAGCAGATTATTGTACATTGTTGTGCTCTCATTCATCCCTGACGAGTCCCCCCTGTCACGGCTGTCGGATATTGTCCGGGTTCAGACTGAATCACGGCATGTGTATATCGATGCGGCGAGTGGATGGTGGCCAGATCGAACGGGCGCGCAAAGCCCGGCAGCACGGCAGAACGTCAAACAGCGCACCGACACGTTGCGATGCCTGCACTGATACCTGCTTGCCGCTGGCTACCTTTCAGTATTTGCATCAAAATCTTAAATGTTGAATTTCATCTACTGACTTAAAGACGCTAGTGTAGCCCGGATTACGGTTTTTGTTAATGTGTTATCGACCGGGTCACGCGCTGCCCTTAATTTCCCGCGCAACGCGGTTCGGCGCCGACCTGGCAGACCGGTACCCGGGTTGCAAGGTAACCGTATCGGCCTGCGCGGGTGTCTGTCTTCAGGCAGGTCGATGCGGTCTTTACCAGCGACTGTTGAAAAAAAGCACATATTAAAGAATTAATTAAGTAGAATAATTCGAACAAATCATGGAACAGAGGGTCTGGTTTGCATGCCACCGGCAGGAAGCCATTTCCGAATGAACTCCAAGCCGGTACGCGGGCGCCCGCAGGCCTTTTCAGGGCAGGCCTTGCCTGACCGACACGCATGCAAGCGCGGAGCAGTCATTGAACATCCCGCAGCGTAGCGTCAGGGTGCCCGGAACTGTTACAGGTTTGCCGGCAACCGTCTTGACAGGCAGGACGTGCCGCACCTGTGTTCCATGTCAGTCGCGGTAATGAACAGATAAATGCAAAGCATAAAACAGGATCTTCGCACATGGCTGAGCTCTCCCCTGGGGAGAGGTTTCAGTACATTCTGGGACTGGTGGCGCGCCGAACTCGCTACCATGCTGCCCGCCGGCATTCGCCACGCCGTGCTGCCCCGTGTTCAGCGCCTGCTGCTGGAACTGGATGAGTCCGAGCTGGTAGTGAGCAGGGGCAGCGCAGAGGCCATGCACGAAGTCGAGCGTTATGACCTGGCGCACGGGGATGAGGCATCACAGAATCGACCGGAGGGTGTGAGTGAAATTGTGCTGAGTCTGCCGCAGGACAAGGTATTGACCAAGGCGCTCACCCTGCCGCTGGCGGCAGAAGAAAACCTGCGCGAGGTACTTGCCTTCGAAATGAGCCGTCAGACCCCGTTTCGTGCCGAGCAGGTCTACTACGATTACTTACTGGTCACGCGGGACTCTCGAAAGGCGACCCTGTCGCTCGAACTGGTGCTTGCACCGCGCCGGGTCCTGGATGAACTGCTTGCGACCCTCGACAGGTTCGGATTTCATCCTGATGTGATCACGACGCGCGATGATTCGGGGCAGCAGTTCCTGGCGGTTAATCTGCTGCCGGAGCAGTACCGGCAAGCCAGGCCGGTCATGGCGCGGCGCGTCAATGCTGCGCTGGCATTGCTGACGGTGCTCTTGTTGATTGCTGCCGTGTCATTGCCCCTGTGGCACAAGCGGCAGCTGATCACGGCACTCGAACCCGAAGTGCAGGTAGCCGTCGCACAGGCTGCGGAGGTGCGCCGGCTGCAGGAGGAGGTTGAACAGCTGCAGGCGGGGGCCCGCTTTCTGGCAGAAATGAAGCAGTCAAGGCTGCTGACGCTGCAGATTTTGAATGAAGTCACGCGAATTCTGCCCGATGACACCTGGGTCAACCGGCTGGAGATCAAGGGTTCGGAAGTCCAGCTGCAGGGAGAATCCACAGCTGTGGCGGCACTTATCCCGCTCATCGAATCCTCGCCCCTCCTGCAAAACGCACGTTTTCGCTCGCCGATTACCCAGGTCGCGCGCTCGAATGCAGAGCGTTTCCACCTGTCTGCAGATGTGGTGGAGGGAGCGGTGCCATGATCGAAACCTTGAGTGACGGGCAGCGTCGTGCGGCGGCTGTGGCAATCCTGATCCTGCTGGTCGGGCTGGTCATGAGCGTGACGGTGCTGCCGCTCTGGCTGGCGAACCGCCACTATCAGGACAACATCGACGCCCTGCAGGGCCGGTGGCAGCAACTCAGGCAGGTTGCTGCAGCCGGCGCGAGCCTGCAGCCGCGCTACGAACAGCTGAAAAGCTGGCAGGTGTCCGATGTGCGCTATCTGACCAGTGACAACGAATCGCTGGCTGCTGCCGAGCTGCAGCAGGTCGTGAAGCGTATCGTTACGGCGAATCAGGCCGAGATCCTGAGCACACAGATCGTACCGCCGGTGCAGGAGCAGGGATTTACCCGCGTCGCCCTGAGAGTGCGTATGCGCGGCACACTGGAGAGCGCCGTGGCGGTATTCTACAGCATCGAGACCGATAAACTGTTTCTGTTTCTGGACTCGGTGTCGGTGCGCGCGCTCGGCAGTCGTTACCAGCAGCGTAAGGTCAATACCCGGCAGAGCCTTGACATGGATTTCGAACTGGTCGGCTACATGCCGCATCAATCATGAAGCGTCTCCCTTTTGGTAACAGACTGACGCCGTTCCTGCTGCTGGCCTGCGCCTTGATGGCTGTCCTGGTCGCGGCCGAATGGTATTTCGCGACACAGACCCGAATCAGCGACCCGGCGGAGTCGCGCCCGGGATCAGACAATGCTGTTCCGCTCACCCGAATGACCTACAAGGCTCCCCCCATCGGGATGTTCGACGAGATCCTCGAGCGCCCGTTGTTCAGCGAGGGGCGTCAGCCGCCCGCAGAGCCGGCGACATCGGAAAAGCCCGTGGCGAAGGGCCCTCCTGTCCGTCTGCAACTGGAAGGGGTGGTCATCACCCCCGAGTCGCGGATCGTCGTGGTCCGCGATCTCGGCAACAACCAGCTGCTGCAGCTTGCAGAGGGTATGTCACACCAGGGCTGGACGGTCGAGCGTGTTCAGAGCGCGGGCGCCACCTTCACACGCGGCGAGGAGCGACTGGAGCTTGCCCTCGAACCGGACAAGGAGATCCGTACTAACAACGGCATGCCTGCCGGACTTCTGCCGGGCTTGCGACCCTGAGCAGGGTTGCAATATATCCCGTGTGCAGGCTTGAAGGCAGAGGTATTAATCAGCGTTTCGCCCGGGGAGCATCGCCCCGGCCTGCTCCTGCCAGGCGAACACCGCAAACGCCGCTCCCTGTTGTGCCGGCCTGAGTTTGATCACTGCCGTTAACCGCTCCCGCACACCACCGGGCATCCCGGCCTCGACATGGACACTGAGCAGGGAACCCGGGGCAGTGGGTCGCAGGGTTCCAAGCGCAGTGCTGGCCAGGGCAGATTGAGCGGACTCGGTATCACCTGGTATGCCCCCGTTCAGGGCAAGCCGGACCAGCGGTACCGCCACGGCCGGATCAACACTGGCAGATCCCGAATAGGCAGTCACCGCGCCTTGTATCCTGGCAAAGTCGTCGGGTTGCATGCCCAGCACCAGCGCCACTTCATCGTTGCTTTGAAACGGACTGTTTCTCGGCAGGTAACTGCGGCCGGCAGCCCGGTAGTCATCCTGTTCGGCGCCGTTGATGCGCCGCAGGTCATCGGGATCACGCCAGTCCAGAATGGCATCGACCAGTGCCGCAGCGCGGTCGTCATCGATGCCGGCCGTACGCAACAGCCTGCCGATCATATCGCCGGGTGCGGCGTTGAGGCTGACTTTTCCAGCTTCTTCGACCGCGGTGATGCGCAGGCGGGCATCGCCATAGCCCAGCTCGTACACGGTGCCGTCAGTGCGCCAGCGCTCTGCGGCGTTCTGCTTGAGCAGCTGGAAGGCGGCATAGTGCAGCCCGGCCTGCGCCGCGGCACGGGCGCGGGCCGAAACAACCAGGTTGTCCACGATCGCGGTCTGCGTTCTTACGCTGACCGCGCTGCTGCCGGCTATGATCGCAAGCAGCGCCACAATCCACAGTACGATCAGCAGTGCGATGCCCCGTTGCCCGGGTATGCGGCTGCGCGCGGTCAGGGTGTGCCGGGCGCGGTGTGCGTGTTGGTGCACAGGCAACCGGACACCCGGTGCCGGGTCGCTTTCACGGGACAGTCGCATCAGCCATTACCCCGCGCATGGACGGGTATGATGAGGTCCGGCCAGTAGTTTGCCTTGTCCCGGCTGAGCAGCCGCACCCTGACCAGCTGGGGCAATGACGCATCGCTGGCCCATTCATCGTGCCATGTCGCCGGCTCCTTGGCCGTCGGCGTGCCATAGTAGGAAAAGGCACCGGATTCGAGGTCCCTGAGCAGGATTCGGGTCTGTGCCTCACCGGCAATCCGGTCCGGATCCGCCGGCGGCAAGGCCAGCCAGTACGTGATTTGCAGATTCGTACCGGAATCCACCGGGACGAAGGCCAGAGTGAACCGGTACAGGCCCCAGACACCGAGCCGGCTGCCCGGCATCGGGGCGATGAAATTCAGGGCGCGTGCATTGCCTTTCAGCGTGGTGTTCTGCTCCGACTGGTTGGTGCGGGTCATGCTCCTGGCCTGCTCGAGCTGGCGGCGTAGAAATCCCTGCACCACCTGGAGTTCTTCCAGGCTGGCATCGACGGACTCCACGGTGCGCCAGCTGCTGATGGCCAGTCGCATCGCACTGAATGCGAGCACCATGATCAGGCCGGACAGGGTGATGGCAATGATCAGCTCCAGCAGCGTAAAACCCCGGGCTGCGGAAACAGCCGGGGAGGTCATGCGGTGGCGACGACCCGTCCGCAGGGCGTTGTTGTCGGTCGCTGGTCCGCGAGCGCAACACGGGCTAGCCACTCGTAGTCCTCAGGGTGGTCAGGACCACCGATCGGGGGCGCGGCGACTCGCCCCAGGACACCGTCACCGTCACCCGGTAGATGCGCAGTTGCAACGCCGGCCGGGTTGCCGCGTCGTCTGCCAGATATTCGCTTACTTCCGCACTCCAGCGATAGCGCGGGTCGAATTCACCTTCGTATACACCCGCTGTCAGCGTTTGCGTCGCGTCAATTTCCGCAAGCTTCGATTCGGCCATGATCACGGCGCGGTTGTAATCCCGGGCCACGTCAACGTTTCTGAATCCGGTGGAAAACAGGGCAAACAGCGTTCCCAGGGAAATGGCGAGAATGGCAAAGGCCACCAGTACCTCCAGCAGCGAGAACCCCCTGTCTCTGCGAGGAGAGTGCCTGATTTCAGTCATGCAGCTCGATCTTGCCCGTGAGCCAGTCGACATCGATCACATACGCGTGCCTGTCACTGGCCAGTTTGATGCGCCCGCCACTCGAACTCCCGTCCGGGAAGAAACGGATACTGCCCAGGTTCTGTTCCAGGACCTGTCCGCGGGCAATGGTGAGGGTAAGGGCGAGGTCCTTGTCCAGCTGGAACTCGCGCTCTGCTGCGGAGATTCGGTAGCGCCGCTGGTCGAGGTCGAGCAGAAGGGCGGTCTCCTGATGCTGCGCGATGGCCTGGCCACGCACGGCTCGCAAAGCGGTGGCAAGCTGGCGCGCTGCGGCACGTGATTCTGCGCCGGAGATGCTGCCCGTGAACAGCGGCGGGACCGTGGCAATGAGCAGCGTTGCGATGAGTATGACGACCAGCAGTTCAATCAGCGTGAAACCGGACTGCGGCTGGGGCGCTGCGCCGCGGGTCGCCTGCCGTCCGGCACCCGGGTGTTTGCGCATGCGGCGAGCATTCATGCACCCTTACTCCCAGCTGTTGATGTCCTGGTTCTCGCCCGTGCCACCCTGCGCGTTGTCGGCGCCGAGTGAGTACAGGTCAACAGGACCATTCGTGCCCGGCGATTCGAAGTGATAGTCAAAGCCCCAGGGATCCTGC
Organism: uncultured Gammaproteobacteria bacterium; assembly: GCA_963748215.1. Taxonomy (GTDB): domain Bacteria; phylum Pseudomonadota; class Gammaproteobacteria; order UBA9214; family UBA9214; genus UBA9214. Next base: position 731,856 of record CAVVHS010000006.1, on the reverse strand, counting down.
GGTGTCTTGTTCTTCTTGAGGTAGGGCCCGTTCCAGTGCTCGGCATCCGCCGGTTTCTCGAGCAGGGCATTCAGCCCCTGTTCACTGCTCGGATAACGCCCGACGTCCAGGTGGTAGAGATCGATGGCCGCACCGAGTTCCTGGATCTGCAGGCGGGCTGTCTTGGTCTTGGATTCACCGACATATTTCATGATGCGCGGCCCGACCAGACCGGCCAGCATGCTGAGTATCACCAGTACGACCAGCAGTTCGATCAGGGTAAAGCCGCGGGTGTCGGGTCGGGTATGTCTGTTGTGTTGGGCTTTCATAGAGTTTCCGGAGTTGTTTATGGTTCGAGCTTTGCAACGTTGTGTTATCGGGCCCGTGTGCGGCACGGCGCTGCAGGCAGGGTCAGAAGGCCAGGTCATTCACGCTCAGTACAGCGACGAGAATCGACATGATAATACCCCCGACGACAATTCCTAGCCCGATAATCAGGACCGGCTCCACCAGCGCCAGCATGCGCTGGATGGAGATGGTCACCTCGCGGTCGTAGATATCCGCGAGACGATTCAGGGTCTGCTCCAGCTGGCCGGTTTCCTCCCCGACCTGGACCAGATGCGAGGCGAGGCGGGGAAAGCGGCCGGTTTCCAGCATCGGCCCGGCCAGACCCTGACCTTGCTCCACGTTGTCCGCGATCGATTCCACAGCCTGGCGCAGTAGCCGATTGGTGTGTGTCTCCTTCACGATGCCGAGCGCCGTCAGCATCGGTACACCGCTCGCCAGTAACGTGCCCAGCGTGCGTGCAAACACCGTGACTTCGATCTTGGTGATCAGCTCGCCCAGTAGCGGCAGGCCCAGCAGCCACTTGTCCCAGCGGTATCTGAACTGCGGCTTCGCGAGCTGGCGCCGCAGCAGGTAGATCAACACGCTCACCAGCAGGGCAGCTACCAGGCCGTATTTCTGAAAGGCTTCCCCGAACCCGATGACGATCCGGGTCGGCAGGGGTAATTCCTGTCCCATGTCCTCGAACAGCGCGGCGAACTGCGGGACCACAAAGACGACGAGTATGATTACCGAGGCCACGGTGATGGTGATCAGGATGCTGGGATAGATGAGTGCGGACTTGATGCTGGACTTGAGCTCATCGTACTGCTCCATAAACACCGCGAGCCGGCCCAGCACCGTTTCTACTGCACCACCGGCCTCACCGGCCCGAACCATGTTGAGATAGAACTTGCTGAATACGCCCTGTTGCGCCTCCATGGCGGCTGCCAGGGATGCACCTTCACGGATTTCATCGAGCAGGCGTGACAACAGCCCGGCGGTGTTCGTGTCCTCTGCCATTTCAGCAAGTATCTGCAGTGCTCTTTCCAGCTGTAGACCTGCAGCCAGCAAGGTGCTCAGGTCGCGGGTGAAATGGCCTATGTCCACCTTGCGACGTTTTTGCAGCGGGCGCGGCAGGCGCGGCGCGGCGCTGCTTGGGAGGGTGTCCTTGGCCGCACCGCTCTCGACCGCCCGAATCGGAGTGTGTCCGTGGTCCTGGAGCCAGTCGATAACCGCCTCGTGGCTGGGTGCCTGCAGCTCACCCTGGATCAGCTGGCCGTCCTCGCCCACCGCCTTGTAGCGAAACCGTGGCATGGACTAGCCCGGACGTCTCTTTGGGACGGGCTGTGTCCGTTGACATGCGCCTGGTTGGCGTAATTGTATTCCTTTCACGCTTTGATTCCCTGAAGTCACTTTTAATCACCCGGCGAGAACGGCGGGCTAGGTCTCCTGGGTAACCCGCAACACCTCGCCCAGGGTGGTCTCGCCGGCAAGCACCTTGCGCAGACCGTCCTCGTACATCGTGCGCATACCTGCCGCAATGGCGGCCCTGGCGATATCACGTGCATCGGCATGCTGCAGTATCATGCTGCGGATCTGGTCGGACATCACCAGCATTTCCATGATCGTGGTGCGGCCCTGGTACCCGGTGCCGCGGCAGTGCTCGCAGCCGACGGCTTCGTAGAGTTCGATCGGTTTCCCCGCCGCCAGCCGGTCCAGCCGGGTCTGCTCGATCAGTTCCGGTAACGGCTGGTAGGCCCGGCGGCACTGCTGACAGAGCCTGCGCACCAGGCGCTGGGCAAGCACACCGTTGAGTACGGACGTCACCAGGTACTCCTTCAGGCCCATGTCCAGCATGCGGGTGACGCTGCCTGCCGCGTCGTTGGTGTGCAATGTGGACAGCACCAGATGACCGGTCAGGGCCGACTGGACGGCTATCTCCGCTGTTTCGAGATCACGCATTTCGCCGATCATGATCACGTCCGGGTCCTGGCGCACGATGGAACGCAGGGTGTTGGCGAAGGTCAGGCCGATCTGTGATTTCACCTGGATCTGGTTGATGCCCGTCAGCTCGTACTCGATCGGGTCCTCGACGGTAATGATTTTGCGGGCGGGATCGTTGAGCAAGGTCAGCGCCGCGTACAGGGTGGTCGTCTTGCCGCTGCCGGTCGGGCCGGTTACCAGCACGATGCCGTTCGGCATGCGCACGGTCTTCAGGAAGATCTCGAGGATCTCGTCATCGAAACCAAGGCTCCTGAAGTCGTGTGTTGCATTGTCCTTGTACAGCAGCCGCATTACCACGCTTTCGCCGTGCATGGTTGGCAGCGTCGATACACGCAGATCCACACTGCTGCCGCGTACCCGCAGCCGAATGCGTCCATCCTGCGGCAAACGGCGTTCCGCGATGTCCAGTTTTGCCATGATCTTGATGCGGGAGATGACCGCCGCAGACAGGCGCGCCGGGGGCGCCTCGACTTCCTGCAGCATGCCATCCAGACGGTAGCGAACGCGCAACTTGTGTTCGAAGGGTTCGACATGTATGTCCGATGCCCGGGCTTCCACGGCATGTTCGACCAGCAGATTTACCAGGCGGATAACGGGTCCCTCGCTGGCCAGGTCCCGGAGCTGGGCGATCTGCTCCTGCGTGGTGGTCTCTTCACTGGCCTCGGCGAGGTCGTCAACAATGCGCGCCATCTGGGTCTTGCCGGCGCCGTAGAGATGTTCCAGTGCGGTATCGATCTCCGAGGGCAGGCCCACCCACGGCACGACCTGCCGCGCGCTGACCAGTTCCAGCGCATTGACTGCGTAGCTGTCGCGCGCATCGGCCATGGCGACCACCAGCTGCTCGTCGTCACAGGACAGGGGCACGATCTTGTGGTGCTTGAGAAACTTCACCGAGAGCTGCTCTTCGAGCAGTGGGAAATCCGGATAGTCGGCGGGCCCTGTCAGCGGCCGTGACAGCTGCTCGGCGAGCGCCTGCGCAGCGTCCTGTTCGGATACCAGGCCCGAACGGACCAGCAATGAATCCAGCCGTTCCCGTGTCCCGCGCTGGATCTGGACGGTGCGTTCGAGATCACCGCGGGTGAGTTTGCCAGACGCGACCAGTCGTTCGCCAAGATCCCGGTCGTTCGCGCTGAGGAGCTCGTTTGTTGCCACTGCCATTTTGCACCTCTTAATGAAGACTAGCGTCCCGGGACTCCGTGCCTGTGGATGCTCCACAGTATGCCTGCTGTTGATGGTTAAGATGCGGGCCAAGAAAAATCTGTGGGCGGCTGAATGACTTTATAGTGACCGGCCGCTTCCAGGCGTTTTATCAGTATTTTGTTGTAACAAGTTAATCTTAATAGTGAAAGAAGATCAAGCCCGGCTGCCGGATGCCGGCTGTTGCCGCTTCAGTCCCGCCTGTTGTCTAACTTGCTGAGTGAATGCACACATATATTGGCCAGGTTCAGACATTGCAGTGTTTTTTTGATGCGCGTGGAACGCATTCTGCCTTTGAGCATGCAGGATACATTCACTGGCCTGGCGGGATAGTCAAAGGGGTTCCAGGAGCATCCGGGCAGAGTCAGCAGCATGACTCCGGGCCTGGACGAGGCGGGGGCGATTTGCCTCTGGCATGAGGTTCTCCCATCCCGATCGGCGCGTGCAGCGCGGGGATAAAGTCACACTGGTGATCGGGGAATTCAGGGTCGAGCATCTCACGGTAAGCCAGAGTCGAATTGACAATAGCACCGGCTGCTGCTTGAGTGTACCTATGCTCGGACTGATAACAAGAATGAACATGCCCCTGCTGGTTTGCCTGCTCGCGGGCAGTTTCTGCTTCTGCAGCACCGCTGCCCGGTCTGCGACCCTGGATCCCAAGCTGCAGACGGCGCTGGCTGGCGCGGCCGGGACCGACCGGTTTCCTGTCATCATCGTCCTGTCCGACCGCGCCGATTTGAGTCGCTTCAGGGATCGGGATGCCAGCCTGCGCCGCCGCAGGATCGTTGCCGCACTTAAACAGCAAGCCAACCTCGGCCAGCGCGGGCTGGAGACCTTTTTCGCTGCCCGTGGTATCTCGAACATCAAGCGCCTGTGGCTGATCAATGGTGTGGCGGCCACGTTGCCGGCGTCAGTCATCAGTACACTGAGTCACTTTCCCGCCGTCGAAAGTATAAAACTGGATGAACCTGTGCCGCTGCCCGTGATGGCGGCCGCCGTGCCCGAACTGACCATCGGTGACGTCAGCGTCAATGAAGGCGGCAGCGCCGTGTTCACGGTGACCCTGTCGGAGGCCAGCGCCGTCACCGTGACGGTGGACTACACCACGGTAAATGATACTGCCACGGCAGGCGCAGATTATGTCGCGCTCAACTTCAACCTGACTTTTTTTCCGGGCCAGACCAGCCGCACGATCCCGGTATCCATCCTGGAAGATCTCGACATTGAAAGCGACGAAACCTTTTTTCTCACCCTGAGCAATGCGGTCGGTGCCACGATCACCACGCCGTCCGGCACGCTCACCGCCACCGGCACCATTATCGATAACGATACACCCCGCCTCAGCATCGACGACGTGACGGTGGACGAGGGGGCAGGCACTGCGCTGTTCACCGTCAGCCGTCTGGTTGGCCTCACCACGGCAGTCACGGTGGACTTTGCCACCAGCGACGGGACCGCCGCTGCCGGAAACGACTACACCGCAGTCACGGGTCAGCTGAGCTTCGCACTGGGCGAGACCAGCCGGACGGTCGAGGTACCCATCGTGGACGATGTGGATATCGAGGGCGACGAGACCTTCGACGTCACGCTCGGCAACCTGAGTATCGGTACACTGCTCGATGCCGTCGGCACGGCTACCATTACCGATAACGATACGCCACGCCTCGGCATCGACGACGTGACGGTCGACGAGGCGGCCGGCACTGCGGTGTTTACCGTGACCCGTGCGGGTCTCACCGGGCCGGAAGTCACGGTGGATTTTGCCACGAGCGACGCAACCGCCAGTGCCGGCGCCGACTACACGGCGGCGACGGGGCAGCTGGTGCTCGCGCCGAGTGCGGCCAGCGGGACGATTCCCGTATCCGTTCTGGAAGATGCGTTGATCGAGGGCGATGAGCTTTTCAATGTCACCCTGAGCAATCCAGTCAATGGCATCCTTGTGGACGCCACTGGCCTGGGCACGATTTTGGACAACGAGGCGCCTGCCAGCATTCCAACGTGGAATATCACCGCCACCGGCGCCCCCGACCTGTGGGCCATGGGCCACATCGGTCAGGGCACTGTCGTGGCCAGCATTGACACCGGGGTCGATGTGAATCACCCGGACCTGGCACCGCGCTGGCGCGGTGGCAGCAACAGCTGGTTCGATGTGCATGGCCAGTACCTCACACCCTTTGACGCCGCCGGCCACGGCACGCGTACCATGGGCCTGATGGTGGGTGGCGATGCCAATCAGGAGCTGAAAGCCATTGGTATGGCCCCGGGCGCGAAATGGATTGCCGCCAAAGTCTGGGACGACTTCGGTAACGCCAGTCTCAGTGATTTCACCCTGGCCTTCCAGTGGGTCCTCGATCCCGACGGTAATCCCGCCACCGATGACGCCCCCGATGTGGTGAACAATTCCTGGGGCTTCGAACTGCAGCCGGGCTTGTGTGAGACCGTGTTTCAGACCGATATCCAGATCCTCAAGGCGGCCGGCATTGCCGTGGTGTTCGCGGCGGGAAACCGCGGTGCCCTGGGGCCGCAGTCGGATATCAGCCCCGGCAACAATCCCGAAGGCTATGCCGTCGGGGCCGTGGATCAAGGTCTCACGGTCGCGTCTTACAGCAGTCGCGGGCCGTCGACGTGCGACAGCACGGTCTTCGCCGAGGTCGTGGCCCCGGGTGATCAGCTCATAACCACCGATCTGTCCAGTGGCGGCAATCCCACCGTTGTGTTTCCGCCGGTTTCCGGTACCTCGTTCGCCGCACCCCATGTCTCCGGTGCCATGGCCCTGCTACTGAGCGCCTTCCCGGACACCACCGTACCCCACCTGGAGGCGGTGCTGATCAATACCGCCCGGGACCTCGGCGATCCTGGGCCGGATAACGATTACGGCTACGGCCTGATCGATGTCGTCGCGGCCTACAACAACCTGCTGGGTTGTCCCACCGGTGGGGCGGATTCCGACGGCGATGGCATTCCGGATGGCTGCGACAATTGTGCCGCCACGACGAATCCGCGCCAGGCGGATGCCGACGGGGACGGGGCCGGCGATGCCTGTGACAACTGCACCCTGGTGGCGAATGGTCCCATCCTGCCGGATGCCGGCGGGAACAGCCAGCGGGATACTGACGGGGATGGATTTGGCAACATCTGTGATGCGGATTTCAACCAGAACGGGATCGTTGATCCGAGCGATTTCACGAAACTGAAGAGCGTCATCGGGCTGTCAGGGCATCCGGATCAGGATCTGAACGGTAACAGCATCATCGATCCAAGCGATTTCACCCTGACCAAGGCCCTGCTGGGCCAGCCGCCCGGGCCTGCCGGCGTGCTGCCCTAGCCCGCATGACTCACCGGGCGGCGAATACCCGACCTAAAGAGCTGAAACCAGAAAACTATTACCCCTTCGGCACGAAACATCATGTCAATGGGCGGTACCTGTCCCGGCACTGGCTGGTTCTCGTGTACCCCTACACGCGATGTACAGGGAGAAGGTGAGCCACTATTACGGGCATCGCCCGGGTCGAGAGACTGGCCTGGGCCATGCCGGGAGCGACCAGCTTCCTAGATCAGTCCCGGATGAAGAACCTACTGACAAATCACAGCCAGTTGCGGGTCGAATCCTGCACCACCGCCTTATCCGGCAAGTCAGCGTGTTTCCGGTCACATGTCCGGTGTTTACCCGGTCATGAGCAGGACTCAGCCATGCACGGGCAGCGGGCGAGGTGAAGCCAGCCCGTGCCGGGCGTCGGAATTTTTAACACAAAGCCGCTCGGGTGTCTGCGGCCGATCTTTAAGTAAATATCTCATGTAAACAGTATGTTGTAATTTTTTCGCGGCGGCATGCCTGGTTCACGCGTCGTCGGCAGAGCTTACAGTCAGTGTATTGATTCCAGATGGCTTTCCGGATCAAGTAGCATATGTGTCTGATAATTATCGTGAATTGTGTGTTGGCATGCAATGTGCGTGCATATTCCGCAGCAAGTGCAGCTTGCGATTAGCAGGAAGCGGTTGGGTGCGATGCTTGTATCAATTCAGCCGGTAGGGGAACAAACCAGAATAGATCTGGAAAAAATATAATTGTGTTTAATTTACGGAGAGGACTACGACAATGTATAAAAAGCTTTTGATAATCATGACTTCACTGGTGATGTTAGGGGTAGCAGGGCAGGCCGCAGCCAATACAGTGCAGCTGACACAACCCAACCCGATTTTAACCGGCGGGGCCCCGTCAGTGACTCTGAACCTTGTGGGGACGCTGTTTACGGATACAGTGGATGGTGCCGCCTTCACGTTTAACTGGGACCCAACCGTGCTGCAGTACACCGGTAGTGTGGTGAGTGATCCGAACTGGGATACGGTCAGTATTAGCGACCTCAACGCCGCAGCCGGTACAGTGGATTTCGTGTTCCTTGGACGCAGCGTGGGTTTCTTCGGATCGGACTTCAATATTGTTGATATCAGCTTCAATGTCATCGGTGCTGATGGATCCGCCACGGACATCACCTTCGCAGATATCTTCGGCGGATGGTCTGTCGCCGGCGCCAATGTTCCCGTCGACTACGTCACCGGTCAGGTCCAGGTAACCCCGGTACCGGTACCGGCTGCCGTATGGCTGTTTGGTTCCGGCCTGCTGGGTCTTGTCGGTGTTGCCCGCCGCAAGGCTGCCTGAAAACGGGTTCGCTAACAGTTCCCGTATAACAACAGAAGGAGTTTCTCACTCCGAAAAGGGATAGCTGAACGAGGAACAGGCTGGCTTCCTGACAAGCTGCATAATACATACACCAAGCGTGCCGCAGCCAAGCCTAACAAAAATCAGCAAACCAATGCCCACCCTGCACATATGTTCAGGGTGGGTTTTTTTTGCCTGCCCAGTTCCGGTTTTTGTCATCAAGTGTTCTGTACCATTGAACGCTAAGGTGATAGTTGACACGTTGGGTGTGTACTAACCGCGGCCGCTGGCCATACAGAAACAGGATGGACGGATATCATGTTGCGCTTCCATGCAATCGTCGTCGTCCTGACTACTCAGGCAATGCGCATGGTCCTGCACGATGACGTGTGATTGTTGTGAATGACAACTCGCCTGGTGACACCTGTCCGGCATTCCCCTTGACATGTCAATAACTTGGGGCAAACATACCAATAGTTGTCAATATCGCATGCACGCTAAAGTAATCAAGGTCATCGATGCTGCGACATTCTGCGTATGCATGAAACGTGGTCAGTCAATATCTCGACAATGAAATCAGTCATGGAGTCAGATCCGGGGCATGCATCGAAACAAGAACAACATTTTCAGGAGAAAGTACCTGTGACGGTAACTTTCTCCTGACGGAGAAGACATGATCACCAGAATGCATCTAGTAGCTCTTGCGTGCCTGTTGTTGTGTACGGTGTCGATGGTCGAGGCAGCACGCGATGACGTACTGATCATTGTCAACGACAACTCGGTGGATTCGCCCCAGCTGGGGACCTATTACGCCCAGCAGCGTGACATCGATCCCGCCAACATCGTGCATGTGCGCGTGCCTGCCGGTTACTTCATCGGCTGGGACGACTTTCGCCGCCTGCGCGATCAGCTCATCGACTTCATGCAGCGCAACACGCTGGACGACCCGACCCTGACACCGGCGGTGTGTGTGGATGGCGAGCCGCCGTATTATTGCCCGGCGGCCGTGGAGCAGTTGCGCGCTCACAGCAGGATCCGCTACCTGGTCACCACGCGCGGGGTGCCGACCCGGATGGTGGTAGACGGCTCCACCCTGTTCGATGCGACCGCGCCGACCTCGGTGGACAACTACCTCAAGTACTGGCTGCTCAATTACTTTACCGAGGACACGCGGCTCACGTTTAACGAGCGCGAGGTGGCGTTTGGCGATGGCCGCGGCATGCGCACCGTATTGCCGGCCACCGACCGGGAACTGATCATCGGGCGACTCGACGGGCTCACGCTGGGCTCCGCCCGGGCGCTGCTGGACCGGACCCTGGCGGCGGAACGCGGCGGCCTGTCCGGCCGCCTGTTCGGCTCCACGCGCTTCAATCGCTGGGTGGATAACAGTACCGGGCGACTGATTTACCCACCCACCGGGATCACCGGCTGGCCCTATCAGCTCGGGCTGTTTGACGAGGCCCGTCCGGAGTGTGTCGACTACCTGAATTTTTCCGGGCTGTTGCCGGAAGGCAAGACGCCGGCGCACTGCACGGTGCAACTCAACGAGGACAGCGACCCGGTCACCAGCGCCAGCTACCCGGCCCCGGGCAATGCCGCGAGCCGCCAGCCGCAGGCGGTGAATGCGCTGCTGTATCAGGGCTGGCTGGACGGGCAGGCGGCGGTTCACAGTTTCGATGCCCTGCTCAACTGGCGCAAGAACGACCAGTGCACGGTCACCGAGTGCCGCGATGCGGCCGATCCCGCGGCCTGCCAGGCGGCATCCACGGATGTGTTCGGGGAACTCAACACGGACTGTGTCGGCATGGCCGACGGGTTCATGGGCTACAACCACCAGTCCTGGCCGGTGTCGTACCTGGCGGTGTGGCCGACGGGCTGGTTCCAGAGCACCGGCAACAGCAGCTGGAACGATGGCGGTCACGGTGATGTCAACCAGCTGGCCTTGCCCGAGGTGCGTACTGACACCGGCTTCGATGACAGCTTCAGCCTGTGGTTCCGCAACACCGACCAGGTGGCCGCGCCGCGCTGTTTCCCGGCCAGTGACTTCTCGGCGCCGCCAGGCCTGCCCTGTGCCGACCAGCGCCGGGTAGTGCTGGCCCAGCGTCTCCCGCTGGCCGCGCAGACCCTGGACACCGGCAACCCCCAGACCTACCGGATCGCCCTGCACTACCAGGCGGCCGATCTCGCCACACCCGTCACCCTGCAGGTGCGCTTCTTCGTGCGCGAGGCGGGCGGCGCCCAGGTCGACTACGGCACCCGCGAGCTCGCCACGCTGGCCCCGGGCAATACCGGCTGGACACCGGTCGAGGTTGCGTTCCCGCTCGACCCGGCGCTGCATGCCGCCGCCAGTTACGACGGCATCAAGTTCCGCATCGAAACCACCGGGGTGTTTGCCGGGGCGCTGGGTATCGACGCGGTCAGCGTGCAGCAGGTGGGCGCGGGCGCGGAGCTGGCGCTCAACGGCTCCTTCAGCGAGGGTCACCGCCAGGTGGCAGCCGGCGATCATGCGGCGACGTTTCTGGACCGGCTGGGCGGCGTGGCCTTCTGGGGCAGCGTGAGCCATCACCAGTCGGCTGGCTGTGCGTTCTGCCTGAGCGGCATGGCGCCGCTGGTGTATTTCACGCGCGGCCTGCCGCTGGGGGATGCGGTATGGTTCGCCGCCGCCAACAACAGCGGCATTCTGTATGGCGATCCGCTGTACTCGCCGGTGGCGGTACGGCTCAATCCGGTCAATGCCACGGACACCCTGAGCGGGGTGGTGGCGCTGTCGGGCAGCACCGTGAACGGCCGGGATCCGGCCCGGGTATCGACCGGCTATCGCATCGACGTCTGTCCGGGCGAGGATTTCCTGGTCTGTGACCGGCAGGGCAGCTGGCAGCCGACCGGCCTCAGCGGCACGGGCGGTGCGGAGAATATGCTGCTCGGCGATTGGGACAGCACCAGTGTCGCGCCGGGTAGCTACACGCTGCGCCTGGCGGTGACCAGCCAGAATACGCTGACAGGCCGCAGTCAGACGCTGCATGACTTTTATCCCGTCCGTGTCGGGGATGCTGTACCGGGGCCGGGCAGTGTGCAGTTCAGCGCCGCCGGTTACAGCGTGGCGGAGAATGGCGCGATTCTGCTGGTGACGGTGCTCCGCACCGGCGGCAGCACGGGTGCCATCACCGTCGACTATGCAAGTAGCGACGGCACGGCCACCGCGGGCAGTGACTATGGCGCGGTGGGCGGGCGGCTGCTTTTCACCGATGGCGTGATCAGCCAGTCGTTCAGCGTACCGATCCTGAATAACAGCGTGCCGGAGTCCAGCGAGAGCTTTACGCTGAGTTTGTCGAATGCCACCGCTGGCGCCAGCCTGGGTGCCGTGAGCACGGCCACGGTGACCATCAACGATGACGACCCGCTGCCGGCGGGGAGTGTGCAGTTCAGTACCGGTACTTACAGTGTGGCGGAGAACGGTGCGAGCGTGCTGGTGACGGTGACGCGCACGGGCGGCAGCGCGGGTGCAGTCAGCGTTGGCTATGCAACCGGCAACGGCACGGCGCTGGCCGGCAGTGATTACAGTACGCGGTCCGGGACGCTGACCTTTGCCGACGGCGTGACCGCCAGCCAGACGTTCAGCGTACCGATCCTGAATGACAGCGTGCCGGAGCCGAGCGAGAGCTTCACGCTCGGTCTGTCGAATGTTACCGGCGGCGCCAGCCTGGGTGCCGTGACCACGGCCACGGTGACCATCAACGATGACGACCCGTTACCGGTGGGGAGTGTGCAGTTCAGTACCGGTACTTACAGTGTGGCGGAGAACGGTGCGAGCGTGCTGGTGACGGTGACGCGCACGGGCGGCAGCGCGGGTGCAGTCAGCGTTGGCTATGCAACCGGCAACGGCACGGCGCTGGCCGGCAGCGACTACACGACCAGCACCGGGACACTGGACTTTGCCAACGGGGTAAGCAGTCAGTCGTTCAGCGTGCCGATCCTGAATGACAGCGTGCCGGAGTCCAGCGAGAGCTTCACGCTGAGTCTGTCGAATGTTACCGGCGGCGCCAGCCTGGGTGCGGTGAGCACGGCCACGGTGACCATCAACGATGACGACAGCGACAGCAATGGTGATGGCATCAGCGATGCACAGGCTCTTGCCAACGCGCTGGATCCCAACGTGGTGAGCGGTGATACCGACGGCGACGGTATCACCGATGCGCTGGAACTCGGTGACCCGGCCAACCCCACCGATACGGATGGCGACGGGATCATCGATGCGCTTGAGCCCGGTACGGCAGCGACAGACGCCGCAATGCTGAGCTTTTTTGTCACGGCCGGGGTTGCCCAGGCGATGGGAGTGAACGAGTACGCGAACGAGGTGGTTCAGGTGTCGGAAATCACGGGTGCAACGCTTGTGATAGAAGCAAACCCCGCCACGGGACTGCCGCTGTTTGTCGAATCGGATTTACCCACCGGTGATACGGCGTACGATTATCCGCTGGGTCTGTACAGCTACCGCGTCGTGCTTCCGGTGGGTCAGGATACGGCCACCGTTACCGTGCAGCTGCCGCCGGGTGCGGCGCTGCCCGCCAACACGGTTATCCGCAAGCTGGATGTCAGTGGCACCTGGCGTACCGTGAACAACGCCCTGATCGACTTGAATCAGCGCAGTTTCACTCTGACACTGACCGACAATGACGGGGTGTTCGATACCGACCCTGCCATTGGCACGATTGCCGACCCGGTGGGTATTGCCGTGGCAGTCGCGGCGGTGCAGCCGGCGGGTTCCGGGGGTGGGGGTGGCGGCTGTACGCTGGTTGCAACCGCCACAACGTCACTCGACCCGGTGTTTCCCCTGTCTCTATTGGTAGCGGCAGGCGGTTTGTATCGCCGTTACCGGCGCGTCAGTTCGTGAATGGCCGAATGAATTCGACCCTGCAGGTCTGATTCAATGACGATGAAACACCGCTGGCCGAATTCATTCGGCCAACAACCTTGCCATCAGAAGGAATGCGTCTCGTCTGAATTGATATGTTACCCGATCAATCGACGCTGTTACGCAAGCGTACTGCCCGCCATGATTATTTTCTCCAGCCGGAACCAGGCTAATGACTTTCCCGAATAACAAGAAAAAATGCCACGTCAGGCAGGGCCGGGGTCGGGCTGCTGGGTGTGGCGATGTTGCTTGCGCTTTCGATTAGCCCATCGCCGTTACAGGCTGCCGAATCTGCCTTGAGCCCGCATGACCACGGCATGCGCCAGCCTGTCATGCAGCCCGCTGTTCCGGACGAACCCGTAATTGACGATCCTGTTAACGAACCCCGTGAGGGCGAGGCAGATCCGCATGCGCATCACCGGCATATGCTGGAGCATAAGGGCTACAGCCGTTCCGGGCACCATTACGAGTTATTCGACCGGTCGCTGGTGGACATGCACGGGGACGCGACCCGTCTGCTCAGGGAGCTGGCAGCCCATGCACACATTCTGCGAACACATCGAGATTCCCTGCCTGTTCCCGAACACCACGCTTCCGGTACACATCGAACAGGATTTCTACACCGTTTACCTGGACGGTGGCATGACCCTGCAGTACGAGGCCGTCGCGCAGCATTTATCCGATGATGGCCTGCTCTCCGGTCCCGTGCTGCAGGTATACCGCGACGGCGACGCGGAAGGAGCGGCCGCTGCACTGCGGCGCATGCTGGCAATGCAGGGCACGCAGATAAACGATGTTCCCCTCGGACCTGAAGGTTCGTTCGAGACATTACTGGCAACATTGCAGGCAAAGCGTAACGCGGTTGTCGTCCTGTGGCTGCGTCAATCCGATCTCGCAACGTTCTGGGCACGGCTCGATGCCGGCAATCTCCCGACACCTTTCTATGTATCGACCATACTGTACGACAGCGAGTATTCCGAACTGACGGACGCGCTGCGCGAGCGGGTATTTTTTGTGCATCCGCAGGAACTGCCGGACCAGCTGCCGAGGTTGCTGGCCCGTCCACCGGCTGGTTGCGTATCAAGCGCATCCTTGCGCCCGAAGCGGCGCGCATTCAGGCCAACAGTTATTTTGTCCTGAAGCTCGCCGGGCGCGCGCCCGGCAGCATTCGCGGTTATTTCAATCGTGACGGCTTCCAGAAACGCTTTTAGCATGAGGTGGATAGTGCGGACTACACTTCGTGTATCCCTGCATCACGCTGGCACCCGACCAGCGCTTTGTGTCCAAGGGCTGTTATATCGCGCAGCTGCCGAAGGCGGGGCAGGACGGGCTGATGGCGGTGACGGACTGGCTCAGCATCCCGGGTTCGAAGTAACGGCGGGAACCGGATGTCTCCAAGCAAGCGCTTGTCGGCGCTCGCACCTGACGAGAAGCCCGCGCCATTCGCCTGTCTTGAAGGCAGCGCGGCCGCGTGTCGCCCGGATATCCTGCGCCGGTCAAGCATGCCGTGCGATGAGCGCAAACTTCAACGTGCAGAGCCCTCCGGGTACGCACGCCGGAGTGCGCACAGCTGATGCCGGCCACCTCGGGATCGTCGATTCATGCGCCACACGCGCAACGAAACGGCACTGCAGGGTGGGGCATCGGTACCGGCACAGGCCTGTGCCGGTCGTACCGGGGCGTGGTGCACGCAGAAGGAATGTTCAATGCCGCCCGCGCACTGACACAATTGGCATTCAGTCTGACAGGCAGGCCTGACATTTATGGCAGGCCTGACAGGTGTGGCGCGCACCATGCGAGTGTAATCGATATATATTCAAGCAGTTAGTGAGGGTGGTGAGTTGGCCAGGATATTGCATTAGAAAAGTTCAGGAATTGATTGAGTTTGTGCAGCGACGTGCAGGTCAACCCAGTATCCTGTACTACGCTGAAGCAGAAGCAGACCCGTGCACTGAACGCCCAGGGGGTGAGAGGTCTGCAACAATAAATTTAGTTTGGTTATACCAACAATCGCCACTATACGAATGCCGGGCCCACCCGGTGAATGGAGGAGAGACAATGAAAACAACCGCAACGAACAGGCTTGATGGAACGCTCCGCTGTCGCATCTGGAGCACACTCCGCAGGATCGGCACACTGATTGCCAGGCCTTCCCAACATTCTTCTCTGTCGCCGGCGCACGTGCGCGCGGAATCACGAATCACAATACAACCAGCAGCAACTCCCGGAGCATGTGGGTTCGTGCTCCCGTCGCTGCTGTTGCTGGGCCTGCTGCTGGCCGCGTCGGCCGCGCATGCCACCAGTGGCTATTTAAGTACCTGGCAGGGCATCTATCCCGGCTCGGCATCGGACAACAATGCCAGTTGCCAGCTGTGCCACGGGTCGAGCACCCAGAACATCAACCCCTACGGCTTCGCCCTGGCTGCGTGCAACGGCGCCACGGGTGGAATCGCGGCGCGAATTGCTGCCGTTGAAGCGGTGAACTCCGATGGCGATGCGGGGGGCTTCACCAACCTGCAGGAGATCAATGCCAACACCCAGCCAGGCTGGACCTTGGGCGCGGTGCCCGTCTGGGGCCGCAACAACTGCGTCTCGTCAGGCACCAACACCTATCCCGGCTCAGGCGCGGTGGACCCGGCGGCTCCCAATACGCCACCGGTCGCCAATCCTGACTCCTACAGCACAGCCTTCCAGACCCAGTTGATCGTTCCTGCCCCGGGCGTTCTGGGCAATGACACGGACGCCAATGGTGATACGTTGACCGCCGTGCTGCAGTCTGGCCCGACCAGTGGCACATTGAATCTGAGTGCTTCTGGCTCGTTCACCTATACACCGGCCGCCGGTTTCAGTGGCAATGCGACCTTTACCTACGCGGCCAACGATGGCACCGTCAACGGCAATACGGCGACCGTCACCATCACGGTCGGCAATCCGCCCAACGTGCCCCCGGTAGCGAATAACGACAGCTACAGCACGGCCTTCCAGACACCGCTGACCGTTCCCGCCCCGGGTGTGCTGGGCAATGACACGGACGCCAACGGTGATCCGCTGACTGCTGTCCTGCAGTCTGCCGTGACCAGCGGCACCCTGAATCTGAATTCCAACGGCTCGTTCACCTATACGCCGGCCGCGGGTTTCACCGGTACTGCCAGCTTCACCTATGCGGCGAACGATGGCACCGTCAACGGCAATACGGCAACCGTCACCATCACGGTCGGCAATCCGCCCAACGTGCCCCCGGTCGCCAATAACGACAGCTACAGCACGGCCTTCCAGACCCCGCTGACCGTGCCTGCCCCGGGCGTCCTGGGCAATGACACCGACGACAACGGCGATCCGCTGACGGCCATCCTGCAGTCAGGCCCGACCAGCGGTACCTTGAACCTGGCTGCCGATGGTTCGTTCACCTACACACCGGCCGCGGGCTTCAGTGGTAATGCCAGCTTCACCTACGCGGCGAATGATGGCACCGTCAACGGCAACACGGCGACCGTCACCATCACGGTCGGTTCACCGGCTAACGCGCCCCCGGTAGCCAATAATGACAGCTACAGTACCGCGTTCCAGACCCAGCTGATCGTGCCTGCCCCGGGCGTCCTGGGCAATGACACCGACGCCGATGGCGACACCCTGACCGCCCTGCTGCAGTCAGGCCCGACCAGTGGCACATTGAACCTGGCTGCCAATGGTTCGTTCACCTACACACCGGCCGCGGGCTTCAGTGGTAATGCCAGCTTCACCTACGTGGCGAACGATGGCACCGACAACAGCAATGTGGCGACCGTCACCATCACGGTTCAGCCGGTGGTAGCCGGTGATTTCGACCAGGATGGCGTCCCGGATAACCAGGACAACTGCATCGAGAAGGTCAACGCCGATCAGCGCGACACCAACGCTGACGGGTACGGTAATGTCTGCGATGCGGACTTTAACAACAACGGCATCGTGGATCCGACTGATTTCACATCCATCAAGGCCGCAGTAGGGACGGTCAATCCGGATCGGGACATAAACGGCAACGGTATCGTGGATCCCACCGATTTCACCTTTACCAAGGCACAAATTGGTCAGGCTCCGGGACCTTCCTGTGTCGATCTGCCCGGAGGCTGCGTGGCAGCGCAGCAGGCGCCCACGGCACGCGGTGATTCCTACACCACGGTCCGCAACCAGGCCCTGACGGTGCCGGCTACACGCCTGTCGGGCGTGTTGTATAACGACTTCGACGAGCAGTCTGATCCGCTGACGGCAGTCAGTCTTAATACTACAGGTACCCAGGGTAGCGTAACCCTGAACGCGGATGGTTCGTTCACCTACACGCCGCCGGCCGGCGCACCACTGGGTGGTGCGGCCTACCTGGACGACACCTTTACCTACCAGGCCTCGGACGGCACCAACCTGTCCACGGTCGCCACGGTGAATGTGCGCGTGCTGCCCAAGCAGACCGACTTCAAGTTCATGATGAACTACGAGCTCGGCATGCACTGCACGGGCTTCGAGTTCGCCTACTGCTGCGTGCTGCCGGCCTACAACTCCATCGTGTCGCAGATCGCCAAGCCGGCGATCGGCAATCCAAAGGAGGAGTTGAATGGTGCGCAAAACCCCTGCTTCAGCGGGCCATGCTCACCGAACAATCAGTACCGCGATATTGATTTTGTCGATGCCTTCCCACGCATGCTGGAGGGTGATCCCAACAATGGCGGCAACCTCGACGTGCTGGGTCGTGAGACGGTGGTGCGTGATCCGGCGGTCGATGCCACGGGCAACAACTTCAAGAAGTACGTGGTGAAGTACTGGCACGACTCCCAGTCGCGTAACGACGGGCAGGGCAAACCGCAGATCGGTAATCCGGCCCTGCAGGCTACATTGCCGCCGCACCTGAAAACCACATCGCTGATCAGCGATGTCGAGGGCAACACCCTGCTGTCGTGGAACACGCGCGCCGATGCCGCCGCACGCAACCCGGATGGGAGCTTTGTGCTGGGTAACTCTGAGTGTACCGACCCGCTTGACCCCTTGACCTGTGCAGCCATTAACGTGGTGCAGGGCAATGGTGACTACGGCGATATCGGCAATACCTTCGGCGTACCGGTGGATAACTACCAGAATGCCGTGTGGAACCACCTGTACATTTACGCCGATACGGAGGGGAGCAATCCCACCGGCACCAGCCTGGAATCCGCCAAGCTGCGCCTCGGCCTGGATGTCGACTACCCGACCAATTACGGCCCGGGCGGTCATCCGATGGGACCGGTCTCGGGCGGTGTCTTCAACGACAACGCCTTCATGACCTTCTCCGAGGACACCGGTACGGTGGTATTCACCCAGATGAAGCTGGTGGAGAACCTGCCCATCATGCTGACCTCGCCGCGTATCTGGGAGGCCCTGGGCCTGCCGCTGACGCCATTCGAGGATACGCTGGGCTTCTTCGCCGACCCGGGTCTGGTGGACGAAGACTCCATCCGCCCGTATGTGCAGATGTCGGCGCAGTTGCACGATGCTGTCTGCGACGCTGCGGGTAACTGCACCGCGGGGAACGTGGTACTCGATGGCTCGGGTCACCCGGTGCAGGGCTTCGGTGATGCGCCCATCGACATCCCGAACTGCGAGCGCTGCCACTCGGCACCGCCCACGGATGCCTTCGGCAATGTCAATGTCAACAGCCCGAACGTGATCCCGGCGAACGAGGTGCTGGTCAATCTCGAGTACGATTTCTGGGCGGCCTACTACGACCTGGATGTGGCAGGAGGTGATTCTGACTGGTATGCGCGCCTGAAGGGTGCAGCCATCAGTATCCTGGGGACCCACGATACACAACATGGCACCCAGTTCCTGGCCAATTACCCGGCAGCAGCAGCGATTCCGGCCGGATCGCCGTTTAATCCGGTGACCGAGCTGGGTGGTCTGAGCGAGCCTTTCTTCAACTCGCCGGCCAACTGCCTGGTGAACAAGGCGCCGACCGGTCCGGCCTGTGCCAGCCATGCGGATTGTGCCGGTATCGGGGATGAAGTGTGCGACCTGCCGCAGAACACCCGCATCGGGCACGACAGCGTCATCTGCCAGAAGTGCCATGCTGATAACGTGATCGCGGTGGTCAAGTCGACCAACTGCGGTGGGGCAGCCAGCTGTGCCGAGGGCGGCCTGATTCCGGCGCTCTCACAGGCTCTCCACCACAACCATCGCAGCCAGAGCGAGGGCGGTGACATCGTCTTCAACGACGCGACCGGGCGTGATGGTGGCTGTCAGGGTTGTCACCCGGCACACCGTTCCGACGGTGTCATGGACGGCTATCCGATCGACCTGGACGGCAACAACTTCCAGGCCAGCGGCGACAACCGGTTGGCACAGGGTGGTTGCTTCGTGGGTCGTGACGTGCACTCCAACCCGATGAAGGATGTCGACGGTGCCGAGACGCCAGAGCACCTCACTGCGGTGGGTCAGTACCTGTCCGATTTCGTGTTCCGTAACCAGTCCCAGGAGCCGGGTGGCACGGAAGACATGCGCGGTATCTGGTGCACCAACTGTCACAGCCAGGCCGGTCAGCAGATGTGGAAGGCCGAGAACTGCATTAGCCTGGTCCACAACGACTGTGCACCGGGTGAGAATCCGCGCGCGGCAGTGGACATGGCCGATCTGGCGACTCAGCTCGGTACCACCCTGGCGCAGCTCGAGTCCTGGGTCGACCCCAAGGATCCGGCCATCGATCCCGACCTGCCGTTGAGTGGTGCGGGTACCCGTCCGGCCGATGATACCCACTTCATCTGGAAGAGCGATCCAGGGCTCTGCAACTACGTGGTGTCGGTTGCCACCGGGGCGCCGCTTGATCCAACCTTCGACGGTAATGTAGCGACCATCGAGGTGGCGATCCCGTCGGCGGGACAGGCCTGCTCGACCCCCGGCCAGGTCGGTCCGGTGGACTGCTCAGCCGAGGGCGGACCGGTGTTCAACATCTGCGGCAACTTCGATGCAGATGGCGACTTCACCGCCAACATCATGGACTTCTGCACCACGCCGGATTGCGTAACGGCGGCCCAGGCAACGCTGGTTAACTCGCTGGCGTTCACCATTCCGTTCTCGACCTCGACGGCCACCACGGCGTCTGACGGGCGGGATCACTGGCTGAGCGCGGGTGAGCCACACTGTGCGGATTGCCACAAGGCGCCTTACACGGAGCAGAGCGGCAATGTGAATGCGTTCCCGCCGTTCAACTATCCGCGCAAGGCCAGCCTGATGCGCTACTCGCGTGGCCACCAGGACATCACCTGCCAGGGTTGTCATGAGTCGATTCACGGCCTCTATCCCGTGACCCCGACCATCGATAACACGTCGTACGCGCAGGCAGCCGGCCTGAACCAGGACGGCTCGCATGGGCCGCTGAAATGTGCCACCTGCCACACCCATGTGAACGCTGACCAGGTGCCAGTCTGGGTCGATGGTCTGAGCTACACGGATCCGGTCGATGGTGGACCCGCGGTACCGGTGATCAATGACTTTGATGCCGCCGTGTCCTGGGCCCACACCTACACGGATGAGGCCGATCCGCGTGCCAGTGTCTGTCTGAACTGCCATGGCAACTTGTCAGGCGCCATCTCGGCCAACAATGAAGAGTGGCAGATCCACGCCATGATCAACCGCGTGTCGCGTCTGGCAATGGACGATGCCGAGGCCAATGCGGGTGTCGTGTCGGGTGTACCCGACCCGGTCAACCCCTACACCGGTGGTACCACAACCGTCTGTCGCGCGTGCCACGGCAACGAAGGCAACGTGAGCTGCGGTAATACCAACCGTGGTAGAGAGTGGAAGCGGCATCTCATCGAGGGGCGTGTTTCCGAGGCAGTGTGGGAAGAGGTATCGATTGCCAGGACAGGCACCACCTGCGGCTGGTAAGCGAGGATCGTGCCCGCTCATGAAGGACTGAGCGGGGATTCATGAACCAGTGTGGAGGGGAAGGTTGCTTCCCCTCCATTTTTTTTACCTTCAGGGGTGAATTTTTGGAGTTCAGGCTGTCAAACCTGGTGCGAATAACAATGAGCGCAGGCCAGAACATCTGGCCAGGTAGCTACATCAACAGGGAGTCATTATGAAAAGCATTCTATCGGTAGCCATTGCCACATTGCCTTTTTTACTCGGTATTGCCGCGTTTCCGCCGGTACAGGCCGAGGCCTTGCAACCGGTCCAGGAACCGGGGCAGGTCGAAGCACCGAACACCGCGGATACGAAGCAGGCTGAGGTGCCGAAGCAGGCCGGGGAACCGAAACAGGCCGAAGCATTGAATCAGGCCGGGGAACCGAAGCAGGCTGAAGCGGCGCCACCGGTGTACAAGGATGACGTCATTGCCAGGGTTGGCGACCAGCCCATCTCGTTCAATCAGCTCAACACCATGATCAACAGCTCGGCCATCGTGGGCCTCTCGATACCGGAGCTGGGTTCGCCGGAGCGCGACCAGGTGCGCCTGACGCTGCTGGATCGGGTCATCAGCGCCAACCTGCTGTACCTGGATGCAATACAAAAAGGCGTGGACAAGGATCCCGGGTATCAGCGGGATCTCGAGACCTTCTCAGACGGCATGCTGGCCCTGGTCTACCAGCGGCGTAACAAGTCGGAGCAGATCGAAGTCACGGACGCGGAGGTCGAGGCATATTTCAAGGACAACATTGCCGCGGGCACCGAGTTCACCGATGAGACCCGGCTGGCCATCGCGTCCAAGCTGCGTGACCAGAAGCTCGGGCTGGGCGGTACCGACATGCGCTCCCGGCTGCGGGACGGTGTGCCGGTCGTCATCAATGTTACGGAGCTGGATCCCGAAGATGATGTGGTACGCGATGATGCCGAGGTAGTAGCGGAGATCGATGGCCAGCCGCTCCGCTGGGGGCAGGTCAAGGTACCTTTAAGTGCGGGCGGCAGTTCAGCGTCGGTGGAGCGGCGCATCAGCACGCTTGACGAACTGATCGACTACCGGATTATGACCAGCAAGGCACGGGCCACAGGCCTGGAGCAGGACCCGGCCTACCTCAATGCCTTCAACGAGTACAAAAAGGTACACCTGATCAATCTGCACAGGGGCAAGCTGGTCGAGGCGTTCGCACCTAGCGATCAGGAAGTCCGCGATTACTATGCCGAGCATCGCGACTCCATCATGATTCCGTCGCGCCGCAAGCTGCAGATCGTGGTGCTAAAGACCAGGGAGGACGCCGAGGCGATCAAGCAAATGATCGAGAGCGGAACGATTACCATGTATCAGGCAGCGCAGGACCATTCCATTATCCCTGCGTCTGGCAAGACGCTGGGCGAGATCGGCTGGGTGACGGAAGGCACGGGCTTCCCCGAGCTGGACAAACTGGCCTTTTCACTGGCCCCCGGCGAGCTGGGCGGACCGGTTGAAACTCCGAACGGGTGGCATCTGGTGCAGGTGCAGGACATGGAAGATGCAATCTATGCTGACCCCGATGAGGATCGCACGCGGCGCATGACCAGGCGACGCATGATCAAGGAGCGGCTGAACGAGTACGTGGTGGGCTTGCGAGAGAAAGATATTCCGGTCGAGGTCTACAGCGACAGGCTCTCTTACCACATGCAGAAGGAGATCGACTGGTACAAGATCAAGTCCGAGACGGGTACCCAGTCGCCGGAAAAGGTCTACGAAGAAATCGAAAAGCTGCGCGGCGGCAAGGCGCCCACCATCGGCGGCGAGTAGCGGCAAACGTGCCGGCGGGTATGGGCGATCAACGAGTGCCACGATCCTGAATGGTCCGGACTGCAACACAGCTCGGGCGGCTGACGTCTCGATGTGCACCCGAGGGTCTGTTCGCAGCCTGGCGCAAGGGGAGGGTGCGGTGTGCCGTACTGCTCTCCCTTTACCTGTTGCCGGCCCTCGCACCGGGGGCCGATTTTCAGACACCGGCCATTACCGCGCTGGATCTGAAAGCCCGGCAGGATACGCCGGAGGCCTACCTGGTCGTGGACGTACGGGACGTGCAGGAGTATCGAAAGGGGCATATCCCCGGCGCCATCAACATCCCGCAAGACACGCTGGATCAGCACCTGGACGAGCTGCATAACCCGAATGGCGTGGTCATCTACTGTATTGTCGGCCGGCGCACACGGCTGGCCGAGCAGACTCTGCTCGATAACGGTTTCGAAAATGTCTTTCACATCGAGCGCGGCTTCGGTGGCTGGCTTATGGCCAACTACCCGGTCATGAAGGGGCGCAAGCCCTGACGCATTAGCTGCCGCCTGTCGGATCTGCAGCCTACATTTAGACGAGTCGCGTTGCTTCTGATGGCAAGGTTGCTGGTCGAATGAATTCGGCCCTTGTAGGGTCGAATTCATTCGACCAACGGTGTTTCATCGCCATTGAATCAGCCCTGTAGGGTCGAATTCATTCAACCATTCGCGCACCAGCAGGCGTGCTGCGGTGCTATCCGTGAACAAAGGATGACGACCGCGGGCAACCGTCGTGATTAAATAGGATTTAATGTAGGGTGTGCGTTGCACGCACCGTCAATGGTGCGCACAGCGCACCCTACAATCAAACATGCCCTGTGTCCGCCACAACACCCGGGGTGCGAACCGGCTGCTACGCTATTGCCATACGGCTTCACGCAACGTCCGAGGCATACAACCCGGGGAAAGTGAGTTGATATTTGTTATATATCAATTAATAATGTGATTAACATAGATAATAAATGAACATTATTCAGGCATGAGGGCTGCGTCAAGCACCACTCGGCCAGCCCCGGAGTCTGTTGGTGTCAATACTGATAAAAATACTTAATTGTGTGTTTTAATAAGCTGTAAACAATATAAATAATATTACGGGGCCTGCGAGCGGACGGTATGGCTGCGGATGCTAATAATAAGAGGTTGATTGCAGTGCGCACACTCAGACAGTACTGGGAAAGTCTACTCTCAAGGCTGAAACAGCCATCAACAGGCCGTGGCCGACAGACGACCGGTTCGGACGTTCTCGAACACGAGGTATCCACCCTCAGCAGTCAAAACCGCGCTCTCACCGAGCAGGTGCAGCGGTTTCGCACGGACCTTGAACGTGTCTGCAATGAAGAAAATCGCCAGATCGCTGACCTGGAGCAGGTACTTCACAACCTGGAGAGTGTCCGGGGCGAGGATGTCCGAAAGCTGGCCGAGCTCGAATCGAGCAACAGCCGGCTGGCGACCGCCAGGGAGGCAGACAGCGCCATCATCCTCGATCTGGGAAAGCGACTTGCGGAAATCGAAACCGAGCGCGTTCAGGCTCGTGATCAGGTCAAAGCACTTGAAGACGCGCTGAGCGAAACGTCATCCCGGCTGCTCAAGACAGATACCCAGATCAGAGACCTGCAGGTCCAGTCGGTCGAGCAGCTGCGGCAGTTTGATGTTTCACTCTCGGATACCGGCAACCGCCTTGAATCCATGGATAACCAGGTCAGGATACTGGGCATCAAGCTGGAAAATGAACGCCAGCATGTGCTCAAGAATTTCCAGGTTATGCAGAGTCGGGTTCACAAGCAGAATTATCGCCTGAACTGGACGATAACGGCTGCGGTCTTTGCCTTGTTGCTCGGCGCCGCCGTAGGGGGAGTCCAGCTCTGGCATGGACAGAAGAATGCCGCCATGCTCTCTGACATGAGCAGGGATATCAAGAACTTGATGGCCGCTGTTAACGGAGGCTTGAGTGGAGAGACTACGATGGACAACCTGCCACTGGAAGAAGAGCTGCAACCGCCCGATGTTGACAGCAGCACCGTGGCGGATGCAACACCGGCAAATGTTGCAGTTGAAACTGCGCAACCAGCAGCCTTCGACACTGCCGTTAGCGGCGAGCCCGAGCCTGACCGGGTGTTATCCGGAAATACGTCCGGTCGTGCCCGTACTATTTTCAGTGCGGGTGAACGGCAATATACACGGCAGGATGCAAGGGAATTCTTCGAGGACAATGCGGCCAACGGGGATGTCACCACGCTGCCTAATGGCGTCCAGTACCGGGTTGTCAAGTTTGGCAGCGGCAGGTCGCCAACGCTCGCTGACCAGGTCGTGGTTTCCTATGTGGGAATCAGGCCTGATGGCGCGGTAACAACTGAAACATATTCGCGCGGAGCGCCAAAGACGTTCAGCATGAAGCAGGTTATGCCCGGTTGGCAGGAAGCGCTGCTCGAAATGCGGGAAGGGGCAGAATTCGAGCTGTATGTACCGTCGAACGTCGCGAGCACTGGCGGTGTAAGGAAACGCGGCTTGCGCGGTTTCGAGCCGAGTATCTATCTCATCGAGCTGTTGCAGGTTGTCGACAATGCCGCGACCGATACATCCGGGCCTGTAAATTAAAACACTCACTCAGCTTTATATTGAGTCCCAACCGGGGAATCAGCAAATCTCTCGTCTTTAAGTGACGAACCGGTATGAAGGTAAACGATGTTCATCCGAATATTCATATTTTTGACTGAATAAATTTCCGCTCCCCAACCTGTTCACGGTGCGAGAGAAGCGTTTATCAGCCGTCTGTGTTCTTTAGATCCTTAGCGAAAAACACAGTAATAAAGTCATGCATTAGTAAGAAACAGGGAGAAAACGAGTTTAAATCGCTCTAATCAGGCCTGCATAGCTGGATTTACGTGAAAAGCGGGTTATTCTGCTGCTATGGAACAGTGGCAAACAAACCCACATGCTCTGTAAGTATTTAATCAATAACAATTCATAACAACAAGAGTGAATCACAAGCTATGTCAAAGAACACAACGTCCACCCGGCTATCCCGGTATCTCTCCTGCTTCGCAATCGCATTCATGTTACTGGGCCTCACCGCCTGCGGAAGTGACAGTACCGGCGACAACAATCTCTCGCCGGTGGCCAGTGCCAACGGACCCTACAGCGCTACGACCGGTGTAGCAATCGGCTTCTCCAGCGCTGGCTCCAGCGATCCGGACGGGACTGTCAGCACCTATGCCTGGAATTTCGGAGACGGCGGCAGCAGCAGTGCGGCCAATCCGAACCACACCTACGCGGCGGCGGGTAACTACACCGTAACCCTGACCGTGACCGACAACGACGGTGCATCGGCCAGCGACTCCACGACGGCCAGCGTTCAGGACGCGCAGCAGCCGGTCTGCAATATCACGGTAAACCCGACGTCGCTGGCCTTCGGCAGTGTCAATGTGGGTAGCACCGTGACTCGCAGCACCACCGTGACAAACACCGGCACCGCCGCCTGCGCGCTCAGCGTGGCCCGCACCGGCACCAGCGAGTTCGCCCTCACGTCACCCGCCACCATCAATGTCGCGGTCGGCGCTACGGCTACCGTCGCGGCTACCTACACCCCAGCCGCAGCCGGTGCAGACACCGGTAACCTGGCCATCAGCGGCAGCGGCATCACCACCGTCAACGTGCCCCTGACCGGCACCGGCGTACAGCAGCAGGTACAGTGTATTCCGGTTACCAATAGCCTCTCCATCAACTCCACCAGCCAGGACGGCTGCCCGGAACAAACGGTGCCCGAGGTGAACACGTTGCTGAATGGCGCCTACCGCGTGCTGGCCATCAACGATCTCGGCATGCATTGCGGCGACCTGGATACACGTATCTCCAGCATCCTGCCGCCGTTCCAGGTGCTGCTGGGTCAGGTGATCCAGCGGGGCAGCACCCCGACCCTGAACCCGGCGGGTATTGGCCTTGAGTACTCCGCGACCTCCAATCCGAATGACCCGATACTGGGTATTCCGGGTGTCCAGCGCGGGCTGAAGGCCGACGGCAGCAGCTACAAGACCAACTTCTGGAATGCGGTTAACGGCGGCGCGTACGACGCGTTCTACCCCGGTGGACTGGGCATTACGCCGCTGGCAAACGGAGGGTTCCCGGTCACGCTGGACGTGGGCCTGCCGGTGCCGAACGTGGAAGAGCTCTACATCGGTGCCGACGGTGTGGTCAACAGCG
This sequence comes from uncultured Gammaproteobacteria bacterium, assembly GCA_963748215.1. Lineage (GTDB taxonomy): Bacteria > Pseudomonadota > Gammaproteobacteria > UBA9214 > UBA9214 > UBA9214. The sequence continues at coordinate 704,863 of CAVVHS010000006.1, read as the reverse complement.
GTGACGAAAGCCTCACCGCCGTGCAGCATGCGATGCCCGGTCTGGCCAACCCGTACTTCATCAACTCTCCGACAGCGGTCAACGAGCACTATGGCGACAAGCCGTTCTTCATCGACTTCCCGTTTGGCTATGTCGCCGCGGGCGTGAACTGGTACGAAGGTGCGGGCATTCCGTTCGCGGCCTACGACGACTACGGTCGCGAGAACGCCTATCCGCTGGTGCGGGTCGAGGCCAAGCAGGGCAACACCACCGTCGCCACGGTGGATACCGTGCTGCCGATCTCGGGCGAGGCGAGCTGCACCAACTGCCACTCCGATCCGGCCGACGTGCCGAACAGCCGCACCAGTCAGCCGACCGGCACGCTCATGGCCGCCGGTCTGCCGGTGGCAACGAGCCTGGATGACCCGGATCCGACCCTGCCGACCGATGTTAGCGTCGAGTATGCCGCGGACATCAACATCCTGCGGTTGCATGACCTCAAGCATGGTGCCAATTACGTTGATACTTCGGGCGCTGCAACGCCGTGCGACGTCACCGCCAATGGCGGAAACGGCGACGCCAGCTGCCTGATCAACCTGGCACTGGTGCAGGGCAAGCCGGCGGTCTGCCAGGTGTGTCACTACACCCCGGCGCTGGACCTGGCGCAGGTCGGCCCGGTGGCTGGAGCCCCCGGCACCGCTGCCAACGGACGTAACCAGGTGGCGCATTCGAGCAACTCCAACGTGATGCACAGCCACCACGGCAGCCTCGGCAACCTGTTCCCGCCGATGCCGGCACCGATCCAGAACGCCGCTGGCGCCATCACCAACCAGGCCGCGCGTCTGGCGGTGCTGGAAGACACCTGCTACCAGTGCCACCCGGGCACCAACGTGCAGTGTCTGCGCGGTGCGATGTTCAACGGCGGCATGCTCTGTAACGACTGTCACGGTGACATGCAGCAGGTGGGTGCGGACTTCTCGGCAGGGGTCTCGCCGCAGAACCCGGGGGCCTTCGTACTGGGCGGCAATTTCTACGATCCGAACGACCCGCAGCCGCGCGTGCCCTGGGCCAACGAACCGGGTTGCGGTTCCTGTCATACGGGTGATACCACCAGCAATCTGGCGGGTACGCCCAACACCATCACCAACACGCGGGATGTGGACGGCAACGTGGACGGTCTGCGTTTACGCCAGGCTTACCGCAGTGGCGACGCCAAGGCGACGCCTATCGTGCCGACCAACAAACGCTTCGCCGAGCCGGCAGTACCGGCGAGCTTCGGCAACTTCGCTAACCCGGGTGCGGGCAACCCGCAGTTGTATCGCGTCAGCACGGGCCATGGCGGTGTGATGTGTGAGGGCTGTCATGGTGCCACCCACGCGGAATGGCCGAACGGCAACCCGGCGTCCAACGACAATGTTACGGCGGACCAGTTGCAGGGACACACCGGTGCCATCACCGAGTGCGATACGTGCCACACCAATCTCAACGCGCTGGGCACGAATGGTTCGACCGCGAGCCTGCAGGGACCGCATGGCATGCACGTGGTGGGCAACACCAGCTTCGCCGACGGCGGGCACCGGCAGAACATCAACCGCAATGCCTGTCGGACCTGCCATGGCCAGAACGGTGAAGGTTCGGTCCTGTCGCGCACCGCGGCCGACCGTAACCTGCCGGATGTTGGTTTTGTGGCTAAAGGCACACCGATCCGCTGTAACATGTGCCACGGCAACGAGCTGTAACGGTACTACGGAAGCAAACCCGGCGGCAGGGATGCCGCCACGCATCGAAGGCCCCGCCGGTTCCTCGGCGGGGCCTTTTTTATTACGATTCAGAGGCCGACGCACCCGATCGCGTGGATTGCCGGCCTTGCCCGCCGATGGCGGACTGCGACTTGACGTGATAGGTGTGTCAATACAGGCATTCCCTGCAACCCGGGACAATCCCGCATGACTGCCGCAACAAGCCGACACACGGCGCTTCGCGCTATCGCAACGATGGTTCTGATGCTTTCGCTCCTGTGGCTTTTCCCGCTTCCCGCGTCTGCCGGCGAGCTGACCGAGGTACCTGCGGTGCTGCCGCCAATTATTAGACTGCCGGACCTTGCGGGGCGGGCACGGAGTCTGAACGAGTTCGCCGGCAAGGTGCTGCTCGTCAACTTCTGGGCGAGCTGGTGCAGGCCGTGCATCGAGGAGATGCCCGACATCCAGCGACTGATGGAGGCAATGTCAGACGCGCCCTTTGCGGTGATCGGGGTGAACGTCGGTGAAGCCGGGCGACGGGTGCGAGCGGCGGTTGAGCGGCTTGGTATTGAGTACCCCGTTCTGCTGGACAAGGACAGTGTGGCATTCAGGGGCTGGGGCGCTAGCGTCCTCCCCACGGCCTACGTCCTGGATGGCAGCGGCCGGGTTCGCTTCATCGGACGTGGCCCGGTGGAGTGGGGCAGGGCTGATATCATCGAGCTGCTGAAACAGCTGGCAGCGGAGCCGTGATCGGGCCGCGAATGACGAACCCGACTATCTCACCAGGCGGCCCTATCGAACGTTCTGACACATCGATGACGTCCATGCCAAAGGCAGCAAAGGATGGCTATCAGTACCTGTGCATGGCGAATCCTAAGGAATCTCTGATTAATTCGTCATGCCGGCGAAGGCCGGCATCCCGGTTATCGAAAACACTGGATCCCGGCATGCGCCGGGATGACGATGAGCGAATTCAAGAGAGGTTCCTCTGGTTTACCGGTAGCGAGTGGGGTCGGCGACATTGTTCGCGCATACGATGGGCTCCTATAGCTGCGCGCAATGCGCGTTTTTTAGGGAATCTCTGACTTAATTCGTCATGCCGGCGAAGGCCGGCATCCAGGTCATTGAAAAATCTGGCTCCCGGCATGCGCCGGGATGACGATGAGTGAATTAATCAGAGGTTCCCTAATCATGTAGACAAGCGGGCTTGAAAAGTCATCAAGAACAAGACTGAGGTGGCGTCTATACGGTGTGGAATTGCGTGCGGGACTATTGCAGAATTCAATTCCGCATCATCCTGCATAGTTAGGCAATTTAGGCAACTGGCGTACCAGCATTCATCAGTATAAAACAATAATTTATGCGTTCGCCAAGCGACCGTAGGGAGAGTAGAACGTCGCTGCGCGGCGGCCGCCTGCAGGACAATTATGTTTCGCTCCCGTAATCGCTTCAAAGACCGAGACGACATCCAGTAACTCGAAGGTGATGGCGTTCTGTCGGGCGCGGCGGAACAAGCTGTGCTCGTGACGATTGCGAACCCTGCCGGACAGGGATGGCCAATACGGCTGCAATCTGGTAGTTTTTTCTGCCGTTGTTTGCAGTCCCGGATCTGACGAAAGGGAGTTCGTTAGTGCTGCGATCGAGTGGAACAAAACAGTGCCGCGACGCCGGCCGGCCTCGTCCTCACAGGCGCTTCACAGCCTTTCGCCGAAGTTCATCGGTTGTTTCCGGTCGTGCGTTGCAAGCTTCCATGTACCTCCTGTGCTCCCATCGACCGCAGCATTCGTTCCGGACCGCGACGCCGTGCGCCATGGTACGCCCTGCGCAGTATCACCGCTTACCCAGCGCATCGGATCGGCAAGCGAATCGATCAGCTGATAAGTAAATTCGCAAGCATTGATTCTTCGGTCTGTGACGCAATGCACACTATTCCCTGCGGGGGTGTCTTGACTTTTCGTCCGATGCCGGATTTTTTCGGCCAGGACGTGGTCTTTCGGCCCGTGTCTCAAGATTGCCCACCGCGGGACCGACATCCTCACTGGACAGTGGAACGGAAACCCGAGATGAAACGATCTGGAAACCCGAGGTGCTTGCGCCGGGCCGGGACGGACGTGAGATGAGACTCCGGCCTGTGATCCGACTGGCATGCGCACTGTTGCTGGGTTCGGGCACGCTGCTATGTGCCGCGGATGCATGGGCCAATACGGGCAACCAGGGACCTCAAGTTGCTACGGAATTACCGGCGACCGGCCTTCGCTCCGGAAAGGCGGCACAGTCATTTCAACAAGACGTCGTTACCGACGACATGCCTGAACAGCAGGGTGGCATCGCCTTCGACAATCCTGCCTGCTTGCAGGGTATCGCGGGTGCTGAGCATGCCGATTTGCCGGCTGCGGAAAAACCGTGTATCAACTCCACTGATACGCGTCTGCCGTTCACGATTCAGCTGGGTCGCCGCATCGGCACCCACGATAACATTCTCGGCGACTTCGACGGTGTGCGCGTGGACTACCGTCTGGGTGACGGCCTGATCCTGAATGGCATTGCCGGTTATCCCGTACTCGCTGCAGCGGACGTGTTCAATCCCGACCGGCAGATGTTCGGTATCAGCGCCACCACGGAGCATCTGGCCAATACCTGGGAGCTGAACAGCTACCTGGTCGAGCAGCAGGCAGGCGGGCGGGTGGTCGGCAGGTCGATGGGCGGTGCCATGCGCTACCTGAAACCGGGGCGGTCGATGCTGATTTACCTCGATTACGATCCCGCCTCACGTTCAGTGGGGACGCTCATGGCATCGGGCGCGCTCAAGCTGCCCTACAAAACGACCCTCAGTGCAACACTCGACCTGCAGAGCCGCCCGATACCCGGGTTGCAGCAGAAGTACCTGACACAATCCATGACCGTGATAGATGGCTGGGACTGGATCCTGCCCACCGACAGGCTGGCGGTCCATACTGCTGGCGGTACCAATGAAGTAGGCACCCTGGCCATTGACCTGTCATACGCATTCTCCCGACGCATCAGGTTGAGGGGGGATGTGGTCCTGATCGATGTCACGAACGATGCGGACCCGGGGAGCAGGGTCGATTCGAGCGAGACCTATTACCATGTGAAGATCACCGGCAAGGACCTGATGGTGCCGGGTGACCGCAGCAAGCTCGACCTGCGCCATTCCATTACCGAAACCGGCCGTTCCTACACGGCGACCTTCGATACCAAATATGCCATCAAGCGGTTCTGGAACCTGATTTCCCAGCTGCGGGCCGACTACCATAGCCCCGCAGACGAAGGCAGTGAGCATTGGGCCGCCACACCGAAAGTGAAAATGGAATACCGCCCGAATAAACAGTTCGGCTTCCATATTGAGGCCGGTGGTAACCTGTCAAATGGTGAGAATGTCACGGCCAATGACAGCCACTCATCCTATTTCGTAAGTCTTGGCTACCAGGCAAAGTTCTGACAGACGGGTGGTTGGATCGGGTAGTGCTCACGGCTGCATGCCATGGCATACCGGTGTCACATCCTCGCTGCAAGCAGGTACGGAATCCACCCGGATCGCCATTTGAACCCGACAGGTGTTGGCGTCAGTACCTAGCGGCGGTTCCGATACCGTTCGTGCTCCCGCTCATTGTGCCGGCGCTCCTCGGGATCTCGTGACGGGTCAGGCTTGTAGTGCGGGTCCGGCCGGTACCTGTCGCGATGCTGGCTGTACCTCGAATACGGCTTGTCGGCATCGATCCAGAGTGGCACGCGATCATGATGGTCCAGGCGGTATTTCGGTGGTAGCTGCCTGATGCGGATCCAGCGGTCACCGTCGGGGTAGTAGTAATAACCGGATGAAATATTAAAGTAGACGCGGCTGCTGGGGTAATAATAGTAGTGGTACGGGTATTGGTAGTAGGCCGATCTGTAGACCGGCGGGCCTTCGCGGTAATACGCGGTACAACCGACGATCCCGGTCAACAACAGGATGAGCAGCGTTGCCCGCCAGACAGGATTGATGTTGCAGCTGTTCATCTGACATCTCCAGACAATGGCAACGCGAAAGGGTGCCCGATCCGGTATATTAACTCATCCTGGCGGCTATCCGGAACTGGACTACGGATCGATCCGGGCCTTCGGCGAAACCACACGATCAGCCCTGGACCAGAATACTGCGCGGCATAATCCATCCCTGGTAAGAAACGAGCCGTGCCGAGCTGTAACCCTGCACTGGTCAACGGGTTCGCACGACACTGTTATGCGGCAGGTGTGCCCGCCATTGCGCCCGGACGGGACATCCCGCGTCCTGGCAGGTCGTCGTGGCGCCTGATCCCCTGATCAACCCTGCTTGCGTCGCGGTCTGGCGTTGCCAGGACGACGATTGCCCGAATTGTCGGCAGCCGGCCCGCGTCGGGCCTGGGTATTGCCACGACCGGCGCCGGCATGTTGCAATGCCGGGTCGTCAATGACTGGCCGAACGGCACGCGGTGACCGGATCGTTCAGCGGCCCGCGGTTGAGCCGTGCTGATGCGACCCAATCCAGTTACGCCGCCTTGCGCCGGGCCATGTCGACGTGATCGCCGCCCCAGGTGAGGATCTGGCGTTCCAGCATGGTCTTGATCCAGACGTACTGGGCGCGATCCAGCGGGTGGCTGTTGTGCAATGCGCCGGCATCGAGTTGCGGCGCCGGGCGAATAGCTGGCCAGTGCGGCGCGGTGATCGGGATGCAGCAACGCCGGCACCCGCTGACTGCTGGCCAGCCAGGGTTGCAGGCAGGCAGGTCGTAATACTGCAGTCTGGATCGGATATGTGGGCCGGTTTCATTATTTGTGCTGGTGGGCATTCGCTCTCCATCGAAATTTTACGCAATGCTTCAAGGGGGCTGCAGGACCGGGAATGAACCCAGTCGTTGGTCTTGCTGCAGCGAATCACAGAGATGATGGCTGTACATGACATCGATTCATTGCCGGTGCTTGACTGCGGATCGGTGCGTGTCAGTGCCGAAGCCGCGAGAAGATCAGGGAGTCTCGGGCGGCACCGCGCGGTGCCATGTACTACATCGCCAGGCGTTCGCCCGGGAGAGGGTAGTCTCTGGATGATTCAATGATCCGTCGCTGTGCCCGGTTGCCCTGTGGCTGGAAGATTCTGGCGGGCAGGTTCAGTCCGTGGCAAGCTCGTGAAATGCAATGCCTAGCCGATCAGCCGCCGCATTTTTTCCTGGTCCTGTTCCGAGATATCGATGATGTAAAAGCCGGCCCAGTACTGGTCTGCATTGTTGCTCTGATTGCACCACAGGCATTCGACGCCGATTTCGATGGGCTCGCTGTCGCCGGCCTCGTTGCAGAACCCCAGGGTCAGCTGGAAGATGGAATTCTCGGCCACGGGTTCCGATACCAGTATCATCAGGCCTTCCTCGCTGATATTGACGAGCTGGCCGAAATCGCGATCGGCCTGCACGTCGGTCACGCATACGGTACCCGGGACATCCACCCGGACGGTCTTGCGCATTTCACTCGGTGACTTTTTCTGTCCACTCATCCTGGTTTACTCCCGGGCTATCGCCTAGTGTACTGTCTTGTCATTGTTGCTTAACATGCGACGCACCGATTCCATCGCGCGTGTTACGAATGACTGTTTGTCGTTTTTGATGATCCTGACCTTGTTATTTGCGAGCAGGGTGGCCAGCTCGACTCGATTTTTGACTGCAGCCTTGATTCCCATGCTGTCGACGAACATATAGTTTCCCGACATCTGCGAGAACCATGACAGTTTTAGCCTTACCGGTGGGCTTTCCTCGTTTTCCTGGAAGGCGAACCAGGTGCCGAACGCGAGTTCCTCGACCTGTGCAAGGGCTTTCTTGATCCTGGGTGAAAGCCGCTTTGTTTTCTTGCCGGGCTTGTCTTTGGCGGGTGCATCCTGTTTGTTTTCAGCCGCGGGTTGGCTGTCCGGTGCAGCTTTTTCGGCAGCGACGGCATCAGTGCAGGGACTGTTTCGGTTGCGACGGCGTCAGCGGGGACTGTTTCGGTTGCGGCGATGTCTGCAGAGGCTTTTTCGGCAGCGTCGGCGGCAGGTGTGGCCTGTACGGCAACGTCTTCCGACTTGTCGGGAAGCTGTTGCCCGGTTACCTGGGCCGGAACCGGGGCGTCCTCGGCGGGTGCGACCAGCGCTGCATCCTGCAACTTGCTGATCAGCGCCAGTTGTGCCGCATTGTCGCTGGCGCCGTAGGCGTCGAGCATTTCGAATGCGCGTTCAATCTTTCTGCGGAGAACCGGGAGTTTGTCTCGCAATTCCTTGCGTGATTTGTCCGAGGATCGTGGTTCGACACTCCAGACAATGTTATCAATGGTCTGGATCGCCAGGCTCCACGTGGTGCTGTACTCGGATTCGGGCTCACGCAGGTATATGAACATCAGCTTGTCGAGCCAGGCATCACCCATGACCTTGCGCAGTTCGCCGGGCACATTCCGCCCGGTCACCCGCGTTTCGATGGCACTGGCTGCGCAGTTGCGGGCCAGATTCAGTTTTTCCTTGCCGGCCGCAGCCTGACGTGTGCGTTGCTCGATTGCCGTGGCCTTGTTCTCGAGGTCGCGGATACTGTTACGACACTGTTCGAGCAGTTCGCCAAAAATCTCGATATTGTTCTCGAAATCCTCGATGATGCGCTGGATGATCATGCGCATCATCGGGAAGATGCCGCGTGACAGGTCGTTCTCGAATACCCATTTCGTGCCGGCACCGGCCAGCATGTTCAGTAATTCGTGTGCGGGATGCCTGGCATTGGTGAACAGTGTTTTGTCGATGATGGCGACCTTGAGGTACGGCGTGTGCAGCCGGCACAATTCGGCCTTCGCTACGCTGGGCAGATCCGGGTCATTCAACAGGTATTCGAACATCATCCCGACAAGATCGATGACCTGCGTGTCCGCGCTTGGCAGTCTGCGGCGATCGAGGCCGGTGAACAGCCGATCGCGCTCATCGGACAGCTGCGAGAGCATGGTCTTGACCAGGTGCCGGTCACGCTGTGCTCCGCTGGCGGCTGTCGCAACGCCGACCGGCTCCGCCGGGTCCGAATGCCTTCTCAGCTGCAACTGGTGAATGGCAGAGACAACTTCTTCCTGCGGCAGCGGATTGGACGCTACGCCCCCCCCGGAAGCATTGCCGCCATCCTGTCTGTCACGACGGGACAACAGCTGCAGGATATTGCTGAACAGCTCATCACCCAGCGACTGCCCCGTTGCACCACCGTTAGCATCGCTACCGTTTCCGGCGTCGCCGCGGGCTGCTTCGGGACTGCCGCGACCACCGCGCCGCTCTGCCTTGACCGGCTGCTTGCGCACTTCGTACTTGAGATTCGGCAGCAGACCGGCTTTCAGCAATCGCTGGTTATATTCGTCGTACAGCAGCGTCGTCCTGCTCAACACGAACTTGTCGAACAGCATGTAGACGATCAGCCTGGTTTCGTGATCGAGTACCAGCTCCTGCGCGGCCTCGTGAAAGGAACCGGCAAGACAATGCGGTCCTGATGGAATCTGGTCTTCCTCCAGCTTGCGCCCGTTGTTGAGGACTGCCAGGCGCTGGCGAATGGCATACAGTACATGCGTGGATCCCGAGGCGGCGCTGGATGCCATGTTTTGCAGCGCGACATCGATGTCGGATTCTTCCTTGCTGACCAGCTTGAGCGGCTCGCTTCGCTGCGCGGCCCCCAGCTTGGCGGCATATTTCAGGTGACCGAATTCCTTGAAGCCCTTGCCCAGGTGCCTGTAGAAGACTTCTTCAACGTGCGCGCGATTCTTGTTGATAATGGTCATGGCTTCCATGAAGCGAATCTGCGAGGCGTTGGACTGTGCCTTGTCGACGAACTCCTGGAACGCGGTATCGCTGTTCTCAAACATTCTTTTCATCAGGGCGTGAACGTGTGTCAATACCAGGCGATGGCAGTCATCGAGGATGGTAGAGGCCCACGCGTGTGTGCTGGGTGTGGCTTGCATGTCGGTACCCATTGCTGATTACCTGTTCCGGGATCGCTCGTTGATGGCTGAAGGACAAGGCCCTTGCATATCGTGTTCTTGATCGGCTGTATGGGGGATTCCTTAATGCGAGTAGCGTACGTATCTGTCTGATTCCACAGGGTAGCTTCGGGCCGGGAAATAGGCGTCTGTGGGCGGCTGTGAGTCGGGGCATGCAACCGGCTATTGCATCTTCAGGCGGCAACCAGGCCGGGTGCCGATTATTATCACACTGAAAATACTACAAAATATGATCGTATACGGAATGATGGCGTGGTCCGGGCGTCAGGGGTGCAATGATTTCACCTGGGGCGCTTGCCGTGGTGCGTTGTGACATGCGCCTGCCGCCTCGGGATGCGTTGGCGCAGTAAGAGGCCGGGATTCTAGCGGGTAGCCGACGGATTTTAGGCTCAGGAGTGCCTGCCCGAGTCCGAGTCCCGGTGGCGTGCGGTGCATCTGCCTTTGTATTCGTGATCCCGGTCAGGTGATCGGAAGTCCGTGTACCAGGCCTCTTGCCGGCGAGACAACAACAAAAAACGGCTGCCGGGGCGGCCGCACTGGTGATTGCTGTTGTCGCGATCCGGGTCCGCCCATGCGGAGGCTTTCGGCGTCAGGCAAATCCAGCCTGACCAGACAGGCCGGAGCCGAACAGTCAGGTGGCCGGACCCGTTGCTGGGACTTCCGTGAAGTACGGAAGTCCGAACCGGGTCTCAGGGAAGACAAATTAAAGGCAGGGTCCGCCGCGGGCCGGTAATAAACAAAGGCCCGCATGATGCGGGCCTTTGTTGTCCGTGAGATGTCGTGTACTCAGGTAATCGGCGTGAGCAGGATCTCGACACGCCGGTTCAGGGCGCGGCCCTGGGCCGTGTCATTGGAGGCAATCGGGCTGGTCTCGCCCGCGCCGACGGTGGAGACGCGCTGCGGCAATACCTTGCGTGATTCGAGGTAGCGTGCAACGCTGTTGGCGCGCGCGACCGACAATTGCATGTTGTAGTCATCGGCACCGGTGCTGTCGGTATGGCCCGTGATATCGACATAGGTCTTTTCGTACTCATTGATCACGAGCGCAACCGAATCGAGTACCTGGTAGAAATCGGCCGATATATTGCTTGAGTCCGTGGCGAATGTGACATTGCCCGGCATGTTGAGGATGATGTTTTCGCCACTGCGTGTCACGCTGACGCCGGTGTTCTGCAGCTGCTGGCGCAGCTTTGTCTCCTGCGTGTCCATGTAATAGCCGACCGCACCGCCTGCCAGTGCGCCAATGCCTGCGCCGAGCAGGACGTTCTTGCGTTTACCGCCGGTGATCGCCGAAATAACCGCGCCACTGACAGCGCCAATGCCGGCTCCTTTTGCGGCCTTGCTGGCCTCCTGTTCACCGGTATAGGGATTGGTGGTACAGCCCGCGACACCAAGTGCAACTGCGACTGCGGCAGCAAGGAGGGTGGCGCCAGGTTTTCCGATACGTGTTCTGTTGCTCTTGTCCAAGTCGTGCGTGTACATGATGACTCCCGGTTGTCTGGATGGGTGGAGATTGCATGTCGAAAGGAACTCGATGCGTGTGCCAAAGTTACCAGTAATACCGGCAGCAATACAGTAAATATTGAACCTCGTGCCGAATTGCCGAGCGCTGCCCGGACGCGGGTCGTTGTGTTTACGTGGTGCAGCTCGCGGCGACGTTGTCGGTTGATTGCCGCAGCAGCCAGATATCGGGGTGCTGCCGGGATTGCAGGCCTGACGCCGTGCGGCTAGAAGTTGGCTAGCATGTTCAGTTCATGCAAGATCAGCAGCATGTAGGCCGGGACCAGTGCAAACATGACGTACTTGACAGCAATATAGCGGTAAATCATGAAGTTGTAATGAAACACCAGCACCAGGAGTGCGGTGCCGGTGAGTGCCATCTTGACGATGGTGAATGCATGGATGTCTTTCTGTATCAGCCAATTCATAAACACATTCATTTCCACCGCACCCTTGTCCAGTAACACGGTGGTAAGAAACGCGTCCGCAAAACAGAGCAGGATGATGAGCAGGGTGGCAGCGAGCGGTAAATGGCCATGCCAATCCTTGTAGGAATTAACATGATCCTCGCCACGCCGGAACAGGCGACGTCGATTCAGAAACAGCGCACCCTGCAACGTGGACAGTGACGGGTTGCGGCGATTGGAATCGCGCTGCTCGATTGCTCTGCTGTCGAATTTTTGTTGTCCAGGGTTCATTTTCCGCTCATCCTGTTGTCTTTTTGATATCGTTTTCAAGGCAAAGTACATACCCTATCCAATAACCTACTGTTTCTTATACGGACGCTGTACTTTTCTGGTACGCCACAACCCTATTTTTATGCCAATATGTTAATCTAGTCAACATTCCGTCACATCGGCGATACAGTACGCGGCGTATTCACTCAGTTCAATCAAGAGGATACATGCAGGGGTACCTGAGCCGAGTGATAAATTTTCTGGCTGCAGTTTTCTAACAGGCTGAAAAGGCAGGGGCAACGAAGCGGAGCTTTATACAAAAGTCTCTATAATTTTCTTCTCTTATTGACTTTTGAGACATATTATGTGAATTGGGTATTGTACTTGTCCTCAATAGACGACGATGCACGTGCCCCGGATGGGCACAAAGATCACTAATTGTGTAAAAGGCGTGTTGGGTTGAACCCCATATCTAGTATGATTCGCTTGTTACACTCGCAATATACTTGGATAATATACCATTAACCTGGAGGAGACAAAAAAATGGCTGATCTGTTTTCTGACGAGTGGATGAAAAGCTTCATGGAGCAATGGAATGCTGAGCCGGAGCTTTCGGATGCTCTGGCGAAGATCAACTTCAATTCCACGATTGCGTATGGATTCGACGGTGAGGACACGCCGCGGGGTTACATCAAGATAGAAAACGGCAAGGCAACCTCGGCAGGTACCTTCAATGGTGAGGAGTTGAGCTGGGACCTGCGCGCTACCTTCGATAACTGGAACAAATGGCTGGTCAAGCCGCCGGGAATGATGGGGCTGGGCATGGCCTATACATCGCGCAAGTTGAAGTTCAATGTCGGTGATTACGGTGCGATGATCAAGGATCCGCGCATGGCTGGTCCGTTCATCAAGAGTTTTTCGGTAATGGGTCGCGCCTGATTTGTACCGGCGCTTTTTTTCAGGTGTGTAGATAACAATAAATTTAATCGGGTTCTGCAGCCTCATGGTGACCAGAACGGCACGTTTCGGTCATGAATAACCTGGGAAGGTTGGCGCTGTCTTCGGACAGCGCCGCATGCTTCATTGCTGGACCTGACCGTGCCTTTTTATTTGTTGTGTGAGGATTAACCATGTTAATCAAAAAGTATGCTCTGGCTGGAATTTTAACTGCCTGTTTTACAGTTGCGCAGATCGCCCATGCACAGGGACCCGGTGACTCTGTCATTACGGTTCCGAGTATCCCGGTGGGCGCAACCGTCAGCCTGGGCGGCACGGTTGTTCCGATCAAGGATGTGACCTTCTCGGCGCAGATTCCCGGACGAATCAGCAGCATCGCCGGTGAAGAAGGCGATTTCTTCGAGGAAGGCACCGAATTGATCGCCATTGGCATCGATGACCTGCTGGCAAAGCGTCGTGCGGCCTGGGCAAATCTGGCCAATGCCGAGGCGGCGTTTCGCAACGCCGGGGTTCAGTACTCACGCGAGTGGATTTCACCCTATGGTGGTCAGGAGAACGAAATGATGGGCGGCATGAGTTCCATCATGCGCAATTTCACCAACCCGATGCAGAGTTTTTCCGGTGGCAGTTCGCCCGGCATGGACCGTCATGCACAGCTTTACCAGTACGGTACGCAGATCGAGCAGGCACGCTCCTCGCTCGAGGGTGCCCGTGCCAGTATCGAGGAAATCGATACCAAGATTCGTGATGCCAAGTCCGTTGCGCCGTTCAAGGGCGTGATTACGAAAAAACTGGTGGAAGTGGGTGATCCCGTGCAACCCGGCCAGCCATTGCTCAAGTTTGCGGATATGTCCCAACTGCAGATTCAGATCGAGGTGCCGGCGCGGCTGATGCCGGGCATCAAGAAAGGCATGATCGTGCCGGCGCGGCTGGACGTCGGTAATGTCAATGTGCAGGCCCGCGTTGCCACGATTTTCCCGATCGCCGACCCGGACCGGCACACGGTGACAGTCAAGCTCGACCTGCCTGCCGGTGCGCCGGGTGGTGCAGGCATGTATGCAGACGTCATGATCAACGATATCAATGCCAAGGTGCGTGAATTACCGGTAGTGCCCAAGAGTGCACTGGTCTGGCGCGGCAGTCTGCCGGGCATCTACGTGATGAACGAGCAGAACCAGCGTGAGTTGCGCCTGGTCAGGACCGGCGACGACGTCGGTGCCGAAGGTGTCGCAATTCTCTCCGGTTTGCGTGCCGGTGAACGTGTTTTCGTCACGGGAGCGGAATCCGGCGACAGAAAGGGTTCCTGGAACTAGCCGGGCAAGGGGGGCAATCTGACTGGAACGGTATGCGCTATCCGGACTGGATGATTAACCCGAATAATAAGGCAGCGAATCGGTACCGGCATGAAACAAGCTTCGAATGTGGTACTGACAAAAGCACGCTAGAAGGCGGAATATAAGTATGGCTGATCAAGAAAAGCAATTCTCCACACCGGTTAACTACGATGCCCATTCGCTGGGTATCGCTGGCAGAACGGCGCGGCTGTTCATTACCTCGCCGGTCACGCCCATGATACTGATTGTATCCCTGCTGGTCGGTTTGCTTGGTCTGTTCTTTACCCCGCGTCAGGAAGATCCGCAAATCTCGGTGCCGATGATCGACGTGTTCGTCCAGTATCCGGGCGCCTCCGCGGAACAGGTTGCCAGTCTGGTCACGGAACCACTGGAACGACTGTTGCAGGAAATCCAGGGAATACGTCATACCTACACGGCCACTGAACGCGGGCGTGCGATGGTTACCGTCCGGTTCAAGGTGAACGAGGACATGGGCCAGTCCATCGTCAAGGTGCACGACAAGATCATGTCCAATATGGACAAGATACCCCCCAACGTACAACAGCCATTGATCAAGCCGGTCGCGGTCGACGATGTACCGATTGTGACATTGACGCTATGGTCGAAAGATATCGATGATGGCGCCTTGCGCCTCCTCTCCCTGGACCTGCTGCAACGCCTCGGCGAGGTGGAAGGCGCCGGCAAGGGCTTCATCGTCGGCGGGCGCGAGGACCAGGTCAAGGTCGAGGTCATGCCGGAGCGCCTGTCAGGCTATGGCATCAGCATGCAACAGGTCGCGCAGACCATACAGACGGCCAATTCCGAGCAGACGGCGGGCGGCGTCGAGTCAGGTGGCCTGGCCTTTACGGTACGAACCGGTTCCTTTCTGACCAGTGCCAAGGAGATCGGCCGACTGGTTATCGGTATCCGCCAGGGCGCGCCGGTCTATGTACGGGATGTTGCCAGGGTTGTCGATGAGCCGGCGGATCCCAGCCAGATGGTTACCTATTACACCGGGCCGGCCTATGACGGCGATACCGGCCCGTCAATTGGTAATCCGGCGGTTACCGTTGCCATTGCAAAAAAGGAAGGCACCAACGGCGTCACTGTTGCGCACAAAATCCTGGACAAGGTGGAGGCGCTGAAGCGCGACCTGATACCTGCCAATGTCAATGTCGCGGTGACGCGCAACTATGGCAAGACCGCCGATGACAAGGTAAACGAGTTGCTGCAGGCCATGCTGGAAGCAGCGGCCATCGTTGCGATACTGTGTCTGGTCGGCCTGGGGCTGCGTGCCGCGATCGTGGTTATCGCGGTTATCCCCGTGGTGATTCTGCTCACCATCTGGTGGGCAATGATGGTGGATTACACTGTCGACCGTGTCAGCCTGTTCGCACTGATCTTTGCGATCGGTATCCTGGTCGACGACGCGACCGTGGTCGTCGAGAATATTTTCCGGCACTGGCTCCTCAAGGGCAAAACCAGTGTCGCCGTTGCGATCGATGCCGTACGCGAGGTGGGTAATCCTACCATTCTGGCAACATTCACCATTATCGCGGCCCTGTTGCCGATGGGCTGGGTCAGCGGCCTGATGGGGCCCTATATGCGGCCGATACCCGTGCTGGGTTCTTCTGCCATGTTCTTTTCACTGGTCGCCGCGTTCATCTTCACGCCCTGGATGGCGGTCAAGCTGGCGCCAAGACATGCTGCACTGAAACGTGCAGAAGAAAAGGAAAAGCGGGCCCACGAGCGCATCAGCAGATTTTACCGGCCGATTATCATGCCGCTCATCAACAACCGGAAACTCGGACTGCTGTTCCTGTTTCTGGTCATCGGCATAACCGCCGGTCTCTGCGTGACGTTCTACACCCAGCAGGTGGCCGTGAAGATGCTGCCGTTCGACAACAAGCCGGAATTCTCCGTCATCGTGAATATGCCGGAAGGCACGGCCATGCCGGACACTGCCAATGTCGTCATGTCGCTGGCGGAGGCAGTCAAGGAAATACCGGAAGTCACCGCGGTCGTTACCTATGCGGGAACGGCGCAGCCATTCAATTTCAACGGCATGGTAAGGCACTACTACCTCAGGCAGCGTTCGTGGGAAGGTGACCTGCTGGTCATGCTGAAAGACAAGAACGATCGCGAGCGTGGCAGTCACGAGATAGCCGTGGTTGCGCGCTCGATACTGAAACCGATCGCCGACCGCCTGGGCGCGCGGATAGCCGTCGTCGAAATGCCGCCAGGTCCGCCCGTACTGCAAACCGTTGTTGCCGAGGTCTACGGACCGGATGCCGAGACACGCCGCCAGGTGGCGACTGACCTGACAGCCATGTTCGAAGCCGTTGAGGATGTTGTCGATGTCGACACTTACATGGCCGATCCCTACGAGTTCTGGCGCTTCGATGTCGATACCGAAAAGGCCGTCCGGCGTGGAATATCGGTCGATACCATCAACGGCACGCTGGCGATGGCCATGGGCAGCTACAAGCTGGGCGACATCAAGCGCGGCACCGTGCTGGAGCCGACCTATATCGTCATGCAGATTCCATTGGCGATACGCTCGCAGGTCACGCGGCTGGGCGACCTGCCGGTGCCGACGGCGGATGGCCGGACCGTACCCCTGTCAGAGCTGGGGACGTTCAGTAAAGAATACGAAGACCCAACCATCTACACCATCGATCTGCGCGGTGTGGAGTATGTCACCGGCGAGATGCAGGGCAGACTGGGTGCGCCGATCTACGGCATGCTGGCTATCGATGATTACGTCAAGGAGTATGTGACACCTGACGGGGTGAAAATGCCCACCATGCCGATCACCCTGCTCGAACTGATCAAGGATGATTCGCAATCTCACTTCGAGTGGACCGGCGAGTGGACGGTGACCTACGAAACGTTCCGTGATATGGGTGGCGCCTTCATGGCGGCACTGATCCTGATCTACGGACTGATCGTGTGGGAGTTCAAGAACTTCGCCCTGGCCGGCATCATCATGTCGCCGATCCCGGTGACGCTCATGGGCATTATCCCTGGTCATTGGATAATGGGTTCGGAATTCACGGCCACCTCCATGATAGGCATGATTGCGCTGGGCGGTATCATCGTGCGCCAGTCGATTCTGATCGTGGAATTTGTCAAGATCGAGGTTGCCCAGGGGAAAGAGGTCACTGAGGCAGCCGTCAGGGGCGCCGAAATGCGTATGCGTCCCATCTTCATTACCTCGCTGACCCTGATGGCGGGCGCATTTGCCATCCTGCAGGACCCGATTTTTAACGGTATGGCAATCAGCCTGCTGTTCGGTGCCGGCGTGGCGACCGTCATGGCACTGATTATCGTGCCGCTCGGCTGTATCAGCGCGAAGCGGCAGTTCTATGTTGAGACGGCTGATGATGGCACCGTGTCGATAAGCCGCGCCTTCCAGATCATCGAACATACCGATGATGAAGCCGAGGCCGCGGAGAAGGCGGCACGCACACCGCTCCTGATGCGTCTCTGGGGTGGAATCTTCTCGGCATTCTCCTGGGTCTTTATCATCATCAAGGCCGTCTTTACCCTGATCGGTATGGGATTCAAGGGAATTTTCGGAAGATTTGGCAAGGCGGGTGGCGGGACACCACCTCCACCCAGGGGCGGTACACCGCCGCCGCCACGAGGCGGAGGTACACCGCCACCGCCGCGTCAACCGCCGCCCGGTGGTACGCCGCCACCGCCGCGTGAAAAGCCGGCGCCCGCCGCGGCTGGTACGCCACCGCCGCCGCGCGAGGTACCAGCCACTGCAGTCAGTGCTCCGCCACCGCGCCAGGTACCCGCCACCGCAGTCAGTGCTCCGCCACCGCGCGAGGCACCAGCTCCTCCAGTCAGTGCCCCACCACCGCGCGAGGCGCCTGCCACTGCAGTCAGTGCTCCGCCACCGCGCGAGGCACCAGCCGCTCCAGTCAGTGCTCCGCCGCCGCGCGAGTTGCCAGTAGCGGAGACTCCGGCAACCGTCGAGCCAGCCGATACGCCGGTCGAAACTGCCAGTGCCCTGTCTGCCGGGACTCAGGAGCCAGCCACCGAAGTGACATCGCCACCACCAGCAGAGCCTGCCGCGATCAGCGAGCCGCCAGCAACTGAAGCGGAACCGGTGAGGATGGCACGCGATATGACCGACATGGATGTGGATGATGATGCCGATGCGGAAGTACAGGATACTGTCGGGTCAAAGCGGCGCGGTATACGCTTGAAACAGGATTTGAACTAAGCTTTGGATGTGGATCGGCCAGGGCGACAACCACGCTGTTACTCAATATGAATCAAGGTGAATTGATATGAACGCTAATCGTCGTCTCAGGGGAACGCATCTGCTGCTGATGCTGGCTGCCGTATTCCTGCTGCAAGTATCACATGCCGAGGAACCGGAGACACCGTTCAAGTACAGCGATGAATGGTCGCTGGTATCTGCACCACCACCAGCCGGTCCCTATCAGCCGGTCAATATCGATCCGCGCGTACCGGGGCCCGCTACGATTACCCAGGTGCCAATGGCTATGCCGCGGCAACAAGCTGAACAGGAATTGTTTCCTGAAGGCACCATGGTTGGCGGTGTGCCCGGTGGGGCAGCCGAACAGTCGGCGCCTGAAATCATGACCAGCGCCACACCTGGCGAGACTCGGACCATGCCGCCCGTGCCCGGTCATTACCAGTCGGACATGTCACAGCCGGCGAAGGAAGTCACGGCTGAAAGCCGCAGCGAGGATGAGGCCATGACTGTACAGCAGGAGCAAACCGTCGAGACGGGAGTGACCATGGAAGCAGACGCACCCGAAGCGCCGGCGACAGCCGCGGCCAGCGATGCGGAAACTGCCGCCGGGCAGGCGAAGGCTGCAGTGCCGGAGCACGTACCTGGGATGCCGGTAACGGCCGGCACAGACATGGAACAGCCGTCTGCCGAAACGGCTGCCGCGGTGGCGACTGAAGACACTGCCGGCACGCCATCCATGCCGGGACACGACGCGCCGACGTTACCGCTGGCGGTGAGTGAAGAACCACAGACCCCGGTACAGCCCGCGTCGCCGCCAGCTCTGGTCACGCAACCGCACCTGACAGAGCAAGTTCCCGCAGCAGCTGATACACTGACAGGCCAGCTGCCACGAGGACAGGAAGCGATTCCTGCGCCACCGGTGGCGGGCACTATGCCGGAACTGCCGGTTAGCGAACAGCCTGCGACAGCCAGCCGCGAACAGCCATTGTTCCAGCCGCCCATGCCGGGCGATTACGATCACATGATGCCGCCGGCCGCAGGCCGCATGGCACCGGAAACGCCGGTAGCGCCAGGTCCTGCGGTACCGTTGCAGGGACAGGCTGCCGATCGCGCACCGGCGGCCGGCTATTATGGCCGTCCCATGCCACCCGCGGGTCCGGGATACAATTACCAGGCCCCCGGTTATCCCTACCAGTCAGGTGCGCCTGGCTACAGGAATATGCCGGCCTATGGCTATCCCCGCGGACAGGCAAGGCCGGATGAGCTGAACGTGCCACCCCCACCTGTCTATGACTCGATGCAGTATCCGCAGGCTCCAATGCAGGGTTACCGGTAGTATGGGTGTGATTTTCCGGTCAACAGTGATGACATGAATCAGGAGACAGTTCCATTTGTCAATTGCAAAATATCAAGATTACTTGTTTGTGTCGCCGTCTTACTGGTTAGCGCCTGTGCAGCAGATGAGCCTGAACACATGCCGGCAACACAGGATAAGTCCGTGCAACCGGACGCTTCGATACAGGTCAGGGAATGGTACCCGACACCCAAGCATC
The DNA here is from genome assembly GCA_963748215.1 of uncultured Gammaproteobacteria bacterium. GTDB lineage: Bacteria > Pseudomonadota > Gammaproteobacteria > UBA9214 > UBA9214 > UBA9214. Next base: position 684,878 of record CAVVHS010000006.1, on the reverse strand, counting down.
AGCAGTCGCCGTATTACGTATTTCCACCGGCTCCAGGACAGGGTATGCAGCAACAGCAGATAACGGCTGCGCCCCCCGCACAGTACGGACAGGGTTACGCTCCCACCGGCCAGGCCTGGCAGCCGGCACCGTATCCTGCACAGCAGGGGATGCCGCAGTATCCCGTCAGCGGCGGCTGGGGCGGATACGGACAGACCCCGATGCAGCAACCGGTCGTGCAGCCACAACCCTACCAGCCCGCGCCGCAATACCAGCAGCCATACCAGCCTGCGCCACAGTACCAGCCTTACCCGGCGCAACCGCAGTACCAGCCGGTACAGAGGCCGTGGGGCGTGCCGGGCAATTCCCGGGACGGGAATGCCGCAGCAGGTCAGAGTATGGATACCTGGCAGATGCCCGGCCAGCAGCCGGGCTTGAATCCGCCTGCGTACAATGGCTATACCGGACAGAATTCAGGACAGCCCGGTACAACCCTGAATAATGCAACACCCGGATATTATTGGTAGCACCCGCAATCGAATATTGCGGTTTTTTCTCAACAGATTGAGGTTGTACCCGATGAAAGTGGTTAACAAGGTTTTACGTGTCGTTGCCGTTGCCGGCCTGATCTCGCTGCCCTTCTCCGCTGCCCATGCCTGGGGTGGGGGCCCCTGGGGCGGTGGTGACAACTGGGGTTCCGACTGGGGCCCCTTCGACGGCGATGGTTGGGGTGATATGGACTTCAACATGAGCGGCGGTGGTCGTGGTTCCGGTTATGGTCGTGGCTATGGCCGTAACTATGGTTATGGCGGCTATGGCCCCTACGGTTACGGTGGCTATCCCGGCGGTGGCTATGGTGGTGGCTATCCCGGCGGTGGCTATGGTGGTGGCTATCCCGGCGGTGGCTATGGTGGTGGCTATCCCGGCGGTGGCTATGGTGGTCCCGGCTGGTAACGGTGACCTGCACGCAGTAAACAAAGTCTTTTGTTGATCAGCAATGCTTCCTCCCTTTGGCTGCTGGTTTCATTTGAAAGGGGAGAATTGTTTGCAAGATGACTTGTAAGCACAATAATCAGGAGATAGTGAAATGAAGAAAGTAACGAAAACTCTGTGTGCCGCTGCCGTTGCCGGCTTGATGGCTGCACCTATGGCCGCCCATGCCTGGGGCGGTGGTCCATGGGGCGGTGGTGACAACTGGGGTTCCGACTGGGGCCCCTTCGACGGTGATGGTTGGGGTGATATGGACTTCAACATGAGCGGTGGTGGTTCCGGTCGTGGCCATGGTCGTGGCTATGGTCGTGGCTATGGCTACGGCGGCTATGGCCCCTACGGCTATCCTGGCTATGGCTATGGTGGCTATCCTGGTGGCGGTTATGGCGGTTATGGCGGCTATCCTGGCGGCTATGGCGGTTATCCCGGCGGCTATGGTGGTGGCGCACCGTATGGCTACGGTGCCCCGGCAGCCCCGGCAGCTCCCGCTGGCGAAGCCAGGTAGTAGTTAGACATGTAAACGAGCCAAAACACATTACTGTGTTTTGGCTCGTTTCTTTTACAATCACGGCCAGTAAAAAAGTGAACCAGAGGGCACACGAAATGCGATCCATTTTGCTTTCATTGTTTACTGTACTGGTGTTGTCGATTCAGCCTGTATCGGCGGCACAACCGGTTGTCGAATTTTCAGCGGATACTGTCGAATCCCACCCGCAGCAGGGTGAGCACACAGGCAAACTGTATATCGGCAAGAACAAGGTCCGCACAGAGTATGATATGAATGGACAGAATATTATCCAGATCATCGACCTGGACAGACAGGAAGCGGTGATTATCAATCCTGCCGAGAAGTCCTACATGCACAGGCATGCGGGAGAGCAGGATATGATGCAGCAGGGCACGGGAGAATCCGACGGGAATCCCTGCGCGGGTATGCAGAACCTGACATGCAAAGAGGGCGGTATCGAGGTCGTCAACGGTCGCAAGGCCAGGAAATGGGAAGTGAGCAGCGTCGCAAGCGGTGAGGGTGGCAGTATGCAGTTCTGGCTCGACGAGGAGCGCCGGATACCGGTACGCCAGGTCATGCCGGACGGTTCTTCCATGGAGGCCCGCATGCTGGGCGTCGAGCAGGTCAACGGCCGCAGCGCCGAGAAGTGGGAAATGTCCGCCAGCTATACCAATGGCCAGAGCATGGTTTCATACCAGTGGTATGATCCGGCACTGCAGATGATTATCAGCGAGGAACAGCCCGGTGGATTCACACGGAATTTGATCAATATCAAGCAGCAGGCACAGCCTGCTGAATTATTCTCTGTCCCCGCTGGCTACAAGGAGATCAGCATGCCGCAAGGCAGTGGGAACTAGCGTCGCGTTGACGCGGGTGCTGAGCCTGCAGTCAAACCATTTTTCAGGAGGGTTCGGACTCGGGCAATGATCACTGTAATCGCAAATCTGAAAGGTGGCTCGGGAAAGAGTACCGTCGCATTCAATCTTGCGGTGTGGCTGGAGAGAAATGGCCGCCGTGTCGTTGGCTATGATCTCGACCCGCAATGCACATTCAGCGACCTGGGCGGCCTGCGGCGCGAAATCGGTATCCGGCCGGACCTGACGATACATTCGGTCCGTGCGGTACTCAGTGAACAGCTCATGTCGCATCGGGATTGCGAAGTCCTCGTGGATGTTGGCGCGGCGAACATGGCGGCGATGAAGGAGGCCATGACATCGGCTGACAGGATTCTCATCCCGGTGCCGCCCAGCCAGGCGGATGTCTGGGCGACGCAACGATTCCTGCATATTCTCGGCCCCGATCTGGAAGCGGTAAAAATGAATGGCAGGCAGAGGACCATGGCATTCGTCAATCGTGCGGACACCAACAAGTCGATACGCGAGACGCATGAAACCGAAGCAGCGCTGCGCATGTTGCCGGGAATCGATGAGGTGCTGCCGCAGCGGCTGAAAATGCGCACCAGTTTCAGGCGTTCATTGAGCGAAGGTCTGGCTGTGTTTGAAATGTGGCCGCAGAGCAAGGCCGCCAATGAATTTCGCGTGCTCGCATCGGCACTCTATCCCGAAGTGGCCGGCAGACTGAATTAACCGGAAGTAGGAGCAAGGTAATGAATCTCTTCGCACGTATCCTGAGCCATGGATTTGCGCTGGTCGTGGTCGCGCTACTGGCAATCGGGCTGATCTACCGGGGTGAACTGTTTTCGGAATATGATTTGCCGGATTTTCTGTCGCTTGGGCACAAGCCGGGCGAAAGCGCCGGAAGCCGGGAGGCAGACAGCGGCAAGGCTGCGATCTCAGTGCCGGCACAGCCGGCTGGCAGTGATGTCACTGCTGATGAATCTGCGACACCGGAACCGGAACCGGAATTCATGCCCTACGCATCAAGCGACAGCAGCACGGCGGAACTGCCGTCGTCCGCCGAACCTGCAGCGAATATGCCGGCGGAGGATGCTGGTGCCGCAGGGCAAGCGGTGACGGAAATGGTCGACGAGACTGCAGCCGCGGGCGCGGCCACTGCACAGCAGGCAGCGCAAGCACCCGTTCCACCGGTTGCCGAACCGCAGCAAATTCCACAGCAGCCGGCGGTTGACGAGACAGGCATTGTGGCCCCGGAACCGGCCGCCAGGGCCGCAATCGACGCTGCAGCACCCGAGCCGGCTGTTGCAGCAACGGTGGCGACACCCTTGCCAGACGACGCGGGCGGCGCAGGCCCTGTCGAGCCCGACGTGCCGCCGCCCCCCGTCCCTGCGCGTAAAACGCCTGCCGTCACGCCGTACCGGGTTCTCGCAGCGGCGCGCGAGGCCTACTGGCTCAGGGACTACGCGGCTGCCGAACAGAAATACCAGGAGCTTATCGCCCTGGAGCCCGGCAATCCGGATGGTTATGGCGAACTCGGCAACATGTATTTTTCGCAGGGTGACTGGGACAAGGCATCCGCCTCGTATTACGAGGCCGGGACGCGGCTGGCAGCGCAGGGGATGTATGACAGGGCGCGTCAGCTGGTCGAGGTGATTCGCGGCCTGAACGGGGAGCAGGCCGGAGATCTGGAACAACAGATCAATGCAGCGGAATCCGCTACTCCCTGACATTGACCAATACAAAACCCGGAGAAAAACATGATCAGACTAATCTGGAATCTTCTTGCGCTGGCCGGGCTTGCACTTGTTGCCGGTGTCGTATGGCTTGCCATGAGTGACAGTTTCGGAATACAGGGTCTGAAGCAAATCGGCAACTTTTCCGATTTCGATGACAAGGCGCCGGAAGTGTACCTGACCATGACGAAGAACCTGCTCGAAAGCGGTAATGCAGCAGAGGCGACCGTCTGGAAGATCCCCGTGGCTGATGGACTGAGCGTGGAAGATGTCGAACAGACCATGCGTTTCGTTGCCAACGAGCACAACATCAAGAACGTCGGCGAGCTGCCTCTCTCGGAGCAGGTTGCAACCATGACCGGTGAGCCGCAGCGTTTCTGGAAAATCTACATGTTCTGCAATCCGCTGACCGCGGCCAAGATGATCGAATACTCGGATGCGTTTTCTGCTTACCTGCCATGCCGTGTTTCACTGGTAGAGGACAAGGAAGGCAAATTCTGGATCTATACGCTCAACATGGACATGATGATCCACGGTGGCAAGGAACTTCCGCCGGAACTCTTCGAAGAAGCGAATCAGGTCAAGGACATCATTCTCGATATCATGAACCGTGGCGCGAACGGCGAGTTCTGAACGGCATTTCCGGACGAATGTCCATAACATGAAGGTTAGGAAACCCGGATATCCCGGGGCAACGTGTTGATGAGGCTTGTCCGGCGAGTCCATGATTGCCACGGATGCCGGTTTCGGGTCGCGGGACATGGGTCATTTGCCGGTCAGGCTGGAGAACATCAACCAATGGGTCGGTGGCATGACGATTCCCATGTACCACATAAGAAACGATACGGGGTGCATGAACCATACCATGCACGATACCACCGGACCGATGATGATGGTCAGTGGCAACTTCCCGTACCAGCAGGAACGGATGGCGCAGCGGCTTGAGAATCAGGTGCCGCAAGCGGCCTTGAACAGCGGCCGGGGTTAAAACAACCTGCAGTTAAGGAAGGCAACCATGTCCAGTGCGGGGAAAACCATCAAACAGCGGCTCAGGAGTCTGGAAGAGCATCTGACCAAGGAAAATCCGGTGCTGGTGGCATCGGTACAGAGTTATCAGCAGCTGGACCGGGTTGGCCGCGCGCTTGGCCTGCTCGGCACCGAGCAGTCGTTCGCCACGCAGATTTCCTGGTGGCCGATGATTTCCGTTCTTGGTACGTTCTCGGCAGGCAAGTCGACCTTCATCAACCATTACCTCGGTGAGTCGTTGCAGAATACCGGCAATCAGGCCGTCGACGACAAGTTCACCGTTATTTGCTACGGCAGCGAGCGTCACGCACAGGCCATACCCGGAACGGCACTGGATGCAGATCCGCGCTTCCCGTTTTACCAGATCAGCAAGGAAATCGAGCACGTGGCACGTGGCGAAGGACGCCGCGTGGATACCTACCTGCAATTGAAAACCAGCGCCAGCGAAAAACTGCGCGGCCGCATTATCATTGATTCACCCGGCTTCGACGCGGACTCGCAACGCAACGCAACCCTGCGCCTGACCGATCACATCATCGACCTGTCCGATCTCGTGCTGGTGTTTTTCGATGCCCGGCATCCGGAGCCCGGCGCGATGCGCGATACACTGACGCATCTGGTCGGTCAGACCATTCACCGCCCCGATGCCACCAAGTTCCTGTTCATTCTCAACCAGATGGACACCACGGCCCGGGATGACAACCCCGAGGAGGTGGTCGGGGCCTGGCAACGCGCACTGGCACAGGAAGGGCTTTCAGCAGGCCGGTTTTACTGTATCTACAATCCGGAAGCCGCAGTGACCATTGAAAACGAGGCGCTGCGCCATCGCTACGAGTCAAAACGCGATCACGACCTTGCGGAAATCTACCGGCGGATCGAGGGTGTCAATGTCGAGCGTGCCTACCGGATCACCGGTGCGCTGGAGAAACTGGCCCATCAAATCGAGGAAAAGGTGGTCCCCCAGGTGGCGGTGTACAAGTCACGGTGGCGCAAGTTGACGCTGTGGGGTGACGTCGCACTGGGAATCCTGCTAATGGTCGCGATCACGCTGATGTCAGGTGTGCTGGGCTTCCGTGACGGCTGGCGCTGGGCCTGGCCGCAATGGTGGCATGGCTCCACCGCGAATTCGGTTGGCATGGTGGTGTTCATCGCGGTGTTTATCGGTGTGTTTGCCTGGTTGCACTTCAAGGTGCGCAAGCTTGCGGCCGGTCATGTCGTAAAGCAGATCGCGAGGCAGGTTGCCCCGGGACTCTACCGCAATCGCCTGACGCGGGCCTTCCTGTTCAACACCAGGCCCTGGCTGAGTATATTCATGAAGCATCCGGTCGGTTGGGGGCAGGGCAGCCGCAAGCGTCTGCACCGCGTCGTCGCCGATGCCAACCGCTATGTACAGACGCTGAACGATGCGTTCACCGACCCGTCCGGCAAGGTGGCGGCAGTGCCGCCCGGCACGGTTGCGTCGCTGTCGGTTGTCGAATCCGGCAAGGCCACCCCGCCGCAGGCGTCACCCGACCCACGCGGATCGGCGCAACGCTGACGGCCGGTCAACACGCCCGGGCAGGTGCGGTAACATCCATACAGGCTGCCAAGGGGCAGCCTTTTTTCTTGCCGGATTGTTCTGTCAACAGGTTTCCTGTTGTAAACATATTGAATAATCATATACTTATGGATATCCTTTGTAAGGGCCGGCATTGCCGTGCCGTTACGGATCCGGCGCGTATCACGCCAGAAAGCCGTCGATCCATTGTGTGTGAGGCGGCTGGCAATACAACACCCATGACAGAACAGGTGCAGAATCAATCTCCCGGGCATGCTGAGGCCATGCAGTTCCAGCAGCGACTGGACGTGTTGCTGGCGGATCGCCCCGGGCCGCAGCAGCAGGTGCTCGCCAGGGCCGCACAGCTGGCGCGCGACGCCCATCACGGGCAGCAACGGGTTTCCGGCGAACCTTACTACCAGCACTCGCTGTCGGTTGCCGAGATCCTCGACGGCCTGAACCTCGATTACGAGACGCTGGCAGCCGCGATCCTGCACGACGTCGTCGAGGACACCGACATTACCCTGGACGACATCGGCAGGGATTTCGGTGCGGTCATCGGGAAACTGGTCGACGGCGTCACCAAGATGGAACGGATCGGTGATTTCCAGCAGTCGATCTCGTCCGACAGCAAGCAGCAGCAACAGGCCGAGAGCCTGCGCAAGCTGTTGCTCGCGATGGCCGACGATGTGCGCGTCGTGCTGATCAAGCTCGCCGACCGCCTGCACAACATGCGTACACTGCAGCATCTGGACAGTGCGCGTCAGCAACGGATCGCGCACGAAACCCGCGAGATCTATGCACCACTGGCGAATCGCCTGGGTATCTGGCAAATCAAGTGGGAGCTCGAGGACCTGGCATTACGCTACCTCGAACCGGAAGCCTATCAATCGCTGGCAAAGCAGCTGGCCGAGAAGCGCGCAGACCGGGAAGGCTATATCCAGCGCGTGATCGATACCCTGGGTACCGAGCTGGCAAAGGCGGGGATCAAGGCGACGGTCTCCGGCCGTCCCAAACATATCAACAGCATCTGGCGCAAGATGCAGCGCAAGCACATCGATTTCGACCAGGTTTTCGATATGCGGGCGGTGCGTATCCTGGTCGATGAGGAAAAGGACTGCTACGCGGCGCTGGGAGTCGTGCACGGCCTTTGGCGTCACATACCCAGAGAGTTCGATGACTACATCGCCAATCCCAAGGAGAACCTCTACCGGTCACTGCATACCGCGGTGGTGGGTCCGGAAGGCCGTACCCTCGAAGTGCAGATCCGGACCTATGACATGCACCGGCATGCCGAGCTGGGTGTCGCGGCACACTGGCGCTACAAGGAAGGCAGCGGATTCGACGCCGGCTACGAGGAAAAAATCGCCTGGCTGCGCCAGTTGCTGGAGTGGAAGGACGAGGAGCACAGCGCGCACGATTTCGTTGACCGTTTCAAGTCCGAGGCCTTTCAGGAGCGGGTCTATGTGCTGACACCGCAGGGCAGGATTATCGATCTCCCGCAGGGCGCGACGCCGCTCGATTTCGCCTATGCGGTACATACCGAAATCGGTCATCGATGCCGGGGCGCCAAGGTGAACGGCCGCATCGTACCGCTGACCTACCAGCTCAGGAACGGTGAACAGGTCGAGGTGCTCACGACGCGGCAGGGGAAGCCCAGCCGGGACTGGCTGAACACACATCAGGGTTACCTGGTGACTTCGCGCGCGAAATCGCGCGTGCGCGCCTGGTTCAAGCACCAGGACTACGAACACAACATCAGCGGCGGCCGTGGCATCCTCGATCGCGAACTGCACCGGCTGGGCGTGTCCAGCCTGCCGGTTGACCGGATCGCCGAGCGACTCGGTTTTCGCAAGGCCGATGATATGCTCGCAGCGTTCGGCAGCGGGGATGTTTCCACCGCCCAGCTGGCCAATGCCGTCAACGATCTGGTGCCGCAGGGCGAAATGCTGCGACCACGCAGTCAGCGCGCCGCCAGGCGAACGGATGACAATCTCGACGAAGGCATCAGTATTCAGGGTGTGGGTAACCTGCTCACCACGATGGCGCGCTGTTGCCGGCCGGTACCCAGCGATCCCGTCGTCGGCTATATCACGCGCGGTCGTGGTGTGACCGTGCACCGGCAGGATTGCGGCAACATCCTGCGCTTGCAGGGCGATGATCGCGCACGACTGATCGAGGTTGACTGGGGTCTGTCAGCGGATCGTGCCTACCAGGTCGATATCATGGTCGAGGCGTATGACCGGTCCGGCCTGCTGCGCGACATCACCGCGCTGCTGTCCAACGAGAAAATCAACCTGAGCGGTGCCAATACGTCGACCGATGAACATGACGGCATCGCGCGCATGATGTTGACCCTGGAAATCAGGGATATCAGCCAGCTCAGCCGGGTACTGACCAAAATCAGCCAGTTGCCCAACGTCATCAGCGCACGGCGCAAGGTCTAGCCCGGCTGACGGCTCCCCGGGGCAGGTACTTGCCGGCGGGCCGGGTGAATGTGCAGCGTTGGCAGCCGCCCCTGCACCAGTGCTAGAATGGACCACCGGGCGTGACGGCTGCTGTAGATTCATAACCGGACACCAGATTATTCAGAGGGGCCGTAGCTCAGCTGGGAGAGCGCTTCGTTCGCAATGAAGAGGTCGGGAGTTCGATCCTCCTCGGCTCCACCACTTTCAGGACATCACCCACGCCCCGGTAGCTCAGCTGGATAGAGCAGGCGCCTCCTAAGCGCCAGGTCGGACGTTCGAGTCGTCTCCGGGGCACCAAACGACAACGCCCGCGTCTGCGGGCGTTGTTGCACCTGCCTTCCCCTGGTGCGGTGGCTGCTTGCCGGGTGTGGCGGCGTGTTACGAGGGATGCGTGCGGCGGCGAAACAGTGCAGCTTCCAGGTCGATGATCTTGTCTGCAATTTGCCGCGGGTTAACGGTATAGGCTTCATCCTCGATCCGGGTGCGCAGGAGCTGGACGCGCCGGACGTCGATATCGGGTGTGACGGAGTGCTGATCTGGCATCATTTAAGGTTAATCCAAAATATTGTTGTCGGTATTCCAGTTCCGCGCCAGGACGAGCTGCCTGACTCAATAGGACTATCGTCCGTGGAGTTGCCCGAATTGAGGCGGTTTTTGCGGCATCGCGCACAAAGCGGATGATTGCCGTCTCCGCGACGCAACGCCAGCGCTCGCGGCAGCCAGTCGACGGGCAAGCCCCCGTTGCGGGGTATTCGCAGGCGGGAGGACCTATCGCCGGGGCAGGGCGCCGGCACCCGCTACGCGGGCGCTGTGCGATTCGCTGATTCACAGAAAAAACATGGATGAAATCAGTCGTGTGCAGATAGTTCAGGCGTTTCCTGCGGCGCGTATACGATGCGCCCGACATTGCTTTGACATGCCTTGCTTCCATGGTTAACATCCACATGATATGAAGGGGGGAAAAAATAACTTTAATAATGCTCGGGTTTTTATAATAATCCCCTGCCGATAACGATATTCGAGCGGGAAATCGAATGCATACAGAACCCAAGGTACTTGTTATTGATGCTGATGAAGCTATCGGCAATGAGCTGCAAGCCGTCCTGAAATTCATCAATTACACGCCGCTACAGGTGACCAGTTGCGCGGACTGGCAATCGGTCGCCGGTGACGAGGAGAATATCCTCGCCGTGCTGGTAGGTTCCTGCGGCTCCGACCAGATGCTCTCCAGCCTGCTGGGCGAGATCCACCAGTACGACGAACACCTGCCTATCTATCTGCTGTCAAGAAAGGGCAGGGAACCCACGGTCACCATCGACACGGGATCCTGCATTCTCGGCCGGCTCGAGTTGCCGGTGAATTATGCCCAGCTGACCAGCGCGCTGCACCAGGCTGAGGTGTTCGCTGACTCACAGCGCACGTCCGGTTCCAGCCAGCGTCCGGTGGATCTGTTCCGCAGTCTCGTTGGCAGCAGCCGGGCGATCCAGCATGTGCGCAAGCTGATCGAGCAGGTGGCCGACAGCGATGCGAACGTCCTGATACTGGGAGAGTCCGGCACCGGCAAGGAAGTGGTTGCCAGGAATCTTCACTATTATTCCTCGCGGCGTGACAAGCCGTTCGTGCCGGTCAACTGCGGCGCTATTCCCGGTGACTTGCTGGAATCCGAACTGTTCGGTCATCAGAAAGGCGCATTTACCGGTGCTATCAACGACCGTCAGGGTCGCTTTGAAATGGCCGAGGGTGGCACGCTGTTTCTGGACGAGATCGGCGACATGACCCTGCAGATGCAGGTCAAGATCCTGCGCGTGCTGCAGGAACGCACCTTCGAACGCGTAGGTTCCAATCATTCGCTGACGTCCGATGTACGCATCATTGCCGCCACTCACAAGAATCTGGAAGAGGCGATTGTCAAAGGCGAGTTTCGCGAAGACCTTTTCTATCGCCTGAATGTGTTTCCCATCGAGATGCCGTCACTGTCGGCACGGGTGGAGGACATTCCACTGCTCGTGAACGAGCTGGTGCGGCGTATCGAGTACGAGAATCGCGGCTCGGTCAGGCTGTCGCCGGGTGCGATCTACGCGCTTTGCCAATACAGCTGGCCGGGCAATGTCAGGGAATTGGCGAATCTTGTCGAGCGACTGGCCATTCTGCATCCGTTCGGTGTCGTCGATGCCGGCGATCTGCCGGAAAAGTTCCGCAACAGCGATGGCGAGCCGTCCGAACAGCTCCTGGATGCGCTGGTCGGATCGCAGTTGACGGCGGATGATCTCGATCCACGACTGCCACGTAATGGAATGAATCTCAAGGAACACCTCAGCCACCTCGAGGTCAGTTACATCAAGCAGGCGCTTGCCGATACCGGCGGTGTGGTTGCACATGCAGCCAAGCGGCTGGGTATGCGCAGGACCACGCTGGTCGAAAAACTGCGCAAGTACGGCATGCAGAGACAGGCCTGACGACCGCGCAGGCCGGTCTGTCTCGCAACACACCTGTCGCGCCGACTGAATTGACGTTGGTAGCGGCCCGCCCAAGCGGGCGCACTTTATTTGCACGCGACCCTGTGCTAGATTCAGGCACGCTTGAAACAATAAAAACATCGTTGGAATAACAAGTCCAGCAGCACGCGCATCATCTGGAATTGCCTGTTGCCGGCCGGCCGCCATTGCCGGGTACGGACGAGGATGTGCGCCTGCGTACGGAACGGTCGATGGCAGTGCTGTCTTGATGCCATCCGGATAATAACACCAACCGCAATCACACGATGTCTGTGAAGAAGAAAGAGAGGGGGCGCAGAACCGGTGTGCAGGATGCAGCAAGCCTGCATCAGCGTGCTGCTCGCGACCTGCTGGCAAAGGATTACAATTACCTGTTTCGCCTTACAGTCGAAGATCGCGGCCTGCTTCATGCCCATCATGCAACGCTGGTCGCGGCAGCTGCAGGTTTTGCCGAACATTTCTACAACTATCTTTTCGATAATCCCGACATAGCGGATGTGCTTTATGCGCATGAACGGGCTGGCGGCGATGTCGGCCTGTTCGCCCGTAGCGAGCTGCAGAATCTGCTGAACTCCATCGCCTCGGCTGATCTCAGGGATCGTGTGGACACCCTGCTGGAGAACGGCAGGGTACATCTGGAGCATCGCATCAAGCCGGCGTGGGTCATCGGTGCCTATTATTTGTTCATTGATTACCTGCGCGGCCTGTTGCCCACGCTGGTCATGCCGGATGAGGAACGCAAGGCCCTGGAGTCCCTGCTTATTCGCATGCTGCTGCACGACCTGGGATTGACGCTCGAAGGGTACTGGACCAGTGCAGGCAACGAACTGCGAGGAGAGCTTGTTCATGAAACCGGCCGGTTCGGACGTGTTGAGGACCTGCTGGCCGGGATCCCGCATTTCCTGTGGAGCGTGGATGTACGTACAAACACCGTCAGCTATGCAAGCTATCCCCTGCGTGTGCTCTACGACAGTGTCATGGATTGCCCGTTCCCGTGCCTGTCGGATACACACGCCGAGGATGGAAAGCTGCTGCTCTCTGCCTGGCAGGATGCCGTCAATGGCAGCAGTCGCCAGGTCGAGGTGCGCATTTCCCTGGCCGGTACCGAGGCACACTGGCACAGGGTAGCGCTGTACCCGGCTGCCGGCAGCCAGGGGCGCCCGGCAATCGTGCATTGCGTGCTGGAGGACATCCACAAGCAGGTGGCGGAGCGCAGGCAACTGCAACAGCTTGCTACCGCCGATGATCTGACCGGTCTGCCGAATCGCGCCTTGTGGACCGATCACCTGAATATGGCCCTGGCTACCGCGCGTCGCGCGCCCGGTTCACAGGTGGTCGTGATTTCTATCGATATCAACCAGTTCAAGATGTACAACGATACGCTGGGTCGTAATGTCGGCGATATCCTGCTGAGGAATATTTCCGAACGCCTGAAATCCATCGTGCGGGAGTCCGACTCACTGTCGAGACTGGGGGGTGACCAGTTCGGCATCCTGTTGCAGCCGGTACACAATATCAACGAAGCGACCGAACGGGTAATCACCAAGATACTGGATTCCTTCGATATCCCCTTTGCCTACAAGGAGAAGCAGTTGTGGGTCAGTCTGACACTGGGCATCTCCTGCTTTCCCGGTGATGGCGATAACGAGGAAACGCTGCTCCTCCATGCCGAGAGCGCAATGCAGAGGGCGAAACGCAACGGCCTGCCATACCAGTACTACGATCCGGCGAACGACGTCACTGCCGCCCAGCAATTGCATTACTCCGGACAGATCAGGGCGGCGATCGACAACAACGAGTTCACACTCCATTACCAGCCACAGGTCGAACTGCAGACATCCAGGATTGTCGGCGCCGAGGCGCTGCTGCGCTGGGATCACCCGGTCGAGGGAACGGTCATGCCGAAACGCATCATTCCGGTCGCCGAGCAACTGGGCATGATTACCCCGATTACCGACTGGGTGCTCGTTACCGCACTGCGGCAGTGCCGGCAGTGGAAGCACGAGGGGCTGGACATCCCGGTGTCAGTGAACGTTTCAGCCCGGTCTTTCCAGAATCCGCGCCTGTTCGACAAGATCAAATGGGCATTGCGCGAGGCGGATGTCGAGGGTGACTGCCTCGAGATCGAAATCACCGAGGCCACGCTCATGCAGGATATAGAGCGTGCGTCGGAAGTACTGAACCGGCTGAATGACATGGGTATCACGATTGCCATCGATGATTTCGGTACCGGCTATTCGTCGTTGTCCTACCTGAAAACCCTGCCGATCGACACGCTCAAGATAGACCAGTCCTTCATCATGGACATTGCCTTCGACGAGCAGGACGTTGCGATCGTCCGTACCATCATCGATCTCGGGCATAACCTGGGTTTCAAGGTGGTTGCCGAGGGTGTCGAGAATGTCAGGGCCTGGGACCTGCTGATCAGCCTGGGTTGTGATGCAGCCCAGGGTTTCCACATCAGCCGTCCCCTGGCGGAAGATCTGTTCACCTCGCTTATCTCCGGTACGGACCGCTTGCCGCTGTAGTCCTGCCTGCGCGGGTTGCCCCGTCCCGTTGCTTGCCGTCCAGGCAAGCTAGTCCGCATTTCTCACCGGGATAGGCATCGCCCGATGACACATTGTTTGTTGCTGAATGTGCATCACTCTCATGATTTCATTCATTATGTCCGTCAACAGCCGCCCGGTGAGAAATGCGGGCGAGACATCCCCACCGCCGGCGTCAATAAGTCATTTTGCTGTCATTCCCGGCTAAAAAGTCAAAAATGTGACGTAATTCCGAAAAATACCCCCGCAAACTGATAGAAAGAATTCCATTCTAATACATGTAGTTATATCGACAGCGGACGCATTTGTCGTCTGTCGGAGATGTTGGTACGCAAGTTGCTATCACTGTTGCATGCAGAACTCATCCCTGAATCAGCAACAGGTAGCGCAGATGCAAATGACCTTTTCTATCCAGACCCGCCGCGGGAAACACCATGCAGTTCGCTGATATCAAACTTGGCCGCAGCGGTGACCCCGTCAAACCTGCCATGCATCCGCCGGTACAGGTTATCGCGTTCACCGGCGGCAAGGGCGGCATCGGCAAGTCCAGCATTGCCCTCAATGTCGCGCAGGCGCTGAGCAGCGAGGGACAGCGGACCCTGTTGCTGGATGCCGATCTCGGCATGGCGAATATCGATGCGCTGCTCGGTCTCGAAGTCGAGTTCACCCTGCATGACGTGCTCAATGGCAACAAGTCGCTCGGGGATATCCTGACGAATGGCCCGGGCGGCTTGCGGCTGATACCCGCCGCATCCGGGGAAAAGCAACTCGCCGAACTCGGCATGAATGAATGCACGGGCCTGATGCGCGCATTCAGCGACCTCGACGAACCGATCGATGCACTCGTTATAGACACGGCAACCGGAATCTCCGAGATCGTCACCAGTTTCTGTCGCGCGGCGACCGATATCGTGGTGGTGATTTGCAACGAACCGGCCTCGATCAGGGACGCGGTGGCGCTGATCGACACGCTGTACAGGGCGCACGGGATCGCACGTTTCCATGTATTGCCGAACATGGTCGCATCCGCGACCGAGGCTGGCGAGCTGTTTGCATGGCTATTCGGGCATTTTAACGACAATCACGACATGGTGCTGTCCTGTTGCGGCTACGTGCCGCGCGATGAATGCCTGCAGCGTGCGATCGCACAGCGCCAGACCGTACTGAGTGCGTTTCCCCGCAGTCGCTCCGCCATGGCACTGAAGAATCTTGCCAGGCAGATCATGAAATGGCCGCGCCAGCAGTATGCGGGCGGCCATCTCGAGTTTTTTGTTGAACGTCTCATTCAGAACGAAAACAGGGATATGGAGGTGAGGTCATGAAAGGTAACGCAGCTAAGGCGGCAGCTGAATTTGCATCAAGCAACGAACTGGTTGTATTGCACGAACCACTGGTCAAGCGGATCGCCTATCATTTGATGAGCCGGTTGCCCGCCAGTGTCCAGGCAGACGACCTGATCCAGGCCGGCATGATCGGGCTGATCGAGGCCTCCAGAAAATTCGACCCCGAACAGGGTGCGAGCTTCGAAACCTATGCCGGCATCCGTATTCGCGGCGCCATGCTTGATGAGATCAGGCGTACCGACTGGACGCCCCGCTCGGTACATCGCAAGGCCCGGGAGGTTGCCGAGGCAGTGCGCAAGATAGAGAACGAGAAGGGCCGGGACGCGCGTGATGTCGAGGTCGCCGAGGTGATGGACATCAGCCTCGTGGAATATCACAAGATCCTGCAGGACTCGACCGGTTGCCGTATTTTCAGTTTCGAGGATCCCGGCATGCTGGGCGAAGAGGGGATGCCGCAGTCCGGACGGCATATCGATCAACCCCTGGAAAACCTGCAGAAGAGCGATTTCAAGCAGGGCCTTGCCGACGAGATCAAGGGCTTGCCGGAACGCGAGCGGCTGGTGATGGCGCTGTATTACGACGAGGAGCTGAACCTGCGCGAGATCGGCGAAATCCTGGGCGTCAGCGAATCGCGAGTCTGCCAGATACATGGCCAGGCGCTGATTCGCCTGCGCGCGCGCATGGGGGAATGGCTGAGTGACTGAGGGCCGCACGCGGCGCACACATGAAACGGCGGGGAGACACTGACAAATGGTACACACGCCGTGAAGGCGTGGTGCGCGGGCCTTTCCCGGCTGCAGAAGTCACCCGCCACATCCTGCTCGGCCGCATACGTCTCGAGGACGAGCTGAGCAGGGACCGCTCGTCCTGGTCGGATGCCAGGGTGCTGACCGGGCTGCTGCCGCACGAGATGCTGAACCTGTCCAGCTGGGAGGATTATCAGCGCTACATCGAGGCACGCATGCAGGTCGACGAACGCAGCACCGACAGGCGGCGCGATACCTGTCCCCGGTGCAATACGGCTGCCAGTGAACGGCGTGCCGGCACTGACCGCAGGCGCGAAGATAACTTACGCATGATCGACAGTTACATGTTCGGTTTTCAGGGGCTCGAACCGCATGACAGCACAAAATCCGGACGCACGCGAACACTGCTGCTGACGCTGTTGCTGGCGACGCTCGTGTTTGCGTGGCTGGTGCCCGTGTCGCGCTGAATATCCGCTTCGGGCCGGTGATGTGGTGCCGAGGGCGGGAATCGAACCCGCATGGAGTTGCCTCCGCTGGATTTTGAGTCCAGTGCGTCTACCAGTTTCACCACCTCGGCATCGGGTGCCGGCATGCTGCCGGCAAGGCCCGCTAGTATCGGGGAATCCGGGCATACGGGCAAGCGGCGGGCACTAAATCCTGTGCTAACATGCCGCGCCATGCATCGTCTGGACTTCAGCTATGACCTCCCGCCGGAGTTGATTGCGCTGCGACCCTGTCCGGTTCGCAGCGACAGCCGCCTGTTGTGCATCGACCCGCGTAACGACGGGCTCGAGGATTGCCGCTTTGGCGATTTTCCGGACCTGCTGCAACCGGAGGATATCGTGGTGTTCAATAACACCCGGGTCATACCGGCACGGCTGCTGGGCAGCAAGGATACCGGCGGCAGCGTGGAGGTGCTGGTGGAGCGTATAGTCGCTCCCCACAAGGTGCGCGCACACGTGCGCGCCAGCAAGCCGCCACGCGCGGGCAGCCGCCTGTGCCTGGCCGACGCCTTTGAGGTCGAAGTGACGGGGCGTGCCGGTGACCTGTTCGAATTGTCCTTTCCTGAGGGTGTCGGGGTACTGGAGCTGCTGGAGGCCCACGGACACATACCGCTGCCGCCCTATATCCGGCGCCCGGACGAGGCGGAGGATCATGCACGCTACCAGACGGTCTATGCCGACAGGCCGGGCGCGGTGGCGGCGCCGACGGCCGGGCTGCATTTCGATGCGGCCATCATGCAACGGCTCGCCGACAGGGGCATCGAGACGGTCTTCGTGACCCTGCACGTGGGTGCCGGGACTTTCCAGCCGGTACGCGTGGACAATCTGGACGAGCACGTGATGCACCGCGAAACCTACGAACTCGACAGCGCGACCTGCGAGCGGATCGCTGCCGCACGAGCTCGCGGTGGACGGGTGATCGCCATCGGAACCACGGTAGTGCGCACCCTGGAGTCGGCGTTCAGAAACGGCCGGCTCGAAGCCGGCCAGGGCGAGACAGCCCTGTTTATACGGCCGGGTTATCGCTTCCGGACGGTGGATGCCCTGCTGACGAATTTTCACCTGCCGGAATCGACCCTGCTGATGCTGGTCTGTGCCTTTGCCGGTCACGCGCGCATTATGCGCGCCTACCGGCATGCCATAGCTAACGGGTACCGGTTTTTCAGTTACGGCGACGCCATGTTCATCTCGGCCCGGGATGCGTTGGCTGCGGAGCCTGGAGTGGCGTGAACTTCACCACAATCCATGTTGACGGCGCGGCGCGGCGCGGGGCACTCGAGTTCGCGCGCGGCACGGTGCAGACACCGGCGTTCATGCCGGTGGGCACCTATGGCACGGTCAAGGCGATGACGCCCGAGGAAGTGCGCACCACCGGCGCCGAAATCATTCTCGGCAACACCTTTCACCTGATGCTGCGGCCAGGCACCGGTATCATCCGCCAGCACGGCACGTTGCACGATTTCATGCACTGGGACGGACCCATCCTGACCGATTCCGGCGGCTTCCAGGTATTCAGCCTGGGTGCCCTGCGCAAGATTACCGAGCAGGGCGTGACCTTCAGCTCGCCGGTCAACGGGGACAAGGTGTTCCTCGGGCCCGAGGAGTCCATGCGAGGTGCAGCGCGAACTGGGCGCCGATATCGTGATGATCTTCGACGAATGTACCCCGTACCCGGCCACCGAGGACGAGGCGCGGCAGTCGATGGAGCTGTCGCTGCGCTGGGCGCGGCGCAGCCGCGTGGCGCACGCCGACAATCCCGCCGCCCTGTTCGGGATCGTGCAGGGCGGGATGTATCCCGGTCTGCGTGCGGAATCGCTGGCCGGGCTGGTGGATATCGGTTTCGACGGCTATGCGCTGGGCGGACTGTCGGTGGGCGAGGGCAAGGCGGAACGCGAGGCCGTGCTGGCGCGGATCATGCCGCAGATGCCGGCCACCGCGCCGCGCTACCTGATGGGCGTGGGGACGCCCGGGGATATCGTGGAGGCCGTCTGCCACGGCATCGACATGTTCGACTGCGTCCTGCCCACGCGCAATGCACGCAATGGCCACCTGTATGTGCGCAACGGCGTGGTCAGGATACGCAACAGCGCAAACCGCACGGACACAAGCCCGCTGGATGACTCATGCTGTTGTTATACCTGCCGGAATTTCAGCCGGGCCTACCTCCACCACCTGGACAAGTGCAACGAGATCCTGGGCGCGCGGCTGAACACCATCCATAACCTGACCTACTACCAGGACCTGATGGCCGGCCTGCGGGCGGCTATCGAGCGGCAGGCCCTGGATGAGTTCCGCAGGGATTTTTACGCCGGGCGCGACGCTGTGCCATAATGCGCTGGTTTGACCGGTCGCCGGCATGAGCAGGTGCCGCCTCCGGACGAACAGAACCGCATGATTTTGAGGAGCAGACATGGATTTCTTTATTAATGACGCACTGGCGGCGGCGCCGCAGGGCCAGGGTGACGCCCTGATGAGTTTTCTGCCGCTGATCTTTATCTTTGTCGTATTCTACTTTCTGCTGATACGTCCGCAGTCCAAGAAGGCGAAGGAGCACAAGATGATGGTCCAGGCTCTGGCCAAGGGTGACGAGGTGGTCACCAACGGCGGCCTGCTGGGCCGTATTTCGAAAGTGGGCGACAATTTCATCGAACTGGATGTTACCGAAGGTGTCACCGTCAAGGTGCAGCGTCATGCGGTCGCAAACCTCATGCCCAAGGGAACCATCAAGGGGCTGTAAGGCCGCACAGGAAACTGAAGACTATGAATCGGTACCCGCTCTGGAAATACCTGCTCATCATCCTTGTCCTGGTGGTGGGTATGATCTATGCATTGCCCAACCTGTTTGGCGAGGACCCTGCCCTGCAGATATCCGGTACGCGCAGGGCCGAGGTCGATGAATCGGTGATCCGCAGTGTGACCGCCACGCTGGAAAAGGCCGGCATTGCGGTGAAACAGGCGGATCTCGACGCCGGCCGGATACTGGTGCGCTTCGATGATACCGAGACCCAGCTGAAAGCGGTTGATTTCGTCAAGGCGACCCTCGGCAACGACTATGTCGTGGCGCTCAATCTGGCGCCGACGACACCTGCCTGGCTGCAAAGCCTGAATGCCCAGCCCATGTACCTGGGCCTGGACCTGCGCGGCGGCGTGCACTTCCTGCTCGAGGTGGATATGGGCGCGGCCTTCAAGCAGGCACTCGAAAGTTACGCGAACGACTTTCGTACCCTGCTGCGAGAGGCAAAGTTGCGCTATACCGTGCTGCGCCCGGAGCAATCCTCGGTACGTATCGAGTTCAGGGAGCAGCAGGATGCCGATGCGGCGCGCAGTGCCATCAAAAAGGATTTCCCCGCGCTGGTCGTCGAACCTCTGGCCGACGCAGGCAAGACCGGCCTGAGGGTCAGGCCGCCCGAGCAGGAGGTCAGGGAGATCCAGGATTTTGCGCTGCAGCAGAATATCCTGACCCTGCGCAACCGCGTAAACGAGCTCGGTGTTGCCGAGCCCGTGATCCAGCAGCAGGGCAGCCAGCGTATCGTCGTGCAGTTGCCCGGCGTGCAGGATACCGCCCAGGCCAAGCGTATTCTCGGTGCCACGGCAACACTGGAATACCGTGCCGTGGACATCGAACATGACGTCGAGCGGGCCGTGGCCGGCAAGGTGCCGGCGGGATCGCGATTGTACTACGAGCGCGATGGCACCCCGGTATTGCTGAAGAAATCGGTCATCGCGACCGGCAACCAGATCATCAATGCCCGCTCCGGCTTCGATCCGCAAAGCGGGTCACCGATGGTGTCGGTCACCCTGGACGCCAAGGGTGCCAGGAGCATGCTGAAGTTCACCAAGGAGAGCGTCGGCAAGCCCATGGCCGTGGTATTTATCGAGAACCGCACGGAAACCGTGCTGGTCGACGGTGTGCCGGTCAAGAAGGCCGTCAAGGTCGAGGAGGTCGTCAGTGTTGCGACCATCCGCGAAGTGTTCAGCAAGCGTTTCCAGACCACGGGGCTGGACAGTCCGAAAGAGGCGCATGAGCTGGCGCTGGTACTCCGGTCAGGTGCACTGGCTGCGCCGATCGAGATCATCGAGGAACGTACCATTGGACCGAGCCTGGGCAAGGACAACATCGAGCAGGGCTTCAAGTCGGTGCTGATCGGCTTCTGTCTGGTGCTGGTATTCATGGCGGCGTACTACCGTGTGTTCGGCGTGGTCGCGAACCTGGCGCTGGCCCTGAACGTGATACTCACCGTGGCAGTGCTGTCGATGCTGCAGGCAACGCTTACGCTGCCGGGTATCGCCGGTATCGTGCTTACCGTGGGTATGGCGGTCGATGCAAACGTGCTCATCTTCGAGCGCATCCGGGAGGAACTGCGCAACGGCAACAGCCCGCAGGCCAGTATCCAGGCCGGCTACGAGAAGGCCTTCTCGACCATTGCCGATGCCAATATCACCACCCTGATCGCCGCTGTCGTGTTGCTCAGTTTCGGTACCGGCCCGGTCAAGGGCTTCGCCGTGACGCTCTCCATCGGCATTCTCACATCCATGTTCACCGCGATCATGGGAACGCGCGCGGTCATCAACCTGTTGTACGGCGGGCGCCGCAACGCCCGGCTCATGATCTAGCGGCGCGAGGACGACCATCATGGAAATGTTCAAGAAAACCTATCACGTCGATTTCCTGAAGATACGCTATATCGTTGGCGCGACATCCATCCTGCTGGTGCTGCTGACGGTCTGGTCGCTGGCCACGCGCGGGCTGAACTTCGGTATCGACTTCACCGGTGGCACCCTGCTCGAGGTCAGTTATCCGGAAGCGGTGGTGCTCGAGGATATACGCACAACGCTGGCCGAAGGCGGATTCCCGCAGGCCGAGGCGCAGCATTTCGGTACCTCCACCGATGTGCTGATCCGGCTCGCCCCGGAACCCGGCAAGGAAAGCGCGCAACTCAGTGAGACCGCCATGCAGGCCCTGCGGGTACAGAACCCGGCCGTCGAAATGCGCCGCGTGGAATTCGTCGGTCCGCAGGTCGGCAAGGAACTGGCAGAGCAGGGCGGCCTGGCGATGCTCTATGCCCTGATCGGCATCTTTATCTATATTATCGTGCGCTTCCAGTGGCGTTTTGCCCCGGGGGCCATCATAGCCACCGCGCACGACGTGGTTATTATTCTGGGGATCTTCTCGTTCTTACAGTACGAATTCGACCTGACGGTCCTGGCGGCCATACTGGCGGTGATCGGTTATTCGCTCAATGACACCATCGTGGTCTATGACCGTATTCGAGAGAATTTCCGCCGCATCCGCAAGGCCAGCTCATACGATATCATAAATACCGCCATCAACCAGACCATGTCGCGCACTATCATGACGGGCCTGACGACGTTGCTGGTGCTGGTGGCGCTGTACTATTTTGGCGGAGAAACGATCCATAATTTCTCCCTGGCGCTGATCCTGGGCATCCTGGTCGGCACCTATTCGTCGGTATACGTGGCAAGCGCGATCGCCCTGGCGCTGGGTGTGAGCAAGGCGGACCTGATGGTCAGCAAGCCGCAGGAGGAGGGCAGTACCGGAGCGGAACCCTGATCGGGCAGGCAGCCGGGTAAGCGGTTCAGTCCCCGGAGATATTGCCGCGTGCTGCCGGGAACGGCAGCACCTGTGCGGTCCGGACCGCTGCATTGCCAGCGTCCTCCACACCGAGAATTTCCAGGCTTGTCGCAGGACATCCGCAACAGGCGTCGCGGGTAAAGTCCTGCATGCCCCTCAGCACATCCTGCATGATCATTTCCAGTGCCGCGCCGTTGATTCTTCTGTCCTGTTGTCTGTTCTGCATGCCGGGTTCCTCGCTCGGTCCGATACCGCTTCAGGTTCAGCCACAACATCGGCCCCTTCCTGAAGGCATCGGCACCGGCATGTGGTGCTTGAGTAGGACGGCTGCAGGCAGCGTGACCTGCGTCAGGTCGGGTGCAGGGGCAGGTGACGGGCGGCGAGTTCGGGCGTTACGTGCGGCCGGATGGCCTTGAGGATTTCGGCGAACACTTTCGGATTGCCAACTACCAGATTGCCGTTCTCCAGGTAGTCGTGACCGGCGACAAAATCGCTGCACAGCCCGCCGGCTTCCTGGATCAGCAGGACACCGGCCGCCATGTCCCAGATATTCAGGCCGATCTCCCAGAAACCGTCGAGCCTGCCGGCGGCAACAAATGCCAGGTCGAGTGCCGCCGAGCCGGCACGTCGAATGCCGGCAGTTTCCGGAAACAGGGCACGGAACATATCGAGGTAGGGGTCGAGATACTGCTGGGTCTTGAAGGGGAAGCCGGTACCCAGCAGGGCACCGTCCAGGCTTTTGCGGGAACTGACGCGAATCCGCCGGTCATTGAGCTGTGCGCCTGCTCCGCGCGAGGCCGTGAACAGTTCCTGGCTCAGTGGATTGTAGATCACCGCCTGCTCCAGCCTGCCGCGGTGGCGGAGGGCGATCGAGACGGCGAAATGAGGGAATCCGTGCAGGAAATTGGTCGTCCCGTCGAGCGGGTCGATGATCCACTGGTATTCGTCACCGTCGTGCGTACCGCTTTCCTCGGCCAGGATGCTGTGTCGGGGAAAGGCCTTGCGCAGGGTGCCGATGATTTCGCGTTCCGCATGCTGGTCGATCTCGGTCACGAAATCGTTGCGGTCCTTGGTATGTATGGCAAGGCTGTCGAGACGGTCCAGGCTCCTGACGATGATATTGCCTGCATTGCGTGCGGCGCGAACCGCGATGTTGAGCATGGGTTGCATGATGATGGCGTCGCCTGCGTGCCCGTGAAAATGGCAGCGAAGCATACCAGAGATGGTCGGCCCGCGGTATCGCCGGCCCGGTCCCCGGTGCGGGCGCTGCCGGGCCTAGCCCGCATTTCTCACCGGGCGGCTGTTGACGGACATACTGAATTTACATCATGAAAGTGATGCCCATTCAGTAACAAACAGTGTGTCATCGGGCGGCGCCTATCCCGGCCCTGACTGGTTCTCGTGCACCCGTACTTGCGATGTACAGGGAAGTGCAAGTGCCGCGGGAGGCAGGAAGCCGGGAGCGGCCTCTTCATTCAAGTGGTTGCTACGGCTGCATCGCTTCGAGGGGCGGAAGAGGGGCCCCGCCGCGCAGCGGTGGGGATCTGACCCCCGGTGGAGCGAAGACCCGCGGTGGTGTTCGAAGCGATCTTCCGCCCACCGGCGGTCGCATCCCCGGCTACGCCGGGGCCCCTGCTCTGCGCCTCGAGCGGGTCCTTCATTCCAGAGCGGCGCCCGGTCACACGAGCCCTCGGCAACTGCTCCCTGCGTTGCTCTACCTCCTGCGTCCTTTCAGTCGTGCGCCAGCTTCCGGGATCCCGGTGAGAAATGCGGGCTAGCGGTATTTCTTCTGCTTGCTGTATCTGTCGCGCAGTTGCTCCCGCTCTTCAGGGGACATGCGTTTGTACTGGTTGCGCTTGTCCTCGACCGCCTTGCGCTGGTCGGGCGGCAACTCCAGGTACTTTCTTGCACCACTTACCAGCCGGCGCTGTTCCTTGCCGCTCAGGCTCGTCCATCCACCCTGGTGTTTCATGAGCAGGGATTGTTCGCTCCGACTCAGGCTGTTCCAGGGAATGTCGTTGTCGGCGTGTACGGGTTGCATCCCGCCGGCGAGATACACGGCGAGGATTGCGGCGCTGATGATGTTGCGTGCTTTCATGTCAGGTGTTGTTCGGGTTGTCACTGTGTGTCTCGGATTCGGAGTCATGCTGGCCCGCCAGCCAGAGATAGAAGTCCAGGTCCTCGTAGATATCGGGCACTTCATGCGGCGCCTGGGCGGTTAGCTGTGGCTGTTGTGGCTGCAGCCAGTGCTGGCCTGTCCAGATCCCGACCGTGACGGCGATCAGCAGCAGGGCGGCCGTCGCGTAGGGTGCGAAGGCATGGCGCTGGCGCGGCGTGCCGCTGTCCAGGGCGAGCATCCTGGCCGCACGCAGGTCACGTCCGAGCGCGGCCGGTTCGAGGTCCGGGCCCAGTGAGCCGGGCCCGAGCTGTTCCCAGCTGCCGAATTGGGCCTGGCAGGTGTCACACGCTGCGAGATGTGCTTCCAGCAGGGCCTTGTCCTGTGGCGAATCATCCAGCAGGCCGGCACGCAGGCGATCCAGTTGTTCCCGGTCAGGATGTTGTTGGCTGTGCATAATCCCATACCTCCGCCAGTTGTTTGCGCAGTTCACGCATGGCCCGAAAGTGGTGCTGCTTGATGGTGTTTTCCGAGCAGCCCAGCGTCGTGGCCGTTTCGTTAATACTCATACCACGCCATTCGCGCAGAATGAAGACCTGGCGCTGTCTTTCTGACAAGGCTTGCAGGGCCTGCGCGATCTGCTGCCTGAGTTCCTGCGCGATGTATTCGACCTCCGGGGCGCTAACCCCGTCATCGCGTTCCTGCGCCGGTAACTCGAATTCAGTGTTGTCGTGCTCATCCTCGCGTTTGCCGCGAAACAGGCCGGTCAGTGATACCAGCTTGTGTTTGCCCTGCTCGAGCAGCCGCTTGCGACGCACATCGTTGATCCGGCTGTTGAGGATGGTGCGAAACAGGGCCGGCCATTCCTCTGCCGGCTTGTGCCGGTAATACTGGACCAGGCGCAGCATGCTGTCCTGGACGGCATCCATGGCCGCTTCCCTGTCCCAGAGCGCCGCGTAGGCAACATAGAATGCCTTGTCCTCCTGCTCGACAAAGAATGTCTCCAGTGCCTGGTTATTATTGGCCGATCTGTCCAAGGCTGTCCCCGGGGTGGTGGGTCTGCCGGTTTCGTGCAGACTGTAGGTGCGCGTCAGCACCGGCCAGGTAACGGCCGGTCCGCCAATGCGTCCCTGCATCGACGTATGGCCGCGTTTGGCATCGAGTATACCCGAAGCACGACGGGTGCGAGTCTCAGTGACGGCGCTGCCTGTCATGGTCATCGTGTCTGTCATAATCGCGACCCCGGTCAGCACGGTACCGGTCGTCATGGTGCCTGTCATAATCGCGACCCCGGCCATCATGGCGCCGGTCGTGGCCGTCGTTGTCGTGATGGCGCCAGCTATGCAACCTCCAGTTGGTTTTCAGATACCTGTGTTGATTATGCTTGCCGTCGTGCCGGTTGCGGGAATATATCGGGCATGAATCATGCCGATCATGCAACCGTTGCGAGAATTTACCGTGATCCGCCTGTGCCGGGGCATTGATGCCAAGGCCCAGACTGGCGGCCAGCAGAGTCGAACTGATGAGTGACCGGATTTTCATGATGCAGCTCCTGTGTTGGTTGTCTCAATGACAGCTAACGCGGAACCGCGGATTTGGTTAACAGGAAGTGATGTTATCCGGGCAGGCCGTGACCGATAACCTGGCCTGTCCGGACGGCCTGTCCGGGCGACAGGGACTCCGCCCAGGCCACCTGTCCCGGGCCGTAGACCAGGATCACGGTGGAACCCATGTTGAAACGCCCCATTTCGGCGCCGCGCCCGAGCCTGACCGGCGTGCTGCCGGGTGCATCGAAATGCGTGGTTTGCATCGCCATGCCGTGCCGCGGGTTGACGATACCACCCCACACGGTTTCCATGCAGGACACGAAGATCGCCCCGACCAGCACCATGGCCATCGGGCCGGTGGGCGTGTCGTACAGTGCGACCAGGCGTTCGTTGCGTGCAAACAGCCCGGGGATGGCACGCGTGGTATGTGGCGCCACGCTGTACAGGCGCCCCGGCACGTAGGTGGTCGAGAGCAGCGTGCCGGAGCAGGGCATGTGAATGCGGTGGTAGTCCCGCGGCGAGAGATAAAGCGTGGCGAACTGACCCTCGGCAAACGCTGCGGCGCGGGCCGGATCGCCGCCGAGCAGGGCCGTCAGCGAGTAGTCATGTCCCTTGGCCTGCAGTACCCGGTCACCCGTGATCGCGCCGGCCTGGCTGACCCGACCGTCAACCGGGCAGGCGATGGCGGCCATATCGTCCGGCTGCGAACGCACGCCGGGGCGCAGGGCACGCGTGAAAAAGCTGTTGAAGTCTGCATAGGCGCCGGGATCCGGCTGTTCCGCCTCACTCATGTCAACATGGAAGTGGCGGATAAAAGTGCGGATCAGCAGGTTTTTCCACCACGGCGTGCGCCAGCGCGTGGCACGGCGAACCGCGTGCGACAGCAGCTGGTGGGGTAGCAGTGCCAGCGGCCAGGACTTGAGCTTGTCCGGCAGGCTGGCCTTGCGGTCAGTCATGCAGCGAAACTCCGGCTAGTGGTGATGATGATGTTCACTGCCTGTGCTGCGCCTGACCGGGGCGGTCACGCGGATGCAGGTGCCATCGGCCAGGTGCAGCAACAGGGTGGCGCTGTCACCTTCCTGCAATGCACGCCGGGCGTCGAACAGCATCAGGTGATAACTGCCGGGCTCCAGTGCCAGCGTCGCGGTTGCCGGCACCTCGAGCTGCCGCACCGGCTGCATGCGCGCGACACCCTCCTCGACCCAGCTGCGGTGGATTTCCGCGCCCTCGAAGTCCGGACTGCTGACCGAATCGATCAGTATGGCCTCGGTGCCGGTATTCACGAGGGTCATGTAGCCCGCATGCACGCTGGCCGCGGGCGGTGCTTCCCGGATCCAGGGATCGGCTACCTGCAAGGTGGTATCGGCATGTGCCATGCCGGCCAGACACCAGCACAATACGAGTCTGGCAAGCTCTCGCGCGGGGCGGATTGCGTTCACGGGTAGGCCTTGAGCATGGTGTTGAAATCAGCGCTGATGGCAGCGGCGTCCAGTGGTGGCGTGAATACCGCCTGGTAGCGTCCGTCCGGGTCGATCAGGAACACGCTGGCGGTATGATCGACCAGGTAGCTGTCCGGGTCGGGGTCGCTACTGACCTGCATGAACAGCACGCCGAGCTGTTTGGTGAGTTGCTCGATGGCGCCCGGCTCGCCGGTGACGCCGATGAAATCGCCATTGAAATAGGTAACGAAGCGGGCCAGTTGTTCCGGTGTGTCGCGTTGCGGGTCGACCGTGATAAAGGCGAAACGCGCGCTGGCGCCGCTGTCGGCCAGCCGGTGCGCGACCGTGTTGAGCACCGACAGGGTGGTCGGGCAGACATCCGGGCAATGGGTGTAGCCGAAGAACAGGAACGTCCAGTGCCCCTGCAGGGCCTGGTTGTCGAAGCGCTGGCCGTTATGATCGACCAGCTTAAACGCCTGCAAGGGGCGCGCGACCGGAAAGCGGGTCGCTGACAGGGTGCCGACCTGCGCCGCTGGCTCGAGCAAGACGCGTGCCGCCCAGATGCCGGCGCCAACGGCAATTGCGGCTATAATCACCGCCATCAGGATGCGGCCCGGATTGCTGAAGTTGTTCATGGGCCGCGATTATTCCACATAGCCAGCAGCGATACATCATGACAGCAGCCGATTTTCGCGTATCCGTCAGCCACAACGCCCTGAATACCGCACAGACCGCGCGTGATCTTATTCAGCGCGGCGCCGCTTATTTCGAGGCGTCGGACCTCGGTTTTTATCACGGCACCGACAATGCACTGGACGAGGCCGCGTGCCTGGTGCTGTATGCGCTACAGATAGGCTACGAGCAGCCCGATGACGTGCTCGATCGCGAGCTGGGCACTGGCGAGCGGACCCGGGCCATCGACCTGCTGGAACAGCGCGTCGCGAGCCGCAAGCCGGCGGCCTACCTCACCGGAGAGGCCTGGTTCGCCGGGCTGCCGTTCCATGTCGATGAACGGGTGCTGGTGCCACGCTCGCCGCTCGCCGAGCTGATCGAGGCGCAGTTCACGCCCTGGGTGGATCCGGCCGGGGTGGGGCAGATCCTGGACCTGTGCACCGGCAGCGGTTGTATCGGCATTGCCTGCGCGCATTATTTTCCACAGGCGCACGTTACCCTGACCGACCTGTCAATCGATGCGCTGGCGGTGGCGCGATGCAATGTCGATCGGCATGACCTGGGGCGGCGTATCGATGTGCTGCGGTCCGATGTGTTCTCGGCCCTTGATGGCCGGCACTATGACATCATAGTCTCCAACCCGCCCTACGTGCCGCGCGGTGAGATGCAGGGACTGGCCGCGGAATTTCTTCACGAGCCGGCACTCGGACTGGTGGCCGGGGACGACGGGCTTGATATCGTAGTACGTATCCTGCGCGACGCGGTGTCTCACCTGACGACGACTGGCATCCTGGTCGTCGAGGTCGGCAATACCCAGGACATCCTGGCGGCGCGGTTCCCGGATGTTCCGTTCATGTGGCTGGATTTCGCCTTTGGCGGTGAGGGGGTATTTCTGCTGGAGCGCAAGCAGCTGGAACACTACCGGACGGTATTCGATCAGGCAGTCGCCGGGCGCGGGAGTGACCGGGACAAACAGTGAGGAAGAGAACATCATGAGCACACGACCCGGTACAGCGCAGGCGTATGCCGCGCTGGTCAGGCAGGCGATCCTCGAGCTCGAGGATATTCTGGAAGCGGCGGGCTTCGACATCGACGAGGTCGAGCACCATCTCGGTTACGTCGAGGTGTTGCTGAAGGAGTTGCGCGGTATGCGCGCAGCAATGGCGGACGGCAGTTACCAGTTCGGCCGGCACGACCTGCCATTCATGCGCGTGGTGAAGAAATACACGGACAAGGAACTGCCGTGCATCCGCCTGCTGTACACGATCAACCAGACCCACCGGGAGGGCCTGGATGTCAGTGCGGACTGAAGTCAGCGTGCGGGACGGTAGATCAGTCCCGGCCTGATCAGCAACTCGTCTTCTTTCAGCTGATCGAGCGGGAATTCGCCATCGATATTTTCCGCGATACGGTCGAAAATGTAGGTCCCGTTCCGCGAGGTGATGGTTTCGAAGATCGGCTGGCCGAGATAGTTGCCCACCTGCGAGCCCCTGAGTGTGTTCGGTTGTGCCACGGTGTGCTCCTGAAGTTCAATTAAAGGCAAGGACACAAACCCTATCGGTCGCGCCGTACAGGGCTTTAACCCGTCGCTTGTTGGGGTCGGCCGCAGGCCTGCGCATATCACGCTGGACAAGAAAGTGGCGACGCCCGCGACAAGACTCGCTACAATATCGCGATGTCTGGTAACAGCTTCGGAAAACTGTTTGTCGTAACCGGGTTTGGCGAAAGTCACGGACCGGCGCTGGGCTGCATCGTCGATGGCTGCCCGCCGGGGCTGGAGCTGTCCGAGGCGGACCTGCAGACCGACCTCGACCGCCGCAAGCCGGGCAAGTCCCGCCATACCACCCAGCGTCGCGAGGCCGATGCCGTGCAGATCCTCTCCGGCGTGTTCGAGGGCCGCACCACCGGCACGCCGATCGGCCTGCTCATTCACAATACCGACCAGAAGTCCAAGGACTATACCGGCATCATGGACCGCTTCCGGCCCGGCCATGCCGACTATACCTACCAGCAGAAATACGGCCTGCGCGATTACCGCGGCGGCGGCCGTTCCTCGGCGCGCGAAACCGCGATGCGCGTGGCGGCCGGGTCGATCGCGAAAAAATACCTGCGCGAGCGCTATGGCATCAGGATCCGTGGCTACCTGGCCCAGCTCGGGCCCATCCGCCTCGAACTGAAGGACTGGGAGGCGGTCGGGCAGAACCCGTTCTTTGCGCCGGATCCCGCGCGGGTCGGTGAACTGGAAGACTACATGGATGCCCTGCGCAAGGAGGGCAACTCGATCGGCGCGCGGATCAACGTGGTCGCGAGCGGGGTCCCGGCCGGCCTGGGCGAGCCGATCTTCGATCGCCTGGAAGCCGATATCGCCCACGCCATGATGAGCATCAATGCCGTGAAGGGCGTCGAAATCGGCGCCGGTTTCGACTGCGTCGAGCAGAAAGGGACCGCACACCGTGACGAAATCACGCCGCACGGCTTTCTCTCCAATCATGCCGGCGGTGTGCTGGGTGGCATCTCCAGCGGCCAGGACATCCTCGCCAGCATCGCCCTCAAGCCGACCTCGAGTATCCGCATCCCGGGTCGCACGGTCGATGTCGAGGGCCGGCCGGTCGAGGTGGTTACCACGGGGCGGCATGACCCCTGTGTCGGTATTCGCGCCACGCCGATTGCGGAGGCCATGCTGGCCATTGTGCTGATGGACCATGTCCTGAGGCACCGTGCGCAGAACCCGGATGTGACCTCGACCACGCCGGCGGTGCCTGCCAGCGCGGCCGACTAGGAGTTGGCCGGATTTGGGGGATCGTAGCGAGCCGGGCGGGAGCGTGAGGTCATTTTTCGAATCGTTCGAGGAGAACAGCTGCCGCTGTTTAACGCGGCGCATCCGGAATACGGACCGCTGTCCCGCCGGCGCAGTAGATCAGTACCGAATCCGGCGGATTCCCGGCCACCACGGCGGGTGACAGGACTGTATTACCCCGTGCCATGATCTACTGGCGGCTGTCCGGTTTCTACCTGTTTTATTTCGCCTCGCTCGGTGCCCTGGTGCCGTACTGGGGGCTGTACCTCAAGTCGCTGGATTTTTCCGTCACCCAGATCGGTCAGCTGATCGCCATCCTCATGGCGACCAAGATCGTGGCGCCCAACGTCTGGGGCTGGATCGCCGATACGACCGGCCATCGCATGACCATCGTGCGCGGTGCCTCGCTGCTGGCGGCACTGAGCTTCACGGGTGTGTTCTTCGCTAGTGGTTTCTGGTGGATGGCGCTGGTCATGATCGCGTTCAGTTTTTTCTGGAACGCCGCGCTGCCGCAGTTCGAGGCCACCACCATGAATCACCTGGGCGGTGAAACGCATCGCTACAGCGGCATCCGTCTATGGGGATCGGTCGGTTTCATTATCACGGTGGCGGCGCTGGGTCCGATGCTCGATATGTACGGCACCCACCGCTTGCCGCAGGTGCTGGCCGTGGTGTTCATCCTGATCTGGCTGAGCAGCCTGGTCGTGCCGGAATCCGCCGCCGGCCATCTGCCGCTGGACCAGGCGCGCCTGCGTGACGTGCTGCGCCGCCCGGTGGTGCTGGCACTGCTCGCGGTCTGTTTCCTGGTGCAGGCCAGCCACGGCCCGTACTATGCCTTCTTCAGCATCTACCTGGAGAGCTACGGCTACTCGACGGCCGTGATCGGCCAGCTCTGGGCGCTGGGTGTAGTGGCGGAAATCGGCGTTTTCCTGATCATGCCGCGCCTGTTGCCGCGCTTCGGCGCGCGCCGCCTGCTGCTGGCCGCTGTCTCGCTGACCACGCTGCGCTGGTTGCTGATCGCCGGCTTTGCCGACCGGCTGCCGGTTATGTTGCTGGCGCAGACCCTGCATGCCGCGAGTTTCGGCCTGTACCACGCCGTGGCCATCTACATGGTGCACCGGCTGTTTACCGGCGCTCACCAGGGGCGTGGCCAGGCGCTGTACAGCAGTATCAGTTTCGGTGCCGGCGGGGCGATCGGCAGCCTGATCAGCGGCTATCTGTGGACCGGCATGGGCGCGCAATCCATGTACCTGCTGGCGGCGGGCGTCAGCCTGGCGAGCGTGTTCGTGGTGCTGTTCGGCATGCGTCCCGGAGAGCAGCTGTAGCGCATGGATGACTTCCACCGGTCTATCCTAATATAATCCAGCGCTTTAACTGGTCCCGACTGCGGTAATGATGTGATGTCCGGCAACACCCTGTACGACAAGCTCTGGAATGCGCACTGCGTGCGCCAGGAGGCCGATGGCACGGCGCTGATATACATCGATCGGCACCTGGTGCACGAGGTCACCTCACCGCAGGCCTTCGAGGGGCTGCGCCTGGCCGGGCGCGTGCCGTGGCGCATCCGCTCGATTCTCGCGGTGCCCGACCACAATGTGCCCACTACCGATCGCAGCGCGGGTATCGCCGACCCGGTATCGCGCCTGCAGGTGGAGACACTGGACCGCAACTGCACGGAGTTCGGCATCACCGAATTCACCATGAATGATCCGCGCCAGGGCATTGTGCACGTGATCGGACCGGAGCAGGGTGCCACGCTGCCGGGCATGACCGTGGTGTGCGGTGACTCGCATACCTCGACACACGGTGCGTTCGGCGCGCTGGCGTTCGGCATCGGTACCTCCGATGTCGAGCACGTGCTGGCCACCCAGTGCCTGATACTGCGCAAGACGAAGACGCTGCTGGTGCGCGTTGACGGCACCCTCGCGCCGGGTGTGTCCGCCAAGGACGTCGTGCTGGCCATCATCGGCCGCATCGGCACTGCCGGCGGCACCGGTTATTCCATCGAGTTCGGCGGCAGCGTCATTCGGGATTTGTCGATGGAGGGCCGCATGACGGTCTGCAACATGGCCATCGAGGCCGGTGCGCGTGCCGGCATGGTGGCAGTGGATGACACCACCATCGACTACCTGAAGAACCGCCCGTACGCCCCCCGGGGTGCACAGTGGGACCAGGCCGTGGCGGCCTGGCGCGACCTGCACAGCGATGCCGACGCGGTGTTCGACCAGACCGTGGTGCTGGATGCCGCCGCAATCGCCCCTCAGGTGACCTGGGGTACCTCGCCGGAAATGGTAGCGTCCGTCGACGGTGTCGTCCCTGATCCCGAGAGCGAACCTGA
The DNA here is from genome assembly GCA_963748215.1 of uncultured Gammaproteobacteria bacterium. Classification (GTDB taxonomy): domain Bacteria; phylum Pseudomonadota; class Gammaproteobacteria; order UBA9214; family UBA9214; genus UBA9214. Next base: position 651,645 of record CAVVHS010000006.1, on the reverse strand, counting down.
CGGTGTCAAGGCCGAGAGCATGCGCAAGGCGCTGGCCTACATGGACCTGCTGCCTGGCATGCCGATCACCGCTATCCGCCCCGATCACGTGTTCATCGGGTCCTGTACCAACGCGCGCATCGAAGACCTGCGTGCCGCAGCAAGCGTCATTCGTGGCCGCCGGGTGGCGGAGGGCGTCAAGCAGGCGCTGGTGGTGCCGGGTTCCGGCCTGGTGAAGCGCCAGGCCGAGGCCGAGGGGCTGGACGCCATCTTCAGGGCGGCAGGCTTCGAGTGGCGCGAGCCGGGCTGCTCGATGTGCCTGGCGATGAATGCCGACCGCCTGGAGCCCGGTGAGCGCTGCGCGTCGACCTCGAACCGTAATTTCGAGGGGCGCCAGGGGCAGGGTGGACGCACGCACCTGGTCAGCCCGGCCATGGCCGCGCTGGCTGCCGTGACCGGCCATTTTGCCAACGTTTGCACCGACACCGACTAGCCCGGGACCGAGCCATGGAGAAATTTAACGTCGTAGCAGGAATCGTGGCGCCGCTTGACCGGCCCAATGTCGATACCGATGCCATCATCCCCAAGCAGTTCCTGAAGTCGATCCGGCGCAGCGGTTTCGGGCCGAACCTGTTCGACGAATGGCGCTACCTGGATCATGGCGAACCGGGCGGGGATAACAGCACCCGACCGCTGAATCCGGATTTCGTGTTGAATCACCCGCGCTACCAGGGTGCGCGTATACTGCTGGCCAGGGAAAACTTCGGCTGCGGTTCATCGCGTGAGCACGCGGTATGGGCGTTGCTGGATTACGGTCTGCGCGTGGTGATCGCGCCGAGCTTTGCCGACATCTTTTTCAACAACTGTTTCAAGAACGGCGTGCTGCCCATCGTGCTGGCGGCTGACACGGTCAGCCGGCTGTTCCATGCGACCGAGGCGACGCCGGGCTATGCGCTGGAAGTCGATCTGCCCGCACAGACGATCCGCACGCCGGACCAGGGAGAGATCACTTTCGAAGTGGACGGTTTCCGCAAGGACTGCCTGATCCGCGGGCTGGATGATATCGGCCTGACCCTGCAGCATGCCGACGCGATACGCGTGTTCGAGGCCCAGCGGCGCGAGCAGGCGCCCTGGTTATTTAATACTGATTCCTGAAAAAACGTGTAACTAAATGAAATATGTATAAAATAGCAATATTAGCCGGTGACGGTATCGGCCCGGAGATCGTGGCCGAGGCGGAAAAAGTACTGGCCGTGCTGGGTTCAGAATACGGTCTGGATGCGGAAATCGAGCACGCGCCGGTGGGCGGCGCGGCCTACGACGCCCACGGCCACCCGCTGCCGGCCGCGACGCTGGAGCTGGTGCGTGCGGCGGACGCCATCCTGCTGGGCGCAGTCGGCGGCCCGCGCTGGGAAAAACTGGAACGCTCGCTGCGGCCGGAACAGGGCCTGCTCGGTCTGCGCAGCGAACTCGGTCTGTTCGCCAACCTGCGGCCGGCGATGCTCTACCCGCAGCTGGCCGAGGCGTCGACGCTGAAGGCGGAAATCGTCAGCGGCCTGGATATCATGATCGTGCGCGAGCTGACCGGCGGCATCTATTTTGGCAAGCCGCGCGGCATCCGAATCCGCGAAGACGGCCAGCGCGAGGGCTTCAACACCCTGGTGTACAGCGAGTCCGAGATCGAGCGAATCGCGCGGGTGGCGTTCGAGATTGCGCGCAAGCGCTCGAAGCGGCTGTGCTCGGTCGACAAGGCCAATGTGCTGGAATGCAGCGAGCTGTGGCGCGAGGTGGTGGTGCGGACCGCGCAGGAATATCCGGACGTCGAGCTGAGCCACATGTACGTTGATAATGCCGCCATGCAGCTGGTGCGCGCGCCGAAGCAGTTCGACGTCATGGTGACGTCAAACATGTTCGGCGACATCCTGTCGGATGCCGCGGCCATGCTGACCGGCTCGATCGGCATGCTGCCATCGGCCTCGCTGGACAAAGCCGGCAAGGGCATGTACGAGCCGATTCACGGCTCGGCACCGGATATTGCCGGCCAGGGCGTGGCCAACCCGCTGGCAACGATCCTGTCGGTGGCGATGATGCTGCGCTACAGCCTCGAACTGCCGGCGCAGGCGGAGCGCATCGAGCAGGCAGTCGGACGCGTGCTGGACAAGGGTCTGCGCACGCCGGATATCGCTTCGCCGGGCACGCGCACGGTGGGCACGCAGGAAATGGGTGATGCCGTGGTAGCGGCATTGCGGGTTTAAACACGAAGCAACCGAACAGGTTCAACAATCATGTCAGCCAAATTTGATGTCGCAGTTGTCGGTGCGACCGGCGCGGTCGGCGAGACCATGCTGGAGATACTCGAGCAGCGCGATTTTCCGGTCAACAATGTCTATCCCCTCGCCAGCGAACGCTCGGCCGGCAAGCGGATCCCCTTCAAGGGCAAGCACCTTGTCGTGCAGGATCTTGCGAGCTTCGATTTTTCGAAGGTGCAGATCGGCCTGTTTTCGGCCGGCGCCTCGCTCTCGGAAAAGTATGCGCCGATCGCGGCGCAGGCCGGCTGCGTGGTTATCGACAATACCTCGCAGTTCCGCTACGACGACGAGATTCCGCTGGTGGTACCCGAGGTCAACCCGCATGCCATCGCCGATTACAAGCGGCACGGCATCATCGCCAACCCGAACTGCTCGACCATCCAGATGCTGGTTGCCCTGAAACCGCTGCACGACGCTGTCGGCATCGAACGCATCAACGTCTGCACCTACCAGGCGGTGTCCGGCACCGGCAAGGAAGCCATCGAGGAACTGGCGAAGCAGACGGCCGAGCTGCTGAACGGACGCGAGGCCACGGCGGAAGTCTACCCGCGCCAGATCGCCTTCAACGTGCTGCCGCAGATCGACGTGTTCCAGGACAACGGCTACACCAAGGAAGAAATGAAAATGGTCTGGGAAACCCGCAAGATCATGGGCGACGAGTCGATCCGCGTGAACCCGACCGCGGTGCGCGTACCGGTGTTCTACGGCCATTCCGAGGCCGTGCATATCGAGACGCGCAAGAAGCTCACGGCCGCGCAGGCACGGGAACTGTTGCAGCAGGCGCCCGGTGTGGTGGTGCTTGATGAGCACCGCAACGGCGGCTGGCCGACCGCGGTGACCGAGGCGGCCGGGCAGGATCCCGTGTTCGTCGGACGCATTCGCGAGGATATTTCGCACCCGCAGGGTTTGGATCTCTGGATTGTCGCCGACAACGTACGCAAGGGTGCCGCGCTCAACAGCATCCAGATCGCCGAAATATTGGTTCGGGAGTATTTGTAAGTTATAGTCTGCCACCATGCCAACAAGCTGTTGATTTGGGAGTGGCTTCTCAGGATGAGTCAACCAAAAGGGGATTCCGGAATGCTCAGAAAAATGGCTGTCGCCGCGGCCTTGCTGATAGTGACATCGCCCCGTTTATTTGCCCTCGGGCTTGGCGAGATCAACATGACGTCGGCACTCAATCAGCCGATGCAGGCCGTCATAGATCTGACATCCTCGGCCGGCACTCCTGTCGACACCATCAAGGTATCCCTGGCCTCGCTCGAGGCACATCGGCGCGCCGGGCTGACCAAGTCAGCGCTGCTGGCCAATTTCAAGTTCACGGTGGAGCCGGGACGCACCGGCAATGCCGTGGTACGTGTGACCAGCGCGGACCCGGTGCGCGAGCCATACCTGGAATTCATGCTGGAGCTGGAATGGCCGAACGGGCGCCTGCTGCGCCAGTACACCGTGCTGGTCGACCCGCCTGTCACCATGCCGGCCACGCCCTCGGTGCCGCCCGCACCGGTGTCGCAGGCGGCCACCCGGCCTGTTACACCGCAACCGGTGCGCCAGGTGCGCGCGCCGGCGACTCGCGCTGCATCGGCCCCGGCCACCGTGTCGGTGGCGCCGACCGCGGCCGGCGAGTACGGCCCGATCCGGCGCAGTGAAACGCTCTGGTCGATTGCCGAGCGGGTCCGGCCCGATGACAGTATCTCCATGCATCAGATGATGCTGGCACTGCTGCGTGCCAATCCGGATGCCTTCGTCAACGGCAACATGAACCTGCTCAAGGCCGGCGCGACACTCAAGGTGCCGGCGCGTGATGAAGTCGTTGCGTTAAGCGCCCGCGAGGCGCTGGCCGAGACGCGACGCCAGTACAGTGAATGGAAATCCGACGGCGATACGGTCGCCGACGCTCCCGGCGCGGAAACGCCGGCAATGCCCGGGGCAGCTGCGCAGGCAGAATCCGCCGGCAGTGCTCGCCTGCAGCTGGTGGCGCCCGAAGGCGATGCCGTCGAGGGTGCGGCCATGCCCGGCGACCCTGAGACCATCACGGCCGAAACCGGTGGTGACGCGGACCTGAACCAGCAGCTCGCGCTGGCCACGGAAGAGGTGGAGGCCGGCAAGGCGCAGTCGCGCGAACTGCAATCCCGCGTCGACGAGCTCGAACAGCAGATCGAGACCATGAAGCGGCTGCTGGTATTGAAAGACGATGCCCTGGCGAACCTGCAAAACGGCGTGGCAACGGCCGGGGACCCGGCGGCCGCAGATGGCGCAGCATTCCCCGAAGCGACGGATGAGGCGATGGCGGCCGCAACAACCACAGAGGCAGAAATCGAGGAAGCGGCTGCCGCGACGCCGGAACCCGGCGAATCGGCAGGGATACCGTCGGCCATCATGAACAAGGTCCTGGACAACCCGATCCTGGCCGGTGCGGGTGTCCTGGTGGCGCTGTTGCTCGGTGGTTTCCTGTGGCTGGCGAATCGCCAGAAAGACACCTCCGACATGTTCGACGAAGAAATGACCCTGTCCAGTCAGCTTGCCAGTGACGCCGCCAAAGCGGAGCGCAGTTGGCCGCAGCCGATGTTCGATGTCGATGTCGATGAGTCCGAGCCACGCCAGGAAGAGCAGGTCACGCAGGAGGCTACCGATAATAATCCGGTTACGGAGTCCGAGGTCTATCTCGCCTACGGCAGGATCCAGCAGGCCGAGGACGTGCTGCAGGCGGCTCTGCAGCGTGATCCGGACGACGATGCCGTCAGGCTCAAGTTGCTGGAGGTCTATCACATTGCCGGTAACACGGCGGCGTTTGAACAGGCGGCCAGCGATTTCCGGGATGGCGTCGCGGAAGACGACGAGCGCTGGATCAAGGTCGCGACCATGGGCTATACCATGGCGCCGCAGAACGACCTCTACCGTGCCGGCGCCCCGGCGCAGGAGGCCAGTGACCACGCCGGGGAGTCACCGGACAGCGGCGAGCGGCAGGACAACAGCATCGAATTCGACATGGATCTGTCCGGCATGGACAGCGTATCCGGCACCGCGGCCGAGGACGACTTCGGTCTCGATCTCGGCGAGTCGCCGAATCGCGACCAGGATCTGCCCGGGACAATCGAGTACGGTCTCGATCAACTGGAAGACGAGGACAGCTTCGATGGCACGCTGGCCAGCGAGGACGAGGTGACCACCAAGCTCGATCTTGCCCGTGCCTATATCGACATGGATGACAAGGACAGTGCGCGCAGTATCCTCGGCGAGGTCATGGAAGAGGGTAACTCGGAACAGAAGCAGGAAGCAGAAAAAATATATTCGCAAATTGCCTGAGGTCCTGACGCACAGCCATGCGCCTGTAACAGCATGCCGTGATAGCTGCGCGGCCATGTGGTCAGGCGCACATCGCGACCGCATCCGGGTCGCTGCCAACTGTTGACGCAAGCTTTCACAGCCACCACACACATGCGTACCGCGTTGGGTATCGAGTATGACGGGGCCGCCTTTATCGGCTGGCAGCGCCAGCTTGACGGGCGCACGGTGCAGGGCTGCGTTGAGCAGGCACTGTCCAGCGTGGCGAACGAGGACGTCAGCGTGGTCTGCGCCGGGCGCACCGACACCGGCGTGCACGCGACCGGCCAGGTGATTCACTTCGACAGCGCGGCCGTGCGTGCGCCCGATAACTGGGTACGTGGTGTAAATTCGAATCTGCCCGGCGATATTCGCGTGCAGTGGGCGGCTGAAGTTGCTGCGGATTTTCATGCGCGTTTTTCCGCGCGCCGGCGCCATTACCGCTACGTTATCCTCAACAGTCCGGCGGCAACGGCGCTGTTGCGCAACCGGGTGTGCCGGGAGCGATTGCCGCTCCACGTGGAACGCATGCAGGTGGCGGCCCGGCACCTGCTCGGCGAGCACGATTTCACCTCCTTTCGCGCAGCGGCGTGCCAGGCGAAAAGCCCGGTACGCACGATTCACCGGCTGGATGTGACGCGCGCCGGCCGGTGCCTGTATATCGATGTGGTCGCCAATGCCTTCCTGCATCACATGGTACGCGGTATCGCCGGTGTGCTGATCGCGGTCGGGCGGGGCGATCAGGCGCCGGGCTGGTCCGCGCAACTGCTCGCGGCGCGCGACCGCACGGCGGGCGGGGTCAACGCCCCGGCGGAGGGGCTATACCTGGTCAGGGTTGTCTATGACGGTCATTTCCAGATCCCGGCGACCGGCTGGTGGCCGGTGTTTGACCAGGCCTGATGCGATAAGTCACTGCCAGGTAAGGAATTCTGTTACATTCATCAGGCTGGATGACAAGATCGATGGTAACTATGCGCACGCGCGTTAAAATATGTGGCATTACCCGGACGGAAGACGCGGCCGTGGTGGTGGACAGCGGGGCCGATGCCCTGGGTCTGGTGTTCTTTCCGCGCAGCCCGCGTTGTGTCAGCACGGCGACGGCGCGTGCTATTGCCATGTCGGTGGCGCCGTTTGTCACCGTCACCGGCCTGTTCGTGAATGCCAGCGAGGATGCAATCCGTGCGGTGCTTGCGCAAGTGCCGCTGGGTCTGTTGCAATTTCACGGACAGGAGACCAATCCGGACTGCAAACGTTTTGGACTGCCGTTCATCAAGTCCATCGCCATGCAACCGGGGACCGATGTCGTTGCGACGATGGATCAGTATCCGGACGCCGCGGGTTTCCTGCTTGATGCCTGGCAACCGGCCACCCACGGTGGTGGTGGCGAGACCTTCGACTGGGATCGGGTGCCGACCGGCATACCGGCACCGCTGATTCTCGCCGGTGGCCTGACGCCGGAGAACGTGGCGGCGGCGATTCGCGCGACCCGGCCATACGCGGTGGACGTCAGCAGCGGCGTCGAACAGGCGCGGGGCATCAAGTCCGCCGGCAAGATCGCTGCATTCATGAAAGGAGTGGCTAACAGTGAAACAGACACAGGCCGGTAAACCCGCGACGGACAGTGGAACACAGCCGGATGCACGCGGGCACTTCGGCATCTATGGCGGCCGCTTCGTGGCCGAGACCCTGATGCCGCCGCTGCAGGAGCTGGAGGACGCCTACCGGAAGTACCTGCAGGACCCGGAATTCCAGGCGGAGCTGGATACCGACCTGGCGCATTTCGTCGGTCGCCCTTCGCCGCTGTATTTCGCGGAGCGGCTCAGCGAGCAGGTGGGTGGTGCGCGTATCTTCCTCAAGCGAGAGGACCTGAACCATACCGGTGCCCACAAGATCAACAACACGGTAGGGCAGGCGCTGCTGGCGAAGCGCATGGGCAAGACCCGCATCATCGCCGAGACCGGCGCCGGCCAGCACGGCGTGGCATCGGCCACGGTAGCGGCGCGCCTGGGCATGGAATGCGTCGTCTACATGGGCGAGGAGGACATCCACCGCCAGGCCATCAATGTGTACCGCATGCGCCTGCTCGGTGCGACGGTTGTCTCGGTCAGCTCCGGCTCGAAGACCCTGAAGGATGCCCTGAACGAGGCAATGCGCGACTGGGTTACCAATGTCGACAACACCTTCTACATCATCGGCACCGTGGCCGGTCCGCATCCGTATCCGGTCATGGTGCGCGATTTTCAGGCGGTCATCGGTCGCGAGACCCGTCAGCAGATGCTGGAGATGACCGGCCAGCTGCCGGATGTGCTGGTGGCCTGTGTGGGCGGCGGTTCCAATGCCATCGGCATGTTCTATCCCTTTATCGATGATACCTCCGTCGCCCTGCACGGCGTCGAGGCCGCCGGTGATGGTCTTGACACCGGCCGGCATGCCGCGCCATTGTGCGCCGGCAAGCCGGGTGTGCTGCACGGCAACCGTACCTACCTGATGGAAGACGATGACGGCCAGATCATCGAAACCCATTCCATCTCGGCCGGTCTGGACTATCCGGGCGTCGGGCCCGAGCATGCCTGGCTGAAAGACACGGGGCGCGCGCAGTACATGGCGGTCACCGACAGCGAGGCCATGCAGGCGTTCCACCAGCTGACCCGCGTCGAGGGCATCATGCCGGCACTGGAGTCCAGCCATGCGATTGCCCACGCCGTGAAGCTGGCGGCGGGCATGGGCAGGGACCAGACCGTGGTCATCAATTTGTCCGGTCGCGGCGACAAGGACGTGCATACGGTGGCCACCCTGGAAGGCATCAGGATATGAGCCGCATCGCAGAGTGCTTTACCCGGCTGCGGCAACAGCGGCGCAAGGCACTGATCCCCTATATCACCGCCGGCGACCCGCTGCCGACTGTTACCGTGCCGCTGCTGCATGCACTGGTCGGCGCCGGTGCCGATTTGCTCGAGGTCGGGGTGCCGTTTTCCGACCCGATGGCCGACGGGCCGGTCATCCAGGCCGCCTGCGAGCGGGCACTGGAACACCATGTCACACTGCACCAGGTGCTCGACATGGTCAGGGAATTCCGTCGCCAGGACATGTCCACGCCGGTCATCCTGATGGGCTATCTCAACCCGATCGAGGTGTGGGGGTACGTGGATTTCGCGGCCGCGGCCGCGGCGGCCGGCGTGGATGGCGTGCTGACGGTGGATATGCCGCCGGAAGAGGCGGGCGGGCTGGTGGACGCCTTGCGCAAGCATGAGATTGACACCATCTTCCTGCTGGCCCCGACCAGTAATGTAGAGCGCATGCGGCTGGTCAGCGAGCTGGCGAGCGGATTCCTGTACTACGTCTCGTTCAAGGGCGTCACCGGTGCCAACCGGCTTGACGTCGGTGCAGTGAAGGGCAAGCTGCAGGAACTGCGCCGGCACACGCAACTGCCGATCGGGGTCGGCTTCGGTATTCGCGATGCTGCATCGGCCGCACAGGTGGCCGCCATTGCCGATGCCGTCGTGGTCGGCAGCGCCCTGGTCGGGCGGATTCCGGAACTGCTCGAGCAGCCGGAAAGCATTCCCGGACAGCTGGCGGCCATTGTCGGCGAGATGCGTGCCGCCATCGATGCCGGTGCCTGAAAGATACAGCGGAATGACATCCTGACTTCACGCCATGTACAATTCATGTCATGAGCTGGTTCAGTAAACTCGTCCCGTCCAAGATCCGCACCGTCGGTGGCAACAAGCGCACCGTGCCGGAAGGCCTCTGGATCAAGTGCAACGGCTGCAGTGCGGTACTGTACCGCTCCGAGCTGGAGCGAAACTTCGACGTCTGCCCCAAGTGCAGTCATCACATACGCATCGGCGCCCGGCTGCGCCTGAAAATGTTCCTGGATGACGATTCCGGCAAGGAAATCGGCAAGTCCATCGAACCCGTGGATGTGCTCAAGTTCAAGGACAGCAAAAAATACCGTGATCGCCTGAACGCCGCGCAGAAGGAGACCGGCGAGACCGATGCCCTGATCGCAATGCAAGGCACGCTGCGCAGCCTGCCGGTGGTAGCCGTGGCCTTTGAGTTCAGGTTCATGGGCGGTTCCATGGGCGCGGTGGTCGGCGAACGCTTCGTCCGTGCCGTTGAACTGTGCATCAAGGAGAAGCGGCCGTTGATCTGCTTTTCCGCCAGTGGCGGGGCACGCATGCAGGAGGCGCTGTTCTCGCTTATGCAGATGGCAAAAACCAGCGCGGCACTGGCCCGGCTCGCGGAAGCGGGTATTCCCTACATTTCCGTACTCACCGACCCGACCATGGGCGGCGTGTCGGCCAGTTTTGCCATGCTTGGCGATATCAATGTTGCGGAACCGCGCGCCCTGATCGGCTTCGCCGGTCCGCGCGTCATCGAGCAGACCGTGCGCGAAACCCTTCCGGAAGGTTTCCAGCGCAGTGAATTCCTGCTTGAGCACGGTGCCATCGACATGATCATCGACCGCCGTGAAATGAGCGATCGTATTGCCGGCATCCTGAAAATCCTTACGAGACAGCCGGTCCCGGCCGACTGATTCATTACCGCCGCACCTGTGCCGCGCTGACTGACCGGCAACACATCACTGCAACCGGTCGCCGCCCGCCAGGCACGCATACCATGCCACGTTTCCAAACCCTTGCCGACTGGCTGACCTGGCAGGACAGCCTGCATCCGCGCAAGATCGACCTCGGCCTGGAACGGGTGGTCGCCGTGGCGCGGCGCCTGGAGGTGCTGCAACCCGGCTACCGGATCGTCACCGTCGCGGGCACCAACGGCAAGGGATCCAGCGTCGCCCTGCTGGAGGCAATCTACCGTAATGCCGGGTATCGCACCGGCAGCTACACCTCGCCGCACCTGCTGCGTTACAACGAACGCATCCGCATCGACGGCCGCGAGGTCGATGATGCCGCGCTGTGTGCGGCATTCGAGCGTGTCGACCAGGCACGTGACGGGGTGTCGCTGACCTATTTCGAATTCGGCACGCTCGCCGCCCTGCTGCTGTTCGACGGTGCCGGACTCGATATCGCGCTGCTGGAAGTAGGCCTGGGCGGACGCCTGGATGCCGTGAATATCATCGACGCCGATGTCGCGCTGGTCACGTCAATCGGCATCGACCACAGCGCCTGGCTGGGCAATGATCGTGAAACCATCGGCCGGGAGAAGGCGGGGATCTTTCGCGCTGGCCGCCCGGCAGTCTGTTCCGACCCGTCACCGCCGACCAGCCTGCGGCAGCACGCTGCCGGCATCGGTGCGCACTGGTATGCGCTGGGCGGGCAATTCACCCGCACCCGCGCCGGCCAGTACTGGAGCTGGCGCGGCTGGCACGGAGGGCATGACGCGCTGCCGTTGCCCGCACTGTCTGGAGAATGTCAGCTGAATAATGCAGCCGGGGTGCTGGCAGTCGTTGAATTGCTCGATGCGCATTTACCGGTCAGCCGCGACGCGCTTGAGCAGGCGTTGCGCACGGTCCGGCTGGCCGGCCGTTTCCAGGTATTTCCCGGTACGCCGCAGGTCATCCTCGACGTGGCGCACAACCCGGACAGTGCCGGCATGCTGGCCAGACAGCTGCATGCCAGCCCCGTGGCCGGCCGAACCTGGCTGGTGCTGGGCATGCTCGCGGACAAGGACGCCGCGGCCTTTGCCGCCGCACTGGACGGCCGTATCGATCGCTGGTGCCTGGCCAGTCTGGCCGTGGCGCGTGGCCTCCCGGCCGAGGCACTGGCGCAGCGTATTGCCATACCGGGCACGCACCGGGAAATCCGGCTGTTCGACACTGTCGCGGCGGCCCTGGCGCAGGCGCTGGAGCTGGCCGCGCCGGCGGACCGCATCGTGGTAAGCGGTTCCTTTATCACCGTGGGAGAGGCGCTGGCCAGCCCGTATTTTCCGCCGACAGCCCGGTGAGAAATGCGGGCCAGTCAGGTATAGTTTCCGGTCCGCGCACAGCGGAGACACGGTAATCACTTCTTTACGGGGTATCCATGGAGCAGCAACTCAAGCAAAGGCTGGTCGGTGCGGTCGTGCTGGTTTCGCTGGCCGTCATTTTCATTCCCGTCATCCTCGAAGGCCCGGGAGACGAATGGACGCCGCGCAACCAGAACATTCCGCAACCGCCGCCACTGGAATTCCGCACGAGCATGGAGCTGCCCTTGCCGGAAACCGAAGGCGCCACGGCTGCCGGTCCGGTCGCGGCGCCTCCCGGCCAGACGCAGGCTGACCCGGTTCAGGCCGACGGTGCTGATACGGGGCCGGAGCCTGCGTCGTTACCCGCGGTGCCCGAACCGGCCTCGGTACCCGTGGCGGAGGTGCCGGTTACCCGCAATCCACCGGCAGCCGCGGCACCGGCGGAGGGCTGGTATGCCCAGGTAGGGAGTTTCAGCCAGCAGGACAATGCCGCCGGGTTGCACGAACGACTGGGCAAGGCCGGCTACCCGGCGCACCTGCAGCAAACCGACATTGGCAAGGGCAGCAGCTATCGCGTTCTGGTCGGGCCGGAAAAAGGGCGGGGGAATGCGGAGAAACTGCTGCAAAAGCTGGCCAGGGAGCTGCAACTCAAGGGGATCGTCATCGAATTGCCCGCGACGCCGGAATGACGCGAACGTGGTGATTTCCGGCACTTATCTGCTAAAATGGCCGCCTGGCCAGTTCGGGGCCGTCTATGTACTCTGGAGCACGAGGTCGATATGGCAATTGCCTGGATTGATATAGTGATACTGGCGCTGGTGGTGCTGTCAGCGATACTGAGTCTGTTTCGCGGCTTCGTCAAGGAAGCGCTGGCACTGGCGACCTGGCTGATCGCCCTGTGGGTGGCCATGTCCTTTTACGAGCCTTTTGCCACCTGGCTGTCACAATGGATCACGCTCGCCTCGGCACAGAAGATCACCGCCTTTGCCTTGCTGTTCGTCTGTGTGCTGCTGCTTGGTGCCGTGGTCAACTACCTCGCCAGCAAGCTGGTCTCGCGTACCGGACTGACCAGTACGGACAAGATGCTGGGGATTGTATTCGGTATCGCACGCGGCGGTGTCATCGTCGCGATCCTGGTTCTGCTCGCCGGCCTGACGCCATTCCCGCATGATTCCTGGTGGCAGGACTCGCAGTTCCTCAGTTATTTCGAAGAGTTCGCGCTGTGGATGCGCAGCTTCCTGCCTGAAGAGATTGCCAGCAATATCAACTACGCCTGACCGTTCGGTCGCGGGCGTCCTGGAGGTACCAGCATGTGCGGCATCATAGGGATAGTTGCACACAGTCCGGTCAACCAGGCCATTTACGACGGACTGACCGTGCTGCAGCATCGCGGCCAGGATGCCGCCGGCATCATGACCTGCGAGGGTGGCAGGATGAACCTTCGCAAGGACAACGGCCTGGTGCGGGATGTCTTTCATACCCGTCACATGCGCCGACTGCGCGGCAACATGGGCATCGGCCATGTACGCTACCCGACAGCCGGCTGTGCGAGTTCGGCAGAGGCGCAGCCGTTTTATGTCAATTCGCCCTACGGCGTCAGCCTGGCCCATAACGGCAATCTCATCAACGCCAACAAGCTGAAGCAGGAACTGTTCCAGGAAGACCTGCGGCAGATCAACACAGACTCCGATTCCGAGGTGCTGCTCAACGTATTTGCACACGAGCTGCAACAGCACGCCAAGCTCAAGATCGACGTCAACGATATCTTCAAGGCGGTGGCCAGTGTGCACCGGCGCTGTCGTGGCGCCTACGCGGCGGTGGCGATGATCACCGGCTACGGTGTGGTCGCGTTTCGTGACCCCTGCGGGATTCGCCCGGTGGTGTATGGCAAGCGCGAGACCCCGGCGGGCACCGATTACATGATGGCGTCCGAGAGCGTCGCGCTGGACGCACTCGATTTCGAACTCATCGACGACGTGGCCCCGGGCGAGGCGATTGTTGTCACGCTGGACGGCAAGTTGCACCGCAAGCAGTGTGCCGAGCAGGCGGTATTGTCACCGTGCATCTTCGAATACGTCTACCTGGCACGGCCGGATTCCATCATCGACCGGATCTCCGTCTACAAGGCGCGGCTGCGCATGGGCGACAAGCTGGCCGACAAGATCCTCCGGGTGTGGCCCGAACACGATATCGACGTGGTCATTCCGATACCCGACACCAGCCGCACCTCGGCGCTGCAACTGGCCTTTAACCTGGGTGTCAAGTACCGCGAGGGTTTTATCAAGAATCGCTATATTGGCCGTACCTTCATCATGCCCGGCCAGCAACAGCGCAAGAAGTCCGTGCGCCAGAAGCTGAATGCCATCGAACTGGAATTCCGGGACAAGAACGTGCTGCTGGTAGATGACTCGATCGTGCGTGGCACCACGTCCTCGCAGATCATCGACATGGCGCGCGATGCCGGCGCCAACAAGGTCTATTTTGCCTCGGCAGCGCCGCCGGTGCGCTACCAGAATGTCTACGGAATCGATATGCCGAGCAGCGATGAACTGATCGCCGCGGGGCGCAGCGAAGACGAGGTCGGTGCGGCGATCGGCGCCGACTGGTTGGTGTTCCAGGATATGGAAGACCTGATCAAGGCGGTCAGCAAGGGCAACACCAAGATCAAGCGCTTCGACGACTCGGTGTTCACCGGCGAATACGTGACCGGCGACGTCAGCGGCGATTACCTCAATGACCTGCAAACCCTGCGCAACGATGCCGCCAAGAAGGGACGTCGCGACAAGGATGACGAGGTGATCGACCTGCACAACACCGCCTGAAACCCGCGACTGGCCAGGTTGACAGCCCGTCGGCCGTCAACTACGCTCCTCGTGAACTGCGCCGATTTGATTTCAGCTTGCGGGCGCCTGACAAATGCAGCTAAAGCGACGGCACCTGCTTTCGCGTACTGCAAGCAGGTTTTTTTGTGCCCGCGACAAGCCGTTAGTGTTACATGAGAGGACAATGAATCATGTCATACGATGAGTACCAGTTCGAGACCCGCGCAGTGCGCAGCGGTCAGCATCGTACCGCCGAGGGCGAACATGCCGAACCGATATTCCCGACTTCCAGTTACGTATTCGCCAGTGCCGCGGAAGCCGCCGCACGCTTTGCCGGGGATGCGCCCGGCAATATCTATTCACGGTTCACCAATCCGACGGTGCGCACGTTCGAGGAGCGGCTGGCGACGCTGGAAGGCGGTGAGCGTTGCGTGGCCACGGCGTCCGGCATGGCCGCGATCCTGGCCACCTGCGCCGGGCTGCTGAAGGCCGGCGATCACATCGTCGCCTCGCGCAGCATCTTCGGCACGACCACAGTGCTGTTCACGACCTACCTGGCGCGCTTCGGTATCGAGACGAGCTTTGTCGCGCTGGCCGACCTGCATGCCTGGGAAGCTGCCATCCGGCCGCAGACCCGGCTGCTGTTCCTGGAGACGCCGTCCAATCCGCTCACCGAACTGGCGGATATCCGGGCACTGGCGACCCTGGCCGGTGCGCATGACTGCGTGCTGGTGGTGGACAACTGTTTCTGCACACCGGCCCTGCAGCGGCCACTGGAACTCGGTGCCGATATCGTGATCCACTCGGCGACCAAGTATCTCGACGGGCAGGGGCGCTGCATCGGCGGGGCGGTGGTCGGCAACGCCGAACAGGTCGGCAAGGAAGTGTACGGTTTCCTGCGTACCGCCGGCCCGTCCATGAGCCCGTTCAATGCCTGGGTGTTTCTGAAGGGACTGGAAACCCTGGCGCTGCGCATGCGCGCACATTGCGAAAACGCGCTGGCACTGGCGAGCTGGCTGGAGCAGCAGCCGGCCGTGGCGCGCGTCCATCACCCGGGTCTTGCCTCGCACCCGCAACACGCACTGGCGCAACAGCAACAGCAGGGCTTCGGCGGTGTGCTGTCGTTTGAACTCAAGGGCGGGCAGCGCGATGCCTGGGCCTTCATCGACGCCACCCGGCTGTTCTCGATCACCGCCAACCTGGGCGATACCAAGAGCACTATCACGCATCCGGCGACCACCACGCACGGCCGCCTGGACCCCGGGCAGCGCGCACAGGCGGGGATCTCGGACGGCCTGATCCGGCTGGCCGTCGGCCTGGAAGCGGTGGATGACCTGCGTGATGACCTGGAGCGTGGCTTCGACGCCGTGGGCGGCTGAACGGCGCGGCCCCGGCGCGCTACCGTCACGGCTGACATGAGGCACACCGAGCCGGCCCTGGCGCGGCAACACCTCGAGACGATTTTTCGCGCGGCACTGGCCGCTGTCGACGGTCGGACGGTCGTGCGGCGCTTCCTTGGCAATCGGCCGCCGGCCGGCAGGATCGCGGTAGTCGCCATAGGCAAGGCGGGGGCCGCGATGCTCGCCGGCGCACGTGAGGCGCCGGGGGTGCAGCTGTTCAGTGCCTTGCTGATCACCAAGCCCGGTCATTTCGACGCCTCACTCGAGCGGGATGACCGCATCACTCGCCTGCAGGGCGGGCATCCACTGCCCGACGAATACAGCCTCGCGGCCGGTACCCGGCTGCTCCGCTTCCTCGCCGGGTTGCCGGCGGATCTGCCGGTCCTGTTCCTCCTGTCGGGCGGGGCGTCCAGCCTGGTCGAGGTGCTGCCCGACGGGGTCAGCCTCGATCTGCTGCGCCGCGCCAACCGCTGGCTGATCGGCAGCGGTCTGGATATCCGCGCCGTGAACCGCGTGCGGCAGGCACTGTCCGCCATCAAGGGCGGCCGCTTGACGGCCTGGCTGGGCAAGCGCCCGGCCAGCGTGCTGCTGATCTCGGACGTGCCGGGCGATGATCCGGCCATCATCGGTTCCGGGCCGCTGTATCCCGACGCGCTAGCGGCGCGCGAGCTGCCAGTGCTGCCGGACTGGCTGGTGCTGCCAGCGGCCGGTGACCTGCTGCGCTGTCCGGAGACGCTTCCGCATCACGTGGTCGCCAGTCTCGCGGACGCTTTGACGGCCGCCGCGGCCTGCGCCGCTGACATCGGTTACCCGGCGCGGGTCATGCCCGAGGCGCTCGCCGGTCCGGCCGAGTCCGCCGCGCAGCACATCGCACAGCAGCTGTTCAGCGCCGCACCGGGTATTTACCTCTGGGGTGGCGAGACCACGGTGGTGCTGCCGGAACAGCCGGGCCAGGGCGGCCGCAACCAGCAGCTGGCCCTGGCCGCCGCGCTCGTGCTGCAGGGGCAGCAGACTATACTGTTGCTGGCCGCCGGCACCGATGGCAATGACGGTTCCACTCCGGCGGCAGGCGCCATCGTCGATGGCCTGAGTGTCAGCCGGGCGGCAAGCGCCGGCCAGGACGCCGCAAGCGCGTTACGGCGGGCGGATGCCGGCACCTGCCTGGCGGCGGCCGGCGACGTACTGCAAACCGGTCCGACCGGGACCAATGTGATGGATCTGGTCATTGGCCTGAGACTGCCCGATTGATACCCGACATGGAAAATCTGATGATGCTGGCACGTGACTGCCTGGCGGCCGAAGAACCGGTCGACAAGGTTGCCATGACCCTGCGAGCGGCCAGCCTCTGGGCTGACGGCGGCCGGGCACGGCCGGCTGACGATGTCCCGGCAACCGCGTTGCGGGCGGGACGGCCGGCGCGGCCGGTGCTGGTGCACCATGCACGGCTGGCGCCGCGCAAGCTGGGCACGCCGGCGGGGCGTGCGGCCTTCCTGCATGCGCTGGCCCATATCGAGTTCAATGCCATCAACCTGGCCTGGGACGCGGTGTGCCGGTTCCGCGGTCTGCCCGAACGTTTCTACCGCGACTGGAGCCAGGTGGCCGGCGAGGAGGCCCTGCATTTTGATATGCTTCGCGTCCGCCTGCAGGAACTGGGTCATGTCTATGGTGATTTTCCCGCGCATGACGGCCTGTGGGAGATGGCGGAGAAAACCGCGCATGACGTGCTGGTACGCATGGCGCTGGTGCCGCGGGTGCTGGAGGCGCGCGGACTGGACGTCACACCCGGGATGATCGCGCGTCTCGAGCAGGTGGGCGATACACGCAGTGTGCGTATTCTGGAGCGGATACTGGCCGACGAGATCGGGCATGTCAGAATCGGTACGCACTGGTACCGGTATCTGTGCCGCCAGCGCGGACTGGACCCGGTACTGACATTCGGAAACCTGTGGCGCGAATACCGGCTGGGCCCGGTCAGGAAGCCACTCAATACCGCGGCACGGCAACAGGCCGGGTTCGACGACGTGGAGATCGAGATGCTGGAAACGATGGGTAGTGAGACGACGTGAATATCAGACGACACATCCTGAACGCGGCGGCGGGTTGTCTTGCCGGCATGCTGATTGCCGTGGCGGGCCCGGTAGCCGCGCAGGAAAATGCAGCGCCACACACGGCCAGCATGCTCTGGTACCAGGAGAAGGAGGCAGGCACCGATATCTACCCGGTCCGGATTATCGTGAGCGCGGGGTTCGTGCGTCTCGACGACGATGACGACGGCGGTGACTTCGTGCTGCTGGATCGTGGCACACGCACCTTGTACAGCGTCAACCACGAGGAGCGGAATATCCTGGTGATCGAATTCCAGACACGCGAGCAGCGAGTACCTGACACGCTACACTTCGACGAGGTGATCGAGGAAGATGACGCGACGCCGGCTGTCGCCGGGAAGCAGCCGTTGCTGGTCCGCTTCACGGCCAACGACACGACCTGCTTCCGGGTTGCTGCCGTGCCCGGTCTGCTGGACGATGCCGTGGCCGGTCTTGCCGACTACGCCAGGGTGCTAGGCAATCGCCAGCTGGGCAGTCTGCACACTGTCCCGGCCGAGATGCAGACGCCGTGTTTTCTGTCCCGCTACGTGTATGCGCCGGACCGGTATTTGCGCCACGGACTGCCGATCCAGGAGTGGGATGGTGCCGGTTACCAGCGTTCGCTGGTGAACTTCCGCGCCGGTGCGCAGGTCGAGCCGGGGCTGTTTGCGCTGCCGGAAGACTATCAGCGCATTCGACTCGCCACCGACTAGCCCGCATTTCTCACCGGGATAGGCACCGCCTGATGACACACTGTTGTTTGCTGAATGGGTATCACTTTCGTGATTTCAATTCATTATGTCTGTCTACAGCTGCCCGGTGAGAAATGCGGGCTAGGAAGTCCGCCGCGGTTCGAGTGACTCCAGCTCGCATCCGTTCGGCGTACATTCGAGCACGCTGCCCTGTTCGTACCAGTCGCCCAGCACGATGCGCTGTGCGGGCCTGCCGTCGATGACCAGTTCGTGTATGTCCGGGCGGTGCGTGTGACCGTGAATCAAGCGGATCGTGGCGTGCCTTGTCATGCGCTCGATGACCGCTGTCGCGTTGACATCCATGATGGATTCAGGCTTGCCGCCGGTCTTCTCGCGGCTGACCCGGCGCATTTCGCTGGCGATGGCACGGCGTTCCTGCAGAGTTTTCGCCAGCAGTTCTTCCTGCCATGCCGCGCTGCGCGCCTGGACCCGAAAGGCCTGGTATTCGGTATCATCCGTGCACAGCAGATCACCGTGCATGAGCAGGGTGGGCGTGCCGTACAGGTCGATGCAGGCGGGATCATCGAGCAGCGTGCAGTGCGACTGCTTCGCAAAGCGCTCGCCGAGCAGGAAGTCGCGGTTGCCGTGCATGACGTAAACGGCGGTGCCCGCCGCAGCGCAGCGTGCCAGTTCGTGGCACACGCCCCGGTTCAGCTCCGAATCATCGTCATCGCCGATCCATGCCTCGAACAGGTCGCCCAGGATGTACAGCGCATCGGCGTGACCCGCACGCGCCGCGAGGAAGTCGAGAAACAGGGCGGTGATCGCCGGCCGTTCCGGATCCAGGTGCAGGTCCGAAATGAACAGGGTGCAGGGCATGGCGGCAGGCGGCCCGCGGCCTAGTCCTCGATGGTCACTGCCCTGATAATGACTGGCTCGACGGGTACATCACCCATGCCGGAGCTGGTGCCGGTAGGGACCTTTTCGATCGTTTTGACGGTATCCATGCCCTCGACGACCTTGCCGAACACGGTATAGCCCCAGCCCTGCGGCGTCTCCGACTTGAAGTTCAGAAAATCGTTATCCACGCAGTTGATGAAGAACTGCGCGGTGGCCGAGTGTGGGTCGCTGGTGCGCGCCATGGCGATGCTGCCGGCCAGGTTCTTCAGGCCGTTGCCGGCCTCGTTTTTAACCGGCGCGCGGGTGGTTTTCTGCTTCATGTCGGGCTCAAAGCCACCGCCCTGGATCATGAAGCCGGGTATGACGCGGTGAAAAATGGTGTTGTCGTAAAAACCGGACTTCGCATACTCGACGAAATTGGTGACCGTGAGCGGCGCCTTGTCGGCATCCAGCTCAAGCTTTATGACGCCCTTGCTGGTATCCATCGTGACCTTGACCATGTGGTTTCCTTCTGTGTCTGGTTGATTATTCTGGGTGAAGGCGCTGGTCGGCGCCAGACCGATGCTGACTGCCAGCAGCAGGCCATTCAGGTATTTCATCATAGTGCTCCGGTTGATGTGAGGGTGTGCCAATGATATAAGCTCTGGCACTCATTACAAGAGCGATCACACGGCCTTGCCGGCAGGACCGGTTGCCGTGCCTGTGTATGTGATGCTGTTGCCGGCCACCGGCCTGGCTGGTCCGGAACAACAGCAATACACGCCTCGCCTGTCCGCACCGTGAGCCCGGAATGCTTAGAATCTACAACAGCCTGACCAGTCAGAAAGATGTTTTCGTCCCGATCGACGCAGGCAGGGTCAGGATGTATGTGTGCGGCATGACCGTGTACGACTACTGTCACCTCGGGCATGCGCGCGTCATGGTGGTATTCGACGTGGTCGCGCGTTACCTCAGGGAGCAGGGTTATGCCGTGACCTACGTGCGCAACATCACCGACATCGACGACAAGATCATCCGCCGCGCTAACGAGAACGGCGAGGACTTCCACGCCCTGACCGCACGCTTCATCGATATCATGAACGAGGATGCGGATGCGCTGGGCGTTGCACGTCCGGACCTCGAGCCGAAGGCCACCGATTCGATGGATGACATCATCACCATGATTGCGAAGCTGGTGGAGAAGGGGCATGCCTACCAGGGCGGCAACGGCGATGTCTATTATGCCGTCAGCAGCTTCGCCCGCTACGGCAGGCTGTCGGGCAAGCAGCTTGATGACCTGCAGGCGGGTGCGCGCATCGAAGTCGACGAGGCCAAGCGTGATCCGCTGGATTTCGTGCTGTGGAAACAGCGCTAAGCCGGGCGAGCCAAGCTGGCAGTCGCCGTGGGGGCCCGGCCGGCCGGGCTGGCATATCGAGTGCTCGGCCATGTCCACCCATCACCTGGGCGATCATTTTGACATCCACGGCGGCGGCATGGACCTGAAGTTTCCCCA
This sequence comes from uncultured Gammaproteobacteria bacterium, assembly GCA_963748215.1. Classification (GTDB taxonomy): domain Bacteria; phylum Pseudomonadota; class Gammaproteobacteria; order UBA9214; family UBA9214; genus UBA9214. Next base: position 630,739 of record CAVVHS010000006.1, on the reverse strand, counting down.
CCACGAAAACGAGATTGCCCAGTCGGAGGCCGCCACCGGCAAGCCGTTCGTGAACTACTGGATGCATAACGGTTTCGTCCGCGTTGACGACGAAAAGATGTCCAAGTCGCTGGGCAATTTCTTCACCGTGCGCGAGATCCTCAAAAATTACCGCGCGGAGGAAGTGCGTTACTTCATTCTCGCCAGCCACTACCGCAGTCCGCTCAATTATTCGCAGGAAAACCTCGACAACAGCAGGGCGGCGCTAACCCGCCTGTACACTGCGCTGCGTGGCCTGGAGCCGCTGTCTGAACCGACGGATGATGCGTGCAAGCGCTATGTCGACCAGTTCCATGCAGCCATGGACGATGACTTCAACACGCCGGAGGCGGTGGCCGTGTTGTTCGAGCTGGCGCGCGAAATCAACCGGGTGAGCAAGTCTGACGCCGGCAAGGCCGGCCTGCTGGCCGGCTGCCTGAAGCAGCTGGCCGGGGTGCTGGGGTTGCTGCAGGCGGAACCCGAGCAGTATCTCCAATCCGGCATAAGTGGGATGGCCAATATTTCAGAGCAAGGTGACTCCGCAACAGCGGCTGGGCTAACTGAAGAACGGATTAATACGCTGATCCAGCAGCGCCTGCAGGCACGCAAGGAAAAAGACTGGGCGGAGGCCGACCGCATTCGCGACGAACTGGCACGGCAGGGTATCGTGCTGGAGGACGATCCATCGGGGATCACCAGCTGGCGACGCAGCTGACCCTGCCCGTTAGTCAGTCGTGCAGGTGCTCCGCCGCGTAGAGCGTGTTTTCAAGCAGGGTGGCGACGGTCATGGGACCGACACCGCCCGGGACGGGCGTGATCCACGCCGCGCGTTCACGCGCGGCATCAAACCCGATATCGCCGACCAGTGAGCCGTCTGCCTGCCGGTTGATGCCGACATCGATGACGGTCGCGCCGGGTTTCACCCATTCGCCGGTTACCACGCCGGGCTTGCCGACGGCGACGACCAGGATATCCGCACGCGCCACATGCTGGTCCAGATCGCGGGTGAAGCGATGGCAGGTCGTGACCGTGCAGCCGGCCAGCAGCAGTTCCAGGGTCATCGGCCGGCCGACAATGTTGGAGGCACCCACGACGACTGCCTCGCGCCCGTAAAACGCTTCACCGGTGTGTTCCAGCAGGGTGATGACACCGCGCGGCGTGCAGGATCGCAGCGCGGGACGGCGCAATGCCAGGCGCCCGATATTGTAGGGATGAAATCCATCCACATCCTTGTCCGGCTGGATGCGTTCGGTCACCAGGTCCGGATTGATATGGTCCGGCAACGGGAACTGCACCAGGATGCCGTCAATGCTCGGATCGTCGTTCAGCCTGTCGATCAGGGTCAGCAGCTCCTGTTCGCTCGTCTCCCGGGGCAGGTCGTAGGAATGCGACAGCAGGCCGGCATCATCGCAGGCCTTGCGCTTGTTGCGCACGTAGACTTCGGATGCCGGGTCGGTGCCCACCAGGATGACCGCCAGCCCCGGGATGCGCTGCCGGTTCAGGCGGCGCTCGTCGATACGCAGCCTGACGGACTCTTTCACACGGGCGGCAATGGCCTTGCCGTCAATCAGTTTCGCGGTCATTCGAAGGCTGCTTGCAGGATCTGGAATAAGCACGGGATTCTCGCATGCAGCCAATGGCAGGGACAAGCCGCGCAAGCCGTACCCGCGGTCGTGACAGCCATTAGCCGCAGGCCACTCCAGACCGGCATATTGTTGACCCCTGCAGGGGCAGCACGTATCATCGCTTGGCTGTGCAGGGTGACCATGAACCTGTTTCTGTATCGGGGTATAGCGCAGCCTGGTAGCGCGCCTGCTTTGGGAGCAGGATGTCGGGAGTTCGAATCTCTCTACCCCGACCAAACAGTACGAGGAGCGGGCAATCACGGCAAGACTGCTGAACTGCGCCCGTAGCTCAACCGGATAGAGCATCGGCCTTCTAAGCCGAGGGTTGCAGGTTCGAGTCCTGCCGGGCGCGCCAGTTCGAAACGGTGCGGGTGCCAGCAGATTTGAATGTCAATGGTGGGCGTAGCTCAGTTGGTAGAGCCCTGGATTGTGATTCCAGTCGTCGTGGGTTCGAGTCCCATCGTCCACCCCATTCAACCCTGACAGACCGCCGCCATCGCTTGATCCACTTCTGACGCTGTGGTCCAATACCGCCTCTTTGGGCCGTTAGCTCAATTGGTAGAGCAGTGGACTCTTAATCCATTGGTTGTAGGTTCGATTCCTACACGGCCCACCAGACATGCCCGTGCCCAGCACGGGTTTTTTGTAGGCGGCGCTTGCCGCCGCTGCACCGCAGCGCATATCGCTGACGGGACAGCCGCAGTGCCGAATAAAGAGTTATAACCCATTATCATTCCAGTGAAATTTAGGTAAAATGCCGTGAGACCCAGGGGGCGGGAACAAGGCGAGAGTGGCGGAATTGGTAGACGCGCTGGTTTTAGGTACCAGTGGGGTAACCCGTGAGAGTTCGAGTCTCTCCTTTCGCACCAATCTGGCTGATATACCTGGCTGATATACAATGCCTTGGCCGGACCCGGCCGGTCCGGAACGGCAGCCATCGCAAAATCGACAGTGCATCAATTCCCAGCATGAGGTGAGGTAATGGAAGTTTCTGTAGAAAATACCGGGGGGCTTGCGCGACGCATGACGGTGCAGGTACCAGCGGAACGCATCGATCAGGAGGTGCAGTCACGCCTGCAATCGATGTCGCAGACCGTGCGTCTGGATGGTTTCCGGCCCGGCAAGGTGCCGATGAAGGTAGTCGCGCAGAAATACGGCAAGCAGGTGCGCATGGAGATCGTCGACAAAGTGGTGAATGCCACCCTGCAGGAGGCGTTCAGCCAGAACAATATCCGTCCAGCCGGTGCGCCGAGTATCGAAACCAGGGACATGCCTCCCGGCGCGCCGTTTGAATATGTCGCCACGTTCGAGGTTTTCCCCGAATTGCAGGGACTGCTGAATTACGGGTTCACGGTGTCCAGGCCGGTGGTTGAAATCACCGACGAAGACATCAACGGCATGCTGGATACCCTGAGAAAACAACGGGTGAGCTGGAACACCGTTGATCGTGCATCACGGTCCGGCGACCAGGTGGTGATCGATTTCGAAGGGTCGATCGACGGCCAGCCGTTTCCCGGCAACAAGGCCGATGACATGCCGGTCGTGCTGGGCTCGAGTAGCATGATCAAGGGTTTCGAAGAACAGCTGGAAGGCCTCTCGGCCGGTGACGAGAAGACGCTCGCCATTACGTTCCCGGCTGATTACCCGTCGGCCGGGGTGGCGGGCAAGGACGCGAGTTTTTCGGTCAAGCTGAAATCGGTGGCGGAGATGGAGCTGCCCGAACTCGATGACGAGTTTGCCCGGGCCTTCGGCGTCGCAGAAGGCGGCATGGAGGGCCTCAGGAACGAAGTGCAGCGGAATATGCAGCGTGAACTCAAGGGCCTGATTTCCTCGAAGCTGAAGCAGCAGGTGTTCGACAGCCTGCTTGAACACAACCCTGTCGATGCACCAAAGAAACTGATCAGCGAAGAGGTCGAGACACTCAAATCACAAAAGGGCAACCGGCAGCGCCCGCTGGCGGAACTGGACGCGCTCGCCGGCAAGCGCGTCAAGCTCGGCGTGATCGTTTCCGAGGTCGCCAAGCAGAACCAGATTCAGCTCGATCCGGACCGGGTGCGGCAAATGGTAGAGACCATTGCGGCGTCCTACGAAAAGCCGGAAGAAGTCATCCAGTGGTACTATGGCAACCAGGAAATGCTCTACGGTGTCCAGTCCACCGTGATCGAGGAGCAGGTTGTGGAGTGGATCATCGAGCACGGCGGGGTAACGGTAGAGGATAAACGCATGTCGTTCAGTGATCTTGTCGAAGAAGCCCGTCAGACTCAAGGAAAATAACCCCGGACCGATATGAAAAACATGAATAATGCTAATGACATACAGGCGCTGAACCTGGTTCCCATCGTCGTCGAGCAGACCGCACGCGGCGAACGCTCCTATGACATCTACTCGCGCCTGCTGAAAGAGCGCGTGGTGTTCATGGTCGGCCCCGTCGAAGACTACATGGCGAACGTAATCGTCGCGCAGTTGCTGTTTCTCGAGTCGGAGAATCCCGACAAGGACATCCACCTGTACATCAACTCGCCGGGTGGCTCGGTCACGGCCGGACTCGCCATCTACGACACCATGCAATTCATCAAGGCGGATGTCAGCACCATGTGCATCGGGCAGGCTGCCAGCATGGGTGCGCTGTTGCTGGCTGGCGGTGCGCAGGGCAAGCGTGTCTGCCTGCCGCACTCGCGCATCATGATCCACCAGCCACTGGGCGGCTTCCAGGGACAGGCCACGGACATCGACATCCATGCCCGGGAAATACTGCATATCAGGGAGCGCCTGAACCAGATTCTTGCCAGGCACACGGGGCAGTCACTCGAGCAGATCCAGAAAGATACCGATCGTGATAACTTCATGGGTGCCACTGCCGCCAAGGAATACGGCCTGATCGACCAGATCCTCGAACACCGGCCCATGGTGGCTGGCAAGGACAAGGAATAGCAGATTTCTACACGCCGTCCATGCACTGTCCGGCGATACCAGCGGGCCGGGTCGGCAAAAACCCTTATTTATCTGTCAGATAAAATAAAAGAAAACGCTGTCGAAGGAGTTGAACGATAATAACATTTAGTGTTAAAAACAAGGTGCAGCATAAATGTTGATAACCGTGAGGGCGAGACATGAGCAATGATCGAAACGGCAAGGGCGATGACGGAAAGCTGCTCTACTGCTCATTCTGTGGCAAGAGCCAGCATGAAGTACGCAAGTTGATTGCCGGTCCCTCCGTATTCGTCTGCGACGAATGCGTCGAGTTATGCAACGACATCATCCGCGAGGAGATGCAGGAAAAGAGCGGTGCCGGCGCCGAGAAGCTGCCCAAGCCGCAGGAAATCAACGATGTGCTCAACGAGTACGTCATCGGCCAGTACCGGGCCAAGAAGGTACTGGCGGTCGCGGTCTACAACCACTACAAGCGGCTCGAGGCGAAGACCCGGAAAGACGAGGTCGAGCTGTCCAAGAGCAATATCCTGCTGATCGGTCCGACCGGTTCGGGCAAGACCCTGCTGGCCGAGACCCTGGCGCGCTTCCTCGATGTGCCGTTCACCATTGCGGATGCGACCACCCTGACCGAGGCCGGTTACGTCGGCGAGGATGTCGAGAACATCATCCAGAAGCTGCTGCAGAAATGCGATTACGACGTCGAGAAGGCCCAGACCGGCATCGTCTACATCGACGAGATCGACAAGATTTCCAGAAAGTCGGATAACCCTTCCATCACGCGTGATGTATCCGGCGAGGGTGTGCAGCAGGCGCTGCTCAAGCTTATCGAGGGCACCATTGCCTCGGTGCCGCCGCAGGGTGGCAGGAAGCACCCGCAGCAGGAATTCCTGCAGGTCAACACCTCGAACATCCTGTTCATCGTTGGCGGCGCGTTTGCCGGCCTGGACAAGATCATCCGTGGCCGGTCCGAGAAAGGCGGTATCGGCTTCTCGGCCGAGGTCAAGAGCAAGGATGAAAAGCAAAACCTCGGTGAAGTACTCTATGACGTCGAGCCGGAAGACCTGATCAAGTATGGTCTGATCCCGGAATTCGTCGGCCGTCTGCCCGTGGTCGCCACGCTCGAGGAACTCGATGAGGACGCGCTCGTCCAGATCCTGACCGAGCCGAAGAATGCACTCACCAAACAGTACGAAAAACTCTTCGACATGGAGGGCTGCGAAATCGAGTTTCGTGAAGAGGCCCTGCGTGCTGTCGCCGGCAAGGCGATGGAACGCAAGACCGGCGCGCGTGGTCTGCGCACCATTCTCGAGCAGGTGCTGCTGGATACCATGTATGACCTGCCCTCGATGGACAACGTCAGAAAAGTGGTCATTGACGAGAATGTCATCGTCAGTGGTTCCAAACCCTACATGATTTTTGACGCTCCCGAAGCCATCGCTGTCTCCGAGTAAATAACTTCTTTACCGGAAATAGAGAGTTACCCGATTGCCGGGATTCCGGAAAAGCTGGCACATTCCTTGCTGTATAGTAACTACCTGTCAAAAAAACGGTTGATGTTGCGCTGTTCGACCCCATAGTAGGGTCATATGCAGCTGGAGCGCGTTACCCGGGTACTGGTGGGGAAGGCTGCTGATCCGGCGATGCACGGACAGGCAGCCAGCACGGCGTTGGCTCATTTCACCGAATTCACTAACGGACGGACACATTTATGACAGACCAGGCTTCGAAAGCGATACCCGTCTTGCCCCTCAGGGATGTGGTTGTATACCCGCACATGGTCATCCCGCTGTTTGTCGGGCGCGAGAAATCGATCAATGCGCTGGATACCGCGATGCAGGAAGACAAGAAGATCCTGCTGGTCGCACAGAAGAATGCCGAAATCGACGATCCCGAGATAGCCGACATCCACGAAATCGGAACGCTTTCCACTATCCTGCAATTGCTCAAGCTGCCAGACGGCACCGTGAAGGTGCTGGTCGAGGGCGCCGAGCGCGTGCGCATTACCGGCTATGACAATACCGATGCGTTCTTCACGGCGCATGTCGAGTTAATGCAGCCGGAAGCCGAAGAGGACGAAAAGGAACTGGAAATTCTCACACGTTCGCTGCTGGCCATGTTCGACCAGTACGTGAAGCTGAACAAGAAAGTGCCGCCGGAAATACTCACGTCGCTGTCCGGTATCGAGGAACCAGGACGCCTGGCGGATACCATCGCCGCACACATGTCGCTCAAGCTCGAGGAGAAACAGAAGATCCTCGAGATCGACAACGACCGCGCCCGCCTCGAGCGCCTGATGGTGCTGATCGAGGGCGAGATCGACATCCTGCAGATCGAGAAGCGCATCCGTGGCCGCGTCAAGCAGCAGATGGAGAAGAGTCAGCGCGAGTACTATCTGAACGAGCAGATGAAGGCTATTCAGAAAGAACTCGGTGACATGGAGGATGCGCCGAACGAGATCGAGGAACTGGAGCAGAAAATCGACAAGGCCGGCATGAGCAAGGAAGCCAAGGAAAAGGCCACCACCGAACTCAACAAGCTGAAGATGATGTCACCGATGTCCGCCGAGGCGACGGTGGTCAGAAACTATATCGACTGGCTGGTCAGTGTGCCCTGGAAAAAACGCTCCAAGATCCGCCACGACCTTGCCGCAGCGGAAAGCATACTGGAAGAGGATCACTACGGCCTGGAAAAGGTCAAGGAACGCATCCTCGAGTACCTGGCCGTGCAACAACGGGTCAAGAAACTGAAGGGCCCGATCCTGTGCCTGGTGGGTCCGCCCGGCGTCGGCAAGACCTCGCTGGGACGTTCCATCGCACGCGCCACCGACCGCAAATTCACGCGCATGTCGCTGGGCGGCGTGCGTGACGAGGCCGAGATCCGTGGCCACCGCCGTACCTATATCGGTTCACTGCCCGGCAAGATCATCCAGAACCTGTCCAAGATGGGTGTGCGGAATCCGCTGTTCCTGCTGGATGAAATGGACAAGATGTCCATGGATTTCCGTGGCGATCCCTCGTCCGCGCTGCTGGAGGTGCTGGATCCCGAGCAGAACAACACATTTGCGGATCATTACCTGGAGGTCGACTTCGACCTGTCCGACGTGATGTTCGTCGCCACGGCGAATACCCTGAACATTCCCGCACCGTTGCTCGATCGCATGGAAGTCATTCGTATCCCCGGCTATACCGAGGACGAGAAGATCAACATCGCCATGCGCTACCTGCTCAAGAAACAGGTCGAAAACAGCGGCCTGAAGGAGAACGAGATCTCCATCAGTGAGCATGCGATACGCGACATTGTGCGCTACTACACACGCGAGGCGGGTGTGCGCAATCTCGAGCGCGAAATATCCAAGATCTGCCGCAAGGTGGTCAAGGAACTGGTGCTGCACGAGAAGGGCAAGAAGGTTGCCGTCACGCCGAAGAACCTGGAGAAATACCTCGGCGTCAAGCGCTTCCGTTACGGACGCGCGGAAGAGAATGACCAGGTCGGCCAGGTCACCGGTCTGGCCTGGACAGAAGTCGGTGGTGAACTGCTGACCATCGAGTCGGCTATTGTCGCGGGCAAGGGCAAGATGATCCACACCGGGCAGCTGGGTGACGTCATGCAGGAGTCCATCCAGGCGGCCATGACCGTTGTGCGCAGTCGCGCGGCATCGCTGGGTATCGATCCCGAGTTTTATCAGAAATACGATATCCACATTCACGTGCCGGAAGGGGCCACCCCGAAGGACGGGCCGAGTGCCGGTGTCGGCATGTGCACCGCGCTGGTGTCGGCGCTGACCAATATTCCGGTGCGGGCCGATGTGGCCATGACGGGTGAGATCACCCTGCGCGGCGAGGTGCTGCCGATCGGTGGACTGAAGGAGAAACTGCTGGCGGCACATCGTGGCGGGATCTCCATCGTGCTGATCCCTGAGGAAAACCGGAAGGATCTTGCCGAGATCCCCAGCAACGTCAAGGACAAGCTGGATATCAGGCCGGTGCGCTGGATCGACGAGGTTCTGGAGGTCGCGCTCACGCACCAGCCGACTCCGCTGCCGAATACCGAGACCAAGAGCGCACCCCGCAAGACCACGAAGCCGAAGGCAAAGGTAAAAAATCTGACTGCGCACTGACAGCCATGCGCCAGCAGTGACCGCCGCTATTCACCACCTGGTGGGTAGCGGCGGTATTTTGCACCCGGTAACCGAGTTCTGATAATGTTCGCCACCAGTGGCGGCATTTGCCGGCCGGGCAGGACGTTTTCCAGCAGTATCAAACAAGATAAACCACAACTACACCAGGGAACCCCATATGAAAAAATCAGAATTGATCGACGCTGTTGCCAGTTCCTCCGGCCTGTCCCGCACCGATGCGGCCAGCGCCACCGATGCCGTTTTGGACAGCATTGTCAGCGCACTCGCTGGCGGCGACCAGGTCATCATTTCCGGATTTGGCACCTTCTCGGTCCGGGAACGTGCCGCACGCACCGGACGCAATCCGCAGACCGGCGAAACCATCCAGATCAAGGCCTCGAAAGTCGCCGGGCTTCAAGGCTGGCAAAGCCCTCAAGGATGCCGTAAACTAGCGCGCCTTCGGGGTGCTTAGCTCAGCTGGGAGAGCGTCGCCCTTACAAGGCGAATGTCGGGGGTTCGATCCCCTCAGCACCCACCAAGGATCAGGAGTGGTAGTTCAGCTGGTTAGAATACCGGCCTGTCACGCCGGGGGTCGCGGGTTCGAGTCCCGTCCACTCCGCCATATGACCAGAGAAGGGCGCCCGTACGGGTGCCCTTTCTTTGTCAGACGCTGAACTATCAGGTCACCCGGAATATCCGAGACGGATTATGCTACTTGCCATACGTGAAAAGGTGATGGGGATCGTGGGCTGGATCGTGCTCGGCATCCTGTTCGTTGCCTTCGCCTTCTTCGGTCTGAACTCCTACCTGCAGTCGAACGCCACCAGCGCCGTGGCGAAGATCAATGATGTCGAGATTACACCCCGGCAGTATCAGAGTGCCTATAACCAGATGATGTCGAACCTGCAGCGGGCCCTGGGTGCTGCCTTCGACCCGGCCAGATTCGACGAAAAGCTGATCAGGGAAAGCACCATCAACAAGCTCGTCAACGACGAACTCGTCCTGCAGGCCGCCGAGGCCGAGGGATTTTCGGCCAGCGAGCGCCAGATCGCGGAACGCATCAAGACTGTCGAAAGTTTCCAGAAGGATGGCGTGTTCTCGAAAGAGCGCTATGTCCAGGTATTGCGCTACCAGGGGCTTGCCCCGCACGAATTCGAATGGCGGCTGAAGCAGGAAATCATGGCCAACCAGCTGAAGTCCGGCATCGCCCTGACCGCCGCGGGTACCGAGCAGGCCCTGCGTGAAGCCTTCCGCCTGGAGGGGCAACGGCGCCGTTTCAACTACCTGCTGATCCCGGCCGCAGTGGTCGCCGACAAGGCCGCCGTATCGGACCAGGAGATCGAGGACTACTACGCGGCGCATCCCGGCGCGTTCATGCGCAAGGAACGCGTCAGGATCGCGTACGTGGAGCTCAATGCTGACGGGATCAGCCTCGCTACCGATGTCGACGAGGACCAGATCAAGGCGCTGTATGAAGAGCAGCGCGAGAAATTTGTCACACCGGAACAGCGTCGTGCCCGGCATATACTGGTGCAGGTCGAGGGCCAGACCGCTGACGACATAGCGGCAGCCCGGGCGAAGGCGGAGGCCATCGAACAGCGTCTTGAGGCCGGTGAGTCGTTCGAGACCCTCGCCAGGACGGAATCGGATGATCCTGCCTCGGCTCCCGCAGGCGGCGACCTGGGATTATTCGCCAGGGGGCTCATGACTCCGGAATTCGAGAATGCGGTTTACGCCATGGCCGTCGGTGAGCGCAGTCCACCGGTGCAGACCGAGTTCGGGTTCCACATCATCGAGTTGCTGGAAATCAAGCCAGAGGTAGCGACACCGCTGGCCGACGTGCGCGAGCAGCTGGTGACGCAGCTACTCGACAAGGAGCGCGGTGAACTGTTCTACGACCAGTCGGAGACCCTGTCCAACCTGGCGTTCGAACAGCCGGACTCACTGCAGGGCCCGGCCGATGCCCTGGGACTCAAGATCGTCGAATCGGACTGGATCGAGCGTGACAGCGCCACCGGCATTGCCGCCAACCCGGACGTACGGGAAGCCATTTTCACTGACGACGTGCTCGTGCAGGGCAACAACAGTCAGGCGATAGAGATCGGTGATGACCATGTCGTCGTGCTGCGCATACTGGAACACCAGCCGGCCGAGCAGCAAACACTGGACAGCGTCAGGGAGCGCGTGGCCGAGGCCGCGCGCCAGGACAAGACCCGGGCCTTGCTCGAGGCGAAGGGCGCCGCCGTTCTCGCGGAACTCGACAGCGGCAAGGCCACCATGGACTCTGTCGCGGCGGCCGAATCGCTGAAGCTTGAAAACAGCATCCTGCTGCCGCGTAATGCGGAGCAGCCGTCGCGGGAACTGGTCGGCCGGGCGTTTTCCATGCCGCTGCCGGAAGCGGACAAGCCCGTATACACCGGCGTGCTGCTTTCCAGCGGCGATTATGCGCTGATCGCACTGGAAGAGGTGCAGCCGGGTGATTACGATGCCCTGCCCGAGGACGCACGCAAGCAGGCCTGGCGATCACTGAACGAAATCGACGGTGCCAACGCTCTGCAACTGGTGCTGGGCCAGCTCAGGTCACAGGCCAGCATCCGGATCCCGCGGGAAGACGAACTCTAGCACGCATTTCTCACCGGGTTAGGCACCGCCCACTGACACACTGTTGGTTGACGAATGGGTATTAGCTTCATGGTTTCGGCTCATTATGTCGGTTAACTGCAACCCGGTGAGAAATGCGGGCTAGCACCTTGTCCGCAGCACCGGCAGCTAGAGGACAGAGACGCTGAAGCTGCACTGGCAAATCCTGATAGCACTGGCGCTGGCCGTGATCGCCGGTCGGCTGGGTGGCGCGGACGGCAGTATCTTCGGCGTCCTGTTCATCGATATCTATTCCTTCCTCGGCAGCATGTTCATGAATGCCCTGAAGATGCTGATCGTCCCGCTGATCATTTCCTCGATCATTACCGGCGTGGCCGGCATGGGCAGTGGCAACGCCATGCGGCGCCTCGGCCTGAAAACCCTGCTGTATTACCTGACCACCAGCCTGCTGGCGGTGCTGGTGGGGCTGACCGCGGTGAACCTGGTGGCACCGGGGATCGTCGACGGCATGCCTGCGAGTGACATCATCCCGCTGTCGGAAACCGATACGGCGGACATCGCCGCACGGGTACAGGGGCAGGGCGCCGGCGACGTGGTCGGGATATTCCTGCGCATGATTCCTGCCAACATCGTCGCGGCCGCCGCCGAGGGACAGATGCTGGGAATGATCTTCTTCAGCCTGCTGTTCGGTTTTTTCATGACCCGTATCGATGGCGTGCAGGCGCAGGTGCTGCGTGATTTCTGGCGCGGCATGTTTTCGGTGATGATGAAGATCACCGACTGGGTCATGCTGTTCGCACCGGTCGGCGTGTTCGCGCTGGTCGCGAAGGTCGTGGCCACCACCGGGTTTGCCGCCTTCGCGCCGCTAATGGCCTTCTTTTTCACCGTGCTGGCGGCGCTGTCCGTGCACCTCCTGGTCACACTGCCCCTGCTGCTGCGCCTGGTCGCGCGCGTCAATCCCCTGCGGCAATTCCAGGCCATGTCGCCGGCCCTGCTGACGGCATTTTCCACGGCCTCGTCGTCGGCGACCCTGCCGATCACAATGGATTGCGTCGAGAAACGCGCCGGGGTGTCTAATCGCACCAGCAGTTTCGTACTCCCGCTGGGCGCAACGGTGAACATGGACGGTACCGCGCTGTACGAGTGCGTGGCCGCGATGTTCATCGCGCAGGCCTACGGGATAGAGCTTGGCTTCGCCACCCAGTTAACGGTCGTGCTGGTGGCCCTGCTGACATCCATCGGTGTGGCGGGTATTCCGGCAGCCAGCCTGGTCGCCATCACCATCATTCTCACGGCGATCGGTCTGCCGGTCGAGGCGGTCGGCCTGATCCTGGCCGTGGACCGCATTCTCGACATGTGCCGGACCGGCGTGAACGTATTCAGTGATTCCTGCGGGGCGGTGCTGATCGGTCGTCTCGAGGGCGAGCCGGGCATCCTGTCGGCGCCGCGTCTCAGCCGTCCTGGCTGAGCGGTGCCATGCCGACGATGTTGTAGCCGCCGTCCACGTAGGTGATTTCACCGGTAATGCCGGCAGCGAGATCGGAACACAGGAACGCGGCGGTATTGCCGACGTCATCGATGGTGACGTTGCGGCGCAGCGGCGCGGTGTGGGCGAAGTTGTCCAGCAGCTTGCGGAAGTTGCTGATGCCCGAGGCGGCCAGGGTCCGGATCGGGCCGGCGGAAATGCCGTTCACGCGAATACCCTTCGGACCTAGACTCTGTGCCAGGTAGCGTACATTGGCTTCCAGGCTGGCCTTGGCCAGGCCCATGACGTTGTAGTTCGGGATGGTCTGCACCGCGCCCAGGTAGCTGAGGGTCAGCAGGGAACCACCGCGTCCCTTCATCAGCGGGTAGCCGGCCTTGGCCAGCGCCGCGAAGCTATAGGAGCTGATGTCGTGGGCGATCGCGAAGCCTTCGCGGGAGATGCAGTCGAGAAAATCGCCGGCCAGCTGGTCGGCCGGGGCAAAGGCAACCGAGTGCACGATGATGTCCAGACCGTCCCAGCGCTTGCCCAGGTCGCCGAACAGGGCCTCGATCTGCGCATCACTGCTGACATCGCAGGGCAGCACGATATCAGTGCCGCACTCCGTGGCCATCTTGGCGACCCGTTCGCGCATCTTGTCGTTTGGATAACTGAAGGCCAGTTCGGCGCCTTCTCGCAGCATGGCCCGTGCAATGCCCCAGGCGATCGACCGGTTGCTGGCCAGCCCGACGATGAGTGCACGTTTCCCGCTCAAGAATCCCATGGCAGTTCCCTGATATGTAATTGAAGTCCGGATAAGCACGGGCCGGTTGCGCCCGCGAGCAGAGCCGATACGTTACCGGAAAAGGTCCGCCAGTTGAAGCCTAGCCCGCCTTTTGCACCAGCCGGCCGCGGACCCGCGTATACACTGCTGTACAACAAACGTGTACCTGTCAATGTTCAGGATAATTTCCGAAGGGTAGTTTTTCGTCGGACCGCAGCCTATCCGGGCTCTGACTGGTCCAGTCACGCCTGGACTTGCTCTTCACTCAAGTGGTAGCTACAACTACCACTTTCGTTCCAGAGCAGCGCCCAGCCGCACCTGTCCAGCGCCAGCATCCCGGATGCTGGCGCAAAAGGCGGGCTACGAAAAGCATGAATCCTGGCAGGGCGATCCCTATAATAGCCGACCATGCATGCGGAACCCCTACAGAGTGGCAGGTCATGGCTGAACAGACTGTTACCGGCGGGTGTGGCCGGTGTGGTGTGCGCGGTGCTGCTCCTCGCTGCCTGTGACGGACAGCCGTGGAACCGGCCATACCCGGCCGCGGATGCCGCCAACAACATTCTCTATTCGTCGTTCCAGGAACGTCCCAATCACCTCGACCCGGCGCAGTCCTACAGCTCCAACGAGGTGACCTTCACCGGGCAGATCTACGAACCGCCCCTGCAGTATCACTATCTGAAACGCCCCTATGAACTGATTCCGCTGACCGTCACGGCGGTGCCGGTTGCGCATTATCGTGATGCGGACGGCAAGCCCCTGGCCGATGATGCGCCGGTCGAGGCGATCGCCTTCAGTGATTACGACATCGAGATCCGGCCCGGTATTTACTACCAGCCACATCCGGCGTTTGCGCGTGACAGTGCGGGCGGACTGCTGTATGACCAGTTGAGCACCGAGCAGCTTGACGAGATACACTCGCTGGCCGATTTCACGCAGACCGGGACGCGCGAACTGGTGGCAGCCGACTATGTCTACCAGATCAAGCGGCTGGCGCATCCGAAACTGCACTCGCCGATCTTCGGCCTGATGAGCGACTACATCGACGGCCTCGGCGATTACGCAAAGACGCTGGAGAATGCCTGGGAAGAACTGGCGGCCGCGCAGGGCGAAGGGGCCTGGCTCGACCTGGCGCAGTACCCGCTGGCCGGTGCCGAGGTGCTGGACCGTTATCGTTACCGGATCACCATCAAGGGCAAGTACCCGCAACTGCTGTACTGGCTGGCGATGCCGTTTTTCGCACCCGTGCCGCCTGAGGTCGATGCCTTCTACGCACAGCCCGGCCTTTCGGCGCGTAACATCACGCTCGACTGGTACCCGGTCGGCACCGGCCCCTACATGCTCACGGTCAACAACCCGAACCGGCAGATGGTGATGGAACGCAATCCGAACTTTCACGGCGAGACCTATCCCGTCGCAGGTGAACCGGGCGATCGCGAGGCCGGTATGCTGGATGATGCCGGCAAGCCGCTGCCGTTCATCGACCGGATCGTGTTCAGCCTGGAAAAGGAGGATATTCCCTACTGGAACAAGTTCCTGCAGGGCTACTACGATGCCTCGGGCATTTCGTCCGACAGTTTCGACCAGGCGATCAACGTCGGTGCCGGCGGCGAGGTCAATCTCACCGAGGCCATGCAGGCGCAGGGTATCCAGCTCAATACCTCGGTCTCGACCTCGATTTTCTACACCGGCTTCAACATGCAGGACCCGGTCGTCGGCGGTTACACCGAGCAAGCGCGCAAGCTGCGCCAGGCGATCGCGATCGCCATCGATACCGAGGAATATGTCTCGATCTTCCTCAACGGCCGCGGCATACCGGCACATGGCATGATCCCCCCGGGGATCTTCGGTTTTACCGATGG
This sequence comes from uncultured Gammaproteobacteria bacterium, assembly GCA_963748215.1. Classification (GTDB taxonomy): domain Bacteria; phylum Pseudomonadota; class Gammaproteobacteria; order UBA9214; family UBA9214; genus UBA9214. The sequence continues at coordinate 615,339 of CAVVHS010000006.1, read as the reverse complement.
TGCCGCGGGCATCGACACGCAGGTTTACGACTGTCACGCCGGGCGGGCCGCGGCGCAAGCCGATCGAGGTCGCGCGCCGGTTGCTGGCCGAGGCCGGCTACCCGGAGGGGCGCGATATCAACACCGGCAAACCACTGGTGCTGAATTTCGATACCGCCTCGACCGGGCCGGATGCCAAGGCGCGGCTGGACTGGCTGGCCAAGCAATTCGCCAAGCTCAATCTGCAGCTGGTGATCCGCGGCACCGACTACAACCGTTTCCAGGACAAGATGCTCAAGGGCACGGCGCAGATCTTCCAGTGGGGCTGGAACGCGGATTATCCCGACCCGGAGAATTTCCTGTTCCTGCTGTATGGCCCCAACAGCAAGGTCGGCCTGAACGGCGAGAATGCCGCGAACTACAACAACGCCGAATTCGACCGCCTGTTCGACCAGGTCAAGAACATGGACAATACGCCGCAACGCGCCGAACTGATCACGCGCATGATGGATATCGCGCGGCACGATGTACCCTGGGTGTGGGGCTACTTCCCGAAACAGTTTTCGCTGCATCACGCCTGGTATAAAAACGCCAAGCCCAACCTCATGGCCAACAACTCGCTGAAGTACCGGCGCATCGATCCCGCGCTGCGCGCCAGGATGCAGGCAGAATGGAACCGGCCGGTACGCTGGCCGCTGTATGCACTCGGCGGCCTGCTGCTGCTGGTCGTGCTGCCGGCATACCTGGGTTACCGGCGCCGCCAGCACCAGCCAGCCTGGCAGGATGCGGCCTGATGTTCGCCTACATCATTCGCCGCGTGCTCTATGCCGTCCCGATCCTGATCGGGGTCAACGTGCTCACCTTCTACCTGTTTTTCGTCGTCAACTCGCCGGATGACATGGCGCGCATGCACCTGGGCATGAAGCACGTCACCGAGGAGGCCGTCCAGAAATGGAAGGCCAGCCACGGCTACGACAAGCCGCTGTTGCTGAACGGCGCGGCCGACGGCATCGGCCAGGTCACCGACACCATCTTCTTCGAAAAGTCGGTACGCCTGTTTGCCTTCGATTTCGGCTATTCGGATGACGGCCGCGATATCAGCTACGATATCAGCCAGCGCATGTTGCCGAGTCTTGCCATTGCGTTGCCGGCACTGCTGCTCGGCTTGCTGGTCAATATCACCTTCGCCCTGCTGATGGCGTTCTTCCGCGGCAGTTATCTCGATACCTCCGGCGTCATCCTGTGCGTGGTGCTGATGTCCATCTCCGGCATGTTCTACATCATCGGTGGCCAGTTCCTGCTCGCCAAGCTGTTCCGGCTGATGCCGATCTCGGGCTTCGCCGGCGGCATCGACGCACTCAAGTTCATCGTGCTGCCGGTGATCATCGGCGTGGTCAGCGGCATCGGCTCCGGCGCACGCTGGTACCGCACATTTTTCCTGGAAGAGGCCGGCAAGGACTATATCCGTACCGCGCGTGCCAAGGGCCTGTCGGAAATGCTGGTGCTGTTCCGGCATATCCTCAGGAACGCACTGATCCCCATCGTCACCGGCGTGGTGGTTATCCTGCCGCTGCTGTTCATGGGCAGCCTGCTCACCGAGTCGTTTTTCGCCATCCCCGGGCTCGGCAGCTACACCATCGACGCCATCAACAACCAGGATTTCGCCATCGTGCGCGTCATGGTGTTCCTGGGCTCGGTGCTGTATATCATCGGCCTGATCCTGGTCGATATCACCTACACCATCGTCGACCCCAGGGTGCGCCTGACATGATCAGGCCGGCGATCCTGTGGACCGATGCGCTGGTGTTCCTGCTCACGCTGGTGGTCATCGCCTTCATCCTGTACGCGCGCCGCAAGCCGCATATCGCGACACCCTGGAAGCGGGTGTTCACCGGTCGTATCGCGGCGGCGTCTGCCGTGGTGCTGCTGGCCTTCGTGCTGACAGGGCTGCTCGATTCGCTGCATTTTCGCCTGCCGCTGGACGGTAACGGCAAGGACGGCGAGGTGCACTATGCCGTCGAGATGCTGAGCGTGCTCGACGTGCTGGCCGGACCGCTGCGCACGCAGGTGGAAAAGACCTATTCCGCGCCGTTCGCCACGCATCTGTATGCCCGGGAGACGGTGGAACTGGATGACGGCTCGGAGGTGCGCGCGTACCCGCCGCTGCAGTACGGCGGGGCGCACCTCGCTGCGAGCGGGATGAGCAAGGCCACCGATATCCTGCAGCGCAGCCTGCGTGCGCTGGCCGGTGCCATGCTGGGTGGCGTCATGCTGCTATGGCTGCTGTCGGCATGGCAGGGCCGGCGCAACGGGCAGACGGTACGCGACATGGCCGGCCGGATACTGTCAGGGCAGGCGGACATGCCCTGGCGCACGATCCTGGTGACTGTCACGCTGCTGTTGCTGTTCTTCCTGCTTGTCGTCAACCTGGCCGGTGTCTACCACATGCTCGGGACGGACAAGGTCGGCCAGGACGTGCTGTACCAGTCGCTGAAGAGCGTGCGCACCGGCCTGTTGATCGGCACGCTGACCACGCTGGTGATGCTGCCGTTCGCCATCTTCATGGGTATCGTGGCCGGCTATGCGCGCGGCTGGATCGATGACGTGGTGCAGTATATCTATACGACGCTGAATTCCATCCCGCACGTGCTGCTGATCGCCGCGGCCATCCTGATGCTGCAGGTCTACATGGCCAATCATCCCGAGATGTTCGAAACCACGGTGGAACGGGCGGATATCCGTCTGCTGTTCCTGTGCATCATCCTCGGCATCACCAGCTGGACCGGCCTGTGCCGCCTGCTGCGCGGCGAGTCGCTCAAGCTGCGCGAGGCAGAGTACATCCAGGCCGCGGTCTCGTTCGGTGTGTCGCACGGCCGCATCATCACGCGCCACATCCTGCCGAACGTCATGCACATCGTGCTGATCACCGTGGTGCTGGACTTCAGTGGCCTGGTGCTGGCGGAGGCGGTGCTGTCCTACGTCGGCGTGGGCGTGGATTCGACCATGAACAGCTGGGGCAACATGATCAACAGCGCGCGCCTGGAAATGGCGCGCGAACCGGTGGTCTGGTGGTCGTTGCTGTCCGCCTTCCTGTTCATGTTTACGCTGGTGCTGGCCGCGAACCTTTTTTCCGATGCCGTGCGCGACGCCTTCGACCCGCACACCCGTGACCGGTAATGACAGCTCACACCGCACCGATACCGGCATGACAGGAGCAAGCAGGACGATGTCCGAACCGTTACTGAGAATCGAGGACCTGACGGTGCAACTGGGCAGCGGCAGCAATGCCATCCGCCCGGTCGACGGTGTCAGCCTGTCCATCAGGCGCGGCGAGACCTTCGCACTGCTCGGCGAGTCCGGCTGCGGCAAGTCCATGACCGCGCTGTCTATCCTGCGCCTGCTCCCGCAACCCATCGGCCGCATCACCGCTGGCCATGTCTGGCTCGGCGACGAGGAACTCACCGCGCTGCCGGAATCCGGCATGCGGCGGATTCGCGGCCGGCGGATTTCCATGATCTTCCAGGAGCCGATGACCTCGCTGAACCCGGTACTGACCATCGGCGACCAGATCGGTGAGGTGCTTGGCCAGCATTTCGCAATGCGCGGACGCGCGGCGCGCGAGCGCGTGCTGGAACTGCTGGACGCGGTCGGCATCCCCGATGCCGGGCGCCGCATCGACGAATACCCGCACCAGCTGTCCGGCGGCATGAAGCAACGCGTGATGATCTCGATCGCACTGGCCGGCAAGCCCGACCTGCTGATAGCCGACGAACCGACCACGGCACTGGATGTCACCATCCAGGCCCAGGTGCTGGAACTGCTGCAGAAACTGCAGCAGGAGATGCACATGGCAATCCTGCTGATTACCCATGATCTCGGCATCGTCGCCGACATGGCCGACCGCGTGGCCGTCATGTATGCCGGGCAGCTGGTCGAGGAGGCCGGGCGCGACCGCTTCTATGCCGCCGCCGCTCACCCCTACAGCCGCAAACTGTTCGACTCGCTGCCTGACGTGCGCAAGCGCGAGCAGGCGCTCGATACCATTCGCGGCACGGTGCCGGCGCTGAACCGGCAATTCACCGGCTGCCGCTTTGCCGACCGTTGCGATGTCGGCTGGGACTATTGCAAAACCCGCGTCCCGGCCTGGAACGCGGTATCGGAACAGCAGCATGCGCGCTGCCACCGCGCCGACCCGGCCATCGATGCGCCGGCACTGACTGCTGCCGCGCCAGCCGTTGCGAGCAGCGACAGGCAGGCGGTGCGCGACGGCATGCTGCTCGAGGTGAGCGATCTCAAGGTGCATTTCCCGATTCACAAAGGCGTCTTCAAACGCGTCGCCGGGCACGTCTATGCCGTCGACGGCGTGTCGTTCGCTATTCCGCGCGGCAGCACGCTCGCGCTGGTCGGCGAATCCGGCTGCGGCAAGACCACGGCGGGCAAGGGCATCCTGCAACTGATCCGTCCGACAGGCGGCAGCGTGCGCTTCGATGGCGTCGAGCTGACGCAACTGCGGGGCGAGGCCCTGCGCAAGCGGCGCGCGGATTTCCAGTTTATCTTCCAGGATCCGTATTCCTCCATGAACCCGCGCATGATGGTCGGCGATATCGTGGAAGAGGGCATGGTGGCGCAGGGCATCGGCAAGACCCGCGCACAGCGGCAGGCACGGGTGACGTCGCTGTTCGCGCAGGTCGGCCTGTCGCCCAGGCACCTGCAGCGTTACCCGCACGAATTCTCCGGTGGCCAGCGCCAGCGCATCTGCATCGCGCGCGCCCTGGCGGTCGATCCGCAACTGGTGATCTGCGACGAGCCGACCAGTGCGCTGGATGTGTCCGTGCAGGCGCAGATCCTGAACCTGCTGAAGGAACTGCAGAATTCGCTCGGCCTGTCCTACCTGTTCATCACCCATAACCTGTCGGTGGTGTCGTACCTGGCCGACCGTGTCGCGGTCATGTACCTCGGCCGCATCGTGGAAGAAGGACCGGTGAACGAGGTGCTGGAACGTCCGCAGCATCCCTACACGCGCTCCCTGCTGTCGGCCGTGCCGACGCTCGATGCCGATGCCCGGCGCGAGATCATCCGCCTGGAAGGCGATATGCCGTCACCGGCGCGTCCGCCGACGGGCTGCCATTTTCACCCGCGCTGTCCCGACGCCATGCCGCAGTGCGCCAGTGCCTACCCGGATGACTACGGCACGCCCGGCCACCCGGTGCGCTGTTTTCTGTACCGCTGACCATGGAACGCAACACGGTTGCGGAAAGCACAACATGAAACAGTCCTTACTCACTGAATGCACTCTATAAATACCAGGTACCGGAAACTGGCATAGGACCCGGGTCCGGCGCCCTGTCCACGCCTTGTGCGGCTGTACGGGGCATGCCTGGAAGATGCTAGAATCACCGCTTTGAATTTTTCACCCTGTCCACAACAGCAAACAGAGGCCTGACATGAGCATCACGTCCTTCCATCCACCGACCCGTACCCTGATGGGCCCGGGCCCCTCCGACGTCAGCCCGCGCATTCTCGAGGCCATGTCGCGCCCGACCCTGGGGCACCTGGATCCGGTGTTCGTCACCATGATGGACGAAATGAAGGTCATGCTGCGTTACGCCTTCAATACCAATAACGAGCTGACCATGCCGGTATCCGCGCCGGGATCGGCGGGCATGGAAATGTGCTTCGTCAACCTGCTCGAACCGGGCGACAAGGCAATCGTGTGCCAGAATGGCGTGTTCGGCGGCCGCATGAAGGAGAACGTCGAGCGCTGCGGTGCTACCGCGGTGATGGTCGAGGACAGCTGGGGTGTCGCCGTCGATCCGGAAAAGGTCGAGGCCGCGCTGAAGGCCAACCCGGATGCCAAGGTGATGGCCTTCGTGCATGCCGAGACCTCCACCGGCGCGATCTCGGATGCCAAGACGCTGTCGGCGCTGGCGCATGAACACGGCTGCCTGGTGATCGCCGATACCGTGACCTCGCTGGCCGGTTCGCCGCTGCTGGTCGATGAGTGGCAGCTGGATGCCGTGTATTCCGGCACCCAGAAGTGCCTGTCCTGCGTGCCCGGCCTGTCGCCGGTTACCTTCAGCAAGCAAGCGGTCGAGACCATCACCACGCGCAAGACCAGGGTGCAGAGCTGGTTCCTCGACCTGAACCTGATCCTCGGTTACTGGGGCGGCGGCACCAAGCGCGCCTATCACCATACCGCGCCGGTCAACACGCTGTACGGACTGCACGAGGCACTGGTGATCCTGCAGGAAGAGGGCATCGAAAATTCCTGGGCGCGTCACCGCAAGAACCATGATGCGCTGCGCGCGGGTTTCGAGGCCATGGGTCTGAAATTCGTCGTGCCGGAAGGACAGCGCCTGCCGCAGCTGAACGCGGTGTCGATTCCCGAGGGCGTCAACGAGGCCGCCGTACGCAGTGCCCTGCTCAACGAATACAATCTCGAAATCGGCGCGGGACTCGGCGCCATGGCCGGCAAGATCTGGCGCGTCGGCCTGATGGGCTACGCCAGCAACCAGACCAATGTGCTGTTCTGCCTGGGCGCGCTGGATGCCGTACTCTCCGGCATGAAGGCCCCGATCCGGTCCGGCGTGGCCGTCGATGCGGCACGCGCGGTATACGGTTAGCCAGAACGAATAAACTCGCGCAAAGACGCAAAGGACTCAGGAAAACACCTCGCGCACGACTACAGGGATGTAGTCGTGCGCGAGACAGGTTTTCAGGGTTGCTCGTCCTCGAACAGCTGCAGGTATTCACCGTAGCCTTCCTCGGCCAGCTTCTCCTTCGGGATGAAACGCAGCGAGGCGGAGTTGATGCAATAGCGCTGGCCGGTCGGCTGGGGGCCGTCATTGAACAGGTGGCCGAGATGTGAAGCCGCCTGCCGGCTCTTCAGTTCGGTGCGTTTCATGAAAAAACGCGTATCGGTATGCTCGACCAGCGCGTCATCGGCAATCGCCCGGGTAAAACTGGGCCAGCCGGTACCGGACTTGAATTTGTCCGTGGAACTGAACAGTGGCTCACCGGATACGACATCGACATAAATTCCCGCGGCCTTGTTGTCCCAGTATTCATTCTGGAAGGCGCGCTCGGTCGCCTCTCGCTGGGTGACCTCGTACTGTAGCGGCGTCAGCCTGGCGCGCAACTCCTCGTCCGAGGGTTTGTTGTAGTTGCCTGCCTGTTCCGCATGTTCCGGGTCGGGTGCGCCGGATGCCGCGCCGTCGGCCGGGGCGGTCATGCCGTATCGCGCCACGGCAAAGGCGGAAATGGCCAGCAGCCCGGCAAGGGACAGGATTCCGGTCATGTTCATTTTGGATTCACTCCGCTGGGTTATTGACGTCCTGCGGATTAGGACAACCGGCCGGCGGCCGGGTTCAATCCGCCTGTTCCACCGGGAAGCGGTAAGGGAGTGGTCGAATATCGAAGGCGGGTCCGGCGGGGCTGCCGAGAAAGACATCCGCAGCATCGGCCGCCTGGATCTGCAGGACGGCGAGCGCAAGCTGGCCGCCATCCGGATAGGGCTGGGCATCGACAATGCGGCCGGTCGCCTGTTCGCTGTCACTGCCGGAATACAGCTCGGCCCCGGGGGCTATCGGGTCGTCGTACTCGACCAGGCCCAGATACATGCGGCGCTTGAGGGTGCCCAGATACTGCATGCGTGCAACGATTTCCTGTCCGGGGTAGCAGCCTTTCTTGAAACTGACGCCATCCACCAGCTGCAGGTTGGCCATCTGCGGCACGAAAAGCTCCGCCGTGGCGCTGAACACGACCGGCAGTCCATTCCTGATCTCCAGCAGGCGCCAGACGGGTTCGCCGACCGGCGCACCGTGGACGTTGAGCGCATCCCATAACGTCTGTGCGGCCTGCAGCGAAGTGGCGTACACCTCGAAGCGCGGTTCCGTGCCCGGCACCCGGATGACGGTGAGCGGTCCGGCCCGGGCCACGCCGTTGACCGTGTCGGGACAGGTCGCGGTTATGCCGCGAATTTCGTTGTCGGCGCCCCTGCCGCTGATGCCGATGCGCAGGAAATTGTCGCTGGCGTCTTCCAGCGTGACATTGGCGCGCAGCACGTACATGCGCAGACGTTGCAGCACGGCGTCCAGTGTATCGGCCGGCAGCCGCAGGTAGTAACCGTCGTCGGTACGGAAGATGCGCATGAGGCCGAGCATGCGGCCCTTGGGCGTGCAGAATGCGCTCAGCTGGCTGCGACCTTCATCCAGTGCACGGATATCGTTGCTCAGCTGGGACTGGAGGAAGGTTCCGGCATCGCTGCCGTGTACGGCGATGACACCCATGTACTCGAGGTCCGCGAACACCAGCCCGCTGAGTGCGACTTCCCGCGCCTGTTCGGGGTTGCCGAAATGAGCGACCCGTTCGCCGTCGAACTCGGCGCCGGCATCCTCGAGAAAGGTTTTCCATTCAGCTTTCATCACAGCTCCGCAACAGCGTAACAGGGGTTGGATTCTAGACCATGCCCGCATGCCTGTCAGTACACGGCAGGCGCGGCCCGGCTGGTGTTCCAGCCGCTGCAATGGTATAAAACCGGCAGGCCATCGAACCCGACACATGACCACACGGCGCTCTGCTCCAGTCTACCTGAATCTTTTCCGGATAAGTTTTCCGGTCGGCGCGGTGACCTCGTTTGCACATCGCGTCTCCGGTGTGCTGCTGACCCTTTCGTTTCCCTTGCTGGTGTACCTGCTGGACCTGTCGCTGCGGGATGCCGACGGTTTCAACCGGGCAACGGCCTGGCTGCAGTCGACCGGATTCAGGCTCGGTTCCGTCATCATCGCCTGGTCGCTGTTTCACCACCTGTTCTCCGGCGTGCGCTACCTGCTCATCGACATCGAGGCAGGCGTCGGCCTGCGCCAGGCGCGCGCCTCGGCATGGCTGGTGAATATCGCCGGCGTGGCAGCCACGCTGCTGTACCTCGGGTGGGTGCTGTGAGCCATCGCGCAGACGGCCTGCGAACCTGGTTGCTGCAACGTGTCAGTGCCATCTACCTGGGTGTGTTCCTGCTCTACGTGCTGGCTCATTTCTGGCTCAACCCGCATCCGGACTACGCAGCCTGGCACGGCTGGGTCGCCAGTCCGGTGGTGTCCATCGCCGGCGCGGGTTTTATCCTGGCGTTGCTGATCCATGGCTGGGTCGGCCTGCGCGACGTGACGCTGGACTACATCCACCACCTGGGTCTGCGCCTGGTGGTACTGACCCTGGTGGCCTTTCTGCTGATCGGCTGCGGCTTCTGGGCCATGCGCATCCTGATCGTAACCAGCAGCTGAACATGACGATTCCGCGTCGCCAGTTCGATACCCTGATTATCGGTGCCGGTGGCGGCGGGCTGCGTGCCGCACTGCAACTGTCACAGGCCGATGCGCATGTCGCCGTGGTCTCCAAGGTTTTCCCGACACGTTCGCATACCGTTGCCGCGCAGGGTGGCGTCAATGCCGCGCTGGCCAACGTGCGGCCGGACAACTGGCACTGGCACATGTTCGATACCGTCAAGGGCAGCGACTACCTGGGCGACCAGGACGCCATCGAGTACATGTGCCGCACCGCACCGCAAGCGGTATACGACCTCGAGCACTTCGGCGTGCCGTTCTCGCGACTCGACAACGGTACCATCTACCAGCGCCAGTTCGGCGGCCAGAGCATGAACTTCGGCGGCGAGCAGGCGGCACGCACCTGTGCTGCGGCGGACCGGACCGGGCACGCCATCCTGCAGGCCCTGTACCAGCAGAACATTCGAGCACGCACGCATTTCTTCGACGAATACTTCGCCGTCGACCTGATCGCAGACCACGAGGGTTTCATCCTCGGCGCCCTGGTGCTGGATATCGCGACCGGCGAAAAGCTGGTGATCGAGGCGCGCACCACGCTGATTGCCACCGGCGGTGCCGGGCAGATCTTCCGCACCAACACCAATGCCCTTATCAACACCGGCGACGGCATGGCCATGGCGCTGCGCGCCGGCGTGCCGCTGCAGGACATGGAATTCTTCCAGTTTCATCCCACCGGCATCGCCGGCAAGGGCATGCTGCTCAGCGAGGGCGCGCGCGGCGAGGGCGGCTACCTGGTCAACAGCGAAGGCGAGCGTTTCATGGAACGCTATGCCCCGCACGCAAAGGACCTGGCCAGCCGCGACGTGGTCAGCCGCGCCATCGTGACCGAGGTGCGCGAGGGTCGCGGCTGTGGCCCGAACCGGGATCACGTGCTGCTGCAAGCTGCATCACCTCGACAGCGAGATGATCAAGAAGCGCCTGCCGGCAATACGCGACAGCGCGCTGACCTTCGCCGGCGTGGACATGTGCGAGGAGCCGGTGCCGGTGTTCCCGACCGCGCACTACACCATGGGCGGCATCCCGACCAACCGTTTCGGCGAGGTGGTGGCGCCGATCGACCACGGTCCGGAGGAGCCGTTGCCGGGCCTTTACGCGGCCGGTGAATGCGCCTGCGTGTCCGTGCACGGTGGCAACCGCCTGGGCGGCAACTCGCTGCTCGACATCATCGTGTTCGGCCGCGCTGCCGGCAACCGCATCATCGAATACCTCGGCGAAAACCGCTATCACCGGCCGTTTCGGGACGAGGTGCTGGAACCGGCCCTGGCAAGGCTGGCGCGCTGGGAACAGCGGGGCGAGGGAGAATCCGTCAATACCTTGCGCAGGGAACTGACACGCACCATGGAAGAACACTGTGGCGTGTTTCGCACGGAACAGGTACTTAGTGAAGGTGTGGAGAAGATGCTGACGCTGCAGGCGCGTCTGCCGAACGTACGGCTGCGTGATCACAGCCAGGTATTCAATACCGCGCGCATCGAGGCGCTGGAACTGGAGAACCTGATGGATGTGGCGATTGCCACCATCATGTCTGCGTTGCAACGCAAGGAAAGCCGGGGCGCGCATTCGCGCATCGACCATCCGGAGCGTGACGACGTCAACTGGCTGCGTCACAGCCTGTACCACAAGCGGGGCAACGTCGTCGACTACAAGCCGGTACGCATGAAACCGCTGACGGTCGACACGTTTCCGCCCAAGCCGCGTACCTACTGAGCGAGCGCACGATATGAAGCTGACCATCTACCGCTACAACCCGGAGACAGACCGGGAACCGTACGTACAGGACTTCGAGCTGGACGACAGTCAGATCAACCGCGACATGATGCTGCTGGACGCGCTGCTCCTGCTCAAGACGCAGGACGAGACGCTCGGATTCCGGCGCTCCTGCGGCGAGGGAGTGTGCGGTTCGGACGGCATGAACGTAAACGGGCGCAACCTGCTGGCCTGTATCACCCCGCTGTTCTCGCTGCGCACACCGATCGACATCCGGCCGATGCCGGGCCTGCCGGTCATCCGCGACCTCATCGTCGACATGCAGCAGTTCTACCACCAGTACCGTGCCGTCGATCCCTACCTGATCAACAAGGATCCGGTGCCGGAAGTGGAACGGCTGCAGTCGCCGGAGCAACGCGAACAACTGGACGGCCTGTACGAATGCATCCTGTGCGGCTGCTGTTCCACCTCCTGTCCGTCGTTCTGGTGGAACCCCGACAGGTTCCTCGGTCCGGCGGCGTTGCTGCAGGCCTGGCGTTTCCTCGCCGACAGCCGCGACCAGGCCACCGACGAACGGCTCGCCAGCCTGGACGGTCCGTTCAAGCTGTTTCGCTGCCACACCATCATGAACTGCGTCGAGGTCTGCCCCAAGGGCCTGAACCCGACGCGCGCCATCGGGCGGATCAAGGAACTGATGATCCGGCGGGCCACCTGATGCCGACCCTCGACTGCACGACAGCCGAATACAACCGGCTGGCCTGGCAATGCCGCCGCGGCATGCGCGAGCTCGACGAGTTATTGCACGCCTTCATGGTCACGCGCTGCGCGGCGCTGGATGCAAACGAACGGCGTAGCTTCGATACGCTGCTGGGCTATGCGGATGGCGTACTGCTGGAATTGCTGATGGGGCGCATGACGCCGGTCGACCGGGATATTGCGAACCTTGTCCGGGAAATACGCAACGCCGCTGCGTCTTGAGCTGGGGGCTTCACGCCGCATGGCGGCCTGGCTGTTGCTGGTGCACGCGGTAGCCGCCCTGCAGCTGCCGTTTACCACGTTACCGATTCCGGTCATGCTGCTCATCGCAACCGGCATCCTGGCCAGCCTCGCCTGGCACTGGCCGCGTCAGGCCAGCCGTGCGGCACCTCGGTGCATTCACTCCCTGACCTGGGACGGTGACGGAACCTGTCACCTGCAACTGCAGGACGGTGCGGTGAGCCGCGCGACCCTGTGCCGGCAGGCCTTCGTGCAGCCGTGGCTGGTTATCCTGCAACTCCGCACGGGCAGCCGCCTGCGCCGACAGCTGGTGATCCTGCCCGACATGCTTGACCCGGTGACCTTTCGGCGCCTGCGGGTGCGCCTGCGCATGGAACTGGCCCGGACGGATGATCAGCACTAGTCTGGCGAAAGCGGGTCTCCGGCTGCTGCGACTGTCGGCAATGCTGTCGGTGGTTTTGCTGGTGATAGTGGGCTGCACACCGGCACCGGATGACATCATCCGCTTCGGCCTGGCCAGTAGCCCGGCCAACCTGGACCCGCGCTATGCCACCGACGCGACCTCGGCGCGCATCAACCGTCTGCTGTACCGGCGCCTGGTAGACTTCGATGACCAGGTGCGTCCGGTCGCCGCGCTCGCACACTGGGAGCAACTCACCCCGCGCCATTACCGCTTTCACCTGGATCCCCGGCGCGATGCCTTCCACGACGGCACGCCGTTGCTGGCAACCGACGTCGCGGCGACCTACCGATCGATACTGGCTCCGGGCAGCGAGTCACCGCATGCCGGCACGCTGCAGCTGATCGACGACATCCGGGTGGTTGACGACGACACGCTGGATTTCCTGCTGGATCGCGCCGATCCGCTGTTTCCGGGCTACCTGGTGATCGGCATCCTGCCGGCGCGCGGAATCGACGCCGGCACCCCGTTCCACAAGGCCCCGCTCGGCAGCGGCCCATTCCGCTTCACCGGCTGGCCGGAACCGGGGCGCCTGCAGCTGGAACGACGCACCGATCGCCAGCGTTTCGAGTTCCTGCGCATTGGCGACCCCACCGTGCGCGTCCTGAAATTGCTGCGTGGCGAGATCGACCTGCTGCAGAACGACCTGCCGGCCGAGCTGCAGCGTTACCTGGAACGACAGCCGGGCATCGATGTGGTGCGCGGTCCGGGCAGCAATTTCGCCTACCTCGGTTTCAACCTGGCGTCACCGGTGACCGGCGAACTGGCGGTCCGTCGCGCGGTTGCCCATGCCATCGATCGCGATGCCATCGTCCGCTACGTGCTGGGCGGGGCGGCGCGACCGGCCGCGGCGCTGCTGCCGCCGGAGCACTGGGCCGGCAACGCGCAGCTGCAGCCGCTGGAATATGATCCGCAGCGCTCACGCGGCCTGTTGCAGCAGGCCGGCTATACCGGGGAGCGGCCACTGGTGCTCGACTACAAGACCTCCACCGACCCGGTGCGCCTGCGCATTGCCACCATCATTCAGCAACAGCTGGCCGAGGTCGGTATCCGCATGCATCTGAGCAGCTACGACTGGGGTACGTTTTTCGGTGACATCAAGGCCGGCAATTTCCAGATGTACAGCCTGATGTGGGTCGGCATCAAGACGCCGGATATTTTCCGTTATGCCTTTCACAGCAGTTCGCTGCCGCCTGCGGGTGCCAATCGCGGGCGTTTTGCCGATGCCGCCATAGACCGGCTCATCGAGCAGGCGGAGCAGGGCGCCACGCTGACAGAGCAGGGTACGGGCTACTGTGCCGTGCAGGCGCACCTGCTGGAACAGCTCCCGTACGTGCCACTGTGGTACGAGGACCATGTCTACGCCGCCCGCAATACCGTCACGGGTTACCGGCTGGCGAGCGACGGCAATTACGATGGCCTGTTACAGGTTACCGGTGCGCACCCGGCTGCCCTGCCGCGATGATGTGACAGTGTCACCGGCAGGACAGGCGCTGTTCCGGTATGTTCCATACCGTATAATCCCGCCATGCAACTGTCCGACTCCCTGATCAAGGTCAGCATCGACGAACAGCGCCTGCAGCTGCTCGCTGACGGCAAGGTCGTGATGGACGTCGCCGTGGCCACCGCGGCCAACGGGCCCGGCGAGGTGCAGCACAGCGAATGCACGCCGCGCGGCTGGCATGTCATACGTGCGAAGATCGGCGCCGGTTGTGCAAACGGTACCGTGTTCGTCGGCCGGCGTCCGACCGGCGAGATCTATACGCCGGCATTGAAGGCCGCCAGCCCCGGACGTGACTGGATGCTGACCCGCATTCTCTGGCTGAGCGGGCTGGAGCGCGGTCGCAACCGGCTCGGCCCTGTCGATTCCATGCGCCGCTATATCTACATCCATGGCTGCCCCGACGAGGATGCCATGGGCGTACCGTCCTCGCACGGCTGCGTGAAAATGCGCAACGCCGAGGTGATCGAGCTGTTCGAGCGCGTACCGGTCGGTACGCAGGTGTTGATCCAGGAAGCGCCGTTATAGTCGGGGTGCGGGCAGGAACTGGTCCATAACCAGGATACCCAGCGGATCCAGACGGTCGATCAGTTTTATCCAGAGATCGTTGCCGCCACCTGCAAACAGGGTATCCGGGTCACCGTCCGTAACATGCCAGGAGCCTTGCACGAGTTCTCGTGCCAGCTGACCCGGTAACCAGCCGGCCTGGCCGGCGAACATACGCAGTTCCCGGGCGGGTTTTTGCTCAGTCATCATCTGTTCAAGTATGGCGCTGTTGCTGCTGGCATAGACATCGCCGTCGACGTGCACTGCCAGCTCCGTGCTGTAGCTGCCCCTGAACAGCATCACCATGATGTTCGGATTGACCGGGCCGCCGTTATAGACGGGATAGCCGCCCAGCCCGAAGGTTGTCACGTCCGGTAACACCTCCGCGACATTCCTGCCCAGCGGGCGGTTGACGATAAGGCCGACGGTACCCGTGGAATTGTGCTGCAGCAGGTAGATCACGCTCTTGCTGAAATACGGTCCGTACAGACCGCGACTTGCGACCAGGAAGCGGCCTGCGGCCGGCTCCAGTGTGCCGGCGGCGGCAGTGCCGGCCGGTGCTGCACTCACCGCGTTACCGGCCAGCAGCAATGCTGCAATCACACGCGTTATCAGTTTCATGGCAGTTCGCCCCCCGGCGTCGTATAACCCGATTCTAGCTCGTCACGGACAGGTGTGCTGCGCGGGAGTACTGCCTGAACCATCAAAAGCCATACAGGCGCGGCAACAGCCAGCTCAGGGTCAGCCACATGAGCAGCGTCAGCGGCAGCCCGATGCGCACGAAATCGCCAAAGGTGTAACCGCCGGCATTCATCACCAGCAGGTTGGTCTTGTAGGCCATCGGCGTGGCATAGCTCATGTTGGCGCCGAACAGCACCGCCAGCACGAAGGCCTCGGGCGGCAGGCCCAGACCGTTCGCGATCGATATGGCCACGGGCGTACCGATGACGGCCGCGGCATTGTTGGACACGATGTTGGTCAGGATGGCCATCAGCAGGATCAGTCCGCTCAGGATCAGGTGAGGCGCCAGCCCGGCCGTCAGCGCGAGATAGACATCGGCAAGCCATGCCGTCGCGCCGGTCCGGGTCAGGGCCATGCCCAGTGCCAGGCTGACCACCACGATCATGATAACTGCGCTGCTCAGCGCATTGCCGACATCGCGCCAGGCGAGTCCACCGAACAGCAGCATCAGCAGGGCGCCGGCCACGGCGCTGACCGCAATAGGCAGCAGGCCGGTTGCCGCGCTGACGATCACCAGTCCCATGATCAGCAGGGCCAGCGGCGCCTTCTTCGTCGAGGGCAGGTCGGCGGTCGCATCCAGCACCAGCAGGTCGCCAGCGCGCTTGATCTGTGCCAGCTGTTCACGCGCGCCCTGTACCAGCAGTATGTCGCCGACCTGCAGAGGGATGTCGCCGATATCCTTGCTGAGCGTATGCACTTTGCGGCCGGCCTGGGCCAGGGCCAGCGTGGCGAGCTGGTAGCGGTCGATGAAACGGCTGGCGTTCAGCGTGCGGTTGACCAGCGGCGAACCCTGTACCACGACGATCTCCGCCAGTTGCTGGTCCTTTGCCTCCAGCGGATGTTCCTCGTCCACCGCATTGCCGTCGGAAAACAGCTGGGCACCCAGCACCTGCTCGTATTCCTTCAGTTGCGCCGGCGTATCCTCGAGGATCAGTTGATCGCCCGCCCGCAGCGTGACATCGGGCAGCGGCAGCAGCACGCTCTCGCCGCGCTGGATGCGCTGCACCTTCATATCCTTGCCGGTTTTCTCCAGCAACTCCGTGAGTGTGCGGCCGACGGCAAAACTCTCCTCGGTGATATTGAGTCGCGCGGAGAAGATGCGCGGCGAGGTATCGGTCAACGCGGTCTGGCGTTCCGGCAACAGGCGCGGTGCGACCAGCCACAGGTACAGTACGCCCAGGCTGCCGGCGATGATGGCGGGTACGAAGAAATCGAACATGCCGAAGCGGCGCAGGCCGAGATCGGCCGCGACGCTGACCACCAGCAGGTTGGTGGAGGTGCCGATGGTGGTGGCCATGCCACCGACCAGTGTGGCCAGCCCCATCGGCATCAGGATGCCGGACGCGCTGGTGCCGGCACGCAGCGAGACGCTCACCAGGATAGGCAGCAGCAACACCACGATAGGGGTATTGTTGACGAAGGCGCTCAGCAGGCCGGCCAGCACCAGTGTCAGCAGCAGCGTCAGCTGCGGACTGTGCGACCAGATGCGGGCCAGCAGGCGTCCCACCGGTTCCAGCGCGCCGGTCCGCACCAGGCCGTGACCGACGATCATCAGCCCGCAGACCGCAACCAGTGCCTCGTGGCCGAAGCCACTGAAAAAATCGACCGTGTGCAGGGTTACGGCCCCGTCATGGTATGGAAACCATTCGAAACCGAGGGTCAGCAATACCAGCACAACCAGGCTGGAGGTTTCCAGCGGAATGCGCTCACGCGTGAACAGAAACAGGGCGACAGCTGTCAATACGAGAAGGGCCAGTGCGTGCTGGTTGGGTATTGGTGGCATGGTCGGTCCCGGTGAGGAAAACAGCGCCAGTATAGCCGAGCGGCGCGTACGTGGTACGGTCGGGTTGATGGCGCCGCAGGACGAGGCGAATACGCCCGGCTCAAGGGTGCCAGCCGGTCTGCCGCTAAATACTGTGCGGGTGTGATCGACGTACCGAGAGTGTGCGGATAATCCACAGCGGTACTATTGAACTCAAGTTCGGAGACAGCCATGGAAGTCAGTCGGAGTAACCGGGTGGCGTGGCAGGGCCTCATATTGCTGGCCCTGGTGGCAGGTATTGGCGTCGCATCCGAGCTGCCGGACGATTCCTTCGCCCGGGGCTGGGACGCCTACCAGTCGGGCCACTACCGCGGTGCGCTGCAATTGTGGCTGCCGCTGGCCGACGCGGGTAATGCCGACGCACAGCTCAATATCGGCATCCTCTATGACGCGGGGCAGGGTGTGCCGGTGAATCCGTTACTGGCCGCGAGCTGGTATCGCAGGTCTGCCGAACGCGGACATGCTGCCGCGCAATATAATCTTGGCATGATGTACGCCGACGGACGCGGTGTGGCACACGACCGTGATCAGGCGCGTTACTGGCTGGCACAGGCGGCCGGGCAGGGTTTGCAGGAGGCGCGGGCGATGCTGCCGGACGTGGACGGTGGCGGCAGGACCGTACACGCCGTGCCGGGCACCGCCGACAGCGATCACGAAATCTTCATCGACTCCCTGAGCGGCACATCAACGGGTACCGCCTGGCCAGTAGCCGGCGGCTATGCAATCACCAGCAATCACGTCGTGGCTTCCAGTGAAACAGTGACCCTGTACGATGTCGGCGGACACAAGCTGCATGCCACGGTGGCGGTCCGCGATACAGTCAATGACCTGGCGATACTCAGCGTCAACGACGCCGACAGCCTGCCGCCGGCGCTGCCGCTGTCGCACGGGCCGGAACGCCTGGGCAGTAATGTGTTTACGCTGGGCTTTCCGCGTGTCGACATCCTGGGCCGGACACCGAAACTCACCGACGGCATCATCAGCTCGGTGAACGGGTACCGGGACGACCCGGGCAGTTACCAGACCTCGGTACAGATTCAGCCGGGCAACAGCGGCGGACCGCTGCTGAACATGGATGGCGAAGTGGTCGGTATCGTCTCGTCCATGCTGGGTACTGTCAGCGAGTCAGCGGAACCCGTGGTCATGCCCAACATCAGCTATGCCGTGAAGGTGGAGATGCTGCAGGTCATGCTGCAGGCCTTGCCTGATCGCGAGGGCAGCCAGGCCGCGACGAAGGGTCTGCGTACACCACTGGCTGATCTCGCCGAACGTATCCAGTCATCCGTCCTGCTGGTGGTGGCAGTCGACTAGGTAAAGGCACGCTTCCTATATCGCATCCGCGAAAGTATTCACCGAGTCCTGGGCAACAGGCCGTTCTGACAGACGACTGAATGCCAGATCAAAACCATCCATTCAGCATGACTTTGTCGCGTAATTCGTCAAAATATCATCACGTGTTGCATAAACACATGAAGATAAGCTGTTCACTCACGCCGATTTGTTGTGCCGGCAGCTCACCATTACCCCCACATTATTCAGTGTATTGTCCTGGCAGTTCATGCTTTGTGAATGTTTGTGACAGGCCTGAAATCCGCGTCCTTTCCTTTAGACTCGGCGGGGCTGTGTCCGTATAGTAGGCCCCGACAAATGAGTGGGTCTGCCAGCAGACATCGTGCTGTCCCGGCGAGAGATTGACGCCACGTCAGAGCGCTGACCGCACTCGATTCATCCAGAAAAACCAGAGAGGTCCTGAGTATGGAAATTCGTAAGCTATCGACACTTGCAGGCATCGTTGCGGTGACCGCGGTGACCGGTGCGATGCTGTTTGCACCAATCCAGGCTGCAGAGGACGGCAACGCATCAGGCGCGGGTCTGCTGCCGGCCAATGCACGCGCGGGCGAATGCTATGCCAAGGTGATGGTGCCGGCACAGTACAAGACAGTTGAAGAAAAAGTGGTGGTTGCGGAAGCCAGCGAGAAAATCGAGGTCATCCCGGCCAAGTATGAATGGAGCGAGGTCAAGGTGCCCGTGCAGCAGGAATCGGAAAAGCTGATCGCTGTGCCTGCCAAGTTCGAAACGGTCGAGGAAAAGATCGAAATCGAGCCCGCACATACGGTCTGGCGTCTCGGCCCCGGCAACAAGGCGAAGGATGTCGGTGATCGCGATCTTGCCATGGCACTGGCACTGGGGCTGCCGTCCGCCGCCAAGGCCGGACAATGCTACAACGAGTACTATCAGCCGGCGAAGTTCGAAACCAAGACGGAAAAGCTGCTGAAGACCGCTGCCGCCGAGGAAATCACCACGTCCGAGCCGCAGTTCGAGTGGGTCGAGGAAAAGGTGCTGGTGAAGGAGGCTTCGGAGAAGTTCGTCGAGGTGCCCGCCGAGTATGACGTGATCTCCGAAAAGGTCCTCGAGTCACCGGCCTATACCACCTGGAAAACAGGTCGTGGCCTGAACGAACGCATCGACAATGCCACCGGCGAGATCATGTGCCTGGTGGAAATCCCGGCCAAGTACACCACCATCGAGAAGCGCGTGCTGAAGACGCCGGCCACGATCAAAAAGATCGAGATCCCTGCCGAGTACAATACCGTGCGCGTGCAGAAGCTGGTCAAGCCCTCGGCCGAAAACCGCACGCCGATCGAGGCCGAATACCAGACCGTCTCGAAGCGTGTGAAGATGTCCGACGCCAAGGTCGGCTGGAGCCTGGCCGGCATGAGCGGCGATGGCGAGGCGACCGGCAGGACCTACTGCCTCGCGGAGGTGCCGGCGAAGTTCAAGACCATCACCAAGCAGGTAGTCAAGGAACCGGCCAGCATCAAGAAGGTGTCCGTACCGGCAACCTACAAGACCGTTCGCATGAAGAAGCTGGTCTCGGCCGCCGCCGAGAAACGCATTCCGATTCCGGCCAAGCACCAGATGGTGACCAAGCAGAGCAAGGTGTCGGATGCGCGTCTGGAATGGCAGCAGGTGCTGTGTGAAACCAATACCACGCGTGACCTGGTCGTGCAGATCCAGCAGGGCCTGCAGAAGGCCGGTTACAACCCGGGTCCGGCCGATGGTGTGCTGGGCGGTGCAACCATGTCGGCAATCGACGCTTACCAGCGCAAGAACGACCTGCCGACTGGTGGCCTGACCATCCAGACCCTGGACAAGCTGGGTATCAAGCTCGGCAGTTAAGCGGTACCGGAACCGCCCGCACGATAGGCGCAGGCGGTTTCTCGATCACACGGCCCGGTGCACGCGCATCGGGCCGTTTTTTTGTGCGTGATTGACACGCCGGTAACTTGCCGGTAATCCGTCCCTCATCCGTAGGAGCGGACCGCGTCCGCTAGCTTTTATTCGGAGATACCCCGGTTATTGTCCATGGTCTTCTGCCGGCCAAGGCTGTCGATGCTCACCTCGACCGGGGTGCGCCGGTTGAACACCGCGTCTTCGATCGGGCCCTGACGGGTAACATGAAAATAGCGCCAGCCGCTGATCATGGCCGAGACGAGCGAGCCCTTGCCCTTGAGGTCGTGCAGAAACACCGCGATGACATGCAACAGGATAAACAGCGCAAGGACGCCACCCAGCCAGCTGTGCAGCGCGTCAGGTTCCTGGCCGAACACAAGCCACGGCGCATCCTGGAACTGTCCCGTCGCCACGCAGGCGAGAAGCACGGCAAGGACCAGCAGGTAAAGCGGTTTCCAGAGCGGATTGTGCGCATACCAGGCCGGCAGCGGGGTGCGTGCCAGGCTCAGGTAGAACTTCAGCATCTGTACCATGGCCTGCCGGTCGGTACGGTTCGGCAGCAGGGCGCGCCAGTGACTGCTGCCGGGCACGAACAGCAGTGCCACGCGCAGCAACACGGCCAGCGCGGTCAGCTGTCCGATCATGAGATGCCAGTCGTACCAGAACATCGGGTCGATGCCGTCATGCGCCAGCGCCCAGGCGCTGGCGAGTTCGAACAGCACGCCGGCGGCGATCAGCCAGTGCGCCAGCCGTAGCCAGCCGGACCAGATCTTCACATAGCGGATGGTTTCGGATTCCATGCGGCTATCATAACCCGCAGGAGCGTAACGCGTCCGCGAATTGCTCCGAGACGCATTGCTTCTGATGGCATGGTTGTAGGCCGAATGAATTCGGCCCTACAACGCTAATCTGCCCACTCGATTTGGGGAAGGGCCAAAAATTCTTCACGCTTGAGAAGGGTTCCCGCCCCGATAATCGCATTGCGGAGGGCAATCCACGCCCGTTTCTTGCGCCATGTCAACGCCCGCTGCGGCACCGGCTGCAAACTGCGCCCACTCGGGTATGATTACCCCATGCGCAATACGGGCGAATGCAGGATCGAGACATGATGCTCTACGAACGCAATGGCTGGTACCCGCGTGCCGACGTCTATCGCTGCGCCGGCGGCTGGCTGGTGAAGGTCGAGCTGGCCGGGGTGGCCGAAGAGGACCTCACGGTCGAGGTGCAGGGCGATAAGCTGCTCGTCGAGGGCCGGCGCCGTGACCTGTGCTTCGCCGAGGCCCGGGAATACCTGTCCATGGAAATCAGTTATGACTGGTTCCGCCGCGTCATTCGACTGCCCGGCAATCCCGCTGCCCTGCGCATGCAGTATCGCGACGGCATGCTGATGATCTACCTGCAAGATACGGAGTAACGGACCATGACGACCGATTCCCACGCCACGTCCCTGATCCTGCCGGTGTTCCCGCTCAAGAACAGCGTCATCTTCCCGCACATGGTCATGCCGGTGACCGCCGGCCGCGCGCGTTCGGTCGCCGCAGTCGAGGCGGCACTGGCGACCGAGGACAAGCGCATCGTCGTGTTCACGCAGCGCGACGCCACCGTCGAGGAACCGGGCGCGGATGATCTGTACCCGGTCGGCACGCTGTGCGTGATCAAGCGCATGCAGCGCACCCAGGGCACCATCAACCTGGTGCTGCAGGCCGGCCGGCGCATCGAGCGCGAGCTGCTCACCAGCGAGTCGCCGTTCCTCGAATGCCAGTCCGCCTATCTGCCCGAACTGGAGGATACCGGTTCGGAGCTCGAGGCCCTGCACCGCACCATGCTCGACCAGGCGGCGCGCATGCTGGAACTCGGGCCCGCGCAGATGCAGATCGACCTCAAGCAGCTGGTCTCCGACCTGGACAAGCCGATCGAGCAGGCCTACGTACTGTCCGCGGTGATCTCGATCAGTATCGATAAGCAGTACCAGCTGCTGGCCGCCAACAGCCAGCTCGATGCGCTGCGCCTGATCGTCGACTACCTCAACCACGAGATCCAGGTGCTGGAGATCCAGCAGCAGATCTCCAGCGCGGTCACCGACGAAAATGAGCAAGGAGCAGCGCGAGATGATGCTGCGCCAGCAGCTGCGCGAGATCCAGGAGCAGCTCGGGGAATCCTCGCCCGAGCAGGCCGAGGTGGCCGGGCTGCGCGAACGCCTGGAGGCGGCAGAGCTACCCGAAGCGGTGCGCAAGGAGATCGACAAGGAGCTCTCGAGGCTGGAACGCATGTCGGCCAACTCGCCCGACTACCAGACCATGCGCAGCTACATCGACCTGGTGCTGGACCTGCCGTGGACGAAGCGCACCGAGGACAAGCTCGACCTGGTGCAGGCGCGCGAGGTGCTGGATACGGACCACTACGACCTCAAGGAGGTCAAGGACCGCATCATCGAGCACCTGGCGGTCATGAAACTCAATCCCGATGCACGGGCACCGATCCTGTGCTTCGTCGGCCCGCCCGGTGTCGGCAAGACCTCGCTCGGCCAGTCCATCGCCCGCGCGCTGGGCCGTACCTTCGAACGCATGAGCCTGGGCGGCCTGCACGACGAGGCGGAACTGCGCGGCCACCGCCGCACCTACGTCGGTGCCATGCCCGGGCGCATCATCCGCGCCGTGCGCCGCGCCGGGGTCAGCAACCCGCTGCTGATGCTGGACGAGATCGACAAGCTGGGCCGCGATTTCCGCGGCGATCCGGCCGCCGCCCTGATGGAGATCCTCGACCCGGCGCAGAACAACGAGTTCCGCGACAACTACCTCGACCAGCCCTTCGACCTGTCCGGGGTGTTCTTCGTCGTGACCGCCAACACGCTCGACACCATCCCCGCGCCGCTGCTCGACCGCATCGAGGTGCTGCGCCTGTCCGGCTACAGCGAGGCGGAAAAGCTGCAGATCGCGCGCCGCTACATCCTCGGCCGTACCCTGGATAACGCCGGCGTCAAGCAGGAACAGCTCGTCATCGACGACACTTCGCTCGCCTACGTCATCCGCAACTACACGCGTGAGGCCGGCGTGCGTTCGCTGGAACGCGCCCTGGGCCGCATCGTGCGCAAGGTCGCCACACGCATCGCCGAGGGTCACACCGAGCCGGTCACGCTGACCGAAGAACTCATCACCGAGTATCTCGGCCCGCCGCGCATGGCGCGCGAGGGCAAGCGCGCGGAACTGATCCCGGGCATCGTGGCCGGCCTGGCCTGGACCGAGACCGGCGGCGAGGTGCTGTACGTCGAGGCTGTGATGTTGCCGGAAGGCAAGGACCTCACCCTGACCGGCCAGCTCGGCAGCGTGATGCAGGAATCCGCACGCGCTGCCCAAAGCTATATCTGGTCACAGGCGAAGGAACTGGGTATCGCACCCGACCTGATCCGCAAGTCCGGCATGCACATCCACGTGCCGGCCGGCGCCACGCCCAAGGACGGCCCGTCCGCCGGCGTGACCATGGCCACCGCGCTGGCCTCTGCCTACACAGGCGCCTCGATCCACGACGACATCGCCATGACCGGCGAGATCACGCTCAGCGGCCTGGTGCTGCCGGTCGGCGGCATCAAGGAGAAGATGCTCGCTGCGCACCGTGCCGGGTTCAAGCGAGTGATCCTGCCGAAAGACAATGAGGCCGACCTGGAGGAACTGCCGGAGGAGGTGAGGGCGGCGATGACCTTCATTCCGGTGGCGCGGATCGACGAGGTGTTGAAGATTGCGATTAGTGGGTTTGAGGTGCGGGTTTAGAAAAGAACTGGCTTGCGCACGACTACAGGGAGAAGGTGAGGCCGCAGAGCGGTCGAGAAACTGGCCTGGGCCATGTAGGAGGTACGAGTCCAGGGATGGACTCGGTAGGGCGAAGCAGGATACCAGAACCGAGGGCAACGCAGGAAGCAGTTGCCGAGAGACGCAAAGGTCGCAGAGAAAAATAAAACCAAATTTACATAGTCACATTGCGATGCCACGCTGGGCGCGCAGAATGTCCTGGTCGTCAATTTTGGCGGCAGAAATATAATTATTGGATTAGTACATATATACTGGCTGATCGGGTTGTCAGTGAGCCATTACGATTAGTGCTCATCCACCTTCCATCCCGCAGGCGTCTGCAGCCGGTCGTAACGCAGAATCCGTAACGCATCGAAACAGGTGGCGAAAACGCCAGTCATCCTGGCCGTTCTGGCGCTCTCTCGCTTGTTAATGGAGGGCGGTTTCGCGGTTGAAGTGGGTAGATCCAGTGACAGGGTATTGATCCTGCGGCCGTTTTCCGTCTTAATGAAAGCCTTGATGCGTTACATTGCCGTTGATGCTATGCGGAATCGCTTATTCGCACAAAAGAACGGTTACGCAGAAGTAGTAATACTAAAGATTACTTCGATTATACTGTTAGGCAACTAAAAGGTTATTAAAGCCATCGTATTTTGTACAGACAAATTACCGATAAGCGGCACTATGTATTTCACATTATGACAAACATTCAAAACGGTAAATATCAATCCTACCTTAAAAGAGCTTGGGCAATGTATGCGCTGATCACGATTGCCCTTATCGCTGTATTGGTACTATTTGCCGCAGAGGACAATGAAGAGAGGTTTTTCTTCACAATAATGCCTGCTGGTGCAGCGTATGTTTTTCGTCCGACTGAAAGGTACCTAAGCAAACTCATTTTCAAGTTCACGGGCGTTTCTAAACCCACAGAAAATTGAATCAATGGGGTCAGACTCGATTGATCTGACGATGTCTTGACGAATCAATGGTGTCTGACCCTATTGATTGTCCTGACACCATTTACATCTTCCTCGACCGCATGTTCGAGTGGCCGACCAACGAAGTAGACTTTCCAGACAATTACATCATCTTTATCCTGTTGTGCGAGAGGATTATCGACGAACCCCCTGAAAAAGCAGACTTGCCGCTGCGAACAAGGCTCAGGTTCACGACGCGCATTTTTTCTTTTGATCAAGTCTCTGGCTGATCGCTGGATACAGCTGGCAATGCTGGTAAAATAAACGGATCGCATTGCAACTACGTACTCAAGCACGGGGGCTGGATCAAACATGCTCAGGATCAGCGTGATGAACAGCAAGGGTGGCTGCGGTAAAACCACGATCGCCACCAATCTGGCCAGTTATTGCGCGTCTCGCGGTTGTGTAACCGCGCTGTTCGATTATGACCGCCAGGCTTCCACCAGCCGCTGGGCAACGACGCGGCCCGCCGGCAGCCCGCCGATTCATTGTGTGGCCGCCTACGAACCGCCGGCGGCGGGCGTCACGCGTGCCTGGCAGATGCGTGTCCCGCAGGATACCCGCTATATCATTACCGACACGCCGGCTGGTTGTGCCGCGATCGATCTCGAAGACCGGGTTGCCGAGGCCGACATCATTCTCATCCCGGTGCTGCCTTCCTCGATCGATATCCATTCCACGGCTGACTTCATCAGGGACCTGTTGCTGGTGGGCAAGGCCAGGGTGCACAACACGCGCCTTGCTATCGTCACGAACCGGACGCGCATCCGCACGCGGGCCGTCGACAAGCTGGAACGCTTTCTCAACAAGCTCGACATTCCGGTCGCCGCACGCCTGCGCGACACCCTGCATTATGTCAGTGCCGTGGAGCAGGGGCTCGGCATCCACGAGCTGAACAACCGTGACGTGCGGGGCGACAGCGAGACCTGGGCCGAGCTGTTCGACTGTCTGGCTGGAGATACCGAAGGCACAACAGTAGACAGAGATCAATTACGTCTAAATACAGCCTGAGAATAAAGGGGTGAATACAATTAACTATCAAGATAAGCTGTCGTAGAAAAAGCGCTTAAGAATCGCTAGGCTCTGCGATCTATGAGCCAGCCACCATTTCCTCCTTCCGAAAACGCCGTTATCCGTCCAGGCGTACACACGCGCCTGACCTTCATCGTCGCGCTGCTGTCGATGGTGGGGCCGTTCTCCATCGATGCCTACCTGCCATCGTTCCCGGACATCGAGGCGACGTTCGGTATCAGTCGCGCGCTGCTGAGTCAGAGCCTGTCGGTGTACCTGGCGGCCTTTGCGGCCTCGACGCTGCTGTGGGGGCCGCTGGCCGACCGCTTCGGGCGCCGGCGGGTGATCATGGGCAGCCTGTCGCTGTATGTCCTGGCGTCCATAGGCTGCGCGCTGGCCGCTGATGCCACGGCCTTCCTCGTGTGGCGCACGCTGCAGGGTTTCGCGGCCAGCGGCGGCCTGATCGCCGGGCGGGCGATGATCCGCGATGCGCACGATACGACAAGCGCGCACCGGGCGATGTCCCAGGTGATGCTGGTGTTCGCGCTGGCGCCGGCCATCGCGCCGGTACTGGGTGCGTGGCTGCATGATCACTACGGCTGGCGCAGCGTGTTCTGGTTTCTGTGCCTGCTCGGGGCGCTGCTGATCGGTCTGACGGCGGTTATCCGCGAGACCCTGCCCGAGGCCCAGCGCCAGTCGGTACGGCCCTCGGTCGTGGCAAGTGTCTACACCCGGACCTTGCAGCACCGCCAGTTCCCGCTGATGATCCTGAGCCTGGGTTTCAGCTTCGGCGGACTCTTTCTTTACATCGCCGGTGCGCCGACGGTCATCTACGACTTCCTCGGCCTGGGCACCGATGATTTCGGTGTCCAGTTCATCCCGATGGTCGCCGGCCTGATGCTGGGCGCTTTCGCCTCCGGCCGACTGTCGCGATACCTGTCGCCGCTGCGCATTGTCAGTACCGGATTCGGTGTCCTTGTCCTTGCTGTCGTGCTCAACCTCGTCCAGGTGGGGCTGTTCGAGGCCACCGTCGTGTTCACCATCGGACCGCTCGTGATCTATGCCGTAGGCACCGCCATGCTCATGCCCGCGATCACCATTCTCGCCCTCGACTGTTTCCCGCATCACCGCGGCACGGCGGCGTCGATGCAGGGTTTCTTCCAGATGGCGATCAACGCGGCGGTTGCCGGCATCGCCGTGCCGGCCCTGCACACACAGCGGCACCATTTCGTCATCGGGCAGGCGTTGTTGCTGTCGATCGCGCTGCTGCTGTGGTATGTGTCCTGCCGCAGGCAGGCCGCTGATTGAAAAATCCCGGGCCGGTTCCCGATGAGAAAACCGGGGTCAGATCCCGGCTTCCCCTTATATTATCGGGTACTCGGTTCTGACCCCGGTTTCGTGACCCCGGTTTCGTGTTGTATTAGACGGGAGGGGCGGGTTGAGCGAATTCAGGGTTCGATTTTCGGGTCTGTTTCAATCCGTATATCATGCCTGTAAGCTGGGAAAGTGACAGGTCTTATCGAGATAATATAAATGTTATGCGAATCAGCAGTCGTCTTGATGCTTTCATTGGTTGGCCCAATGGTAGTTAGGCTACAAGAAGATAATATATGAGCGCTGACGGTTTGATCTTTGCATTTTACGGATTGATTCTGATTGTTGCGGGAATCGGCCTCATGTTTGTTCGGCTTGGTCCCGCATCATACAAAAAAGATAACGAACGACATGGTCCGCTATCCAGTATGAATATCGGTATGGCATACACAGCAATCAAAACAAATAAAACAAAGAATATCATTTCGCTTATCCTGACCTCAGTGGGTGTTGCGGTGATGCTTTACGCTTTACAACAATAGAAAACCGGGGTCAGATCCCGGTTTTCCCTTATATTATCGGAAACTCGTATCTGACTCCGGTTTCGCACCTTTCGGTTCAATGCCGGCAGCCAGGATGATGCCGACGTAACAGACGAATGCCACCCCGACCGGACCGGAAAAAGTGGCCGGATACATTTTCCACAGAAGAAACAATTGTGCTCTGACCCCGATTTCAATTGAGGTTTTATGCTTGAGTCGTCTACACTTCAATTTAACAGTAATAACCGTCCAAATAATGAGGCACGCATATGTACACGCACCAGGCATTCATCAGGGCTTTCTTCTCGGCAATCATTCTGCTTGCAACAATCCCGTCATCTGCATCCGACAATTTGTCCGCGGATGAGATTCGATCCCTGTTTTCAGGCAACACTGTCGAAGGTGATTACGTGGAGGGCCGCAGTCAGGGCATGAGTAGTTTTTACTCAGAGCCTTTCATTAATTACTTCGCCGATGATGGGGAAGTGTATTCGGTTAAGGGCAAGACCAATAAAACTGGCGTCTGGCGCGCGACTGAAGAGGGCCTGTGCATTAACTGGAATAACACGAAGGAGAATTGCGTCCCGATATACAAGGAGGGCGATCACTACAAACAAGAAAAGAAGAACAATACAGGTAAAATCAAATGGTCAAGGACCTACACCACGTTTACACCTGGCGACATAAAAGCACTACGCGACAGGTAATCTGCGGAAATAGAAATAATCGAATAATCGGGGTCAGCGCACAATATTCGCGAATATCAGAAACAATTCTGCTCTGACCCCGATTTCCGTGCCTGACGGATCGGCCTTCAGGCCAGCGACAGGTACCTGTCGAGGACAAGTACTGCCAGTGCCGCGCCGAGGAACCCCGTCACCGTTGTGCCGAAATCAATATTAGAAAACCGGGGTCAGATCCCGGTTTTCCCTTATATAATCGAAAACTCGTATCTGACTCCGGTTTCGATTCATCAATGGAGAACTGCTGTTATGAAACACCTGCCTGAAACGCTTCTGCTGATGGTTGTCATGACCTTTGCGACGTCGGCCTGGTCCTATGACAAGGCGTTGGCGGAAAGCTATGCGAAGTTGTTCGCGCCAGTGCAGGGTGCCGATGCCGGCAAGGCCTTGCACCTGATGCCACCGGATGTGTTCGTAGAGAAGGTGAAGTCAAAGGAACCGCTGGCGGTGATCGATATCAGGACACCCGCCGAGGCCGCTGTCTACAGCATGACGCTGCCGGATTCACAGGTCATTCCGTTTAACGAGTTGTTTACCGAGGCCGGCCTGGATCGCATACCGACAGACAAGACCGTGGTGATCGTGTGCGCGTCCGGTACACGGGCCGCTGCGGCCGGGACCGCGCTGCGTCATATCGGTTTTGAGAATGTGTACGTGCTGAAAGGCGGATTCAAGTCACTGACTGCCTACATGGGTGCGAAAGAGGCGAATTCGCCACCCGCCGCCTCACCGGTCAAGCAATAGAACCGTTGGTGTCAGGGCACACGTTTCCCGAATATTCGCGGCAATTGCGCTCTGGTACCTTTGCTGCATTTGCAGCGCCCCCGGCTTCACGGCCATCATAGCAGTGACAGGTACAGGTCGAGGACGAGTACTGCCATTGCCGCGCCGAGGAACCCCGTCACCATCGTGCCGAAATGATTGTTTTGCAGGCCGCGGAGTATCCAGTAGCATTCCAGGCCGATGAAAGCTGCCGCCGCGCCGTAGGCGATGATTTTCTCTTTCGGATCAATGCCCGCGGCCAGGATGATGCTGACGTAACAGACGAATGCCACCCCGACCGGGGCGAGCGACATGATCCAGTCCGGTACATCGCCGGCACTTTCGGTGATTGACAGCACCTCGCGGGGCTTGCCTGAATCTTCCATCACTGCCACACCCTCCTATGTCAGCAACTGAAAACAAGTATAGCAAACGCTACACGGGGTCAGAGGCCATCGATCTTCGGGTGTCCGGCAATTATTGGCGTCTGACCCTGAAGATTACATCGGTTCCTGCCGGGTGACACTGAAGCCCCCTGCGGCTGCCGGCTTTTCATGAGCGGTGTCGGCCGGTACCCTGTGCAGGTTCCGGATAACCTTTGCGCATGCACAGGAGCCACCATGAAGCACCCGATTGTCGCCGACAACAAGCCCGTCAGGGTCAACCTGAAAAAGGGGCACGAATACCATTTCTGCACCTGCGGCCGCTCGCGCAGCCAGCCGTTTTGCGACGGTTCGCACGTCAACACCCCGTTTGCGCCGAAGGTCATCGTCGCCGACGAGGACAGCGAGGCCTATCTGTGCGCCTGCAAGCACACCCGCAACGCGCCGTACTGCGACGGTAGCCACAAGCAGTTCACGGCGGAGCAGGTGGGCAAGGAGGGACCGGGGGTCGCGGGCGATGAGGGCCCCGTACCGCCGGTACACCCCACGGCCGAGGAGCCGACGGTGGAGTTCATCCATGCGCTGGCCGGCGACGGCCTGGCGGTGTTCGGGCATCACGGGCCGATGGCGGCGATGGGGGTGCCGCGCGACCGCCTGCCACACTGGGACGACATCCAGCTAATGGTCGCGCAGCTCGCCCACAGGCCACTCGCGGAGGACGCGGCAGTGGGAACGGACCTCGTCATCGGCCCGGAAGCGCGCCGGCCGCTGCGCCTGGAGATGCCGCTGTTCGTCTCGGACATGAGCTTCGGCTCGCTGTCGCAGGAGGCGAAGGTCGCGCTGGCGCAGGGCGCCGAACTGGCGGGTACCGGTATCTGCTCGGGGGAGGGCGGCATGCTGCCGGAGGAGCAGGCGGCCAACAGCCGTTACTTCTACGAGCTGGCGAGTGCGAAGTTCGGTTATCGCGAGGAACTGCTGCGGCAGGTGCAGGCGTTCCACTTCAAGGGCGGCCAGGCCGCCAAGACGGGCACCGGCGGACACCTGCCCGCGGCGAAGGTCTCGGACAGGATCGCCGAGGTGCGCGGCATCCCGGCGGGACAGGCGGCGGTCTCACCGCCGCGCTTCGCCGACCTGGAGAACCCGGCGGACTTCAGGCGTTTCGCCGACCGGGTGCGCGAAGTGAGCGGCGGCATCCCGGTCGGCTTCAAGCTGAGCGCGAACCACATCGAACGCGACATCGAGTTCGCCCTGCAGGCCGGCGCGGATTACATCATCCTGGACGGGCGCGGTGGCGGCACCGGCGCGGCCCCGCTGCTGTTCCGCGATCACATCAGCGTACCCACTATCCCGGCACTGGCGCGCGCCCGGCGCTGCCTCGACCAGGCAGGCGCCAGCGGGCGGGTCACGCTGATCATTACCGGCGGCCTGCGGGTGCCGGCGGATTTCATCAAGGCGCTGGCGCTCGGCGCGGACGGCATCGCCATTGCAAACAGTGCCATCCAGGCCATCGGCTGTATCGCGGCACGCATCTGTAACACCAACAACTGCCCCTCCGGTATCGCCACCCAGCAACCCGAACTGCGCCGGCGCCTGGACGTCGACGCGTCCGCGCTGAAGCTGGCGAGATTTCTCGGCGCCTCCGTCGAGCTGATGCAGGTGATGGCCAGGGCCTGCGGCCATGCGCACCTGAACGCGTTCAGCCGGGACGATCTTGCGACCTGCAAGCCGGAACTGGCGCAGTTGAGCGGGATCGCGTTTGCGGGGGTAGAGCAATAGCAGGATCAATGGGGATCAGATTCCCTGCTGTCCCTCATAATCATTTGGAAATTTATTGAATGTGGCTGATCCAGTGATAAGGGAATCTCCGATTGATTCGTCATGCCGGCGATAGCCGGCATCCAGGCCATTAATAACACTGGATCCCGGCATGCGCCGGGATGACGGTGAGTGAATTAATCAGAGGTTCCTTGGATTGTGTTGGGCTGTACCTGGACATGAAGTTCCAGAACAACAATGATGTCATACCCGCGAAGGCGGGTATCCAGCCAGTCACTGATTAGCAGGGGCACAAAAATTCCTGGATTCCCGCCTTCGCGGGAATGACGGTTATGAGGGACAGTAGTGTGTCAGACTCGATTGATCTGCTGGCAAGCCGGCATTTCAATGATATAAAACGCGAACGGTTTGTCGTTTGACAAATGATAAACAGGCCCGCATAGACACTGGATACCTGTCGTGATGATGCTTTCCCTGTGGCTGAAGATAGCCTGTACGCTCTTTGTCTGTATCCTTGTGCCTGTTTACTGGATGGAGCGGGGGCCGGCGAATTTTCTCTGGTTATCGGATATCGCGCTGCTGTCTGTTGTGCCGGCGCTCTGGATGGAGAACCGGTTTCTCACCAGTATGATGGCGGTTGGCGTGCTGCTGCCGGAGCTGGCCTGGAACCTGGATTATTTTCTGCGCCTGATTGCAGGTTTCGATGTGATCGGCCTCAACGCGACCGGGTACATGTTTGAATCCCGTCACACGCTATTGTTCAGGTTCTTTTCCCTGTTCCATGTCGTCCTGCCCGTGCTACTGCTCTGGATGATCCATCGTCTGGGCTACGACAGGCGTGCCGTTTATGCGCAGACAGTGTTGATCTGGGTTCTGCTTCCGGTCTGTTACCTGGCCACCGATCCGGAAAGAAACCTCAACTGGGTCTTTGGTATCGGCAACCCGCCCCAGACATGGGTCTCCGGTCCTCTGTATCTGGCGTTGCTGATGTGTGCGTACCCCTTACTCATATTCATGCCGACCCATTTCATACTCAAGGCAGTATTCAAAGGGCGGTGATGGCGGCGGTGAACGGCGCGACCAGTACCGGCATGGCGATACCCAGTCGCGGTATGGGGCGGCTTAGCCGGTAGCGAAAACAACTGGGCTCAGAGCACAATTGTTCCTGATATTGGCGAATATTGTGCTCTGAGCCCGATTTACCCTCGTCATTCCACTCCAGAGGTAGGCGCTGTCCCCTGTATTGCATATTATTACCACCCAAACTGACAAGGATCAGTACCCGGAGCGCTTGTTTATTACCGGTTTCATGTATTAGCGATTGGACGGGATATAACTTGCGACGGCAGAGCAACATGGAAGTTTTGTGGAAATTAAAATGCATTTGCATCGCGGCATTCGCTGGCTGTGCAATATCAAGTTGCGCCACTATCACTTCTGGTACGGACCAGGGCATCCGGGTCGTTACTGAAAAGAATGTAACCGGCGCAAGCTGTACTTTGGTTGACAGCAAGGGCAACCGGTCATTCATACCCCGCACACCCGGAACGACTTATATGACCAGGGGGAATGCCCCGCTAATAGTTACTTGCACAAAGCCCGGCTACAAGCCTGCCACCCTGAAGCTCGATGAGGCGATTGCCGGCGCAACCATGGGTAATGTAATCCTCGGTGGTGGAATAGGGATTCTATTCGACGCATCGTCCGGAGCTGCCCAGCGCTACCCGGACAAGGTAGTAATCTGGATGGAACCTGAAGTTTGGCTCGACGAAAATTCGAAAATACAATGGGAAGAAGAAAAGCGCGCGTACATACAGGAATCGGTATCTGCCGGACAGGATAAAACATTTTCTGGAAGTGACGACGCGTTTGAGTAACATATTGCTGCACAACCGGGTAAAGACATAAAACAAGGAGCAAGCCATGCTACAAAAGGAAAAAACGGAATTTATCGTTGTGTTGCTGATGGTGCTTGCCTTACTGCATGGCTGCGCTATAAACCGGGCGACGGCAACCGTTGACCAGACGACAGACCTGTCCAGTCTCAAGCTATTCTATGTGAAAAAATACAGCGATGACACGAGGGATACCAATCTCGTGATAAAGAGAAAACTTTTGGAAATGGGCTTTCAGGTGTCAGAGACCGAAGCCGATGTCGATGCAATCGTCACCTACGTAGATAAATGGTTCTGGGATATCACGATGTACATGCTCGAACTGACCGTAACTCTGAGAGAGCCAAAAACAGATTTCCCGCTTGCTACCGGGAACTCATTTCATACATCCATGACAAGAAAATCGCAGGAGGGAATGGTGGACGAGGTACTCACCAACATCTTCTTCAGTAAGCAGAAGCAAGGAGCCGACAATGCCAATTAATCTTATCCGTCAGGTACTGGCATGCTCCATCGTTGTGTGGCTCTCCGGCTGCGCATCGCCGGCAAGCAAGCAAGCACTCGTGGTCGATGACACGTCGTTCGGTGCCAGGCATCCGTATTCAGTCAGCATCAGAACAAGTGGTGGTGGCGAAACCGGCGCCATGGACTATACAAACATATCCAACGAGGATCTGGCCGCCGCTATCGAGGAATCCATTAAGACGTCCGGTCTGTTTTCCAGCGTGATCAAGGG
This sequence comes from uncultured Gammaproteobacteria bacterium, assembly GCA_963748215.1. Lineage (GTDB taxonomy): Bacteria > Pseudomonadota > Gammaproteobacteria > UBA9214 > UBA9214 > UBA9214. The sequence continues at coordinate 581,097 of CAVVHS010000006.1, read as the reverse complement.
CGATGGTGCGGATTACATGCTGAGCGTGTCACTGATCAGCATGTCAAAACCCATGTTCGGATTTTCTTTCACGATCGATATGGAAATGGCATGGTCACTGGTGAATACGAGAACTGGCAATGCCGTCATGAGAGAATCTGTAAAGTCTTCTCATACAGCAACCGCTGGCGAAGCATTCGCTGCCGTAACGCGAATCCGACTTGCAGTTGAGGGAGCCGCACAAGACAACATCCGCCAGGGATTGCAGAAAATAGCTGCGCTGTCACTGGACTAGCAACAGGAACACATCCGTAGACTGCTCTCTAAAAGAATTGTCTTGTAGCCGGAAGGCGACCCAAAGTGGTCATTCCTGCAAGAATCTAGAACGGCATGGCAACTGGAGCAACTGGGGTCAGATCACAATTGTTCCTAATATTAGCGAATATTGTGCTCTGACCCCGATTTCCCCCAGAGAGGGGCCGGATACAGTTTACGCGTTTTACGCGGCATGCATCCGGATCTTTCAATAGATGATCAGGCCAGCAGCGCCGCCACGATCCCCGTAATGAAAATGCCGTCGAAGGTGCCGGCGCCGCCGATGGATGCGAGGGGTGTACCCATTTTGCGTATATCGCCGAGACGCAGGAGGTCGGCACCGATCAGCACGCCGAGGGTGCCGCTGATGTAGGCCAGCGGGGCGGCGTGTTCGGCATTGATCAGCAGGGCGGTGAGGGCGGCGGTGAACGGCGCGACCAGTACCGGCATGGCGATACCCAGTCGCGGTATGGGGCGGCTGAGCCGGTTGCTGACGAGGCTGACAATGGCGATGGCCGACAGTACCTCGATGAATGGCAGCGGATTGTGCGCCATCAGGTAGGCCGAGAAAGCCACCGGGATGATGCAGCCGCCGAGGTTGACCGCGATCAGGGTCGTGCCCTCGAACGGAATCTGCAGCGGTTGCAGCCAGGCGGGCAGGGGCGGCGGGGGTTCCGCCGGCGCCTCGGCCGTGATCCGCGCCAGCGGCAGGTTGATGGCGCTGCCGAACAGCGCAAACAGCACCAGGGTCATGGCGGCGTGCGGCGACAGCCCCAGCTTGTCGAAGGCGATCGCCAGCAGGTTGATCTGGATCAGCACGGTCAGCAGTGCGAGCCCGACCAGCAGCAACACCATACGCGGGGGCATTAGGGTACCTCCCGGTGGCAACCCGCGCTGATTCTGCGACGGCCGGCCGCCATCAGTCCAGTCGCTTGCTGAAGCGCAGCACCGCGATCCCCATGGTCACCAGCAGGAAGGCCGCCAGGGCATAGAGTTCGCCGGTCATCATGCCCAGCTCCGCGCCGCGCAGCATGATGCCGCGGATCAGGCGCACGAAATGCGTGAGCGGCAGCAGCTCGGCGATGTACTGCGCCGCGCGCGGCATGCCGTCGAACGGGAACATGAAACCGGACAGCAGGATCGAGGGCAGAAAAAAGAACATGGTCATCTGCATGGCCTGGAACTGGGTCTGTACCAGCGTCGAGATCAGCAGCCCGAGCGTGAGGTTGGCGGCGATGAACAGCAGCGCGGCGAGGTAGACATCGCGCACCTGTCCCGTGATGGGCACATCGAACAGCCACATGCCTACCAGCATGATGAGCGTCACCTGCACCAGACCGATCGCCACAAACGGCAGTACCTTGCCGATCATCAGCTCCAGCGAGCTGACCGGGGTGTTGATCAGCATCTCCAGGTTGCCGCGTTCGCGCTCGCGTACGATGGCCACCGCCGTGAACATCGCCATGGTCATGGTCAGGATCACACCGATCAGTCCGGGTACCACGAACACGGCCGAGCGTCGCTCCGGATTGTAGAAATTGCGCACCTCGAACAGCGGCACGACGGGCGGTTCGTGCCGGTCGGTATCCTGCTGCAGCTGCAGGCCCGTCAGACCGCGTGCGGCGCCCAGCACGATCGGGTCGCTGCCATCCACCAGCAACTGCGCGGCCGGACGCCCATTACGGCGCCGGCGTTCCTGCAGGCGCCTTTCGAAATCGCGTGGAATGACGATGCCGACGGCGATCGTGCCGCGATCGAGCAGCGCCTGCACCTGTGCACCGGTCTGCACAACATGAATCACATCGATCACCTGCGAGGCCTGGACATCGGCCACCAGCTGCCGCGACAGCTGCGTCTGCGCCGCGTCGGCCACTGCCCCGTGCAGATGCCGGACATCGGTATTGATGGCGTAGCCGAACAGGATCATCTGCATCATGGGTATGCCGACGATCATGCCCAGTGTCAGGCGGTCGCGCGCCAGCTGCTGCACCTCCTTGCGCATAATCGCGAACAGGCGCATGTAACAGCGGGTCATGCCGCGGCACCGCCTGTCTGCCTGGCCGCCTGCGTGGCGGTCACGAACACGTCCTCCAGGCTGGGCTCGACGATACCGACGTCTGCCACCACACCGGCCTGCTGCAGGGCGTCGCGCACCACGCTGTCCGGCGCCACAGTCTCGCGGTACAGCAATACCCGCAGCCGCTCACCGATCTGCGCAACGCTGAGCACCTCGGGCAGCGCGCGCAGCGCCGCACGTATCTGCCGGTAGTCCTCTGCCTGCACCTCGACGACGGTCGCCGCCATGTCTGCCATCAGCCGCTGCGGCGTGCCTTCGGCACGCACCACGCCGTGGTCGAGGATGGCGAGGCGGTGACAGCGCTCGGCCTCGTCCATGTAGTGTGTCGACACCAGGATGGTGGTGCCGGCATCGACCAGCCGGAACAGGTTTTCCCAGAAATCACGCCGGCTCTGCGGATCGACCGCGCTGGTCGGCTCGTCCAGGAACAGCAGTTCCGGTTCATGCAGGGTCGCTGCAGCCAGCGACAGGCGCTGTTTCTCGCCGCCGCTCAGGGTGCCGGCGCGCTGGCCGGCCATGTCTTCCAGGTGGTAGTCGGTCAGCAATTCCCCGATGCGCGCATGGCGGCGCGCGGCAGGCAGGCAGTAGATGCGCGCAACGAAATCGAGGTTCTCCCGTACCGTCAGGTCTTCGTACAGCGAGAAGCGCTGGGTCATGTAACCGATCCTGTGCTTGAGCGCCTCGGCCTCGTCCGGCATCTGCAGACCCAGCACTGTTGCCGTGCCGCTGCTGGGCGTGAGCAGGCCGCAGAACATGCGAATGGTGGTCGACTTGCCGGAACCGTTCGGGCCAAGAAAGCCGTAGATGGCATTGCGCGGGATGTCGAGGTCGACGTGGTCGACGGCGGTGAGGGTGCCGAAGCGGCGCGTCAGGCCGCGTGTGACGACGGCTGCATCCGTGCCAACCGGTTCACTGTCCGGCGGGCTGGGCATCGAAGGTGACCTGCAGGGGAACGCCACCGGGCAGTTGCCGGGCTTGCGCGTCGTCGAGCTCGACCTCGGCCAGGTAGCTGAGCCGGGAGCGGTCGTGAGCGGTGAGTGAATAATAGGGCGTGAAGACGGGATCGGCGCTGACGCGGCGTACGTGACCGCGGAACGGTTGTTCGATGCCGTCGACCAGCACCGTTGCCTTGCTGCCGACCTGTACCTGTGTGCGCAGGGGTTCCGGCAGGTAGATGCGGGCATGCGGGGCCTGGCCTGCCAGCAGCACCGCGACCACGGCACCGGCCTGCGGTCGTTCGCCCGGTTCCAGCGGCAGGTCATCGATGACCCCGTTCGCAGGGGCGTGTACCGCGAGACGTCCCAGGCTCACCTCCAGCACGCGTACGGCCGCGGCCGCGGCCGCACTTGCAGCACGTGCCTGGTCCAGTTCTTCCCGCGTGCTGCCCGCTTCGAGCTGTGCCAGTGCGGCACGTGCCGCATCGCGCGCGGCGAGCGCGGTATCGTACGCTGCCTGTGCCTGGTCGAGGTCCTGCGGGCTCAGCAGCTGCTTCGCGACCAACGGCCGGACCCGCTCGAGCTCGTGCCGGGCGCTGGCAAGCGTGCCTTCGGCACCGGCGAGCTGCGCCCGTGCCTGCGTGATCAGCTCGACACGCGGCCCGCGTTGCAGTTCCGCCAGCCGTGCCTCCTGCTGGGCGAGCAGGGCGTTAGCCTGGTCCAGTTGCGCCTGCACGCGCCGCGCATCCTGGCTGAGGATGAGTTGACCGGCCGTGACGGTCTCGCCCTCGTGTACCGCGATGGTCACGATGGGCTCGGCCGCATCGGCGGTGAGCTCGATGCGGTCCCATTCCAGCGTGCCGACGACTTCAAAGGACGGGCTGGGCTGGCAGCCTGCCAGCGCCAGCGCAGCCACGAGCAGGAGAGTGCGAAAGGCGTATGTCATGTGATCCTTACAGCAGGAGTCGGTATGCCGGCCCGATGCATCAGGCCGTCACGGGGGTGCCTGCCGGCATGACGCCACTCTACGGCTTTTCGTGTGGCCAGGGAACAGCGGGGCCCCATGCGGCTAGATCCAACCGACACGGTGCGCCCAGGCGCGGCGCCGGGCCTGGTAGGCCGCAACATCTTCCGGGCAGTGTCCGCCTTCCGCGGCGACCGCCGCTCGATCCCGGGCCAGGTCCTCTGCAAACGGGGGCAGGCCGATGGCGGCGCGGCGTGCATGGAGATGCTCCGGGTCTTCCACGGTGCAGTTCAGCTGACCGTCGGCGTCCCAGTCCAGCACCAGGCCGTAGCGTTGCGGACGTTCCTCGTTGAAGCGGATGCGGTCGGTCAGATAGGCAAGCTGTCGCGGCGGGGCCTCGCCGTGCGCAACGGCCGACTCGAGGTGCGCGAGAAAGCCGCGCTGCAGCGCCGGGATGCAGATGGCGTGCTGAGCGATGAGCCAGGCCGCACCTGCGCCGTCTGTGCCGACCAGGGTACACCCCGGGCCAGCCGTATTGAGCGATGATGCACTCCAGCGCTTCGGCATTGTCGCGATGGACCTGCTGCATGTCCTCCGCATAGTCGCCATACAGGCGACCCTCGGCGAGGAGCCGGCTGCGGGTATCGGTATCGCGTTGCTGCAATGCCAGGAGCTGTTCCCGCAGTGCGTGGTTCATGCCGGGTGTGTGTGCAAGATTGTCTGCACGCTGTTTACAGCCGGTTGGCACACAGCGTCAGTCCGAGCATGGTCTTGGCATCGCGGATGGTGCCGTCATAGACCTGCCCGAGCGCCACCTCGAAAGGCAGCCAGTGCACCTCGAACAGTTCCTGCTCCTCCGGCGCGGCAGGCACCCGCACCAGGTCACGGGCGAGGAACAGGTGCACGATCTCGGTGCAGAAACCGGGCGTGGTAATCATGCTGCCGAGACGGTCGAGCCGTCCGGCCCGGATGCCGGCTTCCTCCTCCAGTTCACGCAAGGCCGTGGTGTCCGGCGCTTCACCCGGGTCCAGTTTGCCGGCTGGCAGTTCCCACAGCCAGCCGCTACCGGCGTGCCGGTATTGCCACAACAGGCAGACCTTGTCGTGCTCGTCGAGTGCCACAACGGCGGCGCCACCCGGGTGGTGGACGATCTCGAGTTCTGCAGCGACCCCGTTCGGCAAGGTAACAGAATCAATTGACAGCTTGACCAGCCTGCCTTCAAACACAGGTCTGCTTGTATCGGGCATCGCATTATCCATTGAGCATATCGTGTGACGGCGTTTGCGGCGTGCCGCTATTCCCAGGGCTCGCAGTCGGTGCCAAGGCGGTCGGGTTCGATTACCAGATCGCCGCGCGGATGTCCGACGCAGCACAGGCCCTTGCCGGCTTCCTCCTCGAACAGTGCCAGAGGCGGACCGTCCGGGTAGTCGATCGCGCCGCTGATGATCCGGCTGATGCAGGCGCCGCAGACGCCATTGTAGCAGCCATGGGGTAACTTTATGCCCTGACGCAGTGCGGCGTGCAGGATGGTCTCGCCAGCGGCCACTGTGAAGCGTTCGCCGGTACTCTGTATAGTCACGATAGCCGACATGGCGTATGGTGTGCGCGCCGGGCCGGGCGCCGTAATGTGAAAACGTGGACGAGGCATGTCTGCATGCGCACGATCCTACCGGTGCGGTCGACTTTTGCCATTGATCCAGAACAAGGTGCGGATTCAGCGGACTTCTATAATCCGCGCTGCGCTGGCTGGCGGAGGCGGTACGTTCGATTGCACCGGCAGACTGGGCATTTTACTAATGAAACACAATCGCACAGAGGACTTATGATCTATCAGGTTTCAGGTGACATTCTGCTTTCCGGGGCACAGGCGATAGCACATGGCGTGGCGCCGAAAGACCCCATGAACCAGGGACTCGCGTTATCGCTGCATGAAAAATATCCTGCCATGCACAAGGATTACCATCACTGGTGCAACCAGCATCACCCGGATCCCGGCGCAGCCTGGATGTGGGGCGGTGCGGATGGCGTGCGTATCGTGAACCTGCTGACCCAGGAAGGCGGTTACGGACACGGTGCACGTCCCGGCAAGGCGACGCTGAAGCATGTCAGCGATGCGCTGCGCGCACTGGCGAAGATGGCTACCAGCGAGTCTTTTTCCTCGATCGCCGTGCCACGCCTCGCCACGGGCGTCGGCGGACTGGACTGGGACGAGGTCTGGCCGGTCGTGCAGGACCGCCTCGGCGACCTCGATATCCCGGTCTATGTCTACACGGAATTCCACGCCGGCCAGCCGGCCAGCGAGCCGGGACTCTAGCGACGCCTGCCTGAACCTGTCACCTTCGGGACAGCCCCCGGTCCCGCAGGTGGCATGTGCCGCAGGCCAGTGCCCGCGGCATCGTCCGACCCGGTATACTTCCAGCGCGATGCTGTCGTATCTCCTCCAGCGGCTGTTCGGTGCCTGCCTCGTGATCTTCGGGGTGGTCAGCATCGTATTCCTGCTCATTCATCTCGTGCCGGGCGATCCGGTGGAGATCATGCTGGGCGAATCGGCCTCCGGGGCGGACCGCACGGCGTTGCGCACGGCGCTGGGGCTGGACCAGCCACTGGCGACACAGTACCTGGACTATCTGGGCGGACTGCTGCAGCTCGACCTCGGCACATCCATCCACCAGCGCCAGCCAGTGACGGACCTGCTGCTGGAGCGCCTGCCGGCGACCGGCCTGCTGGCGCTGGCGACACTGTGCGTGACGGTGCTGCTGGCGTTGCCGCTGGGCATCGTTGCCGCCATCCGGCGCAACACCGCCTGGGACAGTGCGGCGATGGGTATTTCTCTGCTCGGTATCTCCATTCCCAATTTCTGGCTCGGGCCGCTGCTGATCCTGGTGTTCTCGCTGTGGCTGGGCTGGTTTCCGGTCAGCGGGCAGGGCGGTCCGGCCGCGGTGGTGCTGCCGGCGCTCACGCTGGGCACCGGTCTGATCGCGGTCCTGTCGCGCATGGTGCGCAGCAGCATGCTCGAGGTCTTGCACGAGGATTACCTGCGCACCGCGCGTGCCAAGGGCATGGGGCCGGCGCGCGTCATCCTGCACCATGCCCTGCGCAACGCCCTGCTGCCGGTGATCACGCTGCTCGGTCTGCAGCTCGGTGCCCTGCTGGCCGGCGCGGTAATCACCGAGACCGTGTTTTCCTGGCCGGGCGTCGGCCTGCTGACGATCGAATCCATCCAGTCGCGTGACTACCCGGTGGTTCAGTCCTGCGTGTTGCTGATCAGCCTGACCTACGTCATCGTGAACCTGCTGACCGATCTGGCCTATGCCTGGATCGATCCGCGCATCCGGCTGGGAGCGCACGCCTGATGCGCATGTGGCTGCCGCTGCTGATCGTGCTCGTCTGGGCGCTGACGGCGTTGGGCGCAGACCTGTTGCCGCTGTCACCCAATCACATCCGGCTGGAACACATCCTCGACCCGCCCGGCCGTGCGGCCGTGCTCGGCTTCGACGACCTCGGCCGCGATATCGGCGCGCGCCTGGCGGTCGGGGCGCGCACCTCGTTCCTGGTGTCGCTGTGGGTGGTCGGCCTGTCCTTGCTGGTCGGCACGCTGTTCGGTACGGCCACGGCCTATCGCGGCGGCTGGTGGGACCGCGTGGCGGTACAGCTGGTGGATATCTTCCTGGCCTTTCCCGGCATCCTGCTGGCCATCGCGCTGGCCGGCCTGCTTGGACCGGGTATCGACAACGTGGTCATTGCACTCACCACCGTCGGCTGGGTAGGCTATGCACGCCTGGCACGCGCGCAGGTGCTGTCGCTGAAGCACCGCGAGCACGTGCAGGCGGCCGAGGCCCTCGGCAGCAGCCGCTGGCGCATCATGCGCCGTCACCTGCTGCCGCTGATGGCGGCGCCGCTGATCGTGGAGGCGACCTTCGGCATCGCCGCCGTGGTCGTCGCCGAGGCAGGCCTGTCCTTCCTCGGCCTCGGCGTGCAGCCGCCGGCGGCCTCGTGGGGGGCGATGATCCGTGACGGTACGCGCTACCTGCTGGTGGCGCCGCACATGGTGCTGGCGCCGGGCATGGCGATGCTGGCCGTGGTGCTGGCGGTGAACCTGCTCGGCGACCGGCTGCGCGACCGGCTCGATATCCGACTGGTCAACGACACAGGACTGCGTGAATGACACTGGGACCGTTAATGCTCGATGTGGCCGGCTGTGAGCTGGACGCGGAGGACCGCGAGCTGCTGCGCCACCCGGCGGTCGGCGGCGTGATCCTGTTCACGCGCAATTTCGAATCGCCGCAGCAGGTCAGGGCACTGGTCGATGACATGCACGCGCTGCGCGATCCGCACCTGCTGGTGGCAGTTGACCAGGAGGGTGGCCGCGTGCAGCGCTTTCGCGATGGCTTCACTCGTCTGCCGCCGCTCGCCTGCCTCGGACGCATATATGACAAGGATCGTGCCCGCGCAAAACACCTGGCACGTGTGACCGGCTGGCTGATGGCCAGCGAATTGCGTGCCGTGGGCGTGGATATCAGTTTCGCGCCCGTGCTCGATCTCGATTACGGCGTGTCCACCATCATCGGCAACCGCGCCCTGCACCGGCGCCCCGAGATCGTCGCAGAGCTGGCGACCGCCTACCAGGCCGGCATGCACGACGCGGGCATGGCGGCGACCGGCAAGCATTTCCCGGGTCACGGCGCGGTGGCGGCGGATTCGCATCTCGATCTGCCGGTCGACGAGCGGCGCTTCGAGGACATCGAGCAGTGGGACCTGGTACCGTTTCGGCGCCTGATCGATGCGGGGCTGGCCGCGGTGATGATGGCGCACGTGGTGTACGCCCGGGTCGATGCGCAACCGGCCGGTTACTCGCACATCTGGATCCGTGACATCCTGCGGCGCCAGCTGAAATTCCAGGGCCTGGTGTTCAGCGACGACCTGAGCATGGAAGGTGCCTGTCTTGCCGGCGATCATGCGGCACGGGCGCACGCTGCACTGCAGGCCGGCTGTGATATGGTGCTGGTGTGCAACGACCGGCCGGGCGCCGTGCAGGTGGCCGAGGCGCTGGAGCGCCACCAGGACCCGGTCGCACACACGCGCATGGCGCGCATGCATGGCAAACATCCGGTCGCCCTGGAGGCACTGCACGCCGAACCGCGCTGGGAGCAGGCGGTGGTGGCCGTGCAAGGCTACGAAGAGGAGCCGGAGCTGGACCTGGAGGCCTGAGCTAGCCAGGTTTCAGTGCCGGCAGCCGCCCCCTTATCGAGCGTCTGCCTGCGCGAAAGTCAGTAATATATATCGTATAAACATATATTTAAACTGTTTACCTAGAAAACTTCTTGTTATGGACAACCCGTTTTATCAAGCCCTGGTCGACTGGACCGGTGACAATGCCTGGATCGTGCAGGTGTTCATCGTCGTGTTCCTGGTGCTGCTATCCAGCTTCCTGCTACGCCTGCTGGTGAACCGCCTGTATCGAAAACTGCAGGCGACCGCGACGCCCTGGGACGACGCCGTGGTCGGCGCGCTGCAGAAGCCCCTGTCGCTGCTGATCTGGATCGTCGGCATCGCGTTTGCCGCGGACATCGTGCGCGTCGAGACCGGGGCTGCGATCTTCACCGCCATACCACCGCTCCGCGACGTCGGAGTGATCACCACCATCGCCTGGTTTCTGCTGCGCCTGACACACAATGTGCAGGCCAATGTCCTCGAACGGAACAAGGCGCGGGAGGAGCCGATCGACAAGACTACCGTCGATGCGCTGGGCAAGCTGGTCAGCGCCTCGGTCATCATCACCGCGCTACTGGTGGCGATGCAGACGCTCGGCTTCAGCATCTCGGGCGTACTCGCCTTTGGCGGCATTGGCGGCATTGCAATCGGTTTCGCCGCCAAGGACCTGCTGGCAAATTTTTTCGGCGGCCTGATGATCTATCTCGACAGGCCGTTCTCGGTGGGTGACTGGATCCGTTCCGACGATCGCGAGATCGAAGGCACGGTGGAGCATATCGGCTGGCGACTGACCCGTATCCGCACCTTTGACAAACGGCCGATCTACGTTCCGAACGGCATCTTTTCCAGCATCGCCGTGGTCAACCCGTCGCGTATGACGCGGCGGCGTATTCATGAAACCATCGGAATCCGCTACGATGACATCGACCGGTTGCCGGCGATACTCGGGGACATCAAACAGATGCTGGCCAAACACGATGCAATCGACGAGACCCAGACGCTGATGGTTAACTTCAACAGCTTCGGGCCCTCGTCGCTGGACTTTTTCGTCTATACCTTTACCCACACCACGGTGTGGACGGAATTCCATGAAATCAAGCAGGACGTTTTGTTCAGGATCAGTGACATCATTCAACGGCATGGTGCGGAGATTGCCTATCCGACCCGCACGCTTCACCTGCCGGAACCGGAACGGGTAACAGCCCATGCCGCTCAGCCAGGCTGAACTTCTCGGTATCCGCGCCGACGCGGAGCAGCTGTATGGTCCGGCGGAAATCCATGCCGCGCTCGACCGCATGGCCAGGGAGATCACGCGCAGCCTCGGGGATGCGCTGCCGGTGGTGCTGTGTGTGCTGACCGGTGGCATCATTCCGACCGGCCACCTGCTGACCCGGCTGGCGTTTCCGCTGGAGACCGATTACCTGCATGCGACGCGCTACCGCGGCGAGACCAGCGGCAAGGACGTGCGGTGGGTATCCGAGCCGGGCATCTCCCTGGCGGGCCGAACGGTACTGGTGGTGGACGATATCCTGGACGAGGGCAACACCCTGGTCGATATCATCCGCTTCTGCAAGGAGGCGGGCGCCGAGGTGGTCTACACGGCGGTGCTGGTCCAGAAACGCCACGACCGGCGCAACCCGGCTGCCCGCGCCGACTTTGTCGGGCTGGAGGTCGATGACCGCTACGTGTTCGGTTTCGGCATGGACTACAAGGGCTACCTGCGCAACCTGAACGGCATTTTCGCGCTGGGCGAGCCCTCATAGTCAACTCACCGCTGCCGCGATCCAGCGATTGAGTCCAGCGCAAGCTCAGCAAGGCAGGCAGTTCTGCAATCGGTTGATGCGCCGCACAGGGACATCAGCCGCAGGAGAGCAGTGATTGACCCCTTCTCCCGCCGGGCGAGGGAGCATACGGGACAACGTGTTTAAACCGGACAATCGTGGCAGGTACTGATATGGCGGAACTGGCAATCATCGGCGGTACCGGGCTGACCAAGCTGAAAAACCTCGAAATCGAACGGCGCGAGGTGATGCACACGCCCTACGGCGAGCCGTCCGGAGCGCTGACCATCGGCACCCTGTGCGGCAAGGATGTCGTGTTTCTCGCGCGGCACGGTTACGGTCACACCATCCCGCCGCACAAGGTGAATTACCGGGCCAACCTCTGGGCACTGCAACAGCACGGCGTGCAGCGGATCATCGGCGTCTGCGCCGTGGGCGGGATCCGCGCCGGTATCGCGCCCGCCGCGGTCGTCATACCCGACCAGATCATCGACTATACCTGGTCACGCGATCACACGTTCTTCGAGACCGATCTCGCCGGGGTGACGCACATCGATTTCACCGAACCGTATTGTCGCGAGATGCGCGAGCTGCTGATCACCAGCGCCGGCAAGGCCGGCATCGACGTGCTGACCTCGGGTACCTATGGCGCCACCCAGGGACCACGCCTGGAAACAGCGGCGGAGATCGACCGCATGGAACGTGACGGCTGCGACATCGTGGGCATGACCGGCATGCCGGAAGCCGCGCTCGCACGCGAGCTGGAGCTGTGTTATGCGGTCTGCGCCGTATCGGCCAACGACGCCGCCGGGCGCGGCCCGGGGTCGATCGAAATGGTGGATATCCAGCTGAGCCTGAAAACCGGTATGGCGAGGGTACGTGCAATCCTGGAGGAGGTGATCAGCGCATCGGCCTGAAACTAGCCCGCATTTCTCACCGGGATCCCGGATGCTGGCGCACGACTGAAAGGACGCAGGAGGTAGAGCAACGCAGGGAGCAGTTGCCGAGGGCTCGTGTGACCGGACGCCGCTCTGGGATGAAAGACCCGCTCGAGGCGCAGAGCAGGGGCCCCGGCGTAGCCGGGGATGCGACCGCCGGTGGGCAGGATGTCGCTTCGAATACCACCGCGGGTCTTCGCTTCACCGGGGGTCAGATCCCCACCGCTGCGCGGCGGGGCCCCTCTTCCTCCCCTCGAAGCGATGCAGCCGTAGCTACCACTTGAATGAACAGGCCGCTCCCGGCTTCCTGCCTCCCGCGGCACTTGCACTTCCCTGTACATCGCAAGTACGGGTGCACGAGAACCCGCCAGGGCCGGGATAGGCGCTGCACGAAGACACACTGTTTGTTGCTGAATGGGCATCGCTTTCATGATTTCAATTGTTTATGTCCGTCAACAGCCGCCCGGTGAGAAATGCGGGCTGAGGGGGCGGACCGGCCGTGGCAGGTGCATCAGCGCGTCAGCGGGTCCTGTGCCGGTACCGGTTCATCCTCCTGCGCGCTGCCGGCGGTATCGTCCGGCATGCCTTCCACTACCGGCTCGGGGATGGCCGGTTCCTCCGGCGACTCGTAGGGCGTGACGCGTGCAATCATGCCGAAGCGCGGGTGATCGAAGTAGTGCAGCTCGTTGCTCTTGATGCGGCGCTTTTCGGCAAGGCGAAAGGCGGGCCGGCTGCCGGGGCCATCGGCATACAGCGCGGGCGTACTGCCGCGTGCCGTCATCAGCAGCAGGTTCACGTCCAGGTGCAGGTAGCGTTCCTTGATGAGGGTGATGCTGCCTTCGACGCTGTTACGGCCGCTATCGGCCAGCGCGTGTACCGGGTAGTCGATGGCGCGAGCCCGGTCGTAGGCCGGTTGCCGCCAGGCGCGGTGGAACAACACCCGGTAGCCGCGCGACGCGGCCAGGCCACCACGGATATTGTTCAGACGGTAAGTGCCGGATGACAGCTCGGTGAACCCGCTGGCCGGAAACGAACCCCGTGCATTGACGGCGTCGCCGCCGGGCTGGTTCGTGACCTCGTCGTCGCCGCCAGAGCTGTCGTTGGCAAAGATGATCACCTCGACATCATACAGTTGTGTATCTGCGTGGACCGCGTGCGCGGCCAGCAGCGCCAGTACGGGCAGAATGAGCCAGGCGAAACGGTGTTGCTTGTGGTTGCGGTTCATGTCGGTCATCCGGTCTCGGTACGGTTGGACAGCAGTGCCGGTCAGCCCCGCACGGCGAGCAGGTCCAGCACCTGCTGCACTTTAGCAAAACGCGCGGCCGGCGTCGCGAAATCACCGAACAGGCGCAGCTTGTTGACGCCGTCGAAGCGGTAGTGTTGCGCCTGGGTCTGGATGAGTTCGATCAGTTTTGCCGTATCGATATCGGGGGTGGCGCTGAACAGGATACGGCCTTCCTGGCTGCCGAGCTCGATCTTGCGTATACCCATCGGAGCGGCCTGCAACTTCAGGGCGCCGATCCGGAACAGGTTCTTCGCCGCCTCGGGCAGCAGCCCGAAGCGGTCGATCATCTCGACCTGCAGATCGTCCAGCTCCTGCTGACCCTGGGCACTGGCGATGCGCTTGTACAGCATCAGCCGGGTGTGCACATCGGGCAGGTAATCGTCCGGGATCAGCGCGGGCACCTGCAGGTCGATTTCCGGGCCCTGGTGCAGGGGCTGGTCCAGCGCCGGCGTGCGTCCTTCCCGGAGCGCCTTGACGGCACGTTCCAGCAGGTCCATGTACAGCGAGAAGCCGATTTCGTGGATCTGCCCGCTCTGCTCCTCGCCCAGCAACTCGCCGGCGCCGCGGATCTCCAGGTCGTGGGTGGCGAGCGTGAAGCCGGCGCCGAGTTCCTCCAGCGATTCGATCGCGTCGAGCCGCTTCTCGGCATCGGCCGTCAGCGCGCGGCGCGGCGGAATGATCAGATAGGCGTAGGCGCGATGGTGCGAGCGTCCGACCCGGCCGCGCAGCTGGTGCAGCTGCGCCAGCCCGAGCTTGTCGGCGCGGTTCGATGATGATGGTATTGGCGCGTGGGCACGTCGATGCCGCTTTCGATGATGGTGGTGCACACCAGGATGTTGAAGCGGCGGTGGTAGAAATCCAGCATCACCTGCTCCAGATCGCGCTCGCGCATCTGGCCGTGGGCGATGGCGATACCGGCCTCCGGGCACCAGCGCGGCGAGCTCGCGGGCCATGTTGTCGATGGTCTCCACCTCGTTGTGCAGGAAATAGACCTGGCCGCCGCGCTTGATCTCGCGCAGGCAGGCCTCGCGGATCACGGCCGTTGTTCCACTCGCAGACGAAGGTCTTGACCGCCAGCCGGTGCCGGCGGCGGTGTGCTGATGATCGACAGGTCGCGCATGCCGGCCAGCGACATGTTGAGCGTGCGCGGGATCGGCGTCGCGGTCAGGGTCAGCATGTCGACCTCGGCGCGCAGACTCTTGAGGCGTTCCTTCTGGCGCACGCCGAAGCGGTGTTCCTCGTCGATGATGACCAGGCCGAGATTCTTGAATTTCACTGCCGCGCTGCAGCAGTTTGTGGGTGCCGATCACGATGTCGATAGTGCCGTCGGCGAGGCCCCTGAGCGTGCTGTCCTGCTGCTTGCCGGAGCGGAAGCGCGACAGCATCTCGATGCGCACCGGCCAGTCGGCGAAGCGGTCGCAGAAGTTCTGGTAGTGCTGCTGGGCCAGCAGCGTGGTCGGCACCAGCACCGCCACCTGCCTGCCGTCCTGCACCGCGACGAAGGCTGCGCGCATGGCGACCTCGGTCTTGCCGAAGCCGACGTCGCCGCACACCAGCCGGTCCATGGGCATCGGTGACTGCAGGTCTGCCAGCACCTGGCTGGATGGTTTCCTCCTGGTCCGGTGTTTCCTCGAACGGGAAGGTCGCGGCGAATGCCGCGTACTCGTCACGCGGCGCCTGGTAGGCATGCCCGCCACGTGCCGCGCGGCGGGCGTAGATATCGAGCAGTTCCGCCGCGACGTC
Source organism: uncultured Gammaproteobacteria bacterium (assembly GCA_963748215.1). Taxonomy (GTDB): domain Bacteria; phylum Pseudomonadota; class Gammaproteobacteria; order UBA9214; family UBA9214; genus UBA9214. The sequence continues at coordinate 565,869 of CAVVHS010000006.1, read as the reverse complement.
GCGAATGCGCTGCGTTGCCTTGCGTCGCGCGCGTTCCCACTGGTCGCTGCCCAGCTTGTGCAGCGGCGCCCGTTCGGGCGAGGCGCCGGTATAGCGGCTGACCCGGTCCAGCGACGCCGACCGGCACATACAGCTTGTCGCCGCCGGCATACTCCAGCGTCAGGAACTCGTTTTCGATGCCGCCGACCGTGAGCCGCTCCAGCCCGAGATAGCGGCCGACGCCGTGTTCCTCGTGCACCACCGGGGCATTGAGCTCCAGGTCGGTGAGGTTGCGCACGATGCTGGCCGGGTCGCGCGCCGGCTTGCGCCGCCGCACCTGGCGCGCACGCTCGCCGAACAGCAGCGCTTCCGGCACTACGGCCAGTGGCGGGTGGTCCAGCACCAGGCCCAGTTCCAGTGGCGCGACCGTGATCGCCAGCATCTCCCCGGAGGCCATGAAGGCCGGCCAGTCGTCCAGCACGGCTGGATGGATGCCGAAGCCGGCCAGCTGCTCGCGCAGCGTTTCGCGGCGCCCTGCGGATTCCGCGGTGATGAGGATGCGACCGGAGAAGCCGTCGATGAAGGTTCGCAGTGCGCCGGCCGGCTGTTCGCTGCGCGGCCGGACTTTCAGGTCGCCCGGCAGATGCGTATCGAAGCTCACGCTGCCGGCCTGCAGCAGCACTTCCTTGAACAGTCCGATCTGTACGCAGGGATAGGCGGTCAGCCTGGACTGCAATTCGTCGGGCCCGAGAAACAGCGCCTCCGGCGGCAGGATGGGGCGCTCGCGGTCATGGCGGCGCGCCTCGTAGCGTTCCTGCAGCTGTTCCTGAAAGGTGGCGGCAGCCCGGTCGGTGGCATCCAGCTGCACAATGCAACTGCCCGCGGGCAGGTAATCGAACAGCGTGGCCGTCTGCTCGAGGAACAGCGGCAGGTAGTATTCGGCACCGGCCGGCGCGTTGCCCTGGCTGACCTCGCGGTAGACGTTGCAGCTCTGCGGATCGCCCTCGAAGCTGGCGCGGAAGCGCTGCCGGAACAGGCGTATCGCGGCCTCGTCCAGGGGGAACTCGCGCGCCGGCAACAGACGGATTTCGTCGCGGCTGTCGAGCGAACGCTGCGATTCGGGATCGAAGGTGCGGATGGTCTCGATTTCGTCGTCGAACAGGTCGATGCGGAACGGCTCGCGGCTGCCCATCGGGAACAGGTCGAGCAGGGCACCGCGTACCGCGAACTCGCCGTGTTCCATGACCTGGGCGACATAGCGGTAGCCGGCGGCATCGAGCCGTGCGCGCATGGTGTCGAGGTCGAGCCGGTCGCCGCGTTTCAGCAGCAGGCTGTTGCGCTCGATGAAATCACGCGGCGGCAGGCGCTGCAGCAGGGTGGGGGCGGAGACGATCAGCAGGCCCCGCGCGAGTGACGGCAGCCGGTACAGCGTGGCCAGGCGCTCGGAGATGATGTCCTGGTAGGGTGAAAACACGTCGTAGGGCAGGGTTTCCCAGTCGGGGAAGGTGATCGCGGGCACGTCGCTGCCGCTGGCGAAAAATGCGACCTGGTCGGCCAGCAGTTCCGCGCCCTGCGTGTCCGGCGCGATAACGACGAGCGGGCCGCGCGTGTACTGGCGCACGGCACTGGCCAGCAGCAACGGCAGGCTGTCACCGTGCAGGCCGGTCCAGGTCTGGCGGCCCGGGGCGAGCGGCAAGCGCGGCGCAAGCAGTTCCTGCGTCGTCGTGGCGGTATCGTTTGCTTGTATGCTGCGGGTCATGCGTGTGACACGGGGTCCGGGTCGCTGTCAGGCAGGTATTATCACATATTCAACGCTGCCGGCAGATACCGTGAGCATGCAATGAAAGGGCCCCGTGCAGCACACGGGGCCCGTTCGAAAGCATGCAGCAACGGCTCAGAGCTTGTTGCCGATACCCTGCCCCTTGAAGCCCAGCTTGCTGAAGATGATGTAGCCCGGACAAATGCCGGTAATGCCGGCAAACAACAGCGCGGCCGGTGGTATGTAGAGCAACCAGTGCACCTTGTCCACACCGGTCAGCCAGATACCGGCACAGATCAAGAGGGCCATGAAGATAAACAACATGCGGATTGCGCTCATTTTACGATTCTCCTGTATTATCCTTACCCGAAACGCAGCAGTTACCCTGCAGACAAGTGGGTCGCCTGTCGCGCTGCAATAGCGGATTATCTGCCAGTCCCGCCCGACATACAAATGCACATTTACAGGGAACACTCATGGTGAAATCGTATGGTGAATGGGTCTTGCGCTGGCGCGTTCCCGTGCTGCTCGCGTGTATCGTGCTGGTGGCGCTGGCCGCCAGCGGCGGACGCTTCATTACCTTCAAGACCGATTACCGGGTGTTTTTCAGCGCCGACAATCCGCAGCTGAAGGCCTTTGATCAGCTGCAGAACACCTACACCAAGACCGACAACGTACTGTTCGCGCTGGCGCCGAAACAGGGCGGTGTGTTTACACCGGACACCCTGGAAAGCATTGCGCAGCTGACCAAGGCCTGCTGGCAGATGCCGTACTCGCTGCGCGTCGACTCGCTCACCAACTACCAGCATACCCGCGCCGAGGCCGACGATCTGATCGTCGCCGACCTGGTCGGTGATCCGCGCTCGCTCGATGCAGGTCAGCTGCAGGAGATCCACGACATCGCCGTGCATGAACCGCTGCTGGTGAACCGGCTGATATCTCCGAATGGGCAGGTGGCCGGCGTCAACGTGACCATCCAGCTGCCGGATGAGGGAACCGGCAGGGAAGTACCCGAGATCACCGCGTTTGCCCGTGACCTGGTCGAACAGGTCAAGGCGCAGAACCCCAACCTGGACGTGTATCTCACCGGCATGGTGATCATGAACAACACCTTCCAGGAAGTCGCCCTGCATGATCAGGCCACGCTGATACCGATCATGTTCGCCATCGTGCTGCTGACCCTGATCCTGCTGTTACGCTCGCTCACCGCCATGCTCGTGACCTTCCTGGTGATCATCATGAGCATCGTGTCGGCCATGGGTCTGGCCGGCTGGCTGGGCATTGCGCTGACACCGCCGTCCGCGTCTTCGCCGCCCATCATCCTGACCCTGGCCGTCGCCGATTGCGTGCACGTCTTCGCCACCCTGCTGCATGCGATGGGCAAGGGCGAGGGCAAGCGCGCGGCCATTGTCGAGAGCCTGCGCATCAACATGCAGCCGGTGTTCCTGACCTCGTTGACCACCATCATCGGTTTCATGAGCATGAATTTCAGCGATGCTCCACCGTTCCGCGACCTGGGCAATATCGTTGCCATGGGCGTAGCCATCGCCTTCGTACTGTCGGTCACGTTGCTGCCGGTACTGGCCTCGCTTCTGCCAATGCGTGTAAAAACGGGCGAGACACGCCGCGCGATGTACATGGACCGCTTCGCGGATTTCGTGGTGGCACGCCGCAATATCCTGTTCTGGGTCATGGGCGTCGTGGTGGTGGTGCTGGTGAGCTTCATTCCGCGCAATGAACTGAACGACGAGTTCATCAAGTATTTCGACATGAGTATTCCGTTCCGGGTCGATACCGAATTCGCGACCACCCGCCTGACCGGCGTCTATACCATCGAGTACTCGCTCGGCAGCGGTGAGAGCGGCGGCATCAACGATCCCGAATTCCTGCGCGAGGTCGACCGCTTCGCGGAGTGGTACCGGACACGACCGCATGTACTGCATGTCAACACGATCACCGACATCATGCGCCGGCTGAACAAGAACATGCACGCGGATGATCCGGACTGGTACCGGCTGCCGGATGAGCGCGAGCTGGCAGCACAATACCTGCTGCTGTACGAGATGTCGCTGCCCTACGGGCTCGATCTCAACAACCAGATCGACATCAGCAAGTCATCGACCCGCCTGATCGTCTCGCTGGAGAATGTTTCCAGTAATACCTTGCTGGAGATCGAACGCCAGGCCCAGGACTGGCTGGGCAAGAACGCGCCGCATCTGAAGTCCAGCGGCGCCAGCTCGGCGGTCATGTTCGCCTACATCGGTCAGCGCAATATTCGCAGCATGCTGCGCGGTACCAGCTTCGCCCTGGTGCTGATCTCGCTGGTGCTGATCGTGGCGCTGCGTTCGGTCAAGATCGGGCTGGTCAGCCTGATCCCCAACCTGGCGCCGGCGGCCATGGGCTTCGGCCTGTGGGGGCTGGTATCCGGCCAGGTCGGCCTGGGCCTGTCCGTGGTCGCGGGCATGACGCTGGGTATCGTGGTCGACGACACCGTGCACTTCCTCAGCAAGTACCTGCGCGCGCGCCGCGAACGTGGCCTGGATGCGCAGGACGCGGTGCGCTACGCCTTCCACACCGTGGGCACGGCCTTGCTGGTGACCACGCTGGTGCTGATTGCCGGCTTCCTGGTGCTGACCCTGTCCGGCTTCAAGCTGAATGCGGACATGGGGCTGCTGACGGCGGTGACCATTGCCCTGGCGCTGGTGACGGATTTTCTGCTCCTGCCACCGCTGCTGATGAAGGTCGACAAATAGCGTTGAACGTCAGCGGATATCCTCGATCGCGTGCTTCTTCTCCAGCACCTGTGGCGTGATCAGCGCATAGCCGGCGAGCTGCCAGTGCGCGAGTTCGGTGATGGCCGACGGGACCACGTCGACGAAGTCATAGAAATCGCCGGTGGCGTAGTGATAGTCCTGGGCCGCCAGACCGCAGACCTTGAATTCCACACCCAGCGAGGCGTAGTAGCGCATGCGCTCGACGGCATCCTCGTATTTCGTGTAGTTCTTGCGCGCCAGCGCGACGATCTCGGTGCCGTGGATGATGACCTTGATATCAAGGAATTCCGGTGCCAGCCCGTAGGGTTCGTCCATCAGGGGATTGATCAGCGAGCGGATCCAGAACAGCGCCGTGTTGATCTTCTCCGGCTCGTCGAAATAGAAATCGAATATGACCTTTTGCTCGGTATAGGGCGTCTGCACTGCCTGCGATACCGCCTCCTCGGCCCGCCCCGGCAGGGCGGCCGTCAGGCACAGCAGCAACGTGATGATCCTGCCTGTCATGATCGCGTTATCCCCCGCAGCCTGACTCTGCCCGTCAGTATAGCCCAGCGGCTTGCGTTCCCGCTGCCAGCCGCACGCCAGCCATGGCGGCCGTGCCGCCGGTGATTACCCGGAAAGATTCCGGAAATAACACCCAACACTGTGAACTGGCTCACAATTTCCATGCCTGTGGCTGGCGTGGTCGAGGCATGCCTTAAGTTCCACATAAGCTGACTGTTCCATACTGCCCGCCAGTTCAATATCAGGGTATGCAGTCATGCACACGGAACCGGACAAGCAACAGACCACAGTTACGCCACGCCTGATCAGCGCACCCGCCACCGGCGCGGAGCTGACCTTGACGCTCATGGACCCGGCGCATGCCCAGCGCACCTTCGCGGAGACATTCGTGGGTGCGATCTTTCGCCGGGCCTATGGCGCGACACTGAACTCCTTCTATCCGCTGTTGCTGGGACTGACGCGCGACAACGGCGAGTACGCGGCGGTGGCCGGATTACGGCCGGCGGGTGCCGAAGCGCTGTTCTCGGAGCACTACCTGGACCAGCCGGTTGAGCAGCTGTTGACGACCGGGCGTGCCGGCATCGCCGAGATCGGCAATCTTGCCCCGGCCAATGCCGGACAGGCCCGCTGGCTGATCTGCACCCTCAGTGCCTTTCTGATGGGGGCGGGCTTTACGCACGTGGTTTTCACTTCGGTACCGAAACTGCGCAATGCCTTTGCCCGCATGGGCCTGCCGCTGACGAGGCTTGCCGACGCACAGCGCACCTGTCTCCCGGCGGAGCAGCAGGCGGAATGGGGCAGCTATTACGATTGCCGGCCCGCCGTGTATGCCGGTGACATCGTCGCGGGTACACCGGCCTTGCTGGCATTGATGGCTACGGACGCCGAGCTGCAGGGCCTGGCGCTGCAGGCATGCGAGGCCGGTCGTGCCTTCGCCCGCAATGCCCGTGCGGTCCTGCTGTGACCGTCATCCTGGAGGCGCTGGCGCAGCATGCCGCGCATACACCGCAGCGCCGTGCCGTCACCGGCAGCCATGATGCGCTGACCTGGCAGCAGCTGGACGGTGAGGTTACCCGGCTCGCCACGATACTGAACGGTGCCCGCACGCTCGGTACCCTGCTGATCAACGGGCCGGCCTGGGTTGTGACGGATCTCGCCACCCTGCGCGCCGGTATCATGCATGTCCCGCTGCCGGGGTTTTTCAGCGACGGGCAATTGCTGCACGCACTGCAGGATGCCGGCGTCGATACCGTCATTACCGATGCCCCGCAACGCATCGCGGAGCTGGTGACGGTACACAGCAGCGACACGCTGTGGATCGCCGGGCGGCAATACACCCGCGTGCTGCTGCAAGCGGTCGCGACGCGGACGCATAACGCCGGCACTGCCAAGGTGACCTACACCTCGGGCACGACCGGCACACCGCGCGGGGTGCGCCTGTCAAGGGACACCATCGAAACCGTCGCCGGCGCACTGGCCCGGGCCGCGAACGCCGTGGCTGCCGATCGGGCCATGGCGCTGCTGCCACTGTCGATCCTGCTGGAGAATATCGGCGCCGTCTATGTGCCGGTACTCAGCGGCGCGGAAATCCTCGTGCCCGATCCGGCCGACACCGGCGTGGACGGGTCGAGCCGGGTCGATGCCGTCCGGCTGGCGGCTGCATTGCAGACACACCGCCCAACGGCACTGATCGTGCCGCCCGGCCTGCTCAAGCTGCTGACCGTCCTGGCGCAGCGCGAGAGTGTGCCGGACTCGCTGCGCTTCATCGCCGTCGGCGGCGCCCCTGCGGGCAAGGCCTTGCTGGAAGATGCGGCGGCCTGCGGACTGCCTGTCTACCAGGGCTACGGCCTGTCCGAGGCCGGTTCCGTGGTAGCCCTGAATACAGCGGCACATAACCGTCCCGGCTCGGTGGGCAAGCTGTTGCCGCACGTACGCGCCCTGATCAGCGAGACGGGCGAAATCCTGGTACAGGGCAAGACCTTTTCCGGCTATCTCGGCGACCCGGTCCGCGATTCCGGCGCCCTGCTGGCCACCGGCGACACGGGCTATTTCGACGCGGACGGTTTCCTGTACGTCACCGGGCGCATGCGCGAACGCATCATTACGGCCTTTGGCCGCAACGTGTCGCCGGAATGGATCGAGGCGGAACTGCTGTCGCACCCGTCCATCGCGCAGGCGGCGGTGCTCGGCAATGAGCAGGCGCATTTGCTGGCGGTACTGGTGCCATCCGGCACGAATACCACTGCGAGTATGGAAGCCGCTATCGCTGCCACCAATGCACGCCTGCCGGACTATGCGCAGATCACCAGCTGGCTGACTGCCGAGACACCGTTCAGCACGGCATCCGGCGAACTCGCACCCGGCGGCACGCCACGTCGGGACGTGATCGAACAGCATTATTTACCGCCACAGCGGGCCGCGCAGTCATGAGTGATTTTTTCGCGCAGCTGCAGTCGGAAACACAACCCGCACGCGAGTCGCTGCTCGCGGTACCGCAGCTGGTGCGCGGCGCGCAGGGAAAAATATCACGTGATACCTACGTCGCTTTCCTCGGGCAGGCCTATCATCACGTCAAGCACACGGTGCCGCTGCTGATGGCCTGCGGCAGCCGACTGCCCATGGAAAAGGAGTGGTTGCGCGAGGCGATCGGCGACTACATCGAGGAAGAAACCGGGCACCAGGAATGGATCCTCAACGACATTCGCGCCTGCGGAGCAGATCCGGAGCAGTATCGTCATGGCATGCCGCATCCCGAGACAGAGCTGATGGTGGCCTACGCCTATGACACCATCAATCGTGGCAACCCGGTGGGATTTTTCGGCATGGTGCTCGTGCTGGAAGGCACCAGCATCCAGCTGGCAACGGGCGCGGCCGGTGCCATCGCTGCTGCACTGGACCTGCCGAAGAACGCATTCAGCTACCTGAGCTCGCACGGTTCGCTGGATATCGGGCACATGGAATTTTTCGAGTCGCTGATGAACCGCCTGGATGACAGCAACGACCGGCAGGCGGTCATTCACATGGCCAACATGATGTATCGCCTCTATGGCGATGTTTTTCGCAGTCTTCCACTGGATTAATACGAGGTAACCGACATGAAATTTGCAGCATTCATCATCTCCGGCATTCTGCTCGCCGGCTCGGCCGCGGCGCTGGCCGGTATGGAAGAGGATCTCCTGGTCATTCAGCAGCGCTGGGCCACCGTCAATTACGACACGGTGAAAGATGCCCAGGGCAAGGCCTTTGAACAGCTGACCCAGGATGCACGCAAGCTGGTCGCTGCCAGCCCGGACAAGGCCGAACCGCTGGTGTGGCTGGCCATCATCCTGAGTTCCGATGCCGGCGCCACCGGTGGTATCAGCGCGCTCGGCAAGGTCAAGGAGGCGCGCAAGCTGCTCGAAAAGGCCGAGCAGATCGACGCCACGGTGCTGAACGGCTCGGTCTACACCTCGCTGGGTTCGCTTTATTACCAGGTACCGGGCTGGCCGATCGCGTTCGGCAGCGACGCCAAGGCCGAGCTGTACCTGCGCAAGGCGTTGTCACTGAACCCGGACGGCATCGATCCGAACTATTTCTACGGCGATTTCATGCTCGAAGAGGGCAAGCCGGCCGAGGCGGTGCGCTTCCTCGAGAAGGCACAGGCCGCCGCACCGCGCCCGAACCGCGCGCTGGCCGACAAGGGCCGGCGGCAGGAAGTTGCCACCAAGCTGCAACTGGCACGCAGCAAACTCTGACATCGAGCGGCAAACCGGGAGTGAACCGATGGAAAACAAGCGCGTCATCCTGACCGGTGCCGGCGGTGGTATCGGCGGCCAGCTGGCCGTCCAGCTGGCGAATGCCGGCGCCCGGCTGGTGCTGGTCGATCTCAACGAGCAGGCCCTGGCGGACCGGCAGCAGGCGCTTGGCCCCGAGCGGGTGCACACCGTCTGCGCCGACATCACCACGGCCGAGGCACGCGAGCGGATCGTCAGCGAAGCCCTGCGACATTTAGGTGGCATCGATATACTGATCAACTCCGCCGGTATCAACCCGTTCGGGGCGTTCGAGCAGCAACCGGCCGAGCTGGTGCGCAGGACCCTGGAGATCAACACACTGGCACCGATGTTGCTGACCCACGCGGTACTGCCAACCCTGCTGGAACAGGGCAGTGGCCAGATCGTCAATGTCGGCTCGGCCTTCGGCAGCATCGGCTTCGCCTGGTTCTCCGCCTACTCGGCCAGCAAGTTCGCATTACGCGGCTTCTCGCAGGCGCTGCGCAGGGAGCTTGCCGACACCGGTGTCGACGTGACGTACGTGGCGCCGCGCGCGGTACGCACCGGGATCAATTCGCAGCAGGTCTACGACATGGCGAAGGCGGTCAGGATGAATTTCGACGAGCCGGAACCCGTGGCGCGCCGGATTCTCGAGGCGGTTCGAAGTCACCGGAAAGAATGCTATATTGGCTTCCCTGAATCGCTGTTTGTTCGAATCAACGGGTTGCTTCCGGGGCTGGTGGACAGGGCGCTGCGCAAACAGGATCGTCGCGCGCGTGCCTTCGCAGTCAGGGCGGGGTAGCCGGATATGACCAGAGCCGGTACATGCAAATACTGCTGGTGGAAGATGACCTGTCGCTGGCCGATGGCCTGCAGCGCGCGCTGAAGCGGGAAGGCTTTACCGTCAACCATGTCGAGCAGGGCAAGGCCGCGCTGCTTGCCATCGACACGGATACCCCCGACATTGTCATCCTGGATCTCGGCCTGCCGGATATGGAAGGCCTCGACGTTCTCAGGGATATCCGCCGCAGCGCCGCCAATCCACTGGTCATGGTACTGACCGCACGTGATACCACGGCCGACAAGGTGACGGGTCTGGACCGGGGCGCGGACGATTACCTGGCCAAACCGTTCGAGATGCCCGAGTTGCTGGCGCGCCTGCGTGCCCTGGAGCGCAGGGTCAGCGCCGCGCGCAGCAGCGAAATCGTGCTGGGGCCGGTAGTGCTGGATATGCTGACTCACCAGGTTTCCGTCGATGGCCGACTGGTCGAACTGCCGCGCCGCGAATTCATGCTGCTCAAGCTGCTGATGGAAAATCCGGGACGGATACTTTCGCGGGAGAGCCTGGAAACGAAGCTGTATGGCTGGGGCGAGGAGGTCAGCAGCAATTCGGTGGAAGTCCACATTCACCACCTGCGCAAGAAGATAGCACCGGAATTCATCAAGACCGTGCGAGGCGTTGGCTATACGGTAAGCAAGGCGTGAGCTCGATCCGCATTTTCCTGGTCGTTGCCTTGCTGGCGACCATGACGCTGACGGTCTTTCTTTCTGCATTGCACGGTTACCGCGAGAGCATGTCCGAGGCACAAACACTGTTCGACATCAAGCTGGCCGACGCCGCGCAACTGCTCGCGATCACGCATGGCCGTAGCCTGTCTGACAGCGGCGTGCGTGATACGGCCCGCCAGTTCGCCTTTCAGGTGTGGCAGGGCGATGACCTCTGGCAACATTCAGCCAACGCGCCACTGACACCCATGGCGCGTCTGGAGGCCGGCTACGAATACAATAATTTCGGCAGTTACCGCTGGCGTACCTATGTCCTGCCCGATCCGCCGACGCAACGCTGGATCATCACGGCGGAACGTGTCGACGTGCGTAACGAACTTGCGGAAAGTGTCATTCTCAAGTCCGTCGCACCTGTCGTGGTGGCCCTGCCGCTGACTGGCCTGCTGATCTGGTTCGTCGTCGGCTACGGGCTCGCGCCACTGCGCAGGCTCGCCATACACCTGCGCGACAAGCGTGCGGACGACCTCGGCCCGCTGCCGTTCGACGAGCAACCCCGGGAACTGCTGCAGGTGGTCACCTCCATCAATGACCTGCTGCGACGCCTCGATGCCTCGTTCCGGCGCGAGAAATCCTTTGCCGCGGACGCTGCGCACGAGTTGCGAACACCCCTGAGTGCAATGAAAATTCACCTGCATAATCTCGCTCGCGACCTGCCGACCGATAACCACAACCTGCAACAGCTGGAATCCGCCACCACCCGCATGCAGAACGTGGTTGAACAGGTGCTGGCACTGCACCGCACGGCACCGGACGAGATCATGGTGCGCTTCGAACCCATCGACCTGCATGCGCTGGCGCAGGACTACATCGCACGCAAATATTCCCGGTTCGAGGACAGAAACCAGCAGCTGGAACTCGAGGGCACACGGGCCTGCGTGGCGGGTGACCGCTTCGCACTCGAGACGCTGCTGCAGAACCTGCTCGATAATGCCTGCAAATACACCCCGGCCGGCGGCATGATCCGGGTATCCGTGCAGGAGCGGGGCGCGCATGTCATCCTGCGTGTACAGGACTCGGGCCCCGGCATACCCGCTGACCAGCACGATCGTATATTCGATCGCTTCTACCGGGGGGGTGGTGATCAGCACGCTTCCGGCATCATCGGTTGTGGACTGGGCCTGTCTATCGTCAGACACGTCGCGGACCTGCACCATGCCAGCATCAGTCTCGGTGTGTCGGAACTCGCAGGCGGCCTGTCAGTCAGCATATCGTTTCCCGCCTGTACTGCAGAAACACGTGGCAGGGTACACGGACGCACCAGCGGCAAGCCATCATGAGAACGCTGCAGCGCATGCCAGGTGTTCTCGCTGCACTGCTGCTTGCATCCGCTACAGCCGGGCCTGCCGTGGCGGGCAAGCCGGTATTCGAGTTGGAGATTCGCAATCACCTGTTCTGGCCATCCGAGCTGGTCGTGCCTGCGCACACGAAGGTCAAGCTGCTGATCACCAATAACGACCCGACACCGGAGGAATTCGAGAGTTACGAGCTGAACCGCGAAAAAGTCATCATGGGACGGCGCACGGCGGTGGTTTTCATCGGTCCACTGGCGCCTGGCGAGTATCCGTTTTTCGGCGAATTCCACCCGAAAACGGCACAGGGCAAGGTGATCGCGGAATGAGGACCTCTTCATGTTGCTGACATCGGTCATAATCGTGCTGCGCGAGGTGCTCGAGGCCGCGCTGCTGATCAGCATCCTGTCTGCACTGTCCGCCGCGCACGGCATCAGTCGCGGCTGGATAGGCCTGGCGCTGGCCTGCGGCATGGCATCGGCAATCGGTCTCGGCTATGGCATCGACACAGTATCGAACTGGTTTGACGGCGTCGGCCAGGAAGTCAGCAGCGCCAGCCTGCAATTCGCGATTTACCTGGCCATCGCGGTCCTGCTGTTGCTTCTGGGAAACCCGGCCAGGACGGAGAAATGCAGCACCGGGGCGCTCTCGATCGTCATGGCAGCGATTGTGGCACTTGCGATTACCCGGGAAGGCTTCGAGATCCTGGTCTACGTGTTCGGTTTTGCCGGCAACCTGAAACAGCTGCTGGTTGTGCTGGTCGGCTCGGCAATCGGCGCCGGCATCGGTATCAGCATCGGTGCGCTGATTTATTACCTGTTGCGCAGCATGCCGCACATCCCTTCGCATTACGTCAGCCTGTTCCTGCTGATGCTGGTGGCGGCGGGGCTCGTCTCGCAGGCGGCGTTGCTTTTGATACAGGCCGACTGGCTGCCCGCACAGCTGCCGGTCTGGGACAGCTCCTCCGTGATTGCGGAGGACTCGGTGACCGGCCAGTTACTCTATGCACTGCTCGGTTACGAGGCCACGCCAACGGCTATCCAGGCGGGATTCTATTTCGGCGGAGCGCTGCTCATGCTGATAGTCAGCGCAGGCTCCGCATTCCGGCGCAGACTGCAGCGCAAGGGCACACGGGAGACTGCATGACTATGAACCTGTCCGCGCCACGTACATTAAGATGCCTGCTGTGGGTTTTTCATATCGCACTGGCCGGGCAGCATGCCGCACACGCCGATGGTGGCGTCATTGACAAGATATACCATCCGTATGTGCAGCCCCTCGAGCGCGAACTCGAGCTCAGGACATCGCTGGAAAACGGTGGCAACCCGCGCTACGTTGACCGGCAGACCTGGCGTCTCGGTTACGGCATGGCGTTCAGTGACAACTGGTTCGGCGAGGTGTACCTGATCGGCGAGAAGGACAGCATGAACTCCTTCCGTCTCAGCGAGTACGAAGTGGAGGCCCTCTGGCAGATCACCGAGCAGGGCGAGTATGCCGCGGACTGGGGGTTGCTGTTCGAAGTCGCCTCGGCGGAAGACCCCGACAGGATGGAGATTTCCGGTACCCTGCTCGCCGAGACGGAGTGGCAGCAATGGACGGGTACCGCGAATCTCTCCATGGCCTACGAGTTCGGGGATGATGTCAGCAACGAATTCGAGACGGCGCTCGCGCTGCAGGCGCGCTACCGGCTGTCGAAGTCGCTGGAGCCGGCGCTGGAGTTCTACAGCGGAGAAGGCATCCTCGGCGCCGGACCTGTGCTCATGGGTAACTACCGACTGGCTCCTGGCAAGCAGTTGCACTGGGAAGGCGGGCTGATCATTGGCATGAAGGACGCGACGCCCGATCGCACCGTCAGGCTGCTGCTGGAGTACGAATTCTAGCCCGCATTCCTCACCGGGCGGCGGTTATCCGCCGGTTGCCGCGCAAAAAATGCCCGCATCCTGCGATGCGGGCATTATTCAGGCCGAGCGAACGGTAACGGCCGGGCTTACTGCCCCGGTACGGTGGTGAGGCCGAGAATTTCCCAGTCCTGCATACCGCCGCGGTACCACTTGAGCTTGTCCGCCGGGTAGCCGAACCTGAGCAGGTTTTGGATATTGTTCGGTGACTGACCGCACCACATCCCGTTACAGAACATCACCAGCGTCCTGGCATTGCTGAAATCCCACAGGCCTTCCTGCTCCCTGACATTGAAACGGTCGGTGAAGATCTCGCCAATCGACATCGGATCCGCACCCTGGGCCGGGTTCAGTGCAGTCCAGGGAATGTTTACCGATCCCGGGATAGTGCCTTTCTTCACCCAGTCAGGGGTGCGTGAATCGATGACCAGGATGCTTTCGTCGCCGGCGGCCATTTTCCTGAGGTAGTCGATGACCTCGAGTTCCGCAATGGTCTCGACGCCGGGTGCCAGCGTGGCAGGCTGGATGCAGAACGGCGGGCATTTCCTGGAGGTCTTGCCAAACGCCGGGTTGACGGCGTTGTTCTGGTTCTGGATGCGCGAAATCGTGGTCTTCTTGCCCTTGTGCATGACATCGGCCGAGGCCATGTCCGGGGTGATCTTGACGGCGATCTCATTGGCAGCCATGAGCGAGACTGGCGACGTGATTGCCGCGACAATGAGCAAAGACAGGACAGGATTTTCGATTAACTTCATGTGTTGGCTCCTTCTGTTGTCTGGGAATTTACATTTCAACGCCGGGTAAACAGCGATCTGTCATTCGCAATCCGGTTCTTCCTCTTCAGCGGTTTTGTTTACCGGCGGCTTTGTGTCAGCTTCGCCGCCGTTACCGGTGCTGGAAGTATCCGCCGGCTGCTCCGCTGGCGGTGGTCTGGTAGCGGTATCTGCCGTCTCACCGGCCATTAACGGCTGCATAACGGATGTCATGAGCAGTGACAAGGCGATCAATAGGTGCTTCACTACGGGGTTTTCCTCCAGTTTTGGTGATGCCGGTATCGATTTTCAGTGACAGGCGGTATGCGCTGCATCGACAGCTCGCCCGTATCCTTCAGGCGATGGTGCCGCATTGCTAGCCGGCCTTGTTGATTTTCTTTACATGTTTTGCGTGTAATGCAAGCCGGGCCTCGTAGGCTTTCCTCGCAATCCGGATATCCTCGAGGAAATATCCCAGCTCGTCCATATGCAGCGCCTGTGGCCCGTCGACGAGTGCCTTGCTCGGGAAGGGGTGGAAGTCCGCCAGGACCATGTTGGCGCCGGCGATGATGCCCTGTGCAGTCACATGGAAGATATCGAGAATGCCCTCGCTGGTCGCGTCTCTTGAGCCTACCGAATGTGAAGGATCGATACAGACCGGCATGCGGGTCAGCCGATGCACGACAGGTACCTGGGCGAAATCGATGAAGTTGCGATGCGGATCACCCATGTTGGTCTTCATGCCGCGCAGGCCGAACACGACGCGACGGTTGCCTTCGCTGGCCAGGTACTCCGCCGCATTCAGCGATTCCTCGAGTGTAATGCCGAAACCGCGTTTGAGCAGCACGGGGAACTCGGGTTCGCGACCGATCACCTTGAGCAATTCGAAATTCTGTGTATTGCGGGTACCGACCTGCAGCATAACACCGGTTGGATGACCCGTCTGCTCGAGCGCCTCGTGGATTTCCGTGACATGCGAATCGTGGGTGACCTCCATTGCGATCACCTTGATGCCGTACTTGCCGGCCAGTTCGAACACCCAGGGCAGGCATTTCTTGCCGTGCCCCTGAAACGAGTAGGGATTGGTGCGCGGCTTGTAGGCGCCCATGCGCGTGCACTGCTGGCCGTGTTCCTTCAGCGCCTTCATCATCAGTTCAACGTGTTCGGGTGTGTCCACGGCGCACAGCCCGGCGAAGACATTCAGGTTGTCCTGGCCGAAGCGGATGCCGTTGTAGTCGAACCAGGTGGGGCGCTTGTCATCGTGGTGGCGGCCGAGTATGCGGTATTCCTCCGACACGCGAACCACGCGCTCGACGCAGGGCAGGCTGGCCATGTCCCCGGTCTGCAGCGATGCCGTGTCACCCACCAGGTAGATTTCTGTCAGCGTCTGCTGGATACCTTTTTCATCGTGTACACGCGTCTGGATATTGTTCAGGTTGGAGAGAAACTCCAGCAGTTGCCGGTACTCTTCGCCGTCCTTGTCGGTATCCGGAGATAAAATGAGAATCATTATCCTGGTCCACCATCTTCAGTAAAAAAACACTAGCATGAATCCATGCAGCTGCCTGCCACGCAGCCACGTCGAGTCTGTCAGCTAGTCGCGAAATCGCTCGGTCAGCGGCTGGTAGGCATCGATGCGACGGTCGCGCAGGAATGGCCAGCTGCGTCGCAACTGCTCGGTGCGTCCCAGATCCACCGGCACTACCAGCGTCTCCGCATCGTCCGTTCCGGCCTGTGCGAGCAATTCACCCTGTGGCCCGATCACGCTGCTGCTGCCCCAGAAGCGGATTCCGGCGGTCGCGCCGGACGAATCCGGTTCATGACCGATCCGGTTGCAGGTCAGCACGGGCAGGCAGTTGCTGATGGCATGGCCGCGTTGCACCGTCAGCCAGGCCTCGCGCTGCCGTGCCTGTTCGTCGCTGCTGTCGTCGTAGTCCCAGCCGATTGCGGTCGGGTACAGCAGCAGTTCTGCACCGGCCAGTGCCATCAGGCGCGCGGCTTCCGGGTACCACTGATCCCAGCATATCAGTACGCCGAGCCTGCCCAGCGAGGTATCGATCGGTGTGAAACCGAGATCGCCGGGCGTGAAATAGTATTTCTCATAGTAACCGGGGTCATCCGGTATGTGCATCTTGCGGTAGCGGCCGGCAATCGAACCGTCGGCATCGAGTACCACTGCGGTGTTGTGATACAGACCGGCGGTGCGTTTCTCGAACAGCGATGCAACGATGACCAGCTGGTGTTGCGCGGCCAGTTTGCCGAGCCGTTCGGTGGTCGGGCCAGGAATGGATTCCGCCTGGTCAAAATTGCTGGCGTCCTCCACCTGGCAGAAGTAAGTGCCGCGGTGCAGTTCCTGCAGCAGCACCAGTTGCGCCCCGTTGGCGGCGGCGTTCTCGATGCCGGCGATGGTGGCTGCAAGGTTCGCCTGGGAATCGGTGTTGCAGCCATGCTGCACCAGTGCAACCCTGATAATCCTGTCATTCATGTCAGTCACTTGCCGCCTTGAGGACGCCCGCCGGGAGCTGCATTGTAGCGCAATGCAGACTGCCGAATTGCTGGATCAAGGGCAGGCAGTTGATCGGTATGATGTCGCGCCCGGGGAAACAGTCCTGCAGCCGCTGCACTGCAATGGCGTCGGCGGGATCGTCGTAGACCGGCAGCAATACCGCGTCGTTGATCACCAGGAAGTTGGCATAACTCGCTGGCAGGCGTTGTCCACTGGCGTTCTGGACAGCCCGTGGCAGGGGTAGCGGTACCAGCCGGTAGGGCGCGCCGGTCAGGGTGCGGAAAGCCTGCAGCTCCTGTTCCATGGCTGCCAGTTCTGCAAAATGCATATCAGCACGGTCGGGGCAGTGCGCGTAGGCGATGGTGTCTGCATTGCAGAAGCGTGCCAGCATGTCGACGTGCGCATCGGTGTCATCGCCGGCCAGCTCGCCATGCTCCAGCCACAGCACCCGTTCAATTCCGAGGTGTTCGCGCAGCGCCACTTCCAGTGCCGGCTTGTCCAGCCCGGGGTTTCGGGTCGGCGACAGCAGGCAGTGCGACGTCGTCAGCAGCGAGCCCGCGCCGTCGGTATCGATACTGCCACCTTCCAGCACCAGTGGCAGGCGCTGATACTCGAGTGTCCCGAACAGGCCGGCGGCATAAAGGCTGTCGGCAACGGCATCATCCAGCGTGGCGCTGTACTTGCCGCCCCAGGCATTGAACACATAATCCTGCAGTGCCGGCCGGCCATCGGCAAGTATCGTCAGGGGACCGTAATCACGCACCCAGGTATCGTTGGTGCGTATGCAGCAGAAGACGACCCGGTCCAGCACGATGCCGGCCCCGCTCAGTACGGACTGCACATGTTGCCGGTGCTCGGTGTCATAGCAGATGACCAGCAGGTGTTCGCGATCGACCACGGCACGCGCAATGTCGATGTAGACCGGCTCGATACCGGCAAGCTGGTCTTGCCAGTCCGAGTGCCGGTGCGGCCAGGTGAGTATTACCCCCGATTGGGATGCGAATTCGGATATCAGCACGTGAGTACAATAAAACAATAGCCGGTCATGAGACCGGCTATGATACATCAGCAAATGCGGATTGGTTTACTGTCGGTGGACGACGGAATGCACCACCCGGTCATTCTCGAAGATGACCGAGAAGCCATCGTAGTCCCAGCGCGTGATCGGTGGCTGAAACGGCCCGCCATTGACGGATACGGTGGGCTGTTCGACCGCCGGACTTCCGAACGTCTGGCGTACGCCGGACATGCTCAATCCGGCCCGCGGGGTCTGTATGGCAGGGGCGGACTCGATACTGTCGACCAGCAACACGTCGGCCGTTACCGGTCCGGCCAATGTCAGGGGCAATGCCAGGGACAGCAGCAGTGTGCGCACACGGTTCATAGCTAACTCCTTGGTAAACATATCATTTACAATCCCACCGGGGTGCCTGCACTATAGCATTCAGGCCTGAAATACAAAAGCGATAATTGAATATAATGTGATTGAAATCACTAACCTGCGTATAACCTGTCAGGCTATCGGCGGGCGTCGTCAAATACTGTAAACGGGAGAGACCGGCATCACACACAGCATCACGCATCGCTTCGCAGTCGCGCCCATGCTGGACTGGACCGACCGCCATTGCCGCTACCTGTTCAGGCTGCTGAGCCGGCATGCGCTGCTGTACACGGAGATGGTGACCACGGGGGCCATCCTGCACGGCGCACGCGAGCGCTACCTGCGATACGATCCGGCGGAGCACCCGGTGGCGCTGCAGCTGGGCGGCAGCGACCCCGCCGCACTGGCCACCTGCGCCGCCATTGCTGCGGACCGCGGCTACGACGAAATCAATCTCAATGTCGGCTGTCCCAGCGACCGCGTGCAGTCAGGGCGTTTCGGCGCCTGCCTGATGGCGGAACCGGAGCTGGTGGCGGAATGCGTTGCGGCCATGGCCAGCGCGGCCGGCATCCCGGTTACCGTCAAGACCCGCATCGGTATCGACGATCGTGATTCCTATGAAGCGCTGGCGGATTTCGTGCAGACGGTTGCCGTGGCCGGCTGCCGCAGCTTCATCGTCCATGCACGCAAGGCATGGCTGCAGGGCCTGAGCCCGAAGGAGAACCGGAGCATTCCGCCGCTGCAATACGGTGTCGTCAGGCAGCTCAAGCGTGACTTTCCCGAACTGGCGATCATCGTCAACGGCGGTATCGATTCGCTGGCTGGGGCAGCGGAACAGCTGCGACAGGTGGACGGTGTCATGCTGGGACGTGCCGTCTACCACAATCCCTGGCTGCTGGCGGACGTGGACGGCCGTTTCTTCGACGACCACCAAGCACTGCCGACGCGTGAGCAGGTGGTCGCAGGGATGCTGACATATATTGAAAGGGAACTGAACGACGGCACACCGCTCAAACACATTACGCGGCACATGCTGGGTCTGTTCCAGGGTATGCCGGGCGCACGCGCCTGGCGCCGGGAACTGAGCTGCCATGCGCCAGACCCGTCAGCCGGCACCGAGGTCGTCGTCGCGGCACTGGCTCAGGTGATGAATGCCGCGCAACAGCAACCCTTATCAACCGGATACCGACAGCAGCATGGATGAGTTCGTCAGCACGCACGAGACCACGATACGCCTGGCTGCCTTCTTCGGTGTTTTTCTGGCCATGGCCGCGTGGGAGGTGCTGGCACCGCGGCGCAGCCTGACCCAGCCGAAGGGCTCGCGCTGGCTGAACAACATTACGCTGGTGGTCCTCAACACGCTGCTGCTCCGGTTGCTGTTCCCGACCGCCGCCGTGGGCGTGGCCGCCCTGTGCAATGAGCGGCAGTGGGGACTGTTCAACCAGGTCGATATCCCCGACATACTGGCCGTGGTCGCGACGGTGGTGATCCTGGACGGCCTGATCTACCTGCAGCATGTCATGTTTCACGCGGTACCGGCGCTGTGGCGCCTGCACCGCGTGCATCACGCGGACCTGGATTTCGATGTCACCACCGGGGCACGCTTTCATCCCATCGAGATCATCCTGTCGATGCTGATCAAGTTCGCCGCCATCGTGCTGCTGGGACCGCCGCTGCTGGCGGTGGTGATTTTCGAGGTCGTGCTGAATGCCACGTCCATGTTCAACCACGGCAATGTGCGGCTGCCGTTGTGGCTGGACCGCTACCTGCGCCTGTTCATCGTCACGCCGGACATGCACCGCGTGCACCATTCGCATCTCGAGCACGAGACGAATTCCAACTTCGGTTTCAGCCTGTCGCTGTGGGACCGCCTGCTCGGCACCTACCGCGCCCAGCCCGAGGACGGCCACACCGGCATGACCATCGGTATCGATACCTGGCGCGATGCCGCGCACTGCGTGCGGTTACCTGGCCTGTTGCTGCAGCCGTTCAGCGGCAAGGTCATCGACTACGCCATCAACCGGCGCAGCTGGAAACAGCCCCAGTGACGGCGACCGCGCGCCGGGTATTGCTGCTGTGCCTGCTGCTGGCCGGTATCGGCGCCGCCTTTTACTGGCGTGATCGGCTATCGGCCGATGCGCTGACGGCCTGGGTCGGCCAGCTCGGTGTGCTGGCGCCGCTGGTATTCATCGGCGGCTACGCCATTGCCACGGTATTTTTCCTGCCCGGCCTGCTGTTCACGCTGGCCGGCGGTGCGCTGTTCGGACCCGTATACGGCACGCTGTACAGCCTGACCGGCGCGACACTGGGTGCCACGCTGGCGTTCCTGATCGCGCGCTATCTCGTCCAGGACCGGATCGCGCAGCGCGCCGGCAGCCGCCTGCGCACCCTGGTCGAGGGCGTGGAGGATGAGGGCTGGCGTTTCGTCGCATTCGTGCGCCTGGTACCGCTGTTTCCGTTCAACCTGCTGAACTATGCCCTGGGACTTACGCGCATCCGCCTCTCACACTACATCATCAGCTCCTTCATCTTCATGGCCCCCGGTGGTGCCGCCTACACCTATCTCGGCTATGCCGGCCGCGAGCTGGCCGGTGGTGGCCAGGACGTGGTGCGCAAGGCCCTGCTGGCGCTGGCGGTCGTCGCGAGCCTCGCTTTCCTGTCGCGCATCATCCTGCGCCTGCGCCGCAACCGGGCAGGGTGACCGTCATGCAGCGCCGGCAGGATATCGCGATCATCGGCGGCGGGCCGGCCGGCCTGGTGGTGGCCAGCGTCGCCGGACAGCTCGGGCTGCGGGTCACACTGGTGGAAAAGTCCGCACAGCTGGGCGGTGACTGCCTGCACACCGGCTGTGTGCCCAGCAAAACCCTGTTGCACCTGGCACAGACCGTACAGGTCACCCGGCAAGGCGTGCACGACGGCCTGCTGTCGAGTATGCCGGAGGTCGATTTCGGCGTAGCCATCGACCGGGTCCGTGCCGTCATCGGGCAGATTCAGCAGCACGACGATCCGGAGCGCTTCCGCGGCTACGGCTGCGACGTGCGCTTCGGTGCAGCGCACTTCACCGGGCCCGGGGAAATCACAGTAGAGGATGACATCATCCGTGCCCGACGCTTTCTGATCGCCACCGGTTCCACGCCGGCCATCCCGCCGATCCCGGGACTGGCGGAGGCCGGTTACGACACCAACGAAACGATCTTCACCCGGCGTGAGTTGCCGCGACGCCTGGCCGTGCTGGGGGCGGGCCCGGTCGGCGTGGAACTGGCACAGGCCTTCGCACGCCTAGGCGCCCGCGTGACACTGGTCGAGCAGGCCAGGCAGATTCTGCCCATGAGCGAACCGGACGTGGCCGCGGTATTGCAGAATGTGCTGGAGCGGGAAGGGATCGAGGTGCACACGGCCGCGGCCGTCCAGTCGGTGCGGCGCGATGGCGACAGCCGCCAGTTGCAGCTCGCCGACGGCACCACCGTCGAATGCGAGCGCATCCTGGTGGCGACCGGTCGACGCCCGGCGCTGCTGGAGCTTGGCCTCGATGCGGCAGGCGTCGTGTTCGACAAGACGGGAGTCCGCGTCAACGCGCGGCAGCGCACCTCGCAACGCCACATCTACGCGGCAGGCGACGTCTGCGGACCCTACCCATTTACCCACATGGCCGAGTACCAGGCCGGCATCGCCCTGGCGAACATGGTATTCAGGTTCCCGAAAAAGGCTAATTACCGGGTGGTGCCGCGCGTGGTCTACACCGATCCCGAGGTGGCCACGGTCGGCCTGGACCGTGCGGGGGCGGATGAGCGGGGGATACGCTATGATACCGTCGAGTTTCCGGTACGCGAGATCGACCGCGCCATCACCGCCGGCATCGACAGCGGCTTCAGCCGCCTGCTGATCAGCAAGGGGCGGATCATCGGCGCCAGCATTGTCGGCCCGCAGGCGGGTGAACTGATTCATGAACTTGCGCTGGCCATGCAGGTCAATGCCAGGGCCAGGGATATCAGCGAACTGATACACGCCTACCCGACCTACGCACAGCTACATCGACGCACCGTCAACAGGCAATATGCGCACCTGCTGCAGTCGCGCAAGCTGCGCCTGCTGGCCTGGTGCATGAACCGGCTGTTGCCCTGAACCTGGATGAATACGGACAGACCATGCACGCAACCCTGCCACTGCTGAGCGAGACAGACTTCCCGCCACTTCCGCGCGCGCGCCTGCAAACCCTGCAGGTCAACCTGGGCTATCGCTGCAACCAGAGCTGCCTGCACTGCCATGTCAACGCCGGTCCCGGGCGTACCGAGGTCATGGACAGCACAACGGCGAGTGCCGTCATCGACTTCCTCGATGCAGGCAGCATCGAGACGCTGGACCTGACCGGCGGCGCGCCTGAACTCAATCCGCATTTCCGTGTACTGGTCGAAGCCGCGCGAAGCCGCGGTCTCGGTGTCATCGACCGTTGCAACCTGACCGTACTGTTCGAGGCAGGACAGCAGGATACGGCCCGCTTTCTTGCCGAACATGCCGTCAAGGTGGTTGCTTCCTTGCCCTGCTATCTTGAAGACAACGTGGATGCGCAACGCGGCGACGGGGTGTTCGGCAAGAGTATTGAGGCACTGCGGCTGCTGAATACGCTGGGCTACGGCCGGGCCGGTTCTGGCCTCGAGCTCGACCTGGTCTACAATCCGCAGGGCGCCACATTGCCGCCCCCGCAACAGGCACTGGAGGCCGATTACCGGCGCCATCTTGCGGACGAGTATGGCGTGGTCTTCAGCCGTTTGCTGACACTGGCCAATATGCCCATCATGCGTTTCGGCAGCACGCTGATCAGCCGTGGTGAGTTCAACGGCTACCTGCGGCTGCTCAGGGAGGCGCACCGGGACGAGAATCTCGCCGCGGTGATGTGCCGATCACTGATCAGCATCGACTGGCAGGGCTACGTCTACGACTGCGACTTCAACCAGATGCTTGATATGCCCCTGCAGATCGACGAACGGCCGCGGCTGCATATCAGCGAGCTGCGGGACCAGAACCTCGAGGGCTGCCCGGTGCGGGTGGCGCAGCACTGCTACGGCTGTACCGCGGGCCAGGGTTCGAGCTGCGGCGGGGCACTTGAGTGACTATCAACCATGACGGATGAAGACATGAGCATGAATGTTGAAAACAGTGTCCTGCAACGCTACTCGGAGGGCGCACAGGCGCGGGTGGAGGCGCTGTGCTGCCCGGTCGATTACGACTCCGGCCTGTTGGCCATCCTGCCGCAGGAAATCATCGAGCGGGACTACGGCTGCGGCGATCCTTCTCGTTACGTGCGGGAAGGCGACGTGGTGCTTGACCTCGGTTCCGGTGGTGGCAAGATCTGCTACATGGCCGCGCAACTGGTTGGCGACAGCGGTCATGTCATCGGCGTCGACATGAACGACGACATGCTGGTGCTGGCGCGGCGGCACCAGGACGCAATGGCGGCCCGGCTTGGCGGCAACCGCGTCAGCTTCCTGAAAGGCCGCATCCAGGACCTGGCGCTTGACGTCGACGCGCTGTCGTCCCGCCTGGCGCAACATCCGGTCAGATCTCATGCCGATTATCTCGCGCTCGCCGGCTGGGAGCAGCTGCAGCGCAGGGAACGCCCACTGGTGGCCAGCGAATCCGTCGACCTGGTGATCTCGAACTGCGTGCTCAACCTGGTCGACGACGGCGACAAGCAGCAGCTCGTCGATGAAATCTTTCGCGTGCTGAAACCCGGCGGACGTATTGCGATCGCGGATATCATAAGCGACCGCATCATCACGCCTGCCATGAAACAGGATCCCGAGTTGTGGAGCGGTTGCATCTCCGGGTCATTCCAGGAACAGGAAATGCTCACGGCCTTCGCCGATGCCGGTTTTACTGCGGTGTGCTACGACAAGTGGGACGCCCGGCCATGGCGCGTCATCGATGGCATTACCTTTCGCTCGGTGACGCTGACAGCGCTCAAGCCGCAGCCGGTCGCGGCGCCGGGCGCCGGCCGCGAGCTCCTGTATCGCGGACCGTTTGCCGCGGTGACCGGCGACGACGGCGCTGACTGGCAACGCGGCGAGCGGCGGACCGTTACCGACGGCACGGCGCAGCTGCTGCTGCAACCGGCATACGGCGGTGCGTTTATCGAGCTCTCAGACACGCCGGCGGACTGCAGTACGCCAGCAGATCCTGCGGCCGACGGCTGCTGTTCAACACAGCAAACAAACCGTGGCTGTTGCTGAGCGCGCAATAATCTCGGTCATCGTCCCGGTATTGAACGAGGCCGGCATACTGTCGCAAACCCTGCGCCGCCTGCAACCGCTGCGCCATCATGGCCACGAGGTCATCGTAGTGGATGGTGGCAGCACGGATGACAGCCTGGCGAAGGCCGCGTCAATGGCGGACCGCATATTGCAAACCGCATCCGGACGGGCTGTGCAAATGCACGCCGGCGCGCTTGCTGCAAAAGGTTCCATTCTCTGGTTTCTGCATGCCGACACGCTGGCGCCGGCGGAAGCCGATTCCCTGATTCACGACTCACTGGCCGCGGGTCACACCGCGTGGGGCTGGTTCGATGTGCAACTGTCGGGTGGACACCGGCTGCTTGCCTGCGTGGCCTGGCTGATGAACCGGCGCTCGCGCCTGACCGGCATCGCCACCGGTGACCAGGGCATTTTCGTAGAACGCAAACTGTACGATCAGGCCGGCGGCTTTCCGCAACTGCCGATCATGGAAGACATCACGCTGAGTCGCCGCCTGAGGCAGCTGGGACGGCCGGTGCAGATCGCCACGCCGTTGCTCAGTTCGTCGCGGCGTTGGGAAAAACACGGCGTGCTGCGCACCATCTTCACCATGTGGGGCCTGCGACTGGGCTATTTTCTCGGCATCGCCCCGCAACGCCTGGCACGTTTCTACACCGTGCATCGCGCATGAAGTTTCCCCGGGCCCGGCTACTGGTCTTCAGCAAGGCGCCCGTGCCGGGCCAGGTGAAGACCCGGCTGATCCCGTTGCTTGGTGCCGGGGCCGCCGCGGAACTGTATGCGGACATGCTGGACGACACCCTTGGCAAGGCGGTCGATGCTGATCTCTGTCCGGTGGAATTGTGGTGCACACCTGATATGCAACACGCACACTTCCAGCATTGTCGCGAGCGTTACCCGCTGGTACTGCGTCAGCAGGCAGCAGGCAACCTGGGCATGCGCATGTCGCAGGCGCTGGACAGCGTCCTGCAGGCGGCGCGTCATGCGGTGCTGATTGGTGCGGATTGTCCGGCGCTCGACGCCGGGGATATCGATGCCGCCATCGCAGCGCTGGCCGCCGGCGCGGATGTGGTGCTCGGACCGGCGACGGACGGCGGTTATTACCTGGTCGGCATGTCCGGGCATCACCGCTGTCTGTTCGATGACATCGCCTGGGGCACACCGCAGGTGCTTGAAACAACCCTCGCACAGTGCCATCGTCACGGGCTGGATTGGGTATGTCTGCCGGAACACGCCGACGTGGATACGCCCGGGGACTATCTGGAGCAATGCGCCGGCAGGCTGATCACCAGATGCCGGGGCCGCCTGTAAGGCACAAAATAATAAGAAGAATTTTGATGTTTTCGCTGGCGCGTGCCGACCCCCTGTTCTATAAATATCATATAAGATAAGCTTGATATCGAGATCAATCAAAACAATCTATATCAATGCCGTACTCAGGCAAGGAGGTAGCCCGTGAGAAGGTTGTATTTTCTGATACCGACCATCGACAGTGCCAAGCTGATCGTCGATGAACTGTTACTGGCGCGTATTGACGAACGCCATATCCACATCGCGGCTGCCGATCACCATGCCCTGATCGAGGCACACCTGCCGGAGGCCGGCCTGTTGCAGGAGAGCGACTTCGTGCCATCCGTGGAACGGGGCCTGGCGGTGGGTGGTGCAACCGGCATCATGGCCGGCATCGCGGCAGTGGCGATACCCGGGCTCGGCCTGGCGCTGGGAGGCGGTGCCATACTCGGCATCGGCCTGGCAGGCGCCGGTCTCGGGGCGTGGATGTCCAGCATGATCGGCATTTCAGCGCCGAGTTCGCGGCTGAAAGAGTTCGAGGCCGCAATCAAGAAAGGTGAACTGCTGATGATGGTGGATGTACCGAAATCCCGCGTCGAGGATATCACCGATCTGGTCAAGAGCCACCACCCGGAAGCCCACATCGAGGGCACCGAGCCGGTCATACCCGCGTTCCCCTGAGCCTCCTCACAGTGCCGGGCGCGCGCCGGCCGCCGCGAGCAGCGGCCGGCGCGCTGTGGTATTGCCCGGCGCTGACCATGTCTAGAACCTTCGTACAATAGGCTTGACCTGTCGGATGCTGTTAACTATGGGCTAAATACCGATAATTGCAGGACACGACCATGAACGAGCGAAGAGAAAAAAACGACCGGCGACACGGCGAGCATGAACGCAACGGCAAATGCAACCGGCGCGTCAGCCCGGATCGCAGGTTGAACAGCATTTCCGCGGTATGGATACCGATCAACCATATCTACCTGCATCCCTTGACCCGCGACGTCTTCAGCAAGCATTGATCAGGGATCGATCGACCGTGTCATCTTCACATGCACAATCCCGGCGAGCGCGAAGGGGGCGCCGCTTTCTCGAAAACCTGCCCGACGATAAAAACCGGCCGCCGCGTGCTGTGCGTGGAGACAGACGTCCGTCAAGCCACGGGACCCGGCCAGCTGCAGCAGTCGCGCCAGCAGCGCACGACCAATGCCGCATCCACGCCAGGCCGGCAGCACGGCCATCCGGCCAATCCGGCCTTCCGGCGTCAGTCGACCGGTAGCCACGGGGTCACCTGCGTCGTTGCTGGCCAGTACATGCCGGCAGTCCGCGTCCAGATCGTCCCATTCCAGCGCGGCGGGAATACCCTGTTCGACAATGAACACGGCATCACGCACGGCACGGATGGCAGCCTGGTCATGGCACCAGTCGGCCTCGCGCACGGTAAACCGATCGGTTGCAGACACGCCTGAGGCCGGCTGTCAGACAGCGCTTGCCTGGTCGGCGGCATTGCCCGTATAGGTGGCCGGGGTGAGTGCCGCAAGCTCCTCTTTCACGGCATCCGGCAAGTCGAGGGTGACGATGAATGCCTGCAGGGTTTCGCGGTTGACGTCGCGGTCACGGGTCAGCTCTTTCAGTTTTTCGTACGGCTTTTCGATGCCGTAACGGCGCATCACTGTTTGCAGGGCCTCGGCCAGCACCTCCCAGCTGTGATCGAGGTCTTCGAGGGTGCGCTTCTCGTTGAGCTGCAATTTGCCGATGCCCTTCAGACAGGATTCGCAGGCAATTACGCAATGCGCCACGGCCACACCGATATTCCTCAGCACGGTTGAATCACTCAGGTCACGCTGCCAGCGCGACACCGGCAGCTTGGCCGCAAAATGGTGGAACAGGGCGTTGGCGATACCCAGGTTGCCTTCGCAGTTTTCGAAATCGATCGGGTTGACCTTGTGCGGCATGGTGGAAGACCCGACCTCGCCGGCCACCGTTTTTTGCCGGAAGTAGCCCAGTGAAATATAGCCCCACACGTCGCGGCAGAAGTCGATGAGTATGGTGTTGAAGCGTGCCATGGCATCGAACAGTTCGGCCATGTAGTCGTGCGGTTCGATCTGGGTCGTGTAGGGATTGATCTCCAGACCCAGGCCGGTGATGAAGTCCGCGGAGAAGGCCGGCCAGTCGATGTCCGGATAGGCCACCAGGTGGGCGTTGTAATTGCCGACCGCACCATTCATCTTGCCCAGCATTGGAATCGCGGCGACCTGTTCGCGCTGTCGCTGCAGGCGTGCGCAGACGTTGGCCATCTCCTTGCCGACCGTGGTCGGCGAGGCGGTCTGGCCATGGGTACGCGACAGCATGGGATTCCCGGCCCAGGTATGCGCGAGCGCGCCAATGGCCTTGATGACGTCATCGAGCAGGGGCAGCAGCGACTGGCTGCGTGCTTCGCGCAGCATCAGCGCGTAGGCAAGGTTGTTGATGTCTTCGGAAGTGCAGGCGAAATGGAAGAATTCGCTGACTGCTTCCAGCTCGTTGTTGCCGGCGATTTTTTCCTTGAGAAAATACTCGACCGCCTTGACGTCGTGATTGGTGGTGCGTTCGATGTTCTTGACGCGTTGTGCATCCTGCTCGCCGAAATTCTCGATGATGTCGTTCAGGACGCGGTCAGCATGGCTGGTCAGTACCGGCACCTCTGTGATCGCGGCGTTACCCGCCAGCGCCTGCAGCCAGCGCACCTCGACGATCACACGGTGACGGATCAGGCCGAATTCGCTGAAAATCGGCCGCAATGCCGCCGTCTTGCTGCCGTAACGGCCATCGACCGGCGAGATGGCATTGAGCTGGGACAATTCCATGTGATACCTCCCGGTGGTGGTGCCGTTCAGGCGGCCAGTTGCCGCAATACGTAATGCAGGATGCCGCCGTGGCAAAAGTACTCATACTCCTGCGGGGTATCGATGCGTACCTGCGCCTCGAATACCGTCTGTTTGCCATCCGGTGCCGTCGCGGTGATACGGGTGGCCGGCCGCAGACCACCCTGCAGGCCGTCGATGTCGAAGACTTCGTGGCCGGTCAGACCCAGGCTGTCGGCGCTGTCACCCGCCCAGAACTGCAGGGGCAGTATGCCCATGCCCACCAGATTGGAGCGATGGATACGCTCGTAGCTCTCCGCGATCACCGCCCGCACGCCGAGCAGCCGCGGACCCTTGGCGGCCCAGTCACGCGAGGAACCCGAGCCGTATTCCTTGCCGGCCAGGACGATCAGCGGCACGCCGTCGCTGCGGTACCGGGCGGAGGCATCGAAGATGCTCATCTGCTTGCCGTCGGGCAGGTGCAGGGTGACGCCGCCTTCCGTGCCGGGTGCCAGGCGGTTGCGCAGGCGGATGTTGGCGAAGGTGCCGCGCATCATGACCTCGTGGTTGCCGCGCCTCGAGCCGAGCGAATTGAAGTCGCCCGGCGCAACGCCCAGCGATTCAAGGTACTTGCCCGCGGGGCTGTCCGGCTTGATGGCCCCGGCCGGCGATATGTGGTCGGTCGTTACCGAATCGCCGAGCAGTGCCAGCACGCGTGCCGCACGAATATCGCCGGGTTCGCCGGGCTCTTTTGTCATGCCGTCGAAGTAGGGTGGCTTGCGGATATAGGTCGATGTGTCATCCCAGGCATACTGTTTTGATTCGGGTGACTTCAGGACGTTCCAGCGCGTCTCGCCGTTGAAGACCTCCGCATAGGTCGCGCGGAATTCCTCCTGGTTGACGCTCTGCGCGACGACCGCCTGGATTTCCTGTTGCGTGGGCCACACGTCCCTGAGGTAGACCGACTCGCCTTTGGTGCCGGTGCCAAGCGGTTCGGCCTGCAGGTCGATATCCATGCGCCCGGCCAGGGCATAGGCGACCACCAGCGGCGGCGAGGCCAGGTAGTTCATGCGGACTTCGGCATGCACGCGTCCCTCGAAATTGCGATTGCCGGACAGTACCGCGCACACCGACAGGTTACCGTCGTGAATTGCCTTTGAAACCGGTTCCGGCAGCGGGCCCGAGTTGCCGATGCAGGTGGTGCACCCGTAACCGACGGTGTGGAAGCCCAGCGACTGCAATGCCTGCATCAGGCCGGCGTGTTCCAGGTAGGCGGTGACCACGCGCGAGCCGGGCGCCAGCGAAGTCTTAACCCAGGGCTTCACGCCGAGGCCGTGCTGCATGGCCTTCTGCGCCACCAGGCCGGCCGCGATCATGACCGACGGGTTCGACGTGTTGGTGCAGGAGGTGATTGCAGCGATGACCACGGCACCGTCGTCGAGTTCGACTTCCTGGCCGTCGAGGGTGGTGGTCACCGCGTTGCTGTTCAGGTTGCGTTCCGCCTTGAGCGCCGCCAGGGCCTCGAGGAAGCGCGGCCTGGCGTCATACAGCGGGACACGGTCCTGCGGCCGCTTCGGACCGGCCAGGCTCGGCACCACGCTGGCCAGATCCAGCTCGACGGACCGGGTATAGGCGGCATCCGGTGCACCCGGCTCGCGAAACATTCCCTGCTCGCGCGCGTAGGCCTCGACCAGTGCAATCTGCTGCTCGCTGCGGCCGGTCAGACGCAGGTAGGTGAGTGTCTCGGCGTCAACCGGGAACAGCCCGCAGGTCGCGCCGTATTCCGGCGCCATGTTGGCGATGGTCGCGCGATCGGCCAGTGACAGGTGGTCGAGGCCGTCACCGAAAAATTCCACGAACTTGCCGACCACGCCTTCCTTGCGCAGGATCTCGACGACGGTCAGCACCAGGTCGGTCGCCGTCGCGCCTTCGGGCAGGCTGCCGTGCAGGCGGAAACCGACCACCTGCGGAATGAGCATGGAAATCGGTTGCCCGAGCATGGCCGCTTCCGCCTCGATACCCCCCACGCCCCAGCCCAGTACGCCGAGGCCGTTGATCATGGTGGTGTGCGAATCGGTGCCGACCAGTGTGTCCGGGTAGGCCTGGGTCGTGGCGCCCTGTGTGTTTTCAAAAACGGCTCTCGCAAGGTATTCAAGATTGACCTGGTGCACGATTCCGGTATCGGGTGGCACGACCTTGAAGTTGGAAAAGGCCTTCTGCCCCCACTTGAGAAAACTGTAGCGTTCCTGGTTGCGGCGGTATTCAAGCTCGCTGTTGAGGTCGATAGCCTTGACGGAGCCGAAGCTGTCTACCTGCACCGAATGGTCAATGACCAGTTCGGCTGGTTGCAGCGGGTTGATGCGGTCCGGGTCGCCGCCCAATGCCGTCATTGCATCGCGCATGGCTGCCAGATCGACCACTGCAGGCACACCGGTAAAATCCTGCATCAGCACGCGCGCCGGCCGGAATGCGATCTCGGTATCCGGTTCCGCCTGCGGATCCCAGTTGATCAGGGCCTCGATATCGCTGCGTGTCACGGTGC
Organism: uncultured Gammaproteobacteria bacterium; assembly: GCA_963748215.1. Lineage (GTDB taxonomy): Bacteria > Pseudomonadota > Gammaproteobacteria > UBA9214 > UBA9214 > UBA9214. Next base: position 534,795 of record CAVVHS010000006.1, on the reverse strand, counting down.
GGCCATCCTCGAAACGCAGCAGGTTCTCCAGCAGGATTTTCAGCGAACAGGGCAGGCGCGTCACATCGTCGGTGCCGGTCAGCTTGCGCAGGCTGAAAATCTCATAGGAATGGTCCCCGACCACGAGCGTGTCACGGGTATCGAAACTGTTATTCATGGAATCTCCTGCAAACGGGCCGGGCATTCTGTTAACCGCGGCAATTATACACGGAATCAGCGTACGGCGAGCTTACAGCACCCCGTGCAGGCGCGCCTCGCGCAGCAGCCCGACACAGGACTCCAGCATGCCCCTGCGCCCGAAAATCAGCCGCAGGCGGTTGCCGCCGCACTGGCGCCACAATACCGCGGCACGAATACCGGATAGCAGCAGGGCGCGGATCATGTTGCGCGTGGCGGTGCCGGACAGCACTCCGGGATCGCCGTGTACCATGATGCGCGGCGTCAGCGTGCTGATGGTCTGGCCGTAGAGCTCGGCCAGTTCCGCGATGAGGTCGGGGTCGCGCAGGTCTGTGTCCTGCGACTGCGTCGCAAGCTGCCGGATGGTGCTGGTGATGCGCTCCAGTCGCGGTTTGTCCCGTGCCAGTTTTCTTTCCAGGTGCAGCAGCGTAATGGCGTAACCGGTCAGTTCCATGTCGCGCAACCCGCTGTCACTGCCCAGTTGGCTGGACAGTGTTTCCAGCCCGGTGCGCAGGGAGGCGATGCCGCCGTACACGTCCTCGACGGAGGTGGCGTCGGTTTTCAGAATACTGCCGATACTGGCGCGGGTCGCGGCTTCGTCGCGCATCTTGCCCAGGCCGGTTTGCCGAACCAGGGTGGCGGCCTGGAACAGGCCGGCCAGCGCGATGGTGCGGGCACGTGTCGTACGGTTCTCCCCGGTGCTCATATGCTGTCCAGTGCCTGCTCGATGATGGCGCCGCCCAGGCATTCGTCTCCGGAATAGAACACCACGGACTGGCCTGGCGCAATAGCGCGCTGCGGTTCTGAGAACTCTACCCGAGTGCCCCCGTCGCCGTCACTGTGGACGGTGCAGGCCTGTACCGGTTGCTGGTGCCGGATGCGTGCCGTGCACTCGAAGCCGATACCGGGTGAGGTGCCGGGCGAGGTGCCTGCAATCCAGTGCACTCGGCTCGACAGCAGGGCGGGCCTGAACAGGGCGGGGTGGTTGGTTCCCTGCACGACGTAGAGGACATTGGCGGCCATGTCCTTGCCGGCCACGTACCAAGGCTCGCCGGTGGATTGCTTCAGCCCGCCGATGCCGAGCCCCTGGCGCTGCCCGATGGTGTAGAACATCAACCCCTGGTGCCTGCCGATGATCTGTCCGTCCAGGGTCCTGATGTCGCCCGGATTGGCGGCCAGGTAGCGGGCCAGGAACTCATCGAAGCGCCGTTCGCCGATGAAGCAGATACCGGTGCTGTCCTTCTTGGCATGATTCGCGAATCCCGCCGCCCGGGCCATGTCCCGCACCTCCTGCTTGTGCAGTCCACCCAGCGGGAACAGGCTGCCCGCCAGTTGCTCCCGGTCGAGGGTGTGCAGGAAGTAGGTCTGGTCCTTGCGTTCATCCACGCCCTTGAGCAGACGCACCACCGGTTGCTTCTCGATACGCGCATAGTGCCCGGTAGCGATGCAATCGGCGCCGAGTTGCAGCGCATGGTCGAGGAAGGCGCGGAACTTGATCTCCCGGTTGCAGATGATGTCCGGGCTGGGTGTGCGTCCTGCAGCGCAGTCCTCCAGGAAAAACGCGAACACCCGGTTCCAGTATTGCGCGGAGAAGCTGACTGTCTGCAGCTCGATGCCCAGGCGCGCCGCGATGTCACGTGCATCGGCGAGATCCTGTGCCGCGGGACAGAATGCGGCATCGTCGTCATCGTCCCAGTTCTTCATGAACACGGCACTCACGTCATGACCGGCATCCAGCAGCAGTTTCGCCGCCACGGCAGAATCGACACCGCCCGACAGACCCACGATGACCCTGCTCATGCCTCTGAACGCCCCGTGTTACAAGCCGGTTCAGTCTCGAAGGAGGCGGGATTTACGGTCGTCCATTTCATGGTGGCAGGCTTGTACACGCAGTATGAATATTTGCGTTGAATGCTGGCGCCCTGCCGGTTTCCGGGCGCTAGTCGATGTCGGCGAGCAGCACCAGCGGAAAGTCGGCGCCGGCCAGGTAATCATCGATGGTGCGCATCACCAGCGGGCTGCGCAAGCTGTCGGCCTGACGGCGGATTTCCTCGACCGTCAGCCAGACCGTGCCTTCGATACCGTCGTCCAGCGTACAGGCCGGATCAAGCGCGAGCCCGCGGCCGGCAAACGCGACCCTGAGATAGGTCTGCTGCTGCGACTGCTGGCGCCAGCGGTAGATCCCGGTTATCCGCTCCGGCTCGAATTGCCAGCCACTCTCCTCGCGGGTCTCGCGAATCACGGCATCGATCAGGCTCTCGTTGTCTTCCAGGTGACCTGCCGGCTGGTTGTAGACCGTCTTGCCTGACACGCGTTCCTGGACCAGCAGGAAACGCCCGTCCTGTTCCAGCACAGCAGCCACCGTTACATGCGGTTTCCAGATCATAAATAATTTTCAATGGCTTAGTATGGATAAAAACATGGTGAAAGGTAAAAACTTATTCCGATCGCGGTGGTCGTATAGCGTGCTTGTGTTGAATAATTGGCGCTCGCACTGTAACAAACATTACCCTATACTTCACAACTCGTTCATGGGGGTACAGTTACAGAAGTAACCTGAGGCAATATCTCATCGCCTTGTTGTAACGGTAAACAACTACGAATTTAATTAACAAAAACGTTCTGGAGGATTTGGTAATGACTGGCTTGCTAAGAAAAACTCTTTTTGCAGGATTCGCTTTCATAATGACAGCGGGCAGTGCCCTGGCTGATGATTACTTGCAGCCGCTTGTGCTGGCCGGAACTTCGAGTGGCGACGTCGCATCAGTCGCCTCCGAGGTCAAGTCCAAGCTGACCGGCGCCGGTTTCCAGGTGGTCGGTGAATATTCTCCCTACGCGGATGCCGACATCATCGTTGTCACCAACGATGCACTCAAGAACCATGCCGCCAAGTCGGAGTTCGGTGCCTACGGTGCGATGGTACGTGTCTCGGTGACCAAGAACGGCGACAGCACCGAGGTCGCCTACACCAACCCGGTCTACATGGCAGCCGCCTACCGCATGGACAGCGACCTTTCCGACATCCGTGCCCAGGTGGAGGGCGCACTGGGCGCAGAGAAGGACTTCGGTTCCGAGAAGAACCTGACTGCCGCCGACCTGCGCAAGTATCACTACACCGTGATGATGGAGTACTTCGACGATCCCAGTACGCTGGCCGAGTATGACAGCCAGGCCGAGGCCGTGAAGGCGGTGGAAGATGCCCTGGCTGCCGGCAAGGGCGCAACAGCCAAGGTCTACCGCATCGACATCCCGGGCAAGGACGAGACCGTGTTCGGTGTCGCCCTGAAGGGCAAGGACGCGGACGACTGCAGCGGTGACAATTTCGTCATGAGCCGCATCGACAAGAGCACACCGCGCCACACCGCGCACCTGCCGTATGAAATCGTCGTCTCCGACGGTACCGCCTATGCACTGTTCGCCCGTTTCCGCATCGCGATCAACTGGCCGCACCTGCCGATGGTCGCCAGCGAATCCGGCGCGACCTTCATGAACATCATGTGCTCCCCGGGTGCCATCGAGGAAGCCCTGATCCAGGCCTCCGGCGAAGAACTGTAGACACAAGCAGCCTGCCAGAAGCTGGCAGATATAGTAAATTAGAGCCCCTGCCGTTGCAGGGGCTTTTTTTCGAGCTGTTTCCGTAAATAAAACCAGGACTGATCCATGGCGTACAAACACATCGTAATTCCCAAAGAAGGCGAAAAGATCACGGTAAATGCAGACAACTCGATCAGCGTTCCGGACCGGCCTGTCATACCCTTCATCGAGGGTGACGGTATCGGCATCGATATCACACCGGTCATGCGCAACGTGGTCGACGGGGTGGTCGAGGTGGCCTATGGCGGCAGGCGTGCCATTGCATGGATGGAGATCTACGCGGGTGAGAAGGCCAATACCGTGTACGGTCCGGATACCTGGCTGCCTGACGAGACCCTGGATGCCATTCGTGAATACAGTGTGTCCATCAAGGGACCGCTCACGACACCGGTCGGCGGCGGCATCCGCTCCCTGAACGTGACCCTGCGCCAGCAGCTGGACCTGTACGTGTGCCAGCGCCCGGTACGCTACTTCGACGGCACACCCAGCCCGCTGCGGGCACCGCAACATACCAACATGGTCATATTCCGCGAGAATTCCGAAGACATCTATGCCGGTATCGAGTGGCAGGCCGGTAGCCCGGAGGTGAAAAAGGTCATCGATTTCCTGCAGAACGAAATGGGCGTGACCAAGATCCGTTTCCCCGCCACCTCCGGTATCGGCATCAAGCCGGTGTCCTCGGAAGGCACCAAGCGTCTGGTGCGCAAGGCCCTGCAGTACGCCGTGGACCAGGACAGGCCTTCCGTCACGCTGGTGCACAAGGGCAACATCATGAAATTCACCGAGGGTGCGTTCAAGGGCTGGGGTTACGAACTGGCGCAGGAGGAATTCGGTGCCGTCGAGATCGACGGGGGGCCGTGGTGTAAATTCAAAAACCCGAATACCGGTAATGAAATCGTCGTCAAGGACGTCATTGCCGATGCCTTCCTGCAGCAGATACTGCTGCGCCCGAAGGATTACAGCGTGATTGCCACGCTCAATCTCAACGGTGACTATATTTCTGATGCACTGGCCGCACAGGTCGGCGGTATCGGCATGGCGCCCGGGGCAAACCTGTCCGATACTATCGCCATGTACGAGGCCACCCACGGCACCGCCCCGGGGTATGCCGGCAAGGACCAGGTGAACCCGAGTTCGCTGATACTGTCCGCGGAAATGATGCTGCGTTACCTGGGCTGGAACGAGGCGGCCGACATGATCATCAAGGGCCTGTCCACGACAATCGCGGCACAGACCGTCACCTATGACCTGCATCGGCTGATGCCGGGCGCCACGAAAGTCAGTTGTTCCGAGTTCGGCCGCGCCATCCTGGCCAACGCCTGAGCCTGAGCCTGACATCGCGCCACATGCCGCACACGATCGTGTGCGGCATGTGGCAGGGTCCGGCTTGCGTCCCCGTTATCAAGTTCACATCGCTATTGCCGATCCATGGCACAGGTGGCCGGTTCCGCAACTTGTGTCTGGACGCGCTGTCAAACACCTGTCTGGCGGGCATGTATGTTTATGAAATGAGTGGTAAAATACACCTGTCATAAACTATCGCCCGGAGACGGCAGGCGGGAACCGGAACCATGAGTAACGAGCAGGAACATCGCGACGGCGACGGGTTGGCGCTCAAGGAGGCGAAACCCGAACTCAAGGAACCGTCGATGTACAAGGTGTTTCTCCTGAACGACGATTTCACGCCGATGGAGTTCGTCGTGACCTTGCTGGAGAAACTGTTCGGTATGGATCGCGAAAAGGCAACACGCGTCATGTTGCTGGTGCACAGTCAGGGCAAGGGGGTCTGCGGCATCTTCACCTACGAGATCGCCGAGACCAAGGTAGCGCAGGTCAATGAATACGCACAGCGCCACCAGCATCCTCTGCTGTGCAGTATGGAACAGGTTTAGTTGGCAATTGCTAGCGAGGTGCTGACATGTTGAGCAAGGAACTCGAATTTACCCTGAACCTGGCTTTCAAGGAAGCGCGGGAGAAAAACCACGAGTTCATGACCGTGGAGCACCTGCTTTATGCATTGCTTGGCAACCCGTCTGCGGTGGACGTATTGCGCGCCTGCGGCGGCAACGTGGAACAGCTCAAGCAGGAAGTCGGCGCCTTCATCGAGGAGACCACGCCAAGGCTTGCACCGGGTGATACGCGCGAGACGCAGCCCACGCTGGGTTTTCAGCGCGTCCTGCAGCGCGCAGTATTTCACGTGCAGTCGTCAGACAAGAACGAGGTCAATGGCGCCAACGTGCTGGTAGCAATTTTCAGCGAACAGGAGTCGCAGGCCGTCTATCTACTGAACAAGCTGGATATCACGCGCCTCGATGTGATCAACTACATTTCGCACGGCATTTCCAAGGTCAATGACCAGCCCGAGGAAAGCATCGAGAATCCTGCAGAATCCGACCTGCAGGACAACAGCACGAAACAGCCGCTGGATACATTCGCCACCAATCTCAACGAACTCGCCGCACAGGGTCGTATCGATCCTCTGATCGGGCGCCGCTCCGAGATCCAGCGCACCATCCAGATCCTGTGCCGCCGCCGCAAGAACAACCCCCTGTTCGTGGGTGAAGCCGGCGTCGGCAAGACCGCGCTCGCCGAGGGCCTGGCCCGCATGATCGTCGAGGGTGATGTGCCCGAAGTCCTGCTCAACAGCACCATCTACTCGCTTGATCTCGGTTCGCTGGTGGCCGGCACCAAGTACCGCGGCGATTTCGAAAAGCGCTTCAAGGCCGTCCTCGCGCAACTGCGCAAGGAGCCGGGCGCAATCCTGTTTATCGATGAAATCCACACCATGATCGGCGCCGGTGCGGCATCCGGTGGCGTGATGGATGCCTCCAACCTGATGAAGCCGATGCTGGCTTCCGGTGAGCTCAAGTGCATCGGCTCCACCACCTACCAGGAATACCGTGGCATCTTCGAGAAGGACCATGCCCTGACGCGGCGCTTCCAGAAGGTGGACATCACCGAGCCCTCGGTCGAGGAAACGATCACCATCCTCAAAGGACTCAAGTCGCGTTTCGAGGAGCACCACAAGGTCAAGTACTCGATGAATGCCCTGCGTACCGCGGCAGAGCTGGCGGATCGCTATATCAATGACCGTCACCTGCCGGACAAGGCCGTCGACGTGATCGACGAGGCCGGCGCCAGCCAGCGCCTGCGTCCGCCGTCCAAGCGCAAAAAGACCATCGGTGTCAGCGAGATCGAGCGCGTCATCGCACTGATGGCACGTATCCCGGAAAAATCGGTGTCCGCCTCCGACAAGGAGACGTTGCGCAACCTGGAACGCGATCTCAAGATGGTCGTGTACGGACAGGATCTGGCCATCGAAACGCTGGCATCCTCGATCAAGATGCAACGTTCCGGTCTCGGTAATGAAACCCGTCCGATAGGCTCGTTCCTGTTCGCCGGGCCGACCGGCGTCGGCAAAACCGAGGTCACCCGGCAACTTGCACGCATCCTGGGTCTGGAACTGGTGCGCTTCGACATGTCCGAGTATATGGAGAGGCATACGGTATCGCGCCTGATCGGCGCGCCGCCCGGCTATGTCGGTTACGACCAGGGCGGCCTGCTGACCGAGGCCATATCGAAGAATCCACACGTCGTGTTGTTGCTGGACGAAATCGAAAAGGCGCATCCGGATGTCTTCAACCTGCTGCTGCAGGTCATGGACCACGGCACACTGACCGATAACAACGGTCGCAAGGCGGATTTCCGCAACGTCATCCTGGTAATGACGACCAATGCCGGCGCACATGAAACGAGCCGGCCGTCCATCGGCTTTACCCAGCAGGATCATTCCACCGACGCCATGGAGGCGATTCGCAAGCTGTTCACACCGGAGTTCCGCAACCGGCTCGACGCCATCGTGCAGTTCAACCCGCTGGATCCCACCGTGATCGTGCAGGTGGTGGACAAGTTCATCTTCGAGCTGGAAGCACAGCTTCAGGAACAGCAGGTGACGCTGGAGATCGACGAGGCGGCACGCCTGTGGCTGGCCGAGCACGGCTATGATCCAAAGATGGGCGCACGGCCAATGGCGCGCCTGATCCAGCAGCATATCAAGAAGCCACTGGCGGAAGAGTTGCTGTTTGGCAAGCTGGCCCGTGGCGGGCACTTGCTGATCCAGCTGGAAGACGGTGAACTTGCCTTTGAATTCGAGGGGAAGGAGATCTCCGTCTCCTGAACAGCGGAATACGGCGCCTAGCGGGCGCGATAGGTGATGCGCCCCTTGGACAGATCGTAGGGTGTCAGCTCCACGGTGACCTTGTCACCGCGCAGGATGCGAATGTAGTGCTTGCGCATCTTGCCGGAGATATGCGCGGTCACGATATGGCCGTTTTCCAGCTCGACCCTGAACATGGTATTCGGAAGGGTTTCGACCACGGTCCCTTCCATTTCGATGTGATCTTCTTTTGCCATGGAAACCCTAGTGCCTGATGAATTAAGCGGCGCATTATACCGTAATTGGCCCGCCTTCATATCCCGTTGTGCCGCGTGAACGACCAGGGACCCGGGCTGGTAACGGTGTCGCAGGCCTCGCCGAGGATGCGCACGAATTCGCGACGCGGCATGGCGGTCGCACCCAGGCTGGCCAGGTGCCCGGTGTGCACCTGGCAGTCAATCAGCCGGAACTCCCGCTGCTGCAACTCCCTGACCAGCTGGACAAATACCACCTTGGAGGCGTCCGGCACGCGGGTGAACATTGATTCACCGAAGAAAATACGTCCGATCGCGATACCGTAGAGGCCGCCGACGAGGACATCATCGAGCCAGCATTCGGCCGAATGCGCATAACCTGCGGCATGCAGGTCGACGTAGGCGGTCTGCATCTCCGGGGTGATCCAGGTACCCGCCTGCCCGGGCCGCGGTGCGGCACAGCGCTCGATGACCCCGCGGAAATCCCTGTCGAGCGTGACCCGGAAGCGCTCCTTGCGCAGGGTCCTGGCCAGGCTGCGGGAGATATGCAGATCATGCGGGCGCAGCACCAGTCGCGGGTCCGGCGACCACCACAGGATGGGCTGGCGCGGCCCGAACCAGGGAAAAATGCCGTGCCGGTAGGCATGCAGCAGGCGCGGCACCGACAGGTCACCGCCCAGCGCAAGCAGGCCGTCGGGATCGCGCAGGGCCCGTTCGACATCGGGAAATGCGATCTCCGGGTCGTCGCTGTCGATCCAGTACGGCGCTGTGTCGTTGACGCGTATCATGCCTGCAATGCCTTATCCGGTGTGTTCCTCTTCATCATGGCGGAACGGCGAGGTGCGCTGCAAATCGTCGTGATAGTCGACCATCAGTGCATGTTCCTGTTCCAGGTAATGTGCAATCGCCGCCCGGAATTGCGTATCCCTGATCCAGTGTACCGACCAGGTATAGGTGGGCAGGAAACCGCGGCTGATCTTGTGCTCGCCCTGGGCGCCGGGCTCGAAAAGCGCAAGCCCGTGGTTGATGGCATATTCAATACCCTGATAGTAGCAGGCCTCGAAATGCAGGCTGTGGTAGTCCCCCAGGCATCCCCAGTGGCGGCCATACAGGGCCGTGGCGCCACGCAACATGATGGCGCCGGCGACCGGACGCTCATCGAGCAGCGCGAACACCAGCACGACCTGGTCGCCCATGGTACGGCTGATTTCCTCGAAGAAAGCCAGCGAAAGGGTAGGGATACCGGACTTTTTTTCGAACGTCGAGCGATAGAAGTCGTGCATGGCGCGCCACTTATCATGTGTCGCTGTGTCGCCGTGGAGGATCTGCATGCGGATACCGGCTTCCGCGACGTAACGTCGTTCGCGGCGGATCTTCTTGCGCTTGCGCGAGCTCAGCCGTGCCAGGAAGTCATCGAACGAACTGTAATTGTCGTTTTTCCAGTGGAAGTGACAGCCGGTACGGCGCAGTAGCCCGCGTTCGGCCAGCCAGTCCGTATCCGCATCGCTGGTGAACAGCCAGTGCAGTGACGACGCCCCGGCTGCCTCGGTGAGCGACAGCGCGGCATCCAGCAGCGCCTGTGCCACGGTGGCATGATCCGCATCCGGCGCCACCAGGAGGCGCGCCCCGGTGACCGGTGTATAGGGGATAGAGGACACCAGTTTCGGGTAGTAGGGGAGCCCGGCACGCTGAAACGCATCCGCCCAGGCCCAGTCGAACACGAATTCACCGTAGGAATTATACTTCAGGTACAGCGGCACCACGCCGCACAGTCGCCCGTCCTCGTCGATTGCCACGATATGGCGCGGCAGCCAGCCATAGCGATCACCGACACAGTCGTGTCGCTCCAGCGCGGCGAGGAATTCATGCCGGAGAAAGGGGTGTGCAGTACCCGAGACCCGGTTCCATTCCGCGGCTGTAACGCTATCGATACAGTCCAGGATAGCCGTGCGCATCGCTTAAGCCGTGCAGGATGGCAGCGGCAGCCGCGTCCGTGTCAATTCCCGGGCTTGTGGGCCAGGTTGTCGAGATAGGATTCGGCATCCAGTGCCGCCATGCAACCGGTGCCGGCGGAGGTAACTGCCTGGCGATAGACATGGTCACTGACATCGCCGGCAGCGAAGATTCCCTCGACGCTGGTGGCAGTCGCCATGCCTTCCAGGCCGCTCCGGACAATGATGTAGCCGTTGTGCATCTCCAGCTGGCCATCAAAGAGCTGCGTGTTCGGCTTGTGTCCGATGGCGATGAACACACCCGTCAGTTCGATGTCCTTCGTGTTATCTTCCTTGACGTTCCGGATGCGCATGCCGGTGACACCGCTGGCGTCGCCCAGCACCTCGTCCAGCACGCTGTTCCATTCGATCGTGACCACGCCTTCCTGTTGCTTGCGAAACAGGCGGTCCTGCAGGATTTTCTCCGCACGCAGTTCGTCGCGCCGGTGCACGAGTGTGACATGCGAGGCGATATTCGCGAGGTAGAGGGCCTCCTCCACCGCGGTGTTGCCGCCGCCGATCACCGCCACCTTCTGCTGCTTGTAGAAGAAACCGTCACAGGTGGCACAGGCCGATACGCCCTTGCCCCTGAACGTCTCTTCCGAGGGCAGGCCAAGGTACATGGCCGATGCGCCGGTCGCGATGATCAGCGCATCGCAGCTGTAGGCACCGGCATCGCCCGTGAGCGAAAAGGGTCGCCTGCCGAAATCGACCGTGTGTATATGGTCGAACACGATCTCGGTGTTGAAGCGTTCGGCATGCGCGCGCATGTCCTCCATCAGCGCCGGCCCCTGCAGCTCTGCCGCACCACCGGGCCAGTTTTCCACTTCCGTGGTGGTCATCAGCTGCCCCCCCTGTTCCAGGCCGGTCACCAGCACCGGAGCGAGATTGGCGCGCGCGGCGTAGACGGCAGCGGTATAACCAGCCGGCCCGGAGCCCAGGATAAGAAGACGGCAGTGCTTGATATCGCTCATGTATAATGCTCCGAATTGATTCCGTGAAACGCCATTTGATGCACCGCGGAAGCACGCAGGAGACTATCGACAGGCTCGGGTACGATGGGTTCCGGCAGGCGCCGGCAACCGGGCAGTACAAACAGCCTGATGAATGTTACGTAACTTGGTGAACAGGGTAAAGCAAGTGTGAAGATCGGCATACCGAAAGAGATCAAGCCACTGGAAGGCCGGGTCGCGCTGAGCCCCGATGCCTGCGCCGCACTGGTTCACGCGGGGCACGAGGTCTTCATCGAGCAGGGTGCGGGCCGCCTGTCGGGCTTCGGCGACGACTTGTACCATGCCGCCGGGGTGAAGCTCTGCAGTGATGCCGCGCAGACCTACGGCGCGGCGCAACTGGTGGTCAAGGTCAAGGAGCCTATCGACGGCGACCTGGCCTACCTGCGCGAGGATCACCTGCTGTTCTGTTTCCTGCATCTCGCGCCCGCCCCCGAACTGACCCGCAGGCTGCTGGACATCGGCCTGACCGCGCTTGCCTTCGAGACCGTGGAAACGGATAGTGGTGAGCTGCCGCTGCTGGCGCCGATGAGCGATATCGCCGGCCGCCTCGCGACCCAGGTCGGCACGCACCTGCTGCACCAGCCGCAGGGTGGCAAGGGACTGCTGCTGGGCGGACTGCCGGGCGTGGAGCGCGGCCGCGTGGTGGTGATCGGCGCCGGCCACGCCGGCGGCAATGCCGCGGCCATGGCCGCCGCCATCGGGGCCGAGGTCACGGTGTTCGACCTGCGGCGCGAGCGGCTTGCCGAGATGCGCGCGCTCGGCAACAATGTCACCGGCCTGTACCCGTATCCGGAACGCCTGCGCACGCACGTGGCGGGTGCCGACCTGCTGATCGGGGCGGTATTGCGTACCGGCAGCCGTGCGCCGCATATCGTCAGCCGCGACATGGTGGCCAGCATGGAACCGGGCAGCGTCATCGTCGATATTTCGGTAGACCAGGGCGGCTGTATCGAGACCACGCGGGCGACGAATTATGCGGATCCGACCTATGTCGATGAGGGTGTGGTGCATTTCTGCGTCACCAACATGCCCGGGGCGGTGCCGCACAGCTCCAGTCATGCCATCTCCGTCGTCTTGCTGCCCTATGTGCTGCAGCTGGCGCAGGCGAATTGGGAAGACATCAGCGAGCTGCGACGGGGCATTAATGTCCGGGCCGGCGAGGTCATACATCCGGCCTTGTGCGACAACACTTGATTCATGGGTAAAAAAACAAATAGAATCCTGCGATTGGCGAGACAACCTGTGAAAGAGGATTATTTTGGCCCAGGCACGGCGTAAAACCACAACATCGACCAGGCTCACCCACCAGGTGACCCACGGCCTGCGCGAGGGCGCATTGCTGATCCTCGGCGCGCTCGCCATATTCCTGCTGGTATCGCTGCTGAGCTATCACCCGGCCGACCCCGGCTGGTCGAACAGCGGCGCGGTAGCGCAGATCAACAATGCCGGCGGCCTGATCGGCGCCTGGCTCGCTGACGTTCTGCTCTACCTGCTGGGCTTCATGGCCTACCTGTTCCCCGTCATGATCGGCTACAGCGGCTGGCTGGTGTACCGCGGCCATACCCCGACCGGCGGTATCGATCTGCACGTGCTGGCGGTGCGCTGGGCCGGGTTCCTCCTGACGGTCGGCGCCGGCTGCGGCCTCGCATCCCTGGAATCGGGCGGAGCCGACGGCGCGCTGCCGGCCGGTTCCGGCGGTGTGCTCGGCAAGGTGATTGCCAGCGGGCTGGTCGACGTGGTCAGCCCCGTCGGTGCCACGCTGTTCCTGCTGGCGCTGTTCCTCACCGGCGTCACCCTGTTCACCGGCATTTCCTGGTTGTCGGTGATGGACTTTATCGGCAGGCACACGCTGACCGCAGCGGATTACCTCTATGACTACGGCGCGATGATTCCGGAGCAACTGGCGGCACGGCGTGCGCGCAACGAACGCAAGGAAGTCATCGAGAGCGTGCAGAAAAAATTTGCCGACCGTAAGCCGGTGCGCATCGAACCGGTCATCACCAAACCGGCCACCAGCGACCGCAAGGAACGCGAACGCCAGGTGCCGCTGTTCGACCCGCCGGCCGACAGCGAGCTGCCGCCGCTGTCGCTGCTCGACGATCCGCGCGAGTCACAGGCCGGCTATTCGGAAGCCGCGCTGGAGGCCATGTCGCGGCTGGTGGAGATGAAGCTGCTCGACTTCAACATCGAGGTCGAGGTGGTCGCGGTCAATCCCGGCCCGGTCATCACGCGCTTCGAGCTGGATCTCGGTCCGGGCGTCAAGGTCAGCCAGATCAGCAACCTCGCCAAGGACATCGCACGCGCGCTGTCGGCGATCAGCGTGCGGGTGGTCGAGGTGATCCCGGGCAAATCCGTGATCGGCCTGGAAATCCCCAACGAGCACCGCGCCATCATCAGCCTGGGCGAGATCCTCAACACGCGCGAGTACGACCAGTCGTCCTCACCGCTGACGCTGGCGCTGGGCAAGGACATCAGCGGCGTGCCGCTGGTGGTCGATCTCGCCAAGATGCCGCACCTGCTGGTGGCCGGTACCACCGGTTCCGGCAAGTCGGTCGGCATCAACGCCATGATCCTGAGCCTGCTGTACAAGACACTGCCGAAAGACGTACGGCTGATCATGATCGATCCGAAGATGCTCGAACTCTCCGTGTACGAGGGCATTCCGCATCTGCTCACGCCGGTGGTCACCGACATGAGCGAGGCCGCCAACGCCCTGCGCTGGTGTGTCGGGGAAATGGAGCGCCGTTACCGCCTGATGGCGGCAATGGGTGTACGCAATATCGCCAGTTACAACCGCAAGGTGAGGGAGGCCATCGAGGCCGGCGAGCCGATTCAGGACCCGCTGTTCAACCCGGAAGAGGCGCTGGAAGGCACCGAACACCCGACGCTGGAGGTACTGCCGTACATCGTGATCGTCATCGACGAGCTCGCCGACATGATGATGGTGGTGGGCAAGAAGGTCGAGGAGCTGATCGCCCGGCTCGCACAGAAGGCGCGTGCCGCCGGGGTGCACCTGATCCTCGCCACGCAGCGGCCCTCGGTGGATGTCATTACCGGCCTGATCAAGGCCAATATACCGACCCGCATCGCCTTCCAGGTGTCGTCCAAGATCGATTCGCGCACCATTCTCGACCAGATGGGTGCGGAGCAGTTGCTCGGTCACGGTGACATGCTCTACGTCGCACCCGGCACCAGCGTACCGGTTCGTGTGCACGGCGCCTTTGTCTCCGACCAGGAGGTGCACAAGGTCACGGCGCACCTCAAGGGCCGCTCGGAACCGGACTACATGAGCGAGATCCTGGAGATGTCCAGCGAGCCGGTGCCCGGCCTGTCGCCGGCCAACGGTGGCGGCACCGGCGACGACACCGAGTCGGACCCGCTCTACGACCAGGCGGTGATGATCGTGACCCAGACCCGCAAGGCGTCCATTTCCGGCGTGCAGCGCCGCCTCAAGATCGGCTACAACCGTGCCGCGCGCATGATTGAACATATGGAAGATACCGGTGTCGTAGGCCCCATGGAAACCAATGGCAGCCGCGAGGTGCTGGCGCCGCCAGCACCCGAGTGAGTTATGTTCATCCACCTGCTCAGGGCCCTGTGCGCCGGCCTGTTTATCGTTGCAACCCCCGTTCTGTCCGGCCCCGCACCGGCCTACGTCGATCGTTTCTTCAACGACCTGGCCACACTGCAGGCGGACTTTGACCAGCAGGTCGTCGATGCCAACCGGCAATCCGTGCAATCATCGCAGGGACACATGTGGATCATGCGCCCCGGACGCTTTCGCTGGGATTACCTGACGCCCTACAAGCAGCAACTGGTCGCCGACGGCACGCGGGTGTGGTCCTACGACGAAGACCTGGAACAGGTCACCGTGCAGTCCGCCAGCGAGGTATTGACCGCAACCCCGGCGATGCTGCTGAGTGGCACGAAACCGCTGGAACAGGTATTCACCTTCGAGGAACTGGCGGCCAACGAGGTGCAGCTGACCCCGCGCACCGATGACAGCAATATCACCTCGCTTACGCTCGCCTTTGCCGACGGGCTGCTGACCCGTATCGAGGCGCATGACACCTTCGGCAACACCACGACCTTCAGCTTTTCCAACGTAGTACGCAATTCACCTGTCGGGCAGGACATCTTCCGCTTCGTGCCGCCGCCAGGGGCCGATGTCATCGGAGACGCTGACTGACGCGTGACTTCATGACGCGCCACGCCGAACCCTACCGGCCGCTGGCCGACCGCATGCGTCCGCACACCCTGGCAGCCTTTACCGGGCAACCGCATATCCTCGGCGAAGGCAAGCCGCTGCGCCGCGCCATCGAGGAGGGCAACCTGCATTCCATGGTGCTGTGGGGCCCGCCGGGCACCGGCAAGACCACGCTGGCACGGCTGCTGGCCGAACAGACCAACGCGGAATTCCTCACCCTGTCGGCGGTACTGGCCGGGGTCAGGGAAATCCGTGCCGCGGTCGCCACCGCGCAGCAGGTACGCGACCTGGAAGGGCGTCCGACCATCCTGTTCGTCGACGAGGCGCACCGCTTCAACAAGTCGCAGCAGGACGCCTTCCTGCCCTATGTGGAGGACGGCACGCTAATCTTCATCGGTGCCACCACCGAAAACCCGTCATTCGAACTGAACAGCGCCCTGCTGTCACGCGTGCGCACCTACGTGCTGAAGCGGCTGGAGCCCGAGGCACTGCGTGCCATCATCGATGCCGCACTGGCCGATCCCGACTACGGACTGGGCGCTCGCCGGCTGGCCATTGCCGATGACTGGCTCGACCGGCTGGCCGTGGCCGCGGACGGCGACGCGCGCCGCGCACTGAACCTGCTGGAAATAGCCGCCGATCTCGCCGAGGAGGCGGACGGCAAGGCCGTCATATCCGAGACCGTGTTCAACGAGGTCATCAGCGGCGGCACCCGGCGCTTCGACAAGGGCGGCGACGATTTCTACGACCAGATTTCCGCGCTGCACAAATCGGTGCGCGGCTCCAGTCCCGATGCCGCGCTGTACTGGCTGGTGCGCATGCTGGATGGCGGTTGCGATCCACTCTACCTCGCGCGGCGCATCGTGCGCATGGCCTCGGAGGACATCGGCAATGCCGACCCGCGCGCCTTGCAACTCTGCATGAATGCCTGGGACGTCCAGGAACGCCTCGGCAGCCCGGAAGGCGAGCTGGCGCTGGCGCAGGCCGTGCTCTACCTGGCCTGCGCGGCCAAGAGCAACGCCGCATATATGGCGTATAACGCGGCGCGCAGCGAGATCGGCAAGACCGGTTCGCTGGAAGTGCCGGTGCACCTGCGCAATGCACCGACCCGGCTCATGAAAGAACTCGGCTACGGCCGTGAGTACCGCTACGCACACGATGAACCCGAGGCCTACGCGGCCGGCGAGACCTATTTCCCGGACGGCATGGGAACACCGCACTACTACCGGCCGGTGCCGCGCGGCCTGGAAATAAAGATTGCCGAGAAGCTGGCGCATTTGCGCGAGCTGGACCGCAAACATTCAAAAAAATGATTGCGGGAGCAGAACGCGCCCGCGATCTTTCAGAAATCTCATACCAAGACGCAATGTGCATCGCCACAGAGATCAACGGGGACACAGAGAATATTTTCTGCGTGTGTTGCTTGTAAGCTGACTGCATCCGTGATCATCCTCAAGCGTGCCTGACAGGTCTGCCTGCGGGGAAAATCATACGTGCCTGCAGGGTTTATCGGATGTAACATAGCCGCATGAGCACATCCGCGCGGAAATGAACCAGCTCCTTGCTATCGCCGCCGGCGGTGCCATCGGCGCACTGCTGCGCTACTGGACCTCGGTGGCTGTGCACGGCCGGCTCGGCGCGGCTTTTCCTTTCGGCACGCTGACGGTCAACGTGATCGGCAGTCTGCTGATGGGCTTTTTGTATATCTGGCTCATCGAGCGCATGGCCGCAGGTCCCGCTCTGCGCGCCTTCCTGTTGATCGGTGTGCTCGGTGCGTTCACCACCTTCTCGACCTTTTCCATCGAAACACTGAACCTGCTGGAATCCGGGCAGATGAGCAGGGCGCTGGCCAATGTCCTGGTCAGCGTGATTGTGTGTATCTTCGCCGCCGGACTCGGCGTATTCGCTGCGAGGCAGTTATGAACGAACTCGAGGTTATCTTTGTCCGCGTCTACCTGACCGAAGGCGAGGGCCGCCTGGCAGGCCTGCTCAACCGCCTGCACGATGAGGAAAAGGTCAGAGGCGTGACCGTGTTCCGCGGCATCAGCGGCTTCGGCCGGTCCGGCAAGCTGCATTCATCCAGCCTGCTGGACATGTCACTGGATCTGCCATTGGTGGTTGAATTCTTTGACGAACCGCAGCGGGTCAGAAATATCCTGGCGCACATCGGCAGGGATTTCGAGCCGGGTCACATCGTCAGCTGGCCAGCCACGCTGCAGGCCTAAACCACGCGCGCGAGGCCGGTCGCGACTGCCGAAGGGAGGGGGCATTCGCCAGTCTGCCGGCTCCTGCATTACAATCCTGCCCCTGAATCGTTAACCCGACCTCTCCCACAAGGACTGCCATGCTCGATCCCCGACTCCTGCGCACCGAACTCGATGCCGTCGCAACACAACTGGCCCGGCGCGGCTACGCACTGGATACCGCCGCGCTGCGGGCGCTCGAGGAGCGGCGCAAGGCCATCCAGGTGCAGACCCAGGAACTGCAGGCCGAACGCAACAAACGTTCGAAAGGCATCGGCAAGGCCAAGGCCGCGGGCGAGGATATCGCGCCACTGCTGGCAGAGGTCGAGGGGCTCGGCGACCAGCTCAAGGCCGCCGAGGAACAGCTTGCCGCGCTGCAGGATGAGCTCAATGCCGTCCTGCTGGACATTCCCAATCTCCCGCACGAGAGCGTGCCGGAGGGCAGGGGCGAGGAGGACAATCCCGAAATCCGGCGCTGGGGTGAGCCGCCCACATTCGATTTCGAGCCCAAAGACCACGTCGATCTCGGCGAGGCCCTCGGCCTGCTCGACTTCGAAACGGCGGCCAAGCTCACCGGTTCCCGCTTCAGCGTCATCCAGGGCCCGCTGGCACGCCTGCACCGGGCGCTGATCCAGTTCATGCTCGACACGCATACCCGCGCGCACGGCTACCGGGAAGTCTATGTGCCGTATCTGGTCAACGCCGACAGCCTGCGCGGCACCGGGCAGTTGCCGAAATTCGAGGAAGACCTGTTCCGGACTGCCGGCGAGCACGCGTATTACCTCATCCCGACGGCCGAGGTGCCGGTCACCAACCTGGCCCGCGACACCATCGTCGATGCCGACGACCTGCCGCTGCGCTTTACTGCCCACACACCGTGTTTCCGCTCCGAAGCCGGCTCCTATGGCAAGGATACGCGCGGCATGATCCGCCAGCACCAGTTCGAGAAAGTGGAGATGGTGCAGCTGGTGCGGCCGCAGGATTCCTGGGCAGCACTGGAAGAACTCACCGGTCACGCCGAGGCCATCCTGCAACAGCTCGAGCTGCCGTATCGCGTGGTCGCGCTGTGCACCGGCGATATCGGCTTTTCCGCCGCCAAGACCTACGACCTGGAGGTGTGGCTGCCGGGCCAGCAGAAGTACCGCGAGATTTCCTCGTGCAGCAATTTCGAGGCCTTCCAGGCGCGCCGCATGCAGGCGCGCTGGCGCAATCCGGAGACCGGCAAGCCGGAACTGCTGCACACGCTGAACGGCTCCGGACTGGCCGTCGGCCGCACGCTGGTCGCAGTCATGGAGAACTACCAGCAGGCCGACGGCTCGATACGCATACCGCCGGCATTGCAACCCTACATGGGAGACGTTACGGTCATCGGTGCGTGAACATCAAGCCGTTCAGCTTCACCACAGAGAACACTGAGAAAATCATCTGAAATTGAACGATGCGGTTCGCAGGCTCACCGCATCCTGCGCGACTTCAGGCCGGTCAAAACGCCACAGAGCACACAGAGGTAATCAAGGAAGCTCTGATTAATTCAATGATCGTCATTCCGGCGGACGACTGCATGGATGCACGACTACATGGATGTAGGAGGTAGAGTAACGCATGGAGCAGTTACCGAGGAGGTAGAGCGACGCAGGAAGCAAATTCCGAGGCCGGAATCCAGTAACGGCCTGAATTGTAACTCCTGGATTCCGGGTCTCCCCCCGGATCAAGTCCGGGGTTCGCCCGGAATGTCGGATTAATCAAAGCTTCCTTAATTCATTCCCACAGTTGCAGGGCTTGAGAGCAGAGCAAACATAGATAAAATTCTCTCGAGGAATTGTAAACTCTGTGCCCTCTGTGGCGAATTATTTTTCCTGGTAAATCAGAATATATGCACAATGCCGTTGACCGGCTTGTTGGTGAAGCGCAGCAACGTACCGGAGGCGTCCTGCAGCACCAGTCCCGACTGGTTGCGCATGAAGGTGTAACGTGTCACGGAATTGGTCTGCGGGCTGTACATGCTGACAATGTCGTTCTGCACTGTGATGTTGCCATTGATCCCGACCTTGCCCTGCTGCAGGCGAAAGCGGTTACCGCGGATCTGGAGGACTTCTCCGCTGCTGCCGTACCAGCGCCCGTCGAGAATCGATGCGCCCTGGTAGGGACTGCCGCTGCGATTCCAGGTACCCGGAGCGTAGGCGCCCTGGTTCGACGGGTAGCCATAGGTGGTGTTACCGAACGGCCGCGTGCTACTACCCGGAAACATCCCCGGATAGCCACTGCCAAACGGGTTGCGCCAGGCGTTGTTGCCCCCTGGCATCGACCGGGGCGACATCCCGGACCAGGGTGACATGCCTGACATCCCGGACCAGGGTGACATGCCCGACATCCCGGACCAGGGTGACATGCCCGACATCCCGGACCAGGGTGACATGCCAAAGGTATCGAACGGCGAAGCGAAGCCAGACATCATCGGAAAGGCGTTCATGCCGACGTTGAACGAGTTCAGCCCGCCGCCAAGATTGTCAGACCAGTTGTTGTTTCCCACGCCGACGTTATTACCCAGCATGGCATCGGACATGACATTCATCATGGTCAGCATCATGCGGAACATCATGCCGAACATGTCGTCCGACGCGGCACGCACTTCTCCCGGCCCGAGCAGGGCACATACCAGAGCCAGCATGGCACATGTGCGTTTCATGTCGTGACGTTACCGATCAACACCTGCCCCTGATTTTAGGAAATAATTCAGCAACTTTACTGCTGAACGATTATATTACTAGATATGGGGTATGAAAACATGGAGAACCCCGATATTTTGTGGTCTTGAGAATCACGGGGCGCTGCGATGGTGTAGCTCCCGTCGTTCGCGATAACAGCTGTTTTCAGTTAAGGATCAATGCAATTATCCAAAACGTCCATGTTAGACTTGCACGTTTAAAGCCAGCCTGCTGTTAGCAATGACAAAAATCACAAAATTACTCGAGCAACGCATCCTGTTCCTGGACGGTGCCATGGGCACCATGATCCAGCGCCACAAGCTGGGCGAAGCGGACTACCGCGGCGAGCGTTTCGGCGACTGGCCGAGTGACCTGAAGGGCAACAACGACCTGCTGGTCGCTGACCCGGCCGCAGATCATTCGCCGACATCCATCGCCAGTACCTCGAGGCCGGCGCGGACATCATCGAGACCAACACCTTCAACGCCACACGCGTGGCGATGGCCGACTACGGCATGGAGGAGCTGGGCCATGAAATCAATGTCGCCGCCGCGCGTCTGGCGCGCGCTGTCGCAGACGAATTCACGCAGCAGACGCCGGACAAGCCGCGCTTCGTCGCCGGCGTGCTCGGGCCGACCAACCGCACCGCGTCGATCTCGCCGGACGTCAACGACCCCGGTTTCCGCAATGTCAGCTTCGACGACCTGGTCGCGGCCTACGCCGAAGCGACGCACGGACTGGTCGAGGGCGGCGTCGACCTGCTGCTGATCGAGACCATCTTCGACACGCTCAATGCCAAGGCGGCGGTGTTCGCCGTCGAACAGTTCTTCGAGGAAGCCGGCACCCGCCTGCCGGTGATGATCTCGGGCACCATCACCGACCAGTCCGGGCGCACGCTGTCCGGCCAGACTGACCGAGGCCTTCTACAACTCGCTGCGTCATGCGCGGCCGCTGTCGATCGGTCTCAACTGCGCGCTGGGCGCCGAGCAGCTGCGCCAGTACGTGGAAGAGCTGTCGCGGCATGTCGCGAAACCTATGTCTCCGCGCACCCCAACGCCGGCCTGCCGAACGAATTCGGCGAATACGACGAGACGCCGGAGGCCATGGCGCGTGAACTCGGCGAGTGGGCAGCGAACGGTTTCGTCAACATCATCGGCGGCTGCTGCGGCACCACGCCGGCACACATCAAGGCCATCGCGGAGGCGGTCGGCCGGCATCCGCCGCGCAAGCTGCCCGACATCGGGGCCGCAGTGCCGCCTGTCCGGCCTGGAGCCGTGCAACATCGGTCCGGAATCGCTGTTCGTCAATGTCGGCGAACGCACCAACGTCACCGGCTCGGCCCTGTTCAAGCGCCTGATCATGGAAGGCGACTACGAGACCGCGCTGGACGTGGCGCGCCAGCAGGTGGAAAACGGCGCCCAGATCATCGACGTCAACATGGACGAGGGCATGCTGGATTCGACAGGCGGCCATGGTGCGCTTCCTCAACCTGATCGCCGCCGAGCCGGACATCTCGCGCGTGCCGATCATGATCGACTCGTCCAAGTGGGAGATCATCGAGGCCGGCCTGAAATGCGTCCAGGGCAAGGGCGTCGTCAACTCGATCAGCCTGAAGGAGGGCGAGGCGGAATTCATCCGAGCAGGCGCAACTGGTCCGGCGCTACGGCGCCGCTGTCATCGTCATGGCCTTCGACGAGCAGGGTCAGGCCGACACCCGCGCGCGCAAGGTCGAGATCTGCCAGCGCGCCTACCGGATACTGACCGAACAGGTCGGCTTCCCGGCGGAAGACATCATCTTCGACCCGAACATCTTCGCCGTCGCCACCGGCATCGAGGAGCACAACAACTACGGCCGCGATTTCATCGAGGCCACGCGCGACATCAAGACGAAGCTGCCGCATGCGCTGGTCTCCGGCGGTGTGTCCAACGTGTCGTTCTCGTTCCGCGGCAACAACCCGGTGCGCGAGGCGATCCACGCCGTGTTCCTCTATCACGCCATCAAGGCCGGCATGGACATGGGCATCGTCAACGCCGGCCAGCTGGCCATCTACGACGAGATCCCCGGGGAACTGCGCGAACGCGTCGAGGACGTGGTGCTGAACCGCCGTCCCGATGCCACGGAACGGCTGCTGGAGATCGCCGAGCATGTTCCGCGGCGACGGCAAGGGCGTACAGCAGGCCGAGACCCAGGAGTGGCGCGAGTGGGAGGTCAACAAGCGCCTGGCGCACGCGCTGGTCAAGGGCATCACGGATTTCATCGAGCAGGACACCGAGGAGGCACGCCTGCAGGCCGGCCGGCCACTGGATGTCATCGAGGGGCCGCTGATGGACGGCATGAACGTGGTCGGCGACCTGTTCGGCGCCGGCAAGATGTTCCTGCCGCAGGTGGTGAAGTCCGCGCGCGTCATGAAAAAGGCCGTCGCCTACCTGATGCCGTACATGGAAGCGGAAAAGGGCGACGTCAGGCAAACCAATGGCACCATTCTGATGGCCACGGTGAAGGGCGATGTGCACGACATCGGCAAGAACATCGTCGGCGTGGTGCTGCAGTGCAACAACTACGAGGTCATCGACCTCGGCGTCATGGTGTCGGCCGAGACGATCCTGACAACGGCAAAGGAGAAACAGGTCGATATCATCGGCCTGTCCGGGCTGATCACGCCGTCGCTGGACGAGATGGTGCACATCGGCGCGCGAGATGCAGCGCCGGGGTTTCACGCTGCCGCTGCTGATCGGCGGTGCGACCACCTCGCGCATCCACACGGCGGTGAAGATCGATCCGAACTATGCCGGCGCAGTGGTGTACGTGCCGGACGCCTCGCGCGCCGTGGGAGTGGCCAGCAGCCTGCTGAGCGAGGACCGGCGCACGGCCTACATCCAGGACATCAAGGACACCTACCAGGCACTGCGCGAACAGCGTGCCGCCCAGCAACAGGAACGCAAACTGCTGAGCCTGGCGCAGGCGCGCGCCAACAGGTTCGCCACCGACTGGAGCCACTACAAGGTGACGAAGCCCGCTTTCACAGGGCTCAGGGTATTCGACGACTATCCGCTGGCCGAACTGGTCCGGTACATCGACTGGAGCCCGTTCTTCAAGGCCTGGGAACTGTCCGGCAGGTTCCCGCAGATCCTCGATGATGCAACCGTCGGCAGCGAGGCCACGCGTCTGTATGAAGACGCCAAGGCCATGCTGAAAATGATCGTCAACGAAAAATGGCTGCGGGCGCGGGCGGTGATCGGTCTGTTTCCGGCCAGTACCGTCAACGATGACGACATCGAACTGTACACCGATGAGTCGCGCAGCAGCGTGCGCACCGTGTTCCACACCCTGCGCCAGCAGATGGCGCACCGCGGCGACGCGCCGGACTACGCGCTGGCCGATTTCATCGCACCGAAAGGCTCGAGCGTCGAGGATTACATCGGCGCCTTCGCCGTCACTACCGGCATCGGCATCGAGGAACGGGTTGCCGCCTTCGAGGCCGACCACGACGACTACAACAGTATCCTGCTCAAGGCGCTGGCCGACCGGCTGGCCGAGGCCTTCGCCGAGCGCATGCACGAACGCGTGCGCCAGGAATTCTGGGGCTATGCACCGGCGGAGAGCCTCAGCAACGAGGAACTGATCCGCGAGGAATACCGCGGCATTCGCCCCGCGCCCGGCTATCCGGCGTGCCCGGACCACACCGAGAAGGCCACCCTCTGGGAACTGATCGATCCCGCCGGCAATGCCGGCATGACGCTCACCGAGAGCTTCGCCATGCTGCCGACCGCCTCCGTGTCCGGCCTGTACTTCGCGCACCCCGAGGCACGCTACTTCGGAGTCGGCAAGATCGGCCGCGACCAGGTCGAGGACTACGCAACAGCGCAAGGGCATGAGCCTCAGCGAGGCGGAACGCTGGCTGTCGCCGGTGCTGGGCTACGAGGTTTGACGCAACGGGCACGTTCCCTGATCGCTCTCGTCCGCCATCCCGTCACAGCCGGACGGTACGGTCAGCGTGCTGTATGACAGCTGCCGGATTCCGGGCCGGGTACTACCAACGCGACTCAGGTTGGCGTCAATTCTGCCGCCAGGACAGGATGAAACCGGCGACAGCGCACAGTATTCACCCCGTGTTTCAATTGACCATTCAAGACCAGCTTTATCGGGAGCAGGGCAATCATGAATCAGAGACTGCAAGGCATCGTGAAATCAGCACTGGCCGCAACACTGGTACTGACTATCGCCAGTCCAGTGCTGGCCAAGCCGCCACCGTGGGCGCCCGCGCACGGCTACCGCAACAAGCACCGGGATCAGCATGACTACCCACCAATCCTGCCCTGGCACGGTCGTGAGTACGAGAATCGATTCATTCTTGGCGGACGTTGCGATCGCGACACGCTCGGTGCCTTGCTGGGCGGCGTGGTCGGTGGTATTGCCGGCAATCAGGTCGGCAAGGGATCGGGCCGTACCGCAGCAACTATCGCCGGTACGGTTATCGGCATCCTGGTCGGCCGGTCAATCGGCCGCAGCATGAATGCCAGCGACCAGCAATGCATCGGTCAGACCCTGGAGCACGCGCCGGACCGGACCCCGGTCCGCTGGCGCAATCCGGACAACGGCGCCGATTACCAGGTTACACCGCAGAACACCTACCGCGCCCCGGATGGCCGCTATTGCCGTGAGTACAGCACGCGCGCCTCGATCGGTGGACGACTGGAGCAGGTGTACGGCCGTGCCTGCCGGCAGCAGGATGGCAGCTGGGTGCTGCTCTGACGTCGTGCGACTGATGTCCGGACCGGCGCTGGCAGGACATACAAGGCCAGCGCATGCCCACGCGCCAGTCTACCCACACTCGTCCGACTTGGGGTATTTCTCCCTGACGCGGCGGATCTTCTCGTCGACCTCGAGCTGCCTGGCGTTGTTACCCTGGCGTGCCTCGTAGGCCGCCTCCAGCTGCTCCTCCATGCTCGGATATTCGGCCCGGCGCATGTCGGCGTATTCCTGCTCGTGGTAGGTACTCGCGACCTCTTTCAGTGCGTTCCTTATTTGCTCGTCTGTCGGTCGCGGGGCATCGGCATTCCATTGGGCGATGACCGGGTCCCGGTCCGGGTGATCATGCCGGATAACGAAATCGACGCCGGCCGAGACGTTCGGATTGATCAGGTGGATCGCCCTGCACAGATTGCGCACAGGGTCGTCATGCCGGATGAGACTGTGCTGTTGTGCGACCTGCTTGATGTCGCTGTTCAGCTTGCGGGAGTTCTTCCAGAGAAAGAAAATCCAGAAGCATACAAGTATCAGCAACAAAACAGCGATATTGGTCACGCCTTTATCCATGGGGTCTCGCTCCTCTCGGTATTGTCAGCCGCATACCGTCAATAGTGTCGTAACCGGCATGTAACCTCAACACAAGACGGTATTTTCAGCTGTAAATCGCCTGTAATGACCGCCCGCCGGGCAAATGCACTCCGGGAAGGCAGGACAGGGCAGCGGCCCTGTATGCAGAGAGGGGGTCTCGCGGGTGAACCGGCCAGACGGGGGTCTCGAACTGAAATCGCCGGCACAACCCGGGGCAGGTTGTACGTGCAACCGGCCGGCGCGATAACCGCCCCTGATCCGCTGCACTGTCATTTGAAGATAGTCTTGAGGAAATCCCGCATCGCCTGCCACGATGCCGCATCGGCGTCGGCATTGTAGGCCAGCGGCAAGCCGAATTCTTTTCCGATGCCGTCTGCATCCGGGTTGGTGAAACTGTGCTTTGCACCGGGATAGTTGATGAACTCGTAGTCCGCGCCCGCGGCATCCATGTCCTGCCTGAAGAGCTCGATCTGCTCCGCCGTCACGAACGGATCATCGGCGCCATTGGCAACCAGGATCTTCGCCTTCACCTTGTCACTGACCGGGCCAAGCCCGCCGAGGCTGCCGTGGAAACTCACCACCCCGGCGAGATCCTCGCCCTGGCGCGCCATCTCCAGTACGACGCTGCCGCCGAAGCAGTAGCCGATGGCGGCATTCTTTTTCGGGTCCACGGTGGGCTGTTCATCGAGAAAATGGCGTGCCGCATCGAAGCGTGCCTTCATCAGCGGCAGGTCCTTGCGCACGGCACCGGAAAACTTGCCGGCGTCCTCGGGATGGTCAGCGGTCTTGCCCGCACCGTACATGTCGACCGCCAGCGCGGTATAACCCAGGGCAGCAAGCATCTCGGCACGCCGGCGTGCGTAGGCATTGTGCCCCCACCACTCGTGCACGACCAGCACCCCCGGACGCTTGCCCTGCACGGCATCATCCCAGGCCAGATAGCCTTTCATCCCGGTATCGCCGGCCTGGTAGGAGACTTCCTGGCCAATGACGGCCGCCTGGACCGGCAGGCACGCCAGCAACAGCAGGAATGTCGATAAGAATCGCAACATGGTTCCTCCGCGGGAATAAGTGAGTTCAGGATCGGTAACCCGAAATATAGCTAAAAATATGTCCCGGCGCCTTTATGAATCCGGCAATCTGATAAATAATCGGGTTCTGCCCCCATTTTACTGATTTCCGTCGCGCTGGAGTGAGCCATGAAATTTCCTGCAAGCCTGTTTCTGATTTCCCTGCTGGCCACCGGTTGCGCCAATTTCCCGGCCGGTACTGCCACCGAAGACCAGCCGGCCAGTACCGCGCAAGAGCGCACAGTGCAAACAAAACGGCAGGGGGTACGCGAGCGCAGGGTGAATTTCGGCAACTGGCGCGTGGACTGTCTCTACGAGGAGGTCAACTTCTCGACCCAATGCACGGCTGAAACCTACGGCAAGATTACCGAGTCCTATGGCGACGAGATCTATCATCCGACACCGGTGCTCTGGATCTCCTGGTTGAAGGGTGAACCCAGGCCCACCCGTTCCGTGTGCATATTCGGACATGACTATCCCGTGAAAGGCGTCAGCCTGCAGGTCGACAGCAACCCGCCCATTCAGCTCGGCGCACAAAACGCTACCGGTTGCGTGATTGCCGATAACAACCTGCTGCAACAGATACGCACGGGACGCGCACTTAACGTGACCTTTCTGCGCTGGCCCTGGGGACAGACCAGGGCTACCTTCAGCCTGAACAGGTCAAGCCTCGCCCTGGATGAACTGGCGCGGCTGGTTGCCGCACAATAAACCCGGCACTCTCGGCACAGCAACCTGGAGCGGGGTATCAGTCGACTGCTGAATGAATACGAACAGCGTGAACTGGCCAGGCTGCAACGCGGCGGCCTCTCGCTGCTGGACCCTGACCGGCTGCCGTTCACGGGCTGAAACCGTCCCGGTTTGATGCGCGTCAAGGATATCAGGGAGCGGTTGGCGGTAGGGTCGTATCGTCCCAGTCACTATTGCCCGGCCCCGGCGCGGCGTCGAGCCAGGAGAACATCATGAACAAACCTGACAAATCGACATCCACCCTGACCGCTATGCTGGTCGCACTTGCCCTGTACGGCAGCGGCGCTACGCTGCACACAGCCCTGGCCGCAGAGACCGGCACCGCCGCAGAGCCTGCGGCGGAAGCCCCCGCCGCGGAGTCGTCCGCGACGGAGGAGCAATCGCGCACCCGTCATCGCTACAGCAGGCACGCCGAGCAAAACCGGCGCATTGCGCAAATCAGGGAAGCCGCCAGGGTCCGGCGGGAGAACATGGAACGCTGGCAGAGCCAGCGCCGCTGGTGGAATAACCCCGCGGCAGAGGAGCGCCGGCAGTGGAACAAGGCGCGCAGCCAGTGGTACCGCGACATGGCAGAGGCGCGCAGCAAGCAATATGAACAGATGCGGCCTGACGTCAGCTACCGCTACCGGCGCATTTATCCGTAACTGAAAACAGGGCCGCTAACAGAACAACGGGAGCCAAAGGTTACCGGCACCTTCCGCGGATGGTTTCGGTGCAATTGGCCTGATCCCCGCCCTGCCAGCCGTATCCGCCTGGCCAGGCACGCGACCCAACATGCGCCGTACTCAACCCGGGCCGGCACGCGGCTCCCGCCAAACGTCCTGACCAGCGAACGGTGCTGGCTGGCTTGCCCGGGATCAAAGCAGGCAGCGCTTCGAAGCGCTGCGCTCTGCGACAGTGATGCGCCCGCTTAACGGGTAACCATGGCGCCGCAGCGGGGCTATACTGCAAGCGACCGGTGCGCCGGGACCTGCTGCCACCGGCTGCGCGACAGCCTGTACAGGGACAACAGGTCACTACCGGACGAGTCGCGAGTGCAATGCATTTCCGGAGAAAATAATGTCGTGGACTATAAAATCCTGCTGACCGTATTTAGCGCTGTTTTCATCGCCGAGCTCGGCGACAAGACCCAGCTGGCGACCATGCTGTTTGCGGCCGACAGGGAGGTCAGCAAGCTGACGGTGTTTTTCGGGGCCTCGCTGGCCCTGATCGTGGCATCCGGTATCGGCGTGCTTGCCGGCGGGCTGGTGGCCGAATACATCAGCGAAAAAGTCCTGCGCTATGTCGCCGCGGCGGGCTTTATCGGTATCGGTGTCTGGACCCTGCTCAAAGCCTAGCAGCGCGGTGCTATATCACCTGCAGGCATCAACTGCGGGGCCGTCGACGTGACAGCAAGCTACTCGCTGATGATCCATGGCGGCGCCGTGACCGCGGAAGAAGCACAGCGCGCCGTGGATCGTGCTGCCTGCATGGACTGTGTACAAGGCATACTGGCGCAGGGCCCGGGCATCCTGGCCACCGGGGGCACCGCCCTGCAGGCAGTCGAGCGTTGTGCAAGCCTGCTCGAGGACGATCCGCTGTTCAACGCCGGCCGCGGGTCGATGCTCAACGAACACGGCAAGGTCGAAATGGATGCGGCCATCATGGACGGGTGCGACCTCAGCGCGGGCGTGTATGCCGACAATGCCAGCTACGCCGTGTCCACGACCGGCCACGGCGAGGATTTCATGCGCACCGTGCTGGCGAAGACCATCGCCGACTTGATCGAACTGCAGGGCCACGACGCCGCCCGCGCGGCCAGTGCCGGTATCGACTACCTGGTACGAAAAGTCAGCGGACGGGGCGGTGTTATCGTCATCGATGCCACCGGCCGATGTGCCAGCCGGTTCACGCCCGGGCGAATGCTCCATGGCTGGATCGAACGGGGTGGCACGGCGGTTTGCCCCTGTGTCGATGAAAAGCGGTAATTGCCGTCAGGATATCCCGGCGCCTGGCACGGCGACGACGGCCGCATGAAGGAGGAAGGGGCGTGACGGCCGGATCCGGCCGTCACCGCCCTGATTTACACCAGCAGACTGAACTGTGTATAGAACCAGACGAGCCCCAGTACCAGTGCGATACTGAGCAGGCCCATCAGTACCGTGATTGCGTGATTCTTGCGCCAGCCTCTGAAGACCCAGTAGCTCTGCAGGCCGACAAATCCTGCCGCGGTGCCAACCACCATGACGAGACTCTTGTTGGTGATATCCGAGCTCAGGATGAAGACGATAAAGAACACGAACGCAACACCCAGCGGGGTCAGCGTGAACATCCAGTCCTCGATTTCATGGCGGTCCCTGCTGGTGCTCAGCAGTTTCGCCAATTTGCCTGTTTCACCCATATCTCATCTCCTTGCATGAATTGGTGTGTGGATAATGCCAGTCAGTGCAATATTTTCATTGATATTGGTCAAGTCCTGTATCAACAAAACGCGTGTTATTCTAAACCCTGACGCATCCGTTACAACCCCTGACAAATATGACGCATCTATGACGCATCGCTATGTTCCATGCTGCAACCGGATGCTTCGGGCAAACATGGCGTCATGCGTTCACGGCTATATGGCTGATGCCTGTACGAAATACCTGCGGCGAAACTCGACAGCTAGACTTTTGTCTACATGCCGTTCCATGCTGTGACCGGCTCATTCATCATTTGTGATTATCCTGTTCAACAAACCCTTCAGGGTGCTGTCGCAGTTCACCGGCGAGGGTGACAAGAACACGCTCGCTGACTACATCGACATACCCGGCGTCTACTGCGCCGGGCGGCTCGACTACGACAGCGAGGGCCTGTTGGTGCTTACAAACGACGGCCGCCTGCAACAGCGCATCAGCAATCCCGGGTTCGCCAAGGCGAAAGGCTACCGGGTGCAGGTCGAGGGGATACCCGATGCGCAGGCACTCGAAAAACTGCGCAGTGGCGTAGCGCTCAGGGACGGCATGACGCGCCCGGCCGAAGTGACGCTGATCGAGCCTCCCGACATCTGGCCGCGCGATCCGCCGATCCGCAGTCGCAAGGCCATCCCGACCAGCTGGCTGGACCTGACCATAACCGAAGGCCGCAACCGGCAGGTGCGGCGCATGACCGCACACGTCGGATATCCGACGCTGCGGCTTATCCGCTACCGGGTGGGGGAGTGGTCACTGGATGCTATTCCGGTCGGCGGTTATCGTGTTATTTCATGATCCCGGCGGCCGGTTTCCAGCGCCGGGTCCTGACCGATGACAAGCAAACCGAAAACAGCCCCCGTCACGCGCTGGTCCGGCAAGGTTACCCGGGAGAGCAATGCGCTGGAGCTGGAGGAGGGCGTGTTCACGTGGACGGACCCGAAAAAGATCGCCCGGTCATTGCAGCGCTCGGCCGAATCGAGCAGCCGGCGCAAGAGTCCGCCGTTTCGCTCGGCCATGTCGATGCTGGTGTTTTACATCAATCGCGCCGGCAGCAAGCTGGACGGGAAACAGCGACGCATCCTGGAACGGGCCAAGGATGAACTGCGCCTGCTGTACGGCAGAAAGCCGCAGCGCTGAATCGGCACAGGCATATCACGGGCAGTGTTTTGAGCTATGCTTCCGGTGTCGACCCGAATCCTGCGGAGGCGGCCATGGCAATGACACTCGGTTCTGCTGCCTTTATACCGGGTGGTGAAATCCCTGCCCGTTACACCTGTGAAGGCAGGAACCGCGCGCCACCACTGGCATGGAGCGGCGTTCCCGACACGACGCGCAGTCTGGTGCTGATCGTCGATGATCCGGATGCGCCGGACCCGGAGGCCCCGCGTACGACCTGGGTACACTGGGTGCTGTATAACATGCCACCCGGCACGCGCGGCCTGCCGGAAGATTGCATGCCATCAGACCTGCCACCGGGCACACAGGAAGGCATCAACAGCTGGAACCGCACCGGCTATGGCGGCCCCTGCCCGCCGGTAGGGCAGCACCGCTATTTCCACAAGCTCTATGCACTGGATGTCGTCCTGCCCGTCATGCCCAGGCCCGCGAAGAGCGAAGTAGAGGCCGCCATGGAGGGGCACGTTATCGCACAGGCAGAAGTGATCGGTACCTATCGCAAATCCGGCTAGCAGCACCGCGCCGGATCGGTGCGGCTGCAAGGGCCGTCTGATCCCGATACAGCCATGCACGCCGGCAGTCCGCTGTGCTACCGTATGCCGATGACCGGCACGACTGACATGAATCACGTCGAGTTGAATACGCATGAGATACAGCATGATCCGCCCGTGCTGTTCTACTTCGCCTATGGCTCGAACATGTCGACCCCGCGACTGCTCAATCGCGTCGTCTCCGCACGCGCCGTTGCCGTGGCCTGCCTGCCGGCGCATGCCTTGCGCTTCCACAAGCGTGGCAGGGATGGCTCGGCTAAATGTGATGCCTTTTATACCGGTCAGGATCACGACGAGCTCCACGGCGTGGTGTACAGGATCGCCGCAGCCGAGAAGCCGTGCCTGGATGAATGTGAAGGACTGGGAAACGGTTACGACGTGAAAACGGTAACCGTGCTCGGTAAAAACGGCACGAATTACCGAGCCTTCACCTATTGCGCCACCCGGATCGATGCACGCCTGCGTCCCTTTCACTGGTACCGGGAACACGTTCTGCGCGGCGCAATCGAACACGGCTTGCAGGATGCCTATATCGCCACCATCCGCGGTATCGAATCCATAGCCGACCCGCAACAGCATCAGCACGAACGCGAACTGGCCATCTACCCCGACTGATGGCGCGCCCCGGACCCTATCCCGTCCGGGCAGGCATGGCAGCAGCATAGCGAGTGTCTGCCGGGATGGCCATCTGCAACCCCGCCATATTTCATGAAGATTCGAATAAATTGCTGCAACACACAGTAATTTCAGATTTATAATATTCATACTGGCCTCGGCATCCTGTCAATTTGTCAGTTAGCGGAATTGGGGCTATGCTTTTTTGAGAATAAGCATTCTGACGAATATCCGGGGGATGTTCCGCCATGGATAAACCACGCAAGCCCGACCTGAGCCTGCAGTCAATTATCGACTCGCACTCGAATCCCTTTGTCCTGATAGACGAGAACTTCACCATTGTTGCCGCCAACAGGGCCTACCGCGATTCCTACGCAACCACCGATGACAAGGTGGTCGGGCACAAATGCCATAGGGTCTCCCATCATTTCGATACGCCGTGTTTCATGAACAACGAGGACTGTCCGCTCTCCAAGGTTATGGAGACCAACGAACGCTACGAGGTTCTGCATATACATTTCGACCAGCACAATCAACCCGAACATGTGCGGATCAAGGGCCATCCGATCCTCGGTGCGGATGGCACGCGCTATGTTGGCGAGGAAGTCATCCGCCTGGCGAAGGCCACCGAACTCGATTGCGAGGAGCAGAAACTGATCGGCAGATCCGTGGCCTTCAGGCACTGCATCGAAGGACTGTCGACCGCGGCGGACTCGGACGTCAATATCCTGCTGGTCGGCGAGAGCGGCGCGGGCAAGAGTCTCGCTGCCAGCTACATCCACAACCGCTCCGGCAGGAGCGGTCGGGCCTTTATCACAGTTGACTGCAGCGCAATCAACGAGGCACTGTTCGAGAGCGAGCTGTTCGGACACGAACGCGGCGCCTTCGCTGGCTGTGTCGGTCGCCGACGCGGCCTGCTGGACCAGGCCGACGGTGGCACCCTGTTCCTGGACGAGGTGGGCGACTTGCCACTGGGATTGCAGGGGCGAGTGCTCAACGCCATTGAAACCGGTCATTTTCGCCGGGTCGGCGGTCGCGAACTGCTGAAATCGAATGTACGGATAATCACTGCCACGCATTATGACCTGCTGGCAAAGATCCAGGAGAACACCTTCCGCTCCGACCTCTATTACCGTCTTGCAGGCATCGTGCACAAGATCCCGTCGCTGCGCGAGCGCACGGATGACATCCCGGCGCTTGCCGATGCGCTGCTGGTGCGCATGCGGAATCCGGCTGCCTACCGCTGCCATATCAACGAGGATGCGCGCAATATCCTGTTGAATCATGACTACCCCGGAAATATCCGCGAACTGCGCAATACCCTGCAACGGGCGGTGTCGCTGTGTACCGACGGGCATATCAAGGCGGAACACATCCGGTTCGACGAACGCCCCGAGACCAGGCCTCCACCGGGAAGTGGCAACGCGCGCTCGCTGAAGCAGATGGAATCCGAGCAAATCTCGTTCATGCTGGAAAAGTACCGCGGCCACCGGCGCAAGGTAGCGGAGGAACTGGGTATCAGTGAACGCACCCTGTACCGCAAGCTGCAAAAGTACCAGTTGACCGGTTTCGGCAAGTGATAGTGCCGCGACCGGTAACACGATTCACACGGTTTCGGGTACGTGACTGTCGCCACAGCCAGGCTGTGACGCGCTGAACACGCCCGGTCAGATCCGCTTTCGGCTCATGCAAATCGCACCCCTGTTACAGACCCTGCGCCCGCCGTTCCTGCTGCTGACACCGGCCTGCGTGCTGCTCGGATATGCCACGGCACACAGCATGCAGGAACAAATCGAACCCGCGTTGCTGCTCGCGGTGTTCGTCGCCGCCCTGTTCGCGCATATCAGCGTGAACACGCTGAATGAATATCATGATTTCACCAGCGGACTGGATTTGCAGACGCAGAGGACACCGTTCAGCGGCGGTAGCGGGGCCTTGCCGGATCACCCGGAACTGGCTGCTACCGTGCTGTACACCGGCCTGCTGTCGCTGGGCGTGGTCATACTGGCCGGCGCCTGGTTCCTGTACCTGCGCGGCCTCGTGCTGCTGCCCGCCGGCGTGACCGGCCTGCTGGTGGTCGTCACCTACACGCGCTGGCTCAACCGTTCGCCCTGGCTGTGCCTGCTGGCGCCCGGCGTGGGATTCGGGCTGTTGATGGTTATCGGCTCCCATTTCGTATTGACCGGTGCCGTATCCGCGGCGTCGGTGACAACGGCGCTGGTGCCGTTCTTACTGGTCAACAACCTGCTGCTGTTGAACCAGTATCCCGATATCGAGGCCGATGCGAATGCCGGCCGTAACCACTTTCCGATAGCCTATGGCACGGCGGCAGCCAATGTCGTCTATGGCCTGTCTGCCGGTGCGGCCGTCGCCACCTTGCTGCTGGGTGTGCGTTATGAACTCCTGCCCGGATTGGCGCTGGCCGCGCTGGCGCCATTGGCGCTGGCGTTCGTGGCACTGGTCGGTGCCGTCCGGCATCACGGCAACATCGGTCGCTACCCGCTCTACCTGGCCGCCAATGCCGGGGCCGCGGTGCTGACACCGTTACTGCTGGCCCTGGCACTGCTCGTTGCCGGCTGACTGACCGCCGCTGCCGTGGCGCGTGCAGACACACACGCGTCCTGTACCGTCACCGTGGTCAGGTAGTCCGGACAAGCTATTGCAGCAAGCCGTTCAGAATGATCCCTTGGCCTCGACCAGGAACTGCACGCTGTCGATACTGTTATCGCCGTCGAGCGGGAATGCCAGGTCGACATGGATCACCCTGCCGGAACCGTTGCGGTTATTGCCTATCCTGAGACCGAAGCCGGCATCCTTGAGCCAGCCGAGGTTTGCCGCGCCCACCGGGTTATCGCCCCAGGTACGACCGGCATCGAAGAACACCGCACCGCCGATCCGGAACAGCCGGAACGGATACCAGTTGGTGAAATAGCGCTCCTCGACGGTGAACAGCATGCTGCTGTCGCCACCCTGATAGCGCAGGGGGTAGCCACGCAAGCCATTGTCACCACCGAGATAAATCAGGTTGTCGAGGTCGAGATTCGAGCCGATGTCGGCGTTCAGACTACTGTAAAGCAGCCGGCGCGGCGAGTGACGGTGGTACCAGCTGGCGGCAGTCTTCAGTAACAGGTTTTGCGCCTCCCCGTCCTGCCAGCGTGTCGACAGGTCGGCCGAAGTAAACAGGCTGTCGACACCCGGCTCGCCGAAGCCCTTGTGTGCACCGGCGTCCAGCAGCACGGCATTGTCGAGCGATCCAAGACCGGTACTTGCATAGCCAAGCTGGAGATTCAGCCGCGTGCCATGGAACACATCTTCCACACGCCCGATCTGGTCGTGATTCTTGAGCACGGAAAACTCATCCTGAAGTAATTCAACGGCCAGGAACGGGTACACGAATTTCCGGTCAGTCGGCAATATCCCCGCCGCGGGCAGTGTGGCGTCGCCACCCGGACTGAAGCGGTCTTCCTCGAAACCGAGGCCACCACTGTAGCGTTTCACCCAGCCGGCGTGCAGGCCGGATGAGAAACCGGCATATAACCGGTAGCTGTCTTCCTGGTGACCAAATTCTGCCTGCGGATCACCACGGTCATACAGGGAATCGGTACGTTCATCGTTCAGCACCGCCAGGCCGTGCGAACGGCGGCTGTCCAGCGCATAAAACGGCAGCCCCAGGTCGAACTGATAACCACTGCCCTCATCGCTGTCGGAGTAGGCGGCCAGCAATCCATAGCGCGTGTTACCCAGCTCACGATCCCGATACTCGATCCTGTTGGATTCACGATCGATATCCGACTCATGCAACAGACTGAGCGAAATGCCGGTTCCGAGCAGATTGCTTTCCTCGAAGCCGATGGTGCCGGTGTTTTTGCCACCATTGCGACCGAAATCGAGTCTCGGCTTCAGTGTCCATACATCGGTGGTGTGCACGAGAATATCGACCGTGCCATCTGCATAGTGCTGCGGCGTGATCTGTGCATCCGCGAGGTAATTGTTGCTGCGCAGGATGCGCGCCGATTCATCAGCCAGTCGTTGCGAGTACAGGTCACCCGGCTTGAACAGCAGCTGACGGCGGATAATCCTCTGCAGCGTGCGGATATGCAGCCGGTTCGCCGTGCGAAACAGCAGATTGTTTTCCTTTGGGTCATCAAGATCGAAGATGTTCGCGTTCTCGATAGTGACCTCGCCGATCCTCGCATCGATTGCTTCCAGGTAGGCGGGGGAGAGCGGATCATAATCCGTCATCGCCGCACTCTCTGCCTGCACCTGGCCGACCATTGCAAGCACCAGCAAGAGTAAACTATGGATACCAATTCGCATTTCCTACCCCAGAACCGGAAACAGCCCGCGCAGGCCGTTGGCGATGATCTCTATCGATATCGCCGCCAGCAGCAACCCGAACAGGCGGTCGATGATGCTCATGCCGATCCGCCCCAGCCTGGTGCCGATCTGCATCGCCAGGCTCAGGACCAACCACAGCACCACACAGACCAGCAGGATACAACCGATAACCACGAACGGGTGCAGGGGCAGGGCGGAACGCTGCATCTGGATAATCACGGTACTGATGGCGCCGGGGCCGGCCAGCATCGGTATCGCCAGCGGCACGACCGCAATACTGGACAATTCCTCGGCGGTCTTCTTCTCGGTATACGTGGTGCGCAAGTTGTCAGACTCGGCGCGCAACATGGCCAGCGCCATCAGCAGCAGTACAATGCCGCCGCCCACGCGAAACGAAGCCAGGCTGGTGCCCATGAAGGCGAGCAGGCTGTCGCCGAATAGCGCCGCAGCAATCAGCACCGCCCCCACGCTGACACTGGTGATGAAGGCGATGCGCATGCGCTGGCGGTTATCCTGTCCCTGGGTCAGCGTGAGGAACAACGGGATAGCGATAAAGGGGTCGAGAATGACCAGCAAGGCGGTCGTGAAGCGGGTGTATTCAGTCCAGTGTTCCATGCGGCCCCGGCCCCGGAGGCCAATCCCGTAACAGCGTAATCAGCTAGTGTACGTGTGGAAACTTAACAGGAGATTAACAGCTTGGCAGCCGTGCTGCTTGCGCTATCGTAAAAATCGGATTAGCTTCAGCACCTTAATTTAAAACCACAGGAGATCAACATGTCCCGGGACAACATGGGCAAGGGCACGACCGTCACCTCGGAAACCAGCGCCATCTGGAAAAACCATGTCAATGTGCCCGATACCCCGGCCGGCTTCACGGTCAGGACCACGCACCCCGGCAATCCGGACGGCGTGGAAGTCATGCTGGAGCGCTGGGATGCCGGCAGTGCGGAACCGCCACATTCGCATCCGGGCGACGACATGACCGTGGTGGTGGAGGGCAGGATGGCCGTCCAGTTCTTCATCCGCAAGAGTGACTCCCTGGTCGCTGATGGCGAGCCGCTGGTGCTCGCACAGGGTGACACGGGCTATATCAGGGCCGGCAGGATCCATGACGCAAAGTACCTGGAAGACTGCAAGCTGGTGTACGTGCACGACCGGGGGTTCGGTTTTAACGCCGAGTAAGCCGTGCCATCGGTCAAGAACGACCGCATTGCCGCCCGGAGCCGTAACCCGGGTATTGCGCTGTGCTTCTGCCTGTTCTGCCTAACCGGCTGTATGGCGGCCGGCCATGGCAGCGG
This sequence comes from uncultured Gammaproteobacteria bacterium, assembly GCA_963748215.1. Taxonomy (GTDB): domain Bacteria; phylum Pseudomonadota; class Gammaproteobacteria; order UBA9214; family UBA9214; genus UBA9214. The sequence goes on along the minus strand of CAVVHS010000006.1, from coordinate 496,887 downwards.
CCTGTCAGGGGAGGTTACGCAACCGCTGACAGCGGGCGATCACACCATCACGTTGCAGCAAGGTGAGCTGCAGCGCCGCTATCATGTGCATGTCCCGCCGCACCGTCGCGGCCAGCCGCTGCCGGTCATGCTGGCCCTGCACGGCGGTGGCGGCAGCGGCCGGCAATTCCAGCGTGAAAATGCACTCGATCCGGTGGCAGACCGGGAACGGTTTCTGGCGGTCTATCCCGACGGCACCGGCCCCCTCAAGGGGCGCCTGCTGACCTGGAACGCCGGCGATCACTGCTGCGGCTGGGCCCGCGGGCATGGCGTGGACGACAGCGGATTTCTGCTCGCCGTACTTGACGACCTGGCAACACGCACATCCATCGACCAGGCACGTATCTATGTGACCGGTCATTCGAACGGCGCCATGATGTCCTACCGCTTCGCCAGCGAACAGGCCGGGCGTGTCAGTGCCATCATCCCGGTTGGCGGTGCCATGGACCTGGCACACTTCAGCCCGGCACGGCCGGTCGCCGTGTTGCACATCCACAGCGTGGACGATCCGCGTGCGCTGTACGACGGCGGAACGGGACCGAACTTCCCGGGTACCAATCACCGCGTCGAGCACCAGCCGGTCAGCCAGGGTCTGGCACGCTGGGCGCAATTCAATGGTTGCCAGCCGCAACCGCTGACGCAGGCGGCCAGCGAGGGCAGAGGTCCTGATGCCGGGCAAACGGTGACGCGTCTCGTGTATACCGGCTGCCAGGCCGGCGGTGCAGTGGAACACCTGCGCCTGAGCGGCAGCGGCCATGGTTGGCCGGGAGTGCAGGCGCCGCGCCTGCGCCGGAAACTGCTGGGGCCCGACACCACGCTGGTCAACGCAGCGGAGGAATCCTGGCGTTTCGCTGCACGATTCTCGCATCCCGAGTGAAGGCAATTCGCCGCCAGGCTGTGCAGGGGCGACCTGATACTCACTCGATCTTGATATAGGCGAAACCTTCGTGTTGCAGTTCGGCAATACGCACCACACCGGAGGGAACCGGCACCACGTTTTTGTACAACTTGTCAGCAGGCAGACGTATGCCGCTGCGGGTGATGTCGCACAGCTCCAGCTTTACCCCCTGCACACTGTTCAGTGATACGAGGCGGCCCTTGATGTTGTCACGCCGTTCCTCCAGTGCCGCGTCAGCCGCAAACGGTGTATCGGCAAGCTTCTCATCAGTCAGGAAACGGATACCGTGGGCAACGAACACGATGCGCACATCGTATTCGATCAGGTCGTTCTGGTAATACGTGACCATGTTGTTGATGCTCGTCAGCATGGCGCTGAAGCGTCGGGGATCGGCGAAATCGGCATGGTAGACAACCCTGGCCAGGTCATCCCCGTCGACAGCATGGGATTTTTCCGGGCCCGCGAACAGCAACGGCAAGGCGAGCAGGGCGATCAGAATACGTTTGTGCATGGCTGGACTCCTTCTGCAGATAGACAGACATATGCCCAGTGTAGCAAATTTACGACACGGGCAAGCATCCTGACAGCCGCAACCGCTACCGTGCCCGGGCGTGAACCACGTCCGGTTATTGCCTGACAGGTCGTGCTAGTGTCGCAAGCAGTCAGCTTGAGGGAGACACGAAGTGCGCGTGAATCTGGTAACGATAATCGCCATATTGCTGCTGCCGGACGTGACCAGCGCGGAGGATGCCAATGGCCTGGCGCGCGATCCCGTCGATGACGCTACCAGTAGCATCGAGCTGCACCCCGATCAGGGGTACGGCAGCTTCAATTCCGGCAACCACTACCTGCGGCTGGTGCATTCGCTGCCACTTCTGCCGCACGCCATGGTCAGCAAGCACAGTATCGACGAGAATGCACGCGGTAGGTTGTCGCGTACTTTTGTTTCCGGCGGCAGCAGCTTCACCGTTGGCGGGGATGTCGACAGCAGCGTGCAATACCGGCAAAGCGACGTCATTTTCTACTACAGCATCCTCGATACCAGTGCCAGCATCGACATCGGCCTGAATGCAAGATACATCGAAAGCAGCAGGGTGCCTGGCAGCGTCAGCGGAGGTATGGAAACCGCGGATGTGACGGGCTGGATACCACTGCTGTATACCGGCCTCGGTGTCGACCTGCCACTGAACGGCCTGTCACTTGGCGCCAACGGATCTTTTATCGGCTACCAGGGTAATCGCCTGTACGATGTGACGCTGCAAGCCAGCTACACCACGCCCTGGAATGCCGGCGCCGATCTCGGCTACCGGCATCTGAAACTCGGCCTTGAGGATTTCGACTCATACAGCGCTGACATCGAGTTCAGTGGCCCCTATGCAGGCGTGTTCGTCAAATTCTGAGAGCATCGCCTCAGGACCTGGTATCAACTACCTCCGCGGTATGTTCGTCACATGCCCCGCCGCACATCAGCCGCGCCGGCAGGCGCGGGAAAGCGCTGATTACCGACACCAGCAGGCTGGCGAAGTAGGGCACCGACTGCACCAGCAGCACGATGATCCAGAGCAGCAGGTCGAGCATGCCTACCCCGCTTTTCCAGCCGATTGCGGCAGCTGCCGTCCACAGGGCAACGGCAAACAGTGTTTCCTCGCGCGCCGATAACAGTGCGCGCCAGAATGCACTGGTCTGTTCCAGTTTCGGCGTACGTATGAAGGGTATGGAGCGCGTAAACAGTCCCAGCCAGATCGCACGAGCGATGGTGTGCGACAGGGACAGGCCGGCAAGTGCAGCCGCCAGCGTCTGGCGCAGAGTGCCGACGATGCGTACCCCACGGTAAAGATAGAAAACCTTGGCCATCTTGAAGCAGAACAGCACCAGCGGCAGGACGGCGAAGATGATCAGCGGCGGATCGAGTGAAAGCGGCTCGTATACCATGGCGAACGACCAGAACAGCGCCGCAAAATTGAACAGCAGGTTCACACCGTCCGCAATCCATGGCAGCCAGCCGGCGATGAAGTGATAGCGCTGACCCGAAGTAAGCCGGCTCTTTACCAGGCCGAACAGTTCGCCTGCGTGGCGGCGCATGATCTGCATCGAGCCATAGGCCCAGCGAAAGCGCTGGTTGCGATAGCCGGTAAAGGTATCCGGCATCAGGCCCTTGCCATAACTTCGCGGAATGTACATCGCCTCGTGACCCTGGCGCAGGATCAGCAGCCCCAGTTCGGCATCCTCCGTGATACACCATTCGCTCCAGCCACCGACTTCCTCAAGGGCCGTGCGCCGCACCAGCGTCATGGTGCCATGCTGGATGATGGCATTGCGGTCGTTGCGCGTGATCATGCCGATATAGAAAAAACCGCGGTACTCGGCATAGGACATGGCCTTGAAGGCATTGTCGCCGGCATCGCGGTAATCCTGCGGCGCCTGCACAATGGCTATTTCGTCCTGTCCGAATTGCGGTACCAGGTCGCACAACCAGTTCGGCGCGACCACGTAGTCGCTGTCGATCACGCCAATCACTCCGGCCTCGGGCGACGTGTGCCTGAGGGCAAAGTTGAGTGCGCCTGACTTGTACCCGGCCAGGGGGTCCACGTGGAAGAAGCGAAAGCGCTCGCCGAGGGTACGGCAATGGTCCTCGACCGGCTGCCAGACGGCGGGATCCTTGGTATTGTTGTCGATGACGATGACTTCGAAGCGTGGATAATCCAGCTGCGCCAGGGCGTTCAGCGTCTCGATCAGCATGGCCGGCGGCTCATTGTGCGCCGGCACGTGAATAGACACCATTGGCAGGTCCACATCGTTCGCCGGCAACGGGATGAACAGGCGTCGCCGCCCGCTGGCCCACAGCGCTTCGGCCCATTCGTGCGCCTCGACCAGCACCACGATAATCACACCGATCATGCCGATCAGCATCAGCACGCCGACCACGATGGCGCTCACGGAAAGGTATCGCTGCAGGTAGCGATAGACGATCAGCACCGCGGCCGTCGCCAGCACGTAGGCAACGACAGCCAGGAAACCGCGGCCCCGGGAACTCAGTGAAATCGCATCTGTGAGCAACAGGGTAAAGGTAATCAGGGCAATCACCACGGAAATGCCGGCAAGCAGCCGCCACTCCGGAATGTCAACGATGGCCTCCGTGAATGTGAACTTGGGCTGTCGCAGTACGTCGTACACCCCCCAGTAGGCGCCGACCGCACCCTCGACCTGTGCCTTCCACGGCTGGTCGAAGGCCTCCATAATGTAGTAGATGTAGTTTTCCTCCGCGGCCACCTTCAGGAAGCGGCGCAGGAAGGTGGCCTCGTTCGCCTCCGAGGCAACGGCAGCGCCGCGAGTTCGGCCGTTGCTTGGCCAGCCCACTTCCGAGATCACGATTGGCTTGCCGGGGTAGGCGGACTTCAGCTCGTCGATTCGTGTCACGACGTAATCAACCGCCATGTCGAGCGGTATGTTTTCCCAGTAGGGCAACATGTGCACCGCGATGTAGTCGACATGCTCGACCAGCTCCGGGTACTTGAGCCAGATGTGCCAGGGCTCCGCGGTACTCACGGGCAACTGCAGTTCTGTGCGTACATAATCGAGGTAGCCGATCAGTTCATCGATCGACACATCGTTGCGCAGCAGGGCTTCGTTGCCTACCACGACCCGTACCACGTTACGTCTGTTCTTGTCGGCAACCCGGACCAGTTCCTCGACTTCCAGCAGGTTCTTTTCACGTCGGCCATCCACCCAGGCACCCAGCGCCACGTTGAGTCCGTGCTTGCGCGCCAGCGCCGGCACCTCGGCAAGCGCACCTTCCAGCGTATAGGTTCGCACGGCATTGGTCTTGCCGGCCAGCAGGGCAAGATCGGCATCGATTTCCTCGACCGTGGGATTGATCTGCTTCAGGGGATCGTGATGCAGGCGCATGGGCGAGAATGAAAACCCCTGTATCACCGCCGGCCAGGCCGGTTCCTGTTCAGGACGGTTCACCAGTGCCCAGAGGCTGATGGAGATGGCGGCGATCACCGCGGCGATTATCAGGTTGGTTCGGGTCATCGGGCACGGGCAACCTGCCGTCCACACCTGCCGGCAGTCAAGGAATGGTCTTATGGATGTCCCTGATGTTATCCCAAACAGGAATCAACTGTCGACAAATCGACGGAAACGGCAGTCGAAAACATCCAGCCACAGCAGACCCGGGGATCATTTCCGGGGGTCTCGGGCAGGATCCGTTCATGGCGCGTGCCGCCAGCGATTGTGACGGTCACACGGCCACTGGACTTCCTGCAAATATTCTTCGTGAGTCGTCGATTGCATCTAGTACAATGGCTGCATGAACGGCAACTCATTCAGCATGGCTTGCGGCACCGGAACCGACTGGCAGTCGGTGATATCGGCCACGATCGCTACCCTTGGTGCAACGCCGGATAGCGCTACCCTGGGGTTCCTGTACCTCACCGACCCGCTCGCACCTTACCTGAACGGCGTGCTGGACGCACTGCGTGATGCCACCGGCGTGCAGGACTGGGTCGGCAGCGTTGGCAGCGCGATCTGCTGTACGGGACGCGAGATCTATGACGAACCGGCTGCCGCCGTTATGCTCACCGATCTGCCGCCGGACAGCTACCGACTGGTACCCGCGGGCATCAGCGCGCTCACGGATATGCTGGCCGGTGATCGCGCCTGGCTCGACAAATGCAACGTGCATTTCGGCGTGATGCATGGCGATCCGCGCGACCGGCATATCGCACAGGTCATCGACTCGCTTTCGACCCAGCTCGATCCGGGTTTTCTGGTAGGGGGACTATCGTCGGCCGATTCCGATCAGTCGCTGCTCCAAGTGGCCGGCAGCATTCAGCAGGGCGGCCTGTCCGGCGTGCTGCTGGCATCGGATATACCGGTGATCAGCAGCCTGACCCAGGGTTGCACGCCATTGCAAAACAAGCACGTGATTACCAAATGCCAGGGCAACCTGCTTGCCGAGCTCGACCACCGGCCGGCGCTCGATGTCTTCAAGGAAGATATCGGCGAAGTGATGGCCAGGGACATGTCGCGTGTCGCCGGTTATATCTTTGCCGGCCTGCCGGTCCCCGGGTCAGACACCGGTGACTACCTGGTGCGCAACCTGATCGGCATTGATCCGCAGGAAAAACTGCTGGCCGTCGGCGACAACCTGGAGGAAGACGCACAGCTGATGTTCTGCCGTCGCGACGGCGTCGCAGCACGCCAGGACATGCAGCGCATGCTGGACGATCTGGGCAAGCGCGCGCGGGGTAACATCCGCGGCGGGTTGTATTTCAGCTGCCTTGGGCGCGGCCGGCACCAGTTCGGCGAGGACTCCGCGGAGTTGAGCATGATACGCGATACGCTCGGTGATTTTCCGCTGGTCGGTTTTTTCGCCAACGGCGAGATCTCGCACAATCGCCTGTACGGCTACACCGGGGTGCTGACGCTGTTTATCTGACCAGCATACCTACCATGATAACGGCCACGGAATCCACGGAAGAACACGGAAAAATAAAAAATAATGAGCAGGCAAGGCTAGTGCGAATTTTCTGCATCCTGCGCTCGCCTGGTCACTCAGATTTGTTCGTCTAGCCTGGGAACACAGAAAAAGCCATCAAAATAAGTGGGGGCGACCTGGGATCAGGATGCTGGAAATCTTTCCGTGTTCTTCCGTGGATTCCGTGGCTATTAATCTGTTTATCCTTTGATCGTACCTGCGTAGCCATGCCCGGTATATCCGGACTTGAATAACACGGACATTCCGGGCAATCTAGGTTTTCCAGTACTGCTCGGTGGTGATATGGCCGGGTTCGCGGCGGCGGTTCTTTTGCATCCCGCGCGCCTCCAGCGCCTGCTGGGTATCTGTGACCATGTCCGGGTTACCGCAGATCATGACCTGCGAAACGTCTGCAGCCAGTTTCCGCCCGGCACGCGCCTCGAGCGTGCCGTTCTCTATCGAGGCGGTGACCCGCCCGGGCAGTGCGATATCCAGCGGCTCCCGGCTGACGAACGGAATGTACTGCAGCTGTTGCGGATGGGCGGCCAGCAGCTCATCGATCTCGTCACGGTAGGTCAGCTCCGACACGAAGCGTACCGCGTGCACGAGCACGATATGATGGAACCGGTGCCAGGCCTGCGCGGTAGTCAGAATAGAGAGAAACGGCCCGATTGCCGTCCCTGTCGACAGCATCCAGAGCACATCCGCCGCCGGCACTTCATCCAGCACGAAAAAGCCTGCGCTGCGTGGTGCGATGAACAGCGGATCACCGGGCTCGAGCTCGATCAGGCGGGCGGTCAGCGGGCCGCCAGGCACACGAATGAAATAGAATTCCAGCAACGGGTTGTCCGGTCCGTTCACGAACGAGTAGGGACGCGCCACCATCTCGCCGTCGATCTCGAGCGCAAGCCGTGTGAACTGGCCGGCCCTGAACGGCGGGATCTCCGCCGTCATCTGGATCGAATACAGTTCTTCCGTCCAGCGGCGCAGCCTGACGACCCTGCCATCGACCCAGGCCGTCATCGCGTGCCTGCCTGCACCAGGATGCGATCGCTCTCGATACGGACCGCCCAGGTACGCAAGGCCTCGGTGGCCGGCTCTTCCTGCGGCTCGCCGGTGATCACGCTGAAACGGCTGCCATGCAGGGTACAGCTGACCAGCTCACCCTTGAGGCAGCCCAGCGACAGCGAGGAATCCTCGTGCGTGCACCGATCGTCAACGGCATAGACCATGCCGCCGACATTGGCGAGCAGGACAGGCGTTCCGTTCGCCACGACACGTTTCGTCGCACCCGGCCTGATCTCGTCGAGCCTGCCAACTACCACATATCCATCATGCATATTCCCGCTTCACCCGCCAACGTCAAATGACTTATCATAGCGCAAATCCCGTCAGCCCTGTCAGATGCCTGCAGGCGCTGCATTCCCGATGCCCTGACACGCGAAACCGTCCTATGCAACAGCCATCAACCTGGGAAATGCTCCTGCTCGGCGTGCTGGTCCTGCTGGTGCTGTTCTGGTTCGGCCCCGGCATCAAGGCGACTCTGGAAAAGAGCCGGCAGGCCGAGTCCAGGGACTGGACCGGCTTCCTGCTGCCGATCGCCCTGGTGATCCTGTTCGTATTGTTTCTGATCAAGCTGGTCTGAGCATGACGCCTGCACTGTCGATTCGCGACCTGAAAAAGACCTACAAGGGCGGTCACGTCGCCCTGAAGGGTGTCAGCTTCGACGTCGCCCAGGGCGATTTTTTCGCACTGCTGGGGCCGAACGGTGCCGGGAAGACCACGCTGATCGGTATCATCGCCTCGCTGGTGAACCGCAGCGAGGGCTCGGTTTTCATCTTCGGCCATGACATCGTCAGGGAACCCGCCGCCGCGAAGGCCTGCCTCGGACTGGTGCCGCAGGAATTCAATTTCAACATGTTTGAACCGGTGGTGGAGGTGGTCGCCAATGCGGCCGGCTACTATGGCATCGCGCGCGCGGAGTCGTTCCGGCGTGCCGAGAAGTACCTCAAGCACCTTGACCTGTGGGACAAGCGGCGCGTGATGGCACGCAACATCTCCGGCGGGATGAAACGCCGGCTGATGATTGCCCGCGCCCTGGTGCACGAGCCGCGCCTGCTGATCCTTGATGAGCCGACTGCCGGCGTGGACATCGAGATACGCCGCTCGATGTGGAAATTCCTGCGCGACATCAACCTGGCGGGCACCACCATCATACTCACCACGCATTACCTGGAAGAGGCGGAAAGCCTGTGCCGGAATATCGCGATCATCGATGAGGGCGTGCTCATCAGTAACACCAGCACCAAGCAGCTGCTCAATACGCTGCACAAGGAAACCTTCATTCTCGATGTCGAAAAGCCGTTGCATGCCGCCCCGGTGCTGCCACAGCACACGCTGCAGCTGGTGGACGAACACACCCTGGAGGCGGAGATCTGCCGTAATGAATCCATCAATTCACTCTTTACCGAACTGACCGGGCAGGGTATTCGCGTACTGAGCATGCGCAACAAGACCAACCGCCTCGAGGAATTGTTCATGCGCCTGGTGGATAATGGTGGCGACGGCGGGGGACAGCCATGAACACAAGCGAAAAACTGATCGCACTCCAGACTATCGTCACCAAGGAGACGCTGCGCTTCGCCCGTATCTGGGTGCAGACCGTGCTACCGCCGGCAGTGACCACGGCGCTCTATTTCATTATTTTCGGCAACCTGATCGGCCCGCGTATCGGCAACATGGAAGGTTTCGCCTACATGGAATTCATCATCCCCGGCCTGATCATGATGGCGGTGATCACGAATTCCTACGCCAACGTCGTCTCGTCTTTCTACGGCTCCAAGTTCCAGCGCCACATCGAGGAAATGCTGATCTCGCCGACACCGAACTACATCATCCTGCTGGGCTTTATCAGCGGCGGCGTCATGCGCGGCCTGACGGTGGGCACGGCGGTGACGATCGTCTCGCTGCTGTTCAACCCGCTCAATATCCACAGCCTGCCGGTCATGATCAGCATGGTCCTGCTGACCTCTGTCCTGTTCTCGCTCGCGGGCCTGATCAACGGCGTCTTTGCGAACAGCTTCGACGACATTTCGATCATCCCGACCTTCGTGTTGACGCCACTGACCTACCTGGGTGGTATCTTCTACTCGATCAACATGCTGCCCGAGTTCTGGCAGGGCGCATCGCTGTTCAATCCGATCCTGTACATGGTCAACGCGTTCCGCTACGGCTTTCTCGGCATATCCGACATCAGCCTGCTGACGTCCTATTCAATCAGCTGCGGCTTCATCGTCGCCCTGTACCTGTTCTGCCTCTACCTGTTGCGTACGGGACACGGCATACGCACCTGAACAGCGCGTGAAACGTGAAAGGTATAGCTTGACTCGAGTCTGTTTTTCCGTGTGGTTCCGTGGCCATTCTTCTTTTCACGTCTCACGTCTCACGTCTCACTTCCTCTGATTCAGTTGCAGGGTTCACTTCGTGCACCATCCCCGGTGCGTAAAACGCACCCTACATTACTGCAATAATCTGTTTTTCCGTGTCCTTCTGTGTGGTTCCGTGGCCATTCTTCTTTTCACGTCTCACGTCTCACTTCCTCTGATTCAGTCGTAGGGTGCACTTCGTGCACCATTCCCGGTGCGTAAAACGCACCCTAAGATTACTGCAATAATCTGTTATTCCGCGTTCTTCCGTGTGGTTCCATGGCCATTCTTCTTTTCACGTCTCACAGCACCAGCCTGCCATCCCGCACCGTGAGACTCTGCTGCCCGGCCAGCAGCCGCTGCAGGCGCTCGCCGATCAGCCGGTGACGCCAGCCGTGTAGCACGGCGCTGGCAGGATCGCCCAGCAGCAGTGCCTCGAGGTCCCTGCGTCCGGCCAGCACACTCGGGTTCAGCTGGTTCTCGTCCGCCGTGATGCGCACCACTGCCATCATCACGTCGACCAGGGCCTCCTGCGCCGCCGACAGTTTTGTCCGCGTGCCGCCATCCGGAAAAGGCGACGGCTTGCGCGTGGTCGCCTGTTCGACAATACCCAGTAATTCCTCACCGGAGCGGTTGAGCAGACTGTCGCTCAGGCCGCGAATGGCCTTCAGTGCCTCCAGGGTGTCCGGCTTGTGGCGGGCAATATCCAGCATGGCATCATCGCGCAGCAGCCAGCCACGCGGCCGGTCCTTGCTGCGAGCGGTTTCCTCGCGCCACTGCGCCAGCGCCTGCAGTATCGACAGGCTCGCACCCTTGAGGCGATGGGCACCCTTGACCTTCAGCCACGCGCTGGCCGGTGCCATGTCATAAAGCCCCGCTTCGGACAACTCCCGGAAATCCTCCGCCAGCCAGTCAAGCCGGCCGAGCTCCTGCAGTCGCGCAACGATCGTGCGGTAGATGTCCACCAGGTAAATCACGTCATCCGCCGCGTAGCGGATCTGTGCCTGCGTCAGCGGACGCACCGACCAGTCGGCACGCGTGTGCAATTTGTCCAGTGCGACACCGGCGATTTCCTTCACCAGGTTGGCGTAACCGATCTGGTCCGCATAACCCAGCAGCGGAGCAGCGACCTGGGTGTCGAATACCGGGGCGGGCGCCCGGCCGGCAAGCTGGTAGAAAATCTCCATATCCTGGCGGCAGGAGTGCATCACCTTGGTGATACGCGGGTCGGCAAGCACCGCGAGCAGCGGACCGAGGTCGTCGAGCGCCAGCGGATCGATGCAGGCGACCTCATCCGTGGTGGCGATTTGCAGCAGGCACAGCTTGGGATAGTAGGTCTTCTCGCGCAGAAATTCCGTATCGAGCGCAAACCAGTCGACAGCAGACAGGCGCGAGCAAAAAGCAGCAAGCCCGGCAGCGGTGTCGATGTACTGGATCGGGGTATCGTCGTTCACAGCACACCACGCGGGCAGTTATTCAAACAGCACCTTCCTTTGGGTAACCAGGATATGTTCATGTGTCTCGTTATGGCGAGTGCAGCGAATACGCTTCTGCCACTCCGTCGTCATCTGCGTTGTCTAAGCAGACGGCAGGTGCGTATGGTACAAGCAATCAGCAGGTAACTACAGGTACAGGTACGGTGTGCAAACGCGCTACACTGGTGCAACGTTAACCGTCATTGCCGGACACCGGACTACTGCTATTCCCGCCACCCGCGCCACACGCGCCACACGCGCCACACGCGCCACACGCGAGCCGACACATAACATACTGATTGAATTATATTTAAAATGAGAATTGCGTTAATCAATCCCTACGAACTGGGTCGCCAGCCGTTCGGCCTGGCTGAACCGGCGGCCTGGCTGGCGCGGGAAGGTTGCAGCGTCGACTGCTGCGACCTGTCGATACAGAAGCTCGACGAGTGCCTGGACCCGGCAACCGATGTCGTTGCCATCTATGTTGCCATGCACACCGCGACACGTATCGCCGTCGAGGCGCTGCCGAGGATCAGGCAACTCGCGCCACGCGCGCACCTGTGCGTTTACGGGCTGTACGCACCGATGAATGTCGAGTTGTTCCGCTCGCTCGGCGTGCAGACCGTCATCGGTGGAGAATACGAAACCGGCCTGGTGGAGATGGTCAGGCAGTTGCAGTCCGGCGAGCCTGCAGGCCAGGGCATACCACTGATCAATCTCGGCAAGACTGATTTCATCCTGCCGGACCGCAGCAAGCTGCCGCCCCTTGCGAAATATGCCAGCCTGATCATGCCGGATGGTACACACAAAACGGTCGGTTTCGCCGAGGCGACCCGCGGTTGCAAGTATTTCTGTCGTCATTGCCCGATCGTACCGGTCTACCGCGGCAGGTTCTTCGTCGTGCCGGCCGACATCGTACTGGCCGATATCCGTGGCCAGGTCGCTGCCGGGGCGCAACACATCTCGTTCGGTGATCCCGATTTTTTCAACGGCCCGGGCCATGCGCTGCGCATTGTGCGTGCCATGCATGCGGAATTCCCTGCGCTCACCTTCGACGCCACCATCAAGATCGAACATCTTGTGAAGTACCCCGGGCAGATCAGGGAGCTGGGCGAGTGCGGCTGCCTGTTCATCCTGTCGGCGGTGGAATCCGTGGATGATGACATCCTGGAAAAACTCGACAAGGGTCATACGCGCGCGGACTTCCTCGCCGCACTGGCGCTCATGCGCGAACTGGGCATCGACCTGGCGCCGACCTTCGTCGCCTTCACCCCGTGGACGACACTCGAAGGCTACATCGACCTGCTGCGACATGTGGCCGATCTGCAACTGGTCGAGGCCGTGGCACCGGTCCAGCTGTCGATCCGCCTGCTGGTTCCCGCCGGCTCGCACATCCTCAACATCGATGGTATCGGAGACCACGTCGGCGCTTTCGATCCGGCCACCCTTGGCCATCCGTGGCGAAATCCCGATGCGCGAATCGACGCATTGCAGCAGGCCGTGCAGGCCTGGATCACCCGGGCAGAGGCGGCCGGTGAACCCCGCGCGGAAATATTCCAGGGCATCTGGAAACTGGCCTGGGAACAGGCCGGCCAGGCGGCACCGGCCCTGGCACTGGCGCATACCGGCACGCCGGTTCCACGCCTGTCGGAGAACTGGTATTGTTGTGCAGAGCCGACATGCGAGCAACTCGTGTCCTTCTGAATAACAAGCATGAAGAACGTCAGCCGGATGCCGTGTTTTGAACAGGATCATTTTTGTACCGGGCAAGAACCCCAAGCCACCGCCTGACCTGCACCGTCAACAACTGCTGCGCTGCCTGCTGCACGGCGTCAGGCGCATCGATCCGGACGTGGCCGACGCCATCGCGGCCAGAGACAGCTTTTCCCTGGTCGCCTGGAATGGCCTGCTGTATGACACACTGCGTGATATCGACGACGACAGGCACTGGGTCGATCATCTGCTGTTGCAGGAAAGCTACCGTGACGCAGATATCCGCGAGGCGCGTCCGGTCAGGTATCCGCTGACCCGGGCCATGTACCAGGTCGCTGATCATATCCCCTGGCTGTTACCGCTGATCCCCGATCGACGGGTCAAGTTATCCATCCGCGAGACCGAAATCTATTTCAGCAACCACGGCAATATCGGTTGCCGGATCCGCAACCTGCAAAAACAGCCGCTGCGCGAGGCGGCAGCCTGTGGTGAACGGGTGCTGCTTATCGGTCACAGCATGGGTTCGGTCATCGCCTATGATTCGTTGTGGGAACTCGATCACCTGGAAGGACTGCAGCGGTGCGCGGACTGTTTCCTGACCATCGGCAGCCCGCTCGGCATGCACTACGTGCAACGTCGCCTGATCGGACTGGGCCACAGCAGACCGCGAATCTACCCGCAAAACATCCGCCGCTGGGTTAATATCGCGGCACGCGGCGACCTGGTCGCGCTGGACCCCACGCTGTCCGACGATTTTGGCGGCATGGTCCGGCACAAGGCCGTGGAAAGCATCACGGACATGACCGACGGCGTTTACAACTATTACCGGGACAGCCGCGGACTTAACGTACACAAGTCCTATGGCTACCTGGTCAACCCGCACGTGGCGAGAGTTATCGCGGACTGGTGGAAAGAGACGTGAACACGATATTGATTGCGCATCGCGGCGAGCCGGACAGCTGGCCGGAAAACTCACTGGCAGGCTTCCGCGCCGCGCTGGCGGCCGGTGCGCACTACCTCGAGACCGACGTTCAGCTCACCGCCGACGGGGTTCCGATACTCGTCCATGATCCGACACTGCTGCGGGTTACCGGGCAGGACCTGGAAGTCGTCAGTACCGACTGGGCACAGATCGCCGGCCTGCCTGCCGGGCAGCCGGAGCAGTTCGGCATCGCGTTCAGCGACCTGCGCATCGCGCGCCTGGACGATTTCGTGGCATTGCTGCAGTGTTGGCCGCATGCACAGGCCTTCGTCGAGTTCAAGCGCGAGAGCCTGGAGGCGTTCGGCACGCAGGTCGTGCTCGATACCGTGCTGGAGTGCCTCGCACCGGTGATCGAACAGTGCATCCTGATCTCGTTCGATGACGCGGTCCTCGCCGCGGCACGCGAACGCCGGCATTCAAGGGTCGGCTGGGTGCTCTCCGAATGGTCGGAGGCGAGCGCCGCCAGGGCGGCCGCGCTGGCACCGGATTTCCTGTTCTGCAACCGCACGCGACTGCCACCGGCACCCGAACCGCTGTGGCCGGGACCTTGGCAATGGGTGGTATACACGATCAACGCGACCGGTGAAATCGAACCGTTTCTGGCCCGCGGTTTCCGACTGGTGGAAACCAACCGCATCAGCCAGCTGCTCTCCGACCCCGAATTCACCGGGACCGCGAATGGCTGAGCATTTCGATGTCGTGGTCGTCGGTGGCGGCATTCACGGCGTCGGCGTGGCACAGGCGGCGGCCTGCGCGGGTTATTCCGTGCTGGTGCTGGAACAGACCGCGCTGGCGGCCGGCACCTCCAGTCGCTCCAGCAAGCTGATCCACGGCGGCCTGCGCTACCTCGAAGGGCACGCCTGGGGCCTGGTCCGGGAAAGCCTGCACGAGCGCAGCCTCCTGCTCAGGATCGCGCCTGACCTCGTGCGACTGCAGCCATTCTTCATCCCGGTCGACCCCGATACCACGCGCCGCCCGCTGATGCTGTGTACCGGGCTGTCCCTGTATGCCTTGCTTGGCGGCATCCACCACTCGAGCCGCTTCCGCTCGCTGCCGCGCCGCGAATGGGACAGGCTGGATGGCCTGGACACCCGCCGGCTGCAGGCGGTGTTCCAGTATTTCGATGCCCAGACCAACGATGCCGAACTCACCCGCGCCGTCATGCACTCGGCCATCCGCCTGGGTGCCACGCTGGCATGCCCGGCCAAGTTCACTGCAGCGGAAATCGATGCACAGCGCTGCACCATCGAGTACCGGCATCGTGGTATCGACAAGGACTGCAGCGCGGACGTCATTATCAACGCCGGCGGTCCGTGGGCCGGCCAGGTGGATGAATGCATCAACCCGGCACCGCCACACAACCCGGTCGAGCTGGTACAGGGTGCGCACCTGGTCGTACCCGGCAGGTTGACGCGTGGCTGCTACTACATGGAAGCCCCGCAGGACCGACGCGCCGTGTTCCTGCTGCCCTGGGGCGAGCATGCCCTGCTCGGCACCACCGAACACCGCTATAGCGGCGATCCCGCATCGGTCGCCGTGCGACCGGACGAGGAGAGCTATCTGCTGGAAGTACTCGCACATTACTTCCCGCGGCGGCCGGCCACGGTCATCGAGCGCTTTGCCGGGTTGCGTGTACTGCCGGCCTCGACCAACGCGGCGTTCCGGCGCTCACGCGAGACCATGCTGACGGTCAACGACCCGAAACGGCCACGGCTGGTATCGATCTATGGCGGCAAGCTGACCGGTTACCGCGCGACGGCGGAAAAGGTGATGCACATGCTACGGCACACACTGCCGCCACGCACGGCCGTGGCGTACACCGCGGATATCAAGCTGGTGCCGGTAAGCTGATGTGAGCGCCCTGATCCTTGCCATCGACCAGGGCACGCATTCGACGCGCGCCATCGTGTTCGACGCGCAGGGCAGGGTGGTCGCACAGGCCCGGCAGGCCGTTGCCCTGCAGGCACGCAGTCACAGCGAGGCAGAGCAGGACCCGGACGAGATTCTCGCCTCCCTGAACCGGGTAGTGCAGCAGGTGCTGGCAGACCCTGCGCTGGACGGACGGCCGGTCGGCTGCGCCGGCCTGGCGACGCAGCGATCCAGCGTGGTGGCCTGGGACCGCAGCACGGGACAGGCACTGGCCCCGGTCCTCAGCTGGCAGGACCGCCGTACCGCGCCCTGGATCGCCACACTGGCATCGCACGAACAGCGCATCACGCATCTCACCGGCCTGCGCCTGTCGCCGCACTACGGTGCCGGCAAGCTGCGCTGGCTGCTCGACAACGTTCCGGCGGTGGCGGAAGCCGCACGCAACGAGCGACTGCTGATGGGGCCGCTGGCGAGCTACCTGCTGTTCCACCTGTTGCAGGACCGTCCCGCCTGCGTGGATCATGCCAATGCCTCGCGCACCCTGTTATGGAACCTGCACACGCGTGACTGGGACGATGAACTGCTGGAGCTGTTCGGCATTCCGCGCCCGGTACTGCCCGAATGCCGGCCTGTCTGCGCCGACTATGGCCATACCGCGCCCGGTGATATCCCGCTGCGCGCGGTGAACGGTGACCAGACCGCGGCGCTGTATGCGCTCGGCGCACCGCGTGACGACACCATCCTGGTCAACATCGGCACCGGCGCCTTCGTGCTGCTGCCGGTAGCAGATCCCGCGACGCGCCCGGCAGGCTTGCTGGCCGGAATTTCGCACAGCGACGCCGGCGGTGGTCGCTATTACATCGAGGGTACGGTCAACGGGGCGGCCGCGGCGCTGACCTGGGCTGCACAGCGTTTCGCATTCACCGGCCTGGAAGAAAAACTGCCGGGCTGGCTGGATGACATAACGGAACCTGCACTGTTCATCAACACCGTCGGCGGACTGGGTGCGCCGTGGTGGCGTACCGCACCGGAACCGTATTTCGAAAGCAGCAGTCCGTCCGCCCCTGAGGCCATGGTGGCAGTGATCGAGAGCATCCTGTTCCTGATCCAGGCCAACATCGGTCTGATGTGCCAGGCAGCCCCATCCGTCGGCACCATCCGTATCAGCGGCGGACTGGCCAACCTCGACGCCCTGTGCCAGAGACTGGCCGATCTGTCCGGGCTCGAGGTGCAGCGTCCGCCACAGGTCGAGGCCACGGCCCGCGGCATTGCCTGGCAGGCGTCCGGCGCATCCGCGGCCTGGCCGGCGTCGGGACCAGTCGCACGTTTTACGCCACGCGAGAATCCGCGACTGCGCGCCCGCCATAACCGGTTTGTCGGAATTTTGCAAACATTGCGGTAGGAGCGGACGCGGACCACGAATGAAGATCTACAACCATTCGTGTCTGTATGACCCCATCGCGCATGAGATCCGCTCCTACAACACGACTTGCTCCTGAGCGTCGCAGGATGCGGTGAGCTTGCGGACCGCATCGATTACCTTCGCGAATTCGGGAAGCCCGTTACCCGGGCGCGGAGAACAGCCAGAGAAAACCGGCGTTGTAAAAGACGTGCAGGAGAACAGGAGCCGCTAGCGCGCCGGTACGGTCCTTGAAGAAACCGAATACCAGGGAAGGGAGCAGCACCAGCGCGGCCCACAGCGGCGGGTGATAGATGAAGTGCAGGGCAGTGAACACCACGCTGGTAAGCAGGTTGGCATACGACAGGGGCCCGAGTGAGGCGCGGCTGATGTGTTCGCGCACCAGCTCCTGCAACAGGCCACGAAAGGCGATTTCCTCCAACACCGGATAGACCAGTGCCGGCATCAGGAATAGCCCGGGCTGGCGCAGCGGCCAGTCCAGGCGCAGGGTGGGGTCGAGCAGGTGGTACAGGGCCAGCCAGCTGGCGGGCCCCGCCAGCAGCGCGATATAGAACAGGTAATCCGTTGCCGGCGGGGTTATCGCTTTCAAGCAGGTCAGTTGTGCTTCAGCTGCTGGACCATCTCCGGCTCGAGATCGAAGCCGACCGGCCAGTTCGGATTGATGGAAATGCCGATGCCGCTGCCGGTGCGCTCCAGCACCCAGCTGAACTCGGCCAGCAGGCCGCCTTCGTAGCCGGGAAATTCACTCACGAAATCCTTGGCCCGATCGGGACTGGTGAACAGGATCAGCACCTCGGTGTTGTCGTCGCTCCTGAGCGTCAGCGGTACCGCCTTGTTGCTGGCCGTGAACCCGCCGATACCGATCGAGTCCTTCACCGGCATGAACACCTGGTTATCCATCAGGTACTGCATGAACTCCTCGCTGCTGATCTGGCCTTCCTGGGCGGCCAGCAGTTTCTCTTCCAGCTCGTTGCGTGCGTCAAATGATTCGTGCATGTCGACATCCATAAAAAACAGGCCCCGCATAGCGGGGCCTGTACAGGTATAGGCTAAGGCGGTTAATCATCACCACCCAGCGCCCCGAGCAACTGCAGCAGGCTCAGGAACAGGTTGTATATGGAAACGAACAGCGTCACCGTGGCCAGGATGTAGTTGGTCTCGCCGCCATGGATGATTTCGCTGGTCTGGTAGAGGATCAAGCCCGACATCAGCAGGACGAACATTGCAGATACGGCCAGCGACAGTCCCGGCATGCTCAGGAACATGCTGGCAATACCGGCGAGGAACGCCACCAGGATACCAACCATCAGGAAGCCGCCGATAAAGCTGAAATCCTTGCGCGTGGTCAGTACGTAGCCTGACAGGCCCAGGAAGATGACGCCGGTCCCGCCCATGGCGGTCATCACGAGCTGGTTACCGTTCGGGATGGACAGATACATGCTGATGATCGGCCCAAGCGTCAGCCCCATGAAGCCGGTCAGGGCGAAGACGAACAGCAGGCCCAGGCCGCTGTTGCTGAATCGCGTGGTCAGGAACAGCAGACCGAAATAGCCGACCAGGGTGACGATCATGCCCATTGGCGGCATACTGAGTGCAACGGCTGCACCTGCACACAGCGCGCTGAAGATCAGCGTCATCGACAGCAGGGCGTAGGTATTGCGCAGCACCTTGTTGGTGGCCAGCACCGATTGTTCAGAACGAATAACGGTCTTTTCAATCATGCTCATGTTTTGCTAACTCCTTGGCTGTAACAGTTTGGTACCGGGTATGACAATTCAATACCCTAGCAGTTCACTAAGGATATACATCCCGCCCGGAAACAGCAACTTGATAAACATGAGTTTTTTGTGGCAATTCACTGGCCAGGAGCGGCTGGCTTCCGGTATTCTTGCGCGGCATCCAGCGATGATGATGGTGGCCCGCAGGTCGAGAACACAGGCCTGTCTATCGGGCCTGCAGGCGCGGACGCCGGAGCCTCGCGACGGCGGCCCCGCAGGGGTGAGGCACAGGGATGTGCCGAGCAAAGCGGCGGGGGAGTCGCGTCGTGACGCTGCCGATAGCAGCTTGCCAGACAGCGAAAGTAGCAGGTTCAGGAGAGGTGGCTGAGTGGTCGACTGAATCGCCGGGAGCGATTCAGGACGCCGGAGCCCGCAACGGCGGCCCCGCAGGGGTGAGGCACAGGGATGTGCCGAGCAAAGCGGCGGGGGAGTCGCGTCGTGACGTTGCCGATAGCAGCTTGCCAGACAGCGAAAGTAGCAGGTTCAGGAGAGGTGGCTGAGTGGTCGACTGAATCGCCGGGAGCGATTCAGGACGCCGGAGCCCGCAACGGCGGCCCCGCAGGGGTGAGGCACAGGGATGTGCCGAGCAAAGCGGCGGGGGAGTCGCGTCGTGACGTTGCCGATAGCAGCTTGCCAGACAGCGAAAGTAGCAGGTTCAGGAGAGGTGGCTGAGTGGTCGAAAGCGACGGTCTTGAAAACCGTTGACCGGCGACGGTCCGTGGGTTCGAATCCCACCCTCTCCGCCAAAATGAACAGGCCCCTTTGGGGGCTTGTTCTTTATCGGGGCAGGGTGGGTGAGAAGCCACGCGGGTTCGAGCCGAGCACTGCGCAGCAGTGCGAGACAGCGCCGTCGCGGCCGTCGCGACGGCGACCCCGCAGGGGCGAGGCCAAAGGCCGAGTAATCCCACCCTCTCCGCCGCAAATGAATCAGCCTCTTGCGGGGCTTTTTTGTTTATCCGGGTCGGGATGTAGAGCAGCCACGCGGGCTCGGGCCAAACGGCGCAAGGCTGAAATATCACGACGTCACGCCAACCCCGACTGTAAACCCGCGCTTGTGTCTTTCATCATCGTCATTTGCTTTAAATCAAGTATCCGCCGGCGCCATGAAGTTATTATTTACCGGCTAAATCAGCAAGATATGACAATCATGGAAACCACCCACCCGGTAATCACCCCTCGTCTCGGCAAGCTGCTGACCGCCGTGTTCCTGTTGTTCGCCCTGATGGCGGTCAACTCGGTCTACCTGGTCTCGATCACATTACTGGAGGAATTCACCGGCCGGCTCTATCAGGATTACTTCTACCTGCTGATGTTCCTGGTACACCTGCTGCTGGGCCTGGTGCTGATCCTGCCGTTCCTCGCATTCGCAACCGGCCACATGCGGCGCGCCGTTCGACGACCGAACCGCGCCGCCATTCGTGCCGGTTTCGCATTGTTCGCCAGCACGCTGGTCCTGCTGCTGACCGGCCTGTTGCTGACCCGGTTCGAATTCTTTGAGCTCAATGACCCGACCATCCGGCGTGCCGGCTACTGGCTCCATGTCATCAGCCCGTTTGCGGTGATCTGGCTGTTCGTACTGCATCGCCTGGCCGGCCCTCCCATACACTGGCGCAGCGGCATGCGCTGGTCACTGGCCGCACTGGGCTTTGCTGCCATGATGGTCATACTGCAGGCAGGCCCGGTCATGCAGGAGCATGTGGAGACCAGCGCCGAATTCCCGCCCTCGTTCGCCCGGCTTGCCGGTACGGAATCGATACCGCCGGAGCACCTGATGACGGACGCGGCCTGCGCCGTCTGCCACGAGAACATTGCAAAGACGCATGAACACAGCATGCATCGCTTCAGTTCCATGAACAACCCTGCCTACAAGTTCAGCGTCGAGGAGACCCGCAAGGTCGCCCTCGAGCGAGACGGTTCAGTACGGATGTCGCGCTTCTGCGCCGCCTGTCACGACCCCGTGCCGCTGTTCAGCGGCCGCTTTGATGATCCGGACTTTGACCTGGTCAATGACCCGACCGGACTGGCCGGTATCACCTGCATGGCCTGTCATGCCATCGAACGCATCAACAGCCCGCGCGGCAACGGCGATTACACCCTGGTCGATCCGCTGCGCTACCCGTTTGCGTTCAGCGACGCCACGCTGCTCACGAATATCAATCATCTGCTGATCAGGGCCAAGCCGGAACTGCACAAGAAGACCCTGCTGAAACCCCTGCACCAGTCGGCCGAGTTCTGCTCGGTCTGCCACAAGGTCAGCCTGACGGAGGAGATCAACCACTACCGCTGGCTGCGCGGCCAGGACCACTACGACAGCTTCCTGCAGAGCGGGGTATCCGGTCACCGGGTCGACAGTTTCTACTACCCGCCACGTGCCGTGCCACGTTGCAGCCAGTGCCACATGCCGCTCGAGGCGTCAGATGACCCGGCCGCGCGTGATTTCGACGCCAGTGGCAAGCGCAGCATCCACAGTCACCAGTTCCCGGGCGCGAATACCGGTGTTGCGAGCATGGTGGACCTGCCCGGTGCCGTCATCGAGACCCAGCAGGAACAGTTACGCAAGGCCGCACGCATCGATATTTTCGGCATCAAGGAGGAAGGTCATATCGACGGGATACTGCATGCGCCGTTAAGACCGACACTGCCCGAACTCAAGCCGGGCAGTCGCTACCTCGTCGAGGTCGTGATCCGCACCACGGGGATGGGACATGCCATGACCGAGGGCACCGCGGATTCCAATGAACTCTGGCTGGAGCTTGCAGCCCGCAACGGGGAAACCCTGATCGGCCGTAGCGGGGCACTGGACAAGAGTGGAATGGTCGATCCCTGGTCTTACTTCGCCAATGCCTACGTACTGGACCGCGATGGCAACCGCATAGACCGGCGCAACGCGCAGGACATCTTCGTACCCCTGTACAACCACCAGATACCACCCGGGGCGGCCACGGTGGTGCATTACCTGCTGGAGGTGCCCGCAGATGCCAGCGGCGAGGTGACGCTGGACGCACGTCTCAATTACCGCAAGTTCGACACCACCTATCTCAGGCACATCCAGGGCGACGCCTTCGATTGCAATACGCTGCCGGTCACGGTCATGGCCCGTGACTCGGTGCGCATCCCGATAGCCGGCAGTACGCAGCCGCTGCCGGAACAGTCACAGGACATAGCACTCACCGAACGCTGGAACGATTACGGCATCGGACTGCTGCGCGAGGGCGACAGCGGGTCCGGCAAGGGAGAACTGCGCCAGGCGGAACAGGCCTTTCGCGAGGTCGAGTCGCTGGGAGAGGGGTACGGTGCTCTCAACCTGGCACGCGTCTACTTCAAGGAAGGCCGCCTGGATGATGCAGCCACGGCGCTGGTGCGCGCAGGCAAGGCGGCAAAGCCTGCCGTACCCTGGACGGTCGCCTGGTACAGCGCCCTCATCGATCGCCAGAACGGTCACCTCGAGGAAGCCATAGCGACCCTGGAATCCATCGTCGACAACCGGTTCAACCTGGCCCGTCAGCGTGGCTACGATTTTTCGCGCGACACCCGCCTGCTCAACGAACTCGGTCGCGCGCTGTACGAGCGGGCGCGGCAGCTGCGCGGAGAGCGGCATCAGCAGGACCGCAAGATACAGCTGGACCTCGCACGTGGATGGTTCGACAGGACGCTGGTCATCGATCCCGAAGACGCGGCCGCGCATTTCAACCTGGCGCTGGTGTACGCGCAGCAGGGCAATACCGAACTCGCGGACCACCATCGCACACTGCACGAACAGTTCCGACGTGATGACAGCGCGATCGAACAGGCGGTTACCCGCCATCGCACCGCCAATCCGGCCGCCGACCATGCCGCGGCGGCCATCGCCATCTACGAATTGAATCGCGTCCAGGCGGACGACATGACCTTACCTGCAGCAGGAACGGCCTGCAGTGCACAGCAGCTGGCACTTGCACGCGAACCTGATGCAGATCAAACACGCCATGACGGCCGGGACGGTACACTTTCACCTGCAACAGCCGGAGAGACAAATACAGGTGAATAAACAGAGACAGCCCGGGCACGACCAGCATCACGGGGAATCCATCATACGTGGTGCATTTTACCGCTCTCTGGTTATCATACTGGTACTGGCGGTGATCGCGGCCGGGGTGATGTGGTACCTGCGCCAGGAAGACGAAACACCCCTGCCGGTTGTCGAGGCCACACCCACGGGTCCGGTCGTCGATGACAAGACCGGCGAACCCCGGGCACCAGCGACGTCATTCAAGGACATCACGAAAAGCGCAGGCATCGCTTTTACACACACCAACGGTGCCTATGGCGAAAAACTCATCCCGGAGGCCATTGGCAGTGGCATCGCGTTCCTGGATTATGACAATGACGGCGACCAGGACCTGTTGCTGGTCAACTCGGACTGGTTTCCCGGCCAGCACCAGGGCGAGGCCCCGACCCAGGCCCTGTACCGCAATGACGGCAGCGGCAACTTTACCGATGTTACGCAACCGTCCGGTCTCGCGTTGACCTGTTACTGCATGGGCGTCGCCGTTGGCGACTTCGACAATGATGGCTGGACCGACCTGTACCTGACTGCGCTGGGTGAGAACCACCTGCTCAGAAACGTGCGTGGTACATTCAGCGATGTCACGCCAGGCAGCAACACGGCCGGCACGTCGGCCGAATGGAGTACCGCTGCCGCCTTCATCGACATAGACAACGACGGCGACCTCGACCTGTTTGCCGGTAACTATGTCGAATGGTCGCGCAAGATTGACCTGGAAATCGATTTTCGACTGACCGGGGTCGGCCGGGCGATCGGCGCCCCCAATCACTTCTATGGCACTCTCAACCACCTGTACCGCAATGACGGGAACGGCGCGTTTACCGACATCACGGAATCCGCCGGCATGATTGTCAGGGACCCGAAAACGGGTGTCGCGGTCGGCAAGGCGCTGGCAGTCGCACCGGTGGACTACGACCATGACGGACTGGTCGACCTGTTCGTCGCCAACGACACCACCCGTAATTTTCTCTACCACAACCTGGGGCAGGGCAGGTTCGAGGAAATCGGTGTACTGGAGGGCATCGCTTACGATCGCAACGGGAAAGCAACCGGCGCCATGGGTATCGACAGCGCCTGGTACCGCAACGACGACGACCTGGCCATCGGCATCGGCAACTTCGCCAACGAGATGAGTTCATTGTATGTCACGGCCGACGGCAAGCCGCCGTTTGCCGACGAAGCAGTCCTGGAAGGCTTTGGTCCCGCTTCACGCCTGGCGCTGACCTTCGGCCTGTTCTTCTTCGACTATGACCTGGACGGCCGACTTGACCTGTTCCAGGCCAATGGTCACCTGGAAACCGAGATCAACGTGGTACAGCCCAGCCAGACCTACGCGCAGCCCGCCCAGCTGTTCTGGAACTGCGGCGATGCCTGCCGCACCCGTTTCCAGCTGATCGCCGACCCCGGCGACCTCAACGAACCCATGGTCGGCCGGGGAGCTGCCTATGCCGACATTGATAATGATGGCGATCTCGATATCGCCGTCAACCAGAACGGGCGTACGGCTATACTGTTCCGTAATAACCAGCAACTCGGTCATCACTGGCTGCGTGTGCGACTGGAAGGCCGTGACGCGAACCGCAGCGCCATTGGTGCCGTTCTCGAATTGCAGGCCGGTGGTACTACCCAGCGCCGCGTAGTCATGCCGACACGCAGTTATCTGTCACAGGTCGAATTACCGGTGACCTTCGGGCTCGGCGAAAACGAGCGGATCGATGCACTGCGTGTCACCTGGCCGGGTGGTCAGGTTCAGGCGGTTGCAGTGGACCGTGTCGATACCACCCTCACGATTCTCCAGACGGCTGTCGAGTAATACCCATGCCTGTTGTCATCCGCTGCCCATTGGTCCTTGCCTTGTTGTTGCTCGTTTTCGCCCAGGCTGCGCGTGCTGACAGTTTGTCCACGCTACCTGCAGCGTTGATCGACCGACTTCAGCTGGTCGCCGCGGTCAGCCTGGACATGCTGGACTCCGATACACGGGAACAGCTCGCAGAGGCCCGCCGGCATGTCTCCGATGCCGTGGACCGGCAGTTGCCGGATGCGGAAATCGCGGAAGCCTATGGTGAACTGGGAGCACTCTATCAGGTACATAGCGTATACACAGCGGCCATGGCCTGTTACAGCAATGCTCGCACGCTGGCGCCCGACAACTTTCGCTGGGCCTACTATCACGCCTACCTGACGGCCGTGACCGGCGAAACCGAACAGGCCGTCGTACGTTTCGAACAGGCGCGGCGACTTCGTCCCGACTATCCGCCTGTAACGCTGCGTCTTGCGGATGCCTGGCTCGAACTCAACGAACTGGACAAGGCGCAGGCCGCTTACCGGCAGGTTGCCGAGATAGCTGGCCTGGAAGCGGCGGCACTGTATGGTCTCGGCCAGATTGCCGTGTTGCGGCGTGATTTCGCCGGTGCCATCGACTATTTTGAGCGTGCACTGGCATTGCAGCCTGAGGCGACCCGGATTCATTACACGCTGGCACAGGCATTGCGGGCGGGCGGTCAGAGTGAGGCCGCCAAGGCACAACAGCAGCAGATGGGTGATCGGCTGCCGATCATCGAGGATCCACAGATAGAAAGCCTGCAGTCACTGAAGCAGGGATCCCGGGTGGATTTCAGTCTGGGCATGAAGGCCATCAAGAAACGGGACTATGTGGGTACCCGTGATGCCTTTGCACGCGGACTGGAACGGGAACCGGACAATGTCGAGGCCCGCATCAGCTATGCTCGCGCGCTGTATCTGACCGGTGACAAGTCGCGTGCAAAACAGCAACTAGAAGACGTACTGTCGCGCGTTCCATCCAATGTGCTGGCACAGTACCTGCTGGGCATCCTGGCAGAGGAAGAGGGTGATGCCGCCGATGCAACAGGCCTGTACCAGCGTGTGATCGCACAGGAACCGTCGCACGCAGGCGCTAATTTCTATCTGGCCAACCGGTATTACAGAGACGGACTACTTGACAAGGCAGAGCAGCATTACGCCACCACGATCGCTTCTGATTCGGGGAATCTGGCGGCATATCTGCCGTACACCGGTGCACTGTTGCAGGCCGGCAATAAGAAAACGGAGATCCTGGCCTTGGTCGAGGCCGCCCTGAAGCGCTTTCCGGATCAGCCGGTATTGCGCTACCTGCTGATCCAGTTGCAAGCCTGTCCCGAGACAGAGCAGGCCTGTGATTCCACCGCGGCGCTGGACCTGGCGAGCGAACTGGTCGAACGGCAACCGATACCACCACACCGTGAACTGCTCGCACTGGCCAGGGCCGCGAAGGGTGACTTTGACGAAGCTGTAACACTGCAGCAGGCGCTGGTATCGGACGCTATCTGGATAATGCCAACGGAGATCAGGCGCCTGCGTGCCTGTCTGTCGGCCTACCAGGATGGCAAACTGCCCCAGCCCAAGGAACTGTTCACGTGGCAGCTGCTGCAGGCGCCGCCGATGCGCGGCGTGGATGTGTTCCGCGATTACCCAACACCGAAACCCTACTAGCGCATAAAAAAAGGCGCGCCCGGCCGGGCGCGCCTTCCGTTACCGCTGTATGCCAGCTTACTTGGCGGTACTGCTTGACGGTGCGGTCGGTGCAACCGGTGCAACCGGTGCGGCATAGCCATAACCGGGATAGCCGCCCCAGCCACCATAACCGGGATAACCACCCCAGCCACCATAACCGGGATAACCACCCCAGCCACCATAACGCCCCCAGCCACCATAACCGGGATAACCACCCCAGCCACCATAACCGGGATAACCACCCCAGCCATAACCGGGATAGCCGCCCCAGCCATAGCCTGGATAACCCCAGGGACCATCATAATAGTCGTTACCCCACCACGCATTTGCCGTACCTGCTGCCAGGGCTGCAGAACCGGCAATCACTGTTGAGGCAATGAGCTTCGATACCTTATTCATAGGTTATTCCTCCAACTCGATACTATTTCAATTTATCACAAACCACATTGCATACCTATAAGATATGCATAGCGTCGGCTTCATTATAAACCGGACCCGCTTACTGTCAGCTGCTGCGCCCCACGACCCGGCAGGAATATATGCGTTAATTGATACAGATCAACTACAGGGTCTGTCGACATGCTTCATACCCCGGCGCAGAAGGCCTCGAAGCGGTCCGCCCCACGACCCACAGCGTAACCGGAGGGCAATTCCGGGCGATTCCCGGCAGTTACCCACGTGACAATATCACCGAGCACAGTCGCCGCCTGGAGGTCACGCGTCAGCATATGGTAGCCATCCGTATACAGCATCATGCGCCACGTTGAACCGGGATTTTCCGGCAGTCCGGCTACCATTCTGCACAGGGCGGGTTTCGGTATCACCTCGTCATGCTCGCCATACAACAGCAGTACGGGCAGGGTAATTTCAGCACTTGCTTTATAGGCCTGTTCCATCAGATCAGTGAGTCCGTAAATCGCGTCGATGCGTGTCGCCTTGATGACCAGTGGATCGCGTCCCAATGCACGCAGCATCTCTATGTTGTCGGACGGCCTGATTTTCAGTCCTTCGCCGGTTACCTCGTGTGCCGGAAAAAACCATGCGGCGATCTTCAGCATGGTGGACTGCCAGAAGGGCATGGCCTGCCAGCCCCATACTGCAGGTGCGAGCAGTATTACACCATGCAGACAATCGCCGTTATTCTCAAGAGCGGCCAGCATGCTGACAGCTCCGCCCATGCTCTCACCGAGCAGATACAGCGGCGTATCCGGATGCTGCTGGCATATCAGTCTGGCGAGGGTTGCAGCATCCTGCTGGAGCAGCTGCTGGCCTGGCCAGATACCGCGTTGCGCGGTTTCACCAAAGCCCCGCTGGTCGTAGGCAACTGTCAGAATGCCGCGCTCCGCGAAATACCTGCCTGTCTCGCTGAAAGCGTTGCGATAGTCATTGAAGCCATGCAGTGCAAGTATGATCGCCTTCGGTTCAGCCGGCGGGCCGTGTACGACCAGCGGCAAACGATAGCCGTCGGCCATGACCGCGACATCTGGATATAGAATTGCAGCCTGTGTAGTATCGAGGACAGGCTGGAGTTGCGGTCCGGCGCATGCAGCCAGGCAGACCCCGGCCAGCGACAGCAGCCATCGCTTCACAAGCGACCCCTGATCGGGATAACAGACCTAAACGGAGAACACACCATGGCAAACGAAGGTTATCACGAACCCGTCAACGAACTCTCGGATGAAACCCGCGACATGCATCGCGCCATCACCTCGCTGATGGAGGAACTGGAGGCCGTGGACTGGTATAACCAGCGTGTCGACGTATGCAAGGACCGTGAGCTGAAGGCTATCCTGGCACACAACAGGGACGAGGAAAAGGAACACGCCGCCATGGTACTGGAATGGATCCGTCGCCATGATCCGTCCTTCGACAAGGAACTGAAAGATTATCTTTTCACGGAAAAGACGATAGCGCACGAATGAGGGAGCGATAAACTATCTTGCAGACACGTAATTGTCGGTTAGATGATCGCGCCTGCATCTATACCACAACAGCAAGTCAGGCATGCTTTCTCAGAACCAGAGTGAGACAAACAACTGCAGCACGCCGGCCGTGAAACTGTACAGGGGCTCGGTACCGGCCGGTACGCTGGGACTGTTAAGACGCGCATCACGGAAATCATCGTAGTCGAACCAGATCAGATCATAGGCCAGGTTGACACTGCCACTGTCGATAGCGTGCCAGCCGTTCTTGAAGAAGTCATAGCTCAGCTTGGCGCCGAGTGTATTGCTTGTAAACGTGCTGAGTTCCTTGTCGCGCGCGAGAAAGTTCTGTGATCCTGCAAACGGAAACAGGTCATTGTAGAAATCAGCGGCAGTCTGCGTGTAGTAGCGGTATGTGCCTTCCACCTGCCACCCGCCACTGAGCGGGTGCGTGTAGCCGAATTTCAGGGTGTGTGCATCGATACCCCAGGTATCCGCAAAGAAGCGGTACTCGCCCGATAGCGCCGCACGCCAGGACAGATAGTATTTTGAGCGCAGCGTGACCGCACTGCTGGTACGGGTGCGCGGGTATAGTTCGTCGTCGAGCATATATCCACCGCTTCCATCATCGTATCGATACGAACGGTAGGGATTATTCAGGAAACCCTCATCAGTAATACCCTCGTAATTGACCTCCAGGATCATGTCCTTGGTGATCACCTGCGAGACACCCAAGCGGTAGTTATGCCTACTTACATCTTCGGAAAATGCCGGAGTCACCATTCTTCCCGACCGTATCCCAGCCATGCGCATAGCCCAGTGACAGCGTAGTCATATTGCCGAACATGTCCATGCTGATGCCGAAGCCGGCGGTGTTTGCATCGTAGTCGTTTTCGCTACTGTTGGTGTAGGACAGGCTCATAATCGAATTGCCGTGCAGGTAATCAATCCCGCCGGAGAATTCGGTACGATCCTCAGTGTACGTGCTAGCGCCACTGATAACTTCTACATCGATCGACGCGCTGCTCACCGAGTCGACGTAGTAATTGCCCGTCACGGCGACATTCTGTCCAAGCTTCTTCAGCACCAGCAGTGACGGGCCACTGATTTCAACACCGCCACCGTCATAAGAATGATAGAGGGCATCGGCACGGTCCTCTGGCAGCACGGCCGCATCGCCTCCCGCACAGACAAGCAAAAGGGCAAGCCCGGCACACAGCGTGAAGGTGCAGTGCGCGCCAAGGTTCATTGCGGTCTTGGTGTCTTTGCGGTAAATCATGATTGATTCAGACTTTCCTAGTTACAGCCACAACCACCACCACTGCCACCCTCGGCGCCACGCGCGCCTTCACGGGCCTGGTAGACATGATTGATATATGCAGATGACACAGGGTCCGGGCTGAAGCTCATGATCGGGTCAGCAAGGTGCGCACGTTCATAGGGTTTCACCCAGGGCTCAATAGAGCTGCAGCCAGCCAGCAGGCCGGCGAGCAGTATGATCAGGCAGTAAGCATGTCTCATATTGAGGATTATTCCCTGATCAGGTTTCGGACCATTTCCAGGTAGATTTCTTCCTCACCCGGCTTGTAACCTTTATGCAGGAAACGCATCTTGCCGTCGCGGTCGACCAGTACCGTGCTGGGCATGGCCACCACGTCGTACTGCTTGCTTACGACGCTCTCGTTATCAAACAGTATCGGGAAACTGACCGGCATTTCTTTCAACAGTTTTTTTGCCTTGGAAGAATCTTCTTCGACATTCACACCCAGCACGGTAAAGCCCATCGCCTTGTACTTGTCATGCAATTCACTCAGTATCGGCATCTCCTGTCGACATGGGCCGCACCAGGACGCCCAGAAATTTATCATCACGACATCGCCACGCAGTTCACTGAGACGGAGGTTTTCGCCATCGGCACTCTTCAAAGTGAAATCCGGCGCCGGTGCCTGGGCTACACCTGCTGCAACCGTCGTTGCGAACAGGACGAGCAGGCTTGCCAGTGTGTGTCTGATGTAACGGGATTGTGTGTATCGCATAGCAGGCTCCTTAAAAGAACACGGACAGTCCAATAGTCCCTTCCAGATTGTGGGTATACTTGTTGGTACCAAGCAGGTCCGACTCGAAAATATGGTCCTTGAAATCCACATGCAGGTCGATCCAGTCGTTAAAAAGGAGGCGATAGCCTGCACCAACGTTGAATGTGAAATGGCTGTCATCGGCAAACTCGGTATTTCCGGCTCCGGCTATCAGGTAGAGGGCGCTGTTGAAGGCATAGCGGCTGCCAATAAAACCCTCGCCCGGCAGGATGTTGTACCCGAGTGAGATATTGTAGTAATAAAGTTTACGCTGGCTGTCGGTCAGTAACTGCGCGCCACCGCTCAGGGTCTCGTAACTCGTCTTGCCAGCTTCGGTAGCACCGACACCGACCTCGAAAAAGAAGTCCTCGGTGGTGTGGTAGGCCGCCCTTACGCCATACACCACGTTGCTGCCGAAGTCCTCGATACTCATCACGCCCACAAACGCCCCGACCTCGAAATCCTCGCTGTCGATATCCGCTTCGGTTATCGTCCGACGTTCGATATCCGGCTTGATCACGGGCTCGGACTCGCTGAATACCTCCGGCTCCTCGGCAGTGCGCAGCAGGGAACAGCCGCAGGTCATTCCCAGCAGCGCCAGCAGTGCCACCGACCTCAGAAGAAAAATGCAACCCCTGCTTTCCATTCGTTTATCTCCTGATTGTCATTCGTGTTTTGCAGAATGACGTGGTTCTGATACTCGGCCCTGACAATAAAGCGCCGCGTGATATATCCGCGCAGGCCGACCCCGACATTGGTAATCTGTTCAAACCGGTCTTCCTCGTTCACCAGTGTCACGTTCGGATCGGTATAGATCGCACCCGTACCGAGCAGGAAGTAGGGCGACACCCGCCATTCCGGAAATGGTTGTGCCAGCAGGTTGATGCTGCCAATCAGCGCATCTGAAAAATTCCCGAAGGCCTGCGACAGTTGCACTTCCGCCGACAGGTTCTGCGTCACCATGTAGCCGGCATAGGTTGTGATGAGATCGGCGCCTTCGAAATCACCGGCCATCACGCCGACCTCCCAGCGGCGCCGCGAGAAATCGCCAAAGCCAGCTTCGGCAAACGCGGTCGCCTCACCCTCCGGCGTCAGCGTCAGTTCCATCGCGGAACGTTTTGCCCAACCCTCCCTGCCTTTTGCCGTGCGCAACAGGAACCAGTCAGTGCGTCGTTTGATGACCTCGACCAGTTCACCCCGGTCCACCACGTGAAACACCGGGTAACCGCGTCCTGGTCCGGTATGCAGCTCGATATAAGGCTCGGCGATACGCACCGAGAAATAGTGCTCCCCGGCCTGCGCCACCGTGGTGACCAGGCACTGCAGCATGCATGCCACGAGGACAATGAAGCGCACCCTGAATGCGTTGCAAACGGCATGAGTCGTCACAAATCAATCAACTTTTTAAAAGTTACGGCGCAGTTACTGCTACGGGACGATTGATGGATCGTTGTAATACTGCGCACCGATATCCAGCCATTCGGCCAGTAGCCGTAATTCTTCAGGAGTCAAAAATCCGACGTGTGCGCCACCCGCGTCAAAAGGCGCGAAAAACGCATTGCTGGCACGGGCGCCGGCAGCGGACATGGGAGGGTTAATGGGGACCGGCACCATGGTCGGCAGGCCGGTGATCGGATCAATCGGGCCGGGCACCAACCGGTCCTGCAAGACGTTGCCAACAAGTTCCTGCTCGTTGTCCGAGAACAGGAGTTCGCGGTAGGCCTTGAAGTGCTCCGGGACCTGCGCGTCAGGTCCATTGGTCAGGTCGATCTGACGCTGGCCGGCGGGCACCATCGTATTGTTGGCGGTTGTGTGACAGTTGGTGCAGGTATTCGACACCGCGGTCGACGCTCCACAACGGGTGGATATGGGTCTCGTAGTGGATGACCGCGCGACACAGGCTGGTCCACGCAGGCGGCGGTGACTGCTCGCAGGCGGCCGTGTTTGGTGCCGGCGTAGTCAGGGCAGCATAGCTGAGTGAGTAGCTGAGGTCCGCCGCACGCAGGGCTTTGGCCGGGTCGGTCCAGAGATCAACATAGGCCAGGTCCATCGACGGTCGCAATGCGTTCGGATCGACACGCGTCAGGGTCTCGGCCATGGTCTCGCCAAAGTTGGCGAAGTAGGGCGGATTGTTGGTGTTCGGAAATTCGCCAAGGGCAGGTGCACCGGCATAGGCCGACAGCGGGGCTTCCGGATGGCCATGTGGTGTACCGCTGGTGTGATCATGACAGCCGTTACAGGTGACTTCCTCACCGGGCTTGAGCTGTAACCAGCTCTGGTGCCGGGGCGAGGTCGGAAGACGCCGACCGTCACGATCGACCACACTGATGGCCAACGGGACATTGGCCGGTACATAGGTGCGTACCGAACCGTCAGGCTGAACCGGCACATAACCGACGATCTCGCGCATTAACTGCTGCGCACTCGCGCCGAAGGCCGTGCCGGGGATCTGCTTGGTGTCGTTATCCGGAATACCGACACTCTTGACGATGCGCAGGAAGCGGGCGGGTCGCAAATCTGCTGATGTTGTCAGTCCCGGGTCTGCAAGTGTAGGGATATCCGGGATCGCAGTGTCGACGCCATCGATGTCATAGACACTGCGAATATTGAGGATGCCGACATCTTCTCCTGCTGCCGCAAGATCGAGATCAACACCCGGAACCCTGTCCCGGATAAAGTTGGGGACCGTGCGCGGGGCAACCGCAATCACGTCGGTGAACAGAATGCCTTCCTGCGGCACCACGATCGGGATCTGCGTACTGTTGTCCATGTCATGGATGTAGATGCCGTAGATCGGATCGGCCTCCACAGCCGCCGGATCGGCAAGCCGTGCCGGAGTACAGGGCACGATCTGGGTATTCTCGACCAGCCTGCAGGCACTCCAGCTGACCAGTGCACGGTTGGTCCCGTCGAGCAACGGCCAGGCCGACATGAAACGGCCACCCGGTGAAATGGTGTTGTCGGTATGAATGATATTGGTTGTCGCCGGCGTCTGTGCCGGACCGAACAGCACACCGGCATTGACTGCGGTCGGGAAGGTATTGTCGATATAATTCTGGGTATCGATCAGCACCAGGTCGCCGCCACGACTGGAATTCGCAAAGGGAAGCATCACGGTCATCAGCCGGCCATCCGGCATCTCTCGCGGTTGCAGGAACTGCACCGTGGAACCATTGGTACCGGTGTCGTGGCTGTGCGCACCATACAATGGTTGCAGGTCGGTTCCATCCGGATTCATCATGTACAGGCTGATCTGTTCACGACCGCCCATGTTGTCCCAGCGGCTGAATACTACCTTGCCTGACTCCTGTGGATTGTTCTGGCTCTCGAGAACAATCGCATCCAGGTCGTGGCTCGGGTTCGAAGAAATCTGTCTGATATTGCTGCCGTCAGCGTTCATGATATGCAACATCATGGCGTGCTCATTGCGGTTTTCATCAAGCGCATAGAATGGTCCGGTACCCTTGCTCTCGTCAGTCAGCGTTGCACGGAACTGGCGCTGGCGATTTGAGGAAAAGATGATCCTGCCGTCCGGCAGGTAATGAGGTGCGACATCGTCACCAAGCAGGGAGGTATTTGCCGTTGTCAGACGCGTCAGCGTATCAGCTACGATGTCATACTCATAAAGATCCCACTTGTTCTGCTGATCACGCATGACATTCGGGATATCGTCCAGACGCAGCGAGAACAGCAGCTTGGTGCCATCGTAGGAAACCTCCACGTCCTTGACATCACCCATACCACCGGTCAGTGCACCGGTGATGTTGCGGGTCGAAGCGCTGGGGGACGCCAGGTCACGGTAGTAGAGATCACCCCCGGATGTGAAACCCTCGATCTCGCGGATATCAGGCTGCACGAAGTTGCCGGCCATATTGAATTCCAGCGGCCGCATAACGAAGGCGATACCAAAGTCCTCGACCAGCGGGTCCGGGTCCTGGCTCCCGCCACCGCCGCAGGCTGCCAGCAGCAGGGTCATAACAAAGGCAATGCCTGCTTTGTTATCCGGGTAACGGAGATAACGTGTCAGAGTGTGTATTTTCATATTCATGTGTGATCGGCTCTCCGTCCGGCAAACCTTAAGGAACGTGTCGAATTTCATGTAAACAAGGGCAGTGACGCGGGCCACGACTGGCCGAACCATTCTGCACACCGTAGAAATCAGCGGTACATACGAAATTTTGTAGTGATTTTGTGCAGTTAATTGTGACCTGCGTCCCGTTCTGGTCACAACTCAGGGTATTTCTCTCGATTATCGAGCAGGCATGTAATTACGAGACTTGCGTCACAGAAAATGTGCTCCGCAACGCTCAGGATTTATCTACGCGGCCGAAGGCTGAAAGTTAATGCAGTAATACCGGGGCGAGACGGATGAGCTATCAAAGAACGGCATTCACACTATTCACACGCAGCCTGATCGCAACGCTTTGCCTGGGGTCACTGCTATCCATGGCATCTCCGGCGACCGCCGGCGACCTGGAACGCCGTCAGGCGAAGCGTATCCACGACCGGATCGCAGGTGTGCCGCCGAGCAATACCGTGCTGGATGCCATGGAAGCCGCTATCGGCAGTAACGATGCTATTGGCGCAGCCGGCATGGCGATGGCCAACAGTGCGTTTTATAACGTTACGCTGAAGAATTTCGCAGCACCGTGGTCCAACCGTGACCAAAACGTGTTCGTACCGCTGAATGATTATACCGCGACGGTCATTGGCATGATTCGCGACAACGTGCCATTCAACCAGCTCTTGTCCGCAGACATCATCTATACCGGCAGCCCGTCACTGCCGATATCCGGCTACTCGACGACCAGTAATGCTCACTACCAGGAGCTTGAAGATGGCGGTTATGATCTGATGACCGCGCTGGTGCCGGACGTGCAGTCGGTCGTCACAGGTTTACCTTCAAATGCGACAGCAGGCGTCATGACCACGCGCGGCGCAGCCGAGGCCTTTTTTGTAGCCGGCACCAATCGGGCCATGTTTCGATTCACGCTTCTGAACCACCTCTGCAACGATCTCGAGCAAGTAAAAGACACCAGCCGACCAACCGACCGTATTCGACAGGATATCTCGCGCAGCCCTGGCGGCGATAGCCGCCTCTTCCTCAACTCCTGCGTCGGTTGCCACAGCGGGATGGACCCGATGGCACAGGCCTTCGCCTATTACAACTTCGACGAGAACTCCGGCAGCATCGAGTACACGCCCGGCATCGTGCAACCTAAATACTTTATTAATTCGGATACTTTCAAGCATGGTTACGTGACACCGGATGACCGCTGGGATAACTACTGGCGTGACGGTCAGAACTCCCTGCTGGGCTGGGATACAAATGGCATGAACCTGGCCGGCAGCGGTAGTGGCGCCAAGGAACTGGGCATCGAGCTTGCCAACAGTCGCGCCTTTGCTTCATGCCAGGTGAAAAAAGTATTCAAGACCGTCTGCCTGCGTGAACCGGGGAATACTGCCGACCGGAACGAAGTCGACACTATCACGGACAACTTCATAGCGAGCAACTACAACATGAAAACGGTGTTCGCTGATACCGCTATCTACTGCATGGGTAACTAAGGCATGAAATATTCAATTCTGAAAATCCTGCGTATCCATACCCTGCAACTGTCGCTCGTCATCATGATGAGCGCCGGACTGGCTGCCTGCGGTGGCGGTGAGAGCACCGCGCAAAATCAGAACACCGGCGGCGTCGGCATTACCTCAACATATACCGGTCCGGCCCCGGCGACATCTGATGTGCAGGCATTCAAACTGTATGTCTGGGACAATCTGAATCCGGCCAATCGCTGCAATGATTGCCACGATGTGGGTGGACAGGCACCGATCCCGTTCATGCGTATGGATGACGTCAACCTGGCCTACGCCGCGACCAACACGCTCGTTGACCTGCAAACACCGGCCAATTCCGAACTTGTCACCAAGGTTGGGGGCGGTCATAATTGCTGGCTGGGTAGCGCACAGGCACAGGCCTGTGCGGATATCATCACTGCCTATATTACGGCCTGGGCCGGCGGCGCGGCCAGTGGCGGCAATGTCATTACATTGACCCCGCCGAGCCCGTTGAAAAACCCGGGCGCGTTCAAGAATTTCCCGAGCAGCTCGGCACTTTTCGCCAGCACCGTACACCCGGTGCTGATGGCCAACTGTACAGGCTGTCACGTCGACTCTGCCGCCAATGCCCAGTCACCTTTCTTTGCCGACAGTAACCCTGATTCTGCCTACGAGGCTGCCAAGGCGAAGATCAATTTGAACGACCCGTCGGATTCGCGTTTCGTCATCCGCCTGCGCGATGAATTCCATAATTGCTGGGACCCGAATGCGACCGGCAGTTCGGATTGTCAGGCATCGACCACCGTGATGTTGAACGCCATCACCGCCTTCGCCGCTCAGGTACAGACCACAGCGGTCACCCACCCGGTGACCAGCAAGGCCATGATTCTTGCGATGGACGGCATCGTATCCAGTGGCGGCAGCCGCATCGAGGACAATGTCATCGCAAAATACGAATTCAAGACCGGCTCCGGCACGCGGGTGTTCGATACCAGCGGCGTATCGCCTGACATGCACCTTGACCTGAGTGGCGGCTACGACTGGGTCGGCGGATGGGGTATCGACCTCACCAATGGCAAGGCGCAGGCGCTGACGGGTGACAGTGTGAAGCTCTACAATATGATTACTGCCACCGGTGAGTACACCATCGAGGCCTGGGTTGCGCCGGCCAATGTTAGCCAGGACAACACGGCACGCATTGTCAGCTACTCCGCCGGCACTGCGCAGCGTAACTTCACGCTTGGTCAAAGCCTGTACAACTATGATTTCATGCACCGGAGCACAACAACCGACCTGAACGGCGAACCAACGCTGTCGACGGCGGATGCCGATGAAGACCTGCAGGCGACGCTGCAACACGTGGTCGTCACCTACGACCCGGCCAACGGCCGTCGCATCTATGTCAATGGTATTTTCACCGATGATATCGATCCGATTGCCGGCGGCACACTGGTTGACTGGGATAACAGCTTTGCCTTTGTAATGGGCAACGAGGTCTCCAATGACCGTCCCTGGGCCGGCACGATTCGCTTCGTCGCGATCCATAACCGTGCGCTGGATCAGGCGGCGATTACCCAGAACTTCAACGTGGGCGTGGGCGAGAAATTCTTCCTGCTGTTCAACGTGGGTGCGCACAGCGGCAACCCTCAGGACTACATCCTGTTTGAGGTAAGCCAGTTCGACAGCTACAGCTACCTGTTTAACAGTCCGCGTTACATCAGCCTGGATCCGAATGTAATACCGGATGGTATCGCGTTTACCGGTATGCGCATCGGTATTAATGGTAGCGAGGCGACAGTCGGGCAGGCCTATACAAACATCAATACCACCATCAGCAGCTCCCTGTATACGCCGGGTACGGGACAACCGCTGTCGCAAATGGGGACAGTCATTCCATTACAAATAGGTGCGAGCTTCGACGAGTTCTTCCTGACCTTCGAGGAGCTTGGTGGCAGTACTCATGCCTTCAGCGAACCGCCCGTAGTCGCGCCGGCCTCACCCCCGAATTTACCGCCGGCCCCGGTTATCGGTCTGCGCAACTTCGACGAGATCAACGCCACCATGGCAGAGGTCACCAGAGTCAGCAAGGAACAGGCGGATGTCGAGGGTGTATACCTGACCGTCAAACAGCAGCTGCCGAGCGTGGAAAGCATCGAAGGCTTCCTGTCCGCTCACCAGATGGCAGTCTCACAAATGGCGATCGAGTACTGCAATGCACTGGTGGAGGACAACGGCATGACCAGTCGTGATGTCTACTTCCCGGGCTTCTTCCTGCCAGGTCTGCCACCGGAGGCCGCGAACACCGCATTCA
Source organism: uncultured Gammaproteobacteria bacterium (assembly GCA_963748215.1). Classification (GTDB taxonomy): domain Bacteria; phylum Pseudomonadota; class Gammaproteobacteria; order UBA9214; family UBA9214; genus UBA9214. The sequence continues at coordinate 458,381 of CAVVHS010000006.1, read as the reverse complement.
ATACTGCGGGTAAGCGCGACATGATCATCGTACCGCTGATGAACAATGTCATGAATACGAATCTGACAGATCAGCCCGCTACAGCCGATGTGACAGGTGAACTTGACAGCCTCATTACGCGCCTCACCGCGTGTGCGTCGGGTCCATCACCGACCTGCGCAACCACGCAACGGACCGAGGAAGTCGTCAAGGCAGCCTGTGCCGCGATACTTGGCAGTGCTGCCATGTTGCTCCAATAAATCACGAGGAAAACCCCCATGGCCAGAAACCGTAAATTCCGCGATGTCAACGAGCCGCTACGCCTGAACGATCATGGCCGGCCACGGACCCGTCGTGAATTCCTTGGCCAGGGCCTGACCGCAGGCCTGGGGCTGCTGACAGGCCCGACGCTGTTCAGCCTGTTTGCCAATCCACGTAGCGCTGCCGCTGCGCTTTCTTCAGATATTGAGCTCCTCAAGTCGGCATGCGGGATCAGCACGCTGGGTGCAGGGAAGATCCCGTTTATCTGCTTTGACCTCGCAGGTGGCGCCAATATCTCCGGTTCCAACGTACTGGTAGGTCAGCAGGGCGGGCAGCTGGATTTCCTCAGCACGCAGGGTTACAGCAAGCTCGGTCTGCCAGGTGACATGACACCGGCTTCCATCGACCCGAATACGGGACTCGGCTTCATCAATACCGATTTCGGGCTCGCATTCCACACCACCAGCGCCATGTTGCAAGGCATTTCAGAGAAAGCAATTGCCCGCGCCGGCACTATCAACGGTGCAATCATTCCGGCCCGTTCAGATAACGATACCGGTAACAATCCTCATAACCCGATGTATGGTCTGGCCAAATATGTACTGTCAAACCCGACAATCAGCGCCTTTGGCAGCGTGGTAGACCTCATTGGTTCGCGCAGTTCGGAATCTGGCGGTAATTCAATGTCCCCGGCTATGATGGTCGACCCCACCCTGCGACCCACCAAGGTGGACCGGCCAAGCGATGTCACCGGCATGGTCGATACCGGCGACCTGATTGGTGTGCTGAGCCAGGCAGATGCCGTGGCTGTCATGGAATCCATTGAGCGCATCAGCAAGAAGAAACTCGATAACGTCAACACCCAGGTCACCGCTGACGCTGTTATCAAGGACCTGGTGCAGTGCGGTTACGTGAAGTCCGCAGACATTGCCGATCGCTTCGGTGACCCTACCTCGCTGGACCCGGCACAGGATCCGGATATTGTCGGTCCGAGTGGTATCTTTACGCAAAACGAATTCGATAATGACAGCGAATTCCGCAAGACCGCCTCAATCATGAAGATGGTCGTCAACGGCTTTGCCGGTGCCGGTACCGTTACCATGGGCGGCTTCGATTACCACACCGGTGACCGTGCCACGGGCGAAGCACGTGATTTGCGCGCTGGACGCTGTATCGGTGCCTGCCTGGAATATGCGGCCCGTGCCAACAACGGCAATGGCGTACCGCTTATGGTGTATGTATTCAGTGACGGTTCGGTATTCAGTAACGGCATGACGGATGGCAACGCCGGCGGTAAAGGCGTCTGGACCGGCGACAACTCATCCACCGCGGCGTCGTTCTTTCTGGTCTACGACCCCGGCAGTCGTCCCGTCCTGCTGGGTACAGGGGCTGCCGAACAGGCCATGCACCAGCAAATCGGCTGGATGCGCCCCGACGCCTCGGTCGAGACCAATGCCACGCCCGCTGCGCTACAGGTCAACCTGCTGGTCGAAACAGTAATCCTCAACTACATGGCGTTGCACGGTGAGGCCGCGAGTTTCCCGACGCTGTTCCCCGGCCACGGCCTGGGCAACGCGACACTGATGGACAGCCTGACTGCATTCAACCCGATTGTGAATGGTGTGATCTAACCGGCCATCCTTTCCCTGCAGCCCGGATGTGGGCAGTAATTCCGTAATCCGGGGTTGTCATTGCAGCCATCCCCCCTGCTTACGGGCTTTTCATCCGGGCTGCCTCCAGTCAATCTAATCTGCCATGTGCCGATAACGTCAGCCATGAGGCAGCTGAAATATCATGCGTTTGTTCTGACCATGCTCTTGCTACCAGGCCTGGCATGTGCCGATTGGTTTCGCGACGAAGCCGCCATCATGGGCACGGCCGTGAATGTGGAACTGTGGCATGACGACGAACATCAAGGCAGGTCACTGATCGACGCTGCCATGGATGAAATGCGCCGTATTGATCAGCTGATGAGTAGCTACAAGGCCGAGAGCGAATTGTCACGCGTCAATGCAGAGTCTGCTACACAAGCCGTCATTGTCAGCACTGAACTATTCGCCCTGATCGAGCAGGCTCTTCGGTATTCGGACATAACCGATGGTGCCTTCGATATCACCTATGCCAGTGCCGGACAATATTACGATTATCGAACCGGCAGGAAACCTGACGACCAGCAGCTTGCTGCGGCGCTGCCGGCAATCAGCTATCGTCACGTAATACTGGACAAGACACATTCATCTGTCAGATTCACACAACCCGGCGTGCGCATCGATCTCGGCGGTATTGCCAAGGGCTATGCCGTAGACCGATGCATTGCCATGCTGCAGGCAGCCGGTATCAGTAATGCCCTGGTCACCGCCGGGGGGGATACCCGGGTAATCGGCAGACGCTGGAAACATCCCTGGATGATCGGAGTCCGCGACCCGCGCAAACACGATGGCATAATCACAAGAATTCCGCTGGAAGACGCGGCAATTTCAACTTCCGGCGATTATGAACGCTTTTTCGACCAGGATGGCATACGTTATCACCACATTCTCAACCCCGGCACGGGGGACTCTCCCCGCGAGGTGCACAGCACGACAATTATCGGCACCAATGCCACACATACGGATGCGCTGTCGACCAGCGTTTTTGTACTAGGCGTCACCAAGGGGCTGTCATTGATAAATACCTTGCCGGACACCGAGGCAGTCATTATCGACAACCAGGGAAAAATGCACTATTCGGATGGCCTGGAACAACTCACGCACTAGACAGCCGGGTGTACCTGTCTGCTATCCGTCGTTAGCATAAACAGGCTAGCACGACCCGAATTGTGAACCGGCGCACACTCTCCATGCCCCGTCTGGCGCAGACTTTCCTGCAATCACTTAAACGACAAAATTAAGTCAATATTTTCCAGCAGGGACCGACATATTTGCAGATAGACAGCATATTTCAGTGCTGATACTTCGAGGTCCATGATGTTGCATCCAGAATTTCCCGATCGTTCAATCAAATTTGTCATCGTTGGCATTATTATGATGCTGTTACTCAATGTTGCGCAGGCAGAATCACCGGCCGCCGCCGGCCTGGATGAAAATATTCAATCGCTGAAACAGGATGTTATCGCACTAAACCGTGACTTGTTCATCCTTGAAGAGGAACTGTTGTATCCGGCCAACACACAACTGGCCGTATTCGTGTCTGTTGATGTCGGGGAATTTTTCAAGCTTGACTCGGTGCAGCTCAAGGTCGATGACAAGGTTGTAAGCAATTATCTCTACACCCAGCGTGAGGTCGATGCCCTGCACAGGGGAGGGATCCAGCGCCTGTATATGGGAAATCTCAAGGCTGGTGAACACGAACTCGTTGCAGTATATACCGGCATGGGCCCGAAGGGCCGTGACTATCGCCGTGGTGCCAGTCTTGTTATCAACAAGAGTCTCGGCGCGAAATATGTCGAAGTAAAAATCGTCGACAATCCGAGCAGCGAACAACCGGACTTCAGTATCAAGGAATGGGAATAAACCATGCTGCGTATTGCCTGCAGCTGCATCCTGTCGGTAGTTCTGACACTTCAAACGGTGACAGCATGCGCTACTGAGCGCAATCTTCCTTCTACTGCACAGGACCTCCAGTACGGAGAAACACTCTTTTATTATTTCCAGGATGACTGGTTCAACAGCATCGTACGTCTGCAAATTGCACAGCAACAGGAACGTCTCCCCAATCATGGTGACGAAGCCGACTTGCTGCTGGGTGGACTGGATCTCTCTTACGGGTTGCGTAATGAGGCCAGCCGTATTTTCGAGAGTATGCTGACGGATGAACATAGCGACGAACAAACGCGTAACCGTGCCTGGTTTTATCTAGCAAAGATATCATTCCAGCGCGGCGACCCGGCCAATGCCCTTCAGGCTCTATCACGCGTCAATGGCAACATGACACGGGCCACGCGCGTAGAGGCCGCCCAGTTGCATAGCCTTTTGTTATTGCAACTCGGCCAGAATGATGCGGCCATCAAGGTACTGCAGGAATCAAAAGACGCCAGGGCATGGTCTCCCTATCTCGCCTATAACCTTGGCGTTGCCTATATTCGCAGCGGTCAACTGGACCATGGCGCAAAGGAACTCGACACATTGGGTGAAATGTCCGGTCGCAACGAGGAAATCCGACTGTTGCGGGACAAGGCCAATCTTGCGCTAGGCTACAGCTATCTGCAGGAAGGGGCTACAAAACAGTCGCGTGATTCACTTGATCGTGTTCGTCTGGAAGGGCCACTTTCCAACAAGGCACTGCTTGGTGCGGGCTGGGCCAATGCTGAAGCAGACGAATACGGTCATGCACTGGTACCCTGGACGGAACTCGGAAAGCGTGATGTTACCGATCCTGCTGTCCAGGAAGCCTTGCTGGCAATGCCATACGCCATGACAAGGATGAACCTGCATGGTCGTGCTGTGCAGCATTATAACGAGGCAATCGGTTCCCTGTTCGATGAGAAGGACAAACTCGATGGTTCAATTTCCGCCATCAGGAATGGTGAATTACTCGAAATATTGCAGGGACAGGATTTACGCAGCGGTTCCGGCTGGCTTCAGGAACTGACGCTGGATACCCAGTCACCGGCACTTCGCTATCAGGTCACTCTGATGGCGGCACATGAGTTTCAGGAAGCGGTCAAGAACTACCGCGACCTGCTGGTGCTGCAGAATAATCTGGAGACCTGGGCCGATAATATTGATGCATACGACGACATGCTAACCGCACGCCGGAATCGATTCGCAAACAACCGCCCTGTGGCCGAGCGCGCCCTTCGTTCCGATGACCGTGACCGCCTGGAACAACAGCATCACCAGCTCAGGCACCGCCTGTCAGAGATCGAGGACGCAGGGGATCCGATCGGTCTGGCCAACAACGAGGAAGTTGCTCAATGGTATAAAATACAGGATATCAAGAGGAAGCTGGATACACTTCCTGTAAATTCTGATACCGGCGCACTACGTGTGCGCCTGGCTCGGGTCAAAGGCGCACTCTACTGGCAACTGAGTAGTGTGTACAAACCGCGCCTGTGGCAGGCAAAACGCCAGCTCGGCGAGGTCTCCGGCCTGCTGGAGCAGTCTGAAGCCGGCCTGGAGTCACTCAACACTGCCCGCATCACCACACCCGCCGGCTTCAACTCATTCAAACAACGCATTGACACAAACAATAGCCTTATTCATGCCTTGCTGAAGCGAACCGGGTCGCTGCATCTCGCTCAAGGCAAGCTTATCGAGCAGCTGGCCGTGGCGGAACTTGAACAGCAAAAAAAGCGCATTGATACCTATATCGTGCAGGCACGATTCTCGCTGGCACAGACCTTCGATAATGCACTGTATCCTGGCAAGGGAGTCGTGCAATGAAACGCTGTCTGCCGATACTGCTGACCTTTGCATACGTTAGCACTGGTTGCTCGATATTTCGTGGTGACGACGCGCCTACAATCGCTGATCTTGGCAGTCGCCCGGTCAGGCTGGATGATGTGCCGATTGAATCGACTGAACAGCAGGCGATGAATGCGTATCGACGTTTCCTGGAAACCAGTGACCGGTCAGAGGCCCGCCCACAAGCCATGCGCCGCCTGGCGGATATCAACCTCGAGTCTGACGTTCTACCGGAAGCAGAAACGACAGAACCTGAACTGGTGGTTCAATACCCGCAACAGGTACAAGACTCGATTCTTCTCTACCAGCAGGTACTGGAAAACTACCCGGATCGCCCGGACAATGATTCCGTACTCTATCAACTGGCACGCGCCTATGAAATGGGCGGGGAACCGGATAAATCGCTGGTTAAACTGAATCAGCTTGTAAGGCAATACCCGGATAGCAACCATCGACTCGAGTCGCAATTCCGGATGGGAGAAATACTTTTTATCAAGAAGGATTACCGCGGATCCGAGCTCGCCTATCAGGCAGTTGTTGACAGTGGTGATGACAATCCGTTCTTTCAGCAGTCAATCTACAAGCTGGGTTGGTGTTATTTCAAGCAGGGGTTGTTTACCGAAGGACTCGACGCCTTTACCGACCTGCTTGACCGCAAACTCGCAAACAATCTGGATGACAATGACAGGCTGGCCGGGCTTGAACGCGCGGAGAGGGAAATGGTGGAGGACACCTTGCGTGTAATGAGCCTGAGCTTCTCCTATGAAGAGGGCGCCCGCTCAGTAGCGGCATACTATGCAGAGCATGGCACACGTCACTACGAAGATGTCGTGTATGACCACCTGGGCAAGCTGTATCTGGACAAGGAACGATACACCGATGCCGCCGAGACATTCGGGGCATTCGTCTCGAACAACCTGATTCACCGCCAGGCGCCTGCCTTCCAAATGCGTGTAATCGACGCCTACCAGGCCGGAAAATTCCCCTCACTGGTATTACAGGGCAAGAAGGATTTCGTCGATCGCTACAATCTGCAGGGCGAATACTGGCAGCATCACGATATGGCCGAAGCAGGCCAGGTGCTGGGCTTCCTTAAGGTCACGATGACCGATCTGTCGCGACACTATCATGCCCAGGCACAAAAATCCCGCAAGCAGGAAGATTACGCCGAAGCCACGCACTGGTATCGCACCTGGCTCGGTTCGTTTGCCAAGGATCCCGAAGCAGCAGGGATGAACTTTTTGCTGGCTGAATTACTCGACGAATCGGGCAACTACCGGGAAGCCAGCATGGAATTCGTGCGCACCGCCTATGATTACGGTGATCATGACAAGGCTGCCGAGGCCGGCTATGCCTCGGTGCTCGCGTATGGCAAGGAAGAAACGCGACTCTCCGGAGCTGATCAGGCTGTATGGCATCGTGAGTCCATAGAGAATGCGCTTCGCTTCGCTGCCAGCTTCCCTAAACATCCGCAATCCCTCGCCGTGCTGACCCGGTCCGCGGAACAATTACTGGCGATCAACGAAAACACGCGTGCCATACAGGTGGCGCAGCTGGTCATCGACGATGCCAGCGCCACCCGGGATCAGCAACGGGTAAGCTGGACGGTCCAGGCACACGCCTACTTTGACCTGCAGGACTTCCTGCATGCCGAGCAGGCCTACCAGCAGGTACTCGCGCGAACGGCCGCAAATAACAAGGATATTAATCAATTAACAGAGAGACTTGCGGCATCTATTTACAAACAGGGTGAAGCTGCGCAAGCGGTCGGCGACACCCGCGCTGCTGTTGGGCATTTCCAGCGTGTGCGTAATGCCGCACCGACAGCAAGCATTGTTGCCACCGCGGAATATGATGCCGCAGCCGGGCTGATGCACCTGAATGATTTCGGCGCTGCAGCCAGTACTCTCGAGCAGTTCCGCAGCACTTATCCGGATGATCCCCGCCAGGAGGAAGTGACGCGGCGACTGGCGACGGCCTATCTTGCCAGCGCACGTCCGCTTCAGGCCGCGCAGGAATTCGAACGTATCGGACGCAGTGACGCTGATGCACAGCTGCGCAGTGACGCCCTGTGGCAGGCCGCCGAGCTGTATGCCAGGGCCGGGCGCAGCGATCAGTCGACAGCAATTTATATCTACTATATCAAGCAATTCCCGCAACCGGTAGCGACCGCCATCGAGGCACGGCAACGCGTTGCAGATCAATACAAGTCGCTCGGTGATACGCGGCAATGGCACGAGTGGCTGCAGGCAATTATCACGGCCGATGCGCAGGCCGGCAACAACCGCACCGATCGCACACGCTATCTCGCCGCACACGCACGCCTGACACTGGCCGATGCACAGAACGCCAAGTACCAGGCTGTTGCCCTGAAGCTTCCGCTGAACAAGACGCTGGCCAGCAAGAAACGCCTGCTGGAAGCAACCCTGTCACAGTATGAACAGGCCGCCGCCTATGACGTGGCCATAGTTACCACGGCAGCCGCCTACCATACCGCACAACTGTACATGCATCTTGGCAGATCACTGATGGAATCCGAGCGTCCGAAGAACCTGAATGCCGAGGCACTGGAAGAATACAGTATCCTGCTGGAAGATCAGGCGTATCCGTTCGAAGAGCAGGCCATTGCATTGCATGAAACCAATGCAGCCCGTACCGAGTCCGGCATGTTTGACGCATGGATCGAGAAGAGCCTGCATGAGCTGGCTCGGCTGGTCCCGGGCAAGTACGCGAAGCAGGAAAGGAGCACAGACTATGTCGCATCGCTACGTTAATGTAACAGTTTTCATGCTTCTCATCGCGCTGGGCGGATGTGCCACCACACCGCGTGAACAGGCCTTGTCGACCGGATTTGATACGCCGGTTACCACAACCAAAACGATCACAGATGTCGAAGGCGAATTTCAGGCCGCCTTGCAGCTTATGAAAGCCGGTGACTGGTATACCGCCATGGAAAAACTCGATGCAATCACTGCAAATGATCCACGCCTTTCAGGTCCGTGGACGAATCTCGGTATTGCACGCTCCAAGATTGGCGATACCGCAGGTGCAGAGCTTGCATTCGATAAAGCCATCGAGGCCAATGCCAGCCAGGTTGTTGCCTATAACGAGCTGGGTATCATTTACCGTCGTAGCGGGCGACTGGAGGCAGCCGCTGCTGTATACAACGAGGGACTGAAAATAAACCCGAACAATGAGGATATCCACTGGAACCTCGGCGTTCTCTACGACCGTTACCTGCCAAACCCGGCGCAGGCGTTGCTCCACTACGAGCGATATCAGCAACTGACTCAGTCGGATGACAAACAGCTGCTTGCATGGATTGATGCACTACGCGAGCAAACCAGCCAGGTCAATGTCGCTACCGGAGAAAAACGATGAAACACACTGCCAGTTTGACTGTTATTGGCATCCTGCTAGGGCATTTCCTCGCGGGAACCTGTGCATATGCCGCCGACAGGCTGGATCTGGAGGGCACCACCATCACCGGCAACCAGGAACTACCCAAGGCCTTGCACATCGTACCCTGGAAATCAGCAGAGGCAGGTGATCTGGCGGCACGCCCGATGAACAGCCTCGTCGACGAGATTCTTGCACCCATCGACCGTGACGTGTTTCTCAGGGAACTTGATTACTACGAAGCAGTTCACAGTTCCAAATGATCAGTAAATGTAAGGTAATTGAACTTTTTGCGCAGCATGCCGATGGGCAGAAAAGCCTGCACCGCAGTGTATTGACTCACTAATTACCGGGGAAGCTACAGGAGCATAACCATGGATTTCTATACTACATTTGTCGGTTTCTTTCAGTCGGGAGGTTTTTTTATGTACCCGATTGTGCTGGTGCTGGCGCTGGGCCTGGCTATTGCCGTTGAACGCTACATTTACCTCAGCGCGGCAAGCAGCAGCAACCACCGATTGTGGAAAAAGCTGGCCCCGCATCTTGCCAAGGGCGATTACCTGCAGGTGGCCATGCTGACTGAAAAGTCCCGCTCGGCCATCAGTCACATCCTCAGCTACGGATTGAGCCGCGCCCGGTCTTCGCGTCGACGCGACGATGTCGAGATTGCGATGGAAGAGGGCTTGATGGAGACCGTGCCGAACTTCGAAAAACGCACTCCTTACCTCGCGACCTTCGCCAACATCGCCACACTGCTTGGTCTGCTCGGCACCATTATCGGCCTGATCCAGGCATTCACCGCGGTGGCCTCGGCCAACCCGTCCGAAAAAGCAGACATGTTGTCCGCCAGCATCTCGGTCGCAATGAACACCACGGCATTCGGCCTGATGGTTGCCATCCCGCTTCTGCTGATCTACGCCGTGCTGCAGACCAAGACCACGCAGCTGATCGACAGCCTGGAAATGGCCTCGGTAAAGTTCATCAACAGCATTACCGAGAAGCCGCTGGAAGGTAAGGCCTGATGAGGAACCGCTTCAATCGCCGCCGTCGTTCAGAGGATCCGGGTGATATCAATATCACCGCATTCATGAACCTCATGGTGATCCTGGTACCATTCCTGCTGATGACCGCAGTGTTTTCGCGCATCACAATCCTGGAACTCAACCTGCCGGCGGCTGCCAGCGCGTCGAACCAGGACGAGCCCCGGGAATTTCATCTGGAAATAGTGGTGCGCGCGGATGGCATTGAAGTAGGAGATCGTGACGGCGGGCTCATCAAGCGCCTGCCACTGCAAGGCGACAACCAGGATTACGAACAGCTCTCGAAATTGCTGCAGCAGGTCAAGGCACGCTTCCCCGAAAAGCTGGACGCCACGCTGCTGCTGGAGCCTGATACCGATTACGAAACCATGGTTCAGGTGATGGATAATGTGCGAACTGCACACGTGGTACAGGCCGGCAGCGTCGTAAGCGCCGAGCTGTTCCCGGAAATATCCATCGGTGATGCACCGGATACCCGCATGAAGGTGGCAAACAAATGAAGATGTCGAGACGTGCCAAGCGCATGGACCGCCAGCACGTGCGCCACAGGCGCGGCATGGCCCTGAACCTCGTATCGCTGATGGATATTTTCACCATCCTGGTCTTCTTCCTGCTGGTGAACGCCTCGGATGGCGAAATCCTGCCGACACACAAATCGGTAGAGTTACCGGAATCCGTTTCAGAACAACAGCCGCGCGTGACCGTCACCATCATGGTCAATGAGGACAACGTCCTGCTGCACGGCCAGGTGATAGCCTCCGTAGCCAATATCATGAAAGAGCAGGGCAATTATTCGAAGGTACTGCAGGCAGCGCTCCTCGCACAGACCGGCGACAGGCTGGGCACTGGCCGCGATACGGGTGAGCGTATCGAGGCGACCATCATGGGCGACAGGGAAATCCCGTTTCGCCTGCTGAAGAAGGTCATGGCTTCCTGCACCAAGGCCGGTTTCAACCGTATTTCACTTGCTGTACTGCAGAAGCCGCTGGAGAGCTGAGCATGTCTGCGATTGTATTGAACTATGGCATGTCCTGGGGTTCCACAAGCCCCGATGACACCCGTTTCAGCCGTATCGTACGCACCAACCTGCTGGTGGCACTGGTGCTGGGCCTTGTCATACCGTTCCTCCCCATGCCGCAGATCGAAAGGGCGGCCATCGAGGAAACGCCACGCCTGGCACAGCTGATTTTCGAGAAAGAGGAAATCAAGCCGCCACCTCCACCGCCACCGGCACCGGTAAAAAAACAGCCGGAGCCGTTGCCGCAGAAGACGGAATCCCCCAAGCCGGTGAAGAAGAAGCCGGTCGCGGTAAAGAAGCCGGTACCCGAAAAACCCAAGGTGACAGCCCGCCAGCAAGCGGAGCAGTCGGGGTTACTGGCTTTGCGTGATACGCTCTCTGATCTGCGCCAGAACACGGTATCCAGCAGCTTCAAGAAAACCAGCAACCTGTCGCAGGCCGTGGGTTCAGCAGAAAAGACCGAACGGGCCATCCTCACAGCCGGGACCGCGCGCGGCAGCGGCGGCATCCAGACCGCAAACCTGAGTCGCAATACCGGCGGCGGAGAACTGTCCGGACGCAGCACAACCAGGGTACACAGCCCGACCGGCAACGCACCCGCGGGCACGGTTGGCGGCAAGGGCAAGGGCAGCAAGTCCGCCGGTCGCAGCATCGAGGAGATCCAGATGATCTTCGACCGTAACAAGGGCTCGATCTACAGTGTCTACAACCGGGCGCTGCGGGCAGACCCCAGCCTGAAGGGTAAAATCGTTCTGCGCCTGACCATCGCGCCGTCCGGCAAGGTCACTCGCTGCGACCTCGTGTCCAACGAGCTGGGTGACGCCGCCCTGGGTGGCAAGATCGCCAGTCGTGTCAAGCTGTTCGACTTTGGTTCCAAGGACGTATCGGAAGTCACGATCACCTATCCCATCGATTTCCTGCCGGCGTAGCACACCTGCACCAATGTGCCCGGCCGTTTTCCATGCGGCCAGGCCTACACCGCCTGCCCGGGTGAATATTGGAAAACAGGTATAGGGTGCAGGCGTCGCTACCGGATTGATAGCGACCGGCCCGCATTCAATACAGGCCTCAGCTGCATGGGGGAATTGCACAACAACAGCCTCCACATGTGGTAAATCAGGCACAGTAACACGCTAGAATACTCAGTCATGAACTTGACTGCAGAATCCGGCGCCACACAACCCATCATCTCCGCCCGGGGTCTAACCAAGCATTTCGCGAGTCGCGTTGCTGTCGACAATATCGACTTCGATATACAGCCAGGTTGCTGTTTCGGATTTGTCGGCCCGAACGGGGCAGGGAAGACCACTACACTGCGCATGACCATGGGACTGACACCCATGGGCAGCGGATCATTGTCGGTTTTCGGTTTATCGGTCAACGACCACGCGGCCGCAATACGTGCCCGCACCGGCATCGTCCCGCAGGCTGACAACCTGGATCCTGATTTCAGCGTCGAGGAAAACCTGCGGGTCTATGCCACCTTTTTCGGACTGACACGAAAACAGGTCAGCCCCCGCATCGATGCCTTGCTGGACTTCGTCTCGCTGTCCGACCGGCGCAGCGCAAAGACCACCACCCTGTCAGGCGGCATGCAGCGACGGCTGACCATAGCCCGTGCACTGATCAACGACCCGGAGCTGGTAGTGCTGGACGAGCCGACCACCGGTCTTGATCCACAGGCTCGCCACGTAATCTGGGGCAGGCTGAGTGAACTCAAGGCCAGCGGCAAGACATTGCTGCTGACGACTCACTATATGGAAGAGGCCGAACGCCTGTGTGACGAACTGGTGATCATGGATCATGGACGGATACTTGCCCAGGGTTCCCCACGCGAACTCATCGACCGGCATGTCGAACCGGAGATCATCGAGGTACGCGGCAAGGCGATTGAATTCGAGCAACTGGCGAGCACAGCTGGCTGTCGCCTGGAGCGCATGGGCAGCAGCCTTTACTGCTACACGCACAATGCCGCCGCCCTGATCGAACAGCTCACGCACCGGCACTCGTTCAGGTTCGTGCATCGCCCCACAGGGCTGGAGGATGTATTCCTCCGCCTGACCGGCCGGGAATTGCGCGACTGATGACCGATCTGCGACTACCGCGTATCCGGCCCGGCGCCCTGATGGTCTGGCGACGCAACATCCTGGTATGGCGCAAGCTGTTTATCCCGGCGCTGTTGATGAATTTCGGTGAGCCAACGCTCTATCTGCTAGGCCTCGGCTTTGGCCTTGGACACTTCGTGGGCGAGATGGCCGGCATGCCCTACCTGGCATTCCTGGCCTCCGGCATCATTGCCTCTAGCGCCATGACAACCGCCAGTTTTGAAGGCATGTACTCGGTATTCACGCGTATGGTGCCGCAGAAAACCTACGAGGCGATTCTCGCCACACCGGTCGAAGTTGATGACATACTCACCGGCGAAATGCTCTGGTGCGGCACGAAGAGCCTGTTCAGCGGCATGGCCATTCTTGCTGTGGCCACTGCCCTGGGCGTGGTTGCCGGCTGGCAATCGCTATGGGTTTTGCCAGTGGTATTCCTGATAGGCTTGTGTTTTGCGGGTCCGGCCATGATCATGTCGGCGCTGGCGAGCAATTACGATTTTTTCAACTATTACTTCGTGCTGGTTGTTACGCCGATGTTTATACTCTGCGGTGTATTCTATCCCATCGACACGCTGCCGGAATCAGTACAGGGTGCCGTCAATCTGTTGCCACTGACCCATGCCGTGCTACTGACCCGCGCGCTGGTCGCAGGTGCTCCAATTGACCAGCCCCTGCTGAACATCGGCGTGCTACTGTGCTATGCACTGGTCAGTTACTATATCGCCGTAGTACTGGTAAGAAGAAAATTGCGGGTCTAGCGATGCATGATTTTTATCTCTGATTCAATCAATGGGCATAACTAAATTCAAGAAGGAGACCTGCCATGTACCATCCCATTCAGATACCCTTTGGCTGCGTCATGCTGTTCAATGTGGTTGACCTGAAAGACGGCGTCACGGTCGAGGACGTTGAACTGGCACTGGGCGAAATGTGCAATGTCGTCAAGAACACCTACGGAGACGACAAGGGCGGCTTCATCGCCGGACAGGTATACAAATATTCGGGTTTTGTATCGGAGGAGGGGAGCGTCGGCGCACCCCCCGATGAGAACGCTACCGCCGCCAAGATAAAGCAGGGCGAACTGGCGATCGTCACCTTCTGGCAGTCCTTCGACCAGCATGAAAAATCACACGCCGACAGGATATTCAAGGAGAAATTCCAGGCACTGGCGGACTTTTGCGACGAAACCTACGAACTTGGCTACCAGATGCTTTGGCAGGGTGTTCCGGATGACGCTTGATGTGTACGGATTTCCGTATATAGCCCTGTGACGCGCAGTTGCACCCGATCAGTAATCCGGCCCTTCATCAATGGATACTACCACCCGGAAAAAGCGTCGATGGCCGCGCTGGCTGCTCGAGACAGTGGCGCTCATCGCGCTGCTGCTGGCGCTGAATGCCTGGCATACACGCGATGCGCCGTCCGGGCCGGCGCCGGAATTCGCCGGTACGCTGCTCGACGGCACCCACGCATCGCTTGTCGACCTCAGGGGCAGGCCGGCATTGCTGCATTTCTGGGCAACCTGGTGCCCGATCTGCGGCCTGGAGCAGGGCACCATCGATGCACTTGCCCGCGATTACCCCGTTCTTGGCATAGCCATGGACGAGGCTTCGGCAGAGGAAATTATTGACTACATGAAGGAAAAGGCGGTCGATTATCCCGTCATCCACGACCGGGATTTGTCCATTTCCCGCCAGTATGCGATTCGCGGGGTACCAACCAGTTATATCCTCGATGCCGGTGGCAACATCCGCTTTGTCGAGATGGGCTTCACCACCGGTATCGGGCTGCGCCTTCGGCTGTGGTGGGCGGGAATACGCTAGCCGCACGCAAACCCGAATGGACGGGCTTGATATCAACAATCACCGCCACCATATGACCCGGATATGACAATTACCACAGGATTACAACGTGAGTGACTCCAAGCACATTGTCTGCCCGCATTGCCACGCGGTAAACCGCGTGGCAATGCGCCGGCTGGCCGATCACCCCGGCTGCGGCAAATGCCACCAGCAGCTGTTTACCGCCCACCCGCTGGAACTGAACAGCAGCAATTTCCAGCAACACATCAGTCGCAGCGACATACCCGTCGTGGTCGATTTCTGGGCACCCTGGTGTGGGCCCTGCAAGGTGATGGCCCCGGCGTTCGAGCAGGCTGCCGCGCAACTGGAACCGCGCGCCCGACTCGCCAAACTCAACACCGAGAACGAGCAGGGCATTGCCACCCAGTTCCGCATTCAGAGCATCCCGACCCTGGCCCTTTTCCTTAATGGTCGCGAACTCGCACGCCAGCCGGGTGCAATGAGTACTGCCGATATCGTGCGCTGGGTGACAACACACGGCGCATAGCACTCAGGCAGTCTGCAACTTCCGACGCAGCTCGGCAATGAGCTGTTCGACCGGCTCCTGCAACTCGGGCGGTATCACCTCGAACAGGTATTCCGCCCGATCAAGCGCCTC
Organism: uncultured Gammaproteobacteria bacterium; assembly: GCA_963748215.1. GTDB lineage: Bacteria > Pseudomonadota > Gammaproteobacteria > UBA9214 > UBA9214 > UBA9214. Next base: position 442,714 of record CAVVHS010000006.1, on the reverse strand, counting down.
GATGATATCCTCGCGTGCCTGCAGTGCCGGCAATTTGCCTGCCAGCTCCTGTATTTCGCGGTATGGAGTCACGCCACTCATGCATTGAACCCCGTTCAGGAAACAAGCGGTATTATACATCGTACCGTCGAACAGCAATTGACTCGCCCAGGTCCGTGGCGATAATGGCTCGACCCCGGCAAATCGACACGACAAGACCAACCAGCCATGCCTGACTGGATCGCAGCCCTGAACGACACGGTATTATCAGCCTTTCGCACCCGCCTGGTTGGCGGTTTCGATGAACCGTTCTATCTGGCTTTCCGCACTGACGAGCCGGCCGAAATCAGGTTCACGCATGACTACACGCGCAGCGCGCTGCACGAACTCGCACACTGGTGTGTGGCAGGGGAGGCACGCCGGCGGCAGGATGACTATGGCTACTGGTATGCGCCGGATGGCCGTACCAATGCGCAGCAGCAACAGTTTTTCCAGGTCGAGGTGACACCCCAGGCCGTCGAGAAACATTTCTGCGTGGCACTGGGCATTCCCTTTGCACCGAGCGTGGATAATCTGGGCAACAGGGCTCTGGATGGCATCGAGGCATTCCGCACTGCTGTGGATGAATGCTACAGCCACTATGCAATGCATGGCCTGCCGCAACGGGCGGCGCAGATATGCCGCTGCCTGCAAGCGCACAGACCATGACAAGTATTTATAATATAAACAATATTATAGAGTTCATATATCAATCATATTCGAGACTGGGCCGCAAGCGCCGTCACACCCCGGGTAGCCAGCCGCGCCGTACCGCTGCGGCGTGCGCTGCGACGACACTGTGTTTCCTGCTTGTTTCATTTCTGCTGACACTGTCGGCCATCCCCGTACTGGCGACTGATAGCTCAGACCGGGAATGCGTCATCGTACTGCACGGACTGGGACGCAGCGCGTTTTCCATGGGCGCCATCGAGGATGCGCTGTCCGGGGCCGGTTACTGCGTGTGGAACAGCGGCTACCCGTCACGGGCAGCAGATATCGAATGGCTGGCTGCCAGCGCCATTAATGACGGGTTGGCGTATTGCGAATCGCAACAGGCTGGCAGGATTCACTTCGTCACGCATTCTCTGGGCGGCATTCTGGTACGGCAGTACCTGCAGGATACGCCTATCGATCATCTTGGCCGTATCGTCATGCTGAGCCCGCCCAACCAGGGCAGCGAAGTCGCCGACCAGTTGCAGGATCATGCCGTATTCCGCTTCGCCACCGGCCCCTCCGGCCAGCAGCTGGGCACCGGGGTCAACAGCCTGCCATTGCGACTCGCGCCGATCCCCGGCGAGATCGGCATCATCACCGGCACCCGCAGTCTCGACCCCTGGTTCTCGCCCATGATTCCGGGTGAGGACGACGGCAAGGTGTCGGTTGAACATGCAAAACTTGCCGAAATGACCGATTTCCTCGTGGTCGACAGCAGCCACACCTTCATTATGCGCGACGACATCGTCATCGCCCAGGTACTCGCGTTCCTGCGCGAGGGTAAATTCAGGCGGGGGCAGGGCCGCGCAGCGCCGGGAGGAAGTTAAGACGATTTCGAGTAGGCCGATAACCTCGTATCCGGAAGGTATAAATACCGGAGTAGGTTATGGGTTTTTCCTCAGGTCGATTCTCACGTTTGTCGCCGGTTGCCGCGCTGCTACTGGCCGTGGCCCTTGGTGGCTGCGCCTCGGAGCCTTCCTACCCGGCACGCCAGCCATCGGCACAGGTCGGCAGCAAGTCGCACCAGCACCCCGGTGCCCGTATTGCGGCCGCACAGGTCGGCACACCCTACCGATACGGTGGTGCAACGCCACGCGGCTTCGATTGCAGCGGACTGGTGTATTACTCATACCGCAAGGCCGGCATCCGGGTGCCGCGCACTACCAGTGCTCAACTGCGCAATGCCCATCGTGTGCCGTCGAACCAGCTCCAGCCCGGTGACCTGGTATTCTTCAGGCTCGGCCGCGGTCCGGTCTCGCACGTGGGTATCTACACCGGCAACGATCGCTTCATCCATGCGCCGTCCAGCGGGAAACGGGTATCCTTTACCACCATGAATGACCCGTACTGGCAGGCGCGTTTTATCGCCGCCGGCCGCTATCGCTGACGAGACGACCCGCCGGCGCAGCCTGCCAGGAGAACAGCTGCACCGCTGGCGAGCAGGAAACCGGCTTGAACTACACTGCCTCCCCGGCGATTCAGGGTAATGGATCGACCCGCGTGGCGGCTGTATCATTGCCACATGAACCTTCACTACGCTGATTCGCGACTTTTTATTACTGGACTCTTACTAATCCTATTCAGCATGCAAGCCATGTCCGCACCAGCACCAGCATCGCTGCCCGATTGCCCGGACAAGCCGAACTGCGTTTCAAGTCAGGCCAGCGATGCGGCACACAGGATAGAACCGTTTACGTACTCCGGCTCCGCCCGCGATGCAATGCGCCGGCTCAGGCTGGCACTGACCGCCGAAAAACGCGTCGACGTGGTTACGGAACGGGAAAACTACCTGCATATCGAAGCGCGCAGCCTGGTTTTCCGTTTTGTGGATGACGTCGAATTTCTGCTGGACCCTGAGCACAGCCGGATTCACGTGCGCTCCGCCTCACGCACCGGTTACAGCGACCTGGGCGTCAATCGCAGGCGGGTAGAGCGCATACGGCAAGCCTATTCGCAGGCACAGTAAACGGGCATGCCGGATGAGGGTGTCATCAAATTCGATCTGCGCTATACATATGCAGAACCCGAAGACCCGACACCACCGGCAGCGCTGAATGCATGGCGCAACCGGCTCTGGCAACTGCAGCTGATCGGGCAGCAGGCGGGACGATACGGCGGTGCCGGATACGGCAATGTCAGCCGGCGGATCGAGGCGCCGGACACGCCCGCAGGACACCCCCGGTTCATTATCAGCGGCACGCAAACCGGGGCGCTGGCCCGGCTCGACGCCAGACATTACTGCGTAGTGACAGACTGGGACGTACAGCGCAACCGTGTCATAGCGCGCGGTCCGGTCAGGCCATCATCGGAAGCACTGACTCACGGCACGTTCTACAGCCAGGATGATGACATAAACGTCGTTTTTCATGTACATTCTCCAGCCATTTGGCATGCAGTGCACCGACTTGGCCTGGCTTGCTCGGATCCTGCCGTCGCCTACGGCACACCGGAAATCGCAGCCGAAGTAGCGCGCCTGTTCAGGAAAATGGATCTCAGGAGGTCATCGATCTTCGTTATGGGCGGTCATGAAGATGGTGTCATCGCATTCGGCATCGACGAGGAGTCGGCGGGCGCTGTCCTGCTTAATGCCCTTGAACGCAGCCAGCATCAATAACGGAACAGCCTGATCGCTCATGTACAGTCGCACGCACAACAACAGCAGCAGGATTATATTGCTGCTGGCGGGCTGCCTGTTGTCGGGCGGGACTGCGGCGGTGGAAACCCCGTTTTCGATGAGCGCGTGCCTGGCCGAGGCCATGGAGGAGGCCAGCGATACAACGACGATTGGCGAACTCAAACGCAGTTGCCGGCACAAGCAGCAGGCGATTCAATCAGAACAGGAGAACGGTCACACCTATACTGCCATCGATCGTCGCTACCTGAAAGAACTGAGTATCCGTGACAACCGCTTCGCCATTACGGCACACAAGCCGAACTACATCCTGATCGCGGCCTACGATACCAGTGGAATCAATACGACCGGTCTAGGCACGAACGTCGGCAAGGATACCGAGACCAAGTTCCAGGTCAGCATGAAATTCCCGTTGATCGAGGGACTGCTTGGCGACAACGGGGGTGATATCTATGCCGCCTACACCAACCGCTCGTTCTGGCAGGTCTATGACCAGGCCGCCTCGTCACCGTTCCGGGAAACCAACCATGAGCCCGAGCTATGGTTTTCCTGGAACAACCAATGGAATTTTCTCGGCTTTCGCAACCGGGCTGTTCGCTTCGGTTTCAACCACCAGTCCAATGGTCAGGGCGCCGGCCTGTCACGCAGCTGGAACCGGCTGTTTGCCGAATTCATCTTCGAGAATGGCCGCTACGCCGGCGCACTGAAGACCTGGTGGCGTATCCCTGAAGACGACAGCAAGGATGACAATCCGGATATCGATGAGTACATGGGTTATTTTGAACTTCTCAACGTCTTTACGCACAAAAAACACTCATTGAACATCATGCTGCGCAACAACCTGCGCTCTGACATGCACGGCGCAGTACAGGTCGACTGGAATTTTCCCTTTATCAGGCACTTTGACGGGTATATCCAGTGGTTCAACGGCTACGGAGAAAGCCTGATCGATTACAACCACAACGTGAACAGCATCGGGATAGGGGTCAGCCTGACGGACTGGCTGTAACGGCCCCGGTACCGGTATTTATTCTATTTAACATAATATACATTACACGAACTAATGAATAGTGACGGTATTACCAGGAAGCAGGCCATGTACGCATCCAAAGCGGCCACGGTGCCCGGTCTGGATGACATGAAAGGTGTCTCGAAGCGCTTGCTGCTGATATGGCTGTGCTGGCTGATCACCAGCCCGACGGCTGTGGCCGAAACCTTTTTACTGCCTCCCGGTGACGTGGGTGTCATCGGTCGCCTGGAGTTCACCAGCGCCGGGCGCAACGACACCTTGCTCGATATCGCACGCCGCTATGACATCGGCCAGAACGAGATCCTGCTGGCCAACCCTGACGTCGACCGCTGGATGCCCAAGGACAACTCGCGCGTGATCATCCCGAGCCGCTACGTGCTGCCCAGGGCCGATCGCCGCGGCGTGGTGATCAACCTGCCGGAAATGCGGCTGTATTATTTCCCCAGGACCAAACCCGGCCAGCAACAGACCATGATCACACACCCGATCAGCGTCGGCCGCATGGACTGGCGTTCGCCGCTGGGCAAAACCTCGATTATCAGCAAGCAGACCGACCCGAGCTGGACACCGCCCGAATCCATCAAGCAGGAGGCACTGGCCGATGGCCGGGTATTGCCGGATGTCATACCCGGCGGTCCGGACAATCCGCTGGGGCGCTTTGCCATGCGGCTGGGAATACCCGGGTACCTGATACACAGCACCAACAAACCCTACGGTGTCGGCATGCGCGTGACGCATGGCTGCATTCGCATGTATCCGGAAGACATCGAGGGCCTGTTCGCCGACATACCGGTCGGTACCCAGGTCACTCTGGTCAACCAGCCGATCAAGCTGGGCTGGCTGGCCGGCGCGCTGTTTCTGGAACTGCATCCGCCACTGGAGGAAGATGAACCGCTCTACCAGGATTACCTGCAACGCGTACTGGACGCCGTTGCCGACATGCTCGCGGAACAACCGGACTCACCCGCCCTGAACGCGGACCGTCGCCTGAGCCTGAGCGGTGCCGCCCTGCGTCAGGCCGTGGAGGAAAAAAGCGGCATTCCCATTCAGATAACGCGCTAGTCTGCCACGCTTGCAGTTACAAGACGCAAGTGTTGAGTGCAAAAAAACAAGGCCCCTTGCGGGGCCTTGTTGAATACAGCATGAGATTGCTGATTACTTGTGCATGGCCTTCTTGAACATGCGGTCAATCTTGGTCTCGGTGTCTTCGGCGATTGCCTTGGCTTCGTTGGCCGTCTTCAGTGCTTCGGCAGCCTGTGCCTTGGCAGCCGCGGCATCCGCCTTGGCAGACGCAGCATCTGCGCTGGCGGAATCAACCTTGGACTGCATGGCGGCCATCTCTGCGGTGCCGGTTGAGGCACAGCCGGACAGACCAACCATGACGGCTGCCAGGACAGCCAGGACCTGCATGCGAACTTGACTCGTAATATTGACTGACATTCCTTTCTCCTGCTCGAAAATTAAAAACGCGTTAGTCATCCAACCACCCTGTTGGCCGGCGGTTGTGGCGTATGCTACATGAAATCCGCAACAACTTGAAATGACGCCATATAGCGACAAATCCGTCTCATTGGCTAGCGTATTTCCACCCGCGTTCCGACCTGCACCCACTCCAGCAGCTGATCGATTTCCTCGTTGGTCAGCGCCACACATCCATTGGTCCAGTTGTAATCCCTGTGGACTGTTGCGTCCCCCGCCCCTACGCCATGGATACCGATCAGGCCACCCAGCCGGGTGTTCTGGGGTGGCCGTCTCCCCGCCTTTGATGCGCGCCGGATTTCAAGCCATTCATCCTTTGTAATCAACCCTTTGAAGAATGCTCTTGAGGCAGATTCAAGATCGGGATAGTTCAGCCCGAGGAAGCGGTGGTAGCGGCTTTTGGAAGTGATCCAGCCGATGGTGAAATAGCCCAGCGGGGTCATGTTGTCACCGCGTGTTTTGGCATCAGTGACACCGTAGCGACCGACCGCGATACCGTCGAAGACCCTGAGCACCTTCTCGCCCTGCAGCACCGACAGCGTGCCGGCTGTCGTGTCGACCAGTATGTGCACGTCAGCAGCGACTGCCTTGCCGGCAGCAAGCAGCACTACCAGCATCAGCATACGGATCGCGGGACGACAGGACGTCATTTTTACTATACGCTCTGGCTAGGGTTGGCTCGTGGCAGGGAATGGCGTGCATTGTACCCGTAACAGGCGAAATGTGGAGCTGCCCCGACCACCCCGCCTGTCGTGTATGCGCAAGCAATAACAGCCCTCTCGCGCACCGCAGTAACCTGCGAAAGCACAGTCCACACCGGGAACACCATTGCCATCATGTACGAATCCGAATTTCAGCTGCATGAAGATGTCATCTATCTGAATCATGCCGCCGTGGCACCCTGGCCAAAGCGCACGGTCGAGGCGGTCAGCGCCTTCGCCGAAGAAAACGGCAGCTACGGATCGCGCAACTACCCGGACTGGGTGCATACCGAGACACTGCTGCGTGAACAGCTGCGCCAGCTGCTGCATGCCCGCTCGTCGGATGAAATTGCGTTACTGAAAAACACCTCGGAGGCCCTGTCGGTCGTGGCCTGGGGCCTGCCGTGGGCCGCCGGGGACAACGTGGTCATCAGCAATCACGAATTTCCGTCGAACCGCGTGGTATGGGAATCGCTCGAAACGCTGGGCGTGACAACGCACCAGGCCGACCTGAGCAGGGACGACTCACCCGAAGCAGCGCTGATTGCGCGGATGGACGGCCGCACCCGTTTGCTGTCGGTCAGTTCCGTGCAGTACGGGACCGGGCTGCGACTGGATCTCGTAAAACTCGGCGCCGCATGTCGAGAGCGCAACATCCTGTTCTGCGTGGATGCAATTCAGAGCCTCGGCGCCCAGGACATCAACGTGCGTGCGTGCCAGGCCGATTTCGTAATGGCTGACGGCCACAAGTGGCTACTGGCCCCGGAAGGACTTGCGGTTTTTTACTGTCGCCAGGAAATCATGGACCGCATAGCTCTCAAACAGTATGGCTGGCATATGCTGAAAGACCCGCTCAACTTCGACAGCCCATCCCGCGACGTGGCGCACAACGCGCGCCGTTTCGAATGCGGCAGCCCGAACATGCTCGGTATCCATGCCCTGCATGCGAGTCTTGACCTGATCCTGGACGCCGGCATCGAACGGATCGAACAGTGCGTGCTGGAGAATTCGCATTTCATGCTGGAATTCCTGGCTGAGCGCGGCGATCGTTACGAGATCATCACGCCATGCACGACGGGCCGGTATGCGGGCATCGTCACCTTCAAACCCTTGCGTGAATCTCCCGATACACTTTTCGAAACGCTCAGGCAACACCACGTCGCCTGCGCGCTGCGCGGCGGTGGCGTGCGCTTCTCGCCGCACTTTTACACGCCGCGCGAAAAGCTGCTTACGGCACTGCGCCTGCTGGATGAGTAGTCGGCCAACCGCAGCGCCCTCAGGGACCCGGTCGCACCGCCTGCACCACCCGGCAGCTGCTCATATTCATACATACCCTGCCGATAGCCTCTACAGATTAAAACAGCGTTCGAAAATCGCGTCATGCAACTCGAAATTGTTATTCGAGTCTAAGTTCTTAGTTGCTGTTTTTAATATATATTCGTAGTATCTGGACAAACACTTCAGGCGCGCATGCGCCAGGGAAAGCTTTCATGGTGTGGATGACCGAATTACTCGTCGTACTGATCGTCGCGAGTCTGCTGCTGGCGCGCAACGCATCACGCCACCTCTGGGTAGTGGCCATTGGCGCCCTCCTCGTCTACTGGAACCTGGTGCACAGCCCGCCGTTCGCACTGGCAACGGCCGCCTGGATCGTGTTCGTCCCGCTTGCCGCACTGCTGGTGATCACGCCACTGCGCCATGCCCTCGTCATGCGGCCACTGCTGTCACTGTACCGCAAGATCATGCCCGGCATGTCCGACACCGAGCGCGAGGCACTGGAAGCGGGGACTGTCTGGTGGGAGGCCGAACTGTTCAGCGGCCAGCCTGACTGGCACCGCATGCTGGGCTACAAGGCCCCGGCGCTGTCGAAGGAGGAGCAGGCCTTTCTCGACGGCCCGGCCGATCAGCTCTGCGCCATGATCAGTGACTGGGACATCACCGAGGATCGCCACGACCTGACCGAGGAAACCTGGGATTACCTCAAGGACAACGGCTTCTTCGGCATGATCATTCCGAAACAATACGGCGGCCTGGAGTTTTCCGCGAATGCCCATTCCGCCATCGTCATGAAGGTCGCCAGCCGCAGCATCTCGGCCGGCGTCACCGTGATGGTGCCGAATTCGCTCGGCCCGGCCAAGCTGCTGCTGTCCTACGGCACCGAACAACAGAAGAAGCACTATCTGCCGCGACTTGCGAAAGGCCTGGAAATCCCCTGCTTCGCGCTGACCGGTCCCGAGGCCGGCAGTGACGCTGCCTCGATGCCGGACACCGGCGTCGTGTGCCGGCAGCAATTCGATGGCAAGGACGACGTACTTGGCATCCGCCTGAACTGGGAGAAACGTTATATCACGCTGGGACCGGTCGCCACCCTGCTTGGCCTAGCCTTCCAGTTACACGATCCCGAGCACCTGCTCGGCGAGCAGGAAGATGTCGGCATCACCCTGGCGCTGATTCCTACCGACACCCCCGGCGTCGAGATCGGCAACCGTCACTACCCGATGAGCCAGGCCTTCATGAACGGGCCGAACCGTGGCAAGGACGTGTTCATTCCGATGGACTGGGTAATCGGCGGCCAGGACTACGTGGGCCAGGGCTGGCGCATGCTGATGAACTGCCTGTCGGACGGGCGCGCCATCTCGTTGCCGGCACTCAGTACCGCCGCGGGCAAACTGGTCTGCCGCACCGTCGGCGCCTACGCCGCCGTGCGCAAGCAGTTCAAGGTACCCATCGGCAAGTTCGAGGGCGTCAGCGAAGTGCTGGCGCGCATCGGCGGTCTGAGTTACATCATGAACGGCGCACGCGGTTTCACCACCGCCGCACTCGACAGTGGCGAGGAACCGTCTGTCGCCTCGGCAATCATCAAGTACCACCTGACCGAGCGCATGCGTATCGTCATGAACGACGGCATGGACATCCTCGGCGGTCGCGGCATCAGCATGGGGCCGAGCAACTTCATCGCCCGTTCCTACCAGGCATTGCCGATCGCCATTACTGTGGAAGGCGCCAACATCCTCACCCGCAACCTCATTATTTTCGGTCAGGGCGCAATCCGCTGTCACCCGTTCCTGTTCCGGGAAATGGAAGCGTCCGCCAACAATGACGTCGTCGCCTTCGACAGTGCATTGCTGGGGCATGGCAGCCACGTCATGAGCAATTTCAGCCGCAGCCTCTTCCACAACATCAGCTGCGGTCGCCTGCTGCATGCACCACAGCACGGACTGCGTGGTCACTTCTACCGCCAGTTCAACCGCATGAGCCTGGCATTTGCCGTCATCACCGAGATTACGCTGATGACGCTGGGCGGAGGTCTCAAACGCAAGGAATCGATCTCGGGACGGCTCGGTGATGTACTGAGCTACCTCTACCTCGGCAGCGCCGTCCTGAAGCATCACTACGACAACGGCTCACCTGATGACGAACTGCCGCTGCTTGAATGGGCCTGCCGGGACCTGCTCTACAATATCCAGCTGCGCCTGTTCGAGGTACTGAACAACCTCCCCAACCGTTTCCTGGCCCGCGTCGCGCGCCTGCTGACATTCCCGCTGGGCAAATCGTATCAGCGCCCCGACGACGCACTCAGCCAGCGTGTGGCCGATATCCTGATGCAACCCGGTGCGCTACGTGATCGTCTTACCGAAGGCGTGTATATTCCGGATGACGACAGGGACCCGGTTGCACAGCTCGATATGGCGCTGCTGAAGGCCGCAGCCGCCGAACCTCTGCTGCACAAGTTGCGTATCGCCATGAAGAACGGAAAGATCGCGCGTGGCGACCCGGAATCATCTCTCGACGCCGGGCTGACGGCGGGTGTAATCACCGAGGTCGAGGCGAATGCCATTCGCGCCGCCATCGCCGCACGCAGGGTTGTCATACAGGTCGACGATTTCGAACCTGAATATTTCACCAAGGAGCAGAAGACATGGGGCGACAGCAAACTGGATGGGGTGGCCGGCCGGTCTATGTAGTCGATGGCAGCCGTACACCCTTTCTGAAGGCACGCGGCAGGCCCGGCCCCTTCGCAGCATCGGACCTGGCGGTCGCCGCAGGCCAGCCGTTGCTGGCGCGTCAGCCCTTCGCGCCGGATTCACTCGACGAGGTCATCCTCGGCTGCATGATGCCGAGCCCGGACGAGGCCAACATCGGCCGTGTCGTCGCACTCCGTCTGGGCTGCGGCGATCGCGTACCGGCATGGACCGTGCAGCGCAACTGCGCCTCGGGCCTGCAATCCATCGACTCCGCTGCACAGAATATCGCCAGCGGCCGTTCCGACCTGGTGCTGGCCGGCGGGACCGAGTCCATGAGCCGCGCGCCGGTACTCTACAACGAAACCATGGTGCACTGGCTCGCCGACATGGCCGGTGCACGCACGACGGGCGCGTGGCTGAAGCTGCTGGGCCGGCTGCGTCCCGGCCACTTCAAACCGGTTATCGCATTACTGCGCGGACTGACCGACCCGGTAGTCGGCCTCTCGATGGGTCAAACCGCGGAAATCCTCGCACACCGCTTCGCTGTGACGCGCGAAATGATGGACAGCTTCGCCATGCGCAGTCACCTGCGTCTCGATGCCGCACACAAGGCGGGACGTCTCGATGAAATCGAGGTCCTCTACGACAGCATGGGCAAGATCTACAACCACGATGACGGCGTGCGCGCCGACAGCAGCATGGAAAAGCTCGCCAAACTGAGGCCCGTGTTCGACCGGCCGGTCGGGAACGTCACCGCCGGCAACAGCGCACAGATCACCGACGGCGCCGCCTGGCTCCTGCTCGCCTCGGAAGAAGCCATCGGGAAACACAACCTGAAGGTGATGGGCAGACTGATCGACAGCGAATGGGCGGGCCTGGACCCTGCCCAGATGGGCCTCGGCCCCTGCTATGCCATGGCGCCGATCATGCAGCGCAACGAGCTCGACACCCCTGACCTCGATTACATCGAGATCAACGAGGCGTTTGCCGCACAGGTCCTCGCCTGTCTCGCCGCCTGGACTGATGCGGAATTCTGCCGCGACCAGCTTGGTCGTGACACCCCGTTTACATCCATCGACGAGGAACGCCTCAATGTCGACGGCGGTGGCGTGGCGGTCGGTCACCCGGTCGGCACCAGTGGTGCGCGCATCGTGCTGCATTTGCTGAAGACACTCGAACGGAACAACGCCAGGCGCGGCATGGCGAGCATCTGCATCGGCGGCGGTCAGGGTGGCGCCCTGCTGATCGAGCGGACATAGGATGTCACGGCGAGCAGAAGCAGTTTACGCGCACCATGGCGTGCACGCACGATCCGATTATCCTCGTAAGCGGTTACCTGCATCCCGGCAGATCAACGACACGGAACACAACCCATGACCGACAGCACCGCTCAGGAACATTTCACGCTCGAGATCGACGCCGACAACATCGCCTGGCTGACCTTCGACAAGGCCGATACGGGCACCAACGTACTCAGCCTGGATGTGTTCGCGCAACTTGACCGGCACCTGCAGGACATCGCCACGAGGCGCCCGCGCGGCCTGGTTATCCTGTCCGCCAAGTCCAATGGCTTCATCGCCGGCGCAGATATCACCTCCTTTACCCGGGTCACCACGGAACAGCAGGCCCTGGACCTGCTCAACACCGGTCAGGATGTGTTCAACCGGCTCGAGGCACTGCCTTTCCCGACCGTTGCGATGATCCATGGTTTCTGTCTCGGCGGTGGTATGGAACTTGCGCTGGCCTGCCGCTACCGCGTCACGCGCGACGATCCCGGCACCCGCCTCGGCCTGCCCGAGGTGCGTCTCGGCATCCATCCTGGCTGGGGCGGCAGCGCACGACTCGTACCCTTGATCGGTGCCATCAAGGCCATGGACCTGATCCTGAGCGGTCGCACGGTCGACGGCCGCAGCGGCCGGCGCATGGGTTTCGTCGACCTGGTGGTACCGGAACGCCACCTGCGCGGTGCGGCACGCAAGCTGGTTGTGGAAGCACCGCCACCTTGCCGTCCCGGGTTCATCGACCGCCTGACCAACCATGCGCTGGTTCGCCCGCTGCTGGCCGGCGTGATGCGCAAGCAGGTCGCCAGGCGAGCCTCGCGGCTGCACTACCCTGCCCCCTACGCCATGATCGATGTTTGGCGCAAACACGCCAATAACAAGCCGGCCATGCTGCGCGCCGAGGCACAGTCGCTGGCGCAGCTCGTTACCGGTGCGACGGCGAAGAACCTGGTGCGCGTGTTCTTCCTGCAGGAACACCTGAAGTCACTGGGCAAGGACAAGACCTACCAGCCGCGCAACGTACACGTAATCGGCGCCGGCACCATGGGTGGAGACATCGCGGCATGGTGCGCGCTGCGCGGCTTTCACGTCTCGCTGCAGGACCAGGCGCCGGAACGCATCGCGCCGGCCATCGCACGTGCGCACAAGCTGTTTGCGAAAAAGCTCAAAAAGCCCGAACAGGTACGCGCGGCAATGGACCGGCTGATGCCGGACCACAAGGCGCAGGGCGTGGAACGGGCCGATATTATTATTGAAGCAATTTTTGAAGATGCCGGGGTAAAGCGTTCTTTATACGAGACTATTGAGCCGCGCATGAAGGCCAGCGCCATCCTCGCCACCAATACCTCGAGCATCCCGCTGGAAGAACTGACACCGGCATTGAAACAACCCGGGCGCCTGGTCGGGCTGCACTTCTTCAACCCGGTGTCGAAGATGATGCTGGTCGAAATCGTCAACGGCGCATCCACCGCGCCCGAAGTCAGCTCACAGGCCATGACCTTCACGCGCCACATCGACCGGCTGCCCCTGCCAGTCAACAGCACACCCGGCTTTCTGATCAACCGCATCCTCATGCCCTACCTGATGGAAGCGGTCGAGCTTGTCCGAGGAAGGTGTACCACCGGTACTGATTGACAAGGCCGCGACCACCTTCGGCATGCCGATGGGACCGGTCGAGCTGGGCGATACCGTCGGGCTCGACATCTGCCTGCATGTTGCGAAAATACTCGCCGGCCATTTTCACGAATCGGTTCCACAGAATCTCAGCAAACTGGTCGCCGACGGCCACCTCGGCAAAAAATCCGGGCAGGGCTTCTACCACTGGAAGAATGGCAAGGCGATCAAACCGAAGCATGGCGAAGGTTCCTGGAACATGGAGGAAATAACCAGCCGCCTCATCCTTCGCCTGCTGAACGAAGCAGTCAGCTGCCTGCGCGAGCAGGTCGTCGCGGAAGCGGACCTGCTCGACGCCGGCATGGTATTCGGCACCGGCTTCGCGCCGTTCCGCGGCGGGCCGCTCAACTATATAGACGCTGCAGGCAGGGATATCCTGCTCAGACAACTGCGCGATCTGTACAAGCTCCGGGGCGAGCGTTTCGCACCCGACGCCGGCTGGGAACATCTCTTCGAATCCTAGGGGAAGCAACTATGCAGGGCACATCAACGGGCAAGATTCCGGCAGAAACCGCGCGGACACTGGCCGGTCTGTTTCGCGAGCGGGTACGCCTGACACCCGGCAAGGTTGCCTACCGCCAGTTCAGCGACAGCGACCGGCAATGGCACGATTACACCTGGGCCGACATGGGACACGAGGTTGCGCGCTGGCAGGCTGCCTTTACGGCCGAGGGGCTGGCACATGGTGACCGTGTCGCCATACTCATGCGCAACTGCCGGGAATGGGTCGCTTTCGACCAGGCCGCACTCGGTTGCGGACTGGTGGTAATACCGTTGTACACCGATGACCGTCCTGACAACGCCGCCTACATCCTCAACAACTCCGGGAGCAAGCTACTGTTTCTGCAGGGTGAGGAACACTGGGCCGGCATCCGCACCGTACTTGGTAACCTGGATGGATTGCAACGCATCCTGACGCTGGAACCGGTACAGGTGCCGGAACACGAAACACGTGTGCGCACGATAGCAGACTGGCTTCCCGGGAATGGCGGCGATCTGCTCAGCAACGACGGTGACCCGAACGAACTCGCCACCATCGTCTATACCTCGGGCACCACCGGCCGACCCAAGGGCGTCATGCTGAGTCACTGGAATATCCTGTTCAATTGTGACCGCGCCCTCGAGATCGTAGAGGTACAACCCGAAGACCTGTTGATCTCTTTCCTGCCACTGTCGCACACCTTCGAACGCACGGTCGGCTACTACCTGCCGATGATGGTCGGTGCGACCATTGCCTACGCCCGTTCCATCCCGCAACTGGGCGAGGACCTGTTAACTGTCAGGCCAACCCTGATGAACGCGGTGCCACGCATCTACGAGCGCGTTTACAACAAGGTGCAGGCCGGGCTGGCGGAAAAATCACCCATCGCCGGACGGCTGTTCAATGCCGCCGTCGAAGTCGGCTGGGCACGCTTTGAATACCAGCAAGGACGTGCTGGCTGGCGCCCGTCGTTTCTGCTCTGGCCATTGCTCGACAAACTGGTAGCCGGCAAGATCATGGCCAAGCTCGGTGGACGCATGCGCCTCGCCACCGCCGGCGGCGCGCCGCTATCGCCGCAGGTTGCCAAGGTGTTCATCGGGCTTGGCCTGCAACTGGTTCAGGGCTACGGCCTGACCGAGACCAGTCCGATCCTCACCGCCAACCCGCCTGGTGACAACGACCCGAAGAGCGTGGGGGTTGCGCTGCGCGGCATGGAATTGAAGGTCACGGACAACGATGAATTGATCGCACGCGGCCCCAGCATCATGCTGGGGTACTGGGACAACCCGGAGGCAACCGGCCAGGTAATCGACAGCGAGGGCTGGTTTCACACCGGTGACAAGGTCAGGATCGAGAATAATCATGTCTACATCACCGGCCGGCTGAAGGAAATCATTGTGCTTGCCAACGGCGAAAAGGTGCCACCCGCCGATATGGAAATGGCCATTGCCCTCGATCCGCTGTTCGAGCAGGTACTGGTGATCGGTGACAACCGCCCCTTCCTCACCACCCTCATCGTTCTTGAACCGGAGCAGTGGAAACTGTTCGCGGCCGGGCTCGGGCTCGATCCGCACGCATCGGAATCGATCAATGACCCGATCCTCGAGCAGGCCGTGTGCGAACGACTCAAGGGCCTGCTGACCGCCTTCCCGGGCTATGCGCAGATCTACCGCGTCAGCTGCACACTGGATCCCTGGACCATCGACAACGGGCTGATCACCCCGACGCTCAAGCTCAAGCGCAACCGCATACTGGAGCACTTCTCCGAAACGGTCGAGCGCATGTACGAGGGACACTGAAGGGTGCCGCAGGCAACCCGGCACAGACAGCAATGAACGACCGTGCCCTCCTTCCCGATGAGCGCCACCTCGCCATCCGCGTCATGGCAACACCGGCCGACACCAATTCTGCCGGCGACATCTTCGGTGGCTGGCTGATGTCGCAGGTGGACATCGCCGGCAGCATCATTGCGCGGCGTCGCGCCAATGGCCGTATCGTTACCGTGGCCGTCAACTCCTTCGAATTCAGACAGCCGGTGTTCGTCGGCGACCTGATCAGCTGCTACGCGGAAATCACCCGCATCGGCAACACCTCGCTCACCGTCAACGTCAAGGCCTTCGCCGAGCGCCAGCAGGAAACCCACGAGGTGATCCTGGTCACCGAGGCAGACCTCACCTACGTGGCGGTTGACGAGCAGCGCCGTCCCAGACCGCTGCGCTAACGCCGATGCCCATACGATCTTTGCAGCAGCGCTTCGCAAGGCCGTTCCCGCACATCCTGTGCTGCACGGCACTCGTACATCCTGTACATCGCGCGATATTTTTCAGTCCCAAAAGATCGCGGACGCGGTCCGCTCCTACAATGTCATTATAGGCGGCCTGAACAGCGCCGTGAAATTCGCCGTGGTGGCAGTGGCTATCGTGTCATAGCTGACACCGCGCAACCCGGCGATAAACTCGGCGGTGTGACGCACATAGGCCGGCTGGTTGGGTTTACCGCGATGCGGAACCGGTGCCAGGTAGGGGCAGTCGGTTTCCACCAGCATGCGCTCCAGCGGCAGCCTGCGCGCGACTTCCTGCAAGGCGGCGGCATTGCGGAAGGTGACGATACCGGAAAACGAAATATGGAAATTGAGTTCCAGAGCCTGCTGCGCCATGGCCCAGTCGCCGGTAAAGCAGTGCATGACACCACCGATATCGCTGGCATGCTCTTCCGCCAGGATGGAAATCGTATCCTCACCGGCATCGCGTGAGTGGATGATCAGCGGTTTGCCGGCCTGTTTCGCCGCGACGATGTGACGACGGAAACGATCGCGCTGCCAGTCGAGATCGCCTTCGCTGCGGAAATAATCGAGACCGGTTTCGCCGATGGCAACTACCTTCGGGTGCTGCGCCAGCTGCACAAGTTCGTCGATATCCGGTTCGTGGCCGCCGCGTTCATTGGGATGCAGCCCGACCGAGGCCGTGACATTGTCGTGGGTCTCGGCAATACCCAGCATGGCGGGATAATCCTCGAGGTTGACCGCGACGCACAGGAAATGACCTACATCGCTGGCGCGTGCGGCCTCGAGCACACCGTCCACGCTGCCGCCGAACGGCGCGAGGTCGAGCATGTCAAGGTGGCAATGGGAATCGACAAGCATGAATCAGGTCCGCGTTTCTGATCAGCGGCAATGATAGAGGGTTTGGCCACGACTGCCAAACCGGCATCGCAGCGGTTTGCGATACAGCCGGCCTTTACATGGTATGGGTCGGGCGGTCGCTGTCGAGTGCACCGGCCAGAAAGCCCTCGATCTTGTTGCGGGCGTGTCCTTCGTCCTGGTTGCTGAACTGCACGCCGATACCGGCGGCACGGTTGCCCTGCGCACCGACCGGGGTGATCCAGACAATCTTGCCGGCAACAGGCAGCTTCTCGGTCTCGTCCATCAGCGTAAGCAGCATGAACACCTCTTCACCCAGCTTGTATTCTTTCTTGGTGGGAATGAACAGCCCGCCACCCTTGATGAACGGCATATAGGCCGCATACAGCGCGCTCTTGTCCTTGATGGTGAGCGAGAGAATGCCCTGACGCGCGGAGGTTCCGGTGTTCATCATCTGTCCCCTGTGGTTACTGCCGTGCCGCCCAGGCGAGCAATATATCCTCGGCCATGAGCTGGCGGTTCAGGCTACCGTCGTTGCTGCGCAACAGCCTGTTGATGTTATCCAGTTGCCGGAACAATACCCGGCTGTCGAGCCTGGTGGCAAGACTGGCAAGACCTTCAGCAAGGTCGACACTGCGCGCCACGCCGGCCTGACCGGTCGCACGGACCCGAATCATGTCCATCAGCCAGTCACGCAGCCAGTGTACCGCCTGCAGACCCTCGTCCTTGCACCAGTCCGCCGCGACTGCCAACGGGTCCACCTTGCCTTCAAGCACGCCCGCCAGTGCCTGGAACTGCCTGTGTCGGGCCTCGATGACCTGCGCCTCTGCCAGCCTGAGTGCCTCGAGCGGCGCACCGTCGGCCAGCTGCAGGTAACGTTCCGGATCCTGTCCGTCCAGCTGCCTGGCCAGCCAGGCCTGTGCAACTGCCGGATCCGGTGCCGGAATGCGCAGCTGCCGGCATCGGCTGCGAATGGTGGCCGGCAGCCGGGCCGGTCGTGCGCTGACCAGGACCAGTACCGTGTTATCGGATGGTTCCTCCAGCGTCTTTAGCAAGCTGTTGGCGGCATTGATATTCATGGCCTCGGCCGGAATCATGACCGCGGTCTTGAAACCGGCGCGATAACTGGACAGGGCAAGCTTTTCGCCCAGTTCACGCACCTGGTCCACCTTGATGACCTGTGAATCCTCTTGCGGGGAAACGGTGAAGAAATCCGGGTGCGAGCCGGCCTGAAACTGGATGCAGCCCGGGCATTGACCGCAGGGCGGTGCCGCGTCGACTCGCGCTTCGCAGAGCAGCATTTGTGCCAGCAGTCGGGCAAACGCCGCCTTCCCCATGCCCGGCTGACCGGTGACCAACAGCGCGTGCGGCATCCGGTCACGCGCGATCAGCTCGGCAAACATCTGCCGGCAGGGTTCCAGCCAAGGATAAGGTGCGGACATGTCAGCGGCTGCCTCGGGCGCGGGGTGATTCCGGATTTCAGTCTATATCGCGCCGATTATGCCGGATGTCGGACAGGCGCGCACCCGCGGGTGGGAACTGCGGGTTACAAACAATCAGGGAGACGGGCTAGCGCCTGATTGCCAGACGCGCGTCAGAGCGGCAGGCATTCCCGGATCAGCTGCTGCACGGCCTCCAGCGGCTGGCCGGCATCGACGATGCGGTAGCGGCCGGGGTGCCTGCGGGCCATGTCGAGGTAAGCCTGGCGGACACGCTCGAAGAACTCGACCTGCTCCTGTTCGAAGCGATCCAGCGTACCGCGCAGGCTGGCACGTGCCAGGCCGGTTTCCACGGTCACGTCGAGCAGCAGTGTGAGATCGGGACGAAAGCCGCCCTGCACCAGGTCCTCCAGCCGGGCGATGACCGCGGCGTCCACGCCGCGTCCGCCGCCCTGGTAGGCGTAGGTTGCGTCGGTGAACCGGTCGCACAGCACCCAGCGGCCCGCGGCCAGCGCCGGCCTGATCACTTTCGCGAGATGCTCGGCACGCGCGGCAAACATCAGCTGCAACTCGCACAGGGTGTCCATGCCGGTATATGCCGGATCCAGCAACAGCCCGCGGATCGCTTCGGCGAGCGGTGTACCGCCCGGCTCGCGCGTGACCAGCACATCCTTGCCGGCAGCCTGTAGCTGCCGGTGGATATATTCCATATTGGTGCTTTTGCCGACGCCCTCAATACCTTCGACGGTGATGAATTTTCCAGTCATTGGCTGCTTCCTTCTCCGGGCAGGATGATACCCTGCTTGCCGCGCTGAAACTTGTCCACCGCGAGATTGTGTTCCGCGAGCGTGCTGGAGAAATGATGACTGCCGCCGCCCTTCGCGACGAAATACAGGCTGTCGCCATCGGCCGGATGCAGCACGGCATCGATGGCCGCCCTGCCCGGCATGGCGATCGGCGTGGGTGGCAGGCCGCTGCGTGTATAGGTGTTGTAGGGTGTATCACGCGCCAGGTCGGCACGCCGTATATTGCCATCGAAATCTTCACCCATGCCGTAAATCACGGTCGGGTCGGTCTGCAGTTTCATGCCCTTCTGCAGGCGCCGGATAAATACACCGGCAATCTGTGCGCGCTCCCCGGCCAGCCCGGTTTCCTTCTCCACGATGGAGGCCAGGATCAGCGCCTCGTAGGGCGTCGCCAGTGGCAGGTCCCTGTTACGCCCTTCCCACGCTTCATGCAGATATTTTTCCATGGCGCTCCAGGCACGCTGCAGGAATTCCAGGTCGGTCGTGTTGCGCGGGAAGTGGTAGGTATCCGCGAGGAAACGTCCCTCGGGATGTTCACCGGGATGCCCGAGTTTTTCCATGACAGCATCGACCTCCTGCCCGGACAACGTGTGCTGCAGGCTCGGATGCGCCTCAATGCGCGCGATCATCTCGGCAAAGGTATGCCCCTCGATCAGGGTCAGGCCGTACTGCAGCACCCTGCCCTCGGTCATCAGCTCGAGCAGCGTGCGTGGCGTCATGTCGCGTGTCAGCGTGTATTCCCCCACCTTGAGGTCGCGTGCGGCCTTGAGCTGGCGTCCGAGCTGAATGAAAAACCGCGGACAGTCTATGATGCCCTGCTCGTGCAGTCGGCTGGCCAGTTGCCCGAGCGACATGCCGGCGCTCACGGTGAAGATATAGGGATCCCGGGGTAGCGAGACCGGTGTGTCGCTGAAACGCTGGAACTGGATGTAGACCAGCGCGATCGCACCCAGCGCCAGCACGATCAGGAGTACCAGCAGCGGCAACAGCCGGGATTTGCAGGTCGGGCAGGCTTGCTCGCTCATAGTCCGCTGTCCACGTGTTCACGCAGGAATGTCTGCAACAGTCGTGTTATTTTACCAGCCGGGTAGCGCCGGTCCGCGATACGCGTCACCGGCCAGACACCGATCAGGCTGTTGCACAGCAGGATCTCGTCCGCACTGTGCAGTTCATCCATGGCAATGTCGCGCACGCCGGTCGCGATACCCGCCCGCGCAGCGAGCTCCAGGATCAGCGCGCGCGTGATACCGTCCACGCCGCAGCGCGTCAGGTCAGGCGTCAACAGCACGCCGTCCCGGGCCAGGAAGACATTGCTCATGGTGCCCTCGATCAGGTAACCGCGCGCATCCTGCACCAGCCCCTCACCGATGGCGGGATCATCCCATTCGGCACGCGCCAGCACCTGCTCCAGCCGGTTCAGGTGCTTGATACCGGCCAGTTGCGGATTGCAGCCCAGTTGCATCCTGCAAATGCGGACGTGTACACCGTCCCGCGCATATTCATCCGGCCAGGACGGATACGGATGCAACTGCAGTATCCGCGTCGGCACGGTAGCGGGATCCGGGCGGTAGCCGCGCCCGCCGCTGCCGCGCGTGACAACGAGCTTGAGCACCGCATGCTCCGCGCCCCGGCACAGGCTGGCAGCCTCGGTTTCAAGCACGCCCGCATCGGGTTGTGGAATACCCAGCCTTGCACAACCGTCCCGCAGACGCGCCAGGTGACGCGTCCAGTGCACCGGCAATCCGTCGTGAACGGCCATTGTCTCGAACAGGCCGTCACCATACAACAGCCCGCGGTCCTGCGTGGACAGGCAGTCGCCGTCCCGGCCGTTGACCAGGGTCACCACGGTGTTCATGCGTCGGTCAGCCCCAGTGCATGTAGCAGACCCCGCGCCTTGTCGCGAGTCTCTTCCAGCTCTGCAGCGGCGATGGAATCCGCCACGATACCGGCGCCCGCACGCAGTTCCAGCTGCCGGCCGTGACTGACCATGGTGCGGATCAGGATGTTCATGTCCATGCTGCCATCGCGATTGAGGTAGCCCATCGAGCCGGTATAGGCCCCGCGCGGCCGTTGCTCGAGTTCCGCGATGATCTCCATGCAACGCACCTTGGGGCAGCCGGTAATGGTGCCGCCCGGGAACACCGCACGCAGCACCTGCCCGGGCAGTATGTCACTGCGCAGGCGGCCGCGCACATTGGAGACGATGTGATGCACATGTGCGTAGGACTCCAGCACCATGAGTTCATTGACCTCGATACTGCCGGGCACGCAGATCCGGCCCAGATCGTTGCGCTCGAGGTCGATCAGCATGATGTGCTCGGCGCGTTCCTTGGGATGCGCGAGCAGCTCCCCGGAACGGGCCGCGTCCTCCGCACCGCCCTTGCCGCGCGGCCGGGTGCCGGCGATCGGCCGGGTCTCCACGACGCCGTCACGCACTGACACCAGCCGCTCCGGCGAGGAACTGATAATGGCAGTATCGCCCCAGCACGCCAGACCGCTGTACGGTGACGGATTCTGGATGTGCAGGTTATTGAACAGGACATCGGGCACGGCAGCTTGCCGCAGCGCGATGCGCCAGGCGCGCGACAGGTTGACCTGGAATACGTCACCCTCGACGATGTAGTCGTGGATACGTGCCACGGCATCGAGAAAGCATTGCGGGTCATCCTCGTCCATGCGCTCGATAGCAACATCGCGCATGGCGACCGACGCCGTATGGGGCAGATGCGCGATATCGCTGGCAATGGTATCTATCACATCCTGCCGGCCAGGCTCGGAGACGATCAGCGTACGTTCCGCGGCATGGTCGTAAATCAGGGCGCCGGGAATGCGCGTGGCAAAGGCTACCGGCAATGTGGCCGCCGGTGCAGGCAGGCGCAGCCGCGGTTCGATCTGACTTGCCAGTTCGTAGCCGAGATAGACAAACCAGCCGCCGCTGAACGGCAGCCCGCCGCCATCGTAGCGGTCCTGTTCATGCTGCCACCAGCAATCCAGCCGGTCGAGAAAGCCGGCAGTATCCGCCCCGACAGGCGGGCCCAGCAGCCGTCCCGCGGCATCAAGCACCAGGCTGTCGCCAGGGCAGGCGAACAGGATGTCATAGCGCCCGGGAGTTGCGCTCTGCAGCAGGTGGGGATAGCGCGCCGGGTTGGACTGGTGCAGCGCGAGGAGGTTTACCGACCGGCCGGCCTCTCTGATGATTGCAGCCATGGGCGCATACCGCTCCGGTGATCAGCAGTTGGAAAAGTATGCGCGAGCGCCAAGCAGGCAGGGCTTGCCATGCCGGAGAACCCGGCACAGGCCAGGCGCTCCGGCGGATGTTTCATTCCATGCCGGCGTCAATGCTCCAGCCGACGGAACACCAGCGTACCGTTGGTGCCGCCAAAGCCGAATGAATTCGACAGGGCAATATCGATCTTCATATCACGCGCCGTATTGGGCACGTAGTCCAGGTCACAGGCGGGGTCCGGATTATCGAGATTGATCGTCGGTGGTGCAAGCTGGTCGCGCAGCGCCATGATGGTGAACACCGCCTCGACGCCACCTGCCGCGCCGAGCAGATGACCGGTCATCGACTTGGTGGAACTGATGGCAACCTTCCCGGCCTGCTCGCCGAAGGAGCGCTTGATGGCGAGTGTCTCCGCCACATCGCCGGCTGGTGTCGACGTGCCGTGTGCGTTGATGTAGTCGACGGCATCGTGATTGATGCCGGCATCGCGCAACGCGGCATCCATGCACTGCGCCGGCCCCTCGCCGCCTTCCGAGGGCTGGGTCATATGGAAGGCGTCGCCGCTCATGCCGAAGCCGACGATTTCGCAATAGATGTCGGCGCCGCGCCTGCGTGCGAGTTCATATTCCTCGAGCACGAGTATGCCGGCACCGTCACTGAGCACGAAGCCATCGCGATCCCTGTCCCAGGGCCGGCTGGCCGCCTGCGGATCGTCGTTGCGGGTCGAGAGCGCACGCGCGGCGGCAAATCCGCCGATACCGGTCGGACACGTGGTCATCTCCGCTCCGCCGGCAACCATGATGTCGGCATCGCCATAGGCGATGGTACGCGCGGCGACACCGATGTTGTGCGTAGACGTGGTACATGCCGTGACGATGGCGATGTTCGGCCCCTTCATGCCATACATGATCGACAGGTTGCCGGCGATCATGTTGATGATATTACCGGGCACGAAGAACGGCGAGATCTTGCGCGGACCGCCATCGAGGTAGTTCTGGTAGGCAACCTCGATACCGTGCAGACCGCCTATGCCGGAACCGATTGCGACGCCTGCACGCGCGGCGTTCTCCGGTGTGATCTCGATACCCGAGTCATCGATCGCCTGGCAGGAAGCCGCGATACCGTAATGAATGAACGCACCCATGCGGCGCGCGTCCTTGCCATTGATGTATTGCGTGGCATCGAAGTCACGTATTTCGCCGGCAAAGCGTACCGTAAAATCCGAAGCGTCGAAGTTGGCAATGGGACCGATACCGCTTTTGCCGGTGCGGATATTGTCCCAGGCGTCCCCGACGCTGTTACCCACAGGAGAGATGATACCCAGGCCGGTTACTACCACACGTCTCTTGGACAATGTACGACTCCACTATCGCCTGTTTGACTCCACATAAAAAAGCAAAAGGCCGCACCCGTCATGACGGTGCGGCCGGTATGTCCATGTAACGGCTTAGCCCTGGTGAGCGTTAACGTAGTCAATCGCCTGCTGGACGGTAGTGATCTTTTCGGCTTCCTCGTCAGGAATCTCGCACTCGAATTCCTCTTCCAGCGCCATAACCAGCTCGACGGTATCCAGAGAATCTGCGCCAAGGTCATCGACGAATGAAGAGCTGTCGTTGACTTCTTCTTCCTTTACGCCCAACTGCTCAACGACAATCTTTTTGACGCGTTCATCAATCGTGCTCATTTCAGGTTGTTCCTCTCTGTTTTGTGGAGCGCAGCCGGGGCCGCGCCGGGTATTGTAGTGAATGGCCGACGCAACTTACAAGTCACAAGCCCCGGGGCAATGCCGGATGATACGACGCACCTGCGCCTGTTTGACAGTCTGCGCCAGGTGCAAATTATTTTTATATAATTAACAATCGCTTAACAGCCATTCATCACACTGCATTGCGCAGGCAAAATACCCAGGGAAGCACTGATTGATTGAAATATTCCCGTCATTGCGAGCGTAGCGCGGCAATCTCATGACTATGGAATCAGTTACCTGGAGATTGCTTCGTTACTTTGTACCCCGGTAACTGCTCCATGCGTCGCCTAAGGCGCCTACTGTTGGTACTCTACCTCCTCGGTAACTGCTCCATGCGTTACTCTACCTCCTACATCCATGTAGTCGTGCATCCCTGCAGTCGTCGCACTGACGAATTAATCAGAGCCGCCCTAGTGCATGTACATGCCGCCATTCACGTGGATGGTCTCGCCGGTGATATAGCCGGCGTCACTGGATGCCAGGAAAGCCACGGTATTGGCAATATCCGACACATCACCGAGCCGGCCCAGCGCAATCTGGTCCAGCAGCGCTGCACGCTGCTCGTCGGGCAGCGCGCGCGTCATGTCGGTATCGATGAAGCCCGGCGCAACGGCATTGACGGTGATACCGCGCGAGCCGATCTCGCGTGCCAGCGACTTGGCAAAACCGATCACGCCGGCCTTGGTCGCGGCGTAGTTGGCCTGGCCGGGATTGCCGGTAGCACCGATCACTGAGGAGATCATGATAATGCGGCCGAAACGCGCCTTCATCATGCCCTTGAGGCAGGCACGGCACATGCGGAACGCTGCGGTCAGATTGGTTTCGATGACATCGTCCCATTCCTCGTCCTTCATGCGCATCAGCAGGTTGTCACGTGTGATGCCGGCGTTGTTCACCAGAATGCCCGGCGAGCCGTATTTCTCCGTCACGTCCTTCACCAGCGCCGCGATGGAATCCTGATCGGTCACGTCCAGCACCTTGCCTTCACCCTTGATACCCGCGCTGGACAGCGCCTCGCTGATGGCCTGCGCGCCACGCTCCGAAGTCGCGGTGCCGATCACGGTCGCGCCGCGTCTGCCCAGCACTTCCGCAATGGCCTTGCCGATACCTCGGCTGGCCCCGGTCACGAGCGCGATCTGTTTTTCGAACGACATGCTTCTCTCCACCCCTGGTTGCTATTCATTACCTGCCAGTGCCGCTTCCAGCGAAGCCGGATCCGGCACAGTCGCGTTGTTGATGGTCTTGTCGATGCGCTTGTTAAGTCCCGCCAGCACCTTGCCGGGACCGGCCTCGACGATGCGTGTGACACCCTGCGCGCGCATGGCCAGAACTGTTCTTACCCATTGCACCGGGCTGTATAGCTGGCGCTTGAGATTCTCGCGGATGGCGGCCGGATCACTGTGCGGCCGGGCATCGACATTCTGGATCACGGGAATGGCCGGCGGGCTGATGTTCGCCTCGGCCAGGTGTGCCGCGAACAGTTCGGCTGCCGGCTGCATCAGGGCGCAGTGCGATGGCACGCTGACCGGCAGGGTCACCGCACGTTTGGCACCGGCCGCCCTGGCCGCTGCCACTGCACGTTCCACCGCCCCGGCATGACCGGCGATCACCACCTGCCCCGGCGAGTTGAAGTTGACCGGGTTGACGATCTCGCCGGCCGCGGCATCGGCACAGACCGCCGCAACGGCGTCATCATCCAGGCCAAGAATCGCTGCCATGGCGCCGACACCGGATGGTACTGCATGTTGCATGCAGCGGCCGCGCTCGGCCACCAGCGCAATGGCGGCGCTGAATTCCATGGCATCGGCACAGACCAGCGCGGTGTATTCCCCGAGACTGTGACCGGCCATGACGGCGGGTAACGCGCCGCCACGCACCTGCCACACCCGCCACACGGCCGCACCTGCCGCCAGCATCGCCGGTTGCGTACGGTCGGTCTGGTTGAGCTGCTCTTCCGGCCCGTGCTGCACCAGCGCCCAGAGGTCGTAGCCGAGCACGTCACTGGCTGCTTCGAATGTTTCACTGACCTGAGGATACTCCCCTGCCAGTTCCCCCAGCATGCCGACGGATTGCGAGCCCTGCCCGGGAAACACCATGGCGAGTGTCGAGTCTGTTGCTGAACTGTTCATAGAACCAACCTGTCATTCTCGCCACCTGGCTCTGCTTGACCGGTAGCGAAACCCTGTAAAATCATTCATCCCGGTTGCGGAACAAGGCGGCCGTAGCTGTTTCGGGCACAAACCGTCCGGCCGCAATTTATCGCAAAACGGATAAATGTTCATGAAGACCTGTCACCCGGGGCCTGTGCGGCCGCAGTCGGGCGATGATCGTCAGTACCTGACCAGTGCCGAACCCCAAGTGAAGCCGCCACCGAATGCCTCCATCAGGAGCACCTCGCCACGCTTGATTCGACCGTCGCGGATGGCGGTATCCAGGGCCAGTGGTACCGAGGCCGCGGAGGTGTTGCCATGCTCGTCGACCGTGACCACCACGCGGTCCATCGACATCTTCAGTTTCTTGGCCGTCGCCTGGATGATGCGGATGTTGGCCTGGTGCGGGATCAGCCAGTCGACATCGGACTTTTCCATATTATTGGCCGCCAACGTCTCGTCGACGATACGACCCAGTGTGTTCACGGCCATCTTGAACACCTCGTTGCCCTGCATCTGTATGTAGGCCTCGCCGGCCTGCACGTGTTCGTAGCCCTGGGAGATGCCGCTCGGCACGGTCAGCAGGTGTTCGTAGCTGCCGTCGGCGTGCAGGTGCGTCGACAGGATGCCGGGTTCATCGCTGGCCTCCAGCACCACGGCCCCGGCACCGTCACCGAACAGGATGGCGGTGCCGCGATCATTCCAGTTGACGATGCGCGACAGTGTCTCGGCCCCCACCACCAGCGCGCATTTCGCGTCACCGGTCTTGATGAACTTGTCCGCCACGCCCAGCGCATAGACAAACCCCGTGCAGACGGCCTGAATGTCGAAGGCCGCGGTGCCGTGAATATCGAGCCGCTGCTGCAGAAGACAGGCGGTACTGGGAAACACGCGGTCGGGCGTGGTGGTGGCGAATACGATCAGGTCGATCTGGCGCGGCGTCTTGCCCGCTGCCTCCATGGCGCGCGTGGCAGCGATCTCGGCCAGGTCGCAGGTGGTCTCGTCACCGGCCGCGATGTGGCGCTTGTAAATGCCGGTGCGCTCGCGTATCCAGCTGTCCGAGGTGTCCATGATCTTTTCCAGGTCATGGTTGGTCAGGGTCTTCTCCGGCAGGTAACTGCCGGTGCCGGTAATGCGTGAATATTTCATATCGCTTCCTGTCTGCCTTCCTGCCAGGCATCAAGCTGCAGCCTGATCCGCTGCGGCACACGCTCGCGCGCCGCCAGCACGGCCACCTTGATGGCATTGGCGTAGGCCAGCACATCCGCGCCGCCGTGGCTCTTGATCACGATGCCGTTGAGTCCCAGCAGGCTGGCACCGTTATAGCGGCGCGGATCGATCCTGCGACGAAATGCCCTGAGCACCGGCATGGCGACCAGCGCAGCCATTTTGGTCAGGATGTTGCGGGTGAATTCCTGCCTGATGAAGCTGGCGATCATCTGCGCGACACCTTCACTGGTCTTGAGCGCGATGTTGCCGACGAAACCGTCGCACACGATGACATCGAAGTTGCCCTTGTAGATATCGTCGCCCTCGGCAAAGCCGGCATAGTTGAGCTGGCTGCCGGCGATCAGTTTCGCGGCGTGCTTGACCTGCTCGTTACCCTTCATCTCCTCTTCACCGATGTTGAGCACGCCGATGGCGGGCCGCTCATTGCCATCCAGCGATTGCGCCAGCACCGATCCCATGACGGCAAACTGGAACAGGTGCTCCGCGTCGCACTCGACATTGGCGCCGAGATCGAGCATCCAGGTGTGCTGGCGTTGCGTGGGAAGGGCCGTGCAGATCGCCGGGCGGTCGATGCCGGGCAGCATTTTCAGCACGAAACGCGCCGTGGCCATGAGTGCGCCGGTATTGCCGGCGCTGACGCAGGCATGCGCCTCACCTTCCTTGACCAGGTTGATGGCGACGCGCATTGAGGAATCTTTCTTGTTGCGCAGCGCGTGGGACGGCGGTTCGTCCATGTCGACGCACTGGCTGGCATGCCGGACTTTCAGCCGCGGATTGTCCGCACAGCCGGCCTTTTGCAGGGCGGCTAGCAGGGTATCGCTGTCGCCGACCAGGATAAAATCGGCATCGGGATGCTTGTCCAGTGCCAGCCTGGCGGCCGGCACCACGACGTCACAGCCGACGTCACCGCCCATGGCATCCAGCGCGATAGTGACCCGGCTATTCATGGCATGAGTGGCAAGCGGACGGCTTCCATACGTACAGGACACCGGATGCGGCGCCTTTGCGGATACGGTAATACCCGGGACAGACAGCGCCGTTCCTGTGCATGGACAGGACGATCAGTCCTGGTCTTTGGCGATAACCTTGCGACCGCGGTAGAAACCGTCGGCACTGATGTGATGACGCAGATGCGTCTCACCCGTGGTCGGCTCGATCGACAACGTTTTTGCTGTCAGCTTGTCGTGCGCGCGGCGCATCCCACGCTTCGACGGCGTCTTGCGATTTTGCTGTACGGCCATAGTCGTTACTCCCTTACTGCTGTTTCTGTTTCAATCCCGCCAGCACGGCAAACGGGTTTTCCCGCGTCTCGCTTTCCGGCGGCCGATAGGCTGTTACAAGTGCCTTGCACAGCGCATCCTCTCCGTGCATGGGCACCAGCGGCAAGGCCAGTAACACCTCATCCGCGACAATCTCCGCAATCCGGGTAGGCTCGCTACCGACAAGCAGCGGTTCGTACCGTTCGTGCAGCTTGCTGGCCGCCTCGTTGCTGCGCACGATGCCAAGGCGAAAGGCGATGTCCAGCGGCATGCTCAGCGGCCTCAGGCAACGCTGGCACTGCAACTCGACAGCGCCCTGGATGGTGCCGGACAGGTAATGCGTGCCGTCGGGATCCTTGCCCAGATAGATATACACCTGCAGTTCACCGGCGTCTGAATTCAGCACCGGCAGGACCCGCTCCAGGCTGGCCAGCTGCATACGGCCTTGCAGCACCCGTCCCGCATCGGCAGTCGCCAGCAGATCAAGGCGCTCGGGCAAGTGGTCAATCATAACCCGCAAATACTACCCGGACACCCCGGCACTGTCAAAAGATAAACCGTGAGAAAACGGCAATTTCCTGCCCCCTCCGGCGGAGCCATGCTATTGACAGATGTCATGAAATTACGTACTTAATCGGGTCACCGGCGACAGACGGAACCGCCGCCACCCACATGACCCGGATCAGCGCTTGATCAAGAAAATCCTGATTGCCAACCGCGGCGAAATCGCCGTCCGTATCATTCGCGCCTGCGCGGAGGCCGGCATCACCTCCGCCGCGATCTACGCGGACGCCGACAGCCATGCCCTGCACGTCAAGAAGGCTGACGAGGCCTACAACATCGGGCCGGAATCCATCGCCGGTTATCTGAACGCCCATCGCATCGTCAACCTGGCCATCGCCACCGGCTGCGACGCGGTGCATCCCGGTTACGGCTTCCTGTCGGAAAATCCGTTGCTGGCGGAGATCTGCCAGCAGCGCAACGTCCGCTTCATCGGGCCGGATGCCGCGGTGATCCGCCAGATGGGCGACAAGGTCGCCGCACGCCGAGCCATGCAGGCAGCCGGCATTCCGGTGGTGCCGGGCAGCGACGGTAATCTCGCCAGCCTGGACGAGGCAGTGATCCTGGCCGCGCGAATCGGCTACCCGGTCATGCTCAAGGCCACCTCGGGCGGCGGCGGCCGCGGCATCCGGCGCTGCGACAACGAAATGCAGTTGCGCCGCAATTACGAGCGCGTGCTGTCGGAGGCCAGCAAGGCGTTCGGTTCGGCAGATATTTTCATGGAAAAATGCATTGACCGTCCTCGCCATATCGAGGTGCAGATACTGGCCGATGCGCATGGCAATGTGGTGCACCTGTTCGAACGCGACTGCTCGATCCAGCGCCGCCACCAGAAACTGATCGAGATCGCCCCTTCACCGCAGCTGGACGAGACGCAACGGCACTGGCTCGGCGAGACGGCGGTACGCGCCGCGCGCGCTGTCAACTATGAAAATGCCGGCACGGTGGAGTTCCTCCTCGACAGCGACGGGCAATTCTATTTCATGGAGATGAACACCCGCCTGCAGGTCGAGCACACCGTCACCGAGACCATCACCGGCATCGATATCGTGCAGGAGCAGTTCCGCATCGCCAACGGACTGCCAATGACCTACTCGCAGAAGCAGATCGGGCGCCGCGGCTACGCCATGGAACTGCGCATTAACGCCGAGGATCCGAAGAACGATTTCCTGCCCAGCTTCGGCCGCATCACGCGCTACTTCGCCCCGGGCGGCCCGGGGGTGCGCACCGACGCGGCGATCTATACCGGTTACCAGATTCCACCCCACTACGACTCCATGTGCGCGAAACTGACCGTATGGGCGCTGACCTGGGAAGAGTTGCTCAGGCGCGCCAACCGCGCCCTGCTCGACACGGGCGTATACGGCGTCAAGACCACCATCCCCTACTACATGGAGATACTCAAGGTGCCTGAATTTCGCGAAGGTAGGTTCGACACCGGATTTGTTGAGGCTCATCCCGAACTGGTAGGCTACACGACCAGTCGCCCGAATCGCGAACTGAGCGCCGCCATTACCGCCGCACTGTCCGCGCACCTGGGTCTGTAACGCAATCTATCAGGATACCCGTCAACCATGCCCAGCGTACAAATCACCGATGTCATCCTGCGCGACGCACACCAGTCGCTGATCGCCACGCGCATGCGCACTGCGGACATGTTGCCGGTCTGTGAACAGCTGGACCGGATCGGCTACTGGTCCCTGGAGGTCTGGGGTGGCGCCACTTTCGACGCCTGCCTGCGCTACCTCAAGGAAGACCCGTGGGAACGCCTGAAACTGCTGCGCGCGGCCCTGCCCAACACGCGCCTGCAAATGCTGTTGCGCGGTCAGAACCTGCTCGGCTACCGGCACTACTCGGATGACGTGGTGCGCGCCTTCGTGGCGCGCGCCGCGGACAACGGCATCGACGTGTTCCGCATCTTCGATGCCCTCAACGACACGCGCAACCTGCAAACTGCGATCAAGGCCGTATTGCAGACCGGCAAGCACGCCCAGGGCACGATCTGCTACACCACCAGCCCGGTGCACAACACGCAGACCTTCGTCGACATGGCGCGGAAGCTCGAGGACATGGGCTGTCACAGCATCGCCATCAAGGACATGGCCGGCCTGCTCACGCCGATGGTTACCGCCGACCTCGTCATACAAGCTGCGCCAGGCCACCACCCTGCCGCTGCACCTGCACTGCCATGCCACGGCGGGCACCGCCGAAATGTGCCTGCTCAAGGCAGTGGAAAACGGCTGCACGCATATCGACACCGCGATCTCGTCATTCTCCGGCAGCACCAGCCATGCCGCGACGGAGAGCCTGGTCGCCGCCCTGCGTGACACGGACTTCGACACCGGGCTGGATCTGGAGGCACTGCAGGCAATCGCGCTCTATTTCCGCGAGGTACGCAGGAAATACCGGCAATTCGAAAGCGACAACCACGACCCGGACACGCGCGTCCAGGTGTTCCAGGTGCCGGGCGGCATGATCTCCAACCTGTATACGCAGCTGCGCGAACAGGGTGCACTGGCACGCGTCGAAGAGGTGTTCGCCGAGATACCGCGCGTGCGCAAGGACCTGGGTTATCCGCCGCTGGTAACGCCGACCTCGCAGATCATCGGCACCCAGGCAGTGCTCAACGTCCTGACCGGCAAGCGCTACCAGACCATCACCAACGAGGTAAAGCTGTACCTGCAGGGCCGCTACGGCCGTCCGCCGGCAGCGATCGACCCCGCCGTGCGCCAGCAGGCGATCGGCAAGGAAAGCACCATCGACGTGCGCCCCGCGGACCTGCTGGATGACGAGATGGACAAGCTGCGCGCGGCCGTCGGCGAACTGGCCGACTGCGAGGAAGACATACTGACCTATGCCATGTTCCCGGAGCTCGGCAAGGACTTCCTCACCAGCCGCAAGGCGGGCACGCTGACCCCTGAGCCACTGGCCACCGTGAGCGAACGGGAGCGGCGAGCGACGCTCCTGTCCGACCGAGTTCAAGGTGATCCTGCACGGCGAGCCCTATCACATCAAGATAACCGGCACCGGGCACCGCACGCTTGACAACCGTCCGTTCTACATGACGGTCGACGGTATCCCCGAAGAAGTGCTGGTGGAGACGCTGGACGAGATTCCGGCGGAAGGCGGCGCTCGCAAACGTGAACCGCACGCCTCCGGCAGCCAGCGCCCGCGCCCGACGCAACCCGGGCATGTCACCACCTCCATGCCAGGCACCATCATCGACGTACTGGTAAAGGTCGGCGACCAGGTCCAGGCCGGAACGCCGGTACTCATCACCGAGGCCATGAAGATGGAAACCGAGATCCAGGCACCGATTGCCGGGACGGTCACCGTCATCAACGTCACCAAGGGCGATGCCGTCAATCCCGACGAGACGCTCGTGGAAATCAGGGCGGACGACTAGCTGCCGTCGCGCATGCCATGACGGCCACTTCCCCGCCCCTGGTACTGGCCTCGACGTCGCCGTTCCGCAAGCAGTTGCTGGCGCGGCTGGGCATCGGTTTCCAGACCCTTGCGCCCGACGTCGACGAAACCGCCCTGCCCGGCGAGACGCCCGTGGATCTGGTCATACGCCTGGCCGTGGCCAAGGCCCGCGCCGTCGGCAACATCCGGCAGGGCCTGATCATCGGCTCCGACCAGGTCGCCACCACCGGCAGCGACATCCTGGGCAAGCCTGGCAACCACGAGCGTGCGGCCGCGCAACTGGCATACCTCTCCGGCAGACGCGTAACCTTCCATACCGGCCTGTGCCTGCTGAACAGCGCAAACGGCGACCTGCAGGCAGACGAGGTCCCCTACCATGTCGTGTTTCGCACCCTCGCCGCGAAGCAGATCGAGCGCTACCTGCGTGCGGAGCAGCCCTACAACTGCGCCGGCAGCTTCAAGTCGGAAGGGCTGGGTATCACCCTGTTCGAGCGCATGGAAGGCGACGACCCGACCGCGCTGATCGGGCTGCCGCTGATCCGGCTGACGCGCATGCTGGCGCTGGCCGGGATCGATCTGCCATAACCCGACGCGCCTGAGTGCCGATTCCGGCAAACCGCGCACGACTGGCGGATTCACCACACGGCCCTCCCGCCCGGACTGCCCCGGCAGCTTGACCGATCCAGGACAACCCGGCTTTCTCGCTGCTGTACCTGTTTGATCAACCAGTTACCGCGCCCATCCGGCCGCGTGTACGCGGACCGCAACCGATTCCCGCCGCACGCGTGACACAACCCCGCGGCCAGGCTTCCGCGAACCGTCCCTGCCGGCGTCCTGCACGGCTTTCGCTCGTTCAAGTAACCACATGATTAGCCGACTGATTGAAGGTTGACAGCGGTCGGTGCCAGCACCCCGCCTCAGCAGCGACAGCCACACCCACCGGGTTGCCACGGATAATGTCAGGGCTGTGCTTCAGATCGATTGTTCACCACGACAGACAGGGATTGTTGCGTGCTCACAGAAGTAAAAACCAGCATCGAAGGTCTCGAAATCGGGATGTTCGTTTCCCGCCTCGATCGTCCCTGGCTGAAAACACCCTTCACGTTGCAGGGCGTCCAGATAAAAACCTGTGACGATATCGAGAAATTGCGCAAATACTGCAATTACGTCTATGTCGATGTAGAAAAAGGCAGTACACCCGATCCGCGTTTCTGGGTTCTCAAGGAAGACACAGGAAATCACCACCAGCCGGCAACTGTGCGGCGTCATGCCAAATCACCGGTAAACGGACGCAGCCGCGACGAGTTCAGCAAATTACGGAAACAGCACTACACGACAACCACGCAGTTCACCAGCGAACTGGAAACAGCAAAAGATATCGTCCAGGAAATCAACAACGATCTCAAGCAGATGCTATCCGAACTGGAGCGCGGTGGCGAGCTGGACATCGCGGCTGTCCGGAAAGGAATTTCCGATATGACCTCGAGCATCATCAGAAATCCTTCCGCCATGATGTGGATCATCAGTCTCAGGTCGATGGACGACTATTCCTATTCACGCGCCCTCAGTACATCCGTATGGTGTGCCACCTTTGGCCGGCATCTCGGGCTGGAAAAATCATCAATCGAGATACTCGCCCTCGGCGGATTGTTGTTGGACATAGGCAAGACCGGCTTGCCACAGGAACTGCTGCACAAAAAGGCCCCGTTGACACCGGAAGAATACAGGCATATCCAGACGCACGTTGACCTGGGCGTGAAAATTCTCGCGAATACCCGGCCAGGCAGTGCCGATGGCGGCATAGCCATGGAGGCCTTGCAGATGGTCGCCACCCACCATGAACGGGCGGACGGCAGCGGTTACCCGCAGAGTCTCGCCAACAGCGAGATCCCGCTGTTCGGTCGTATCGCCGGCATTGTAGACAGTTACGACGCCATGAACAGCAGGCGTCCGCATCTTGATGCAGACGCGAAACCCCCGCACGAGGCCATCGCCGAACTCTACGCGCTACGCGGCGGAAAATTCCAGGCCGAGCTGATCGAACAATTTATCCAGGCCGTCGGTCTGTACCCCACGGGATCACTGGTAGAACTGAGTACCGGCGAAGTGGGGGCGGTGGTCGCGATCAACGGACTCAGGCGCCTGCGGCCATCGGTCATCCTGCTGCTTGATAAAGACAAGGAGCCGCTGCCCCAGTTCGTCATGATGGATCTCTCCCAGGCAGGTGAAGACATTACCGTCTCGCGCGGGCTGCCGGTCGGCGCCTACGGTGTGGACATGAATGAACTGTTCCTGTAACCAGCAGACCGCCGCACCCCTAACCCCGAACCCATGACCGATACCATCACCGGACTGCCCGACCGCCACCAGTTCATGGATATTCTGCGCGATGGGGTCAACGAGGCGAATGAGCATAAAATCAATATTGCCCTGCTGGTGATCAAAATCGGCCGCCTCCGCCGGATCAACCACCTCTACGGCCATGGCGCCGGCGACCAGGTTCTGCACTCGATTGCCCGGCTCCTGCAACAGGTATGCCGGCAGGGGGATCGTGTCGCCAGGCTGGGAGATACAGAATTCGCCCTGCTGCTGTCCAATATCGCCAACGAAGGACACGCGACGCTCGCAGCCTTCAAAATCCAGCGCCTGCTCGATATCCCGATCGAACTCGACAACGAAAAGCTGGTGTGCAGCGCACATATTGGCATCGCTCTGTGCCCCGCGCATGGATCCGAGGCCGGTGACCTGCTCAAGGAGGCCCAGACAGCCCTGGAGCAATCAATGCAGGCCGACCAGTTTTTCCATGTCGCGGACCGCCCGGAAGAATTGAGCATCCCGGATAACTGGGATATAGAAATCGAACTTGCCAGCGCAATCGAAAATTCGGAACTCTGTGTTTATTTCCAGCCCAAGATATCACTGGCCACCGGTAAACCGACTGGCGCGGAAGCGCTGATTCGCTGGAACTGTCCGTCCCGCGGCCTGCTGGCGCCCGACATCTTTCTGCCTGTGGCCGAAGAGCTGGGCCTGATGAAAACGATCACCATCTGGATGCTGAACAGTGCATTGCGCCTGAGCAACGAGTGGACCGGCCAATGGGGCAAGCAGGAAGTCTCGGTGAACATCCCGACCAAGTTGCTGGAGCATGTCGACTTCGTCGATCTGGTGCTGAGTTCCGAGGGGCTGTGGAGAAACGGAAATATCACCCTGTGCCTGGAAGTGCTGGAACAGTATTTCGTGACCGATGCTGAAAACTGTTTCGCGAAACTGAAAGAGCTGCGCAGCGAGGGCATCACCATCTCGATTGATGATTTCGGCACCGGATACTCGAGCCTTTCCTATTTTCGGGATATACCGGCGGATGAACTCAAGATCGACCGTTCATTTGTTTCCGGCCTGCTGGAAGACAAGGCCAACGCCAATATCGTTGCGCTGATAATCGACCTGGCACACAAGTTCGGACTGACCGTGGTCGCGGAAGGTGTAGAAGATCAGCAGACACTGGCAGCAGTGCAGCAGTTGCATTGCGACAAGGTGCAGGGATACCTCATCGCCAAACCCATGCCCGCCCGGCAGTTCGGGAACTGGCTCAGGGACTACCGTCCACCGGGATAACGAGGTTCATGGCGCCTTCAGCGCAGTTCGTGTAAATCCGACCCGCTGTACGGCCTTCACGGGCCAGGCGTGCGATTGATGACGGCATAATATCGATCGGCGCACGGTAACGCGCATCGGCAGCTAAAGGCTGCTGTCCGGCGCGCGGTGCCTGTCAGTATTTGACCGGCCCGCCTGCGTTGCTCGAAAAAGTCTCGCTCATGGCGCGCACCATGGCCACGCCGATGCGGTCGCTGATGCGCTTGAGCAGGTCCGGCGTTTGCGTGTAGTCGACGATATCCTCGGCACCGATCACGTCGCGTGCGACCTTGCCGGCGCTGCCGATATGATCGGCCAGGCCCATGTCCACGCTTTCCGCGCCCGTCCACACCAGGCCGCTGAACAGTTGTGCATCATCCTTCAGGCGTTCGCCGCGCCCGTCCCGGACGTCGTTCTTGAACTGCTCGTGGATACTGCCCAGCAGCAGCCTGACATGTTCGACATCCGATTCCTTGCTGGGCAGGAAGGGATCGAGAAAGCCCTTGTTCTCGCCGGCCGTGTACAGGCGGCGTTCGATGCCGAGTTTTTGCATGCCATCGACGAAGCCGAAGCTGTCCATGCGCACACCGATGGAGCCGACGATACTGGCGTTGTCGACGTAGATTTCATCCGCCGCCGACACCACGTAGTAACAACCGGAGGCACAGATATCGGTCACCACCGCGTACAGCGGGATGTCCGGATGCAATTCGCGCAGGCGCTTGATTTCGTGATAGATGTAGGATGACTGCACCGGGCTGCCTCCCGGAGAGTTTGCCCGCAGGATCACGCCCTTGGTGTTTTCACTGTCGAAAGCATCGCGCAGGCCGCCGATTACCGTGTCCGCGCTGGCCTCGGCGGTATCCGAGATCGGTCCCGACAGCTCCACCAGGGCGGTATGCTTGGTCGTGCCCTCGAGCAGCTCGGCCCAGTCCGTCGGCAGGTACAGAATCAGCAGCGCCAGCAGGTACAGGGCCAGCAGGCACTTGAAAAAGATATTCCAGCGTCGCGCCCGGCGCTGCTCTTCCAGGGCCGAGAATGCCAGC
Source organism: uncultured Gammaproteobacteria bacterium (assembly GCA_963748215.1). Classification (GTDB taxonomy): domain Bacteria; phylum Pseudomonadota; class Gammaproteobacteria; order UBA9214; family UBA9214; genus UBA9214. Next base: position 405,078 of record CAVVHS010000006.1, on the reverse strand, counting down.
CGGTTGACGACGTCCCGGTGCCAGCTGTCGTCACCCCCGAGCCCCTTCTCCAGAGACTCGAAGTTCACATTGCCCTTGCGTTTGCTGCCGAATAGTCCCTTGTCTGACATACACTCACCCGCTCGGTTGAAAGCATCGTTTTACAAATCCCGCCGTGGACATCCACGCCGGCAGATCGGTCACACTGTCAAGGCACACCAGCGGCCCGTGCCGGCACAGGCGTTCCTCCGAATGCACGCCGGAGCGCACCGCCACCTTGCCGGCCCCGGCATTGGTCGCCATCTCCATATCATACTCGGTATCGCCCACCATCAGCGTCTGCCGCGCTGCCATGCCCAGTTCGTCCATCAATTCCAGCAACATGCGTGGATGCGGCTTGGAGGCCGTTTCATCCGCGCAACGCGTCGCATCGAAATACTCCGTCAGCCCGGTCTGTTCCAGCACCCTTATCAATCCGCGTCGCGCCTTGCCGGTCGCGACACCGAGCATGAACTCCTGCTCGCGCAGCCTGTCGAGCATTTCGTACGCGCCCGCAAACAGGCTGGATCCGTCCGAGGCAAACCAGTGCCTGCGGTAGGCCTCCACGAAGGCCTGGCGGAAACGGTCGTCACGCCCGGGCACCAGGGCATCGACGGCCTCGCGCAGACCGAGACCGATCACGTTCTTGACGGTGTTGTCGCTCATGGGCGGCAGATCGAGATCGGCGATCGCGCCATGCAGGCAGGATACGATCTGCGCCTCGGAGTCCATCAGGGTGCCGTCCCAGTCGAAGACGATCAATTGTATGGTGCCGGTCATGCGGGTCGGGCCGTGGTTACGACGTGTGAAAAATACGAGTGAGGATTATGACGTCTCAAGGCGGTCGAGAACAGTCTGCAGCGTGTGGTCGAGTGGTGCCTCGATGACGATTTCCTCATCGTTTGCGGGGTCGGTGAACGTCAGGCGGCTTGCATGCAGGAACATGCGGCGCAGGCCGCGTTCACGCATCACCTGGTTGAACGCCCGGTCGCCGTATTTCTCGTCACCGGCCAGCGGGTGGCCGATATGGGCGGCATGCACGCGGATCTGGTGGGTGCGCCCGGTCAGCAGCTCGACCTCCACCAGGGTCGCATCCGGATAGCGGACCCGCGGCGTGAACACCGACAGCGCCTGCTTGCCCTGGGTATCGACCTGCACCATGCGTTCGCCACCGCGCAGCTGGTTCTTGCGCAGCGGCACATCCACGCGGCGCGCACCGCCCTCCCAGTGACCGGCCAGCAACGCCACATAGACCTTGCGGACCGTTCCCGCACGCAGCTGCTCGTGGAAGGCGCGCAGGAAACTGCGTCGCCTGGCCAGCAGCAGGCAGCCCGAGGTCTCGCGATCGAGGCGGTGAGCAAGTTCCAGGAAGGGTGCATCGGGACGTTCGGCGCGCAGCGCCTCGATCACGCCGAAGCTGAGACCGCTGCCGCCGTGCACCGCCATGCCGGCCGGCTTGTTGATGACCAGGCAGCGCGCATTTTCGAACAGGATATACGGCGCCAGGGGCGGCGCGTGGCGGCCGGCTGGCGCATTTTCGGCCGGCTCCGCCACCCGTACCGGCGGGATGCGCACGTTATCGCCCGCGCAGACCTTGTAACGCGCCTGGATGCGACCGCTGTTCACGCGCACCTCGCCACGGCGCAGAATGCGGTAGATATGGCTCTTCGGCACGCCCTTGAGATGACGCGCCAGAAAGTTGTCAATGCGCTGCCCGGCCTCGTCGGCACTGACGCTGACCAGGCGGGCGCGCGGGCGGTTGCCGCTGTCGGATTGTGTCATGTCATGTCGCATGGGTCTGTGGTTCCAACCGGAAATTGTACAGGGAATCACCTGTTTGTATCAGTTGAAGTTGTTTGCGGGCGCTCGGTAACATTGCTATAGTTCAGCCTCGGCGAAGGCTACGGGCCGGCAGCACGCCTGCCCGGCGATTGCCGAAGTTACCTGTTTATTTATGGTGATGGTGGGCGCAATACCGGCCAGGCATCTCCATAGTTGTTCAGCATGATGCTGTAGAAATCCTGATTAATGACAATCGCTCCCATGGAATACGTAGAACTACTGTTCGTCACGTACAGTCTGGCACTGCTGGCGGGTATCACGATACCCCGTACCGGCTGGCTGCGTGTCGCGGTACCGGCCAGCCGGCCGGTAAGGTTGCGGCGTGACCGGGTCGAGCGCAACAGAGACAAAAAACATGAAAAGAATGCTTATCAACACCACGCAGCCCGAAGAATTGCGTGTTGCCATGGTCGATGGCCAGAAACTCTACGACCTTGATATAGAAGTCCCCGCCCGCGGGCAGAAAAAGTCCAATGTCTACAAGGGAAAGATAACCCGCATCGAGCCCAGTCTCGAGGCGGCCTTCATCGATTACGGCGGCAACCGGCACGGTTTCCTGCCGCTGAAGGAAATCGCACGCAGCTATTTCAGTGAATCCGCACGCGAGGCGGGCGGCCGGCTCAGCATCAAGGATGCCCTCCACGAAGGCCAGGAACTGGTGGTGCAGGTCGAAAAGGAAGAGCGCGGTAACAAGGGTGCCGCACTGACCACTTTCATCAGCCTGGCCGGCCGCTACATGGTGCTGATGCCAAACAACCCGCGCGCCGGTGGCGTGTCACGGCGCATCCAGGGCGAGGATCGCGACCTGGTGCGTGAGGCCATGGCCGCCATGAACATCCCGGAGGGCATGGGCGTGATCGTGCGAACCGCCGGCATCGGGCGCAGCAGCGAGGAACTGCAGTGGGATCTCGACTACCTGACCCACCTGTGGAGTGTCATCGAGAGCGCAGCCACCGAACGCCCCGCCCCGTTTCTGGTGTACCAGGAAAGCAACGTCATCATCCGCGCCCTGCGCGACTACCTGCGCAACGACGTTGCCGAAATCCTCATCGACAGCAATGAAGTCATCGAGACGGCCAAGGAATTCATGGAACGGGTAATGCCGCACAACCTGAGCAAGCTGAAGCTTTACCAGGAAACCATCCCCCTGTTCAACCGCTTCCAGATCGAGTCCCAGATCGAGTCCGCCTTCAAGCGCGAGGTGCGCCTGCCATCCGGCGGCGCGGTGGTCATCGACCACACCGAGGCACTGATCGCGATCGACGTGAACTCGGCGCGCGCCACCAAGGGTGGCGATATCGAGGAAACTGCCCTGAACACCAACCTGGAGGCGGCCGACGAAGTCGCCCGCCAGCTGCGCATCCGTGATCTTGGTGGCCTGGTAGTGATCGATTTCATCGACATGCAGCCGGCGCGCAACTTGCGCGAAGTGGAGAACCGCCTGCGCGACGCCCTCAAGCTGGACCGCGCGCGGGTTCAGATCGGCCGCATCTCGCGCTTCGGCCTGCTGGAGATGTCACGTCAGCGCCTGCGACCGTCGCTCGGCGAATCCAGCCAGATCGTCTGCCCGCGCTGCACCGGCCAGGGCACCATTCGCGGTGTCGAATCACTGTCGCTGTCCGTACTGCGCGTGATCGAGGAAGAAGTCATGAAGGAGAACACGGCACGCGTGATCGCACACGTACCGGTCGATGTCGGCACCTTCCTGCTCAACGAAAAGCGCGACCTGCTGGCGATGCTGGAAGCACGTCACAAGATTGCTGTCATGCTGATCCCGACACCGGCACTCGAAACACCGAATTTCGATATCCAGCGTATCCGCGCCGACGAGGTCGGCACCGTACGGCAGCAGGCCAGCTACGACCTGGCGCTGACACGTGAGGACGTCGAGACTCAGGCGCCGTTTGAGGAGGTACGGGCGGAAGCGGAAGTACCTGCCGTGCAGTCCGTGGCGCCGCCAACACCCGCACCGGCTCCCGCTCCGGTACCGGCAGCACCCGGGGCAGAAGCGAAACCCGGCCTGCTGAAACGGGTATTCGGCAGCCTGTTCGGCAGCAGCGGTGATACGGAACAGCCGAAGCAAGGTGGCCAGCGCGAAACGGAACGCAGCCGCCCGGTCACACGTCAGCGTGAGAGCGGCCGCGATGGCACCCGCAGCGGCAGCAGCAGCCGGCGCAGCACCGGCCGGCGGCCGGATGAACGCCAGGGCAGCCGCACCAGCCGCCAGGGCAAGACCGCCCAGGCACGCCAGGGCGACACCCGGAAAACCGCGCAGCCTGCAGTCAAGCCCGATGCACAAGCCGCAGAGTCAGGCACTCCCGCGCAGGACGACAGCCAGACGACACCGCGACGCAGTTCCCGGCGCGGGCGCCGCGGCGGGCGCCGGCGCAGCACACAAACCCGCACCCAGGATAACGCAGCGGGCACTGCAGGTAACCAGGCCGCATCCGGCAACGCGCCTGCGGCGAGTGATTCGAAGGAAAAGACTTCAACCGGCACCGAGGATGGCAAGCGCACATCGGGTGCTGCAGCGGCCGCCACAGGCAGTGGCAACACGCGCGAGACATCCGGGGCCCGCACCGCTGCTGCTAATGCCACGTCACCGACAACCGAGGCCGCGAAGAAACCGGCCGGCGACGCACCCGCAACCAGGGAACCGTCGCAGCCGAAACCACCGGCCGCACACGACAACAGCGGCGGCGATTCCGGTACGCCTCCCGAACAACCCAAGGCAAAGGTGGCCGCCGAATAACGGCCGGGTGTCAGATTCCGTGCTGCTTGCGGATGTTCGCCAGCAAGCCGATTGACGCCGCATCGATCAGGTCCAGTACCCGTTCGAAGCCGGTCGTGCCGCCATAGTAGGGATCGGGGACATCACGGGTACCCAGTTCGGGGGCGAAGTCCAGGAACAGGTGCAGCCTGGAACGCTGTTCAGGCAGGCAGAGGCTCGCGAGAGCCTCGTAATTGCTCTGGTCCATTGCCAGCACATAATCGAATACTTCGAAATCCGCCTCCTGCACCCGGCGTGCCTTCTGACTGGACAGGTCGATGCCGCGGCGCAGCGCGGCGGCGCTCGCCCGGCTGTCCGGCGGCTCACCGACATGATAGGCATGGGTGCCGGCCGAATCGATCAGTATGACATCGGACAGGTTCGTCTCCTCGACATGCCGGGTGAACACACCCTGCGCTGTCGGAGAACGACAGATATTGCCCATGCAGACAAACAGGACTTTTACAGTTTCCATGGCACGTAATATACAGGAGTTTGAAAAACTGTTTGAGCGATGAACGACCGTCAGCCATTCGACAATCTGAGATAGGGCCACTCACTGCTGGCGTGCTGATCCATCAGGCTGACCAGTTCGACATGCCCTTGCTGTTCCGCGATCTGCCGTGCCGTCTGTCCCGCGTTGTTTCTGATACCGGTATTGGTCCGGTACTTAAGCAATACCGCTACGACCGCGCCATGCCCGGCCCGTGCTGCCAGATGCAGGGCCGTTTCATGCCTTGAGGTCAGTGCATCCACACCGGCGCCGTAGCGAATCAACGCTTCACAGATTTCACTGTGTCCCTGCAACGCGGCGATTTGCAGCGGACTGTAACCGACCGCCTGATCGGTTGCGTTGAAATCGGCCCCGCCCTCCAGCAACATCCAGGTCATGCTCATGTCACCGCGCATGACTGCAAGGTGCAAGGGCGTTTCACCGGCGGCATTGCCCTGGTTCAGGTCCTGTCCCTGCTCGATGAGTTGCTGCACCAGGGCCGGTTCGCCCCGGGTCACGGCGAGGCCCAGCTCGGTCGACCCTGACGGGCCCAGACTCCCGCGCAACATCCGCACCGCGCTGAAGATCAGATAAGGAAAGCTCATGGCAATCAGCCACAGCGGCTCGCGCAGTCTGGCGACGACATCCAGGTAGGTTGCCCGCAGCGTCCCGAACTCCATATCGGGTACAGTCAGGATTCCCTGGCTGCCCAGCCACCAGAAAACCGGCGGCATCAGCAAACAGCCGGCTAAAATCCACAGCACCAGGTACAGCAATTCCTTTATGTAGCTTTTCATGGATAATCCAGAGTCATTGAAATATTACCAAGTTATTGTTTAAATGTGCGTCAAATAATCAACACCCACGACCTTGTTACACCTGACAGGCACTCCGTCGCTCCCGCAAACCACCCTCCGGCGGTGTTGCGCGCCGCTTATGGCCCGGCTTCGGACGCTCTATATTATGACACCGTACGCTTAACATACTATGATGCACGCGCCATGAGATGCGCGTTACAGTGACAGCCAGAGCCGGCTCCAGGATAACAATGGCGACAAATAAACAGCATTTCTGGATTGACCGCGAACATGAACGGATCACCACCGAGATACCCTGCCAGGTGCGCCCGGTCGGTGGGAACAGAAAAAACGTCATCATTATCAACCTGTCGGCGGGTGGCCTGAAATTCACCTGCAATCGCGCGGTATTCAACCTGCTGCTGCCGGAAGACCAGAGAATCCCCGGACAGGTCAGCGGTGTCGAAATCGAGATATATTTCCAGTTGCACGCTGCGGGCAGAAAGAAACCCCTGTCGGTCCGGGCACAGGCCCGGCTCATCTATACCGAACGTCTGTCCCAGGACAGCTTCACAGTCGGCGCCCAGTTCATTGCCTTGCGCGATACCGATATCCGCGGCATCGAAAACTACATGCAACAGGTCGCCTCGCAGACCGGGCGGCTGTAGCGACACACCTGCGGCGCTCACCCGGCGTCAGCCATCAGGCCCTCGACCCGCTGCAGGTCTTCATGGGTATCGACGCCGGGACCGGGCATGCGCGCAGCGATACTGACGTGGATCTTCATGCCGTGCCACAGCACGCGCAACTGCTCAAGCTTCTCCAGTTGTTCGCAGGGGGCGGTCTCGAGCTGACGGTAACGGCCAAGGAAGCCGGCCCGGTAGCCGTACAGGCCGATGTGACGCAAGCCTTCGGCGCCATCGCCCGCAGCCGCATCACGAACGAATGGAATCGGTGCACGACTGAAATACAGGGCATAACCTTCCCTGTCGAGCACAACCTTCACCACATTCGGGTCGTTCAGCATGGCAGGCGATGCAAGCGGATAGGCCAGCGTTGCCATGGCGGCCTCCGGGTAAGCGGCAAGATCGTCCGCGACCTGCCGTATCAGCGCCGGCTCGATCAGTGGCTCGTCACCCTGGACGTTCACCACGATGCTGTCCGCGGACCAGCCGTGCAGTTCCACCACCTCGGCGAGACGCTCGGTGCCTGATGCATGGTCGATCGCGGTCATGCACACGGGTGCGCCGAACCCGGCTGCGACCTGCGCAATGCGTTCATCATCCGTGGCGATCACAACATCACTTGCACCGCACGCCAGCGCCCGCTCATACACGTGCTGCAGCATGGGACGCCCGGCGATCGGCAGCAGTGGCTTGCCGGGCAGCCGGGTCGAGGCATAGCGTGCGGGTATGATGACCCTGAACCCGGTACCGGCCATGCGAAAATTCAGACTTCCTCGTCAGCGGCGAGTTGCCTGGCCTCGTCGACCAGCATGACGGGTATATCGTTCCTGATCGGGTACGCCAGCCGGTCGACCTTGCAAACCAGTTCCTCTTCATCCTTGCGATAAAGCAGCGCCCCCTTGCATACAGGGCAGGCAAGAATATCCAGCAATTTTTTATCCACATTGTACTCCTGGTGGCAAATCTGCGCCTGCAGCACATATCTCCGCACGACAACCGCGAGACTCCAGCAACGCATTCAGCCGCGCCTGAAAATCCCTCGACATTTCGGCCCTGACCGGAATATACCATTCGTTGCCGCTGGCAAATCGGCGACACTTGACCGCATCCTTCGCTGTCATGAGTACCGGCGCATCATCATCAAAACGCAGATCACCGGCCCGGTAGCGATGATGGTCCGGAAATGCATGCTCATCGACGTGGCGGACGACCTGACGCAGGGACTGGAAAAACCGCTCCGGGTTGCCGATCCCGGCCACGGCGTGCACTTTGCCGCCCCTGAAATCCGACAGTTTTTTCATCACGCTGTCATCGCGCAGGTTATGCACGTCACCCGATTTCAGCTTCATGGGGTATTCACCCGCGCCACCGATACCGTTGACCACCAGCAGGTCCGCCTCGCGCAAGCGGCTGACCGGTTCACGCAGCGGCCCGGCCGGCAGCATGAAACCGACACCGAAGCGGCGCACCCCGTCGATCACGATGATTTCGATATCGCGCCGCAGGGCATAATGCTGCAGTCCGTCGTCGCTGATGACCAGGTTACAGTCATTGTACTTGATCAGTGCCTCGGCCGTGGCCACGCGATCGGGACCGACTGCCAGCGGACAGCCTGTCAGGTTGGCCAGCAGCACGGCCTCGTCGCCGACCACGGCAGGATCGCTGTCAGCACGCACCTGTTGCGGCCACGATGCCGCCCTGCCCCCGTACCCGCGCGCGACAATGCCGGGCTTGAAACCCTGCTCCCCGAGATAACCGGCAAGCCAGGCCACCAGCGGGGTCTTGCCGGTGCCGCCAACGGTAATATTGCCGACCACAATGACCGGTGCCTCGATGCGGTGACTGCGCAGCAGGCCCGTGCGATAGGCTGACCGCCGCAGCCGGACGAGGATACGAAACAGCAGTGACAGGGGTGTCAGCAGGACGAGCCAGGGGCTACGCGAATACCAGTAATAGTTAAGGCCCTTCATCTGGTGATGCGCTTACTGTTCCTCGATTTTCGATGTCGCCAGCGAAATATGCGTCAGGCCCAGCTGGCTGGTCGCATCCAGCACCCGGATCACGGCCTGGTGCGGGGTGTTCGCGTCAGCGCGTATGGTCACGGGCAGTTCGCCTCGGTTGCCTGCCGCCTTGCGAATCGCGGTCTTCAGTGTCTTGAGTTCCGAGTTGATGACCTGCTGGTCGCCAATGAAGTAGCGCCCCTGCGCGTCGACCAGGATTTCCAGCGTGTCGTCCTCCTGCGCTGTCGCATCGGCCGTTGCCTCGGGCAGTTCGATCTGGATGCGGGACTGCTGTTCGAAGGTGGTCGACACCATGAAGAAAATCAGCAACAGGAACACCACGTCGATCAGCGGTGTCAGGTTGACATCGGGTTCGTCCTCGCTGCCTGGCTGCAGGTTCATGCGTACACCCTCCTAGTCGTCGCGCCGTTTGTGGGTGCCGTGCATGATCTCGACCATCAGCATGGCTTCCTTTTCCATGCGCAGCACCAGCATCCTGACACGCCCGCGAAAATAGCGGTAGAACATCAGTGTCGGAATGGCGACCGACAAACCGGCCGCCGTGGTGATGAGTGCCTCGGAGATGCCTCCTGCCAGCGCACCGGGATCGCCCACGCCCTGCGTGGTGATGGTGGCGAACACCTTGATCATGCCGATCACGGTGCCGAGCAGTCCCAGCAGCGGCGTGATGGCAGCGATCGTACCCAGGGAGTTCAGGAAGCGCTCGAGTTCGTGTACTACGTGCCGCCCGGTATCCTCGATGCTCTCATTCATATAATCGCGACTCTTGTCGCGATTGATGATACCGGCCGCAAGGATGGCGCCCAGCGGCGAACTGGCCTGCAGTTCTTTCATGTGCTGGTCATCAAGCTGGTTGATCTTCTCCCAGCGCCATACCTGCGCGACCAGGTGCTTGGGCAGGACCCGGCCTACCCGCAATGACCAGAGGCGTTCGGCTATGATTGCCATCGCAATCACCGAACACGCGATAATGGGCAGCATCAGCCAGCCGCCAGCTTCTACCAGTTCCAGCACACCATCACCATCCTTTGTACAGTTGTGTAATCACCAGCCGCAGCGAATCATACTGTATTTGCAACCACAGCCAAACAATACTGCAGGTTATTCCTGCCAGCTCCAGACATGCCGGTACCGGTCCCGCCAGACGGCGATCTCCGGTTGTGCTGTCGAGGATGAAAGCTTGACGCTGAGCGCGCCGCTGCGGCCGGTGTCCAGTATCCGCGCACCGGCGGCGCGGTAGCGTTCGACCACGTCACGCTTCGGGAAGCGGTAGCGATTCATCCAGGCTGCCGGGATTATCACCACATCCGGATCGACAGCCTCGATAAAGGCCGGCGACGAGGACGTGGCGCTGCCGTGGTGTGGGGCCACCAGTACCTGTGCAGGCAGCCGGCCGCGCTGTGTTTCGACCAGGCGTCGTTCCGCGGGGCGCTCGATATCGCCAGGCAACAGCAGGCGCTGGCCGTTCGTCGTCTCGACGAGCAGCACACAGGAGTTATTGTTACCGCTCAGTCCGCCTGCCGGCTCCGGATGCAGCAGCGTGAACGAGACGCCGTCCCATTGCCAGTGCTGGCCTTTTCGACAGCGCAGCGCACCACCGCCCGGCAACCGGTCCGGTACGCTGCTGTAGACGGCATCCGCCGGAAAGGCGGCCAGCAGCGAATCGGCACCACCGATATGGTCGTTATCGCCGTGACTGACCACCAGGGTATCGAGCCGGGTTATACCCTGCCGGCGCAGGAACGGGATCACCACCGCCTGGCCGGTGTCGAAATCGGGGCTGTAGCGTGGACCGGTATCGTAGACGAGGGTATGCCGTGCCGTCCGCACCACGGCCGACAGACCCTGCCCGACATCCAGCAGAGTAATCCAGGCCGCACCCGGCGGCGGGGCTGGCGGGTGCACAAGCAGCATCGGCAGCAACAACACACCACCGGCCCAGCGGCCGGGCATGCCGCGCGGCATGAACAGCAGTGCCAGTCCGGCCAGCGCAGGCAGCACCGTCCACGCCGGCGGTTGATGTCGGGTCCAGGCAGCCATGCCGGTGCCGGCCAGCCATTCCAGCATGGGCCAGGCCAGTTCCAGCAAATCCGCGGCCATCCCGAGCAGCTGCATACCCAGCGTCTCGTTGACGGCGAACAGCACACAACCCAGCAAGGCCAGCGGCACGATCAGCAGGCCGACGAACGGTACGGCGATCACGTTCGCGATCGGGGCCAGCAGCGAGGCCTGCTGAAAAAACAACAACAGCATCGGTACCATACAGAACGCCAGCGCCACGTGCATGAGCATGCGGCGCCCCCGCCCCGGCATCCCGTGGCGTCCGGTGGCCAGCCAGGCGATGATAATGACCGCCTGGAACGACAGCCACCAGCCGGCCGACAGTACTGACAGCGGATCCAGCAGCAGCGTGCACATCGCGGCCAGGCATATGACCTGTGCAAAGGATGAATATCGATCGGAAAGAATGGCCAGCATCAGCACACAGACCATCACCAGGGCACGCCGCGCCGGGATGCCGAAGCCGGCCAGCATGGCATACAGCACGGCGACGGTTATGGCAGCGATGGCCGCCGCACGCGGCGCCGGCAGGCGGCTGGCCACAGGACCGAAATGCGGCCAGCCGCGCCGTACCAGCCAGAATCCCAGACCGGCCACCAGGCTGATATGCAGGCCGGAAATCGCCATCAGGTGGCTGGTGCCGGTCGCGTTGAGCACCTGCCACTGCGCGGCGCCGATCGCACCGCGCTCGCCGACGGTCAGCGCCTGGACGAACGCCGTACCGGGCGTCTCACCCTCGACGGCGAAGGCGCGCAGCAGGCGGATGCGGTAGGTGGCAATCGGTGACAGCCTCCCCTTCGACAGGCGCCGGTTACGCGGATCCTCGCGCACGTAGCCCGTGGCATGAATACGCTGCTGGAACAACCAGCGTTCATAATCGAAAGCGCCCGGGTTGGCCATGCCGTACGGACGCTTCAGTCGCACGGCAAGTTGCCAGCGCTCACCGGCATCGGGATCGCCGCCATCACCGTACCAGCCCAGCCTGACCTTGCCGTCGAAGTCGCTCCAGCCCGACCCGTCGTCCAGGCGTTCGACGTGGAAGATAAAGCGCTGCAACCGACCGCTGCGCCGATCCGGCAGACTGGCGACCGTGCCCTCGACCAGGACGGTACGCCCCTCGACGGACCGGTCCAGCGCCGGCGACTGGGCCTGGGCCGCATGCAATACCGCCCAGGCAAAACCCAGTGCCAGCAGTGCCGGCGGGCGCAGCCCTGGCCAGCGCAGCGCAGCCAGCGCCGCGGGCAGCAGCAGCGCGGCCGCCGTGACCGGCAGCGCGCTGAGCCAGAACAGGCTGCAGACCCCGATGACAAACGATATTGTTATTAAATACATTGTCTTCCATGATCTTCGAAGAAACCGGGTGAGCCGGCGCGTCGATCATGGAGGACCCATGTTTTGCGGTGCGGCTAGACCAGGCGACCATCCTCCAGTTGCACAACCCGTTCCATGCGTTCGGCAATCGCGGCATCGTGGGTCGCCACCAGCAGGCTGGTACCCAGTTCCCGGTTGAGCTCCAGCATCAGCGCATAGACCTGGTCGGCATTCCGGCGATCCAGGTTGCCGGTCGGCTCGTCGGCCAGCACGCAATGCGGTTGCGTCACCAGGGCGCGCGCCACGGCCGCCCGCTGTCGTTCACCGCCCGACAACTCGCCGGGCTTGTGTCCCAGGCGCGCGGACAGGCCGACCCGCTCCAGCATGGCGGCGGCCTGCTGCCGCGCCTGCGCCGGCGCCAGGCCGCGCACCAGCAGCGGCATGGCCACGTTCTCCAGCGCCGTGAACTCGGGCAACAGGTGGTGAAACTGGTAAACGAAGCCCAGTTCGTGGTTGCGCAATCGTCCGAGCTGCGCCGCCGTCAGGCTGGCGAGTGGTTTGCCCGCCAGGATGACCCGACCTGTCGTGGGCTGGTCCAGCCCGCCGAGCAGGTGCAGCAGGGTGCTCTTGCCACTGCCCGAGGCACCCGTGATCGCGATGCGCTCGCCGGTCGCGACCGTAAAATCGATGTCATGCAGGATTTTCAGGGCCTCACTGCCTTCCCTGAAAGTCTTGCCCAGACCCTCGCAACGCAGTACCTCACTCATAGCGCAATGCCTCGGCCGGGTGTGTGCGCGCCGCGCGCCAGGCCGGGTACAGCGTCGCCAGCAGGCTCAGCAGCAATGCCACCGAGGCCATGATCCACACGTCGTTCCAGTGCAGCTCGGAGGGTACCTCGCTGATGTAGTACACATCCGCCGCCAGGAACTGCACGTTGAACAGCCGCTCGATAGCCGGCACGATGGACTCGATGTTCAGGGCCAGCCCCACCCCGCCGGCCACGCCCAGCGCCGTGCCCAGCACGCCGATCACGACGCCCTGGATGATGAAGATCATCATGATCGAGCGCGGCGTGACGCCCAGCGTCCTGAGGATCGCGATATCCGAACGCTTGTCGGTTACCACCATAATCAGGGTGGACACGATATTGAATGCGGCAACGGCGACAATCAGCGTAAGAATAATGAACATGACGCGCTTCTCGGTCTTCACCGCGCGGAAGAAGTTGGCGTGTTTGCGCGACCAGTCCTCGAGCCGGTAATCACCCGGCAACTCCGCAGCCAGCTGGCGCACCACCATGGGCGCATCGAACACATCGTCGATTTTCAGGCGCAGCCCGCTGACGGCACCATCGAGCCGGAACAGTTTGGCGGCATCCTGCAGGTGCACCAGCGCGACACCCCGGTCGTACTCGTACATGCCGACCTCGAAGGTCGCCAGCACGGTAAAGCGTCGCAGTCGCGGCAGTACACCGGTCGGTGCAATCGTAATCTGGGGGGAAACCACGGTGATTGCATCGCCGGCACCCACACCGAGTGCCGCGGCCAGCTCGCTGCCCAGGATAATGCCGTAGCCGCCGGGACTGAGTTGCGCGATGTCACCGCCGCGAATGTGATCGACCACGTCGGACACACGGCCTTCCAGCGCCGGATCCACGCCGCGCAGGATGGCGCCACTCACCTGCTGGCCGTTGCTGAGCATGGATTCGCCGCTGACATAGGGGGCCGAGGCCAGCACGTGCGGCTGGTTTTCGACAAGCGACGCCAGCGACTGCCAGTCATCGAGCCGGCCGTCATAGCGGGAGATGGTGGCGTGTGACGCCATGCCCAGGATGCGCGTGCGCAACTCGGTCTCGAAGCCGTTCATTACCGACAACACGGTAATCAGTGCCGTCACACCCAGCGCAATGCCGAGCATGGAGGTCAGTGTGATGAACGAGATGAAGTGGGTACGCCGCTTGGTGCGCGTGTAGCGCAGACCGACAAACAGCTCAAGTGGTCTAAACATGGGTGCGGCAGTTCCCCCTCCGGGGCAATCAGGAGGGGGGGATTATTACACAGCCGGAGCGCAAGTTTCACATGGCTATCGATTTGCCGCGACGTCGAAGATGGTGATGGTGGTATCGGTGCCCGAGGCAATGCCCGGGTTGCCATTGTCCGGTTCCAGGGCCGTCGGGTTGCTCTCGCCCGCCAGCAGATCGGCAAGGTCAAGCGCGTCCGCTTCCGTGCTATTGAAATCGATCTCCCGGCCGAACCCGGACTTGCCCTGCGACCGGATATGGATGTCCGCCCCGCTGCCGCCAGACTGACGGTCTGTCCATCCCGGACCCGCGTTACTCGCCCTCGATCCGGACGGCTGTACTGATGGACGCAACGACCACAGCAGCAGCATCGGCAAGCGACCCGGTCGCTCCGCTCGGATGAACGACGGTTGCACTCCTGTCGCTTGTCCCGGTAGTGCCGATCAGCTGATCGGGCATGATGATTTCCTGCCTGCCAGCGGATTCAGGTTTCTGGCAACGGCAGTCACCCTGCCTGCCCGCGGTAACGCAGACAGACAGTGATCACGGACAACTTGCCTGTCACACGCCAGCAATCACCCGTCGATGCGACTTAAGCACATCAATCAATTGAGTTTTCCATGGTTTTTGCCGGTGCGTACCGACATCCCTGGCACGTTGTCGCCGTCCAGGTGCAACAGCCGGGTGCGCAGCGACTGAACAAGCTGGCGCGACACCCAGGCATCGCCCGAGTACAACGCCGGGATGGACCGGCGCAGCATGGAACGCAGCGAGGCACGTTCGATAATTCCGGAAAATCCCAGGGCAAGAGCCTCCATTATTTTGTTTTCATTGTGATTTTCGAGAACAAGCAAGAGCTTGAGCAAGGGGTGGTAGTACTGAATATCGCGCAGCCCGGTTGGGCCTTCCTGCACCAGTGCTGCCTCGTCAAACACCAGCACGTCGGAAGTGGAAATGGCCGACCAGCCACCCGTCTCGCACAGCCCGCCGGAGCGGACAACGATTTCGAATTCAGGACAGGCGCCCAGGATGTCTGCGCATCCCGGATATTCCTCCGCGGCCGTCGCGACAATAGTGACTTTTATTTTTTTCATAAGCCTTTGTTTTTATGGTTTTAAAGAGTCTAGAGGCGGGCCGTCGGCGGCGCAATTGGACCTAGGTACCACGCACCGGGCCACCCGCCGGCCGTAGTGATGCAACGACAGGTCATTCATTTATAGCCTGATTTCACAAGTCGGTTGCGACCGGTGCCGATAGGCATTCGTATGCCACAAACATCCGCAACGACTGCCTGATGTCAGCGTCCGCAGCACGTCCGCTCGCGACCGCCTCTCCCCTGCTGTGCATCCTGCTGGCGGGCATACTGAGCCTTGCCGGCATTGCACCGTGCAATGGCGAGGAATTTACGCTGGCAGTCGAATCACTGGCAGGAATCAGGGAGACGTATGGCGAACATGCACTGCAGCGGATCAGCGACTGGCAGGATATGATCCGGGCCAGCAACGGGCTGGATGACATGCAGAAATTGCAAAGGACCAACGATTTTTTCAACAAGGTTACCTTCATCAGCGATATCGATCACTGGGGCAAGGAGGACTACTGGGCGACCCCCCTGCAGATGCTGGCATCGAACGGCGGTGACTGCGAGGATTTCTCCATCGCGAAATATTTCACGCTCCGCCAGATGGGCATACCCGCCGAGCGTATGCGGCTTACCTATGTCAAGGCACTTGAGCTCGAGCAGGCGCATATGGTGTTAACGTATTACAGTACATCCGATGCGGACCCCCTGGTACTCGATAACCTGGTTATGGAAATTCGCACATCGTCCAGCAGGACCGACCTGTTACCGGTGTATAGTTTCAACGGTAACGGGTTGTGGCTGGTAAAGGCACGCGGCATGGACCAGCACGTTGGGGATCCGGAACGACTGAGCCGCTGGAAGGAAGTTATCGCCCGGATCAGCGACGAACAGCTTGCCCTGCCGCGCTGAGCAACCACACACCATCGTATACAGGGTGAATTCTGCTGCAGTAACGGCACGGAACGATATATGACACTTTACAGACAGATCTCGACGGGGATTGTGCTGATACTGATTGCCGGCTTCATCGCAACAGTCGCTATCAGCACACAAAACCTGCGCACGTTCATGACCGCGCAGCTCGAGACACATGCGCGGGATACCGCAACATCACTGGGTCTGTCGCTGTCTCCGTATGTGCAACCGCCGGACATACCGGTGATTTCGACCATGATCGGCGCCGTATTTGACCGTGGCGAATACCAGCGTATTGCGCTGATCTCGGCTGATGGAGACACGCTGGTCGAAAAGAGCGTACCGCCAGACACCGGTGCCGCGCCGGAGTGGTTCGTGAAAGCGATTACCCTGCAAGCGCCTGCCATGGAGGCACTGGTCATGTCCGGCTGGAGCCAGGCCGGCCGGATTCATGTTACCAGCAATACCGGGCGCGCCTACAATCAGCTATGGGCCACGACAATGGATACATTGATGCTGTACCTGGTCGCCGCGGTCGTCACCCTGGTACTCGCAACTGTCGCTGTCAGGTTCCTGCTGCGTCCACTGGCGAGGGTTAAGTTACAGGCGGATGCCATACGTAACCGTTCGTACATGATCCAGAGACGCCTGCCGCGTACCGCCGAACTGCGCAGCGTCGTTCTGGCAATGAACAGGCTTTCCGAGAAGGTCGGTGAAATCTTTACCGAACAGTCTGCACTGACGGAGCGCCTGCGCGAGCAGGCCTACCAGGATACCGTCACCGGCCTTGGCAACCGGCGCTATTTCGACTGTCAGTTCGGTGCAATGCTGGATAGCAGGGACGAAGTCTCGCAGGGTGCGCTGCTGTTGCTCGAGTTGCGCGACTTATCGAGGGTCAACGAACGTAGCGGTTACACGGCAGGAGACATGCTGCTGAAAAGAACGGGCGAGCTGATAAAGTCGCAACTTTCCTATCTTGAGAACAGCTTTGCCGCCCGCATATCGGGCGCCGGCTTCGGCATTGTCGTCACCGGTCTTCCGGTCAGCAGCGCCGACGCACTCGCTGCGACACTTTGCAGGGATCTCCTGCAGCTCCGCGCTGACGGCCTTGCCGATTCAAATGACATCGGTCATATCGGCATTGCAATGTGGCGGCATGGCAATACGCTGCCGGAATTGCTGTCCGAGGCCGACATGGCACTGCGTTCTGCCCAGGCAAGCGGCCAGAACATCTGGCAGCGCTATCAGGCTCCGGCAGCCAACCAGCCCGAGATACACAGCATGCAAAACTGGCGCAAGCGATTACGCGAGGTCATCGACAAAGGCGCCATCAGGCTGTACATGCAAGCGGTATACCAAACCAAAGCGCAGGGTAGCGGCATGCTGCACAAAGAAGTACTCGCACGCATCGATGACAAAAGCAACAACGGTGTCAATGCCGGCATATTCGTACCACTGGCTGAACGTTTCGGTCTCGCCAGCCAGCTTGACAAGCTGGCTGTCACACGACTGCTCGAATACCTCGCACAGAACCCCGATCCGTCAACCCTTTTTGCCGTCAACCTTTCATCGACATCCCTGCATGACGCAGTCTTCATCCAGTGGTTATCCAGCACACTTGGCAATGCCCCCACGCTAGCGAAACATATACTGGTTGAATTCCCAGAGTACGCGGTCCTTGCAAACATCCAGAATGCCCGCAACCTCGTCGAACGCCTGAATACACTGGGTTGCAGGAGCGGCATTGATCATTTTGGCAAGGGGTTCGCATCGTTCGGCTACCTGCGCAGCATGGATATCAGTTTTGTAAAGATCGACAGCAGTTACATACGCGGTATCGACAGCAACAGCGACAACCGGTTCTTCGTACAGGCGCTCACGGATACCCTGCACAGTCTCGATATCCAGGTAATCGCACAGTCCGTGGAAACCGCTGCCGAGCGCGACACACTGACAGGCCTGAATATCGATGGTTTGCAAGGGTATCTGACCGGCAGGCCGGAATTGGCTCAGGAATCGGCCAGTGCCAGCCTGACGCGATAATAACGTGAGGCCGAGTGCAAGGCGCCCGGATCGAGAATGTGTCCTCTACTCCGGCTATGAGATTCGCCGTCGTGTTGACCTCGTCACGCATACCTTGCCGCACGGTCAGATTTCGCTGTGACGTTTCCGGGAGGTCACCAAGCGGGACAACCTGCGACCCGATCAACAGATCGGCCAGATCCTCGATAGCCAGGATCGTCTGACTGACAGGCGACGCTACAGGGTGAGCCGGACGCCGGTCCGCAAAGAATCGATCAGGTCAAGATCGACACACAGGTGGCATCATCCAGACCGGTAATGCTCCCGCATCAAATCGTACCCCTGGAAGGCCGTATCCCTTCAACGGCCCATACCAGACCCGCCGATATTGCCTTACTGCGCCCGGAATAGTCCGCCCTGGTCAAATTAACTGCATATGATCTCGCTATTTACGGTATATCGCCGGCTAAACTAGAACGCATCAGTGCCGATACCATCACACATGGGAACGGTGAGGGCTTGTTGCTGATCCGGTTCAGGATTGAACACGGCTATCTGGACACTGAAGCGGACCCACCGGAAATCGATCCTGGCAAGACACGTTGGTTGATATCCTCATGGGCGTAATAACAGTCCTTGACTATCTGCTGAAACCGGTCCTGCGCAGGGGAATGAGCACTCACAGAACGGCAGACAGCGGAATGGGCCAATGGCAGCAAGTGCATCACCGGCAAATGACTATATCCTGATTGTCAGTCGCGACGATATTGTCACGGGCCGTTATACCGGCGTTCTGGGGAAAAAATACGAAACCCGGCGGATAACTTCCCTGCCCGCCATGCATTCCTGCGTCGCAAGCGAAAGACCTACCCTGCTCTTTATCGATCCACATGTCTGTGCGGATAACACGACGGAATTCCTGACCAGCCTGATAAGAAAACTGTCGGGTATTTTCGTGGTCATCATCGACAATCAATCTGACAGGCTGGTTGACCAGCGCAGCCTGTTCAAGGCCGGCGCACGCGGTTTCTGCAAGGATGACATCACGCCCGCACTGCTTGCGCGCGCCGTAAATCTGGTACTCGAGGGAGAATACTGGATACAGAGAAAACTGATCACCGAGATGATCAGCGAACTGGCCAGCGAGGGCAATGTGCCCTTACAGCACAGCAATTTCGACAATTCACTGGTCAGAACCCTGACGCCGAGAGAGCTGCAAGTCGCACGCATGGTTCATCTCGGCGGCAACAATAAAATGATTGCACGCGAACTCGACATCTCGGAGCGCACTGTCAAGGCACACCTGAGCGCTATTTTCAGAAAACTGGAAATAGAGAATCGGCTCAACCTTGCGCTCTTCTTCAGCGAAATATCCTGAAACATCATCATAATGACAGGAGACTGTTGCCGACTAGCACGGGGTGACCCGTTCCGGCGACATCGCGTCCGGGTGTAATCCCACGCCTGCGACAAATACAGTACGACGGATATGCTTCGCCTCAGGGTCGGCGAAGCCCACCTCGATGTCCTGATGTCGGATAAACCGTCCCCGCTGGCAACCGACAACCTCGAGCCACTGGCAAA
Source organism: uncultured Gammaproteobacteria bacterium (assembly GCA_963748215.1). Classification (GTDB taxonomy): domain Bacteria; phylum Pseudomonadota; class Gammaproteobacteria; order UBA9214; family UBA9214; genus UBA9214. Next base: position 385,454 of record CAVVHS010000006.1, on the reverse strand, counting down.
CCCGGGAATGCGGCGACACCGGCAAGCGGCACTGGATCGCATCAACCTCATGGCCGATTCCGTCAGGGGTCAGCTTGATGCCAGCAGCCACGGATAGCAGCCCTGCCGCAAACAATTCAGCATCGGCCAGCATACCCTGCACAACCCTGTCGACCAGCCAAACGACAGATGTTACAGGCGAACAGAAGCACATAGCCGGCAGTCATGATGTCATGTTCGCCGCCGGCAGGGCCCTCGACGGGGCCGGCAAGCGGGTCCGGGCACTCGAGCTTTCGCTACCCGGGCAGGCCAACACCATTCTGTAACAGCACACAGCCACACCGCCAGGCAACAGGCAATCGCGCCCTGGCGCCCTCATACTGGCATGGCCCCGCCAGGTGACCAGTACGGAGCGCCTTTATTTTGCAGGACGCCGGCTATACGATAAGTCATGCCTGACCATTCGATCATCTTTTCCATATTCCTGATATTCACCGGCGCTGCTGTACTCGCCGCCCTGGCGCTGTTTGCCAGACAATCATTGCTGGTTGCATATATCCTGCTCGGCGGACTTGTCGGACCATGGGGCCTGCAGCTGGTAACCGACGCCTCGGTAATCCAGCAGATCGGCCACATCGGCATCATCTTCCTGCTGTTCCTGCTGGGACTCAACCTGCAGCCCTCGCAACTTGCACGGATGTTCAGGGAGGCCCTGGTCGTTACTGCCGTCAGCTCGCTCGCCTTTTGCGCGGCCGGTTACCTGATCGGCAGGGCTTTCGGGTTCAGTTCCTTCGACAGCCTGATAATCGGTGCTGTCATGATGTTCTCGAGCACCATCATCGGACTGAAACTGCTGCCCACGACGGCACTGCACCACCGCCATATGGGCCAGGTCATGGTCAGCATCCTGCTGCTGCAGGATATCCTCGCGATATTTATTCTCGTCTTTCTGGACGCATTCTCGCAGTCAGCCATCGAGTGGCAGCGCATAGGAATACTGGCGCTGGCGATTCCAGTCCTGATAACAGTCGCCTTTCTGTTCGAACGCTATGTCCTGCAGCCACTGATCCTGCGCTTTGATACCATCCAGGAGTATGTTTTCCTTACCGCGATCGGCTGGTGCCTGGGCATGGCCCAGCTGGCGGAAACGGCAGGCCTTTCCTACGAGACAGGCGCCTTCATTGCCGGCGTGGCGCTGGCCACGAACCCGATATCACTGTTCATCGCCGAGAGTTTCAAACCGCTGCGCGATTTCTTCCTGATTATGTTTTTCTTTTCGCTCGGCGCCGGTTTCAATATCACGGTTCTGGCGGATGTCTTCATTCCTGCCGCAGTCATCGCAACCGTCATGCTCGCCGCCAAACCGTTGGTGTTTTCGAGATTACTCCGTTACTCCGGCGAACAGCACAAGCTCTCGCTCGAGGCGGGAGTCCGGCTCGGCCAGGTCAGTGAATTTTCCCTTATGATAGCCGTCCTGGCCCTGAATGCCGGCGCGATCAGTTCCCGGGCCTCGTACCTCATCCAGGCGACCACACTGCTCACCTTTGTAGCCTCCTCGTACCTGATCATGCTCAATTACCCCACCCCGATCACCGTCAACGCCAAGCTCCGAAGAGACTGAGTATCGACATATTCCATCGGGCACCGGTCGGTCGGCGACCACGGGAGAATCCTGCCTGACACAGGCATGGACGTTCTGCATTAATGATCGTATAGTTCACGTCAACCCGACACACGCCGGGCAACCCAGAACGAATCAACGGATCAGCTGCCAGCTTGCGGAGCTTATCAAGCAGAGCTATGGAACGTAGAAGTCAAGCGCGAACGCCGGTCAATATCAACGCCCTCCTTATCGGCGAAAAAACCGTTCCAAAAGGCTGCCGCGTCATGAATGTCAGCCAGAACGGCATGCAGCTGCAATGTGATGCCGATGGACGCCTGCTGACCTTCAAGGACGGCGACAGCGTCGATGTTCACCTGACCATAAAGCATGAGGGCAAGACAAGGAAAATTGCCATCCCTTCCTGGGTTCGACATGTCGAAGCGGACAGCATCGACGTTGAATTTCACAAGCCCGACCCCGTACTGGTGGACCTGATTGAATCCTATCGGGTCAGCGAACAGCATAAACTCGAAGCCTCGCTTGGCCGCCTGGACAGGAGAGGCACAAGCAGCAGGGCAACCGCAAATCTCATTAATGAAAAGCTCTCCGGGCAGGCAACAAAGCACGCACAGAAACAGAATAACCGGCCATTCTATTCAGTTATTCTTGCCACGGTATTTGCCGTCTGCGTGATTACCGGGGGTTATGTCTATACCGCCAGTATCGACAGCCGCATCAGTACCCTCGAAACGCTAAGCAAGCGGCAATCGACAGAACTCGCTGACATACAGAGTCGTGTATTCAGCGCCAGCTTGCAGGAAGGCAGGTATGCGTCGCTCAACGCCCGGATGACTGCGCTGAACGAGGCATTCGCCAATCTCGCTAGCAGACTGGGCCAGGTTATCCCGCCTTCCGCGAGCACACCAGCGCGAGAGGCGCGGAAACCAGACAGCCCTGCCAGGGAGCCGGAAATACCTGCAGCGGCCAGCAGACCTGCAACAGCCGCTGCTGACGACGCCATCGATCAGGAACCTGCCCAGCCTGACCTGCCGGGGCGCAGCAGTCCCGGTATGGCAGGCACGGTCACACAACCGGCAACCAGGCCATCGAAACCCCCGGTTGCCGGAGATGCGGTTGCCGCGATCACCAGGACTGCTCCGCCGACGCCCGTCCGCGAAGACACGGGAAGCAAAGCTGCCCCCGAAGCTTCTCAAGCTTTGATGACGGCAGACAAACCTGCGTCGAGCACTGGCCCATGGGTCATCAATCTGCTTTCCTCTCCTGACAAGGCCTACGTTGAACGTTTCAGCAGAAACAGCGGCGCCGCAAAACAGAATGCCGAACTGAACAGCGCGACGGTGAATGGCAGGCAATACTGGCGACTGCAGATAGCCGGTTTTGAAAGTTACGCCGCCGCCAAGAAGCATGCCGGAACCGTCAAGCAGGAGCTCGGCATCAAGGACGTCTGGATATTCAGGCAGAAGTAGTGTTTCGAGCCAGAGTTCATCCCTGCCGGGCCACGCCTGAAGCGTTGCTGTCCTGTCACACCTGGCATGGCTCGGCTCGAACCCGGGGTTCTCATCCCCTCGCGAGGTGATAAACAAAAGACCCGCAAGAGCGGGCCTTTTGGTTTATGGCGTCCCCAAGGGGATTATTCGTCGCTGCGCGCCTCACCCCTGCGGGGCCAACGCCTGCGGCGTTGTTGTCTCGCCACGCCTGGCGTGGCTCGGCTCGAACCCGGGGTTCTCATCCCCTCCCGAGGTGATAAACCAAAAGACCCGCAATAGCGGGCCTTTTGGTTTATGGCGTCCCCAAGGGGATTATTCGTCGCTGCGCGCCTCACCCCTGCGGGGCCAACGCCTGCGGCGTTGTTGTCTCGCCACGCCTGGCGTGGCTCGGCTCGAACCCGGGGTTCTCATCCCCTCCCGAGGTGATAAACCAAAAGACCCGCAATAGCGGGCCTTTTGGTTTATGGCGTCCCCAAGGGGATTCGAACCCCTGTTACCGCCGTGAAAGGGCGGTGTCCTAGGCCGACTAGACGATGGGGACCTGTGACGCTGACCAGGGCAACACGGGCGCCCGGGACAATTTTGGTGGAGCCAGGCGGGATCGAACCGCCGACCTCTTGCATGCCATGCAAGCGCTCTCCCAGCTGAGCTATGGCCCCGAAAACGAAGCGCGCAATTTACGTTAGACGCCCTTGCATGTCAAGATCACAAAAAAGATTTAGTTACTCACGAGCAGCCTAAGCAGTTGACGTAGGGGAAAATCCGGCTTGTCAGCCATTCTGCGCCCGTTCGATTTTCGCCCAGGAATCCCGCAGCGTTACGGTCCGGTTGAATACCAGTGCATGTGTTGTTGAATGCCTTGACTCGACACAAAAATAGCCTTCCCGCTCGAACTGAAAGCTCTCGCCGCAGGCAGCAGTCGCGAGCGACGCCTCAACAATACACCCAGTAAGCGTCCGCAACGAATCCGGATTGAGGCAGTCCTTGTAGTCCCCTCCTTCCCTGGCTGCATCCGGCACGGGATGACTGAACAGGCGGTCATACAGGCGGATCTCCGCCGTCACGCCTGAACGGGCCGATACCCAGTGAATCACTCCTTTCACCTTGCGACCTTCCGGGTTGGCGCCAAGCGTGGCGGGATCGTGACTGCAGTGCAATTCAATGATCTCCCCGTGCGTGTCCCGGATGATTTCGTTGCAGCGGATAACGTAGGCATTACGCAATCGCACCTCGCCACCGGGAATCAGCCGTTTGAAGCCCTTCGGCGGATCTTCCAGGAAATCACTCCTGTCGATATAGAGTTCACTGGTGAAGGCAAGCGCGCGGGTACCCATGGTGTCGTTCTGCGGATGATTTGCCACCTCGATATGCTCGATTCGAGCCGAATGATAATCGGTAATTATCACCTTCAGTGGATGTAAAACGGCCATCCGGCGTGGCGCATTCATATTGAGGTCTTCGCGAATGCAATTCTCCAGCACGCCCATTTCGACCGTGTTCTCCGATTTGCTGACGCCGATTCGCGCGCAGAAATCACGGATCGATGCCGGCGTGTATCCCCGGCGTCGCAGACCCGCTATCGTCGGCATGCGCGGGTCGTCCCAGCCTTCCATATAACCCTCGCCGACCAGTTCGGTCAGCTTGCGCTTGCTCATGACGGTATACTCGAGATTGAGCCTGGAAAACTCGATCTGCTGCGGGTGACAGGGTGCCGGTATGTTATCCAGTATCCAGTTGTACAATGGACGATGGTCGGCAAACTCCAGAGTACAGATCGAGTGTGTAATCCCCTCTAGAGCATCCGATATGGGATGGGTGTAATCATACATCGGGTAAATACACCACTCCGCACCGGTCTGATGATGGATCACGCCGTGACGAATCCGGTACAGGGCGGGATCACGCATGTTGATATTTGGCGATGCCATGTCGATTTTCGCGCGCAGGACGCGCTTGCCATCCTCGAACTCGCCCGCACGCATACGCCCGAACAGGTCCAGATTTTCACCCACACTGCGGTTTCGATAGGGACTCTGCCGACCCGGCTCTGTCAGCGTACCGCGATATTCACGTATCTGTTCCGCAGACAGGTCACACACGTAGGCCTTGCCCGCCTTGATAAGCCCGACGGCAAATTCGTACAAATGCTCGAAATAGTCTGACGCAAAGTACAGGCTGTCCCACTCGAAACCCAGCCAGCGCACATCGGCCTTGATCGCCTCGATATACTCGACGTTTTCCTTGTGCGGATTGGTGTCATCGAAACGCAGGTTGCAGCTGCCCTTGTAGTCTTCCGCGATACCAAAGTTCAGGCAAATGGATTTTGCATGCCCGATGTGCAGGTAACCGTTCGGCTCGGGCGGAAACCGCGTAACGACCCGCCCGTCATTTTTTCCGGCGGCGATATCTGCATCAATGGTCTGGCGTATGAAGTTTCCGCCTGCCACAATATCAAGATCATTCATTAATCAGGCCTCACTGCTCCGTTGCAAGATATAATCAAGCGCCTTGTCGATCCTGCGCAGACAGGCCTCACGCCCGACCAGATGCAGGGTCACATCGATACCGGGCGAGGCCGCCCGCCCCACGACGGCGACCCGCAGTGGCTGGGCAACCTTGCCAAGCTTCAGATCCAGAAGCTCCGCGACGTCCTTGACAACCTGATGCAGGGCATCCGGCTCCCATTCTGGCACTGTTGCCAGGGCATCACGCAGTTTCTGCAGTGGTTCGCGGGCTGCGAGCTTGAGAAACTTGCCAGCCGCATCTGCATCGAAGTCTTCGAAATCACGATAAAAGAATGCACTGATTTCCGCCATTTCCACCAGTGTCTTTGCCCTTTCCCGCTGCACCTCGGCAACTGCCACCAGATCCGGACCACAGGCAGGATCGATACCCAATTGCCCGATGTGCGGGCTCAGGAGCCGGGCAATCCTGGCCGGCTCCGACCCCTTAATGTAGCACTGGTTCAGCCACAGCAGTTTCTCGCTGTTGAATGCGGAAGCTGCCTTGTTGACATCCTTGATGTCGAACAACTCGACCATCTCCTCGAGCGTGAATATTTCCCTGTCGCCATGCGACCAGCCCAGTCGAACCAGGTAGTTAAGCAAGGCCTCGGGGAGTATCCCCTGATTCCGGTATTCCATCACGCTCACTGCGCCGTGACGCTTGGACAGGCGCATGCCGTCATCGCCAAGAATCATAGGCACATGCGCATACACGGGCTGCTGGGCACCGAGTGCCCGTAGAATATTGATCTGCCGCGGCGTGTTGTTGAGATGGTCGTCGCCACGAATGACATGTGTAATCTCCATATCCATGTCATCCACCACCACGGTCAGGTTGTAGGTGGGCGAGCCATCAGTCCTGCGTATGATCAGATCATCGAGCTCGTCATTGCTGAAAATGACCTTGCCGCGGATCTGGTCGTCGACGACTACGCTGCCATCCGCCGGATTACAGAACCGAACCACATGAGGCTCATCGGGCGAGACGGAATGCTTCCGGCAGTGTCCATCGTATCGGGGCTTGAGCTTGTGCTGCATCTGGGACTCGCGCAACGCATCGAGACGATCTCTGGAACAATTACATCGATAGGCCAGCCCCCCGCCGATCAGATCGTCGATTATCTTGTTATACCGGTCAAACCGGTGCGTCTGATAAAACGGCCCGTCGTCATACTCCAGCCCAAGCCAGGTCATCCCCTCCAGAATGGCATTGATGGATTCCTGGGTAGACCGCTCAAGGTCGGTATCCTCGATGCGCAATACGAACTTGCCGCCGTGCTTGCGGGCATACAGCCATGAAAACAACGCAGTTCTTGCACCGCCGACATGCAGGTAGCCTGTCGGGCTGGGTGCAAATCGTGTTTTTACACTCATTGTTCAATCACATCCGGAAATCGAGCCCGGGATTATATACCGCGACCCCTCCTGATATATAGCTCCTGCGACACAGCTGTTTGCAGGTGAACGGATCACCCTTCCAGTCCCACGACACCGGCCAGGGGCGCCGACACGTATGCGCTGGCCAGATCGTGCAATTTCTCCAGCGTGACAGGCTTGGCCAGGAATACCTTCACACCCAGCTGCTCGCAATTCTGCTCGATGTCAGCGGTTGCATCACCGGTGATCATTGCAATAGGCAGCCTTTGCGATGGCGGCGTGAATTCATAATATTTGTTGATGATATCGATACCCGACATGCCGGGCATCTGCATATCCACAATCAGCAGGTCGTAATTCGAGTGCTTCAGCCTGTCGAGCGCAATCTCACCGGTTTCGGCAAACTCGATTCTCACGCCCAGATAGTTGAACATGGTCGAATAGACATACCGGTTGATATCACTGTCTTCAGCGATAAGTATGCTGGATTCGCCATCTGAAGTACTCGCGGCCTCCAGCAAGGAGCGACTTTTCTTGATAGAAGATTGCCGCCCCAGCTGTGCTTCTGTTGGCACGACAAGTGGAACGATGAACCAGAACCGGCTACCGAATCCATAGTGACTTTCCATGCCGATTTGCCCACCCATCAGTTCCACCAGATTCCTGGCGATCGCCGTTCCCAGCCCTGTACCACCATGCTGGCGTTGTGCGGAATCATCGGCCTGCCTGAACCGATCGAAGATATGATCATGAAATTCCTTCTTTATCCCTTTTCCAGTATCGATCACATCAAACCTGAGTTGGCGAGTATCGGCCGTTGGACTTACAAGACTGACAGACACGTCGATTCGACCCTTGTCTGTAAACTTGAGCGCATTACCGATCAGGTTGACGAGCACCTGACGCAATCGTTGCTTGTCGCATATAAACTGTTGCGGTATGTGGTGCTCCACAGATGTCGAATATTTTATGCCCTTGCTCTGTGCCTGCAGGGAAAACATGCCCTCGATCGACTCCAGCAAGACACGCAGATCGGTCAAAACCGGCTTCAGTTTAACGTGCCCGGATTCAATCCTGGCGAAATCAAGCACACCCTCGATCAGGTCCATGAGGCTGTCCGATGCTTCCTTGATGCGTACTGTCATCTGACGCTGCTGGGTCACATCATCAACCTTGCTCATCATGCCGCTGAATCCGACGATAGCGTTTAGCGGAGTTCTGATTTCATGACTGATATTCGCGATAAACCTTGATTTCTCAATGCTCGCGGTTTCAGCACGTTCTTTTGCGTCTTGGAGTCTTTTTAACATTACTGCGACATATGTTGGTATTATGGATAACAACATCACACACGTAAGAGATATAAGATATTCATCTATCCAGAACTGTGTTGTTAAGCAAACAGCAATAAAACCTAACAGGGATAGTCCGGAGCAAAATATTAGCTCACGATAACCATACCTGAATCCGTTTCCTACTGTTAACCACATATAGAGCACAAAGTAAGGAATTCCATATTTACCAAAATTATGCATAACAATACTAGTCACCAACACATCAAAGAACATATATATGCTATGCCGCCGTTTGCTACCGTCAGGCCATAAATAAACTTGCAGCACACTCACACATGACACGGCTATGTAAAAATATCCAAGCACTACGATCTTATCCAGAACACCTTTCTCAAAAACATCCATCGTCGAAATCGTTACACCATAGGCAACTGCAACTACAACAAGAATTAGACGCATAAACGCCTGTTCAAGCTCCAGATTCCTGTCTTTCTTTAAAGAAAATAGCCTCTTAAGCCTCATCACAACACCCCCGGCCTTTACAGTCCTCGAATATCCCGCACGGTCAATCGGCAGATTCGTATACACCATTGCGTTACAAACCACAATTCAGCCATTCCGGCCACATACTGTATATAATTACAGTATATGAATTGTCCTACAGGAACTGTCGACATCGTCTGGCCACGCGCCATAGCGCTGGTTGATATGAATGCCTTCTTCGCCTCGATCGAGCAACGGGACCGCCCCGAGTGGCGCGGGCGCCCGGTGGCAATCACCAACGGCCTCAAGGGTACCTGCATCATCACCTGCTCCTACGAGGCACGCGCCTATGGCATCAGGACCGGCATGCGCCTGAAACGCGCACACCAACTGTGCCCGGAGCTGATCCAGTGCCCGGCACACCCGGAACGCTATGCAACCACCTCTGCCGCCATCATGGCGGCGCTACAGGACATCACTCCGGATATCGAGATATTTTCAGTCGACGAGGCCTTTCTGGACATCACCCGTTGCCAGCGGCTGCTCGGCACGCCGGCACGTATCGCCCGGCTGGTCAAGCGCAAGGTATTCGAGGCCTCGGGCATCCTGTGCTCGATCGGCGTCAGCGGCGACAAGACCACTGCCAAGTTCGCCGCCAAGCTGGACAAGCCGGATGGCCTGACCGTGATCCTGCCCTGGGAAGCGGCGCAGCACCTGCACGATGTCCCGGTAACCGCGCTGTGCGGCATCGCCGCAGGCATCGGCGGGTTCCTGGCCGAACATGGCGTACACACCTGCGGCGAGGTCGGACGCCTGCCGATCAGCGTACTGGCGCGGCGCTTCGGCAACCCGGGACGTCGCATCTGGTACATGTGCCAGGGCCAGGACCCGGCAGGCCTGCAGCTGGATGTCCCGGCACCCGGATCCATCGGTCACGGCAAGGTCGTCCCACCCGGCACGCGCGACCGGGAACTGCTGCTGACCTGGCTGCTGCACATGAGCACCAAGGTCGGTGCACGGCTACGACGCCACCGGTTGCAGGCACAGACCTTTTTCATCGGCCTGCGCACCGGCGACGGCTGGGTGGGCGGCAAGCTGCGCAGTATGCTGCCCACCAGTGATGGCAGGGACATCATGGTACTGTGCCGCCGCGTTATCGACGAGGCCTGGCACGACGAGGGTGTACACCAGGTGCAGGTCACCGCCCTGGACTCCCGTTCCCGCCGGCGGCCAGCTCGAGCTGTTTGACAGTGAAGACGCGGCGCGGCGCGAGGCCAACGAGGTCATGGACGCCGTCAACCGGCGCTACGGCGAGCTGGTGCTGGCCCCTGCCCGGCTGCTCAACCGCTCCAGCATGCCAAACGTCATTGCGCCGTCCTGGAAGCCGTTCGGACACCGCCAGACAATCTGAACTCCCATGTGCGACGGCGTCTACTACACGGCAAACGGTCAGGATATCCGGGTGTACTTCCCCAACCCGAAGGCGCAATTGCCGGTCATGGCCCGGGGCGGCGGCACCCGCCGTCTGGCATGGGGACGCCGACATGAACAGGCCGGCAGCCTGCCGCTGGGCGGCTGGGCACGGCTGGACGGCATCTATGCCGGTCGCTGGGATCGCTGGTTCCCGGTACCGGTCAAGATACCGGTCAGAAGCTTCATGGAAAAAGACCTTGAAGGTCACAGCCGCTGGTACGACCTGACCCGGGGTCAATGGATCCAGGGGCTGGTGGCACGCGACCGGCATGAACGGCGCATCTACGTGGTCACCATCGAGCCGGAACTCGCGGAAGCGATCCATGCCCGCTGGCCGCGCATCATGAGCGGCTGATGAAGGGCTTAACCCGTCAATTGCACCCGTAGCCGGCATACCGGTCGCTCACGGCATCCCTGCCGCCATGACACTCGTACGTCCCTGTATATCGCAAGTCCAGGTCCGCACCGGGCAGGGCCCGGACAGGCCGCAGGCTGCATATACGAAGTTCTCTTGAAATTTCGGATCGTTGTTGGCGCGATTGTTTTCAGCGGAGTACCTGCAGGCCCGTGACCGACTGGTGCAACAGGCGCGTCAGATGGTGCCCGGGGCCGGAATCGAACCGGCACGGTGTTGCCACCGAGGGATTTTAAGTCCCTTGCGTCTACCAATTTCGCCACCCGGGCCAACAGGCGCCCGGGCGATTTTACAGAGACATACCGGGGATGTAGAGGATTAGTTGGAGGCTGAGGCCGGAATCGAACCGGCGTACACGGCTTTGCAGGCCGCTGCATAACCACTCTGCCACCCAGCCATGGATCGGGTAACCGGCACCCTGACAGGAAAAACCCCGGAGACCAGGGCTGAAAAAAGATGGAGCGGGAAACGAGATTCGAACTCGCGACCCCAACCTTGGCAAGGTTGTGCTCTACCAACTGAGCTATTCCCGCACACAGCAAACCGCCATTTTATAGACTGGCGGGATACTGTCAAGCATCCCCCTCTCCCGGCGCCCCGGTCCTGCCGAAGATGACCGGCCAGGCCGCCCGCATGTAGATCAGCATCGACCAGAGCGTCAGGACGGCAGCCACGTAGAGCAGCACCAGTCCCACCTCGTGCGTAGGGAACAGCCCGACAGGTGTGTCATAGAGCAGCAGCAGGATCGCGACCATCTGTGCCGTAGTCTTGACCTTGCCAATGATCGAGACAGCCACGGTGGCGCGCTCACCGATCTCCGACATCCATTCACGCAATGCCGAAATGGCGATTTCCCTGCCGATGATGACCGCAACGGGTATGGTGAAGAACAGGTCGCCGTTGGACTCGACCAGCAGGACGAGCGCGACCGCCACCATCAGCTTGTCTGCGACCGGGTCCAGAAAGGCGCCGAATACCGATTGCTGCTTCAGGCGCCGCGCAAGATAGCCGTCCAGCCAGTCAGTCACGGCAGCCAGTCCGAAAATCGCGGCACACAGCAGCGGCATCAATTTTCCGGGCAGGTAGAAGACGACCACCAGCACCGGTATCATGCTGATACGCAGCAGGGTCAGGATATTTGGCCATGTCCATTTCATGGTGGAAAGCCTCTTTTACACGTCCCCGTGCAATGCGTCATATATCTGCTGAGCCAGCGTTCGGTTGATCCCCTTGACGCGGGAAAGATCCTCCACGCCGGCACGCGTCACTTCCCTCAGTCCACCGAACTGTTGCAGCAGTTGCTGGCGCCGCTTGGCACCAACCCCCGGGATGCTCTCCAGCGGTGACACATTCCGCTGCCGCGCACGCCGCTGACGGTGGCCGGTGATGGCGAAACGGTGCGCCTCGTCCCTGATCTGCTGGATCAGGTGCAATGCGGGTGAATCCGGCGGCAATACCAGCGCGGCCTTGCGATCCGGCAGGTGCAGCACTTCAAGCCCCGGCTTCCGTCCCGGCCCCTTGGCCACGCCGAGCACCCGCAGGTCGGTCACCTGCAGTTCCTCGAGCGCCCTGCAGACCGCGGCCACCTGGCCCTTTCCGCCATCGATCAGCAGCAGGTCGGGCATACGTCCCTCACCCTTCTTCAGCCGTGTGTAGCGCCGGCTGATGGCCTGATCCATTGCCGCATAATCGTCGCCGGGCTCGATGTCACGGATATTGAAGCGCCGGTAATCCGATTTTAAAGGGCCCTCAAGCCCGAACACAACACAGGAGGCAACTGTCGACTCGCCAGCTGTATGGCTGATATCGAAGCACTCGAGCCGCTCCGGCACGTCGGGCAGCTGCAGTGCATCGGCCAGGGCCTGCAGGCGCACGGCAAATCCCCGGCGCGTGTTGAGTTGCGCATGGAGCGCATGACCGGCATTTTCGCGGGCCATTTTCACCCAGCGTGCCCGGTTGCCGCGCACCCTGGAACGCAGCTCGACCCCGTGGGCAGCGTGCTGGCTCAAGGCCTGTCCGATGACCTCGCCGTCCTGCAGCTCGTGGCTGAGCAGCAATTCGGGCGGGATATCCTTGCCGAGGTAATACTGGGGTATAAACGCGGACAGTACCTCGTCCGGCCCCTGCTCCATCGGCACCTTCGGGTAAAACACCGCATTGCCGAGATTCCTGCCACCGCGCACGAAAAACACCTGCACGCAGGCACTGCCCTTTTCCGTCACACACGCGATGATGTCCAGGTCGCCGTGTTCGGTGCTGATGTACTGCTTTTCCTGCACATGGCGCAAGCTGATTATCTGGTCGCGGAATATCGCGGCCTGCTCGTAATCCTGCAGCGTCGCTGCCTCTTCCATGCGTTTAACCAGGCCATCGATCACCTGGCTGCTTTTACCCTCCAGGAACAGCACCGTGTTTTCCACATCGCGTGCATAATCCTGCGCGCTGACCAGCTCGACACATGGCGCCGTGCAACGCTTGATCTGGTATTGCAGGCAGGGCCGGCTGCGGTTGCTGAAAAAGCTGTCCTCGCACTGCCTGACCCTGAACAGTTTCTGCAGGAGATGCAGGCTTTCGCGCACTGAACCGGCATTCGGATACGGACCGAAATAGCGGCCGGAGGCACGACGCGCACCACGATGCAATGCCAGCCGCGGGTATTCCTGCGTGTCCGACAGGTAGATATAGGGATAGCTCTTGTCATCACGCAGCAGCACGTTATAGCGCGGCTGCAGTTGCTTGATGAGATTGCTTTCCAGCAGCAGGGCCTCGCCTTCCGTATGCGTAACCGTCACCTCGATGGCAGCGATCTGTTCCACCAGTGCGGCTGTCCTGGCTGACAGGCCTGATTTCCTGAAATAGCTGGCGACCCGCTTCCTGAGGTTGCCGGCCTTGCCGACATAGAGCACATTGCCGCCGGCATCGAGCATGCGGTAGACACCCGGCCGTACCGCCAGTGTTTTCAGGAATCCGCGCGAATCGAATGCTGTGCCGGTTTTATTCATGCCTGGCAGGTCAGGCCGACACCCGGCGTGGCCTGCCGGAGAGCATATTTCCTGCAAGCCGGAACGCCTTGTGGAACATCTCGGGCGTGAGGCGGCGGGTTTGCGTGTTGTAGCGGCTGCAGTGGTAGGAATCCACCATGCGCAGTCCATCCGCCAACCCGTGGATCGCGGCATGTCCGAACGCGTACCCGGAAAGCCGCAGCCCCAGCGCGCGCAGTACGGCATCGTGCGCCAGTCTGCCCAGCGCGATGACGACCGCGTCATCCGGCAAGCTGTGCAGCTCCTTATGCAGAAAGCGGTTGCAGTTCCTGACTTCCTCGAGCAGCGGCTTGTTCTGCGGCGGCAGGCACTTGACCGCGTTGGTTATCCTGCAGCCGCTCAGTTCCAGGCCGTCGTTGCGCGCCACCGACACGGGCTTGTTGCTGTAGCCGAACTTGTACAGTGTCTCGTACAGCAGGATACCGGCATAGTCGCCGGTGAAGGGACGTCCCGTGGCATTGGCGCCATGCATGCCGGGCGCCAGGCCTACGATCAGCAAGCGTGCCTGCGAATCTCCGAAGGCCGCTACCGGTCGGGCGTGATAATCGGGGTGTTTTACGGAAACCTGGTCGAGAAAGCCGGCCAGCCGGGGACAGAGTCTGCAGTCAGGGTTAAATTTCGATGTACTCTTCGGTGACATTCAGGGCTTCGGTCTGGCCATTGTTCGTGTTCAGGCGCAGCACTTCGTGCGCATTGGTATTGGCAATGTAAAGGGTATTGTTGCTAAACGCCAGTCCGCCCGGCTCATCCAGCCGCCGGTCAAGCAGCACGCTGGACACATGCCGGGTTTTCACGCCGATTCTCCTGATCTTGTTATTGTACGTGTCAGCCACCCAGAGCATGTTCTGGCTCTGGTCAGCCTTGATATCGAGCGGGTACTGCAGCCGCGCGGCCAGCCCGATGCCGTCCTCTTCGCCAAATGCGAACAGCCCCTCGCCGACCAGGGTTGTGACGTATCCCGTTTCCGGATCCACGCAGCGTACCGCGGATGCCATCGCGTCGACGGTGTACAACTTGCCACCGCATACCGTCAGGCCGGTCGGCTGGGCAAACGACGCCGTGCCTGGCGGACCATCCGTCAGCCCTTCGCAGCCACTGCCTGAAAGCACCTCCAGCGTGTTCTGCAACAGGGACAGGCGCCAGACCTGGTGCGCGCCCGCCATCGCAATAAACAGATCGCCGTTATGAAACACGATATCCGTCGGCGAATTCAGCGCCGTTTTCCGCGGCACGTCACCTGGCCCGGCCTGCAGACCACCCTGCCTGCCGGTGCCGGCTATCGTCACTACCTCGTCCGTGCGCAGATTGATGCGCCGTATCGCATGATTTCCCTCGTCGGCCACAAACAGGAAATCATCGTTCACCGCAATCCCCTGCGGATTGTTGAATGCGGCCGACGCGCCTGTGCCATCCAGGAATCCCGGCCCCTCGCCGCCATACTGACGCAATACATGACCGCTTGCCGATGTCACCAGGATACGGTGATTCCCGCTGTCAACAATGTATACACGGTCTCTGGCGGCAACGATGTGTCCCGGGAAATTCAGCACACCCTTCGGCTCCGGACAGGACTTGAGCCTGAAAGAACTGGCCGGGTTTGCGACAGCTCCCGTGCGTTTGCCGAGCAGACTGGCGATGACCTGATCCAGCCGCACGGCCTTGCCATCGCCCGACAGCGAGCCCACGATGTAGCCTTCATGATCGATCAGCACCCGGGTCGGCAGGATCCTGATGCCATACAGCTTCCTCAGCTTTTGGTCGGCATCGTGGATGACCGGAAATTCGACGTTATGCCGATTGATTGACTTCTGCACGTGCGTGCGCCGCAATTCACTGCGAAATCTGGGCGCATGGACACCGATAATGACAAGGTCGTCCCGGTACTTGCCTTGCAGTCTACGGAGATCCGCCAGGGCATGCCGGCAATGGACCGAACAATAGCTGCCAAAATCAATCAGCACGATCTTGCCGCGCTGTTCCGACATCTTGACCGTTCCGTCAATATTGAACCACTCGAGTCCACCGGGAAACGCCGGTGCACGGCTATGTACCGCAGACATCTCGCACTCCTGCCCTGGATAATTTCAGCTTCCCGAAGGACGACTGGGAAGCTCAACCTGGAACAGCCTAGCAGGGAGAGCCGGCAAGACTCTGATGAACGTCTCAAATCCGTGCACAGGCACATCGGTCGGCCGGCAGCCCGGTCAGGCTGCCGGCACGGCATGTGTCGATCAATGCGAGATATTTTCCTTGATGAGCCCGTAGCGAATGGCGAAGCGTGTCAGTTCAACCTCGTTGAACACGCCCAGCTTGTCAAACAGCCGGTAACGGTAGGTGCTGGTGGTCTTGGGGCTCAGGCAGAGCTTTTCCGAGATTTCCTTGTTCGTGTTGCCTTTCACAATCATGAGCATGACCTGTGTCTCGCGCTGGGTCAGCCTGTCGATGGGCGATTTCTCACCATTGTTGATAAAGGACAGCGCGAGCTTCTGGGCAACCGCCGGTGTAATGTACTGCTTGCCGGTATGCACGGAACGAATCGCGCTGATGATTTCCCGCACATCGCAACCCTTGGTCAGATAACCGACCGCCCCGGCTTCCAGCAAGCGTGCCGGGAACGGGTCATCATCGTGAATCGTCACGGCAATGATCTTGACACCCGGCAGGGACTGCGCGATTTTTCGGGTAGCCTCCAGGCCACCGATACCCGGCATACTGATGTCCATGAGGATGACATCAGGCGGTTGCTTTCTCACCTGCCTGATAGCCTGCTCGCCATTTTCCGCCTCGGCAACGACGGCAATGCCGTCGACATCGTCGAGGATACGCTTGATACCGTTTCTTACCAGCCCGTGATCATCAACCAGCATGACATTGATCATCTTCCCCCCTCCTCTATCATCCATAAGTTATTTGTTTTTCCCTAATACCACTTTTACACGAGTGAGGCTAGCGATCGGGAAATTTACGGAAAATAGGAAAATTCCTACAGAAAGCAGAATCCATACCATGCAGTATTGGTAGGTTATTGCCCCGTCGAGGCGCTGCGGAACCACTCGAGCTTGCTGTGCAGGCTGACAACCGAACCCACGATAATGATGGTCGGTGGCTTGACCTCGTGACGTTCGCCGAGGCTCGGCAGGGACGCCAGCGTCTCGATATAGACGCGCTGCTGCGGGGTGGTACCCTGCTGCACGAGGGCCACCGGCGTATCCGGCGGCAAGCCGTGGGCAATCAACTCCCTGCTGATCGCGGCTATGCTGTACATGCCCATGTAGAACACGATGGTCTGTGACGGTTTCGCCAATCGCTCCCAGTCGAGATTGACACTGCCATCTTTCAGGTGCCCGGTCACGAAGATGCAGGATTGCGCATGGTCGCGGTGCGTCAGCGGGATACCGGCATATGACGCACAGCCGGAAGCGGCGGTAATCCCTGGCACCACCTGGAAGGGTATCCCCTCCTGCGCCAGGGTCTCGATCTCCTCGCCGCCGCGCCCGAAGATGAAGGGGTCACCCCCTTTCAGCCGCAGCACCCGCTTGCCTTCCCTGGCCAGCCGCACCAGCAGCTCGTTGATGCTTTCCTGGCTAAGCGTATGCTTGTCACGTTCCTTGCCTGCATAGATCAGGTCGGCATCGCGTCGCACCATGTCCAGGATCGGCTGTGCGACCAGCCGGTCGTACACCACCACGTCGGCCTGTTGCATCAGCCGCAGCGCGCGAAAGGTGATCAGGTCGGGATCACCCGGACCGGCACCGACCAGGTAGACCTCGCCGCCGCTGTCGTAGTTTTCACTGGTGTCGTCGATGGCCTCCTGCAAGGCCGCGCGCGCCTTGTCCTCCTGGCCGGCAAACAGCAGCTCGGCAACACGCCCCTGCAGGATGCTTTCCCAGAAGTAGCGCCTTTGACCGGCACCTGGAAAGCGCAGCTTGACACGCTGGCGGTATTCATCGACCAGGCGCGCCAGCCTGCCATAGGCGGACGGGATGAAACTCTCCAGGCGGGCCCGCAACAGGCGCGCCAGCACCGGCGACGCCCCGCCGGTGGATACCGCCACCTGGACCGGCGAGCGATCGATGATCGAGGGCACGATGAAACTGCACAAGGCGGGATTGTCGACCACGTTGACCGGAATCCCCTGCTGCGTGGCCAGCTCATACACGTGGCGGTTGACCGCCACGTCGTTGGTAGCCGCGATCGCCAGCACCATGCCGCTGATATCAGCCGGCTGGAACGTGCGTTCCACGCAGGTCACGTTGCTCCCGGCCGTCTGCGAGGCGACCTCGGCGCAGGATTCCGGCGACACGACCGTGACACGGGCGCCGGCCCTGAGCAACAGGGCCACCTTGCGCGCGGCCACCTTGCCTCCCCCCACCACCAGGCAGGGACGCTCTCTGACTTTCAGGAAAATCGGCAGGTAATCCATGTTGTTCTGCGTCCGCGCGGTGAATCAGTCCGTCGCCAGCAGCGGATCCAGCCCGCCACGCTTGTCCAGCGCGGCGAGATCATCATAGCCACCGATATGCTGCTCGCCGATGTAGATCTGCGGCACCGTCCTGCGCCCGGTCAGCCTGGACAGTTCCTGGAACCCGTCCGGCATGTTGTCGATGAAGATCTTGTCGATATCCATCACGCCCTTTGACTTGAGCAACATCTCCGCACGCACGCAATAGGGACAAAAGGCGGTGCAGTACATACGTATATCTACCATCTGGCATTCCCTTGTTGATTACAAACCCCTGAGAACTGCGATCTGCTGCAGCATGGGCCCGGTGACCGGTTCGAGCTTCTTGCGCATGACCGAACCGATCGCGTCGGTCCCCGCGAACACCGGATCGAGCAGCGGCTCATCCAGCAGTCCAAGAAACAGCATCGCACGGATATGATGCACATTGCCTGGCAATTCCTGCAATACGTCCGCGAGATCCCGCCATGCGGGATCGCCCTGCCCGGCAGCGGCGAGCAGTTGATCCACGACCGCGCTGATTTCATCGACACGGGTGAATCGCGTTCGCGGGACAGGCAGGTCGCGCGCATGGGCTGCCAGTGCGTGCATCAACTCGACCACGACGTCCTGATTGGACGGTTTCTTCAGCACACTCTCGACAGTGGCAAGAAACGCCTGACCCGCCGGGCCAAGCAGGCGGCACAACTGCATGGCGAACGGATTGCCCACCGGCATGAGAGCCGCTACTGCCCGTCCCACCTGCTCCCAGGCCGGGCCGGGCGCCTGTTCGTCCGGCAGATCATCAGGCAGGGCCTGCAGGAAGCCGACGTGGAACGCGTTGCGGTGTTTGCCCTTTTCCCACAGGCACTGCCGTTCCGCGGCATCGATCAGCTCCCCCTGCAGCACCAGCTGCACCGAGCGGATCTGATCCCGCGCCTCTTCCTCGAACGGCAGGAATTCGAGCAGAAACTGCGCCAGTACCGGCCCCATGCGCCCCTCCATCACCGCCTCCTGGCGCAGCATGCAGCGCGCGTTCTCGGAATTCTGCGACGCCCACCAGGCGCGACTGGCGATTTCATCGGTAATACCCGGTGCATTGACCACGGCCACCACCGCCTCGGGCTCGCCCAGCAGCAACAGCGATTCGAGGATGCTGTCACGCGCCTGGCCCATGCGCGTCCAGCGCTTCAGGTAAACCGGGTATCCGCCCGGCGAACCCAGCACGTGGCTGGACAGGGTCTCACGCACGCGCCGCAGGTAGGATTCGTCGCGACAGTTCGGATTCAGCTGGATCTTCGCTTCACCCTTGTCGGACAGCGCATGCAGCGTCATCTTGGATTCGTCGATGCGCACGGCCTTGAGCGTGCCGGCCAGCAGTACGTTCACCCGCAGGTCGTCTTCCGCCGTCAGGTCCATGTAGGCCGCTCCGCTCAGCAAGCGGCCGCGTCAGAGGTCAAACCCGGCCCTGGCATAGAGCCGCTTCGCCTCATCCGGGTCTTTCTCGACACCGTTACCCTGTTCGTACATCAGGGCCAGGGTCGTGAGCGAACCCGCCAGCCCCTGGTCGGCCGCCTTGCGAAACCACTCGGCCGCCCTGGCACTGTCCTGCTCGACGCACTCGCCCTCCAGGTACATGAAGCCGAGACCGTGCTGGGCGATCGCGTAACCCTGCTCGGCAGCGGCCTTCATCATCTTGTAGGCGCGGAGTTCGTTACGCACCATGCCGAGACCGTTCTGGCACATGATCGCCACGCGGTGCTGCGCATCGGCATCGCCGGCATCCGCCAGCGGCGACAGCAGCCGCATCGCCTGGGAAAAATTCTTGGCCTCGAATGCGGCCACTCCACTGCTATAGTCGGAACTGTTCAGCTCGTCTGCCATGCACTGCCTCTTGGGTCGTGGATTTCCCGGACGCACCGGGATGAGAGAGTGTCTATGCTAGTCATTCGCAGCTCGGTATCGAATACCTCTAAAGAGAGAATGTCTACGATTTTCATATGGATACAACGCAACTCAGGACTGCCATTACTCTCTCCATCGGGATATACGGGGTCAATTTACCCTCCTGTATACTCCTCGACTCGACTGTAAATCCAATTGAAACAACAAGCTAGCGAAGTATTATGGCGGCACGGATGATAAGCGGGAGCGACACCGACCTGTTGATGCGTAGCTGCATCCAGAAGGTGGCGACCGGCCCGGAGTTCAGCAAGGACCTGCCCTTCGATGAGGCCTATGCCGCCATGCGTCACATCCTGGAAGGAAAATCGGATCCGGTTCAGGCGGCCGTGCTGCTGATCGCCCTGCGCATGAAGCGCGAGACCGACGCGGAGAACGCCGGCGTACTGCAGGCCATTCTCGACACCATGAACCCGGTCACCGCCGCCGTCGACGAACTCATCGACGTGGCCGATCCCTATGACGGTTACACGCGTGGACTGCCGATGTCGCCCTTCCTGCCGGCTGTATTTGCCGCCTGCGGTGTACCGGCCGTCACGCACGGCCTGGAAGCCGTCGGCCCGAAGTATGGCGTCACGCACCGCAAGGTACTGCGTGCCGCCGGCGTCGAGGTCGACCTCTCCCCGCAACAGGCTGCCGCCCGGATCGCCGACCCCGCCATCGGCTGGGGCTACGTGGACCAGAAGCACTCCGCGCCCCGCCTGCATGACCTGATCCCGCTGCGCACCCGCATCGTGAAGCGACCGGTCCTGACCACGGTCGAAACGCTGACCGGACCGGTGCGCGGTGCCGCACGTACCCATCTGATGACCGGCTATGTGCACAAGGCCTATCCGCCGGTCTATGCGCAGCTGGCGCGCCACGCCGGCTTCGCCTCGGCGGCCATCATTCGCGGCGTCGAGGGCGGCGTCATTCCCTCGCTGAAACAACCGGCATTGGTATTCTGCTATCATGACGGCGGCGCGGAATACCCGCAGGAAGTACACCCCGAAATGATCGGTATCGTGCAGCAGACCCGCACTGTCCCGCTCCCGCAGGACAATGCACCGGACACCATCGAAGGCAGTGACACAGCAGCATTCGACAGCGCGGCAGCGGCGCAGGCTGCGGCAGCGGCCGGCCTGTCCGCACTGCAGGGAATACCGGGCGCGGCACGTGACAGCCTGGTCTACGGCGCCGCCATCATGCTGCATCACCTGCGCCGCCACGCCACCCTCGAGGACGCGGCGGCAGCGGTAGCAGCGGCAATCGATTCGGGGGCAGCACTGTCACACTTTACGGCGGCACGCGGCTGAACAGGCGCGCGGCGGCAACCCTTTCAACCCAAACATAGACCGAGACGAGGAAGCAACGATGAACCAGGAATACTACAACGCAGTCACCAAGATGGAAGAAAATGGCGTCGACCCGGATTACATCCAGGGCTGGCAGGGCGGTTACCTGCTGAACCCGGAGCGTGAAGAGCAGCGTGTCACCGACGCCTACTCCGCCGGCTACGAAGACGGCAAGGCGCACAACGCCGACAACTTCGGCGAGTGGAAAAAATAGACCCCGCGGGGTCGAACTGAAAAAGGCGGGCCTGCCCCGCCTTTTTTTATGTCTCCGGGCGCGCAAACAGCTCGCGCAGCGCCTTGCGCAGCGGTGTCATCGCCTCGGGCAACTCGATTTCCATCACCTGGTCGGTGATCCACTTGTTGTCCTTCTCGCCCATCACGGCGCGCACGTTCTCCCCGAAGTAGCGTTTCAGGGCGTAGCCGGGCTCGCCATCCACCATGGTAAATTCGGCGTAGTCCGCGGTACGTGAGTTGAGCAGTTCGATAAACGCCTGCCGGTATTCTCCCTTGCCCTGCGCATCGGTACGGTTGTCCTGCACCTGGTCCGCCAGGTGACGCGCCAGCGAAGTGATGAATTCCTGGCGTTGCGTCTGGTCCAGCTCCGTGGCCTTCAGCCGGTCGGCCATGTGCACCAGAAAAGCCACAAACTCCGCGATGATATCCAGGCGCTGGGCGTTGGTGTCGGTCTGGAAGCCCTCGTTCTCGAGGTTGAGCGTACCCTGCTGCGCAATGCGCCACAGGATAAACGCTGCCGCGCCGCCGATCTCGGCCAGACTGCGTTCCCGTTCCTTGATATTCCACTTGCTCTTGACTCTCACACCGGCTCTCCTGCCGCCCCGTCCTGGCTGCCAGACGATGATAATGGCGAGGCATAATGTCACATGCTAGCATAGAAAAAACAGCGGAATTATCAGGGTAACGAGTGTGAAGACCAACGGCAGACCCAGTCCATTCGCAGCAGCAGCCGACATCAGCGCACTGATGCCGACGCTCGGTGCTGTGCGCACCAACTGCCATATCTCCGATGCGCAATTCGCCACCAACTACACCCTGTGCGTCTACCTGCTCAAGATGCGCGAGTACTTTCGCTGGGAACACGGCCTGCCGTTCGGGGCCGCCTTGCCGCACGACCAGCTGACCGACTGGCTGACCCGGCGCGAGACGCACTGGGACAGCCTCGAGCACAGCCGCTTCGAGAATATACCGGTCGGCAATGAACGCTTCAGTCCTTTCGATAGCGCCGCGATCAATGCCGTGCTGAATCCGCTCGGGTATGTCTACAGCAGCGGCTACGGTCCCGGCATGAAGCCGGTGTTCTTCATGGGCACGCTCGAGGTCCACCGGCAACGTGATGATTACCAGTTGCTGGTATCCGGCCGGGAGCTGGCGCGCGACCTCGCTGCGCCGCCGGCCATGAGCCTGGACGGCACCATCTTCATCCGTCGCGAGTCGCTGCGCAGGATGCTGTGGGAACGACTCGAGGAATGGCGCTGGAACCGCCCGGCCAATGCCATGCAGCACGCCCTCGAGTGCTATGACTTCGAGAACGCACCGGACGAATCGCTCGAGGCGATGACCGACAGCGAGCTGAACACGGTGATGCTGCACGAGATCGGCGAGGTGCAGGCCGGCAAACTGCTCGGTCCCGGCTGGGAAGACATGCTGGTGAGACTCGGCCACAGCAGGGAGGAGATCATGCTGCGCGCCGTGCGCGATCACCTGGCGGACGCGCTTTCGACGCTGCCCGGCCTGCTGGCGGAGAACAACCCGGCGACACTGCATTGCTACATCGGCAGCCTGTCCAGCATGCGCAAGGAACTGTTTCCGCAACTGCTCGCCGCCTACGAGATCTGGACGATTACCGGGAATACCCGTGAACTCGAGCAACTCTCTGACCGCTCGGCGGCGCACTGGACGACACTGGCCGGCGAGCTGCTTGACCTGTTCGACCGGCAAGGCACCGGGTGCCGGCAGCAACTCATCGCCACCATCGAATCGAACCAGCTCTGACCACGCAGACACCGACTGTCATGAAACAATCCGCTACGGCACCGACCGCGCCACTGACCACTCTCCGCGAGGTAAAGCCGCTGAGTTTCATCTTCGAGAAGCCACGCGCATTGCCGCTCGACATATGCAACGAGATGATCCGCCGCTTCGAGGAACGCACGGATGAACAGTATCCCGGCCGCGTCGGCCAGACCGTGCAGCAGGAACGCGACATCAAGCGCTCGACCGACCTGGTGGTCAGCGGCAAGGAACACTGGCAGGACATCGATCGCGAGCTGTTTCGGTCGCTGGGACGGGCCATCCAGGAATTCCGCAATGCCTATCCCTTTTTCGGCGGCCCATTCAAGGACAGCGGCTATGCCATCCAGCGCACCCTGCCCGGCGAGTTCTATCACTGGCACATCGACGGCGGCAGCCACGATTTCAGCCAGCGCCAGCTGGTGGCGGTCTGGTACCTGAACGATGTGCCCGGCCCCGGCGGGGCCACCGAGTTTTCCTGCCAGGACGTCCAGATTCAGCCCGAGGCCGGCAAGCTGCTGCTGTTTCCGCCGTTCTGGACCCACGAACACCGTGGCGCCAGACTCGAGCAGGGCGTCAAGTACATCGCCACTACCTGGGTCGTGTTCGCCTGAGCAACCGCACCCGGCCCGGCATGCGCCTCATCGAGCCGACCAGCGCCGACGAGTACCGGCGATACTACGACCTGCGCTGGCGCATCCTGCGCGCGCCCTGGGACCAGCCACGCGGCAGCGAGTGCGATGCGCAGGATGCCGGCAGCACCCATCTCATGCTGGTCGATGACGGCGGCAAGCCGCTGGCCGTGGGACGCCTGCATTTCAACACCATCCGCGAGGCGCAGATCCGCTTCATGGCGGTCGAGGTAGCGCAGCAGCGCAGCGGTCTCGGCAGCCGGCTGCTCCATGCGCTCGAGCACAGGGCGTGCGCACTGGGCGCCGCACGCATCGTACTGGATGCACGGGAAACCGCGCTTGGCTTCTATCGCAAGCAGGGTTATGCGGTGGATGGCGCCGGACACACGCTGTTCAACCGTATCGCCCACGTGAAAATGAGCAAGCGGTTCGGCGGCAGCACCGCTCAGGGCAGGTAACCGGCACTGCGTGCCATGTCCCGTAGCGTTTCACGATCCGGGTAGTTGTCGGCGAGCTGCTCGCGATGCAGCAGCCAGTCGGCGTACTCGGCAGCCTCGACGGGATCGCTGCCGTGGCAGCCCAGCACCGTGATCACCGCGGCACCGACCTTCCATGGCCCGTCACCGCGCAGTTCGCCCTGCACCAGGCAAATGCCCTCCTCACCCAGCCGGTCCCAGAACGGTCGGAAATAGACCAGTCCCGCCGGAGAAGCCGAGCCATTATTACGGGCATGGCCCGGGCCATACGCGAAGCGTTCCAGCATGATGTGCCGGTGGCCATCGGGATAACGGATCAGTAAGGGCGCGGTAACGGAAAACAGGTCGGCCATGGGCAGTCTACGCGGCAGTCAGTGCACTCAGTCCGTCACCAGCTCGGTTTCCAGCATCTCGCCATTGCTATCGATACGGATGCCGGTCACGCCCGGCGCCCGCGCGAGGATGTAGGCGGACAGCAGCAGCAGCATCTTCTTGTTGTCCTGGTGCATGGCGGTGAGCATCTTGTCACCGACGATCTGGCAGCGTTGTTCCAGGGTCGGGTTATCCACCCAGTCGCGACTCATCTGCCAGCCCTTATCCATGTCGGCATCCATCTTGTCGAAGAAGTCACCTGCCTCGTTGATCAGCATATCCGGCACCTTGACCGGATAGACCTGTTCCTCCACCACCACGTTCAGAATCATGATTAGCGCCCTGATTTTGGTTACACTGACTGTATCGTGTTTATGTTACCGCATACCCGCCACCGGCTGCAGGACTGATTCATGCTCACCCGTATAGAGGGCGTGCTCGACCGCTCGCAACTCAATACCGTCGAACGGCTGATCGCCGGCGGACGCTTCGGTGACGGCCGCGGCTCTGCCGGTACGGCGGCACGGCGCGTCAAGCTGAACGAGGAACTGGCGCTGGACCCGGCACGCATGAGCGAACTCAACAACCTGGTGATGGGCAGCCTGGTCCGGCATGCGGTATTCCGCAGCGCAGCCATGCCACGCAAGACCGCCACGCCCTACTACGCCCGCTACCTGCCCGGCATGGCCTACGGTAATCATGTCGACGACCCGATCATGGGCCAGGGTGACCTGTACCGGTCCGATGTGTCGGTAACGATCTTCCTGAATGAACCGCAGGACTACGATGGCGGCGAGCTATGCATCCAGACCCCGTTCGGCGACCAGCAGGTCAAGCTGTCGGCCGGCGACGCCGTGATCTACCCCTCCTCCAGCATCCACCGCGTCGCCGAAGTCACCCGCGGCGAACGCCTGGTCGCCGTGAGCTGGATACAGAGCCTGGTGCGCGAACCCGACCGCCGCGCGCTGCTGCACGACCTGAACCAGGCACGCGAGGTATTGTTGCATGATAGACCGGACGCAGCGGAAACCGTGCAGGTCAACCAGTCCTACATCAACCTGGTGCGCATGTGGTCGGATGTCTGAGAAACCCTGTCTCGCGCGGAGGCGCAGGGAAAATACAAATAACCTGCCTCAGAGTGCACAGAGCACACAGAATTTTACTGATGCCAATTCAGAAAATGTTTCTGGCCCTTTTATTTCAGGGGTAATGCCAGGTGAGTGCTAAGCAAAAAACGGCTTCTGTCTCTCCCAGACTATTCGCCCGGCATCATTTTGCCTCGCTGGCACTATTGATTTTCGGCTTTGGATTATTCGCCTTTATCGGCATCGCCGATGAGATGCTGGAAGGCGACACCGCGCGGCTCGACCGATGGCTGCTGCTGGCGACGCGCGTACCAGGGGACCCCGGCGACCCGCTGGGCCCTGCCTGGGTGGAGGAAATGTTCCGTGACTTCACGGCCCTGGGGGGTATCGGGGTGCTCGGCCTGCTCACCCTGGTTTCGATAGGCTACCTCTGGCTACAGGGTCTGCCGCGGGTCGCGTTGTTCGTACTGTCGGCGATACTGGGTGGCCTGCTGCTGAGCCTGGCACTCAAGAACGGTTTTGACCGGCCACGCCCGGACCTGGTGGCTCACGGTTCGATGATCTATACATCCAGTTTTCCCAGCGGCCATTCGATGCTGTCGGCGGTGGTTTATCTCACCGGCGGCGCCTTGCTGGCGGTGGCACACGCCGCGCGCAGGGTACGGATCTACCTGATCGGCTGCTCTGTGCTGGCTACGTTGCTGGTCGGTGTCAGTCGCGTCTATCTCGGGGTTCACTGGCCAAGCGATGTATTGGCCGGCTGGGCGGCCGGAGCGGCCTGGGCCGCCGCCTGCTGGCTGGTGGCCCAATGGCTTCAGCAGGGGGGGCGACTGGAGGGAGGAAAGAAATAGCGCCCATACCAAACAGGTGAAATATTTTCCCGTTGCCTGGGTTGGGCGTTAGTGACGAAATCGCCGTGAGAGATTTTGACCAACCGGCTATTCCGCATCAGCCGGCCCGATGTTCATGCCGACAGACAGGCGCAGCTCCGGGCTGTTGTTGACCGTCACCTCGTGCATCACATCAGGACCGAACATCACCAGCTTGCCTTCTTCCGGCCGCACGGTGACCGGCGTATCGTCGTCGTACAGGATCAACTCGCCGGAGTTTGCGGGTACGCGGATGTAGTACACCGCCGAAAGGAGCTCGTCGTTCTCGTCGTGGTGATGCGGTGAAGTCACGTGCCCCGGTCCCATGGCGTTAAACCAGAACCCGGCCTTCAGCGTATCCGCGGCAACGTCCAGCCACTGCGCGGCCTGCTGCCGGAACACATCCAGAACCGCGGCAATCTCCGGTATGTCAGCCGCGGCGATGTAGGTGTTCTCGAAACGGCCGGCAAAATGATGGGTCTGCCTGATCCGGTCGGTGCCGGATAATTCCAGAAACCGGGCATACAGACGCTCGTTGAGTGCCGCCGGGTCTGGCAGGGTGAATTCCCGAATACGCATGTGTCAGCCATCGATCAATTTTCGGAACGGGTATTTTATCCGCACATCCGGCTTCCCTGAAGACATCGTCCAGGCGTTGTGGCACGGGAAAATACCCTGTGGAATGCCTGTAAAATGCATACCGGGTCGTGTTCGCACCTCTTCCGATGACGGCTGTATTGCAATACAATTCCGCCTCAAAATTCTTTTCTCAAGTTGAATCAGGAGCATGAAAATGGCACTGGACGTAAACGGCAAGAGCATCGAACTGGATGAGAACGGCAATCTCACCGACCCGACCGCCTGGGATGAGGATGTTGCGAAAGCACTGGCCGCCAAGGAAGGTATCGAGCTGACCGAGGCGCATTTCGATGTACTGAATTACCTGCGCTCGGAATACTTCGATAACAACGGCTCACAGCCCATGGAGCGGGTGATCAACAAGAGCATGGCCAAGATCTGGGACAAGAAAGTCAGCAGCAAGGAACTCTTTGAACTGTTCCCCTTCGCCCCCAGCAAGCAGGGTAACCGGATCGCCGGTCTGCCATTCATCCTGCGCAAGGGCGGGTACTGACTCCGGACGGGCAAGCCGTCATTCAATAAACAGTCGCTACAGAGAACACGGAGCTCACAGAATTATTTCATATCTTCCGCGTAAGCTGTCACCAGCGGTGCAAGGCACGGGATTCCGGTGGTAACCCGGCCGCCTGCAGACAAAGGTGCCGAGTGTCGGCCAGGCATTTTCTGATTTGATTTTTCTCTGTGTACTCTGTGCCCTCTGTGGCCGCTACTGGCCTTAGAGGTCACGCCAAAAAAAAGCCGCACCCTTTCGGAATGCGGCTTTTTATTGCTATTACGCCTGACTAGCGATGCGAACCCTTTTCGGTGTGCGCGATGTCGACCAGCTGGTTAGCCAGGTCCGTGTATTCCTGGCGGAAGCCCTTCAGTGGATGGCCTTCATCGGCGGCGAAGTAGTCCTTCATCTCCACGCCATTGGCATGCTCGTAATCGATGAATTTCTTCTGCATTTCCAGCAGTTTGGCGATCAGTTCCTGTTTATTGCTCATGATCTTCTCTCCGGATGCGAGTCAAGTCGTTGTAAATTATTGAATAAGCGCAACTATAGCCAGTTGCCCGAGCACCGAACATATCCCATATGGGAAGCCGGCCGAAGTGCGTTTCCTTATACGACGGTTTGCCGGCTGTCCTGGCGGGTCTCAGCCGCGCGGGCAGGTATTTATCGCGCAACACCGGAATGGCAGGCCTCGCCCGGGACAGCGCCTGACCGACAAGGCTATTCCTTTGCGTCGTTGACCGGCTTGATGCCCTTGTGCGGCAGGAACAGGCCGCAGCCGATGCTGCGCCCCTCGCCCAGTCCGAGCTGCTGCAGTCGCACCGACTGCTCCGGCTCGAGATCCGCCACCATCAGGCTGCGGGTGTGTACCGGTCCGTCCGGGAACTGCAGAGCATGGCTGATGCCCCCCAGCATTTTGCGGCAATCGATATCGATGGCCTGCAGCCCACGCGTGGCCTCCTCCAGGAAGGCCTGTTCATCGGTGTCGGCCCCGGTCATGACGTAGCGCGAGAACAGCGTCGACAGGCTGCTCAGCAGGAAAACCTCCGAGTCGCCGACTTCGAGCGGATGGCCGCCGATATCGAGCCGCCGGCCGGTCAGCTTGCGCGCATCCTCCAGGCGATGCCTGGGCACACGCAGGCGCATGCGGGTACGCCGCGACAGGTGCAGCAGCTCGCTGGCGGCATCCTCGGGGCGATACCAGCCGTTACCGGAGGCGGCACCGTGAATCAGGTGGACGCCGGCATGCGGCTCGTCATCCAGCCAGGGCAGGACCTCGAGCAGGGCTCGCGACAGGGCATGGGCGTGATCCAGCGGCAGTGTCGGGCAGCCGATCCTGAACGCCAGGTCGACGACGTCATCCGGGATCACGAAGTCCGGTGCTTTCTGCTTTTCGTCGTTCCAGAACATGCTTGTCATTGACCGCCGGGGTTAATTGCCTGTCGAGTAGAAGGCCGCTTCCAGCCGGTCTTCCCAGTCTTCGGGTGTATCGGGAAACGGCGGACGCACATCCATGCGGAAATGGATCTCGCCGCCGCGCGCACGCGCGCTGATGGCCTGCTTCAGGGCCTCGAAGGACTCGATGTCATGCTGCTGTATCAGCACTTCGCTCAACCACAGCATTGCCTGTCTCCATAAAAATCATTGTCGGCGACGGTCGCGCGGATCCGGTCGTGATAACGCGCCCGGTACAGCAGCCGGGCCTGTCCGTCACCCGCCGCGTCGTCAAAGGCATCGCGCCTGTGCAGTACATTATTGCAGATAATGCCCTGTCCGGCCTGCAGCCGGTGCCGGAAGATCCAGGGCAGGTCGCTGTCCAGCAATTCACGCAGGAATTCGATGGCATTGCGCACGTCCCGGTCGTCCTTCCACTCGATACTGCGGGTGCGTGCCGTATAACGCATATGGAGGGCGTTGCTACCCTTTTCAACCGTAAAGACCGGACCGGATTGCGCGCCGCGGATCTGCCGGCCGTCCTCTATGTTGGCCGGGATGGTCATGGCGTCCGGCTGCATGAGCGCGCGAATGTAATCCGGATTCTCGTCACGCAGCAACAGGTAGGCGAGTTCGTGATCGAACAGCACACTCTCGCCGCCGCTGGCCGCGGCGGACACGCAGTGCATCAGGATGGCCCGCACCTGTTCGTCGAGCGTGTTGTAGTAACCGTCGGTATGCCAGTTCAGCGGCCGGTTGGTGTAGGGGATGTAACGGGTCCCCGCCGATTCCGGTACCACCCGCAACGCGGTGATGCTGTCCTCGTCGGCGCGCAGGTTCATGTCCAGACGTTCCAGCCCGAACTGCCTGCCCAGTGCGCGCACCGCCTCCTTGTCCGCGCTACCACCACCCCGGACGGCATAAATCGCCATATTGGCCTTGCGGCAGCGCGCCAGGATCGCCGCATGCTCGGCCGCTGACAGGTGCGCCGGATCGCCGACGTCCACAATCAGGTCGGCGGCGGCCACGGGGTAGCCATCCAGCTTCCACGCGCGCCAGACCCGGTAGTCGGCATCGCCGGCAAGGTCAAAGGGTCGAAAGCTGTCTGGACTGTGTATCATGGAGTTGTGCGACGGGCCGGTTTTTCAGGAGCCTGTATCTTACGGTCACACTTAAATGTTTAATACATGGGGCCGGGACTTGCCTGCGCTGCCGGCGGCCAATTGCTAATGAGAGTGATTCTCATCTAAATAGCTGAAATCACACCGGCAATCCCGTTTCTCCGGTTGAGAAAGGGTTACTTAAGTGCGCGTTAATATAAGAAAAAGTTCTGTACGCATTAGTAAATCCGGGCAACTCTGATAACTACCGGAAATTAAATCAATATTCTGCCAATACCCCGTTCGGGATACGGGCCCATATAGGCGCCACCCCAAGGGTAGGATATGTATACCCGCAGAGCCTTTCTACAATGCGCTCAACTGAGAGTTACGCTGTTGTAATTCCGTATAACTCGCTGATTTCCAGTTGCCCGGCAGGGCGACAGCGCGCGCTGTCATCAGTAGCAAACCAATTGGTGTAGAAAACAATCCAGGAGATTATTGCCATGGCCAAGAACACCTACCCGACTCCCATGCTGGACGAACTCGAGAACGGCCCCTGGCCGAGCTTCATCACCGGCATCAAGCGGCTGCGTGACGAGCACCCGGACGAACGCATCAACGACGTCACCAACGGTTTGCTGGGTCAGCTCGAGCACTCCTACGAAACCCGCAAGGGTTACTGGAAAGGCGGCACCGTCTGTGTCTACGGCTATGGCGGCGGCATCATCCCGCGCTTCTCCGAAGTCGGCAAGGCCTTCCCGGAATCGAAGGAATTCCACACCCTGCGCGTGCAGCCGCCGGCCGGCAACTACTACACCACCGACATGCTGCGCCAGCTCGGCGACAGCTGGGAAAAATGGGGTTCCGGCCTGGTGACCTTCCACGGCCAGACCGGCAACATCATGTTTATCGGTACCACCACCGAAAACACCCAGCACTTCTTCGACGAAATCAACGAGTACGGCTGGGATCTCGGTGGTGCCGGCCCGTGCGTGCGTACCGCCATGTCCTGTGTCGGTGCGGCGCGCTGCGAAATGTCCTGCTGCCAACGAGCACGGCATCCAGCGCTGGCTGGTGAACAACTTCACCGACGACGTGCACCGTCCGGCCCTGCCCTACAAGTTCAAGTTCAAGGTCTCCGGTTGCCCGAATGACTGCCAGAACGCCATCGAGCGCGCCGACTTCGCCGTCATCGGCACCTGGCGCGACGACATGAAGGTCGACCAGGAAGAAGTCAAGGACTACGTCGGCAAGAAAGGCCGTCAGTACGTGATCGACAACGTCATCACCCGCTGCCCGACCAAGGCCCTGACCCTGAACGACGACGACACCATCGACCGTCGACAACCACGAACTGCGTGCGCTGCATGCACTGCCTGAACGTCATGCCGAAGGCGCTGCACCCGGGCGACGACAAGGGCGTCACCATCCTGATCGGCGGCAAGCGCACGCTGAAGATCGGCGACCTGATGGGTACCGTGGTGGTCCCGTTCAAGAAGCTGGAAACCGAGGAAGACTACGAAAGCCTGCAGTGAAATGGCCGAGGAGATCATCGACTTCTGGGCCGAGAACGGCCTGGAGCACGAGCGCTGCGGTGAAATGATCGAGCGTATCGGTCTGGTCAACTTCCTCGAAGGCATCGGCGTCGAGGTGGACCCGAACATGGTCAGCAACCCGCGCCAGTCTTCCTACGTCCGCATGGACGGCTGGGACGAAGAAGCCGAGAAGTGGTTCGAGCGCAAGGCCGAGGAGCAGGCTGCCTCCGCGTAAGCCGGTCAACCCGTTCATATATGACAACCCCGGCGTACAAACGCCGGGATTTGTTCAAAAACTTGAAGAGATTTTCAGGAGAATCACATGGCACAAGAAATGCGTTCGCCGATCGAATCCGGATGTCCTGACGGATTCCAGTACATGCACCCGGTAATGCGCAAGAACTACGGGCAGTGGGCCTATCACGAAGATCCGCAGCCCGGCGTCCTGCTGCACGTTGCCAACAATGGCGACAAGATCTGGACCGTGCGCGCCGGCACCCAGCGTATCCTCGACCTGTTCACCCTGCGCAAGCTGTGCGAAATCGGTGACACCTACGGCGAGGGTTATGTGCGCTTCACCATTCGCAGCAACATCGAATACATGGTGTCCGACGAGGCCAAGGTCGAGCCGCTGATCAAGGCGCTGACAGATGCCGGCTTCGTCGTCGGCGGTACCCAGCAACTCCGTCGCCATGATGTCGCACACCCAGGGCTGGCTGCACTGCGACATCCCGGGCACCGACGCCTCCGGCGTGGTCAAGTCGATGATGGACGAGCTGATCGACGAGTTCAAAGGCTGCGAACATGCCGAACCGCGTGCACATGACCACCTCCTGCTGCCAGATCAACTGCGGCGGCCAGGGCGACATCGCCATCAACGTGCAGCACACCAAGCCGCCGAAGATCAACCACGACCTGGTTGTCCAACGTCTGCGAGCGTCCGTCGGTCGTGGCACGCTGCCCGGTCGCGGCCATTCGCCCGGCACTGGTCAACGGCAAGCCGTCGCTGGAAGTCGACGAGAAGAAGTGCATCTGCTGCGGTGCCTGCTTACCCGCCCTGCCCGCCGATGCAGATCAACGACGCCGAGCACTCCAAGCTGGCCATCTGGGTGGGCGGCAACCACTCCAATGCCCGCGGCAAGCCGACCTTCCAGAAGCTGGTCGCCTCCGGCATCCCGAACAACCCGCCGCGCTGGCCGGAAGCCACCGCCGTCGTCAAGAAGATCCTCAAGGTCTACAAGGAAGACGCCAAGGACTGGGAGCGTATCAACGACTGGATCGAGCGTATCGGCTGGCCGCGTTTCTTCGAGAAGACCGGGCTGCCGTTCACCAAGTACCACATCGACAACTGGCGTGGTGCCCGTGCAAGCCTGAACGCTTCAACCCATATCCGTTTCTGATCAGAGGGTATGTGAATGAAGCTTACAATCCAGGTTAACGAGGGGCCCTACCAGCACCAGGCCGCGGACACGGCCTACTTTTTCGCCAAGGCGGCCATTGGAAAAGGGACACGAGATCTTTCGTATCTTTTTCTACCACGACGGCGTCAACAACGGCACGCGCCTGACCACACCGCCGCAGGACGATCGCAATATCGTCAAGCGCTGGAGTGAACTGGGACAGGCACACAACATCGACATGGTGGTGTGCGTGGCTGCCGCCCAGCGGCGCGGCATCGTCGACGAGGGCGAGGCGCAGCGTAACGGCAAGGACGCAACCAACATCGCCCCCGGCTTCCGCATTTCCGGACTGGGTCAGCTGATCGAAGGTGGCGTCCAGAGCGATCGACTGGTCGTGTTCGGCGACTGAGCGGGAGAGCGGCAATGTCTGAAGAATCCAAGAAAATGATGTACATCAACCGCAGGGCGCCCTACGGGACGATCTATGCGTGGGAATCGCTGGAAGTGGTACTGATCGGCGCCGCCTTCGAACAGGACGTCAGCATGGCCTTCCTGGACGACGGTGTGTACCAGCTCGTCAAGGGCCAGGACACCGCGGGCATCGGCATGAAAAACTTCTCGCCCACCTACGCCGCGCTGGGTGACTACGAGGTCAACAAGATCTACGTCGAGAAGGAATCCCTCGAGGAACGCGGCCTGACCCTGGATGACCTGCAACACCTGGTCTGGGAAGACGAGGACGAGGACTACGCGGAAAAGGATTCCATCCGCCTGGTCACACGCGCGGAAATGGCAGACGTGCTCGCCGAGCAAGACGTGCTGTTCAACTTCTAGTACAGGGAGCCCGGAATAATGGCAATGTTACACCTGGTAAACAAGTCACCCTACGACACCGGCAGCCTGAACACGGCATCGACCATCATGAAGGATGGCGACCAGTTGCTGCTCATCGAGGATGGTATTTACGGAGCGATGAAAAACGGCAAGGCGGCAAGCCTGCTGAAAGGCCTCAAGGTCGCCGTGCTCGGGCCGGACCTGGCCGCGCGCGGCATCACGGAAGACAAGCTGCTGGATGGCGTCGACGTCATCGATTACGGCGGGTTCGTCGATCTGGTTACAGCCAACGACAAGGTACAGTCCTGGCTCTGATTTTCATTTTTTTTGATTAGCGTCATCCAACGAGGAGACCTCACATGGGTACAATTGAAGCGAACGGCAAGACTTACGAAACTGACGAAGAAGGTTACCTGGCTGACCTGAATACATGGGACAAGGACGTGGCGGATGTCATGGCCAAGCTCGACGACTGTGAGCTGACCGAGAACCACTGGGAAGTGATCAATTTCCTGCGTGAATACTACGAGGAATACCAGATCGCCCCGGCCGTTCGCGTGCTGACCAAGGCCATCGGCAAGAAGCTGGGCAAGGACAAGGGCAACAGCAAGTACCTGTACGAGCTGTTCCCGTACGGTCCCGCCAAGCAGGCCTGCAAGTACGCCGGTCTGCCGAAGCCGACCGGCTGCGTCTGACGCAACAACCGAAGGCTGCAGGGGACATCCCCTGCAGCCCTTCTGAATCTTACAACCCTAACAGGAGCCAGGTAGCATGCCGTTCTGGACCATTGTGTATGCACTTCTGTTCTATGTTGCCACCGCCCTGCTGATCGGCGGCCTGGCCTACAGGATCAGCAAGTATGCAAAAACACCGGCACCCTTGAAGATTCCGACCACCCCGGCACCGGTCACGCGCCAGGGCGTCGTGCTGCGCATGTTCCGGGAAGTGGCGTTCTTCGAGAGCCTGTTCCGTTCCAACAAGTGGATCTGGATTTTCGGCTACCTGTTTCACTTCGGCATGTTCCTGGTGCTGGCACGCCACCTGCGTTATTTCACCAACCCGGTCTGGACCTGGGTCGAGCTCATCCAGCCGTTCGGCCTGTATGCCGCCTTCGCCATGGTCGCCGGACTGGCCGGCCTGTGGGCGCGCCGCGTGCTGGTGGACCGGGTGCGCTATATCTCCGCCCTGTCCGATCACCTGATGCTGGCACTGCTGATGGGTATTGCACTGACCGGATTGAGCATGGATTACATTTCGCACACCGACATCGTGTCGCTCAAGGCCTTTTTCCTGGGCCTGATGTATTTCAACTGGCAGCCCATTCCCGAAGATCCGCTGTTGCTGGTGCATCTCGGGCTGGTCGCCACGCTGATGATCATCTTCCCGATCAGCAAACTGCTGCATGCACCGGGTGTATTCTTCAGCCCGACGCGCAACCAGGTGGACAACCCGCGCGAACAGCGCCACCTGGCACCGTGGGCGGCAGAACTCGAGAAATAACCACCGGCATAACGATCGTACCAGGAGCAGAGCGTGGCTGATTTCGAAGTACCGGAGCTGAAAGAATATCCCGTCATCCCGACCCTTCACGAAGGGGTGATGGCGCACAGCAAGCCGTTTGTGGCGAAGGAAGAGTTCCAGCAGCAGCTGGGCTTCCCGGGCGAGCTGGTCGACAACTGGCAGCAGGTCGCCATCGACAAGATGGAAGAGCTGCTACGGCAAATACCGCTCGCTGCAGGTATTCCTGGACTCCTGCGTCAAGTGCGGCGCCTGCACCGACAAGTGCCACTACTACCTCGGCACCACCGATCCGAAAAACATGCCGGTTGCGCGCCAGGATCTGTTGCGCAAGGTCTATCGCCGTTACTTCACCTTCGCCGGCAAGTATTTTCCCAAGCTGGTTGGCGCGACCGACCTGACCAAGGAAGTGCTGGACGACTGGTACAGCTACTTCCACCAGTGTTCGCAGTGCCGGCGCTGCTCGGTGTTCTGCCCCTACGGCATCGACACCGCCGAAATCTCCATGGCAGCGCGCGAGATCATGGATTCCGTCGGTGTCGGCCAGAAGTACTGCAACGAAATCATCGGCAAGGTCTACAAGATCGGCAACAACCTCGGCCTGCCGGAACCGGCCCTGGCAGACACCCTGGAAGGCCTGGAAGAGGACGTCGAGGACGACACCGGCGTCAAGGTGCGCCTGCCGCTGGACGAGAAAGGCGCCGACATACTGCTGGTGACCCCGTCGGCGGACTTCTTCGCCGAGCCGCACGTCGACGGCCTGATGGGCTACGCCAAGGTATTCCACGAGGCCGGCATCAGCTGGACGCTGAGTTCGCATGCCAGCGAGGCCGCCAACTTCGGCATGTTCATCGGCAGCTACGAGAACATGCGCAAGGTGTCGCTGCGCATCCGCGAGGCCGCGCTCGATCTCGGTGTAAAGCGCATCGTCTTCGGTGAATGCGGTCATGCCTGGCGTGTTGCCTACAGCTTCCTGAACACCCTGGCCGGGCCGTTCGATTTCCTCGATCCGAAATACCCGGTACCGCAGCACATCTGGAATTCACCTATGACCTGATCCAGCGCAACGCGATCACGCTGGACAAGTCGGCCAATGACGATATGGTGCTGACCTATCACGACTCCTGCAACGTCGCCCGTGCCTCGCGCATGGGGCCGATGCCGGGCGGGCAGTTCATCATGCCGCGCGAGGTGATCAAGGCCAGCTGCAATCACTTTTACGACATGCCGCAGGACACCATCCACGACGCCACCTTCTGCTGTGGCGGTGGCGGCGGCCTGCTGACCGACGACCTGATGGAACTGCGCGTCAAGGGCGCCCTGCCGCGCATGGAGGCCCTGAAGCACGTGGTCGAAAACCATGGCGTGACCCACATGGCCGCAATCTGTGCCATCTGCAAGAGCCAGTTCGCCAAGGTCCTGCCCTACTACGGCTTCAAGATGGACAGCATCGTCAGCGTGCACCAGCTGGTCAGCAACGCGATCGTGCTCGGCAACAAACAGTAATTTTTGAGTTTTGCTCAGGTAACACCTGATCAGATAACAGGAGAACAGGCATGGCAACTTCAAAAGAAGACATGGCAAAAGACAAGCTCTCTTTCCGTCGGTTCAAGGATGGCGACTACACCTATTCGCGTATCGGTGACGACATCTTCAATGAAGACACGTCCCACAAGTGCCCGACCTATGTGCACCGCACGCCGCCCTGCCAGGGCAGCTGCCCGTCCGGCGAAGACATCC
Source organism: uncultured Gammaproteobacteria bacterium (assembly GCA_963748215.1). GTDB lineage: Bacteria > Pseudomonadota > Gammaproteobacteria > UBA9214 > UBA9214 > UBA9214. The sequence continues at coordinate 347,881 of CAVVHS010000006.1, read as the reverse complement.
GTGGCTGGCTGCAGATCGTGCGCGGCATCGAGAAGCCGACCGGTGACATGAGCATGGAAGAATATGCGTTCCGCCGCTCCACCGACGCCAACCCGTTCCCGTCCATGATGGGCCGCGTCTGCCCGGCGCCGTGTGAAGACGGCTGCAACCGTAACAATGTCGAGGATTTCGTCGGTATCAACGCCGTCGAGCAGTTCATCGGCGACTCCGCCTTCGAGAAGAAATTCACCTTCGAGGCAGCGCGCCAAGCTCACCGGCAAAAAGATCGCCATCATCGGCGGCGGCCCGGCCGGCATGGCAGCCGCCTACCAGCTGCGCCGTCATCGGCCATGCCAGCACCATCTTCGACGATCACGAGGAACTCGGCGGCATGATGCGCTACGGCATCCCCGGCTACCGTACCCCGCGCGACGTGCTCAACCATGAATGCCAGCGCATCGTCGACATGGGCGACATCGAACTGCGCATGAATACCCGCGTCGGCAAGGACATCAGCATCGAGCAGATCGAAAAGGAATTCGACGCCATTCTCTGGGCCATGGGTTGCAAGATCGGGCCGGAAACTGCCGGTACCCAACAGCGACGCGCCCAACTGCGTGTCCGGCGTTGCCTTCCTGGAAGCCTTCAACAAGGGCACCCTGCAGGTCACCGCCGACAAGGTGGTCTGCGTGGGTGGCGGTGATACCTCCATCGACGTCGTGTCCGTCGCACGCCGCCTCGGCAAGATCAGCAAGATCAACAAGGAAGTCCGTCCGGAACAGGTCATTGGCGGATATGTCGCACATGACTCGGCCTTTGCGGCCGCCCGCGAGGGTGCCGAGGTGACACTGACCTCGCTGTTCGAACGCGAGGAAATGACCGCCACCGAACACGAGGTCGAGGACGCGCTGCGCGAAGGTGTCACGATCCTGAACGGTGTCATGCCGATCGAAGTCGTAGTCAATGACGAAGGCCGCGCCTGCGCCCTGAAGATGGCCAAGTGCGAGATGAAGGACGGACGTCCGAACCCGGTTGAAGGCACCGAATTCGAGGTCGAATGCGATCTCATCGTCTCCGCCATCGGCCAGGGCGGCGACCTGTCCCAGGGGCTCGAGTCCCTGGACAACGGCCGCGGCCTGATCGACGCCGATGCCTTCTACCAGGTCCCGGGCCGCAAGGGCCATTTCGTCGCCGGCGATATCATCCGTCCGCACCTGCTGACCACCGCCATCGGTCAGGCCTCCATTGCCGTCGAGAGCATCGATCACTACCTGAAGCAGAAAGAGCAGAAGAAGCGCCCGAAGGTCGACGTGCACCACTTCGAGCTGCTCAAGAAACTCCAGGAGACCAACCATGCGCCGGCCCCGTTCAAGGCGGATGAAATGGGCGACATGCGTGGTACCGATCATGCCCAGTTCGCGGTTCACAACTACGAGGACCGCTCCAGCTCGGAAATCATTTCCTCCGATCGCCTGTTCCTTGGCCACTTCCCGTTCACCCCGCGCAACAAGCGTTCCGCCAAGGGGCCGAGTGCCGAGGAAGTGCTGGGGCATTTCGAGGAACGCGGCATCGGCCTGACTCCCGAGCAGGCCGTCAGCGAGGCCGAGCGCTGCATGAGCTGCGGCATGTGCTTCGAGTGCGACAACTGCGTGATCTACTGTCCGCAGGATGCCATCTTCCGTGTCAAGAAGGACCAGGCGACCATGGGCCGCTACGTCGATACCGACTATGACAAGTGCATCGGCTGTCATATCTGCTCGGACGTCTGCCCCACCGGCTATATCGATATGGCCATGGGCGATCACTAACCGGATACAAAATGGCGGACACGACACAGTCATGCTGAAACACAGTCTCATCATCCTGCTAATGGCAATCACCGCCGGCCTTGCAGTGCCAGGTCGGGCCGGTGATTCCCTGCTCCCGGAGATACCCGCGGCCCAGGCGCGCTTCAGCGAAGCCCAGGGTTGTGTGGAACCCACCGCGGACATGCGCAAGAACCACATGAAATACATCCTGCACGAGCGCGATGAAACCGTGCACGAGGGCATTCGCGGCAGCCGCCACAGCCTGAAGGAATGCATCAAATGCCATGTCAGCGATGCGCCTGACGCACCCCGCGTCAGCAGCGAGGAGCATTTCTGCAATAGCTGCCACAGCTACGCGGCAGTGCATATCGACTGTTTCCAGTGTCACGCAGACCGGCCGGTCAAACCCGGCCAGCGCCAGACCGTGTCTGCCGGCAGCACCGACCAGCCGCATGTCATGGCCAGAGAGGGTATTGCTCATGAGTGAAGAAACAGGCATCGACACCTATCGTCGCCGCTTCCTCAGCGGGACTGCCAGGGCAGCGGCCGGCATGGCCGTCGTACCGGGGTTGTTCCTGCACGAAATCGGTCATGCAAAACCGGCCAAAGAGGCTGTCACCAGTGCGGTACGCTGGGGCATGCTGATAGACTCCGGCAAATGCGCCGAGGGCTGTGACGACTGCGTCACGGCCTGCAATGACGAACACGGCCTGACCGGCTTCGACCGGCCGGAAACCGACGCGCAATGGATACGCAAGGTCAAGCTCAAGGACAAGCAGACCGGTCATGCCCAGACACTGCCCCTGCTGTGCCAGCACTGCGAGCATCCGCCCTGCGTGGATGTCTGCCCGACCGGCGCTTCGTTCAAGCGTGCCGATGGCATCGTGCTGGTCGACAAGCACATCTGTATCGGCTGTCGCTACTGCATGATGGCCTGCCCGTACAAGGCCCGCTCCTTCATTCACGAAGACCTGACAGACCAGTTGCCGGACACACCACGCGGCAAGGGCACCGTCGAGTCCTGTAACTTCTGTGTCCATCGTGTCGACAGCGGCCGCACACCGGCCTGCGTCGAGGCCTGCACCGCCGAAAACCATAATGCCATGGTGTTCGGCGACCTGAACGATCCGGCCAGCGACATTTCCAGGGCACTGAAGCAGCACAGTTCGCAGCAGATTCGTGCCGACTTGCAGCTTAATACCGGCGTACGTTACCGGGGGATCTGATGAAACCACTAGATTACAGGGAAATCGATGGCGGCCGGCCGTTCTACATGCTGGTTGCCGCGATCGGCGTATTCGTACTTGCCGGCCTGGGTGCCGCGTATTACATGGAACACAACGGACACTGGGTCACCGGCATGAACAACCAGGTCGTCTGGGGCACGCCGCACGTGTTCGCCGTGTTCCTGATCGTCGCCGCCTCCGGCGCACTCAATGTCGCATCCATCAGCTCGGTGTTCGGCAAGACCCTGTACAAGCCGCTCGCGCGCCTGTCCGGCCTGCTCGCCATTACCCTGCTGGTCGGCGGCCTGGCCGTGCTGGTACTCGACCTCGGTCATCCGGACCGGCTGATCGTGGCCATGACCTATTACAACTTCAAGTCCATCTTTGCCTGGAACATCATGCTCTATACCGGCTTCATGGCGATCGTCGCCGTGTACCTGTGGATGATGATGGAGCGCAAGATGAACGACTTCACCCGGCCCGCCGGCATGTCTGCGTTCATCTGGCGCCTGATCCTGACCACCGGTACCGGCTCCATCTTCGGCTTCCTCGTTGCACGCGAGGCCTACGATGCCGCCATCATGGCGCCCATGTTCATCGTCATGTCGTTCTCGTTCGGACTGGCGATCTTCATCCTCGTGCTGATGGGCCTGTACAACTGGTCGCAACGCCCGCTCGGCGATGCCGTCCTGTTCCGCCTGAAAAACCTGCTCGGTGTATTTATCGCCGGCGTGCTGTATTTCGTACTGGCCTACCACCTGACCAACCTCTACATCACGGAAAACCACGGTGTGGAACGTTTCATCCTGCTCGATGGCGGCATTTACACCACACTGTTCTGGTTTGTGCAGATCGGCCTGGGCAGCCTGCTGCCACTCGCCCTGCTGTACGGACCGGCCGGCAAGTCACGGCTGTGGATCGGCATTGCCTGCCTGCTGGTCATCGTTGGCGGACTCGCCCAGATGTACGTCATCATCATCGGCGGCCAGGCCTATCCGATGGAACTGTTCCCCGGCAAGGAGGTAAGCAGTTCCTTCTTTGATGGCGTCGTCGCGAGCTATAAACCCAGCCTGCCCGAGTTCATGCTCGGCATCGGCGGCGTCGCGCTGGCACTCGCCGCCACCGTGGTGGGCACACGCGTCCTGCGCTTCCTGCCGGTCAGCCTGGCCGACGACCAGGTGGATCCCCATCACGCTGCCGCGGATGCTGCCTGAGCCGTCACCAGGACCGGCAACGCGGAGCACTCCCGGGGACTGCTGACAACATGTCCCGCCTGCTGATTTCGGCAGCCCATAAATCGTCCGGCAAGACCACCGTGACTATCGGTCTGTGTGCAGCGCTCGCGGCACGCGGCCTCGTCGTACAACCCTTCAAGAAGGGACCTGACTACATCGACCCGATGTGGCTCGGGCAGGCGGCCGGGCGACCCTGCCACAACCTGGATTTCCATTGCATGACCCACGCGGAGATCCTCACCGCGGTCGGTCATTATTCGGCCGATGCCGATATCGCGCTGATCGAGGGCAACAAGGGCCTGTATGACGGCCTCGACCTGGACGGCAGCAACAGCAATGCCGCACTGGCCACGCTGACGCAGACTCCGGTGGTGCTGGTACTCGATGCGCGCGGCATGACGCGCGGTATCGCGCCCCTGATCCTCGGCTACCAGGCATTCGATCCCCGAGTCAGTATCGCCGGCGTGATTCTCAACCAGCTCGGCGGCAGCCGTCACGAGGCCAAGCTGCGGGCGGTCATCGAACACTACACCGACCTGACGGTGCTCGGCGGCGTGCACCGCGCCGCGGAGCTGGAGATCGTCGAACGCCACCTCGGACTGATACCGAGCAACGAGGATAACGCGGCACGCGGCAAGATCGACCATATCAGCCGGCTGATCGCCGCCCAGGTCAACCTGGACCGGGTGCTCGCGGTGGCGGGTAATACACCGCTCGCCTTCGATCCCGTACCGCCTGCGCAAGCCGGCGGCGATACGGTTCGCATCGGCATTGCCCGCGATGCCGCCTTCGGTTTCTACTACCCGGACGACCTCGATGCCCTGCAGCGCGCCGGCGCGGAGCTGGTGCCGATCGATACCCTGCGCGACGCACAGCTGCCGGACATCGACGGCCTGTTCATCGGCGGCGGCTTCCCCGAAAGCCGCATGCAGGAACTGCAGGCGAACAGCGCCCTGCGGGCCCGGATCAGGGACGCCATTGCAAACGGTCTGCCTGTCTATGCCGAGTGCGGCGGCCTGATGTACCTCGCACGCAGCCTGAGCTGGAATGGCGCACGCTGCGACATGGTCGGCGCCATACCGGGCGACGTGGTCATGCACGAACGACCGCAGGGTCGCGGTTACGTCCGGCTGCTCGAGACCGGCAAGTCACCCTGGCCGGCACCACACCCGGACGGTGTCATCGCCGCACACGAGTTCCACTACTCCAGCCTTGAAAACGTTCCACCCGGCCTCGACTATGCCTACGAGGTGGTGCGTGGCACCGGGATTGACAGCCGGCACGACGGGCTGATCCTCAACAATCTGGTCGCCTGCTACAGCCACATGCGCGATACCGGTCAGCACCATTGGGCCAGGCGCTTCGTCGGCTTCGTACGCGCCACCCGCAGGCACGGCAAATGAATCCCGCATCGGGTATAATGCCCGTCTACATCAAGGAGTTATCATGATTACCATCACCCCGGCTGCCGCCGAACAGATCCGCGCCGCCGCAGCGGAGGGCAATATGCAAGGCCTTGCGCTGCGCATCGCCGCTCGCCGCGATCCGGACGGCAGCATTCACTACGGCCTGGGATTCGACGACAACCGGCTGGATGGCGATCACCGGCTCAGTGTCGAGGACATCGATATCGTCATAGGCGAATCCAGCCAGATCCTGGTTGACGGCATGACGGTGGATTACGTGGAAATCGAACCGGACAGCTGGCAATTGATCTTCCTGAATCCGAATGATGTCAATTACATCAGGCCCGGCAAATAGGCAGGGCCGCCTGCCTGCCGTATGCCGCACCCGTAGCGCAGGATGAACAGGCGAACCCCGCATGGCCCTGGCAAGGACACGACGTTACGCCGCCGCCTGTTCGCACGCCTGGCGCTATTGCTGCTGATACTCGCGGCAGCCGTGGGTTGCTTCAGTATCGACTTGCCGTTGCTCGAGAAAGGCCAGAACAGGATGCTGCTCGCCGCGATGCTGGCGGCATCGGGGTTCCTGCTGATACTGTCGATCGCCACGCTGGTGCAAAACAACCTGCTCAACCCGCTGCGCGAAATCAGGGCCTGGGCCGCGAGCCTGCGCGACGGACGGCATACCGATCCGATTGTCGCGCCGCCCGATCGCGTCTTCAGCGAACTGGCGGAAGACCTGAATATCATCGGCAAACGCATGACCTCGTCCGATAACAGCCGGCAGCCCGTCCCCCTGGACAAGGCAGACCTCGAGGCCGACTCGCTCAAGATCCTCTACGATGTGGTGTCGAGCATCAATACCGCACACAGTCTCGATGACCTGCTGACGCGCTTTATGTACACGGTCAAGCGCATCACGCGCGCGCATGGCGCGGCCATCTGGGTCGATCATAACCAGCAACAGACCGAACTCGGCGCCAGCAGTGGTATCGACGATGATCTGCTGCTGCCCAACCGGCACGAATTCAGGCGTTGCCTGTACGAACGCGCCGCGACCGAGGGCAAGATCTGGATCGAACAGAACCTCGACAAGTGCGAGCGAATCGCCGGCCGCCGCCTGTTCGAACAGGAAGGCATCGGGCTGGTCTCGGTCCCCATGCGCTATCGCGGCAGGATCACCGGTGTGATCAACCTGTTCCTCGATACGGAGTTACTCGAGCAGGCCGAGGCTATCAAGCCCCTGCTGACCAGTGTGGCACACCACCTCAGCGTCGCCATCGAGCGGTATTACAACGACGAGGAGAACCGTGCGCACCTGATCAGGGAGGAACGCATACGTATTGCCCACGAGCTGCACGATTCGCTGGCGCAAACGCTGGCCAGTCTGCGTTTCCAGGTGCGCGTGCTGGACGAAACCCTGCACCAGGGCGACGAATCCACCACCTGGCAACAGCTCGAGCGGATCGAGAACAGTCTCGACGAGGCCAATACCGAGCTGCGCGGCCTGATCGCGAACTTCCGCGCACCGGCCTACCAGCGTGGCCTGGTCGAGGCCATCGAGCAGATGGTCAGCCAGTTCCGCAACGAGACCCGTATCCGGACCTATATCCAGAAAGACTGTTCAGCCAGTACCTTTCCGAGGGACACCGAGACGCAGATCCTGCGTATAATACAGGAGGCGTTGTGGAACATACGCAAGCACAGCCAGGCCAAGACCGTGCGTATACTGCTCCGTGGGGCCAACACCGAGTTCTGCCATATCCTGATCGAGGATGACGGTATCGGTATCAACAAGCAGGTATACGGATCGCCGGGCGAACACGTCGGCCTGACTATCATGCGCGAGCGCGCCAGCAAGATCGGCGGCGACCTGCGCATCGAAAGTGAACCCGGTGAAGGAACGCGCGTCACCCTTGAAATCAGGAATCCAACGCCGGGCGGTACGAAATCATGAGCCTTAATATACTGCTGGTCGACGATCACACCCTGTTTCGCGAGGGCCTCGAGGGCCTGCTGAGCCGGCGCAATATCAACATACTCGCGGCAGTCGGCAGCGGCCAGGAAGGACTGCGCCTGGCCAACGAGCTCAAGCCAGATGTCGTGCTGCTTGACATGCGCATGCCGGAAATGGATGGCATGGAGGTGCTGCGCCAGCTGCGCAAGAGCGGCTTCAAGAACCCGGTTGCCATGCTCACCACCAGCAGCGACGAGCGCGACCTGGTCGAATCGCTGCGCAGCGGTGCGCAGGGCTACCTGCTGAAGGACATGGAACCCGACCAGCTGGTGCTGGCATTGCGTGACATCGTGGCCGGCAAGACGGTGGTGGCGCCCGACCTGGCGCCGGTACTGGCCCGCGTGGTGCAGGGCGAAAGCATCAGCCCGCCCGACGAAAGCCCGTTCGCCAAGCTGACGCCACGCGAGTCAGAGATACTGGCACTGCTGGCCGAAGGCCAGAGCAACAAGGTCATCGCACGCAACCTCGGTATTTCGGACGGTACGGTCAAGCTGCACGTCAAGTCCATCCTGCGCAAGCTCGGTGTGCACTCGCGGGTCGAGGCCGCGGTCATCGCAGTCGAACAGGGCATGCGCACAGGACGCAACCACGACAGCGAAGATAGCAGCTGAGCAGGTAATTTCTTGAAGCGTTTTACCGACCTGATCGCCGCCTGTCTGCCGGATATCACCGAGGTCTACCCCTGGGATGTCGCCGACCTGCTTGGCGGTGGCAGCAGGCCGCTGATCCTCGATGTGCGCGAGGCGGACGAGTTCGCCGCTATGCACATCGAGGAATCGCTGCATGTCCCGCGCGGCATACTCGAAGCGGCGTGCGAATACAATTACGAGGACACCATCCGGGGCCTGGTCGAGGCGCGGGATCTGGATGTGGTGGTGGTGTGCCGTTCCGGCAATCGCAGCGCGCTCGCAGCCCATACCATGCAACTGCTCGGTTACCGCAAGGTCAGCTCGATGAAGACGGGACTGCGTGGCTGGAACGACTACGAACTGCCGCTGGTGAACGCGGCCGGTAAAATGGTGCCGATCGAGGACGCCGATGAATTCTTCACCACCCGCCTGCGCCCTGACCAGCTCGATCCCTCAGCCAGGTAAGCCGCGCCGCGGAATCAGGGATACAGCTTGCGATCCTTGCGGCGGCGTGCGCCCTGCTGGGTCACCACGCCCTCGATGTCCTTGAGGTCCGGCAGCTCGATCACCTCATGACCTGCCTGCAGCGCCTTGAGAAAATAGCTGCCCTCGCCATACACCAGCTGACGGAAGATATAGGAATCGCCGTGGCGCGCCATGACATAGGAGCCGTCACTGATCACTCCTTCCGGGTCGATGATGATAATGCAGCCGTCGGCGAATTCGGGCGTCATGCTGTCGCCGATCACGCGCAATGCGAAGGGTTCCCTGCCGCAACTGTTTTCCTGCATGTCCATGCCCCCGATTACCCTGTAAAATTGATTGCAATAGATCCATTTTAACAATAAGTTACAATGGTTATCTCCTCCATTCTATAGGGTTTTACGCGCCGTTCAGGCCTGGTAGAACTCACGGTACCACTTGACGAAATTGGCCAGGCCCTGCTCGACTGTCATATCCGGCTTGTAGCCGATATCGCGCACCAGATCGTCGATGTCCGCATAGGTCGCCTGGACGTCACCAGGCTGCATCGGCAGCATGATTTTTTCGGCCTTTTTCCCCAGGCATTCTTCCAGGACCTCGATGTAGTGCATAAGCGCTACGGGTTCATTATTCCCGATATTGTACAGCCGGTACGGTGCAGTACTCGATGCAGAATCCGGATTGTCACCGGACCAGTCGGGGTTTGGTTCCGGCACCCGGTCGAGTACACGAATAACACCTTCAGTAATGTCATCGATATAGGTGAAATCACGGCTATGGTTACCGTTATTGAATACGTTGATTGGTTTGCCTGCGAGTATGTTGCGGGTGAAGCTGAAATACGCCATGTCCGGCCTGCCCCAGGGTCCGTACACAGTAAAGAAACGCAACCCGGTCACAGGGATCCGGTAGAGATGGCTGTAGGTATGCGCCATCAGTTCGTTAGCCTTCTTGGTAGCGGCATAAAGGCTGACAGGATGATCGACATTGTCATGCACCGAGAACGGCATGTTGGTATTCGCTCCATACACGGAGCTGCTGGAAGCGTAAACCAGGTGTTCCACTCCATTATGCCGGCAACCTTCGAGAATATTGGCGAAGCCGAGCAGGTTGGTATCGACATAGGCCAGCGGATTCTCCAGTGAATAACGCACGCCTGCCTGTGCCGCCAGGTTCACAACCCGCTCGGGCCGATGTGTCCTGAACACATCCGCCATGCCTTCCCTGCTCTCCAGATCGAGGCGAATATCGGTGTAGCCAGCGTATTCCAGGGTTCGCGCAAGTCGCGCTTTCTTCAAGTCAACATCATAGTAATCGTTGAGGTTATCGATCCCGACCACCTCATCGCCGCGTTCCAGCAGACGCAAGGCCAGCGCAGAACCGATAAAACCTGCCGAACCGGTTATCAATACTTTCATTGTCAATAATTTTCAGGGTTAATAATCTTCAGGAATTGTCAGCTGGATGTATCAAGCCCGCTACAAACGTGCATCCACGGCTTCCGCAGGCAGCAGGCCCTTGACATCATAAAGCACCCCGTCCGGCTTGCATAAGGCTCGCAGCTTGCCGGCACCGATATCGCGAAACTGATCGTGACCGACGGCAATGATCACGGCATCGTAATTTCCCTCACCCGGCTCGGTTATCATGTCGAGGGCGTACTCCTTGCGGACACTCTCAGGGGTGACGCAGGGGTCATATATATCAACAACCACATTGTAACGCAGCAACTCGCGGACAACGTCGATCGCTCTTGAATTGCGCAGATCAGGGCAATTTTCCTTGAAGGTCAAACCCATAACCAGCGCACGCGAACCCGAGACCTGGATCTTGCGATTCATCATCAATCTGACAACCTGTTCCGCAATGTAGCGCCCCATGTCATCGTTCAGCCTGCGTGCGGCGAGAATCACAGCAGGGTGATATTTGACTTCCTGTGCCTTGTGGGTCAGGTAATAGGGATCAACACCAATGCAGTGGCCGCCAACAAGTCCCGGCCTGAAGGGCAGAAAGTTCCACTTGGTACCTGCCGCTTCCAGCACTTCAAGGGTATCGATGCCCAGCTGGTTGCAAATCATGGCCAGTTCGTTGACGAGGGCAATATTCAGGTCACGCTGCGTATTCTCGATAATCTTGGATGCCTCGGCCACCTTCAGGCTGCTGGCGCGGTGGGTACCTGCCAGGATAATACTGCGGTAAAGCGCATCGACGAAATCCGCCGTCCCGGGCGTCGAGCCGGAAGTTACCTTGAGGATATTACTGACGCGGTGTTCCTTGTCGCCGGGATTGATACGTTCCGGACTGTAACCCGCAAAGAAGTCCTTGTTGAAGACCATGCCCGATATCGATTCAAGCACGGGGACGCATACTTCCTCTGTGGCACCGGGAAATACAGTCGACTCGTAAATGACCACGTCACCGGTTTTCAGCATTGCGCCGACCATCTTGCTTGAATTCTGCAAGTAAGACAGATCCGGGCGATTATGCTTGTCGACCGGAGTAGGCACAGTGACGATATAAACGTTACAGTCAGCCAGGTCGTCCGGCTGGCTGGAGAAGGTGAGCTGCCTGGCTTCGGCGATCTCGGCCTCCGTTACCTCATGGGTGGAATCCACACCCTTGAGAAGTTCATCAACCCGGTCCTGCTTGATATCCAGCCCGATCGTAGGGTACTGCTTGCCAAACTCAACGGCCAGCGGCAGACCCACATAGCCCAGACCGATAATTCCTATTTTCGCTGTACTGAGTTCAGGCATACAATTGATTCCTTTTTCGACAATGACTCATCGGCGCGGCCCCGTGCTGCTTAAGGGGCGCCATTCTACCAGAGGATGTTTAAAAACAGATAAAAATTAATGACAAAGCGGACAGATTACCGGCTCATATTGCCACGTCAATCTGGCCATTGGGTGAACGGATTCCTGACCAGGCTGACGTTGTAGTAGCGCGGATCACCGGTCACTTCGCGGCCTGCCCAGGCGGGCAACTCGACATGCTGGTGCTCGTCGGCCAGTTCGACCTCGGCAATCACCAGCCCTTCATTCGCCCCGTGGAACTCGTCCACTTCCCAGAGCAGTCCCGAGACATCGATGCGGTAGCGCGTTTTCTCTATCAGCGGCCGCTTGCACAAATGGTCGAGCAGCTCGCCGGCATCGACCGCGGGGATGGGGTACTCGTATTCGACGCGCGTGATGCCGACGGTTTCGCCCTTGATGGTCAGCCAGGCCTGCTCGCCCGCCAGCCTGACACGCACGCTGCACGCCGGCTCGGTGGAAAGATAACCCTGCCGGTAGCGTGTACCCGTGGCAGGTCGTTGCCAGGCCGCGGCATCAACCAGGAACTTGCGCTCGATCTCCAGCGGCATAACGGCAGAAATCAGCCGGCGGCGCAGACAGACGTCTTGAATGAGGGATAACACATGGAATGAATACTCGCCCTTTTCAATGATTCTGATGTTTTGAGTTTCCAGTGATCAGATTTACTCGTCTTTGAGCATTCAACACGGCCTGTGCTGACGGAGCCAGGATTCCGCCCCCTTCTGCCCGGGGTGCAGTACCCCGGTTTTACCCGTATGTATGCAATCGATCACTCATTTTTCGGCGACGATGAAACATACCCAGCCGGGGTCAGCTGCGCCGACGGTGGCCGGTGAATACACGCCCGTGCCATCACCCGTTTTCTCGTCCACCTCTTCCCAGTACACGGTTACCCGCGCGAAGCCGGCCTCGATCAGCAACTCCTGGAGTTCCGGCAACGTCCACAGGCGCCAGGTATAGGTGAAGGCCTTTTTCAGCTTCGAGCCATCCGGAAAGCGGAAGTGGATGTGACAGGTCATGTCGCCGTTGATCGGGTTGTAGCTTGCGTGTTCCCAGATATAGTCGAAGTGCTTGTGGCGGGTCTTTTCCCTGATTTCCTGAAAGGCCTCGTAACCGCCGAAGGCATCCATGAAAAACACCCCGTCGTCGGCAAGCCCCTCGCGCACGGCGCGAAAATAACCGCCCAGCTTCTCGCGGGTCTTGAAAAACATGTAACTGAAATTCATGGCCAGGATGACGTCGGAGGGTTCCGGCGTCTGCACCGTGCGGACATCTTCCTGCATCAGTCGCACCCGCACGCGGTCATCCGGCTTGAGCCGCGACAGGTTGTGCTGGCGACCCCATTCCAGCACGTCCGCATCGATATCCACGCCGATGGCGGTGTTCTTGTCGCTGTGCCGGGCCCACTCGCAGCACACCGCGGCGGTGCCACAGAAGTCCTCCCTGAGCAAACGGGGTGGCCGGTCGCGCAGCTTGCGAAAGGTCTTGCGGATGAATTTGCACTCCAGCGCCGGATCCTGCACCGACTGTTCGTACAATTTGTGCCGGTCGGCCGACTGCGCCATGGTTTTCGCTTTTTTCCTGCGTTGTTCCTTCATGTTCTTGGCCATCGATTCCTCCGTTCGTGTAACCGCTCACTGGCGCACTGCAATCCCCGATCCGCAGGCCGAGGCACCCGGCAGAAGCCCGAAATACGGGCCAATGCCCGCCATATCGGCCAATCACCGCATATTTATTGATTTTCAGCAAAAACGGCGCCTTGCCATGCCGTCGTTATTATGGCAAATAGGATACTGGATGAAAAATCATGCAATACCATAGTCCTGCCATCGAATCGCCAGCCACAGGCTCCCGCCGCATCCTGACAGGCCTGCTGGGCGGTATCGGCGAGCGCCTGATTGTTCCGTCGGCCATAACTGACGACAATATCCACGAAATGCGCAAGACATGCAAAAAGCTGCGTGCCTTGCTGAGAATGATACGGCCGGCACTGGAAGACGACACTTTTCGTATCCTTAACAGGAACATTCGTGACTTCGCCCGCCAGCTTGCCACGCTGCGTGACCAAAAGGTGATGCTTGATACCCTCGAACACATCGACCGTCACTTCGCACCCGTGCTCCATGAACAGGCCCTGGCAGCGGTGCACGAGGCCCTTAGCCACAGCCCGGAAAAACATGCCGGTGCCGCGGTCGTCGCACCAGACCCGGCGATCCTGCAGACACAGCTGGCGGAGATCCTGGCGGTGGCCGGGCAAACGGATTTCGAACGCATCGACAGCAGGAACATGCTTGCCGGCATTGCGGACTGCTACCGGCGCGGTCGGCGCGCGCTCGCCCGGATGGAGGCATCACCCGACACCGGCAATGGACATGCCCTGCGCAGGCAGGCGAAGTATCAGTACTATCAGCTGCACATGCTGGACGCGTGGAACGGGGCCGAGCTGAAATCCGCGATCAAAGATTTTCACCGGCTCGAAGACACCCTGGGCAAGGATCATGACCTGGCCGTGCTGGAAGAGACACTCGCAACACATCCGGACCTGTGCCCGGACCGGGTGCGCCGCGAACTGCTGCATGCCCTGATCGAGAGTCGCCGGATTGCTCTCCTGTCGAAGGCCATGCGCATTGCCCGCGCACTGTATCACCTCAAGCCCGGCAAATACCGGCGCCGGCTGGAGTCCACCCTGGTCCCGGCGACAGACCTGTGACGCCCTGCCGCGCGTATTGGCAGCTGCCAGATCCGGCCTGTCGTTCCGGACAGTTGTTCACAACCCTAATCGGCCCTGCCGGTCATTCCTCCGGCCATGATCCGTTTACCCGCAGGCCGTTTCCCTGAACGCCGCGGCATGGCTGCAAACGCCCGGTGCCGGCAGCCATTCCCTTACGCCGGATGCGTACCTGATAAACCCGCACACCCTGCTTACCGGTTACCGTTCCCGGTCATCCTGCATTGATGAAGATCAAGGCCCGGCGCCGGCAGGCACCGATAATGCGCGCATGGAGTCTCGCATACCCGGGCACAGCAACACGCACACCTTGCGACGCGGCTGGCTCGGCCGCCTTGCTGCGCTGGTACTGCTGACCGCCATGTTCAGCACGGTTGCTGCCGAGCCGGTGTTCGATCTGGCAAAACGCTATTTTCCGCAAGCGGACAGTGTCGGGGAATTCGCCGGAGACCCGCTGGCTGCCCCGGTATATGTGGGTGAACAGCTGCTGGGTTATGTCATCCGCACCACCGATATCGCGCCGATACCGGCCTATTCCGGGAAACCGATCACCCTGCTGGTCGGACTCGACCTGACGGGCCATATCGCCGGCCTGCATATCCTGGAGCATTCCGAGCCCATTCTTGTCGTGGGTGTTTCCGAACAGGACCTGAGACAGTATGTCGACCAGTACCGTGGGGTATCGGTGCTGGAACGCGTCAAACTCGGCGGCGCAGAGCGCGAAGGCTATGTCACCGTCGATAGCATTTCCGGCGCCACCATTACCGCGATGGTGATGAATGCGACGGTCATGAAGGCGATCAAGAAGGTGGCCGAATCACGCGGCATACCGGCCGGCACCGGCCCTGCGAATGTCGAAGCTGGCCTGCAACAGCCCGGACAGGCAGCGGCACCACCGGTCTGGTGGCTGGGCGAGAAAACGGAACCCTTCTGGGTGTCGGTCTGGCAGGCGCGCTGGTGGCAGATCGTGGTCCTGTGCCTTGCGCTTGGCGTGCTCACCCTGATCCTGCTGTTTCAGGACTGGCTGACCCGCCGTCCGCGACTGCTCAGGGTCGTGCGCACCGGTTACCTGCTGTTTACCCTGTTCTTCATCGGCTGGTACACCCTGGCCCAGCTGTCGGTCATTCATGTGCTGACCTTCATCACCGCCATCCTGCACCAGTTCACCTGGGAATCGTTCCTCGTCGATCCGCTGATATTCATTCTCTGGGGCTACGTGGCCCTCACCCTGCTGCTGTGGGGTCGTGGCGTGTATTGCGGCTGGCTGTGTCCCTTTGGTGCCCTGCAGGAACTGATCCATCAACTTGCCCAGCGCCTGAAAATCCCGGCGCTCGAATTCCCGGACGTCGTGCACGAGCGGTTGACGGCAGTGAAGTATGTCATCTTCATTGGCCTGTTCGGCCTGTCCCTGCAGTCCATCGGCTACGCGGCCAGGGCCGCCGAGGTGGAGCCGTTCAAGACGGCGATCGTGCTGCACTTCAACCGGGAGGGCATCTTCCTGGCCTATGCCCTTGGCCTGCTGGTGATCGGGATTTTCTATCGCAAGTTTTTCTGCAAATACCTGTGCCCGCTGGGAGCCGCCCTGGCGATACCGGCCCCGCTGCGCATCTTTCAATGGCTGCGGCGGCGCAAGGAGTGCGGCCGGCCATGCCAGATCTGCGCCAGACAGTGCGAGGTGCAGGCCATCAGACCGACCGGCGAGATCAATCCCAACGAGTGTCATTACTGCCTGGATTGCCAGGTGACCTACTGGGATGATCACCAGTGCCCGCCACTTTCGGAAAAACGCATCCGGCGGGAGAAGAGCAAGGCGGCGCTGGACCGGATCAGGGCAGCGGAAACGGCTGTAAATTCAACAGAAATCTGATGCACGGTTAGCCCTTGATATAAATCAAGGATACCCGGGCAAGTAATCGTGAGTATGCAGCCTGGGTAAAGGCCTAACCGAGGAGAACACGATGAAGAAGACAACAGTATCCCGAGCAGTGCGACTGGCAGTCATTGGCGCGCTCTCATTAGCTGCAGTTGGGACTGCCGTCGCCAAGGAATCCGAAGAACATCCGGGCACCACGCCGGGTGAAATGCGCTACAAGGGCGCGCCTGTTCCCTTGCAGGAAGGCTCTATCGACGTCATCACACCCGGCGCCCCGGCCCTGACCGAGGCCGAGTTCGCCAAGGCAAAGCAGATCTACTTCGAACGTTGCGCCGGCTGTCACGGCGTGCTGCGCAAGGGCGCGACCGGCAAGCCGCTGACACCGGATATCACCAATGAAAAGGGTATGGATTACCTGAAGGTGTTCATCAATTACGGCTCCCCGGCCGGCATGCCGAACTGGGGCACTTCGGGTGACCTCAGCGATGAGGAGGTCGTCCTGATGGCCAAGTACCTCATGAACGAACCGCCGATCCCGCCGGAGTACGGCATGAAGGAGATGAAGGCATCCTGGAAGGTGCTGGTGCCGCCGGAGAAGCGTCCCAAGAAGAAAGAGAACAACTATAACCTCGATAATATCTTCTCCGTGACACTGCGCGATAGCGGCCAGATTGCCGTCATCGATGGCGACACCAAGAAGATCATCAATGTGGTCGATACCGGCTATGCGGTGCACATCTCGCGTTACTCCACCTCGGGCCGCTACCTGTTCGTGATCGGACGTGACGCCAAGATCAACCTGATCGACCTGTGGATGAAAAAGCCGGACAACGTGGCCGAAATCAAGATCGGCCTGGAGGCGCGCTCCGTCGAGACCTCCAAGTACAAGGGCTACGAGGACAAGTACGCCATCGCCGGCGTCCTACTGGCCGCCCCAGTACGTGATCATGGATGGCGAGACGCTGGAGCCGCTGAAGATCGTCTCCACCCGTGGCATGACCGTGGACACCCAGGAATATCACCCGGAGCCGCGGGTGGCCGCTATCGTGGCCTCGCACGAGCATCCGGAGTTCATCGTCAACGTCAAGGAGACCGGCAAGGTCCTGATGGTCAACTACGAGGATATCGAAAACCTCAAGGTAACCACCATCGGTGCTGCCCGCTTCCTGCATGACGGCGGCTGGGATTCCACTCACCGCTATTTCCTGACGGCGGCCAACCAGTCGGACAAGATCGCGGTGATCGATTCCAAGGAAGACAAGCTGACGGCACTGGTCGATGTCACCAAGATTCCGCACCCGGGTCGCGGTGCCAACCTGGTCGATCCCGAAGTACGGCCCGGTCTGGGTGACCAGTGCGCTGGGTAACGAGAACGTCACCGTGATCGGCACCGACCCGGTGAACCACAAGGACAACGCCTGGAAGGTGGTGCGTACCCTCAAGGGACAGGGCGGCGGATCGCTGTTCGTCAAATCGCATCCCAAGTCCAGCAATCTGTGGGTCGATACCACGCTCAATCCGGATGCCAAGATCAGCCAGAGCGTCGCGGTGTATGACATAAACAACCTCGACAAGGGCTTTGAAGTACTGCCGATCGCCGAATGGGCCGGCCTGGGCGAGGGTCCCAAGCGCGTCGTACAGCCGGAATACAATGCAGCGGGTGACGAGGTCTGGTTCTCGGTCTGGAGCGGCAAGGAGGAGGAATCCGCCATCGTGGTGGTGGACGACAAGACCCGCAAGCTGAAGACGGTGATCAAGGACAAGCGCCTGGTGACGCCGACCGGCAAGTTCAACGTCCGCAATACCATGCACGACATCTACTAAACGCGGTGGTGCCGGGCATGGAAGATCGTATCGGTTTTCCATGCCCGCCCCCTCATCCCGGGGAGCCTGACAACCATGTCTCAACACGCCAGGATCTATCTCGTCGGGGCCGGTCCCGGTGATCCCGACCTGCTGACCGTCAAGGCCCTGCGCCTGTTGCAACAGGCCGACACCGTCATCTACGACCGGCTGATATCGGGCGAAATACAGCGCCTGATCCCGCCACACGCCGACCGCATCTACGTCGGCAAGGCGACCTGTCACCATACCCTGAGCCAGTCGGAAATCAACACCCTGCTCATCGAACAGGCCGATGCCCGCAAGACCATCGTGCGCCTCAAGGGCGGCGACCCGTATATCTTCGGCCGCGGCGGCGAGGAGGCACTGGCCCTGGTACGGGCGGGCATCGACTTCGAGGTCGTGCCCGGCATTACCGCCGGCCAGGCCTGCGCGGCCTATGCCGGCATCCCGCTGACCCACCGTGGACTGGCCAGCGGTGTACGCTTCATTACCGGTCATCGCCGTGACGACCATGAACTCATCATCGACAGCCGCACCCTGGCCGACCGCGACCAGACCCTGGTCATCTACATGGGCCTGTCCAACCTGGGCCTGATCGTGGCCAAACTGCTGGCCGCCGGGCGCGACAGCAGCACCCCGGCAGCCATCATCGAGCGCGGCACCACGCCGCGACAACGCAATTTCATTACGACCATTGGCCAGCTGGAGACAACGGCGGCCGATGGCAACATCGAATCCCCTGCCCTGCTGGTGATCGGCGACGTGGTCGCGCTGGCCGCCGAACTGGGCACTGTGCAGCCAGACGCGGATGAAGCCGAGCTGCAATATGCGTAGCCTGCCGGTTCTGCTGCTGGCCATCCTGCCCTGCCTGCCGGCAGCTGCCGCACCCCTGTCGGCAGAACGTGCACGGGAACTGCAAAACCTGCTGCATCAGGACTGCGGCTCCTGTCATGGCATGCGCCTGACCGGCGGCCTGGGACCGGCATTGACCGCGCAGGCGCTGGCCGGCAAACCGCGCGAGTTACTGGTCGCCACCATCCGCGACGGCCGCGCCGGTACCCCCATGCCGCCCTGGAAAACCCTGCTCGGCGAGGACGACATCGCCTGGCTGGTGGACACCCTGATGGAGGCGGGACAAACACCATGAGGGCACTGCTGCTGATCGGCACACTGTTGCTCAGCCTGCCGCTGCTCGCGGAGTTGCGCGGCACCGGCGACCTCGGCGTGGTTATCGAGCGCGCCACGGGCCAGCTGCTGGTGGTCGAACACAGTACCGATACCCGGCTGGCGGAGATCGACGGACTCGGCGACCTGTCGCATGCCTCCGTGGTGTTCTCGCGCGATGCCCGCTATGCCTACGTGTTCGGCCGCGACGGTGGCCTCACCCGGGTCGACCTGCTGGCCGGCCGCATCGACAAGCGCATCCTGCAAGCCGGTAACAGCATCGGCGGTGCGATCTCGCAGGACGGCCGCCTGGTCGCTGTATCGAATTACGAACCGGGCGGCGTGCGCGTCTTCGACGCCGCCACGCTCGAGCCGGTCGCCGACATCCCTGCCGAATACGCCCCCGGAAAATTTTCCAAGGTCATCGGCCTGGTCGACGCCCCCGGCAACCGTTTCGTGTTCAGCCTGTACGACGCGGACCAGATCTGGATCGCCGACATGGCCGAGCCGCGCAAGCCGCAGCTGACCCGCTTCGAGAACATCGGGCGCGCGCCCTACGACGCACTGATCACCCCGGATGGCCGCTACTACATCGCCGGCCTGTTCGGCGACGACAGCATGGCCCTGCTCGACCTGTGGCACCCGGAACGCGGCGTACGCCGCATCCTCGAGGGCTACGCGGCACATGATGAAAAGTTACCCGTCTACAAGATGCCGCATCTCGAAGGCTGGGCGATGGCCGGACGTCTCGCCTTCGTCCCCGCCGTCGGCCAGCACAGGGTGCTGGTGGTGGACACTGACAACTGGCAGCAGCAGGCCGCCATCGAGGTACACGGCCAGCCGGTGTTCGTCATGGCCCGCCCCGACGGCCGCCAGGTGTGGGTCAATTTCGCCCACCCGGACAATGACACCGTGCAGGTCATCGACGTCGAGTCGCACGACATCATCAAGACCCTGAAACCCGGCAAGGCGGTGCTGCACATGGAATTCACGCCGCGCGGCGAGAAGCTCTGGTTGTCGGTGCGCGACGAGGACCGTATCGATGTCTACGACACCGCCAGCCTGGAGAAAACGGCAACGCTGCCCGCCGTCAAGCCGAGCGGGATTTTCTTCACCGACCGCGCCCACCGTATCGGGTTGTAGCCATGACGCCTTTGACCCAGCGCCTGCTGAACGACTACCAGAGGGAATTCCCGCTCGATCCGCAACCGTTCGACCACATCGCGCGGGAGCTGGACACCTGCACCGCCACCCTGCTCGACCACCTGCATGACCTGCAGGTACAGGGCGTGGTGAGCCGCGTTGGCGCGGTGTTCCGGCCCAACACCATCGGCGCCAGCACCCTGGCGGCGATGGCGGTGCCCGCCGCGCAACTGGAACGGATCGCGGCGCTCGTGAACGGTTTCCCCCAGGTCAACCACAACTACGAGCGCGAACACCGTTTCAACCTGTGGTTCGTGCTCACGGCGCCGAATCAGGAGGGCATCGCGGCCACTCTCGACGCCATCCGGCAGCAGAGCGGCCTTGATGTCATGTCGCTGCCGCTGGTCCGGGACTATCACATCGACCTCGGTTTCCATCTGCGGTTTGACCGTGTGGCAAACATGACGGTTGACCGTGACACGGCAAACACCGGGACACATCCCGTGGCAGACACGGCCGGCAGCGCCGAGGACCTGATCGAGGCGATCCAGGGCGGCCTGCCGCTGGTATCACGGCCCTACCAGGCAATCGCCGAGCGCATTGGCTGTACCGAGTCCGGGGTCATCGAGCAGCTGCGCAGCCTGCTCGAGCGCGGCATCATCAAGCGCCTGGGCGTGGTCGTGCGCCACCACGAACTCGGCTACCGCGCCAACGCCATGGTGGTGTGGGACGTGGCGGATGACCAGGTCGACCGGATCGGCCGGCAACTGGGCGACCAGGATTGCGTCACGCTCTGTTACCAGCGGCCGCGCCGCCTGCCCGGCTGGCGCTACAACCTGTTCTGCATGGTGCACGGCCAGGACCGCGACGAGGTGCTGGCGTGCATCGAACGCATGACCACTGCGCTCGGTCTGGGCGACACCCCGCACGAAATACTGTTCAGCGGCCGGCGCTTCAGGCAGCGCGGCGCACATTACCGGATAGCGGGCTGATGGACGCACTGGACCGCCGCATCATCAACGAACTGCAAGGCGGCTTCCCGGTCTGCGAGCAGCCCTTCCTCGAGGTTGCCGATCGGCTGGGCAGCACGGAAAGCGAGCTCATCACGCGCATCGGCTGCATGCTGGATGATGGCCTGCTGACGCGCTTCGGCCCGCTGTTTCATGCCGAGCAGATGGGTGGCGCGCTCAGCCTGTGCGCGATGCATGTTCCGCAGGAACGTTTCGAGGCCGTGGCGAATACAGTCAATGCCTTGCCGGAGGTCGCACACAACTACCAGCGCGATCATCACATGAACATGTGGTTCGTGCTGGCCACGGAAACACCGGCGGCATTGCAGTCGGCCATCGAGCGTATCGAACAGGTCACCGGACTGGCGGTCCTGAACCTGCCGAAGCTGGAGGAGTTCTATGTCGGCCTGCATTTCGAGGTTTAGTGCATGACGACCGGCAAGGCAGCATGCGCGACAGAGTCACTGCCAGACCTGGACCGGCGCCTGGTGCTGGCCACGCAGACCGGGTTACCGCTGGACGCCCGCCCCTATCACTGGCTTGCGGCCGAACTCGGCGTCACGCCCGAACGGGTAATGGAGCGCATCAACGCCATGCTGGCCGATGGCCGCATCCGCCGCATCGGTGCCGTACCCAACCATTACCGCCTGGGTTATACGGCGAACGGCATGACGGTGTGGGACATCCCGGACGAGTTCATCGGTGCGGTCGGCCCGGAAGTCGGCAGGCTCGATTTCGTCAGCCATTGCTACCACCGCCCGCGGGTACTGCCGGACTGGCCCTACAACCTGTTCGCCATGGTGCACGGCCACAGCCGGCCCGAGGTGGCCGCGCTGGTGGAGCGGATCGCCGGCGTGCTCGGCGCGCGGCAGCGCGGCCATGATATCCTGTTCAGCAGCCGTATCCTGAAAAAAACCGGCCTGCGGCTGGGAGGCTGATATGTTCCGCATCTCGCATTACATGCAACTGCTGTCGCAACCGCCGCCCGATACCATTCCGGCGGCGCGCCAGCCGTCCGGCCCGGTGGTGATCTGGAACCTGATCCGGCGCTGCAACCTGACCTGCAAGCATTGCTATTCGATTTCCGCGGATATCGATTTTCCCGGTGAATTATCGACGACCGAGATTTACGCGGTCATGGACGACCTCAAGCGCTTCGGTGTGCCGGTGCTGATCCTGTCGGGCGGCGAACCGCTGCTGCGCCCGGATATCTATGATATCTCGGCGCGCGCCAGGGCCATGGGCTTCTACGTCGGCCTGTCCAGCAACGGCACGCTGATCGACGCGGACAACATCGAACGCATCGCATCCATCGGTTACGACTATGTCGGCATCAGCCTCGACGGCATGCGCGCCACGCACGACCGCTTCCGGCAGAAACAGGGGGCATTCGACGCCTCGCTGGCCGCCATTCGCCTGTGCCGCGACGCCGGCATCAAGGTCGGCATGCGCTTCACCCCGACACAGGACACCGCCCATGAGCTGCCGGACATCCTGCGCCTGATGGACGCGGAAGGTGTCGACAAGCTGTACGTATCACACCTGAACTACGGCGGCCGCGGCAACCGGCATCGCGCCTCCGATGTCATCCACAGCACCACCCGGCAGGTCATGGACCAGCTGTTCGACGCCTGCTGGACCGATGTGCAGGCCGGCGGCAAGCGCGAGTTCGTCACCGGCAACAACGACGCCGATGCGGTCTACCTGCTGCACTGGGTGGCGCGCCACCTGCCGGAACGTCATGCCGAGCTGCACAAACGGCTGGTGAACTGGGGCGGCAATTCCTCCGGTGTCAACATCGCCAATATCGACAACCTGGGCAACGTGCACCCGGACACCTTCTGGTGGAACTACAACCTGGGCAATGTCAGGGAACGGCCGTTCTCCGAAATCTGGGTCGACACCCGCGACCCGCTGATGGCGGGCCTCAAGGCCTCGCCGCGGCCCTTGCGCGGACGCTGCGGTGTGTGCGGCTACCGGGCGGTGTGCGGCGGCAACACCCGCGTGCGCGCCTTCCAGATGACCGGCGACCCGTGGTGGGAGGATCCGGCCTGCTACCTGGATGACCGGGAACTGGACATCGACCCGGCGGATTACGCTGACGCAAAACCGGAACCCATGGCATTGCAGGTACGCACCATACGGCGTGCGAGCTGAACATGGCGGTGCGCTGAGCGCACCCTACGAAATGGAATTGAGATAAAGTTGTAGGGTGCGCTTTGCGCACCAGTAACACTCCTACGCAGCATCCAGGTAAATTATGGGACGTCCAGCACAAGTACGCTTGAATTGGTTAATTGCAGGTGTCTGCACCGTACTCCTCAACCATGCCAGCGCTGCCGAACCGGATGCCGCAACACTCTACAACGCACACTGTGCCGGCTGCCACGGCGCCGATCGCCTCGGCGGCACGGGACCGGCACTGCTGCCGGACAACCTGCAGCGCCTGCGCAAGGACAACGCGGCCACGGTCATCGCCGGTGGCCTGCCGGCGACCCAGATGCCTGCCTTCGCCGGCAAACTCGATGCACAGCAGATCGATGCCCTCGTCACCTATATCTACTCCAGTCCTGCGACAATGCCCGTGTGGGGCGAGGCAGAAATCCGTGCGAGCCACGTTATTCACAAGCCGGAGCTGCTGGCAGCCGCGGCGGCGGATCTCAAGCCGGTCTATAGCGCCGATCCGCTCAACCTGTTCCTGGTGGTCGAGGCCGGCGATCACCATGTCTCGGTACTGGACGGCGACAAGCTGGAACCGATTCACCGCTTCAAGTCACGCTATGCGCTGCATGGTGGCCCCAAATACTCAGCCACCGGACGCTATGTGTATTTCGCCTCGCGCGACGGCTGGATCAGCAAGTTCGACATGTACCGGCTGGAGACCATCGCCGAGATCCGTGCCGGCATCAACACGCGCAACGCCGCGGTATCCGCTGATGACCGTTTCGTGATGGTCGGCAACTACCTGCCTCATACGCTGGTCGTGCTGGATGCCCGCGATCTGAGCCTGATCAGGGTGATCCCCGTACAGGACGATTCCGGCCAGGGCTCGCGGGTCAGTGCGGTCTACACCGCCCCGCCACGGGAAAGTTTCATCGTCGCACTCAAGGACCTGCAGGAAGTCTGGGAAATCAACTACAGCGACAACCCGCCGCCGGTGTACCGCGGCCTGGTGCACGATTACCGCATGGGTGAGGGCCTGGCCGAGACCGGCCGCTTCCCGGTGCGGCGCATCGAGCTGGACGACTACCTGGATGACTTCTTTTTTGACCCGTCCTACCAGCACCTGATCGGTGCAGCCCGCAACAGCAACAATGGCCAGGTAGTGAACCTGATTGTCGGGCGCAAGATCGCCGACGTGGAACTGACCGGTATGCCACACCTCGGATCGGGCATCACCTGGCCCTATGGTGACACGACCGTGCTCGCCACGCCGAACCTGAAAGAAAGCGTGGTGACTGTCATCGACATGAAAGACTGGAAGACGGTGAAGAAGATCAAAACGCTCGGCCCGGGCTTTTTCATGCGCAGCCATGAAAACTCGCGCTATGCCTGGGTCGATGTCTTTTCCGGCCCGGACAAGGACGCCGTACATGTCATCGACAAGCAGACGCTCGAGATCGTCAGAACCCTGCGTCCTGCCCCCGGCAAGACCGCGGCCCATGTCGAATTCACCCGTGACGGCAAGTACGCGCTGCTGAGCATCTGGGAGATGGATGGCGCCATCGTGGTCTACGACGCCGACACACTGGAAGAGGTCAAGCGCATCCCGATGAAGAAACCGGTCGGCAAGTACAACGTCTACAACAAGATCACGCGTTCCGAAGGCACCAGTCACTGATAACCCGTCCGTGCAGGCTATGAAAGGATCGCGGACGCGGTCCGCTCCTTGTATCTACAGGTGCTTTTGAATGCGCCGGTAGCCTGTCAGGCGCAGGCGGCGGTGCCGAACCAGAAGGCGGTGTTCTTGACGAGGAACTCGTCGTAGCGCATATAGTGCGAACCATCACAGGAGAACGTCAGGCTGATCATGCCGTTGAAGATGTTGATCGAGGACATGCGCAGGTAGAGGTTCTCGTCGGTCATGCGCAGTGGTTGAAGCGTCTCCAGAATGCGCGCGATGGTGTCCTGCGGAATGACCGCATCCGGCGGATAGGCACGCGGCGGATAGACCAGGCAGATGTCCGGGTCGCTCAGGGCCTCGTGATCAAGAATCCGGTAGCGGAACGGGTCGTCGGCCGTCCAGAGGGTGATCTGGCTGCTTGAAAAGTGAATCTGGCACTGGAAGACACCACGCTGGGTCAGCAATTCCTCCAGGATGGACAGCGTCTGCTCGAAATTGCGATCCATGGGGCTCTCGATGCGGTGTTGCTGGAACACCGCACCGCGAATGGCCGGATCACCCTTGATCTGGCGCCAGATCGCGGATTCCTCGTAGAGCTTCGGTGTCGCCGGCAGGTTGCGCAGGTCGAAATCGGCCCCTACGTAGCCGAGGGTACCGGAACCGTCGTGCACGACCCCCAGGGCCGTGAGTGAGGGCCGATTCTCGGACAGACTGATGTAGGCGTCCGAGAGCAGAAAGCCCCACACCGGTACCGCTTCTTTCATGTAGGGGCGCTGCGAACGGTCGCGGCCGAAATAATCGGTCCTCACGCCATGCTGCCCGATGTTGTCAGAGACCTGCACACCGCTGGTATTGAGGCAGTACAGGTAGTTGCAATGCGGAATGCTGGCGAAACCGTCCATGAGTACGTCATTGAGCTGCTGGCGGTCATCCCAGGCCGGCGCACATTTCTCGGCCAGATGCGCCAGCGGCGCGTGCAGCAGGCCTGCGAGTTGTTCCCGTTGCAGATAGATGTTTTCCTTGACTGACAAATCCATGACGCTGTTCTCCCGTATCATTCACCCGTAATCAGCTCACCACCTGAACTGACAACCGGTAGTGAACGGATTGGATAAGTAACGCACAGGATAGTTCCTGCCGGCACGTTCTTCATTAATACATCCATGTAACATGATAAAGATGTTGATTAATCGACGTTTCACCCAGCGGGTTCGACCATCACGCAGATCACTGTCGCGACCGGCGACCGGAAACAAGACGGGATATAACGGGCTCATGCAGCCACGCGCGGGGCAGACAGCCTGAACCGGCACTACAGCCAGCAGATGCCCGGCACACACGGTTTGCCAGGTCAGCGGCATTACCGGTTTTGAACAATGCAGAACCAGTGCGGGCATTGGAACTAAATTGGCTGCCTTGACTTATATCAAGGATGGTTTGCCAGTTATTCAAGATGATTGCGGCAATTGGTCACATGTGAACTGATTGTCCGTAACACAGGCGTTCCCGAAGGAGAAAACCATGGCTGATCCAGGTAACAACCCCAGTAACGAAGACGAACGCATCCCGGCAATGCAGTCCCTGCTGGAAAACCCGTTCCTGCTGCTTTTCATCGGTGTCGCAATGCCTACGGTTTTCTACATCATCTGGGGGATCATGGAAATCCTCAGCTTGCCCATCGCTCAATAGTCGATACCCAGGGAGGATCACACAGCCATGACTTCTTATTTACCGCCCGCACAGCGCATCTGGTGGAAGGTACCCGTTGGCCGCGAGGAAATCGTCTGGATCGGCATTGCGCTGATCTGGTGTCTGATCATGTTTTTCATGATGCCGTACTGGCATGTGTACGGAAAACAGAACCTCTCCAGCGAAGCCTACCGGACCACGCCAGCCCAATTCGGCGCCAAGGTCCAGGACATGATCGACCAGTATACTGTCCGTACCGAAACCGAGCAGAAGATCCCGGTTGTGCATCCGCCGGCTGGCAGCGACATCTATATGCTGGGGCGTTTGTGGCAATGGTGGCCGATCCTGGAACTGGAGAAAGACAAGAGCTACCGACTGCACCTCTCCTCCATGGACTGGCAGCACGGGTTCTCCCTGCAGCCCGTCAACATCAATATGCAGGTGGTTCCCGGCTATGAAATGGTGCTGACGATAACCCCTGATGTCGCCGGTGAGTACGGCGTGGTCTGTAACGAATTCTGCGGCATTGGTCACCATACCATGCTCGGCAGAATTTACGTGAAGGAGTGATGAGGCATGGCAAACTTTAGACTCTGCCCCGACACGGGCCTGTATTTCGACAAGCAAGCTGAAAGCCTGATGAAGGCCAACGCAGTCGCCGCCGCCGTCTCCCTGCTGGTGGCCGGCGTGCTGGCGCTCGGTGTGGCACTGACACGCTGGCCGGCGGTGCACCTGCTGCCTGCTGATCAGTTCTACATGTTCCTCACGGCACATGGCATCGACGCACTGATCTTCTGGATCATTTTCTTCGAAATCGCGATTCTCTATTTTGCATCCTCGACCCTGCTGAGGTGCAGGCTGGCGACACCGCGCTGGGCCTGGCTGGGCTTTGCGCTGATGCTGATCGGTGCGATTACGACCAACGTGGCCATTTTCCAGGGCAGTTCGAGCGTCATGATGACCTCCTATGTTCCGATGCAGGCAGCACCGCATTTCTACCTGGGACTGATCCTGTTTGCGGTCGGCGCCCTGATCGGTTGCTTCGTGTTTTTCGGTACCCTGGTTACTGCCAGGAACGAACGCACCTATGAGGGTTCCATACCGCTGGTCACCTTCGGCGCCATGACCGCCGCCATTATCGCCGTATTCACCATCGCCAGCGGCGCCATCATCCTGATCCCCACCTTCCTGTGGTCGATCGGCTATATTGCGAACATCGATGCGGAGATGTACCGCCTCATCTGGTGGGGCATGGGCCATTCCTCCCAGCAGATCAACGTCGTCGCGCATGTGTCGGTATGGTACCTGGTCGCTGGCCTGGTATTCGGTGCACGCCCCATGTCGGAGAAAGTGAGCCGCACCGCATTTCTGCTCTACATCCTGTTCCTGCAACTCGCCTGCGCCCATCACATCCTGGTGGACCCGGGTATCAGCGCCGAGTGGAAGATCTTCAACACCAGTTATGCCATGTATCTCGCGGTCCTGGCCAGCATGATCCATGGCCTGACGGTACCGGGCTCCATGGAAGTCGCCCAGCGCCAGAAAGGCTATACGCACGGCCTGTTCGAATGGCTGCGCAAGGCGCCCTGGGGCAACCCGGTATTCTCCTCCACCTTTATCTCGATTATCATTTTCGGGTTTATCGGTGGCATTACGGGTGTTGTGATGGGTACGGAACAGATCAACCTGATCATCCATAACACCATCTATGTCCCGGCCCACTTCCACGCCACGGTGGCGGTCGGCACCACCCTGACGTTCATGGGTCTGACATTTTTCCTGATCCCCGTTTTGTTCCGGCGCCAGATGATTCTGCCCACACTGGCCAAGTGGCAGCCCTACCTGTTCGGGGCAGGTATGACCATCCTGATCCTGTTCATGCTGGGTGCCGGCACCCTCGGTGTGTCCCGGCGTCATTGGGACATGGACTTCACCGGTGCTGCGCTGAGTTTCGAGTACTCGGGCATGGCCTACACCCTGATGGGTATCGCCGGCATGGGAGCGGTGCTTGCCGTTATCGGCGGCGGCGCCTACCTGCTCATCACGGTCGGCTCCCTGGTGTTCGGCAAGCAACTGGATCCGTCAGCCGGTTTCCTGCAGAGCTTCGGCATACCGCTGTCGTCCGGTAACTACACGGCGCAGCCTGCCGTGCTGCCCATGGCGGAGCCTCTCGGGGAGCACCGTTCAGCCGGTTTTGAAGCTCCCGGCACCTTTGCGCTGGCGATGGTGCTGCTGGTCTCCTTCGTTGTGTATTATTTCATCAACTGGAAGTATCTGGCCTCAGTCTGGCCGCTCAGCTAGCGCCCGTGCGGGGCGGGGGTATCACCTCGCCCCGCATTGACTTTACGGGTACACGATTATGCCAAGAGTCTCTGTAAATGCTGCATTAACACAGCCATTTGACTGGCCGGCGCTGCTTAATCAGTTGTCCAATCTCTTCAAGCTGCGCATCGGTATCGTCATGGCTCTCACCTCTGTGGTGGCCCTGGTCGTGACACCCGGGCATCCGGTAGCTCCCGGGCAGGTGCTGGTTCTGGCCGCCACCGTACTGCTGGCGGCCAGCAGTGCAGGCGCATTCAACCAGTATTACGAGACCGACATCGATGCGCGCATGCGCCGCACCGCTGACCGCCCCTTCGTGACCGGCGCCTTTGCGCATGAACGCTGGTGGCTGCTGTTGATCGGCGCCATGCTGCTGGTCGGCGTGGGCATGGCCGGGTGGTTGCTCAACGGCATGGCTGCCCTGTATATCTTTCTGGGCGCGTTCTTTTATGCCGTCGTCTATACCGTATGGCTGAAACGCCGCACATCGATGAACATTGTGATCGGTGGCGCCTCGGGCAGCTTTGCCGTGCTCGCCGGCGCGGCCGTGGTCGATCCCGGCCTGGGACCAGTCCCCCTGATACTGGCCATGGTGCTGTTCCTCTGGACCCCTCCGCATTTCTGGAGCCTGGCCATCGCGCGGCACAAGGACTACGAGGCCGTCGGCGTGCCCATGTTGCCGGTGCAGGTGGGCAATGCAACAGCAGCCAAAGTGGTGCTGGCTCACACGCTACTGCTGGTGGGCACCTCCATCCTGCCGTTTTTCTTTGGCCTCGGCTGGCTGTACCTGGCCGGCGCCCTGCTCGGGGGCGGATATTTTATCTACCGTAGCCTGCTACTGGTGCAGGACACCTCCCCGGGGAACGGCATGCGTGCCTTTTTCGCCTCACTGGTTCAATTAATTGTGCTACTGGTATTTGCCGTACTCGACGCCCAGCTGATTGGCTGATAACGTGTGCTGCGTTATTCGCCCTTGAGGCACTCGAACATGCGGTATGCGTCCCGGTCTCCCGTCCTGCTACTCGCTGTTATGTGTTGCGCATTTTTTTGCGTAGCCCAGGCAGCATACGGATCGGCGAGAGGAAATCTGCCGCTGGACCCGGTCAAGGAATTTCGCTACAAGGAAGCCCTTCAGAAGAGCCAGGACGCCATCGGCCAGGTGCTCGGCAATCACTCCCTGACCGACGACAAAGGTCGCGCCCTGCCCATGCACGAACTGCGCGGCAAGCCGCTGGTATTGAGCCTGATCTATACCAGCTGCGCCCAGATCTGCCCCATGACCACACGCCATCTCGCCGGGGTAGTCGAGAAGGCACGCAAGGCCCTGGGTGAAGACAGCTTCAACGTTGCCGTGCTCGGTTTCGATGCCTACAACGACAGCCCGCAGGCCATGATCCAGTTCGCCAAAAAGCAGGGTATCGATGACCGCGGCTGGTACCTGCTCAGCGCCAGCCCGGATACCGTCAATGTCCTGAGCAAGGAATTGGGGTTTGAGTTTTATTCTTCACCCAGCGGGTTCGACCATATCACGCAGACCACGGTGATCGACGCCGAGGGTCGCGTCTACCGGCAGGTGTACGGAGAGGTATTCGATACACCGTTACTGGTAGAACCCCTCAAGGAACTCGTGTTCGGACGACCCAAGCCGAATCAGGGCCTGCTCGCCGGACTGCTGGACAAGGTGAACCTGTTCTGTACCAGCTACGACCCGGTGCGCGATGCCTACTATTTCGACTATTCCCTGTTTATTGGCATGGCTATCGGGGCTTCCATTATACTTACCGGCATCTTTCTCCTGGTACGCGAATTCAGGCAGGGCCGGGACTCCGCACGCACTTGAGAAATATCAAGGATGATGTATCCGGCGATGAGTATGCTTTTTCGGCACAGCCACCGGCATGCC
This sequence comes from uncultured Gammaproteobacteria bacterium, assembly GCA_963748215.1. Classification (GTDB taxonomy): domain Bacteria; phylum Pseudomonadota; class Gammaproteobacteria; order UBA9214; family UBA9214; genus UBA9214. The sequence continues at coordinate 316,764 of CAVVHS010000006.1, read as the reverse complement.
TGGTGCGTGGGCAGACTGATTCGCACACACCGGTGAAACCCGGGAGATGTCATCCGTGAACGCACGCGTTAATCCCATCAAGCGCAGTTATCTCCTGCTCGAGGACTGGTTCAACATATCTTTCGGGCCGGTCTGGAACCCCCTCTATCACCTGGGCACACTCACGTTCTTCTTCTTCTGGGTCGTACTCATCAGCGGCCTTTACCTGTTCATCTTTTTCGACACCAGCATTGTCGGTGCCTATACCTCGGTGGAGGCCATAACCCACAAGCAATGGTATGCGGGCGGCATTATGCGCAGCCTGCATCGCTATGCCTCGGATGCCGCCGTGGTCACCATTCTGCTGCATATGTTCCGCGAGTTCGCCCTCGGCCGCTATCATGGCTTCCGCTGGTGGTCCTGGGTCACCGGGGTGCCAGCCCTGTGGTTCGTTATCACCCTGGGTATTACCGGTTACTGGCTCGTATGGGATGAACTGGGGCTGTATGTTGCGACCCTCTCCTCCCAGCTAATGGATTCACTGCCGGTGGTGACGGGTTCCATGGCGCGTGATTTCCTCACGGGACAGCTCACAGACCGCTTGTTCACCCTGATGGGCTTCCTGCACCTGCTGGGACAGCCGATATTACTGGCCGTTGTCATCTGGCTTCATGTCAAGCGGCTCTCCCATGTCGAGATCAGTGCCCCCCGGGGTCTGGCGGTGGGCAGTTTACTGGCGCTGCTCGTACTGTCGCTGCTGGTACCGGCGACCAGCCATGCACCTGCGGACCTCTCCAGGGTGCCAGCGGTACTGAAACTCGACTGGTTCTATCTCAATGTCTACCCCCTGCTCGACAGGTGGCCGGCAGATCAGGTCTGGCTACTGACGACCAGCGTCACCCTGCTGCTGATGATCATGCCCTGGCTGCCGCCCAGAAAAACCGGGCCTGTGGCGGTGGTGCATCTCGATCAGTGCAATGGCTGTGGCCAATGCGCCGAAGACTGTCCGTTCGACGCCATCACGGTACGTGCGCGCAGTGACGGGGCCCGCTGGAAAAACGAGGTCGTTGTCAACCCTGCCCAGTGCGGCGCCTGCGGCATCTGTGTCGGCTCCTGTCACTCATCCAATCCTTTCCGGCAAGCAGCAAGCACACTGGAAACCGGCATCGATATGCCCCAGTTCGCGATCGACGAAATCCGGACGCAGACTGAATCGGCGCTGGCAGAACTCAAGGGCGATACCCGGATTATGGTATTCGGTTGTGACAATGCCATCGACGTCACAGGACTGCAGTCAGACAATGTCGCCGTGCTGAGCCTGTTCTGCACCGGAATGATCCCGCCCACTCTCGTTGAATACGCACAGGCAAAGGGTGCGGACGGGGTCTTCATTACAGGATGCCGCAGCGGTGACTGCTTCTTCCGTCTGGGAAATACCTGGATGGAGCAGCGTTTCGAGGGCAGACGCAAGCCGGTGCTGCGAACACGCGCCAGACGTGAGCGCATCACCATATTTCGTGCCGCCGCAACCGACGGGGCAAAACTGCGTCGTCATCTTGACGATTTTCAGCGCCACATTGCCACGCTGGGGAACGACGTGGCTGACACCATCGCCGCGCAGCAGCGGGAGTAGCGGAGTGCCTTTTTTCCTGCGCTATCCCTTACAGGCCGTGAACTACGGTGTCTTCATGCTCCTGGTATGGTACTTCTCGGCCGCGCCGGCTTACACCCATCTGACACCCGACCAGGCAGTCATCACGATGGCATTTTCCCACGCCGGAGTGCGGATTGAGGAATGCCACACGCTTTCCCAGGAGGAACTGGCCAGGCTGCCACCCAATATGCGCGCTCCTGTGGACTGTCCGCGTGAACGTTCACCCGTCACCGTGGACCTGTTGCTGGACGACAAGCCAATCATCGGGAAAGTTTTCCATCCACCGGGCTTGTACAATGACCTCGGAATCGATGTCTACGTCAGCGCCAAAGTACCGGCTGGTGAACACAAGTTGACCGTGGGAATGAACGACAGTGTGCATGTGCAGGGCCACACACATACCGACGAGCGAACGGTATCCCTGAAACCGGCACAGCTGCTGGTCGTCAATTTCGACTCTGAAACCGGCAAGTTCTTCTATCAGTAAAGATGTGTTACTGCTGCAGCATCCCTGCTTCGTGTCCGGCCTGGTCGTCCTGCGTGGACACAGGTGACTCCGCGGCCGGACGAAAATGCTGGATCAGGTTGAACAGGACTACCGACAGCACCATGATGATCACAAAAAACACCAGCGAACGGTTTTCGAAACGTGCGCCGCGCCTGATCTCGATCAGGTTGAGAATCCGGTCTGAGACGAGATACAGGAATATGGCGGCGATTGTGTAATAGATTATTTCCATTTTCAGCACCCGATACAGTCCGAACCGTTTTCAACAGCAGTCAAAGGGTATCACACCGCTCAAAACAGGGAACATATGACCGGCACTGCGTTACTGACAGCAAAATATGTACACGTTTCCTGCGTGATCATCACCTTCATGCTGTTCTTTATCCGCGGCATATGGATGATCATTGACTCGGACCTGTTGCAGCGCAAGTGGACCCGGCGCCTGCCGCCGGTGATCGATACGATACTGCTCGCAAGTGCCATCGTTCTGTCTGTCACCATCCGGCAGTACCCCTTTGTCCACGCCTGGCTGACGACCAAGGTCGTGGTCCTGGTTTTCTATATCGGTCTTGGCATGCTGGCCCTGACATATGGCAAAACAAGGAGAGTTCGCGTAGGCAGCTGGATTGCCGCACAGCTCTGCTTCATGTATATCGTCGCCGTGGCGCTGACAAAACATCCCCTGCTCGTCTCATGAAGAAGCTTGCCTGCTGTTTTGTCTTAATATTTCTTTTCACGCTGCTTGCCTGCGGCGAACCCAATCAACGGCTGGATGAGTATGAATTTTATCAAGGGCCGCAAATCAGGCTGAAGGTTGTGCGCTACTACCGCAATATCCCTTTTAATTATCTGGGCGAGTATGCCGTGGTGATGTGCCAGTCGGAAAATACCGCGGATTTTTCTGCAAACGACCGGCAGGATGCCGGATGGCGCATGCTGGGAGCTGTGGCTGGCCAGGACAACACGAGTGCAAGGGAAGCCGCCTCCATCGTGAAGGACGATTATGAAGTGCTGGACAACCACACCCTGGTTGCGAAAACCAGTGCATTCAATATCAGCTTCGATGCCTGTGGACATTTTATCAGCTGGGACCCGGGCCGTTTGCCGGCATCGATGATCGATGCGGTGGAGAAGCCGGATTCCTGTGCGCCCAACGGACCGGTGGATTGCCGCGATCTTGATTTCGAGGATGACCGCGCGCCACGCTATGAACAGGTCAGCGTAACCGGCCCAGGCCAGGTCAGCTTCACGGCCAGGTCAAAGACCTTCAAGGGTGTGGAACGGCTGCGCGTTCAAACCAGGAATAATGGCGCCGTGTGGCATGTGGATACAGTGGCACTCAATACTGACGGGCAGAGACTGGTACCGGATATCGTCCGCTCACTGTCCGCGTCGTCACTTGAACAGGGCTTGCGTGATGTCAGCCTGGTGGACTGGCTTGAGTCCACGCTGCCATCCCGCAGCATGGTGATATGGCCGGACGCACTGACCACCTGCGACATGCGGCCCGGGGTCAGCGGAAAAGCGTCCGCCGCATCATGTGTCGAAATCCGTTTCAACGATAGCGATGGCAACAGCGGCGCTCTTTATATAGTCATGAACGCGGATACGGAAAACACGCCGCTCATGGCGTCATTCCATGACGGTGTTTATGTATCGGGAGACAGTTCCAGGCCGGTCGAATCACTGGACGGCTTGCGTGAATACCTGGCCGCCGGCACGAAATAAGCGATAATTCAGCTGAGTCCCTTGCTCAGGAAGAAATCCCGGTACTGATAATCGATTTCGTTGATGTGGTGATACAGCCAGTCCCAGAGCAGGCTGCTCATTTTCTTCTTGAACTTGATATTCCGGTTATTGATGTCCGCCTGCAGTTTTATCATCTCCGCGGAGAACTTGTCATGGAGTTTCTTGTGCGCGGCATAGTCCGGGTAGCCGTATTCGCGCATTAACGCCTCTTCCTCCGTGAAATGTGTCGCTACGTAGCGCATGATCTTGCTGAACAGCGCGTCGATTCGACGCCAGTCCTGGTTGGTGACTTCCCTGCCGGACAACTCGTCCACGATCATGCTGAACTCCACGGCATAACTCGCCAGGCGCAGGTGCTGCTTGTTGATCTCGGCTATACCCACCTCCTTCAGCAGGCAATGCGAGCTATCCCTGGCAGAAGAACTCTTGAAACCGAACATGGCGGACCTCCGACATTGATTCTGTGCGGATGCCGAAGCGCATTTTCAGACGGCACCCTGCAACTTTGCGCAGCGTTAATGCTAGCATATCGGCCGCCAGAAATCGTTCCACGCCAGGGATGGAAATTCAGCTGTGGACATAGACCCATCTGCCAACGGACTCGGTAACCCCCCCATACAGATGCTCCGGATACTCCCCGGTGGGCCAGTAAACAAAGCTATCGTGGTTCAGCAGACCGGTCGGGCAATTGATACGCAATTCCCAGGGAGTGCCGTGCACAGACCGACTGCCATCGGGAGCCCCAAGCAGACCCTCGAACACGTCTCTGGGCATGCCATACAGTCTGTAGGTATCTGCCAGCGCCAGCGCCATCTCGATGCGGTTTGCGGCGGCCTTCCAGCGTTCCGGATCAAAATCCAGCGGCTCGCGGCCTTTCGGCATCCGGTCGATCAGGGCGCTGGCGATTTGTTCCTTCGCATCCAGCACAAACACCAGGATGGTGTGATCCGGATCACCAACGCTGTACCGGCTCGCCCCGGAATACGGCTCGCCCTGCCTTGAACCCAGGTCATACCACACGATCGAGCCCTGCTTGTGCATGAGAGAACGGTATTCGAAGCTGCGGCATTCCTGCAGCCCCGTGGCGGGCAGTTTTTCAATATAGTCTGGTATGAGGTCGACGAGTGCCGATGGTGGATGGCCGAAGGCGGACGCGTACGCGGTGATGGCCCTGACCAGGGGCTCGGCATGGTCTGCCGCCTGCTGGAAACGGGGTTTACGCGATTCCCACTCCTGCACCGCATCGAGCTGCGGCGTCACCAGGTGTAAGAGACCGACAACTGCAATGCACAGGACCAGCAGCACAAGCAGAACGCGGGTCTTTTTCATCAGTCAAATTTGTGCACAAGAAACCGCGCTTTTATCTTCGCTACCGCCTCGTCATCCGGGGGGTAAAATGTCGCTGCCATGACAAATGACGCATTGCTAGCCTGTCCGGACAATTTGTCATTCTTCAAGGCCTCCCGCAGACCCGCCTCAGCCTTTTCAGCATCCTTGAATTTGAAGAAGGAAATGACACGCGTACTTGCATACCTTGCTATTGTATATTCTGCGATGTAGTCCATGTCCTCGTTGAGAGGCGCCCGTATAAACAACGACCCGTCCACGCCATCTGCCTTCAACTCGTCAATAAATGCACCCAGTTCAGCCGGTGTGTATGCAACCTCCTGGCCGCATCCAGCCAGTATGGCCAGCACCATGAAAACCGCGAGGATGAATTTGCCGGGGAGTACGCCCATCAGAAAAGTGAGCGAATCTGCCGGAACTGATCGGCAATGGTGCCGGGGTCATGCGGCGGGGAAAATGCAGCGAGCAGGCGTCCGCGCGGATCGACCAGGAAAATCGAACTGGTGTGGCTGACCAGGTATTGTCCAACCACGGTTTCCGGCTCGGTTACGTAACCTGCGCCAAACTGCCGGGCCAGGCCGTCGATATCCTGCTGCGGGCCGGTGACACCCTGGAAGGTATCATTGAAGTACTTCAGATAGCTTTCAATGACATCCGGGGTGTCGCGCCGTGGATCCACGGTAACGAATACGACCTGTGTGCCGGCAAGTCCCTGCGGATCGGCTTGCAGTCGCTTGATCACCCCGCTCAGGGTTGAGAGTGTCGTCGGACAGATGTCAGGGCAAAAGGTATAGCCGAAAAAAACAAGACTCCACTTCCCTTTCAGGCGTTCCAGATCAAAAGGCTGCCGGTATTGATCGACCAGTTCGAACGCCTGCAATGGCACCGGCTCGGGACGGAGCACACCCTGGAGTTCATCCGGAACCGTCTTGCCAGGCAGCATCCAGTAGTAAACCGCTGCCAGCAGCAGACAAAAGAAAACGAAAAGCAACAGTGTTCCGTAAGGCCTGGGTGTAGTTTCAGACATCGGTCTCAAGCTCCTATTTATTCGCCTTGCGCCACTGCCCGACGGCCCAGATCAGGAAGGCCGCCACCAGCAGCACGTCAAGAATCGCACCGATGGAAAAGAACACCGTCAAATCCTTGCGTTCGTCATCGACTGGCGTTTGTTCCGCCACCGGATCGGGAAACTTCGTTACCGAAGCGCCGGCGGCAGGCGCGGTCACCCCTGCCACAGCGCCAGTGATATTCGCGCCGGCTTCAGTCACCGTTGGTGAGCTGCGCAGGGCTGGTGATGTTTGCGGGCCCGGGAGATTCGCTTCGCTCGGTGGCACTCCGGCCAGTATGAAGACAAGCGGCAGTGCGAGCGCGGCAAACCCTGCCCGCCCGCTACCCGGCAGATTCCTTGATGCCCCATTTACCCCTGGACGCATCAAGTCGCGCCCTGCTGTGGCTGTGGACTCCTGGTCATGGCAGCCAGTACCACCACCAGGAAAACAAGACCGCCGATGATGGCAACCAGCCCGCCGAAGCCCATCAACCCCATCGCTATAATCTTTTCCAGGCCATCAAGACCCTGCTCCGTACCTGCCACTTTCCGCTGCACGCCGTAGCCGCCCGACCACGCCAACCCCAGAACATGCAACAGCTGGCCGCCGCCATACACGTAAGGCTGCAGGGCGGCCCACCTCATGTTCGGCCTGGCGTATCCCAGGCGCGGCAAGAGATGATATGTCAAACCCATGAAGGCCAGTGTGACGCCCACGATGGAGCCATGATAGTGCGCGGGGATGGTGACATTGCTGTCCTGGATCATAAAACCGATACCACCGCCGATTCCGAACAGGATCATCGAGCACCACAGGGCCGAGCGCAAGGGAAGCTGCAATGCGGATGCGGAGGCGCTGCGCAACAGGCCGTAAAAGACCGCCAGCCCCAGTGGCACGGGCGCCAGGCTGCCACCATAGGCCATGAGCCAGGTAAACAGCTTGATATGTTCAGCCGAGAGAACCGGATGGGCATAGTAAATCAGCGGCGCCATAAACACGGCCACCAGCCCGAACACAAACAAAACCAATACCACCCGGGGACTCAGCGGCAGGTGCACGCCGGAGGCGGATGCCAGCCAGAGCCAGGCCACCAGCATAAGCAGGGTGTAGGTGAATTGCAGCATATGGCCGCCACCCCAGAACAGCAGCTCGAAATAGGAGTTACCCGTGATAGTGTCGGGTATCGCCAGATACGACCAGGTAAAGGCGAACACCGCCATAACGGCCGACACGGCAGCGGTATTCAAACCGAAGCGTAATGCGCCCGCGCCTTCCATGCGCAAACCAACCAGCGGGTTGGCGATCATGCCACGCAAGACCAGCAAGGTTATTCCGAAGCCAAACCCCAGCAATGCCACGCTAAAGAGCGGGGTCTGCAACACCGGGATATAATTGCTCATCAGCGGATTACCCGGACCGAGGAACGGCACCACGATCATGAGCGCGGCGCCCAGTCCGGCCAGCAGCAGCGCTGCCCAGCCGAGAAACAGGAAACGCGGGGTGGAATTCAGGGTCCACAGTACGCCGCCAAACGCCAGAAACCACACCAGCACCGACAGGTCCACGTGGACAACCAGTGCCGTATGGAAAAAATCAATCCATGGAATGCTGTCCTGAATGTAGGGTGTACGTGACAGCACCAGCAGCAGGGAAAACAGACCCGAACCCAGCAACGCCATTATCCCCAGCCACAGCCAGCCTTTGCCCAGCTGACGACGGTTGCCAGCCGGTACGTCTAGAACGTATTCTTCATGCATCACCACATTGACTACCCAATCGAAGGAAAACCGACAGGTGAAAAAACACTGCCTTTCGCGCTATAAGAGACTATAACGATTGGAAAATAAAACTACCAGCCTGCTTTTTGACAATTTCATCCAGCCAGTGTAATAACTGGCATCTCGTGCCCGCAGCCCCTTTTAATTGCGGCACTCCCACAGCGACGAAGCCCGGCCCATGAATGACAGGACACCATCCGGCAGCCTTTTCACCTTGCTTGTGTTTGTGGCACTGGTACTGACACTGGCGGCTGTCCTGTTGAGCGCCTACCTGCGTCTTGAAAGCATTGGCCTCGGTTGCGAAGACTGGCCGGGCTGTTTCGGACAGCTGCCCGCGACCCGGGATCATGGACTGGTACCTCGCACCACGGCAGGTGCGGTTCACCGGTTCACGGCCAGCCTGCTGGGCGTGATTATTCTGGCTATCACGCTCCTGGCCCTGCGTGGACGTCGCCCGACCGGTGTTGGCCTTGTCGCGCCACTGTCAGTCTTTGCCCTGACTGTGTTTCTGTCGGTACTGGGTTACAGCACACCGTCACCGGACATACCCGCCGTCACGTTCGGCAACCTTTTCGGCGGCATGACGATGCTCGCTCTGCTGTGGTGGATTGGCCAGCGTTCGGTGGAAACCATAGACACCGCTGACGACGCAGCATCGACCCTAAGACCCTGGGCACGACTGGGCCTGCTGGTCGTGGCCGGACAGATTGCCCTGGGTGCCGTGGTCAGTGCCGATTTTGCCGGACCGTCCTGCTCGGTGCTGCCCGGCTGCAACGGCGACTGGGCGTCTTTCACCAACCTCATGCAGGGATTCAACCTGTTCGACAGGCTTGACGTCGATGAGCAGGGCAGGATTGTTACCGGCAGCTTACAGAGAACCGTACACATGGCACACCGGTTTGGCGCCATGTTGACTCTTCTGTACCTTGGATGGCTGGCCATCCGGGCCTGGAAACAGGACCGCCTGCGCAACACGGCTGTGAGCATACTCGGCTTTCTGGTTTTACAGGCGGCATTGGGTATTTCAGCAGTACTCGCCGAACTGCCCCTGCTCCTGGTGACAGCTCACAACGGCATCGGTGCAATGCTCTTACTGTCCCTGGTCAATCTCAACCATCTGGTCACGCCCACCAGAAGCCGGACATCCTCATAACCTGGCGATGTGATGCTGGCGACTGTGTGGTGGTCGTCAGCGAAACACTTTAAATACAGATCGCCAACTTCCGGTTCATTACTCTCGTAATCATTCTCATCTAGGGAACCTCTGATTTATTTCACTCATCGTCATCCCGGCGCATGCCGGGATCCACTGTTTTCAATGACCTGGATGCCGGCCTTCGCCGGCATGACGAATTAATCAGAGATGCCCTAGACGACACCGCCGTTGCGTATGTAGGTACGCAGTTTCTCGATGTCCTGGATGCGCACCGAGTTGTCCTCGATCTGCAGGTAACCGTCCCGGCCCAGCCTGGCGAAGGTACGCGACAGGGTCTCCGGCGTGATGGACAGGCGCGAGGCAATGACATGCTTGGGCGTATCCAGGTGGATCACGCTGGCGTCCAGGTCGGTGCTGGGCACCTGGTCCAGCAGATAGGCGATCACCCGGAAGGCGGCATTGTGCAGGGTCAGGCGGTCGATCTCGGCGATCTGCCAGTGCAGGCGCCGGCTCATCTGTGCCAGCACCGCGAAACAGGCATCGGTCGATACCCGCAGGATGTCCTCGTAGGTCCCCGCGTTGACCCCCCAGACGCTGCTGCTGACCAGCGCCGTGGCCGTGACCGGGTAGACACGGGTACCGGAAAACATGATGGCCTCGGCAAACGTACCGCCGGGCGAGATCAGGTCGATGACCTTCTCATGGCCCTCGGGAGACACCAGCGCAAGTTTCACCTGTCCGCTGCGCAACAGGAAGACCTCCTTCGCCGGCTGGTGCTGCTCGAACAGCACATCGCCCTCGTCGAGCGCTACTGCGCGGGTATGCTCCAGGATGCGCTCGAACTGCGCATCGGGCAGCTTTGAGAACAGCACGCAGCGTCGCAGGCACTGGCGTGCATCGCTGCGCGTTTCTGTTGTCAACTGGCTGTGGCGCATGGCATTCGGAAGCAGGATTACTGTCGCCCGCATGTTACAGGAAAGTCTGCGCAAATTGGGACGCGAGAGCGGCCGGCTGCGCAAGCCGGATGCTGCCTGAGCCTGCCGATGATTGACCGAGCCTGACTAAACCAATACCCTATTGGCTCGCATTGATACGGGCGATTAGCTCAGCGGGAGAGCACTGCCTTCACACGGCAGGGGTCACTGGTTCAATCCCAGTATCGCCCACCATATTTTTCAATGGCTTACGCAGTATAACTACAAGTTTTCAAGGTTGTACGGGTACTAGTACGGATATTCATTTCCGGCATTTTCATCCTGTTAACGGAACAGTGTTTTCTGCCTTAAACAAGGAAGGATTGCACCCTCTCCCGATATGCCAGATCGCATCCAGGGCGAGCAAAGCCACCCCGCAGGATGGCCAGAACGATCACTTAATTTTACCCTCCACTGACCTGCTGCCTATGGAGTCGCGATCCGGCAACCGAGTACCGTATACCTGTCCATGACAAGCGTTGGCGCAGTCTTTCCCCCAATGTGCCAACAGATGGAATTACGGCGTCTCTCTCCGTGGCGCCGTTTTTTATCAGATCGCACCCTCCCCCGACAATTCCCGGTTTCCCTCGGTCGGATCGCCGACAGCCCCGGTTTAGTATCAAGGTCGCACGATGAAACCTTGATGCCTCCTCGGTGGCTCGGGTTTTACCCCGTTTCCATGGACGGTTGAGTTAAGAGTAATTCCTTCTGTTTAACCGTTTCAAGTCTCCGCCTCCTTCTCGGGTTGTGGAAACGTTCGATGTAGTCAAAGACATCAGCCCTGGCCTCGGCCCGTGTTCGGTAAATCCGGCGGTTAACGCGCTCCCGTTTCAACATGCCAAAGAACCCTTCTATGGCCGCATTGATAGCGCAACTGCCCACGGCACTCATGCTGCAGACCAGGTTATGGCCTTTCAGGAAGCGCTGATACTCGCCCCTGGTGAACTGACAACCGCGACACGAGTGCAAGATGACCGGTGCGCGATCTTCGCGTTGCCACCAGGTCATCCCAGATACGCGGGCTGCCCAGCACACCGTCACTGTCTGTATGCAACGAACGGATACGACCCAGCAGGCGCTGATTGTCTTTGGCCCTGGCACTCAGCGGTCGATCTCGCCAGCCCGAAGCCACCCGGTGAGACCTTCAAGCAGCGACACATCAACCGAATCGTGAAAGGCATCGCGACAACGTTGGATCATTCGGTATCTCATTTCGACGCTTTCGCGAAGAACACTGCCGCTTCTTGCAAAAAAATCCCGTTCCTTTTTTACCCGTGCCAGCTCGAACTTGAGCTGTGCCATCTCTTCGTCCCGCGCCTTACCCAGGCCCAGGAATGCCATGGCTCCATCTTGTTCCTGCGCTTTGACATGACACACCTCCAGGCACATTATCAGCCTATATGAATGTGTCCGTGAAGTCGGGGTAAAATCCTTTGCCGCGTCTGAATTAGCGCGATTTTAGGTCAACAAGCCGTCGTTTTGGCTGGTTTCGAGTAAATATTTTAGACGCTCAGTGGAACACTTCAAAGTTCACTGTTGAAAAATCGTAAACACCCCGTGTCCAGTTTAAGCCGGAATCTCGAGACGAATAGGAATTCGCCATCCACAAGGTGTTAGTGTTCGCTTATGGCACGCCATCCCGCTGTAGCACTTGCCCAGTAGTCCAATTAGATGACATACGCTCCGCCTCTATACGCTGGACTGAATTCAATTCGAGCATGTCACGTGTTTTTGATGCATTCTTAACATCCTGTGCCGCAGCCAGAGTCAACCATGCATAAGCTAATATCAAATCCTTCGACACGCCTTCGCCCGTGTTGTACATCACCCCGAGGTTGAATTGTGCATCGGCATCTCCTTGCGCCGCCGCCTTCTTGAACCACTCTGCTGCCTTGACGGCATTCTTCGGCATTCCTTCGCCGCTTCTGTACATCACTCCGAGTTTAAATTGTGCGCTGACATCTCCCTGCTCCGCCGACTTCTGATACCACTCTATTGCCTTTGCAGCATTCTTCGGCACGCCTTCGCCTGTGGCGTACATCACGCCTAGGTTGAATTGTGCGTTTGAATATCCCTGCATCGCCGACTGCTGAAGCCATTTCATGGCATTAGCAGGGTCCATCGGCACACCATCGCCAGTGGCATACATTATTCCGAGGTTGTTCTGTGCCTTGGCATCTCCCCGCGCCGCTGCCTTCTGAAGCCATTCCATGGCTTTACCAGGGTCCATCGGCACACCATCACCAGTGGCATACATCTCCCCGAGGTTGAATTGTGCATTGGCATGTCCCTGTGCCGCTGCCTTCTGAAGCCATTCCATGGCTTCAGCGGCATCCTTCGGCACGCCTTCGCCGGCTCTATGCATCACCCAGAGGTTGAATTGTGCATTGACATTTCCCTGCGCCGCCGCCTTCTTGAACCACTCGGCTGCCTTGGCAGCATCCTTCGGCACACCGTCGCCGCTTCTGTACATCACGCCGAGTTTAAATTGTGCACTGGCATCTCCCTGCTCCGCCGCCTTCTGAAGCCATTCCATGGCTTTACCAGGGTCCATCGGTACACCATCGACAGTGGCATACATCACCCCGAGGTTGTTCTGTGCCTTGGTATTTCCCTGCGCCGCCGACTTCTGATACCACTCTGCTGCCTTGGCGGCATCCTTCGGCACGCCTTCGCCGGTGGCGTACATCGCTCCTAGGTTGAATTGTGCGCTGGCATCTCCCTGCGCCGCCGACTTCTGATACCACTCTGCTGCCTTGGCAGCATCCTTCGGCACGCCTTCGCCGGTGGCGTACATCGCTCCTAGGTTGAATTGTGCGCTGGCATCTCCCTGCGCCGCCGACTTCTTGAACCACTCGGCTGCCTTGGCAGCATCCTTCGGCACACCGTCGCCGCTTCTGTACATCACGCCTAGGTTGAATTGTGCGCTGGCATCTCCCTGCTCGGCCGCCTTCTGAAGCCAATCCATGGCTTTACCAGGGTCCATCGGTACACCATCGCCAGTGGCATACATCACCCCGAGGTTGTTCTGTACCTTGGCATCTCCCTGCGCCGCCGACTTCTGATCCCACTCTGCTGCCTTGGCGCTATCCTTCGGCAGGCCTTCGCCGGTGGCATACATTATTCCTAGAATGGTTTGTGCATTGACACTTCCCTGCGCCGCCGCCTTCTTGAACCACTCGGCTGCCTTGGCAGCATCCTTCGGCACGCCTTCGCCGCTTCTGTACATCACGCCGAGTTTAAATTGTGCGCTGACATCTCCCTGCTCGGCCGCCTTCTGAAGCCAATCCATGGCTTTACCAGGGTCAATCGGCACACCATCGCCGATGGCATACATTATTCCGAGGTTGTACTGTGCCTTGGCATCTCCCTGCGCCGCCGCCTTCAGATACCACTCTGCTGCCTTGGCAGCATTCTTCGGCACGCCATTGCCGGTGGCGTACATCATTCCGAGGATGTTTTGTGCCTTGGCATCTCCGGACTCAGCCAATTTCTGCACGCGCATTATGGTGTCATCCGCGGATGGCACTTCACTCATTGCTGGGCCAGTATCACTTATTGTTTCATGTGGCTGAACTTCGGCAGTAACAGGAAGGTTGTCTGATTTTGCAAGGAGTGTACTGTTCGTAGTATTCATGGACTTGTCTATATCCTTGCCCGCCGAAGTACCGACGTCCCCCATACCAGCTGCCGTGGGCGGCAGTACTTCTAGCCGGGATATGGCACCCTGTTTGAGATCCCCTCTGGTTTCTTCTGTCGTGAAAGGTTGTGCCGGTAGCTCGCCAGACAGTCGATGCTCCGTCAAACTACTTAACATCCCCTTGATTCCTGCACCAACTCCCAAGTCGTTCGATTCAGACCACCAAACCACGATGACGAACATTGCACCGGAAACCACACCAAGCATCAGCCAGGCTAGCTTCTGGTTAGTGGATAGAAACTGAGAACATCGACCGCGAGCCACCTTCGAATTCGCCTCCTGAGGATGAACTGGTACAACAGCCTGCCCGTGCTGAGGTATTCTCTCGCGTCGGAGCCGGTCCTGATACATTTTCTCCTTGATCCAATCCATGTCTTAATTCACCTCATCTCTTCATTGTGAGCGGGTCTTTCTGGCTGGATTACCGGGTAGTGATTGAGTAATGTTAGCCAGAAATAACCCCGCTGGGCATGTCAAGCATGTCACATTGGGTTGTTCTTTCTCTTTAAGGCACTGTTTATATAACCATCGACTAAACGGCAACTTAAGGTCGACTCCCGCCCTTAAGTCCATGATTATATGTGCCGTATTTAAAGGTCCGAAATCGATCGCATCTACAACGTACACTCGCCCTGTCCACTCCATTCTTCCATGCATAGAATACCGTGCATGGGAAAGCGCAGCGAAACTGACAAGGCCATCCGCAATATCATGAACTGGGCGAAGCGGCCTGAGTGGTCAGAGGAACAGGCAGCTGTGTTCGACGCCCATCTCGCTCCGTGTGCGATCGCACTGACATCACACAGGAAGTGCTCATTCAGGAGTTGGAGGAACACGGCTTCGGGGGCATGCTGTTTGGTGTGATATTCGAGGACTTTATCAGCCGTCGTCTACCGGTTGAACGTAACCTCATCGATGACTATCTGCAGCGCCGCGGTTGGCGTGAGAGCGTTCCCGGTCGCCGTTACCTGCAACAACTGTGCGATTCCGTACTTTCCCTCTATGAAGTAGTCGAAGTCTCTCCTGGCCAGCACTGCGATCTGCGCGACCAGGTCCGTGGTGGCGCAACGATCCGTGTCCATGAACACATGGGCACCCAAGGCATGACCAGATGGGACCACATCGCGGCCCGCATACTGAGCGTGAATGACAAGACTGGTTTTTCCGGCAGCATCCTGCCGTATCCCCGGGAAGCCTCACGGAAACTGCTCAAGGTGCTGGCAGACTCACGCAAACGATTCGATAAAAAGCTCGCACGACTGGCTGACAAGGAAACCGTGGAGCAGATGTTATCACAGGAAGATCTGGAGAAACGCTTTCTGCAGGATGCCTGCCCTGCCTTCACCGGCATCTGGGTCATGGATACCCCGGAACGCCTGCAGCAACCGCTACCGGAACTGGTCAACCGCGACGGCGAGGCGCTGGTATTTTGCGAGACCCGCTTTCCGTTTCTTGCCGAACACCTTGATGAAATAGCACGTCGACTCGATGATGCAGCCGACTGGGAACGCGACAGCCCGGATGGGCATACCTGGAGCTGGCTGCCGGAGACAGATATTGCACCCGGCAAGCCACGCAACCGCATGGCCATAGAATCTCTGAGAAACGGCCAGCTCCCGCTCAGCGGCATACTGGAATTGACACCCGGAGTCCTGAAGCTTGTCACCAACTCCTCAGAACGGGCACAGCGCGGACAGGCTGTGCTGGAGTCACTCCTGCAGGGTCTCATCGGCCCGGCCCTGATTTCGCTGCAGACGCCCGAGCAATTGCTGGAGGAACGTGACACGGAACGACAGGACACTGATCAACGGGAACCGGCTGACAGCATCGCCCCCGAGATCGCTGCCGAAATCATCCAGCACACCCTGGACCAACACTACCGCTGGGTACTGGATGAACCGGTTCCTGCGCTTGGCGACAAGACCCGCGGCAATGCGCCCGCAGCAAAAAGGGCCGTGAACAGGTCTTCGAGTGGCTGAAACACCTGGAGAACAACGAACTGCGTCGCGCCGCAAGTCAGGGACAAACTCCCTATGACAGCCGCTGGATGTGGAATGAACTGAAACCGGGGCAGCACAGGGAATAACAGATAGAGAGCACCATTCCGGATTATTTCCATCCTTCACCTGCGTAATACGAATTGGTTGCTACACCCTTTCCTCACATAAACACAGCGACAAATATCGTCGAGGTTTGTTCGCAAACAAAGCCGCTCATTGGGTCATTCCACAGACCGATTTCTTGTCACACTTTTGTCACACCGCGAACGCAATCCCGCGTAATCCGGCCATACCGCGCAACAGGCTACGTGATTCATATTGCTTGTGATATTTTGCAACACCCCGAAACAGAACGGGCCTGACAACGATTCACACGGCTGGGGTGACTGGTTCAATCCCAGTATCGCCCACCAAATATATGAATAATTTCATAATATTTTAGAGGCTCCTTCGGGGGCCTCATTCATGCAGGGGTCTCGGGATCCAAACCGGAATCCAACCAAGGGAGGATACCCGCAGCTGGTTCAATTAACCGCGATGCTTGCGGATCTTCTGCAAGCTTCACCCTCGCGCTGAGAAGGTACCTTGCGGCACTAACGCCATGAGCCTGTTTACACCAGGCGCAAAAACACATTGCTATGCTGGCAACCCTCCGTATCGAACAGGTCTATCGAATCTCCATGTATGGCCGTGTGTATGTACTCAGACTAATTCTTTCTGCTTTCCGGCTTCAGCAAGGGCATCTACTAACCCGGACTTGCTTGGAGAATGTTGTAATTCGGCCAAAAACCACAGCTGTTAGCGTCAGCAGGCTGACACTCTGCCGGCATCTCGTCTGGCCAATCGAATACCCAGCGTCAAGCAGCGGTGCATCAACTCCCTGTTACCATTGATCGCATACAACGTGGCGTCGGCCTGGTTTGCCCAGCGCTTCAGCATGAGCAGCAGCGCAAACCCGGAATCACGAACAACGCTAACTTGCTGGAAGTCCACGATATAGCGATGGTAGGCTGCACCGGTATCATGGCAGGATTCTCGCAACGCCAGGGTCAGCAACAGATCCAATGGGCCGCTGATCCTGATCGTCAAAGACCCGTTGTCTGCAACAGTGTGTACTCGGCCGGATATCGTCATGGTCACTCCTCCCTTGTTTCCCGGTAAGCAGCAGGCATTCGCTAGCAATACGGCCTGATTGTTGTGATATACAAAGCCACCCTTCGAGTGACTGTATAAGCAGGTGAAACGTGCCATGGCAAGTTGACGGGCCGGATGCTTCGTGATGCGATTGCAGTCACAAACCTTACCCCGAAACGACGCTTTATGAACTGTTGCCCGGTGTACATGTCGTAACAGACCTGGCTATCTGTCTATTGAGTACCATTAACAGCGTTTGTAGAGAACCAGATTTATGTATAGCAGATGAAACCTTCCTGTATACCCTGTAATTGCAGATGTATATCCAGCGTTGATGACCGCGGTGTTATATGTTGATCAGCCCCCAGGGATAAATCGAGAATATTGCACTCGAGTGTTTCCGTCTGTCTGTTCAGGCAGCCATGCTGTCCACACCGCCCACACCGATGATCAGAAAGGTCGCCGGCGGTTGGCGCCGCCCCGGTAAACCCGCAAAACAGGCAATTTTGAGCTATTGGATGTCAGTCTACCCTGTACAGGGCAGATACCGGCCCGGTCTGCGCTGGTCAGTACAGCGTTTACAGGTCACTCGGGGAAAAGCAATGGCATCCGCGTTCGACAGACAACAGATCACAGCAGCTGAATGCATACTGTCAGGGGAGCGCGCAGATACCCGGGACATCAGAAAACAGGACTAAACAGCAGTGTTTTCTAAACCGGGATGCATCCCGAGGGCCGATAATCCTGCAAGTCCATCATCACTTCTTCAGAACAAGGCCATGACAGCTTGCAGCCAAAAAAGCCAACTCATGGGCCAAACACTTCTGACAATAGCTATACTCATCAGAATTCCATTACAATTATAAAGTGTTACAGCGTCATCACATCTGAAGCGACTGCAATCTTACGATGAAGAATTACACCTGGATTCTGATCATTGTTACGCTGTTCCTGATCGGCTTTTTCCTGTTCGGTTATGTGGACAGGAGCCAGGTAGGTTACCTGAACAGCCAGCAGGTCCAGATGGAGCAATCCACCCGGGGTGCGGCCAGTATCATTGAAATCTATATCAGGGAGGTCCGCCGGCGTGTAGACCTGTTTGCCGAAGAGGAAGGCGAGACCATCGGCAAACTGTCCCGGAACCAGGCGGATGAAGCACTACAGGAGCAGTTTACCGACAGGGTCAAACGGCATTTTCCCGACTTTTTCGCCTATACCATCACCAATGATCGGGGAGAGGTGCTGCTGGATGATCTCGAGGGCAAGGTCGCCGACCTGTGCCAGGCTGACATCAATCAGTTCGCCGCCGGGGACGATCAAAAGGTTTTCATCCATCCCAACCCGCTTGGCTATCACTTTGACATCATGTCCAACTGGCGGAGTACAGCCGGAGACCGGGGGATTTTCTTTATCAGCCTCGATCCGGCGCTCCTGGCACGTATCCTTGCCAACAGCCAGTTGCACGACCACCAACTCATCCTGCTGCACCGTGACAAGCCGGGCCTTATTGAAGTTACCGCCGATGGCACACGTTCAGATCTGCAGGGTAAAACCACCCTGAGCCCGGAGGAGTTGTCACGCATCGCTTTCTCGACCGATGTCGAAGGAAGCCTGTGGACGCTTGCCGATTTGCCTGCCGCCAATCTGTTTGCCGTAAACAAAAGATCGCTGCGACGCAAGGCAATCACGATCTTGATGGTGTTTATGCTGTTCAGCAGCATCATGGCCGTGCTGATCAGGCAGGCAGAGCGGCGGCGCAGCAGCGCTGAGCAGGCGCTGCGCGAATCCCGTGACCAGCTTGAAAAACGCGTCGCCAGCCGCACCCAGCAATTATCAACCATCAACACCCAGCTGGAATCGGAGATAAATGAACGACACCGGGCAGAACGGGCACTGAAAAAAGAAATATCCGAGCGCGGGCAAACCGAGGACGCACTGCGCGCGCTGCATGAAATCACCTCGGCGCACAACCTGCCGTTCCATGACAGGGTCAGGGCATTGATTGAAAACGGCTGCAGGCAGTTCAAGTTGCCGATCGGGATACTCGCCCATGTCCATGAGGACCAGTACGAGGTCGTTCAGGCCATCTCCCCCGACGAATCCATCGTCCCGGGCACCGTGCTTGAGCTTGGCAATACCTACTGCCGTGAAACGCTCAGGGCCAACGGTCCCATCGGCTTTGAGCATGCCGCGCACTCGGACTGGAAGACTCACCCCTGCTACCGTGAATTCAAACTGGAAACCTACCTCGGGATACCGGTGGTCGCTGGCAGCGAGGTCTACGGAACCCTCAACTTTTCCAGCCCGCATCCGCGCAATAGCCGCTTTACGGCCGCCGACGTGGAAATCCTCCGGCTGATGAGCCAATGGGTCGGCAGCGAGATCTACCGCCAGCAGACTGAACAGGCCCTCATGCTGGAAAGAAACAAGGCACAGCGCTATCTCGATGTCGCCGGCGTCATCATGATGGTTATTGACGCCGATCAGCGGATCAGCCTGATCAACAGGAAAGGCTGTGATTTGCTGGGCGCCAATGAATCGGACATCATTGGCAAGAACTGGTTTGACAATTACATACCGGCTGATGTCAGGGAGGAAATCAGGAAAATATTCATGAAGCTGATGACACAGGAGGGTGAACTCCTCGAGTACTACCAGAATCCCGTTGTGACCCACAGTGGCGAGGAACGGCTGATAGCCTGGCACAACACCATCCTGTATGACGATGAGGGCAACATATCCGCGACATTGAGTTCCGGCGAGGACATCACGGTACGGCAGCAGGCACAGGAGCAACTCAGGGAGCGCGAGGAACAACTGCGCCTGACGCTGCAAAACGCCCCTATTGGCATAGTGACATCCGAGCTGGATGGCCGTCTGCTCAGCGTCAATCCGGCCTTCTGCAATATTCTTGGCTATACAGCCGATGAACTCACCCGCATGACTATCGAGGACATCACCCATCCCGATGACCGGGACGAAACCAGGACAGGATTTCAGGCCCTGGCTCGCGGTGACATCGACAGCTATGAACAGGAGAAACGCTATATCCGGCGTGACGGTGTCATCATCACCGGGCGGGCACGTGCCGGTCTGGTGCGGGATGCGCACGGCAATCCGCGGATGCTGGTAGGAGAAGTCGAGGATACCAGCCAGCGCGAACACGCGGAGAGGATGTTCCGGCTGGTCGTCGAATCGGCGCCCAATGCCATCGTCATGGTGGACTCGGAAAGCCGGATTATGCTGGTTAATTCACAGACGGAAAAATACTTCGGCTACCAGCGGGACGAGATGCTGGGAAAACCCGTTGAGTTGCTGATACCCGAACGCCATCGTGAGAACCACCCGGATCACGTCAAGAGCTTCAAGACCGAACATCGCGCCCGCCCTATGGGGCTGGGGCGTAACCTGTTCGGCCTGCGCAAGGACGGCAGCGAGTTTCCCATCGAGGTCGGCCTCAGTCCGGTCGAAACGGGCCAGGAACTGCTCATCCTGAGCGCCATTGTCGACATTTCCGAGCGTATACGCAGCGACCGGGAGTTGCAGCGCATGCGTACCTATCTCAAAAACATTATCGATTCCATGCCCTCGGTACTGGTCGGAGTGGACAAGAAAGGCCGGGTCACCGAATGGAACCAGAGTGCCGAATCGGCCACCGGCGTGCCGACCGACAGTGCCATCGGCCAGTCGTTCAGAAAGCTGTTCCCCGAGCTCGAATCGCAATTCAATAATATGCGGGAAGCGATCCGCACACATACCCCGCTGCGAATGGAACGACTGATAACGGAAAAGAACGGTGAGCCACAGTATGCTGATGTCATGGTCTACCCCTTGCTGGCAGACGGGTCGGCCGGCGCAGTGATCCGGATCGATGACATCACCAGCCGGGTGCGTATCGAGCAGATGATGGTGCAGACGGAAAAGATGATGTCCGTAGGCGGGCTTGCCGCCGGGATGGCGCACGAGATCAACAACCCCCTGAGCGGCGTGTTGCAAAGCAGCCAGAACATCCTGCGCCGGCTCTCGCCCGACCTGGAACCCAATCGGCGTACCGCCGAGGCACTGGGTGTTGACCTGGAACGGGTGTATCGTTATCTGGATGAACGAGGCATCCTCGAATTCGTGAACACCATCCAGCAGTCCGCCAGCCGCGCCAGTCATATCGTTGCCGATATGCTGGCCTACAGTCGCAGCACCACCACCGACTTCCAGCCGGCACGTGTCGAGGACATGCTGGATACCGTGGTGCGCCTGGCTGCCAGCGACTACGATCTAAAGAAAAAGTATGATTTCAAGCAGGTCGAGATCGTGCATGACTTGGACCCGGAACTCGAAACCCTGGTTTGCGACCATACGGAAATCGAACAAGTGCTGCTCAACCTGGTCAAGAATGCCGCCCAGGCCATGGCCGAGGGTGGCACTCCCCGCCCGCACCGTATTATCCTGCGTACCCGCAGGGAGGGCGAATACGGACGCATCGAGGTGAAGGACAACGGTCCCGGCATTGACAAGCAGACGCAGCGCCGTGTATTTGAACCATTCTTTACCACCAAGGCGGTGGGAGTGGGAACCGGCCTGGGACTCTCCGTGTCCTATTTCATCATTACCGACCAGCACAAGGGCACGATAGACGTCTCTTCGACCCCCGGGAAAGGTACCTGTTTTACCATTCGCCTGCCGTTGCAGGGGAGGCCCCCTTCATGAGTCCACGGGTACTGATAGTGGATGATGAACCGTCTATCGTCACCGGACTGTGCGTCTTTCTGGAGGATGAGGGCATGCAGGTGATCAGCGCGAGTTCCGGTGAAGAGGCCGTTGACATCGCACGCAATGATTGCAGCTTCGATGTGTGCATCATGGATCTGCGGCTACCCGGCATGAACGGCGACACCACGATTCGTGCCCTGCATGAAATTTGCCCCCACCTGAAATTCATCATCCATACCGGTTCGGCAGAGTACAGCATCCCGGATGATCTGCGCGCAATGGGAATTGACGAAAGGCTGTTTTTCGCCAAACCGGTGATAGACATGACATCGCTGTCAAAAACGGTAGCAGCGCTGGCAATCGGCAGGGTCTAGCTTATGGACAACACGATGACCGCACCAGCCAGAATCCTCACTATCGAGGACGAACCGCCAGTCCGCAACGGTATTGTCGCCTACCTCGAGGACAGCGGCTTTACCATGCTGGAAGCCATCGACGGCCCCACCGGCCTGGAGGTTTTCCGGCGTGAACGCCCGGATGTGGTGTTATGCGACCTGCGCCTGCCGGGCATGGATGGCCTGGAGGTCCTGTCCACCATCACCGCCGAATCACCGGAGACGCCGGTGATCGTGGTCTCCGGTGTCAGCCTGCTCAATGACGCCATACAGGCACTCAAGCGCGGCGCCTGGGACTATGTCACCAAGCCCATTCAAGATATGGCGGTGCTGGAAAGCGCTGTACAACGGGTAATCGTGCATGCGGAACTTCTGCGCCAGAACCGGGAATACCGTGAACACCTGGAAAAGCTGAACCGGGAGCTGACCCACACCCTGGAGCAGCTCCAGGACGATGAAGAGGCCGGGCGCAAGATCCAGTTCCAGTTACTGCCGGAAGACAACATCAGCTTCGACAGCTACACCTTCCGGCGGCGCCTGTACCCGTCCATGTATCTCAGCGGGGACTTTGTCGACTACTTCCCCATCGATGCCGGACATTTCGGCTTCTACATGGCGGATGTCTCCGGTCATGGCGCGGCCTCGGCGTTCGTGACCGTGATGATCAGAACACTGGTGATCCAGTACCGTGATGCGTTATGGCAGTCGGGTGACGATACTATACTGCACCCGCAGCGAACCCTGCAGCGTCTCAACCGTGATATGTGCCGCCAGAACCTGGATCAGCACCTCACCCTGTTCTTCGGGGTCATTGACCTGGAGCAGCACACCCTGCGTTACTGCAACGGGGGGCAATTCCCCTACCCGCTACTATACGACGGGCGTGAGGTCCGGACACTCGTATGCCCGGGACGGCCGCTCGGACTTTTTGAAGACGCGGAATACAGGGTCACGCAGTGCGACCTGCCGGCGGAATGCGTACTGGTACTGGTATCTGACGGGATTCTGGAATTGATGCCCGAAGACACCATGCTGAAAAGATACGCTGCCCTGCTATCGGGTACGCAAGCGACGGAACTGGATCTGGATGAGTTGACAGCCGGCCTCGATGTCCTGGCAGACAAGCACCTGCCGGATGACATTGCCTTCCTGGTGATCAGCAGGCGTCGAGACGATGGATAACGGCAACGTCCTGCATGCCCGCCACGATGACGTTCATGTGCTGCGTTTTATCGGGGATATCCGCTATACCCTGAGTCCCTCCCTCGAACGCTTTCTGGAAGGGATTTTTGCCGGACCGACCCCGGCAGGCTTTATCATCGATCTCACAGAAACCGACAGCATCGACAGCACCAATCTCGGCCTGCTCGCCCGTATCGCCAACCGGATGCGGGGACTCCGCGGCCCGCGAGTTACCGTCGTGTCGAACCGCGCTGACATCAATTCCGTACTGACCAGCATGGCCCTGGATGAAGTTTTTGATATCGTCGAGGATACCGGCCTGGAGGCAGGTGTATCAAGGGAGGTGCCACAGGAGAACGCCGACAGGGAGACCCTGGCGCGCACCCTGATTGATAGTCACCGTGCGCTGATGGATCTCAGTGAGCACAACAGGGAAATGTTCCAGGACGTGGTCGCTACCCTGGAGAAGAACGGTCGCAGTGGCTAATGCCGGCTATGCCATAACGGGAAGCAGCTGCAACTCGGTGCAGTTCACCGGATTGTCTACCGAACAAGCGTTTACGACTGAATAAACCGGCCAGACTGGATGATATTAACGTCCGGGTTCGCCCACCTTTCAGACCTTCTATCTGTGGCGCTTGTCTTCCGGCCAAGGTCGAGCGCAGTCACTCGCCGGCCGCAAGGCGGCAATCGGCTGATATATAAATTCCGGTTGCACACGACTTTGCAACGCCAATGCAAATGTCGCCCTTTGGTCACTCTTCTTTCACATCAGGTGACCGGGATCAAGTCGCGGCCCGCAGCCGACGAAGTGACTGCCATGGAACAACCCCCTGCAGCAGGAATCAATTCGTGGCCGCGGCATCCAGCGACTTGATATGCGCCAGCCAGGGCTCATGGCGCGCACCGACGTTCAGTAGCACGCTGTAACGCGGCAGCTTCACGGCATCTTCGGCACGCTGCGCACGATTCCACACGTCTCCGCCGAGCGCGGTTTGCAGGGCTGCGCGCTGTTGCAGGGGCACATGTATCCGGTCAACGAGAAGCTGCAAGGTTCCTCTTACCTGCGGACGGTCACTGTTTTCCTGTGGCGACGGCGCAGGCGCAATCCATAGATGAATCCCGGCACTGCTGATCAGGTAACGCGTGGTATCCGGATAGCGCTCCCGCAACACAGCTGCATCCGTCCCCGCATCCACGGCAACCAGTCGCGAGGAACTCTGCCGCATTCGCTCCAGTGACTCTTGCCGGTACTCCCGTTGCTGCAACGTCGACTCGCCCGACTGAATCTTCTCATCGAGTCCGGGTCGGGCGAACAAAATGATCAGCATTCGGTGCGGGTGGCAGACCGGGAATCCATCGCACACCTGCCAGCGGGGCGCTGGACGGACAGCGCCAGCAATACACCTCTGCCCCGCCACCATTACCTCCTGGCGCCGGGGGTGAATCCACCCCCCGCCCCGCATAACACAATAAAGTGTTATACATTCGTTTAATTTTGCTATACTTTTGGCCATCCAGAACCGATAAGTTTAACGATAGTTTAATATTTGAGCCGGTCCATGTCCGAGCAGATCAAGACCTTGATCAATCAGCTGGTTGCTGCGGCCAGGACCCGTGGCCTGACCCAGGCCAGGCTGGCGGAGCTGGCCGGCCTGACGGCCGTGGGCTTGAGCAAGGCCAAACGCCGCGGGGATATTCGCGCCTCCACGCTGGAGGAACTCGCTGCACAACTGGATCTCGAACTGGCGCTCGTTCCGCGTCGCTCCAAAGAAAAAGCTGCCGAGGCTATCAAGGCCGGCGCCTTCTTCCGCACTGCCGGTGACCCGGAAGACAGGGAGGACTAGGTATGGCGCGCGACCTGCATGCCGTGATCTGGACCCGACTGTCCGGGGTGCCCGAGAAAATGGGCCACCTGGTGTTATCCGGTGAGCAGGCCGCCTTTACCTACACGAGGGAATACCTCACCTTCGGCCGCCCGGGATTCTGCCTGCTGGGCGACGGTGCCATCTGGGGAACCGACACCGTCACCTACCCCGTCAGCGAACGGATACCGGTGTTTCCCCGCTTGCTAAGCCTGATACCCGGCAATAATCCGCGCAACCTGCAGCGCCGGCATTACCTCGATATGCTGCGCGCCCGGTCGGGAAAGGAACCACCACCCGGCATGGAGACGGAATGGCAATTACTCATGCTGGGCGGGCATGGCGGTATCGGGCACATCGACGTGTTCCCGGACGACATCGTTGCCGAGCACTGGTATCTCACCGCTACCGATCCTCGCGAGGCCGTTGCGACCGCCAGGCCCTCCAGCCGTCGCTCCCAGCTCTGGCGCATGCTCAAACACGATGTGCTGGATGAAAACATCGACTTCGATGCACAACTGATCGAGGAGACACTCGGGCCAACGCCATCGGTAGGCGGCATGATCCCGAAGCTGCTGGTATCGATGGTGCCAGGCAGCGGTGAACCCGATTTTTATCCGCCCGGGACAAGGGATAATAGCGATGTCGTGCTGAAAATCGAGCCCCCGGAATATACCGGCCTGCTGGACCTTGAAGCCCTGTGCCTGGACATCCATCGCGAGGCCGGCTTCGAGGTGCCGG
Organism: uncultured Gammaproteobacteria bacterium; assembly: GCA_963748215.1. Taxonomy (GTDB): domain Bacteria; phylum Pseudomonadota; class Gammaproteobacteria; order UBA9214; family UBA9214; genus UBA9214. The sequence goes on along the minus strand of CAVVHS010000006.1, from coordinate 290,846 downwards.
CCTGGCATCGCTACGACGATGACGGGCTGCATTTCCTGGCGGTCGAGCGCTTTGACCGGGTGGATGGCAAGCCGATACCGATGGAGTCCCTGTTCTCGGTGATTGCGACCGGCAATCACCGCTTCCGCGAGACCGGCGATATTCTGCTGAACGAACTGGGTGATGTCATTGAACGACTGGGTCAGGTTGCCGCACTGGAAGACGATACGGGAGAACAGCTGTACCGCCGGTTCCTGATGGCGCTGCTGACCGGGAACGGCGACCTGCACCTGGATAATATATCGCTGCTGGGCGGGCTGCCTGACTGCCGGCTGGCACCGGTCTATGACCCGGCGCCCATGCGGGCCTGGCCACGCCATAACCTGGTCAGCGCGATCCCGTTTGACCCGTCCGGATATGCAGATCACGGGGCCTTCTATGTGGATCTGGGCGAGGCCTTTGGCCTGACGAGCGAAAAGATCACCCGGTGCATCGATACTGCGCTCGATGCGACCGCGTCCTATAGCGAGCACGTGATGGACCTTGACCGGGTACCCATACAGCAGCGCAACCGGTTGCAAGAGATTACACAGCAAGAACGCCTCCTGCTGGAAAAGCATGTCCCGTAGCCTGGCAGGATCGAAGCAGGGACGATGATCGACCAGCACGTTACCGACATGAAGAAAACAAAAGCACTCACCCGTTAGCGAACTGAACAATACTGCCAGGCAGTCTGGACGACTCCAGCATTCTTTGTCACAAATCACGACGCATCATTTCGTAAACAAAGCAGGTAATGTCTGCACGCAAAGGCACGCACTGACGGCCGGTTTCTGTCACTCTTTTGTTACAGTGAACGAAAACTTAATCGCCGTGAATTGCTGACGCAAACCCGCACCACGTCGCCTCATCAGCAAAGGATTCAAACCCACCCTGAATTGAATCATACTGGTGGTCTGCATCAGGCATGAAAAGAGTGTGAAACGGAATGATAACTACAGGATATTTGCACACGGTTGTTTTCACAGTGGCAATACTGGCCGTCACGGCCTGTGCCGCCCAGCCCCTGCAGGCCGGCAAGCCGCATCACACGGAAAACGGTTTTATCAATCCCCAGGAACGGGAAACCACCGGCCTGCTGGATTTCCTGAAATGGCGCTGGCAACGGCTGGGCAAGACGATTCCCGAACGCGATGCCTATGATTTCCCGCGCGCCGAACCGGACATTGCCTTTCTCCGGCACAACCGCTCCGCTACCACCGCAACCTGGATCGGTCACGCGACCCTGCTGGTGCAAATGGATGGCTTTAATATCCTTACCGACCCGCAGTTCTCACAGCGCGCCTCGCCCGTGCAATGGGCAGGCCCGCAGCGGGTGGTGGCACCGGGCATCAGCCTGGCAGACCTGCCGGCCATCGATTACGTGGTGATTTCCCACGATCACTATGACTCGCTGGATGCGGCTTCCATCCGCGGCCTGTTCCAGCGGCCCGGGGGCGAGCTGACGACCTTTGTCGTGCCGTTGAAACTCGGGGCCTGGCTGCGGGATCTTGGCATCACGCGGGTGGTGGAACTGGACTGGTGGGAATCGTACCGGCAGCCAGGCATCAGCCTGACCGCCGTGCCCGCCCAGCACTGGAGCAAACGTACGCCGTTCGCGACCAACACCACCCTGTGGGCCGGCTGGGCCATCCGCTCACCAACGTTCAATTTCTTTTTTTGCGGCGATTCCGGTTATTACCAGCCCATGTTCCGGGAGATCGGCGAGCGTCTGGGACCCTTCGACCTGGCGGCCATCCCCATCGGCGCCTATGAACCGCGCTGGTTCATGAAAAGCAAGCACCTCAACCCGGAAGAGGCGGTGAACGTACATCAGGACATCAGGGCCGTGCAATCCGATCGCCATTCACTGGGGCACCTACATCCTCACCGACGAACCGCTGGATGAACCGCCGCGGCGGCTGCGGCAGGCCTTGCGGGAGCAACAGCTGCCCGACGACGTGTTCCTGGTACCCAGGCACGGGGAAACCGTCGTATTTTAATATTCGCCGGATGTCACACTTTATCTGAAGTATCGCAACAGGTGGACTACAATCCATCATCCGTCGACGGGCATAAGCAGCGCAGAGAAGGATCCTCATGAAACAACACCGGTTATCCTCCCTGTTGCCTGGCCTGTGCCTGCTGCTGGCTGCCTGCGACCAGACCTCGTCACAGCCCCCCGCGGCACCGCCGCCGGCGGAAGTCGCGGTCCTCGAGGTCCATCCCGAGTCGGTGCCGCTGATCCGCGAACTCGTCGGCCGGCTGGCGCCGACCCGGGTCGCACAGGTGCGCGCGCGGGTGGCGGGCATCATCCTCGAGCGTGTCTACCGGGAAGGCACCGATGTCGCACAGAACGCGGTGCTGTACCGCATCGACCCCGCCCCGCTGGAGGCGGCACTGCATGCCCACGAGGCAGCGCTGGCCAGGGCACGCGCCGATGCTACCAATGCCGCCGCCACCGCCAAGCGCTACCGCGAGCTAGCGGAGAAACAGCTGATCTCGACCCAGGACCTGGACAACGCGCTGGCCAGCGAGCGCAGCACGGCGGCCGCCGTCAAGCAGGCCCAGGCCGACGTGGAAAGCGCGCAGCTCGACCTGGGCTACGCCACCGTCACTGCTCCGATCGCCGGGCGTGCCGGGCGCTCGCAGGTGACCGAAGGTGCCCTGGTCGGCCAGGGCGAGGCGACCTGGCTGACCGCCATCGAGCAGATCGACCCGGTGTATGTGAACTTCAGTCTTTCGGTGAGCGAGCTGCGTGAACTGCAGGGTGGTGCAGGTTCATCCGAGGCACGGGTGGAGGTTGCGCTCCCGGACGGCACACCCTACCCGCAGGCCGGCACGCTCGATTTTTCCGACCTCGCGGTCGACCCCGGCACGGGCGCCCTGTCGCTGCGCGCCGTGCTGCCCAACCCGGACCACCAGCTGCTGCCGGGCATGTTCGTCAAGCTGCGGCTGACGACCGGCGTGATCGACGGTGCCTTCGTCCTGCCGCAGGCCGCCGTGGTACGTGACAACCAGGGTGCCTATGCCCTGACGGTCGATGCACAAGGCAAGGTGGTACAACGCCGCCTGCAGACCCATGGCATGACCCGGACCGGCTGGATTGTCACGGGCGCGCTGAGTGACGGCGAACAGGTGATCGTCGAGGGACTGCAGAAGGTGCAGCCGGGCGGCACCGCCAGAGCGGTAGCGGCGAACATCCCCGCAGACACTGCAACCGCACACTAAGGCAATACACCCATGCCACGTTTTTTCATCGACCGGCCGATCTTCGCCTGGGTGATCGCCATCCTCATCACCCTGGCCGGCGGCGCCGCCATTTTCGAGCTGCCGGTGTCGGCCTATCCACCGATTGCACCACCCCAGATCAGCATCAACGCCGTCTATCCCGGTGCCAGCGCAGAGGTGATCGAGAAGACCGTCACCTCGGTGATCGAGCAGCAGCTGACCGGCGTCGACAACCTGCTCTATTTCGAATCGACCTCGCGTTCCAACGGCACGGCGCAGATCACCCTGACCTTCGAGAGCGGCACCGTTCCCGACATCGCGCAGGTGCAGGTGCAGAACCGCCTCAGTATCGCGCAGGCGCGGCTGCCGCAGGAGGTGGTGCAGAACGGCATCACCGTGTCCAAGGCCAATAACGATTTCCTCATGGTGGTGGCGCTGCAATCCACGGACCCCGCCATGGACACCTATGCCCTCAACAACCTGATCGCCGCCCAGGTGCTCGATCCGATCCGGCGCCTGCCCGGCGTCGGCGACGCCAACCTGTTCGGCGCTGCCTATGCCATGCGCATCTGGCTCAACCCGGACCAGCTGCACGGTTACGGCCTGAGCGCCTCGCAGGTGCTCGACGCGGTACGTGCACAGAACGTGCAGATCGCCGCCGGCTACCTGGGGGCGGAACCGGCACCGCCGGGCCAGGGCTTCAGCGCCTCGGTCAACGCCGCCAGCCGCTTCACGTCGACGGAACAGTTCAGTGACATCATCCTGCGCACCAGCCTGGACGGCAGCAGCGTGCACCTGCGGGACGTCGCCCGGGTGACGCTCGGCGCCGAGTCCTACGGCCATGACGTCCACCTCGACGGCGATCCCATCGCCGGCTTCGCCATCCTGCTCGCACCGGATGCAAACGCCCTGCAGGTGGCCGCCGCGGTGCGCGCCAAGATGGATGAGCTCGACGCCTACTTTCCGCCCGGCGTGAGCTGGCTGGTGCCCTACGACAGCACCCAGTTCATCAGCATCTCCATCCAGGAGGTGGTGTTTACCCTGTTCGAGGCGGTGGTGCTGGTGTTCCTGGTGATCCTGCTGTTCCTGCAGAATCTGCGTGCGACGCTGATCCCCACGCTGGTGGTACCGGTCGCGCTGACCAGCGCCTTCGCCGGCATGTACCTGGCCGGCTTCTCCATCAATGTACTCACCCTGTTCGGTCTGGTGCTCGCCATCGGCCTGGTCGTGGACGATGCCATCGTCGTGGTGGAAAACGTGGAACGCATCATGACCGAGGAAGGGCTGTCGCCGAAGGAGGCGACGCGCAAGGCCATGGACCAGATCACCGGCGCAGTGATCGCCATGACCACGGTGCTGGCGGCGGTGTTCATCCCCATGGCGCTGGTCGGCGGCAGCGTGGGTGTGATCTATCGCCAGTTCTCGCTGACCATTGCCATCTCGATGGGAATCTCGGCCTTCATGGCACTCAGTTTCACGCCGGCGCTGTGCGCCACCCTGCTCAAGCCGGCGCACGGCGAACCCAACCGCTTGCTGCGCGGCTTCAACCGCCTTTACGGCGGACTGGCCAGCGCCTACCTGGCGCGCGTGAAGCAGTCGATCCGCCACACACCGCGCTGGATGGCGGCCTTTGTCCTGCTGGTCGGGGTGGCGATCCTGCTCTTCACCCGGCTGCCGGGCAGTTTCCTGCCCGAGGAAGACCAGGGCTACGTACTGGCGATCGTGATGCTGCCGCCCGGTGCCAACATGGAGCGCACCGGCGGCGTGCTGCGACAGATGGAGACCATCCTCAAGCAAAGCCCGGCCGTGGACAAGGTGTTCGACGTGGCGGGCTTCAGCTTCGTCGGCCAGGGCGAGAATGTCGGTCTCGGCTTCATCCGTCTCAAGGACTGGGACGAGCGCCGTGCAGCGGATGAGCAGCTCAAGCCTTTCATCCAGTGGGCAAACGGTGCGCTGCAGTCGATCAAGGGCGCGCGCATGTTTGTCATCAACCTGCCCACCATCCGCGGCCTGGGAAGTTTCGGCGGCTTCGATTTCCGCCTCCAGGACCGCGCGGGCCTGGGACATGAACAGCTGCTTGCCGCGCGTAACATCCTGCTCGGCAAGGCCGGGAAAAATCCCCTGCTCTACGGCGTACGGCCCAACCAGCTGGAGGAGGCGCCCGAACTGCAACTCGAGGTGGATCGCGTGCAGGTACAGTCGATGGGACTGTCGCTGGCGGACATCTACGACACCATCCGCCTGATGCTGGCGCCGGTGTATGCCAACGACTTCAACTACAAGGGGCGTGTGCTCAAGGTGCTGCTGCAGGCAGATGCCGAGTACCGCAGCCAGGTCGATGACCTGAAGCATTACTATATCCCCCGCAGCACGGGCGGCGTCGACGACATGGTGCCACTGTCCAGCGTGGTGTCCTCGAGCTGGGCGATTGCTCCACCGGCGATCGACCACTACAACGGCCAACCCGCGATCCAGATCAACGGCGCCGCCGCACCGGGATACAGCTCCGGGCAGGCCATGGCGGCGATGCAGGAGATCGTCCGTGAGGATCTGCCCGCGGGCATCGGTTACGAGTGGTCGGGCCAGTCGCTGCAGGAGATCATCTCCGGTCAGCAGGCGCCGATCCTGTTCGCCCTGTCGCTGCTGATCGTATTTCTCGCGCTGGCAGCATTGTATGAAAGCTGGTCGATACCGGCAGCGGTAATGCTGGTGGTACCGCTGGGCGTGCTCGGCGCGCTCAGCTTCACCTGGCTGCGCGGGCTGGAGAACGACGTCTATTTCAAGGTCGGCCTGATCGCGGTCATCGGCCTGTCCGCCAAGAACGCGATCCTGATCATCGAGTTCGCCAACACCATGCGTCAGCAGGGTCGCGGCCTGCTGGATGCCACGCTGGAGGCCTGCCGGTTGCGCTTCCGGCCCATACTGATGACCTCCATCGCCTTCATTCTCGGCGTGATGCCGCTGGCCGTCTCAACCGGCGCCGGCGCCAACAGCCGCCACGCCATCGGCACGGGGGTGATGGGCGGCATGGTCGGCGCCACCCTGCTCGGCGTGCTGTTCGTGCCGGTGTTCTTCGTGGTGGTACGCCGGCTGCTGGGTGACCGCAGCGACAACCACGAGTCTGGCAGTCAGCAGGAATGAGTGCATGATCGGCTGCGGGTTCCGCCGGCGTGAGCGGCATCAGGAAACGGGCTGCAATGCATCTGCATGTCATGGTCATACACTGCGCCAGCAATCGCGCGTCCGGCTTGCCGGGCTACCGATTATGTGACTGTTGACTGCTGGGTTATTATCCCCCCTGTCGTAAATTGACGCCAGGGAAGACGGCCCGCGTTCGGGCTTATGGCGCAGGGCGCAGAGCCTGATTTCGGCAACACAACACCGCTACCGACATCACTAGCACGTAAAATCCGTCGCCATAACAGGGAGAATTTGCATGATGCGTTTGTCTACACGGGTACTGCTGGCCAGCACGGGCAGCGTCTTTCCGCTGGCCGCTTTCGCCGCCGACACCGGTCACTCGCAAGTCCTCGACCTGACAACGCACTGGGCCGGCTTCGCCGCGCTGGCCGTGTTCTTCATTGCCTACAGCCTGGTCATTGCCGAGGAAACGCTGCACCTGCGCAAGTCCAAGCCGGTCATGGTCGCGGCCGGTATCATCTGGACCCTGGTGGCCGTCGTCTACGCTCAGCACGGCGACACGCACACGGCCGAGGTTGCGGTACGCCACAACCTGCTCGAGTTCGCCGAACTGTTCCTGTTCCTGCTCGCGGCGATGACCTACATCAACGCCATGGACGAGCGCGGCGTATTCGACGTACTGCGCGTCAAGCTGGTCTCACAGGGCTATTCGCTGCGCACCATCTTCTGGATCACCGGCGCGCTGGCCTTCATGATGTCCCCGATCGCGGACAACCTGACCACCGCCCTGCTGCTTTCCACGGTTGCCATTGCCGTCGGCGGCGCCAACACCCGGTTCGTCGGCGTGGCCTGCATCAACATCGTGGTCGCCGCGAATGCCGGCGGCGCCTTCTCGCCCTTCGGCGACATCACCACGCTCATGGTCTGGCAGAAAGGCATCGTCGAATTCCACCAGTTCTTCATGCTGTTCCTTCCCTCCCTGGTCAACTGGCTGATACCGGCCTTTCTCATGAGCCTGGTCGTCAGCAAGGGGTCGCCCGATCCGATCAGCGAGCAGGCAAACCTGCAGCACGGCGCCTGGGTCATCGTCGGCCTGTTTCTGGTCACCATCAGTATGGCGGTCAGCGCACACAACTTCCTGCACCTGCCACCGGTCATGGGCATGATGACCGGCCTGGGCCTGTTGAAGTTCTATGGCTACTACCTCAAACGGCGCAATCATTTCTTTCCGGAGCCGGCAGAGGAAGACCTCGGTGATACGGCGCTGGCCATGGAGAGCGTGGAACACAAACGGCATGACGGTGACGCGGCGATGCAGTACAACATCTTCAAATCACTGGAACGGGCCGAGTGGGATACCCTTATGTTCTTCTACGGCATCATCCTGTGCGTCGGCGGACTCGGCACCATGGGCTACCTGTCGCTGGGCTCGGAGCTGATGTACGGCGACCTCGGCGCCACCACGGCGAACATCCTGGTCGGCTTCTTGTCGGCACTCATCGACAATATCCCGGTGATGTTCGCGGTGCTCGCCATGCTGCCCGACATGGATCTGGGACAGTGGCTGCTGGTTACGCTGACCGCCGGTGTCGGCGGCTCGATGCTGTCAGTGGGCTCCGCCGCTGGCGTAGCGGTCATGGGACAGGCCCGCGGGATCTACACCTTTTTTTCGCACCTGAAGTGGAGCTGGGCCATCCTGCTCGGTTACGCGGCGAGCATCTGGGTGCATTTCCTGGTCAATGGCAGCGCATTCAGCTGAGCTTGCCCGGTGTCGGCATGCCGGAGCGGCACCGGCTGCGACCTCCCGTCAAACCCGGCACCCTTCACCCGACATCACCCCTTGGCCATGATACCGGGCACAGCCTGGCGACATTGTGATTATATATTATATATTACAATCATTTGCATGTTGTTTCTAATAATTACCTGACGATTCTGACAGACACATCGGATTGCAATACGAGCCCACGCAAACCACGTAACAGTCGACCGGGCAGTCGCGAAGCCTGCCCTCCGGACCGCACGGTAAATTCCAGCCTGTATGGCATAATCATGCGTCGCTGATGACGTAAAAATTCCGAAGGTATCGATGTGAAACACACGATCAGGCTTGCCGCCCTGCTGAGCGGACTATGGCTCGGACTATCCGGGCACCTGGACGCACTGTTACTGCTACTGGGTGCGTTATCGACGGCTGCTGTTGTCACCATCGCCCGGCGCATGGACAACGTCGACCTCGAACGGCATTCCGCACACGTACCGCTGCGCCTGCTGCGTTTCTGGGTCTACCTGATCGCCGAGGTGATCGTCGCCAACTTCCACGTCATCCGCTGCATCGTAATGCCCGGCAAGACCATCAGCCCGCAGCTGTTCACCGTCCCCCTGCCGCAGAAGTCGGATCTTGGCCGGGTGATTTACGCGAATTCCATCACCCTGACGCCGGGCACGGTCACCCTGCGGGTCAGCCAGGACTGTCTTCTGGTCCATGCCCTGACCCGGGAGGCCGCCAGCAAGCTGCAGAGCGGCGACATGGCCAGGATCGTTCCCGATTTTCCGCTGGAGGATTACACATGATATACGGCGTGGCAGCCGCTGCGATCCTGGTGACCATGGGCCTGGCGCTGGCCCGCGCCCTGCTCGGACCGACGGTTTGTGACCGCATCCTTGCCGTCAACATGTTCGGTACCAAAACCGTACTGCTGATTGCTGTCCTTGCCTTCATGTCGGGCCGAACCGACATCATCGACATTGCGCTGATCTATGCGCTGATCAATTTCATCAGTGTGGTCGCCGTGCTCAAGCTGGTCGAACAGGGCAATTTCCACACCGCCGGTGAAGGGGAAACCGAAAGCTGCGAGCAAGCGAATGATAATTGAAGTCGCGAGCTGGTGCTGCGTGATTGCCGGGGCCGTGCTCAGCGTGATCGGCGGTATCGGCATGCACCGCTTCCCGGACTTCTACACCCGTGTACATGCCGCCGGCACCACGGACACGCTGTGCGCCGCCCTGTTCCTGCTCGGCCTCGCTCTGCAGGCCGGCCTCACACTGGACACCTTCAAGCTGTTCCTGATTTTCAGCTTCCTGTTTCTCACCAGCCCGACCGCTGCACATGCCCTTGCCAACACGGCCACCGAAGCGGGCCTGAAACCATTGCTCGACGACGATGGCAGGGCGGACACATGATCGAATCGCTGATCGACGTCACCCTGCTGGCATTCATGGCGATCACCGCCATATCCATCCTGCGCATGCGCAGCCTGTTCGCCATCATCATGCTGTTCGGCATTTTCAGCCTGCTCTCCGCCGGCCTGTTCACCGTCATGGATGCCGCCGACGTCGCCTTCACCGAGGCCTCGGTCGGGGCCGGTATCTCCACCGTCCTGATGCTGGCCACGCTGGCGCTGACCGGTATGCGCGAGGAAAAGGCCCCTGCCCACCAGCCCTGGCTGCCGCTCGTCGTGGTGACGATCACCGGACTTGCGCTGGCCTACGGCACGATCGACATACCGGCATTCGGCGATCCGCAGGCGCCTGCCCACCTGCACGTGGCGCCGCGCTATATAGAGCATGGACTGATGGAGACCGGCGTACCCAACCTGGTGACGGCCGTGCTGGCGAGCTACCGCGGCTTCGACACGCTCGGGGAAGTGACGGTGATCTTCACTGCGGGTATCGGCGTACTGCTGTTGCTGGGCCGGCGACGCAACGACGACGACCAGGACAAATCGTGAAGCACAATCTCATCCTCAAGATCATCGCCAAGTTCATCGTGCCGGTCATCCTGCTGTTTGCCCTGTACGTGCAATTTCACGGCGACTTCGGGCCGGGCGGCGGTTTCCAGGCCGGTGTGATCTTCAGTGCCGGATTCATCCTGTATACCCTGGTATTCGGACTCGACAGTGCCGAGCGCATCATCCCGGGCTGGCTGCTGCGCACATTCGCCAGCCTCGGCGTGCTGATTTACACCGGCACCGGTTTCGTCACGCTGTTCGAGGGCGGACGCTTTCTCGACTACAGCGTACTGGCCGCCACGCCGGTCGCGGGCCAGCACCTCGGCATCCTGATCATCGAGGCCGGTGTCGGCATGACCGTCGCCTCCGTCATGCTGCTGATCTTTTTCGCCTTCGCGGGACGCAACCGGCCGTGACCGGGTTTATCCTCGGGCATTACAACTACTGGGTCGTCATCCTGCTGATGATGACCGGCTTCTATATCGTGATCAGCCGAGGCAACCTGATCAAGAAGATCGCCGGCCTCAACATCTTCCAGACCTCGGTGTTCCTGCTCTACATCAGCATCGGCAATCTCAGCGGCGGCACCACGCCGATCATCGCCGAGGGCTTCACCCGCCATTCGAACCCGCTACCCTACGTGCTGATACTGACCGCGATCGTGGTCGGCGTCTCCACCACCGCCCTCGGGCTGGCACTGGTGGTGCGTATCCGCGAGGCCTACGGCAGCATCGAGGAAGACGATATTCACAGGCAGGATGCCTCCTTGTGATCGAGGCCAGCCCGAGTCTCCTGCTGGTTGCCCTTCCGCTGCTGGCCGCACCGGTCACGGCACTGTTGCCAGCGGGACGGCTGCCATGGCTGATGGCCACGGGCGTCGCCTGGACCTGCCTCGCGCTGGCCGTCTGGCAACTGCAGACAGTCGCCGGTGGCAACGTGGTCAGCTACGAACTGGGCGGCTGGGCGCCGCCGTGGGGCATCGAGTACCGCGTCGATGCACTCAATGCGCTGGTCGCCCTGATCATCGCCGGCATCGCTGCCGTCACCCTGCCGTATGCCCTGCGCAGCGTCGAACGTGAAATACCGCGCCACCAGAGATCACTGTTCTACGCCGCCTTCCTGCTGTGCATGGACGGGATGCTCGGTATCAGCCAGACCGGTGACGTGTTCAACCTGTTCGTGTTCCTGGAGATATCCTCGCTGTCTTCCTACGCGCTGATCAGTCTCGGCCAGCGCCGCCAGGCACTGACTGCCGCCTACCAGTACCTCATCATGGGCACGATCGGCGCCACCTTCCTGCTGATCGGCATCGGCCTGATCTATGCCGAGACCGGCACGCTGAACATGATGGACCTGCATACCCAGTTATTCGACGTCGCTTCACACCGCACGGTGCACACCGGCTTCGCGTTTATCGTGGTGGGCATCGGGCTCAAGCTGGCCATGTTCCCGCTGCATCTCTGGCTGCCGAACGTATACTGCTATGCACCGATCGCCGTCACGGTGTTCCTGGCAGCGACCGCAACCAAGGTCGCTGTGTACATCATGCTGCGCATGGTCTTCACCGTGTTTCCGAGCAACCTGGTCGCGCTCACACCCACAGGCCTGGTGTTCCTGCTGCTGGGCGTGGCCGGTGTGCTGTTCGCGTCGGTGGCGGCCATCTACCAGCCCGATGCCCGGCGCCTGCTGGCCTATTCGAGTATCGGCCAGATCGGTTACATGGTACTGGGCATCGCCTACGGATCGGCGCTCGGACTGACCGCGACCATCGTGCATGTCTTCAACCATGCCCTGATGAAAGGCGCGCTGTTCATGGCGCTCGGCGCACTGGTCTATCGCATCGGCTCCAGCCGGCTCGACCGGCTGGCTGGCAGCGCCCGCCAGATGCCCTGGACCTTCGGCGCCATCGTCATCGCCGGACTGAGCCTGGTCGGTGTCCCGGGCACTGCCGGTTTCATCAGCAAGTGGTACCTGGTGCTGGCCGCGCTGGAGCAGCAGGACTGGCTGATTGCACTGGTGGTGCTGGCCGGCTCGCTGCTGGCCGTCGCCTACCTGTGGAAACTGGTGGATGCCATGCTGTTCCGGGTCCCGGCACCCGACGCACAACCGCTGCAGGAAGCCCCCCTGTCCATGCTCGTGCCGATCTGGCTGCTGGTGCTGGCCAATATCTGGTTTGGCCTGGATACCCGGCTGACTGTCGACACGGCCACGACGGCCGTGCGACTGCTCACGGTAACCGGACCGTGACGGCACAGGCACTGATGCTGTCGATGCTGGCCCTGCCCCTGCTGGCGGCCGTCGGCATCGCCCTGCTCGGCCGCTGGCCGGACCTGCGCGAGGCGCTGTCCGTTACGGTTGCCGTGACTGTCGCGGCCTGCGCAGTCGCGCTGTACCCGCACGTTCGAGACGGTGCCGTAGTGACATGGCAGCTCGCCGAACCGCTGCCCGGCTTGCCGATCGTGCTGTCCATCGAACCGCTCGGCATGCTGTTTGCGCTGGTGGCGGGATTGCTGTGGCCGGTCACGACCCTCTATTCCATCGGCTACATGCGTGGCCACAATGAACAACAGCAGACGCGCTTCTATGCCCTGTTCGCTGTAGCACTCGGTTGCACCTTCGGCGTGGCCTTTGCCGGCAACCTGCTGACCCTGTTCCTGTGGTACGAACTGCTCACCCTGGCGACGTTTCCGCTCGTGGCCCATGCCGGCACCGATGCGGCACGGCGTGGTGCACGCACCTATCTCGGCATCCTGCTCGGCACCTCGATCGGCCTGCTGCTGTTCGCCATCCTGATCACCTACAGCGTGACCGGTACGCTGGAGTTCCGGCGCGGCGGCATCCTGGCCGGACATCTCGATCCCGCCTGGGCCGGCCTGTTGCTCGCGCTGTTCGTCTTCGGCATCGGCAAGGCGGCGGTCATGCCGTTTCATCGCTGGCTGCCGGCGGCGATGGTCGCGCCGACGCCGGTCAGCGCACTGCTGCATGCAGTTGCCGTGGTCAAGGCCGGTGTCTTCAGTGTACTGAAGGTAACGATCTACGTGTTCGGCACCGGCTTCATCACGGACAGCGGCGCCGCCGACTGGCTGATCTGGTTCGCCGGCGCCACCATCCTGCTCGCCTCGCTGGTCGCCATGACGAAGGACAACCTGAAGGCACGGCTGGCCTATTCCACCATCAGTCAGCTGGGCTATATCGTGCTGGGGGCACTGCTGGTGACGCAGCCCGGCATCCTCGGCGGCGCCCTGCAGATCACCATGCATGCCTTCGCCAAGATCACGCTGTTCTTCGCCGCCGGCGCCATCCTGGTGGCCACGCACAAGACCGAGATCAGCGACATGGCCGGGCTGGGACGCGCCATGCCCGTCACCTTCGGCGCCTTTTTTATCGGCAGCCTGAGTATCATCGGACTGCCGCCGTTTGGCGGCATGTGGAGCAAGTGGTACCTGGGCATGGGCACTGTCGAGGCCGGCCAGTGGCTCCTGCTGGGCGTGTTGCTGTTCAGCTCCCTGCTGAACATCGCCTACCTGCTGCCGATCCCGGTGCGGGCGTTTTTCGGCACCGCGCACGACAGTACCGGTCACACCGGCATCCACGAGGCGCCTACCAGCTGCCTGGCCGCGATGATCATCACCTCGCTTGCCTGCCTGCTGCTGTTTTTCTACCCTGAGCCTTTCTATCAACTCGCACTGGATGTCAGCGGGGGCCACTGACATGCACGGCAATGACAAGCAGCACCTGTTCGACAAGCCGCGCAACGTGACTCTGCTGTTTCGCGTGTTCTACGGCGCCTGTATCATCCTGCTCGCACTCGATTTCATCCTGCACCGACACGCTGCACATGCCTGGGAGCGATTACCCGGCTTCTACGCCCTGTTCGGCTTCGTGGCCTGTGTCACGCTGGTACTGATCGCAAAACAGCTGCGCAGACTGCTCATGCGTCCGGAAGACTACTACCATGTGGACGAGTGAGTTGCCACCGTTCGTCCCGTTCCTGATCGCGGCATTGCTCGCGTTGCTGACACGCGGCCGGCTGCGTGCTGCCATCATGCTGGCAGCGCCGGCGCTGGGCGGCCTGCACCTCTGGCTGGACGTAATGCCCGGCACCACCCTGAGCATGCAGGTGCTGGAATTCGAACTGGTGCTGCTGCGCACCGACCGGCTCAGCCTGCTGTTCGGCTACCTGTTTCATATCGCGGCTTTCATCTCGGTAATCTTCGCGTTGCATGTGCGCGATACCACGCAGCACGTCGCGGGCCTGGTCTACGCTGGCAGCGCACTCGGCGCAGTGTTCGCCGGCGACCTGATCACGCTGTTCATCTTCTGGGAACTGCTCGCGCTCAGTTCCGTGTTCCTGATCTGGGCACGCCGCAATGCCCGGGCCAGCCGTGCCGGCATCCGCTACCTGCTGTTCCAGGTGAGCTTCGGGCCTGCTGCTGCTGGCCGGCGCGCTCCTGCACTACCGGCAGACCGGTTCGCTGGCCTTCGACTTCATCGGCCTGGAGGGCATCAGCGGCTGGCTGATCTTTCTCGCCTTCGGCATCAAGTGCGCCTTCCCGCTGCTGCACAACTGGCTGACCGACGCCTACCCGGAAGCCACACCCACCGGCACGGTGTTCCTGTCCGCCTTCACCACCAAGGTGGCGGTCTATGCACTGGCGCGCGGTTTTCCGGGCACCGAGCTTGCTGGTGTATATCGGCGTCGTGATGACCTGTTTCCCGATCTTCTACGCAGTCATCGAGAACGACCTGCGCCGTGTGCTGGCCTACAGCATGATCAACCAGCTCGGCTTCATGGTGTGCGGGATCGGCATCGGCACCGCGCTGGCCCTGAACGGCGCCGTGGCGCACGCCTTCAACGACGTCATCTTCAAGGGACTGCTGTTCATGAGCATGGGCGCGGTGCTGTTCCGTACCGGCAGGATGAATGGCTCTGACCTTGGCGGCCTGTACAAGTCCATGCCGAAAACAACCACGCTGTGCATCATCGGTGCCGCGTCGATCTCCGCGTTTCCGCTGTTCAGCGGCTTCGTCAGCAAGTCGATGGTCATGAGCGCCATGATCGGGGAAGGACATGACGTGCTGTGGCTGGCACTGCTGTTTGCATCGGCCGGCGTGTTCCATCATGCCGGCATCAAGATCCCGTATTTTGCCTTCTTCGCCCACGATTCAGGCATCCGCACCACGGAAGCACCGCGCAACATGCTGCTGGCCATGGGACTGGCGGCAGCGCTGTGCATATTCAACGGCAGCCAGCCGCAGTACCTCTATGCACTGCTGCCCTGGGATGTCGACTACTGGCCCTACGGGACCACTCACGTATTGTCGCAGCTGCAATTGCTGTTCTTCTCCGCGCTGGCCTTTGTCTGGCTCAACAAGCAGGGCATCTATCCGCCGGAACTGCACGCGGTGAACATCGATGCCGAGTGGCTGTACCGCAAGCTGTTGCCGGCGGGCGGGCGTTTCGTATACGGCGCCCTGCAGCGGACGACGCAGGTACTGGCAGGTGTGAAGCAGTTCTACCGGCGTCACGTGTTGAGCGCATACTGCAGGACGTCACTGGCGGACTATCACCTGGCGGAGTCATGGCCTACCGGCAGCATGGTGTTGTGGATCGCGGTGGTACTGGGCAGTTACCTGCTGCTGGACTCGATGTTCTGACGCGCCGGATTCATGCTTCGCGCGGGCATCGGAGCACCATCAGAAAATAATCGCGGGCGTGATCCTCTCCTACAGGTTGACTGATTGTCGTAGGCGCGCTTCGCAAGCGCGATCTTTACCACGCTAGAAAAGATCGCGGATGAGATCCGCTCCTACAAGATAATTGGATTACGAATCAGGGCATGATCATGCTCTGTGTCCCCGGCGCCCCCTGTGGCGTTATTTCTATGCTGGTGTCTTTGCGCGAGTTGACACCTAGGATGAGCCGTCTGCATTACGCCAGACCACATTGCCGTCACTCTTGCCGGCGATGGCATCCAGTCTGGCCTCGTGCAGCGCAGCTTCCTCGTCCGTCGCCCTGATCACCCGCAACTGCGGCCGCCCGGCCGGCAGTCGGCGGATGACACCATCCGCGCTGCCGCCACCGCGCGCCTCGTTCGAGCCATTAGCATCCAGCGACAGGCTGACCTGGCCTCCGGTCATGGCGAGGTAGACATCGGCCAGTATCTCGGCGTCCAGCAATGCGCCATGCAGATCGCGCCGGGAATTGTCTATATCGTAGCGCCGGCACAATGCATCGAGGCTGTTGCGTTGTCCGGGGTGCATGCGCCGTGCCAGCTGCAGGGTATCCAGTACGCCGCAAAGCTGCGCCACGTTGTCTGCGGGCTCGCCGAGCAGGCGTAACTCGTGGTTGATGAAACCGACATCGAACGGTGCATTGTGTATGACCAGTTCGGCGCCCCGTATGAAATCGAGGAATTCGCCGGAGATATCGGCGAAACGCGGCTTGTCGAGCAGCTGTTCATTGGTGATGCCGTGCACCTCGATGGCGCCTGCATCGATTTGCCGGTCAGGCTGTATGTACTGATGGTAGGTATTGCCGGTCAGGCGCCGGTCCACCAGTTCTACGCAACCGATTTCTATAATGCGATGACCATCGGCAGGTTCAAGGCCGGTGGTTTCGGTGTCGAGCACGATTTGCCGCATGACTGTTCCTCGTATTATACGGTGCGCTGCGCCACGAACTGTCCGGCTGCTACTTGCCAGCGTACCGACGCACGGGCGTCGCTAGCCCGCATTTCTCACCGGGATCCCGGATGCTGGCACAGGGCTCGTGTGACCGGACGCCGCTCTGGAGCGAAAGTGGTAGCCGTAGCCACCACTTGTGTGAACAGGTCGCTCCCGACTTCCTGACTCCCGCGACGATGGACAGGAGTCCGAGTGTCGCGAAGTACAGGGATGTGCGAGAGCGACCACTTGTACGTCCCTGTACATCGCAAGTACGGGTGCACGAGAACCAGCCAGGGCCGGGATAGGCAATGCCCGCTAACACACTGTTTTATGCCGAACTGGCATCACGTCCATCATTTCAGCTCATTATGTGAAACGACTGCCGCCCGGTGAGAAATGCGGGCTAGGGCGTCGTTCCATCCTGCAGCAGTTCGTCGATCGCCTGGTTCGCCAGCCGGTCGGCCAGCTCGTTTTCCTCGTGGCCGCTGTGGCCGCGTACCCAGCTCCAGCGGACGACGTGACCGCTCGCGGCACGGTCCAGGCGCTGCCACAGGTCCACGTTCTTGACCGGCTTTCTGGCCGCGGTTTTCCAGCCGCGCCGTTTCCAGCCCGCCAGCCACTCCTCGATGCCCTTCTGCACATACTGCGAATCGGTGACCAGGTGCACTCGGCACGGTCGCTTCAGGCTTTCCAGGGCGGCGATGGCCGCCATGAGCTCCATGCGATTGTTGGTCGTCTGCGTCTCCGCACCGTACAGGGTCTTCTCGTGACCGTTGTGGCGCAGCAGCGCACCCCACCCGCCAGGTCCGGGATTGCCGCGACAGGCCCCGTCAGTGAAGATCTCCGTTTCAGTTGAATCTGCGCACATTGCCCTGGTTTGAAGACGGTATGCCCACCGGAAACAGTCGTGTTTGCGGACGCAGGCTTTCCCTGAGTGGCGTCATGATGACGGTGCGCTTGCGTGCGACCAGGATATAACTCGCCGACAGCAGCATGTAGCCATTGCCGTCGACCCGGTCCATGAACTGCAATCGCGCCAGTACGCGCCGACTGCGCACCGGTGGTCGCTGGAACAGGTAATGGCTGTGCAGGGTATCGAAGCCGAGCAGGCCGAGCCAGTCCTTGATACGGTGCAGGCTCTGGAAGCGCGCGCCCCAGGGCATGGTATTGCTGCGCCGCGTCAGTTTCCGCCGCAGGCCCCACAGACTGAACGGATTGAAGCCCAGGATCACGAGGTGGCCGTCCGGGATCAGGCTGCGGTCGGCCTCGCGCAGCACCTGGTGCGGATTGTTGCTGAGTTCGAGGGTGTGCGGCAGGACGATGGCATCGATCGAATCGGTCATGATCGGCCAGTTTTCCGTATCCGCGGAAAGCCCCACGCCCGGCTGCGTCAAGGGTCCGACGCTCTGGATGACGTGATGCGGAATACGGCTGTCATCCAGCCGGCACTGCCCCCATGGCGGGTCGATGACGACCATGTGATAGCCGAACAGCATCGGCAGCTGTGCGGCGAGCGCGGCCGCTTCCGCCGCGGCCAGTTGCTGCCCAAGCGGACGCTGATACCAATTGCGCAATGACATGGCGCGGGAAGGCATGGAAACGTCTGTTTTCATGAGGCACAGTTTACCGCATCTGCGCACCGGGCGCGTCATGAAAACAGCAGACGGGATGGCGGTTGACCTGACCCCGGGGGGCTGTCAGCATACTTGGTACACCGTCCCGTACCGCAAGCACCCATGGTGCGGCACAATGGTGAACTGCATCACAGTTTACCTTTCAAGCCCGATTTCAGCTTTGACGATACATATATGTTATGAAAGCGCTGCGTCTGACATTGCCCGCCCTGTTCATCCTGCTGCAACCAGGGTGTGCATCCGTTGATGGCCCGGTCGCACACGTAGAACCCGCCGCAGACGCGGCAGCTGACATCATGCCCTTCATCACTGCACAGGAAGAACCGGCCGCCGGCAATCCTGCCTCGCAGACGGTCTATACCGATGATGATTTCTGGCAACAGCTGCGCAGCGGTTTCAACCTGTCCGGATCACAGCGGAATGCCGTGCAGCGCCAGATCGCTACCTACAGCAGAAATCCCGACCAGGTGGAGAAGATCTTCGAGCGCGGCTCCCCCTACATGGCCTATATCCTGCACGAGGTAGAGAAGCGCGGCCAACCGCATGAACTCGCGCTGCTGCCGTTCGTGGAAAGCGCCTATGACCCGTTTGCCTATTCGCACGGACGCGCCGCCGGCCTCTGGCAGTTCATCCCCGGCACCGGCCGGCTCTACGGACTGGAACAGGACTGGTGGTATGACGGCCGACGCGATGTCATCGCCTCGACGGAAGCGGCGCTCGATCACCTGGGTAAGCTGCATGACGAATTCGACGGCGACTGGCTGCTGGCGCTGGCTGCCTACAACTCGGGAAGCGGCACCGTGCGCTCGGCCATCAGGCGCAACGCAAAGGCCGGCAAGCCGACCGATTTCTGGGACCTGAAGCTGCCGAAGGAAACCTCCGCCTACGTGCCGCGACTGCTTGCCATCAGCGCCATCGTCACCCAGCCCAATCACTACGCTATCGACTTGTCTGCCATCGACCCGAAGCCCGCCTTCGACGTGATCGATACGCACGGGCAACTCGACATCGGCATCGCCGCCGAACTGGCCGGGATGGAAACCGAGGAACTCTACCAGCTGAATCCCGGCTTCAACCGCTGGGCCACGCACCCCGACGGCCCGCACCGTCTGGCCATTCCGACCGACAAGACCGACACCTTCATGCAGGGACTCGATGAACTGCCCGACGACAAGCGACTGAAGTGGGTGCGCCATGCCATCAAGCACGGCGAGACGCTGTCACACATCGCCAGTCGCTATGACACCACGGTTGCCGTACTGCGCAGCACCAACCAGCTCAGCGGAACCCGGATCAGGTCAGGACAACATCTGCTGGTGCCGGTTGCGGCGCGCGACCCCGCCATATATTCCGCGACCCCCCTCAAGCGGGCGGTCGCCAGTCGCACCGGCAGTACGATCAACTACGAGGTGACCGCCGGCGACAACCTGTGGTCGATTGCGAAACATCACAAGGTCAAGGTCAGCCAGATCAGCCAATGGAACCGCCTGGACCCGGGGGCCGCCATCAAGCCGGGACAGAAACTGGCACTTTACACGAGGGATGGTGCGGCACCGGACGGCAAACGGATCCGCACCATTCGATACACCGTTCGCAGCGGTGACTCGCTGTACCGCATATCGAAAAAGTACAACGTTGCCGTCACCGACCTGCGCCGCTGGAATAGCCTGCCCAAGGGAAAACTCCTTCAACCGGGGCAGCGCCTCAAGGTTTACATCGACATCACCAATGTCGCACAGAGCGGCTGACACTTGATGGGGATAGTGCCCCTGTCGGTCGCGGGTTGACCTGTGATCACCTGAATCTGAAAATATCCTGCCCCTGCTTGAACATGTTTCCGGCGCATGATTTGCACGCGGCCAGCGACCTGTCCGGGTTAGCCCCCCGCGCGCTGCGCGGTGTAATCCTGCATCAGCTTCGCCGAACCGGCGCCGCAACTGATAATCGAGCGCATCGCATCCTGCACCGGGATTTTCACCGGCTGTACATATTTCCCGTCCAGGTGGTAGATCAGGCCCGAGGTGGGATTCGGCCCGGTGGGCACGAACAGGGTATAGCTGCCATCGGCATGCTTGTCGGTGATGAATGCGGTGACCCGTGTATCGTTACCGAAGATCTGCGCAATGGCCACCGACGAAAACGGTGAATCCTTGCGGCTGCCGAAGATCTGCAGCACGGTGTCCTTGATCATCGAGTAGCCGGGCGCGAGCTTGAGGATGCGCGTCTCGATCACCCGGTAGAAAAAACTGCCCAGCCGGGTGCGCACCAGCACGCCGACGAAGAAGCAGCTCACGATGATCAGGATTATCACAAGAACTTCTGCTGCATATTCATTTAGTTGTGAATCTTTTATCAGAAGTCGCGTTAATGGCTCGATCAACCCTGTCACGAGGTTGAACACCCACAGCGACACGGCCGCCAGGATCGCCACCGGCAGGATCACCACCACGCCGCCGAGCAGGGACGTCTTCAGGAAACTCTTGAGCTTGCCCATGCAGGCACCTCCGTAAACGTCTGGATGATCGGAACGGGAGCTTACTCGGGACGCATGTGCGGGAACAGCAGCACATCGCGGATGGACGGCGCATCGGTGAACAGCATCACCAGCCGGTCGATGCCGATACCCTCGCCCGCGGTCGGCGGCATGCCGTGCTCCAGCGCCCGGATGTAATCCGCGTCGAAATGCATGGCCTCCAGGTCGCCGGCGTCCTTGTCCGCCACCTGCTGGCGGAAACGCTCCGCCTGGTCCTCGGCGTCGTTGAGCTCCGAGAAGCCGTTGGCCAGTTCGCGCCCGCCGACGAAGAACTCGAAGCGGTCGGTCACGAACGGATCGGCGTCGCTGCGCCGCGCCAGCGGCGAGACCTCGGTCGGATAGGCGGTAATGAAGGTCGGGTCGTCGAGCCGGCCCTCCACGGTCTTTTCGAAGATCTCGATCTGCATCTTGCCCAGCCCGTAGCTGTCCTTCAGCGCAATGCCGAGCCCGCCGGCCACCGCCCGCGCCCGCTCGAGATCGTCGATGTCGGCGGCACCCAGTTGCGGGTTGAAATGCAGGATGGACTCGCGCACCGTCATGCGCCGGAACGGCTTGCCGAAATCGTAGCGGCTGCCCTGGTATTCGAGCGTGGTATCGCCGAGCAGTTGCTGCGCCATCCTGCGCAGCAGGTCTTCGGTCAGGTCCATCAGGTCGTGGTAGTCCGCGTAGGCCTGGTAGAACTCGAGCATGGTGAACTCGGGATTGTGGCGCGTCGACAACCCCTCGTTGCGGAAGTTGCGGTTGATCTCGTAGACCTTCTCGAAGCCGCCCACCACCAGCCGCTTCAGGTACAGCTCCGGCGCGATGCGCAGGTACAGGTCCATGTCCAGCGCATTGTGGATGGGTGGTGAACGGGCGCGCCGACGGCGCCGCCCGGTATCGCCTGCATCATCGGCGTCTCGACTTCCATGAAATCGAGACGGTTCAGGAAGTCGCGGATGAACTGGATGATGCGGCTGCGCATGCGGAACGTGGCGCGCGACGCCTCGTTCATGATCAGGTCGAGATAGCGCTGCCGGTAGCGTGTTTCCTGGTCGGTCAGGCCGTGAAATTTCTCCGGCAGCGGGCGCAGCGACTTGGTCAGCAGGCGCAGACCGTCCACGCGCACCGACAGCTCGCCGGTGTTGGTCTTGTACATCACGCCCTCGGCCGCCGACGATGTCGCCGATGTCCCAGCCCTTGAAGGCCTGGTAGATCCCGTCCGGCAGGCTGTCGCGCTGCAGGAACAGCTGGATGCGCCCGGTCATGTCCTGCAGCTGGGCAAACGCGGCCTTGCCCATGACGCGCTTGGCCATGAGCCGGCCGGCCACCTTGACGCGCACCGGGTCCGCTTCGAGCTGCGCGTTGTCCTTGTCGCCGTAGTCGGCGTGCAGCTCGCCGGCCATGGCATTGCGACGGAAGTCGTTGGGAAAGGCATAGCCTTCCTCGCGCAGCGCGTTCAGCTTGGCGCGCCGCTGCGCGATGAGTTTGTTTTCGTCCGGCTCGGTCATGAGCTGAATGATACCTATAATCCGCTCTTCAGGCTGGCCTCGATGAACTCGTCCAGATCGCCATCCAGCACCGCCTGGGTGTTGCCCACCTCCACGCCGGTGCGCAGGTCCTTGATGCGCGACTGGTCGAGCACGTAGGAGCGGATCTGGCTGCCCCAGCCGATATCGGACTTGCTGTCTTCCAGCGTCTGCTGGTCGGCGCTGCGCTTCTGCATCTCCAGTTCGTAGAGCTTGGCCTTGAGCTGCTTCATCGCCGTGGCCTTGTTCTTGTGCTGCGAACGGTCGTTCTGGCACTGCACCACGATGCCGGTCGGCGCGTGCGTGATGCGCACCGCCGATTCCGTGCGGTTGACGTGCTGGCCGCCGGCGCCGCTGGCGCGATAGACGTCGATGCGCAGATCGGCCGGGATTGATCTCGATGTCGATGTCGTCGTCGATCTCGGGCGAGACGAACACGGCAGCGAACGAGGTATGGCGGCGATTGCCGGAATCGAAGGGTGACTTGCGCACCAGCCGGTGCACGCCGGTCTCGGTGCGCAGCCAGCCGAAGGCATAGGCACCGTCGAACTTGCACCGTCGCGCTCTTGATGCCGGCGACCTCGCCGGGCGACACCTCGATCAGCTCGGTCTTGAAACCGTGCCGCTCGCCCCAGCGCAGGTACATGCGCAGCAGCATCTCGGCCCAGTCCTGCGCCTCGGTACCGCCGGAACCGGCCTGGATATCGAGGAAGGCGCTGGCCTCGTCCATCTCGCCGGAGAACATGCGCCGGAATTCCAGCCCGGCGATCTCGGTTTCCAGCGCGTCCAGGTCGGACTCGATAATATCGAGGGTTTCCTGGTCACCCTCCTCGGCGGCCATCTCCAGCAGTTCGCGCGCATCGCGCACGCCGTGGGTGAGCCGGTTGAGCGTCAGCACCACGTCCTCGAGCCGCGCACGCTCGCGGCCCAGCTCCTGGGCACGCGCGGGATCGTTCCAGATGTCGGGTTCTTCCAGTTCGCGAATGACCTCGGTCAGCTGTTCAGACTTGCTTTCGAGGTCAAAGGTACCCCCTAAGGCTTGCCGAACGCCCGTCAAGGTCCTTGATATGGTTACGGATGGTGGTCAGGTCGGACATGATATGTGCATGAAAAGCCGGGGAATCAGGCGCGAGATGATACTACTGTTGGTGTGCCGCGGCCAGCGTCGCGCACCGGCTCCAGGTACTCGACCCGCAGCTGCGGGCTGAGCTGGCCGCGGAATTCGTTCACGTCCAGCCGGAAGGCCAGGTGTGCATGACGGCAGTCCGCCGGGACCGGCCCGGTGTTGAAGGCGATGGCGTCGATACACGCAGTGCCGCCACCGGCCTGCAGCACCAGTTTGAGGTGCCGCGCACCGACCACGCGCTGTTCGAGGATGGCGAATTCGCCGTCGAACAGCGGCTCGGGAAACCCCTGCCCCCACGGCCCCGCGTCGCGCAGCGCCTGCGCCGTGGCCAGTGACAGGTCGCCGCCCTCGAGTGCGCCATCCGAGTACAGCACGCAATCGAGGTCGTCGGCACCGAGGTGCCGCGACACCTCGGCATCGAAGGCCTCGGCAAAGGCCGCGTAGTCGCATTCCGCCAGCGTCAGGCCGGCCGCCATGGCATGGCCGCCGAACTTGCGGATCAGCTCCGGGTGGCGCGACGCCACGGCATCGAGCGCATCGCGGATGTGCAGGCCGGGTATCGAACGTGCCGAGCCCTTGATCTCGCCGTCGGCACTGCGTGCGAAGGCGATCACCGGCCGGTGCACGCGCTCCTTGATGCGTGCGGCGAGGATGCCGATCACGCCCTGGTGCCAGTCCGGGTCGAACAGGCACAGCCCGGTCGGCAGGCTGTTTTCCTGCAGTTCGAGGTGCCCGATCGCGACCAGCGCCTGGGCCTGCATGTCGGACTCGATCTCCTTGCGGTCGCGGTTCAGGGCATCGAGTTGTGCGGCCATGGCGCGTGCACGCGTCATATCCCCGGCCAGCAGGCACTCGATGCCCAGCGACATGTCGTCGAGGCGCCCGGCCGCGTTCAGGCGCGGACCGACTGCAAACCCCAGGTCGGCCGCCACCGTGCGCGCAGGATTGCGGCCACCGGCTTCCAGCAGGGCGCGAATGCCGGGCACGCATTGCCCGGCGCGAATCCGTGCCAGGCCCTGCTGCACCAGGATGCGGTTGTTGCGATCCAGCGGCACCACGTCGGCCACCGTGCCGAGTGCGACCAGGTCCAGCCACTGCGCCAGGTTGGGTTCGGCCAGCCGCTGCTGCACGAACCAGCCCGACTCGCGCAGGTGCGCGCGCAGCGCCAGCATGACGTAGAACGCGACACCGACCCCGGCCAGTGACTTGCTGGGGAAGGAATCACCCGGCAGGTTCGGATTGACGATGGCATCGGCCTCGGGCAGTACCGCACCGGGCAGGTGATGATCGGTGATCACGACGCGGATGCCGGCCTGCCGTGCCGCCGCCACGCCGGCGAGGCTGGAGATGCCGTTGTCCACGGTCATGATCAGCGCCGGCTGCCGCCGGCGGCGACGGCGACGATCTCCGGCGTCAGGCCGTAGCCGTATTCGAAGCGGTTCGGCACCAGGTAGTCGACATCGCCCGCGCCCATGGCGCGCAGTGCGTGCAGGCACAGCGCGCAGCTGGTGGCGCCGTCGGCGTCGAAATCGCCGACGATCAGGATACGCTGCCGGTCGCTGATGGCCTGCGCCAGCAGACGCGGCGGCGGACTGCAGTCCGCCCAGCTGTTGCGGCGGGATCAGTTTGTCGAGGGTATAATCGAGGTCCGCGCCCGAGGCAACCGCGCGCGACGTGTAGATCCGGCGCAGGATGTCGGGCAGCCCGGCCGGCAGGTCAGCCGGTACCGCGGATAATTCCCGCCGGATGATGCGCCGGCTCATCCCGTCACTACCGCTTCGAAGTGACGCATCCGCTTCCAGAAGGCGCGCTGCCGCTTGCGATCGGTACTGAATCGCCGGCCGTTGCAGGTCTCGATGACCAGTGACCCGAGGCGCCCGCTGTTGAGCGCGTTCTGCAGTGGCATGATCCAGATCCTCTCCAATTCCCCGAGCTGTACCAGCCAGCCTTCGATGTCATTGTAGTGCGCCGGCCAGGTCAGGCTGTCGAGTACCAGCAGGCGGTTCCGGCCAGTATCGTCTGACAGTAGATCACCCACATACTCCGGCACGGCGTGGCCGCCGATGCCGGCATGTCGCGCCAGTCCCAGCGCCAGGGCATCATCGGCGTAGACCGCGTCCACCCGGGCCTGCACCGATAGCGGCAACACCCCGCCGCCCCACAGCCACAGGCTGTTGATGACCGGCTCGCCGCGCTGTTCGCGCGCCTGGTTGACCGGGTGCTCGTGCAACAGCATCTGCACCTCGTTCAGCACGGCGGCCCAGCGGCCGGCGTCCCCGCCCTGCGGCAGCAGGGTATCGATATCCAGACCTGCCGCCTGCGCGGGCGGTGTGGTCTGCAGGTCCGGCGCCATGGGCAGGCTCAGATACCAGCGTTGCGGGTGCAGCGCGCCCAGCTGCCAGTCCTGCGCGGCATTGAATTCGTTGATACTGGCCACCAGCGCATCGGCCTCGTCCTGCGTGATGAAAAAACTGTGCGACTCGAACAGGCGCAGGCGGCTCTGGTCGGCACGCAGGTGCACCGGGTCTGCCCGCAACAGGTAATGCGTCGGCGCCTTGCCGCTGTCGGCCAGGTAGCTCAGGGGCGCGACAGGCGGTGTGTCAGTCGCAGGCACACCGAACAGGTGACACAGCGCCGTCTCCATCCCGGTATAGGGCACGGTCTCGACGGTGCTGCGCGACAGCAGCCGGTCCAGTGCGGCCGGCCGGGTCTCGATGTAATCGGTGACGGAGCGATCGACGACCGGGCCGGCCAGGCCCGGGATCAGCAGGACAAGCTGGTCAACGTCGGCAGCCACCCGCGAATCAGGACAGGTTGGCCATGATCGCCGCCTGCACCGCGCCGAGTTCCGCATCCACGGTCAGCATGTCGCCCTGGCACTGCTTGATCGCGGTGTCCGGATCCTTCAGGCCGTGCCCGGTCAGTGTACACACCACGGAGCTGCCCTCGGGGATGCGCCCGGACTGAATGTCGCGCATGGCGCCGGCAACGGAGGTGGCCGAGGCCGGCTCGCAGAAGATACCTTCCTTTTCGGTCAGCAGCTTCTGCGCCGCAAGGATCAGCTCGTCGGTGCACTCGTCGAACCAGCCGCCGGACTCCTTCTGCACTTCCCAGGCACGCTCCCAGGACTGCGGGTGGCCGATGCGGATGGCGGTGGCGACGGTCTCCGGGTTATCGACCATATGCCCGCGCATGAAGGGCGCGGCACCGGCGGCCTGGTAACCCACCATGACCGGGCGGGCGCCGGTGACCGCCGGCCGCTGGTACTGGCAGGTGCCGTCGCAGTAGGCGCATGCGGCGGTATTCTGCGCGGCGTATTCGCTGTAGCCAATCCAGTGTGCGGTGATGTTGCCGGCATTGCCGACCGGCAGGCAGTGATAGTCCGGCGCATGGCCGAGTTCGTCCACGATCTCGAAGGCCGCGGTTTTCTGACCCTGCAGACGGTACGGATTGATGGAATTGACGATGGTCACCGGCGCCTGCGTGGCGACTTCCTTGACCAGCGACATGCCGGCATCGAAGTTGCCGCGGATCTGGATCACCACCGCGCCATGGATCATGGCCTGTGCCAGCTTGCCGAGCGCGATCTTGCCTTCAGGAATCAGCACGAAGGCGGTAATGCCGGCCCGCGCCGCGTAGGCGGCAGCGGCGGCCGAGGTGTTGCCGGTGGACGCGCAGATGATGGCGCGGCTGCCCTCGGCCACTGCCTGCGTCACCGCCATGGTCATGCCGCGGTCCTTGAACGAGCCGGTCGGGTTGAGACCCTCGTACTTGATGTACATGTCGACGTGCTTGCCCAGCGCGGCGGGGATGTTCTCCAGTTTGATCAGGGGCGTGTTGCCCTCGCCCAGGCTGATCAGCCGCGTGCTGTCCTTGACCGGCAGACGGTCGCGGTAACGTTCGATCAGCCCGGTGTAGCGATTCGATTCTGGCATGGCAATTTCCTTTTTCGTACATGACTTCGCGCAGAGGCGTAATCGTAACAGTGTAATCTAGCGCAGAGACGCAGAGGCGCAGAGAAAAACCGGCTATTGTCCAGTTTTATTGCTGGCAACCCCGTGCTCGCAAAGTGTCTGTGGAATCCGATGTCATAACAATTCATGTCATCAGGAATCATTCCTGTCATGCATGTGACAGAAGATTATAGCTTTGCGTTCTCTGCGTCTCTGCGCGAGGCATTTAATCCAAATGCTAGTTAACGCTCAGGTGTTCCAGCCGGATGCGCATCACGGCGCCGTGGATGCTGTCCAGCGCCTCGATTTTGGCGATCGCCGCATTCATCTGGCGTTCCTGCACCACGTGCGTGAGCAGGATGATCGACGCCTTGTCCGCGTCCGGCGCCGGTTCCTTCTGCAGGATTGCCTCGATACTGATGCCGGCGTCGCCGAGAATGCGCGCCACGTCTGCCATCACGCCGGGCTTGTCGGTCACCTGCATGCGCAGGTAGTACGCCGTCGACACGTCTTCCATCGGCAGCACCGGCATGTCCGCGATCGAGCCCGGCTGGAATGCCAGATGCGGCACGCGGTTCTACGGGTCCACCGTCAGGGTGCGCGTCACGTCGATGATGTCGGCGACCACAGCGGAAGCAGTCGGCTCGGCGCCGGCACCGGCGCCGTAGTAAAGGGTCGGACCGACCGCGTCGGCGTTGACCAGCACCGCATTCATCACGCCGTCGACATTGGCGATCAGGCGCCGTTCCGGGATCAGCGTCGGGTGCACGCGCATCTCGATACCCTGGTCGGTGCGGCGCGTGAAGCCGAGATGCTTGATGCGGTAACCGAACTGCTCCGCATAACCGACATCCTCGCGCGTGATGCGGCTGATACCCTCGGTGTAGACCTTCTCGAACTGCAGCGGGATGCCGAACGCGATCGACGCCAGGATGGTGAGCTTGTGTGCGGCATCGATGCCCTCGACGTCGAAGGTCGGGTCGGCCTCGGCATAGCCCAGCGCCTGCGCCTCCTTCAGCACGTCATCGAAATCGCGGCCCTTGTCGCGCATCTCGGTCAGGATGAAGTTGCCGGTGCCGTTGATGATGCCGGCGAGCCACATGATCTGGTTCGCCGCCAGCCCCTCGCGGATGGCCTTGATGATCGGAATGCCGCCGGCGACCGCGGCCTCGAAGGCCACCATCACGCCCTCGCTCCTGCGCGGCGGCGAAAATCTCGTTGCCATGTTTCGCAATCAGCGCCTTGTTCGCGGTGACCACGTGCTTGCCATTGGCGATCGCCTTCAGCACCAGTTCCCGCGCCGGCTCGTAGCCACCGATCAGTTCCACGATAATCTGGATATCGGGATCGTCCACCACGGCGAAGGCATCCTCGGTGACCTTGATCCTGTCCAGGCCCGGCAGGTGACTGGGGTCATAGTCACGCGCCGCGGCATGCGTGATGCGGATGCCGCGCCCGGCACGCCGGGTAATTTCATCCGCATTGCGGTTGAGCACGTTAAACGTACCCCCGCCCACTGTGCCCAGGCCCAGCAGGCCAACATTCACCGGTTTCACTGATTATCCTCCAGAGACTTGCGCGGCCTGGCCCAGGTCGCGGCGGAACATGTCCTTGATGCAGCGGATCGCCTGGCGCGTGCGATGCAGGTTCTCGATCAGCCCGAAGCGCACGTATTCGTCGCCGTATTCGCCGAAGCCGATGCCGGGCGAGACGGCGACCTTGGCCTCGCCCAGCAGCTTCTTGGAAAACTCCAGCGAGCCCATGGCACGATACTGTTCCGGGATGCGCGCCCAGACGAACATGGTCGCCTTCGGTTTCTCCACCGGCCAGCCCAGCGCATTGAGCCCGTCGCACAGCACGTCGCGGCGCTCCTCGTACATTTCGCGAATCTCTCGCACACAGTCCTGCGGTCCTTCCAGCGCGGCGATCGCCGCCACCTGGATGGGCGTGAACATGCCGTAGTCGAGATAGGACTTGATGCGCGCCAGTGCGGCGACCAGCGTTTCGTTGCCGCACATGAAGCCGACCCGCCAGCCCGGCATGTTGTAGCTCTTGGACAATGAAAAGAATTCCACCGCGACATCCTTGGCACCCTCGACCTGCAGGATGGAGGGTGCCTGGTAGCCGTCGAACACCAGGTCGGCATAGGCGAGGTCCTGGATCACCCAGATTTCGTTTTCGCGCGCGATTGCGACCACCTTTTCGAAGAAATCCAGCTCGACGCACTGCGTGGTCGGATTGCCGGGGAAATTCAGCACCAGCATCTTCGGTTTCGGCCAGGAGTCCTTGATGGCCTTCTCCAGTTCCTCGAAGAAGTCATCCAGTTTCGGGCCCAGCGGCACATGGCGGATATCCGCCCCGGCGATGGCGAAGCCGTAAGGGTGAATCGGATAGGCGGGGTTCGGCACCAGCACGGCATCGCCGGGACCGACGGTGGCCAGCGCCAGGTGCGCCAGGCCCTCCTTGGAACCGATGGTGACGATGGCATTGCGCTCCGGGTCGAGGTCCACGTCGTAGCGCCGCTTGTACCAGTCACAGATCGCCTTGCGCAGGCGCGGGATGCCGCGCGACAGCGAGTAGCGGTGGGTGTCTCCGCGCTGTGCCGTCTCGATCAGCTTGTCGACGATATGCTGCGGCGTGGGCTGATCCGGATTACCCATGCCGAAATCGATGATATCCTCGCCTCGCGCACGTGCCTGCGCCTTCAACTCATTGACAATATTGAAAACGTAAGGTGGCAGCCGCTTGATGCGGGCGAATTCCTGTATCACGCTGGTAACCGGTTATTTCCTTGTTTATGAAGTAATTACTGCACTCTCTTGAGACTGCCTACGGTACTCAAAAGCGCGTGGGGAAACAAGAGGTTCCAGGGTAAGAGTCGATTGATTTGGCATCGCGGGGTCAGAGTCAGTTGATTTTGCTGGAGACTCGTTCAATGACACCCGTCCACTGCAAATCAACTGTCTCTGACCCCATGTGATTCCACCATGCTATCGTTGCCGCATGCGCTTCAACCAGGACACCGGCGGCGGCAACGGCATCCGCTACTACAGCGAGCAGGGCATCGTCATCAACGACCGGCTCATCAGCACCAGCGTGCTGGTCACGGCCGAGAGTGTCGAAGCCTGGCCGCCCGGCAGCCTCGCCGATCTGGAGGAGCGGCACCTCGAGCTGCTCGTCGCCCATCAGCCCGGCATTATCATTCTCGGCACCGGCACGACCATCGCCTTCCCGGCGCCACGGCTGCTGGCCAGTATCCAGCGCCGCGGCATCGGCATCGAGGTCATGGCGAATGATGCCGCCCTCCGCACCTTCAACGTACTGCTCTCGGAAGACCGCAAGGTATTGCTGGCGCTGCTGCAGGGATAGCGGAGGCAGGATGCGGCAAGCCCGCGAACTGCAACAAGATGTCCGCGTCGATTGAATTCCCGGTGAGAGTGCCTTGAATAACGTACCAGGCAAGCTCAATCGGCGCTGCCCCCGCGACGTGCACCCGATAGCACGCCGCAAGGTTTCCTCTACAATAACGCCCTTTAGGGCAACACCGGACCATCATCATGGAACGCACTTTTGAAAGACTCATGTACGCCAGTCGCTGGATACTGGCGCCGATCTACCTGGGACTGAGCATCGCCCTGCTGCTGCTCGGCATCAAATTTTTCCAGGAGGCACTGCACACCCTGCCGCACGTGCTGGAGCTCAAGGAGGCTGACCTGGTGCTGGTGACGCTGTCGCTGGTGGACATCGCGCTGGTCGGCGGCCTGCTGGTGATGGTGATGCTGAGCGGTTACGAAAACTTCGTCTCGCGCATCGATGTTGCGGATGGTACCGAGAAACTCTCCTGGCTGGGAAAACTGGACTCCGGCTCGCTCAAGCAGAAAGTCGCCGCCTCGATCGTCGCAATCTCCTCCATCCATCTGCTGAAGGCCTTCATGAATGCGCAGAACATCAGCAATGACAAGCTGATGTGGTACGTGATCATTCACCTGACCTTCGTGCTGTCCGCGCTCGGCATGGCACTGGTGGACCGCATGAACCAGAACGCACATTGAACCTGATATTGTGCACAAAGATGAAGAAAAAAAGGAACAGGCCGCAAAACATACAGAACTGCATACTTTCACCCAGGGCGCCGGATGCAATACCAGATCAGGCAACAGCCATGAATTTCTTAAGGAAACTCTGATTAATCCGTCATTCCGGGCGAACCCCGGACTTGATCCGGGGAGAGACCCGGAATCCAGCTGTTACAATTCAGGCTGTTGCTGGATTCCGGCCCCAGCCTTCGCAGGGGCCGGCTTCGCGCCGGAATGACGAGCATTGAATTAATCAGAGCTTCCTTAAATCGGGGAATACATCACACAGTGCAGGCACTGTTTCTGCTCCACTTAACCCAGGCCATGAAGTGAATCGCCATGAAAATCCGCTTCCCGGAATCCAGCTGTCTTGTTACCTCTCCGGTGCGTGTGTCGTATCTGTCATTACGAACACCACTGACCATGCTTTGCATCTGCGCCCTCTCCGCGCTGCTTGCTGCCTGCGGCGGTTCATCCGGCTCGACGGTGTCAGGCAGCACGCTCACCCAGGATACCGGGGGTTCCATTCAGTCGCCACCGGCATCCTCGAGCCCACCCACCGCGCCCCCGCCAAGCGGTGGCAATAGCTCGTATAATCTTGGCAGCACAGCGCAGGCGGTCATTAACCAGTGCATGTCGGATACAGACAAGGAGATGCTGACACAAGTGAACGATGCCAGATCCATGTCACGAAATTGCGGCAGCGTGACCTACCCGGCCACGGCCGCGTTGAGCTGGCATTGCACGCTGGAGGACGTGGCCAATGGACACAGCCGCGACATGGGTGATTACAACTTCTTCAGCCATACCGGATCGGATGGCTTGACAGTAGCCAACCGGGTCGGCAACGCCGGCTACAACTGGTCTGCCGTGGGCGAGAACATTGCCGCCGGCCAGCAGAATATCACCGCGGTGATGACGGCCTGGCTCGACAGCCCCGGCCATTGCATAAACATCATGCGCTCGACGTACACGGAATTCGGCGCGGCGAGCTACCTTGTCACCGGCTCCGATTACCCGATTTACTGGACCCAGGTATTCGCCAGGCCATAAATAAAGCCTGAAATATTTCACGCCGCTGACAAACTGCTACAGGGAACATGGAATAACCTGTTCTCCATCATGGCCTGGCCGGTTTTGCGCAGCGAAACCCGTGATAACTCAACCCTGCCGCGGCTTGTTCTCACACATCGGGATCAGGCGAAAGCCGTTCAAGCCGCGCCTTGAGCGCTGCCACCTCGTCGCGCAACGCATCGAACTGCTGCTCAAGCCGTTCCACGCGGTCAGCCTCCATGCTGGTCCCGGCCGTCCCCGCACCGCCAGGCGCCACAGCCTCGCGAATATCCGGCTCACCGCCAAACAGGTGCACAAAGCGGGCCTCACGCTTTCCCGGTTCGCGGGGAAGCTGTACCACGAAGGGGCCATCGCCCCGCCGCATGAGCTGATCGAGCACAGACTCGACCTCGTGAATGTCCTGGAATTTGCACAACCGTTCGGCGCGAGTGCGCAGTTCGCCCGGCGTCTGGGGCCCGCGCAACAACAGCACACACACGACGCCGAGCTCCTGCTCGGAGAACTTCAGCGTACCGAACTCGGTATTGCAGAACCGGTGCTGATACTTGGTGACGCGACTGCCGAAACCGCTCTTCTCGCTGACATAGTGTTTCTTGATCAGGATGTCGATAGTGTCCTGCACCGTCGTCTCGTCGAGCTGCAGCACCGGGTCGCGATTGGTCTTCTGGTTGCAGGCACTGGTGAGTGCATTGAGCGATAGCGGGTACTGTTCCGGGGTGGTGCGCTGCTTTTCAAGCAGGCAACCGATCACGCGGGCCTCATGGGGTGTCAAGCTGATATCCACGAACGTTCTCCAGTCTCTCAGGCAGATCAATATATCACTAAAAAGCTGCAACAAATCCGTCAATATAAGCCATCAGGGCTGTCCTCTCTTTGGTTTGCAATCCTTGCCGCATAACACCTGTGACCGACTGCAGGCGAAAAATATCCATCGTACAGCCCTGTAAAATCACGATGCTGTTGACTGCCAGCCGGATCGACTTGCCATGCCTGTCCTGACCCGGCATCTACCGTTCCCGACTGAGCCAGCCCTTGCTCCCGGCCAGCCTCGAATACCAGATTAAAAATGCCGCCACAATCAGCGGCATCAGGATCATCATGAATATCTCGAAGGGACCGAAGTCGATGGCCGAACGGGCAACGCCAAGGGTATGGATCATTGTCACAATCACGCCAAGCAGCGATGCGACAAACAAATAATATGCGATCGACTTTCTGAGCAGAAGCAGAAGGCAGCCAAGCACGCCGCCGAAAACGGCTATCGCAAAACCTCCCGTGGCCCATGCGGGTCGACCTTCGATGATCGCGCGATGCGTCTCGGGAAAGGAGGCGAGTGCGTCCGGATTCATCTGTACGAAATAATTCATGACGCCCATTACATTCCAGACCAGCGCGACAGCGCCGATTGCCCAGAAACTCCAGTGAACACCACCACCGGCCTCATCGTTGATAACATCCCCCCTATTGCGTGTCATTCTTTTGTCCAGGCAGCAGGCGTGACAGGATTTTCCGCCCGGCAGGCCTCGTTAATGCGATGAGCGAATTGTGGCTCACATTTCCTGAAATCCTGAATTACTGCACTGCAGAAAGACATAACGACTGCCAGGCGGAGCAGACAGATCCGCAAACACCTTGCATATCCGTAGTTTCATGAGCTCTGTGCATCGCGGCACGGGTGATCATTTCCATCGAAAATGCGCCGGTTCATGACTCGGAGAACACTTTGACTTCTCGTTTTTTCCTTGCGCCGTCGCGTCCCGGCGCGGGACGATTATTTCAGCAGCGACTCGAACGAGATCCCTTCCTGCTCGAGTATCTTCTTGAGTTTCTTGAGCGCATCCATCTGGATCTGCCTCACGCGCTCGCGCGTGACGCCGATCTCCGCACCGACCTCTTCCAGGGTGGAGACCGAGTAGCCATGCAGTCCGAAGCGGCGTTCCACCACCTCGCGCTGCTTGTCGCTGAGCTGCGCCATGCAGTCCTCGATATTGACGTGGATATCCTCGTCGGCGATCGAGTCCGACGGGTCAGCCGCATGATCGTCGGCGATGGTGTCGATCAGCGTTCGGGACGGGTCGTTGAGAATACTGCTGTCGGTCGAGGCGATGCGTTCATTGAGACCCAGCATGTTCTCGACATCCTCGATCGGCTTGTGCAGCAGGTCTGCGATTTCCTCAGCGCTCGGTTCGTGGTCGAGCTTCTGCGCCAGGCTGCGCGCGGCACGCAGGTAGGTATTGATTTCCTTGATGACATGGATCGGCAGGCGAATGGTGCGCGTCTGGTTCATGATGGCGCGCTCGATGGTCTGGCGGATCCACCAGGTCGCGTAGGTGGAAAAACGAAAGCCGCGCTCGGGATCGAATTTTTCCACCGCGCGGATCAGACCGAGATTGCCTTCCTCGATCAGGTCGAGAAACGCCAGCCCGCGATTGGTGTAGCGGCGCGCGATCTTGACCACCAGCCGCAGGTTGCTTTCGATCATGCGCTTGCGCGCCGCCTCGTCGCCGCGTTGCGCCAGGCGCGAGAAACTGACCTCCTCCTCCGCTGTCAGCAACGGCGAGGCGCCGATCTCATTGAGATACAGACGGGTGGGATCGTGACTGTCGCTGGCATGACGCTTGACCGGAATACGCTTCGGTTCTTCCGGCATGCCCTGCCCGTCGACCGCCTCGTTCGGGTCGTCGGCCTGCGTGTCGTCAATGCCCTTGTGTCTTGCCACTGGCATTACCGCCGTATCTGTTGCTCCCCGTCGGCCCGCTGCGTGCGGGTACCCGGGCGATCGGTCAGGATTATTGTCTTGGCAGGTATTGCACGGGATCGACCGGTTTGCCGTCCTTGCGGATCTCGAAATAGAGCGCAGTGCGGTTGGTGCCGCTGCTGCCCATCTTTGCAATCAGCTGCCCCGCCCTGACATGATCACCTTCCGCAACAAGCAGCTTGCTGTTATGCCCGTAGGCACTCAGCAGGCTTTCGTTGTGTTTGATGATAATAAGCCTGCCATAGCCGACAAGTCCACTGCCGGTATAGACCACTTTCCCGCCGGCGGCGGCGCTGACCGGCTGGCCGTGGTGCCCGCTGATATCTATGCCTTTTTTCCCATTGGCATTTTCCTTGTAGCCGCGCAGCAGCTTGCCGCGCGTGGGCCACTGCCACTTACCGTCATAGTCAGGTGGATCGGCGAGGCGGGCGGTGGCCGGCACGGGCGCACTGGGCGGTTTTTCCTGTCCCGGGGTCGCGGGCGCCGCTATCGGCTGCGGCAACGGCTTTGCCTTGAGCGGCGCACGGCGTGCCAGCGGTGCGGCCTGCGGTGCAGTCTGTGCCGCGGCCTGCTGCTGCGCCTGTCCGCCCCCGACCTGCAGGCGTTGCCCCGGATAAATGGTATAGGGCGCACGCATGCGGTTGAGCTGCGCCAGCTCTTTCGTTTTCAGACCATGCTGCCAGGCAATCGAATACAGTGTGTCGCCGCGTTGCACCACGTAACTGCCCGCGGGCGCGTTGCGCTGCGGGATGGTCGCGCCCGGATGCCGCATGATCCTGGCGTCTGGCTCGGGCGTGGTACCGCGCGAATAGATTGGCGCCCTGGCGGTATTGCTACAGGCGGACAGGACAACAGATAACAGGCAGAACGGCAGGATGTAATTCCGCAACGGCATCAGTTTCTGAAATAGAAATACGCGGCGACGGCGATTACGACCACCAGCCAGCCCAGCCATTCGACCCAGTGGCGCAGTTTCGCCTCCATGCGCGGTCCGCCCCAGGCCATCAGGCTGGACACCAGGAAAAAGCGTCCGCCACGACCGATCAGCGAACCGAGTGCGAACAGTGGCAGGTTCATGCCCAGCGTGCCGGCGGCGATAGTGAACACCTTGTACGGAATGGGCGAGAAACCGGCGACCAGGATGGCCCAGAAGCCCCAGTGCTCGAACCATTCGCGTGCGTGCTGGTATTTTCCCCAGTAGGCGGACTCCTGCAGCCAGGGCTGGATCAGCTCGAAAAAATACGCCCCGATCAGGTAGCCGAACAGACCGCCAACGACGGAGGCGACCGTGGTCAGCGTGGCATAGCGCAACGCGTGCTGTGGCCGCGCCATGCTCATCGGCGCGAGCATCACGTCCGGCGGTATCGGAAAGAACGAGGATTCGGCGAAACTCAGCCCGGAGAGATACCAGGCTGCATGGCGGTGACGTGCCCACTGCATCGTTTTGTCGTACAACAAGGTGAATATGCGCATCAGGCCTGTCCGCCGAGTAGTGGTACGAAGATTACCGGATCGAGGTCTTCCCGTTCAAATCCCCCGCCGCGGCGTGTCACCAGGGTCAGGGTCTGGCCGTTGCGGCCGCCCACCGGGATCACCAGGCGTCCGCCCTTGGGCGACAGCTGCTCCAGCAGCGCACGGGGTATCTGTTCCGCGGCAGCCGTGGTGATGATGGCATCATAGGGCGCAAATGCCGGCAGGCCCGCCGTGCCGTCGGAATAGCTGGCGCGGATATTGCGCAGGCCGAGCTTGCGAAAGCGCTGGCGCACCTGCCGGGCCAGCGGCTCGATGCGCTCCACCGTGTAGACCTTTGGCACCAGCGCGGCCAGCACGGCGGCCTGGTAGCCGGAGCCGGTGCCGATCTCCAGCACCGTCTGCGGGTCGTTGCAAATGACGAGGTCCGTCATGACCGCGACCACGAAGGGCTGCGAAATGGTCTGGTTGTAACCGATCGGCAGGGCGGTATCTTCGTAGGCACGGCTCGCCAGTGCCTCGTCCACGAACAGGTGACGCGGCGTGTCACGAATCACTTCCAGCACGCGTTCGTTGCGGATGCCCTCCGCGCGCAGCCGTTCGACCAGGCGGTCGCGGGTGCGCTGCGAGGTCATGCCGATGCCGCGATCCGGATTGATCATCGCGGCGCTGCTCAGTCTGCCAGCCAGCTGGCCAGCTTGTCCATGGCTGCGTAGCGCGTCAGGTCGACATCCAGGGGTGTGACGGACACGTAGCCGGAGCGCACGGCATGGAAGTCCGTGCCCGGCCCGGCATCCTGCTCGCTGCCGGCCGGGCCCACCCAGTACACCGTACGCCCGCGCGGGTCGTTCATCTTTACCACCGGTTCCGACTTGTGACGATGTCCGAGTCGCGTGGCCTGCATGCCGCGCAGCCGGTCCCAGGCCACGTCCGGCACGTTGATATTGAGAATGGTATCCGCCGGCAGCGCACCGGAGGATACGCGCTGCACCAGCTCGAGCGCGACACGCGCAGCGGTGTCGTAGTGGGTGGGCTGGTCTCCGGCCAGCGAGATCGCCAGCGCCGGCGATCCCAGGAAGCGGCCTTCCATGGCTGCGGCCACGGTGCCGGAATACAGCACGTCATCACCAAGATTGGCCCCGGCATTGATCCCGGCCACCACCATATCAGGCTCCCTCTCGAGCAGGCCGGTGATCGCAAGATGCACGCAGTCCGTGGGTGTACCATCGACATAGGTATAGCCGTTCGCGCCGGTACGGGCGCGAATCGGACTGTCCAGGGTCAGCGAGTTGCTGGCGCCACTGCGGTCACGCTCCGGCGCCACGACGTGCACTGAGGCAATGGTCGCAAGCGCATCGGCCAGTGCACGGATGCCCCGGGACTGGTAACCATCGTCATTGCTGATCAGGATATGCATGTCAACATCGCTGCCGGTTCACAGGTCATCGCGACCGGTACCGCCCGGTGCGCGTCGTTTGCAGGACTGCCCGGCAACAGCCAGGCGTGCGAACGGCGAAGATGAGCGGCATGACCGGCGTTGTGGTACGTGTGTTCCCGTGTGCGGCCATGGCCATGATTGTTCTGCGACTGTGTCCTGATTGTTATGTAGTGGCCGGTAGTATAAGGATTTTGGCAGCCGGTGGACACAGGCAATCGCGCATATTGCACGCTGGCTGGCTTACAGTTACGGTTGCCCGTACCGACCTGATGGATTTCCACCCGGCATGACGCGCAACAAGAAACCCAGCACCGAGGACATCGCCCTGTTTCGAGAGCAGGTCGGCATGGTCAGGAAACTCGCGCATGACAAGGTCGAGCATCCGCGCAAGGCGCAGCCACCGCGGCCGCGCCGGCACGCGGGACAGCTGCACCGCCCCGGTGACACCTTTTCGGACGCGTATGACGCCGGCACGGTCAGCCCGGACGAAACGCTGTTCTTTACTCGGCCAGGACTGCAGCAGCGCCAGCTGCAGCGACTGCGCCGCGGCCAGCTCGCGGCAAACGCCGAGCTCGACATGCATGGCATGACCATTGCCGTCGCCCGCCAGGCACTCACCGAGTTCATCGCGCTGTGCAGCGAACAGCATATCCGCAGCGTGCGCATTATCCACGGCAAGGGGGCCGGCTCGGGCGGCGCGGCACCGGTACTGAAAAACCGGGTGAACAGCTGGCTGCGCCAGCACCACGATGTACTGGCCTTCAGCTCGGCCCAGCCACGGCACGGCGGCACCGGCGCGCTGTACGTGCTGTTGCGCAGCGCGCCGCGGGATTGATCGCACAATCCAACGAGGTCGATTCTTTCGCAAACCACGTCCGCTACTGGGACATCAATTTGTGTAGGAGCGCTTCTCAAGCGCGATGGATTCGGGCCGGAAATCGCGGATGAGATCCGCTCCTTGTATCTATTTTTATAGGAGCGCACGATTGCAGAGAGAAAGTAGTTGTGCGCGAATCTATTTTTCGCGCACCAGCTCGCGCAGCACGCTGGTCGCGTAGCAACCCGCCGGCAGGCCGAACGCCAGCTCCAGGGTCGTCTCATCCAGCCATTGCCAGCACAGTCCGGCAACCGGCAGGCGCAGGGCACGCCGTTCCTGCTTCAGGCCAACCGTGGCGAGGCCGTGTGCCAGTGAGTCGAATTCGGCCAGCACCTCCGCCTCCAGCACCCGGCATGCATCACGCACCGGACTGTCGCCGCTGCCGGCAAGCGGCCCGGTGGCGTGGATATCGTGACTGGCGAGACGTTGCAGCAGCTCCGCATCGACGGTGTCCACCACGAAGAAACTGTGACTGCCGGCCAGCTGCATGGCATCGCCGGGCAGGACAGCGTTCCAGCTGCCGTCGCTGACACGCCGTGACAATACCCGGTTGAACAGCAGGGAGCGCGCCGCCGACAGCGCCATGCTGCGGCGGTTGCGCGAGAGTTTCATGCGTGGATTGGCGAACAGCTGCGTGGCCGTGCGCAGGTTGCCACCACCGTTGCCGAAGCGCTGCGCTCCGAAATAGTTCGGCACACCCTGTGACCCGACCCGTTGCAGCCGCTCTTCGAGTTCCGCACAGGAACCGGCTATATCGCGCACGGTAATCACGAATTCGTTGCCGCTCAGGGTACCGCGCTGCAGTTTGCGCCCGTGGCGTGCGTGGCGCAGCACGGTAATCGTGTCGGAGTCCAGTCCCTGCCAGTCAGGCTCCGCCCGTCCCGGCAGGTGCACCGAGAACCACTGCTCGGTGACGGCATGGCGGTCCTTCTGGCCGGCATAGCCGATGTTGCGCGGATGCACACCAGCGAGTCTGGACAGCAGCATGGCGACATGATCGGTATTCTCGCTGCGCTTGCGGATCCACAGCCAGACATGCTCGCCACTGCCGCCCGGCTCGACCGATGGCAGCTCGGTCACACGGAAATCGTCCGGCTGCCGGCGCAGCACACC
The DNA here is from genome assembly GCA_963748215.1 of uncultured Gammaproteobacteria bacterium. Lineage (GTDB taxonomy): Bacteria > Pseudomonadota > Gammaproteobacteria > UBA9214 > UBA9214 > UBA9214. The sequence continues at coordinate 250,496 of CAVVHS010000006.1, read as the reverse complement.
GCATGCCGGTGGCATGCCGCCGGCGTATGCCAGGCCATGCACGGCAAGTTCGAGCCAGTCGTCAGTCATTTAACCGCTTCCTGAATGTTCTCGTGCAGACCTTGCGCTCATACGCATCGACGGTGGCTGCTTGCCTGTTGTCAGCGATCAGTCTTCCAGCAAGGCAACGGCAAACGCGGCGATGCCCTCGCCACGCCCGGTGAAACCCAGCCCCTCGGTGGTGGTGGCCTTGATGTTGATCCGGTCGGCGCTGACCTTCAGGTCGGTGCTGATCAGTTCGCGCATGGTGGCAATGAACGGAGCCAGACGCGGTTCCTGCGCTACCACGGTGATGTCCGCGTTGACCAGCTTGCAACCTTCCTCGATGATCATATCCAGGGTTCTGCGCAGCAGGAGGCGGCTGTCGATATCCCGGAAGGCCGGGTCGCCGGGCGGGAAGTGCCGACCGATATCGCCCAGGCCGGCCGCACCCAGCAACGCATCGCACAGCGCGTGCAACACCACGTCGCCGTCCGAATGCGCCTCCAGGCTGCGCGGATACGGAATGATCACGCCACCGAGCACCAGCGTCCCGCCCTCCTTGAATGCATGCGCGTCTATACCCTGACCTATTCTCATCGCGGTGTCCTCGCCTGCAGGTAAAAGGCTGCCAGTTCCAGGTCGGCTGGCAGGGTGATCTTGATGTTGTCGCGCCGGCCCTGCACGATGCGCGGCGCATAGCCGGCGTGCTCCATGGCGGACGCCTCGTCGGTGACTGCCATCCCGGCATCGATGGCGGTAGCCAGTGCCGCGTCCAGCAGGTCGAGGCGAAACAGTTGCGGCGTCAGTGCATGCCACAGGCCGTTGCGCTCGACCGTCTGCTTAATGCGCCCGGCATGGTTCACGCGCTTCATGGTATCGGCCACCGGCACACCCAGCAGACCGCCGCTGTCATCATCCCCCACCGTCTCGATCAGCCGGGCGACGTCGTCGGCGCTCAGGCAGGGACGTGCAGCATCGTGCACCAGCACCCGGTCCTGCGGCGACGCCTGCGTGGCAAGCTCGCGCAGGCCGTTCAGCACCGAGTGACAGCGTTCCGCGCCGCCCGTCACACTGACCAGCGGGCGTTCCCGGTAGCGCTGTCCGATCGCCGCCCAGCGCGTGTCGTGTTCCGCGACCACCACCACGATCCCGGACAGCACGTCGCAGGCCAGCAATGCATCCAGGGTATGCTCGAGCACAGTCCTGTCACCGAGCGGCAGGTATTGCTTGGGCAGCTCCGCGCCCATGCGCGTGCCGGCGCCGGCGGCCGGCACCACGGCCCAGTAGCGTGTCTCAGGCCGCGAAGCGGATGTCATGGCGAACCGTGGGACAAAAAAACGCGGTCTGTCCCCGTTTACGTTTGTTGGGGCTGCGGGCTGAAAGATGGTGGCTGGAAGCCGGCATCCCTACTCCACGATCTGGTAGAAGGTCTCGCCTTCCTTGACCATGCCGAGGTCCTCGCGTGCGCGTTCCTCGATGGCATCCAGGCCCTGCTGCAGGTCCAGCACCTCGGCATCCAGTGCGTCGTTGCGCTCGCGCAGTAGCAGGTTCTCCTCGCGCTGCGCCTCGACCTCGCGGTGCAGCTGCCAGACCTCCTGCAGGCTGCCGTCACCGAACCACAGACGGTACTGCAGGTAGACCAGCAGCAGCAACAGCACGATGACCACCTTCTTCATTGCGGCTTGTCCGGGCGTCCTCCGTACCGGCCGATGGCGCGCACTCAGCCAGCCAGGTGCCGGAACGCTGCACGCCCGGTGTAGCTGGCCTGGCTGCCGAGTTCGTCCTCGATGCGCATCAACTGGTTGTACTTGGCCACACGGTCGGAGCGCGACAGCGAACCGGTCTTGATCTGCGTGGCGGTGGTGCCGACTGCGACGTCGGCGATGGTGACGTCCTCGGTCTCGCCCGAGCGGTGCGATATCACGGCACTGTAACCGGCATCGTGGGCCATGCGAATGGCCTCCAGCGTCTCGGTCAAGGTACCGATCTGGTTGAGCTTGATCAGGATCGAATTGCCGATGTGCTTGTCGATACCTTCGCGGAATATCCGGGTGTTGGTCACGAACAGGTCATCGCCGACCAGCTGCACCTTGTCGCCAAGACGTTCGGTGTGGTACTTCCAGCCGTCCCAGTCACTCTCGTCGAGGCCGTCCTCGACACTGATGATCGGATACTGCGCCACCCAGCCGGCCAGGTAGTCGGTGAACTCGGCGGAGCTGAACTCGCGGCCTTCCGAGGCCAGCACGTACTTGCCGTTCTTGTAGAACTCGGAGCTGGCGGCATCGAGGCCGAGGTAGATATCCTTGCCGGCGCTGAAGCCGGCCTTGTCGATGGCCTCGAGGATCACCTCGATGGCCGCTTCATTGGAGGACAGGTCCGGCGCGAAACCGCCCTCGTCACCGACCGCGGTGTTCAGGCCGCGCGCGTGCAGCACGCTCTTCAGTGCATGGAATACCTCGGCGCCGTAACGCACCGCCTCGCGCAGGCTGCCGGCACCGACCGGCAGGATCATGAATTCCTGCAGGTCGACGCTGTTGTCGGCATGCGCACCGCCGTTGATGATGTTCATCATCGGCACCGGCATCTGCAGCGGGCCATCACCGCCGAGCAGGCGATACAGGCCGACGCCCTGCTCGCGCGCTGCCGCATGGGCAGTCGCCAGCGACACCGCGAGCAGTGCGTTCGCGCCCAGGCGACCCTTGTTGTCGGTGCCGTCGAGCTCGATCATGGCATGGTCGATGTCGGCCTGCGCGCCCGCGTCCATGCCCGTGACCGCCTCGCGGATGACCGTGTTGACGTTCGCCACCGCCCGGGTCACGCCCTTGCCGCCGTAACGGCGCTTGTCGCCGTCGCGCAGCTCCACCGCCTCGCGCGAACCGGTCGACGCACCGGAAGGTACCGCGGCGCGCCCGACCGCGCCCGATGCCAGGGTGACGTCCGCCTCGACGGTGGGATTGCCGCGCGAATCGATGATCTCGCGCCCGATAACTCCAGAAATCTCCGACATTATAACTCCACTAATCAAATGGTTATTGGTTATTTAAAGAATTTTTATCAGCTATTGCATGAGCGCCGTTTCCGGCAGCGCACCACCCTTGATGACGGCATCGATCGCCTGCAGCGTGGCCAGCAGCTCGCGCATCTGTCCGAGCGGCCAGGCATTCGGGCCGTCGCTGAGCGCGACCGCGGGGTTCGGATGGGTTTCCATGAACAGGCCGGCGATGCCGGCCGCGACGGCGGCACGCGCCAGCACCGGCACGAACTCGCGCTGGCCGCCGGAGCGGTCGCCCTGCCCGCCGGGCAGCTGCACCGAGTGCGTGGCATCGAACACCACCGGGCACGCCGGTGTCGCGCATCACCGCCAGCGAGCGCATGTCGGAGACCAGGTTGTTGTAGCCGAACGAAACACCGCGCTCGCACACCATGATCTGGTCGTTGCCGGTCGCGCGCGCCTTGTCGGACACGTTCTTCATGTCCCAGGCGCCAGGAACTGGCCCTTCTTGATGTTGACCGGCTTGCCCTGGCGCGCAACGTTCTGGATGAAATTGGTCTGCCGGCACAGGAAGGCCGGGGTCTGCAGCACGTCGACCACGGCGGCCACCTCGGCCAGCGGCGTGTCCTCGTGCACGTCGGTCAGCACCGGCACGCCGATCTGCGCCTTGACCTCGGCGAGGATGCGCAGCCCCTCCTCCAGGCCGGGACCGCGGAAACTCGTGTGCGAGGAGCGGTTGGCCTTGTCGAAGGATGATTTGTAGATGAACGGCATGCCGAGTGCCGCGGTAATCTCCTTGAGCTGGCCGGCGGTGTCGAGTGCCAGTTGCGCACTCTCGATGACGCAGGGTCCGGCAATCAGGAACAGCGGATGATCGAGGCCGGCCTCGAAGTGACACAGTTTCATGCTGGGTTCGCCTGGGTGTGAAGCGGCATTCAGGCATCGGCCCCGGCAATCGCCGGGGCCGTGTCAGGCTGCAGCGTGCCGGCCTGGTAGGCCAGCGCCGCCCGGACGAAGCCGGTGAACAGCGGGTGCCCGTCGCGCGGGGTAGATGTGAATTCGGGATGGAACTGGCAGGCGAAAAACCAGGGATGCGAGGCAATCTCGATCACCTCGACCAGCCTGCCGTCCAGCGAGGTGCCCGACAGCACCAGGTCATGCGATTCCAGCTGCTCGCGGTAGCGGTTGTTGAATTCATAGCGATGACGGTGGCGCTCGGTGATGACGTCCTTGCCGTACAGGCGGTGCGCCAGGCTGCCGGGCAACAGCCGGCACTTCTGGCCGCCGAGGCGCATGGTGCCGCCCAGGTCGGAATCCTCGCTGCGCAATTCCTGGCTGCCGTCCTCGCGGCTCCACTCGGTGATCAGCGCGATCACCGGGTGTGCGGCGTCCTTCCTGAATTCGGTGGTGTGCGCGCCATCCAGCCCCGCGACATGGCGTGCGTACTCGATCACCGCGACCTGCATGCCCAGGCAGATGCCAAGATAGGGAATATTGTTCTCGCGCGCATGACGCACGGCCTCGATCTTGCCCTCGACGCCGCGCTCGCCGAACCCGCCTGGCACCAGGATGGCCGTCGGCGCCCGCGAGCACGCCGGTGCCGTCCAGCTCGATGCTCTCGGAATCCACGTACTGGATGTTGACCTTGCAGTGCGCGTGAATGCCGGCGTGCACCAGCGCCTCGGACAACGACTTGTAGGACTCGGTCAGGTCGACATACTTGCCGACCATGGCGATGGTGACCTCGCTGTCGACCCGTTCGATGCCACGCACCACCTGCTGCCACTCGGACAGATTCGGCGGGCTTGCAGTCGATATGCATCTTCTCGACCACGATGTCGTCGAGCTGCTGATCGTGCAGCAGCAGCGGAATCTTGTAGATGCTGTCGACGTCGACGGCGGAAATCACCGCGCGTTCCTCGACGTTGGTGAACAGCGCGATCTTGCGCCGCTCGGACGGCGGCAGCGGCCGGTCGGCGCGGCACAGCAGGATATCCGGCTGGATACCGATGGAGCGCAGCTCCTTGACCGAGTGCTGGGTCGGCTTGGTCTTGATCTCGCCGGAGGCGGCGATGTAGGGCACCAGCGTCAGGTGCATGAACAGCGCACGCTCGTGGCCGAGCTCGACGCCCATCTGGCGGATCGCCTCCAGGAACGGCAGCGACTCGATGTCACCGACCGTGCCGCCGATCTCGACCATGGCGATGTCGGCATCGTCCGCGCCCTTGCGGATGCTGTGCTTGATCTCGTCGGTGATGTGCGGAATGACCTGCACGGTGGCGCCGAGGTAATCGCCGCGCCGCTCCTTGCGGATCACGCTTTCGTAGATCTGGCCGGTGGTGAAATTGTTGTCCTTCGTCATGGTGGTGCGGACGAAGCGCTCGTAGTGCCCGAGGTCGAGGTCGGTTTCCGCGCCGTCGTCGGTGACGAACACCTCGCCGTGCTGGAACGGGCTCATGGTGCCCGGATCGACATTGATGTAGGGATCGAGCTTGAGCAGCGTGACCTTGAGACCGCGGGTCTCCAGTAATGTGCCCAGCGAGGCCGATGCGATGCCTTTGCCCAAAGAGGACACCACACCGCCGGTGACGAAGATGAATCGGGTCATTGATTTCCTGGAGTCGGGGTGCGACACGAATGCCGCAAGACGGGCGTCAACGTTACCAGATCGGGGCGGGTACCTCAATTACCCAGGCGGACAAATCGGCCGCCCCTGCGCGGCCGTTACCGGGTCATCCCAGTCGATCTGCACGCCGGGCTCGCCGGGCCCGGCCTGGAACGGCTCGCATACCCACAGCCCGGGCACGGCTGCGAGCTGCCGGTCGATGAAGATCAGGGGAATACGCGCACGCTGCCAGGGCGGGATACCGGCTTCCTGGAACAGCTTCTTCAGTGCATGGTGCTGGCCACGCCCTGCCGGCGCGCAGCGTTCGCCCCCGCGGCGCCAGCCCACGCGTACGCCGGCGGCGCCGATGGCGGCCTGGCGAATGCCCTGCCCCGCCTGCCGGCGCGCGCTGAGCACGCCGCCCTGCGCAGGCAGCGCGAGCGCTTCGGCAAGCGACCACGGCAGCCACCGTGCCGGGTCCGGCGGCGGCAGCTGGGGCAGCAGGTAAAGCGTGTCGCGGTAGCGGCGCAGCTCGAAACCACCCCAGCGCACGCAGGGCTCCGCGTCCGCCCGGCTGCACGGCACATCGTGCAGGATACGCTCCAGCACGGCGGCTGACGGTGTGCCGCCGGTCAGCTGCCTGAGCCAGTGGCGCACGACATTGCGCTGCCGGGGCGCCGGCAGGCCGGCGATGACGGGCAATCGCAGCTGGTTGGCCGCCGAGGCCGCCGCGGCCCGCAGGTCCCGCGCCGCGACATACTCCAGCAGCGCCGCCGCCTCGGCCTGGTGCGCCGCGCTGCGCGCCAGGCTCGTGCTGGCGGCGGGCCAGCGGGCCTGCAACGCGGGCAGTACGCAGTGGCGCAGGTAATTGCGATCAAAACCGGTGTCGAAATTGCTCGGATCGTCCACCCAGCCCAGCCGGTGCCGCCCGGCATAGGCGCGCAGCGCGTCGCGCGCCACCTCCAGCAGCGGCCGCAGGCGCGTACCTGCGCCGAAATCGCCATGGACCGGCATGGCGGCCAGGCCGTGCACGCCGGCCCCGCGCAGCAGCTGCAACAGCAGGGTCTCGGCCTGGTCGTCGCGGTGCTGGGCGGTCAGCAGGCAATGACCGGCCGGCAGCCAGTCGGCCAGGGCGTCATAGCGCGCGGTGCGCGCCGCGGCCTCCGGGCTGTCACCCTGGCCGGCACGCGCATCCACCGCCAGCGCGGCATAGTCGAGGCCGAGCCCGGCGCATACCGCGCGGCAATGCGCATCCCAGCGCACCGCGTCGGCCTGCAGACCGTGATTCACATGCACCGCACCGACGGGCGCCGCCAGCTGCGTACGCAGCCCGGCCATGGCATGCAGCAGCACGTGCGAATCCATGCCGCCGCTGAAAGCCACCTGGTAGCCGGCCGGCTGCGGATATTGCTGCAGGCGGTGCAGCAGTGTCTGGGGGGAAAATGTCACGACAGGACTACACGTATCCGATGACTGCCGCACAATACGGCGTCCGGATCACATCGTTGCCTGCACCGCGATACCGCTGCCTAGCGCTCGCTGAACTGCCCGTAGGCCATCAGGCGCTTGTAGCGAGCCTCGACGAGCTTGTCCAGTGACTTGCCACCGAGCTTTTGCAGCGATTCGACCAGCACCTGCCTGAGGTTCTCGGCCGCGCCGTCCACGTCGCGGTGCGCGCCGCCGAGCGGCTCCTTGATCACCTCTGTCGACCAGCCCCAGCTCGCTGAGCCGCGCCGAGGTAATGCCCAGTGCCTCCGCGGCGTCGGACGCCTTCTCCGCGCTCTTCCACAGGATCGAGGCGCAACCCTCGGGCGAGATCACCGAGTAGGTGCTGTATTGCAGCATCAGGGTGAGATCGCCGACACCGATGGCCAGCGCACCGCCCGAGCCGCCCTCGCCGATCACGGTGCAGATGATCGGTGTACGCAGGCGCGACATCACCAGCAGGTTGCGTGCAATGGCCTCGCTCTGGCCGCGCTCCTCGGCACCGATGCCGGGATAGGCGCCCGGCGTGTCGATGAAGGTCAGCACCGGCAGACCGAAACGCTCCGCCATCTGCATCAGCCGCAGCGCCTTGCGATAACCCTCGGGACGCGGCATGCCGAAATTGCGTTGCAGCTTCTCCTTGGTGTCGCGTCCCTTCTGCTGACCGATCACCATCACCGGCATCCCATCGAGACGCGCGAGTCCGCCGACGATGGCGTTGTCGTCACCGTAGTGGCGGTCGCCGTGCAGTTCCTCGAAATCGGTGAACAGGCGAATGATGTAGTCCATGGTGTAGGGGCGCTGCGGGTGCCGCGCCAGCTGCGAGATCTGCCAGGGCGTAAGGTTGGCAAAGATCGATTCGGTCAGGTCGCGGCTTTTGGCCTTGAGCTTTCCGACTTCCTCGCTGATATTGATGTCGGTGTCGCCACTGACATAATGCAGCTCGTCGATCTTCGCCTCCAGCTCGGCGATCGGCTGCTCGAATTCGAGAAAGTTGAGGTTCATCAGATAGTCCGGGGGCGCTTCGGGAAAGCGTCTAAGGTAACGTTTCCGACCCGGCGAGACAAGTCAGCCGGCACTTCACGCATACTCCACCTGTACGCTGTCCCGGCCCGCCAGCTCGCGCAGGCGGTGCAGCAACTCGTCGGTGGGATGCACGGCCCATTCCTCGCCCAGCGCCAGACGCGCGCGGGCCGCGCCGCCGGCATAGTCGATGCATACCCGGCAATGCCCCTGGCGGAACGGCTGCAGGATGTCCGCCAGGCTGCCCACGAAGCCGTTGCCCGCCTGCGCGGCCTCGACCCCCACCACCAGGCGCCGCGCGAAAAGTTCGCGCGCCTGGTTGATGTCATAGATGCACTGCGCCGTCACCTGGTTGCCGCCGGTATAGTCGTCCGGACCGAATCCGCCCTGGATCACCAGCACCTTGTCCTTGCCCAGCAGCGCCTGGTGCTTTTCGAATACTTCGGGAAACACACGCACGTCGAGCCGCGCAGTATTGTCATCCAGGGTCAGGAACGCGATTTTCCCGCCACGCTGGGTTTTGCGCACGCGCATGCTCATCACGAGTCCGGCGATGGTCACCGCGCGTTCGCCATTGCCCGGCCGGCCGGGCCGGCTGGTGGTGGTGGCCGGCATGGCGGCGCACACCTGTTCGAGTTCGGCCAGCTTGCCGCTGACGATGTGCGCCAGTTCCGGTGCATAGCGCGTGATCGGGTGACCGGTCAGGTACAGGCCGAGCGCATCCATCTCGCCCTGCAGGCGCTGCTCCTCCTCCCATTCGGGCAGCACCGCGCGCGCGGGCGGCGGCGCCGGCACTGCGGCCGCGCTCTCGCCGAACAGGTCGTTCTGGCCGGTATCCAGGTCGCGGCTGCGCTGCTCGGCCAGTTTCAGCGCCTGGGTGATGTTCGCGGTGTGCGAGGCGCGCGTCTCGCCCATCGAATCGAGTGCGCCGGCGCGGATCAGGGCATCGATCACACGCCGGTTCAGCTTGCGCAGGTCGACGCGCTGGCAGAAATCGAACAGGTCGGCGAAGGCGCCAGCCGCGGCGCGTTCGGCCAGCATGCCCTCGATGGCGGCCTGGCCGACGCCCTTGATGGCACCGAGCCCGTAGATGATGGTGTCATCCGTCTGCGCGGTGAAGTGGTAGTCGGAACGGTTGACGTCCGGCGGCACGACCTTCAGCTTCATGTCGCGGCACTCGGCAATCAGGTGCACCACCTTGTCGGTATTGTCCATGTCCGCCGACAGCACCGCGGCCATGAACGCCGCGGGATAATGCGCCTTCAGCCAGGCCGTCTGGTAGGAGAGCAGTGCGTAGGCCGCCGAGTGGCTCTTGTTGAAACCGTAACCGGCGAACTTCTCCATCAGGTCGAAGATGTAGGCGGCCACGTCCGCGTCGACGCCGCGCGCGAGCGCGCCTTCCTGGAATATCGAGCGCTGCTTGGCCATCTCCTCGGGCTTCTTCTTGCCCATCGCGCGGCGCAGCATGTCCGCGCCGCCCAGGGTGTAGCCGGCCAGCACCTGGGCGATCTGCATCACCTGTTCCTGGTAAAGAATGATGCCGTAGGTGGGCTTCAGGATCGGTATCAGCTCCGGGTGCGGATACTTGATCTCGGCGCCGTGCTTGCGCGCGATGAAGTCGTCGACCATGCCGGACTGCAGCGGGCCGGGGCGGAACAGTGCCACCAGCGCCACGATGTCCTCGAAGCTATCCGGCTGCAGGCGCCGGATCAGGTCCTTCATGCCACTCGATTCCAGCTGGAACACCGCGGTCGTGCCTGATGCCTTGAGCAGTGTGAAGGTCGGTTCGTCGTTCAGTGGCAGGCTGCTGATGTCCACCGGCGGCTGGCCGCTGGCCGCGCGCTGGCGGTTGATGGTCTTCAGCGCCCAGTCGATGATAGTCAGCGTGCGCAGGCCGAGGAAATCGAACTTCACCAGGCCGACCGCCTCGACGTCGTCCTTGTCGAACTGGCTGACCACCGCGTCGCCGCCCTGCTCGCAGTACAGCGGCGTGAAGTCGGTCAGTTTCGAGGGAGCGATGACCACGCCGCCGGCATGCTTGCCGGCATTGCGCGACAGGCCTTCCAGCGAGCGGGCCAGGTCGATCATGGCCTGCACATCCTCGTCGTTTTCGTACAGCTCGGCCAGCTGCGGCTCCTGTTCCAGCGCCTTGTCCAGCGTTATGCCGATCTCGAACGGGATCAGCTTGGCGATGCGGTCGGTGAAACCATAGGGATGGCCCAGCACGCGTCCGACATCGCGCACCACCGCCTTCGCCGCCATCGAACCGTAGGTAATGATCTGCGAAACCTTTTCGCGCCCGTAACGTTCGGCGACATAGTCGATCACGCGGTCGCGCCCCTCCATGCAGAAGTCCACGTCGAAGTCCGGCATGGATACGCGTTCGGGATTCAGGAATCGCTCGAACAGCAGGTCGTAGCGCAACGGGTCGAGATCGGTAATGGTCAATGCATACGCCACCAGAGAGCCGGCGCCGGAACCGCGTCCCGGCCCGACCGGGATGCCGTTCGCCTTGGCCCACTTGATGAAATCGGCGACGATCAGGAAGTAGCCGGGGAAACCCATCTCCAGTATCACGCCGATCTCGAGCGCGAGCCGCTCCCGGTAGCGCTGGCGCACGGCTTCGATATCCGGCTGCTGGCTGTCGAACAGCTGCTGCAAGCGTTGCTCCAGCCCCTCCTCCGCCTGGACGCGGAAAAATTCCGCCATGCCGGTGCCGGCCGGGACCGGGAAGTCCGGCAGGTAGTTCTTGCCGAGTTCGAGTTCCAGGTTACAGCGACGCGCAATCTCGACGGTGTTCTCCAGCGCCTCGGGAATATCCTCGAACAGTGCCTGCATCTCCTGCGGCGAGCGCAGGTATTGCTGATCGGAAAAGTGCCGGGTGCGGCGCGGGTCGTCCAGCGTGCGGCCTTCGTTGATGCAGACACGCGCCTCGTGTGCGATGAAGTCGGACTGCTTCAGGAAATGCACGTCGTTGGTGGCCACCACCGGCACGTCGTGACGGGCGGCCAGTGCGACGGCCCGGTGCAGGTAGTCTTCCTCGCCGGGCCGCCCGGTGCGTTGCAGCTCGAGGTAAAAACTGTCCGGAAACAGCCGCAGCCAGGCCGCCAGTGCCTGCCCGGCCAGTTCCTGCCGGTTCGCCAGCAATGCCCGGCCGATATTGCCCGCCACACCGCCGGACAGCGCGATCAGCCCGTCCGTGCAGCCGTCGAACCAGTCCGGTTCCAGCACCGGTATACCGCGGTGCTGACCCTGCGTGTAGGCGCGCGATACCAGGCGGGTGAGATTCAGGTAGCCGTCACGCGACTTGCACAGCAGCACCAGGCGTGCCGGCTGACCTTCCGCGCCGGGATCGGCCACCCACACATCGACACCCACGATCGGTTTCACACCCGCCGCCATCGCGGCACGGTAGAACTTCACCATGGAAAACATGTTGCACTGGTCGGTGACCGCCACGGCCGGCATACCGGCCCCGGCGACACGCCTGACCAGCGGCTTGATACGCACGGTTCCGTTGACCAGCGAATATTCGGTGTGGACGTGGAGGTGGACAAAGGCGGGTGGCATAGAAAAAAGTGTCCGTTTTTAGCCGGCCGGTTGCAAGCCGAATCACAACATTAAAATGGTTTAAGTATATTAAATAACCATTTGTTATTCATGAATAAATATAATCCATCCTGGTAAATCCCGGGCGCTGAGCCCGAGACGCGGGTAATTCCCGGCACCGGGAAGCGGATCACGCTAATTTTCAGCGACTTCTGGTCGATACAGGCTGTACCACAGCAACCTGTGTACGTCCCCTGATCATGCACTCACCCCATAGCAAACAACTCTGCAACATATTCGAGGCCGAGGAACTGAAGAGTTTCTCGCACAGCATGGCAGACCTGCACTGGCTGCTGCTCATTCTGGTGCTGGTGTACTTTTTCATACCGACCGGCGAAATCAGCTCGCCGGATGCCATCATCCTGTCCATGGTCGCCTATGCCGGTTTCGTGCTGGTGTTTCGCTATATGAATATCCATGCCCGCGACACCCGGTTCAAGCTGGCGATCGAAACCTGGGTGATGGTCATTTTCATCACCATCGTATTGCAGCATACCGGCCAGATCGAAAGTCCGCTGCTGAATCTGTACCTGCTGGTGATCATCGCCAGCGCGATCACCCTTGGCAAGGCCATGACGTTACTGGAGGTATTGCTGATCGCGAGCTGCTACCTGCTCATGGGCTATCAGCAATTCTCCAGCGATATATTCTCGCCGCAGACCTTCACCCTGCTGATGGCGAAGTTCTCCCCGTTCCTGCTGGTCGCCGCCGTGACCTCCATTCTCGCCGCGGACATCCTTGCCGCCAAGCGCAAGATCATGCTGCTGTCGCAGACCGACGAACTGACCGGCCTGCTCAATATGCGCGCCTTCAACACCATCCTGAAACGCGAGATAGCACGCGCGTCACGCTATGACGAATCGCTGACCCTGATCATGATCGACCTGGACGGTCTCAAGCAGGTCAACGACCTGTACGGACATTCAACCGGCAGCCGCATGATCCAGGCCGTGGGACAGGCATTGCAGCGCTGCGTGCGCACCTCTGATGTCCTGGCACGCTACGGCGGTGACGAATTCGTGATCCTCATGTCCCACACCGGTCTGGACAGTGCCCGCACCAGCGCGGAACGCATCCGCTCCACCATCACCAACACGACCCTCAGCGCCAGGGGGCAGTGCATCGCCGCGACCGCCAGTATCGGCCTTGCCAATTTCCCGGAAGGTGTCGACGAAGCGGCCACGGTACTCGACAAGGCCGACCTTGCCCTCTACAGCAGCAAGCAGTGCGGCCGCAATCGCGTGACCAACTACGTGAAAGATATGGAAGACGGCTTGCCTACGCCTGATCTCAGGCCCGTCGCGCAACACGCCTGACCGGTGCAAAGGATTGCCGGTGCTGCGGCGTCGGTCCGAGCGCCTCCAGGGCCTGCAGGTGCGCCTTGACGGGATAGCCCTTGTGCTGCGCCAGGCCATAACCGGGGTAGCGCGCATCCAGCTCGATCATTTCCCGGTCACGACTCACCTTGGCGATGATGGAAGCGGCACTGATTGCCGCGACGCGGCTGTCGCCCCTGACGATGGCCTGTGCAGGACAGGCCAGCTCGGGACAGCGGTTGCCATCCACCAGCACATGCTCGGCACGGGGGTGCAGCGCGTTGACCGCGCGCTGCATCGCCCGCAAGGTCGCCTGCAGGATATTGATCCGGTCGATCTCCGTGACCTCCGCGCGCCCCACCGCCCACGCCAGCGCATGCTGCGTGATTTCTTCATACAGCCGTTCCCGTCGGTTGGCACCGAGGCACTTGGAATCGCGCAAACCGGCAATCGGTCGCAGGGGATCGAGGATGACCGCGGCGGCGATCACCGGGCCGGCCAGCGGCCCGCGCCCGGCCTCGTCGACGCCGGCCACGCGTCCCGGCGGCAGGACAATTTCAACCTCCATCGCAGTGCCCGAGCGCAACGAGTTGCAATACAGCCGTTGCCGCGCTGCGACTGGCATCGCGGCGCAACTCCGCATGCAGCCCGGCGAACGTACGCCGCAGCGCCTCGACCCGTGCCGGATCATCGAGCAGCGCCAGCACCTCCCGGCCGAGGTTTTCCGCGGTGGCCTCGTCCTGGATCAGTTCGGCGACCAGTGGCCGGCCGGCCAGCAGGTTGGGCAGCGAGTAGAACGGCGTCCGGACCAGCAGCCGTGCCAGGCGGTAGGTCAGCGTCGACAGGCGGTAGGCCACCACCATGGGACGCTTCAGCAGCATGCACTCGAGCGTGGCGGTCCCCGAGGCCAGCATGACCGCATCGGCAGCGGCCATTGCCTCCAGTCCCTGACCCGCCAGCAGGGTGACCGGCAGCGTCGCATCGACTTCCGCCAGTACCTGTTCGAACACCGCCCGGCAGCTGTCACTGGCCACCGGTACGACGAATTCCAGCTCGTCACGCTGCGCCCGGCACCACGCAGCTGCCTCGAGCAGCGGTCTCGCCAGGCGCCTGACCTCGCTGACCCGGCTGCCCGGCAACAGCGCCACCAGCGGTCCGGCAGGCGCGATGCCAAGTTGCTCGCGCGCCGTATCGCGGTCGATGTCGTCCGCGATCAGGTCTGCCAGCGGGTGACCGACAAAGCGTGCCGGGATCTGCTGTTCGTGATAGAAGCGCGCCTCGAAGGGAAACAGGGTCAGCATGCAGTCCACGCTGGCGGCGATCTTGCGCACCCGGTAGCGACGCCAGGCCCACACCGACGGGCTGACATAATGCAGCGTTTTGATGCCGGCCTGTTTCAGCGAACGCTCCAGGCCCAGGTTGAAATCCGGCGCATCCACACCGATGAACACGTCGGGTGGCGCGGCGGTGAAATGCAGCCGCAACGCGCGACGCATGGCCAGCAGGCCGGGCAGGTGTGACAGTACCTCGGTCAGTCCCATGACCGACAGGCGCTCCATCGGAAACAGGCTGTGGCAGCCGGCTGCCTGCATGCGCGGTCCTGCAACGCCCTCGAACACCGCGTCCGGGACCTGTTCGCGAATCGCGCCGATCAACCCCGCCGCAATCGTGTCGCCAGAAGCCTCACCCGCGATGATGCCGATGCGCAACGGCATGCCTACCTGACGATACCGCGCGTCTGGTTTTCCAGGAAGCGTATCAGCAGTTCCAGCTCGGCGCTGTCGCTGCCCAGCGCGCGGAGCTGCGCAACCGCGTCGGCGAGCGACCGGTTCTCGCGGTATATCGTCCTGTAGGCCTGCTTCAGCAGTCGGCGCGTGTCCTCGGAAAAACCGCGCCGACGCAGCCCTTCCAGGTTCAGTCCGTGCGCATGCGCGGGACTGCCGCCGACCGTCACGTAGGGCGGCACATCCATGCTGATGCCGCTGCCGAATGCCGTCAGGGAGTGTGCGCCGATGTGGCAGAACTGGTGCACCAGCGTGAAACCGCCAAGGATGACATAGTCATCGATGTGCACGTGGCCGGCCAGCGATGCGTTGTTGGCGAAGATGGTCTGGTTGCCGATCCGGCAATCGTGCGCGATGTGTACGTAGGCCATGATCCAGTTATCATTGCCGATGCGGGTCGCGCCGGCATCCTGCACCGTGCCGCGGTTGAAGGTGACGAACTCCCTGATGGTGTTGCGATCGCCGATCTCCAGCCAGGTTTTCTCATCCGCATACTTTTTATCCTGCGGTGCCGTGCCAAGCGACGCGAACGGGAAAATACGGTTATCGCGGCCGATTCGGGTCGGCCCCTCGATAACGACATGCGGCCCGATCCGCGTACCCTCCCCGATACTCACCTCGGGACCGATCACCGTGTAGGGACCAACCGTCACGTTCGCCGCCAGTTCCGCCCCGGGATCTATGACCGCGCGCGCATCGATCAAGGCTCGATATCCTGTTCGGTGCACATAATCTCCGCGCTGGCGACCACCTTGCCGTCGACACTGGCATCGCAGTCGAATACCCAGATACCGCGCCTTGAACGCAACAGCCTGGCACGCAGGACCAGCTTGTCGCCCGGCTCGACCGGACGTTTGAAACGAGCCTTGTCCATGCCGACCAGGTAATACAGGCTTTCGCGCCGCGCCCCGCGCTCCACCGTCTTGAAGGCGAGCAGACCGGTCGCCTGCGCCATGGCCTCGAGTATCAGCACGCCGGGCATGATCGGGCGCTGCGGGAAATGGCCCTGGAAAAAGGGTTCGTTGAAGGTCACGTTCTTGTAGCCCACCAGCGATTCACCGGCATTGAATTCGGTGACGCGATCTATCAGCAGGAACGGATACCTGTGCGGCAGGTGCTGGAGAATGTCATTGATGTCCATGGATGTACGCCCGGGTGGTGTCGTTGTGCAAGAGTTCTTTTGTAGTTATTCAAGCGCTCAGTCACGGCCCTGCTGCCCGTCGCCGTCTGCCGCAAGCCTGCGCTCCAGGGCCTGCACCTTGCGCGCGATACGGTCAAGCTGCCGGAAGCGCGCATAATTCCTGTTCCAGCTGTCATTGTCCTGTGCCGGCACACCGGATGAATAGACACCCGGTTCGGTAATCGACCGGGTGACCATGGTCATGCCGGTAATGATCACGTTGTCGGCGATTTCCAGGTGCCCGACGATGCCGGCACCACCGCCGATCATGCAATGCCGGCCGATTTTCGCGCTACCCGAAATGCCGACGCAACCGGCGATCGCGGTGTGCGCGCCGATGTGGACATTATGCGCAACCTGTATCTGATTATCGAGCCTGACGCCTTCTTCCAGCACGGTGTCCTCGAGCGCGCCACGGTCGACCGTGGTGTTCGCACCGATCTCCACATCGTTGCCGATACGCACGCTGCCGAGCTGCGGCACATTCAGCCATTTACCGTTCTCGCTGGCCAGCCCGAAACCATCGCTGCCGATGACCGCTCCCGCATGGAGGGTGACCCGCTCGCCGATGCTGACATCGTGACAGACGACCACGTTCGGCAACAGGCGGCTGTCCGCACCGATACTGCTGCCGGCACCGATGAAACAACCACCGGCAAGTTGCACGCCGGCATGGACGACGGCATCGCGCTCGATGATGCAGTTGGGTCCCACCCAGGCCGTGTCATCGACCCGGCAACCTTCCTCCAGCGTGGCTGTCGGGTGAACTCCCTGGCGACCCCGCGCAGGCGGCACGATCAGCGCGGCGGCGCGCGCGTAGGTTGCGTAGGGGTTGTCCGATACCAGCACGGCAACCGGACATTCATCCGCGTGTTCAGCGGCAAGGATGACAGCGGAGGCGCGGGTGCCGGACAGATATTTCCGGTAACCCTTGTTGGCAAGAAAGCTCAGATCACCGCTGCCGGCATGCTGCAGGGTGGCGACGGCCGTCACCTGGCACGCCGGATCTCCTCCCTGCAGCGTCACACCCAGCCGCTGCGCCAGTTCACCGAGGGTCATTGCCATGCGCAATTATCCGCGGCAGTGCGGCCGCGCTACTTGCCCGAGGAAAGCTTTTTCAGGATCGTGTCGGTGATATCAACGCGGTCGCTCGCGAACATGACACCCTGCGCGATAATGAGGTCGTACTTCTCGTCCTTGGCCAGAGCCTCGATGACATTGCCGATTTCGATGTTGACCTGCTTGAGTATTTCATTCTTGCGGATATTGAGGTCATCACGAAATTCGTCCTGCGAGCGTTTCAGCTCGCGGCGCTTGCTGAGAATATCGCGCTCGCTGCTGCTGCGTTCTGACTCGCTCATCACCGCGCCGTTGTTGGACAGATCTTCTTCCATCTTGGCGATCTTGCGCTGCAGGGCGACCAGCTCCTTTTCCCGGCTGGAAAACTCGGCATCGATCTTGCCTTGCGCGGAAATAATCTGTGGTGCGTTCTCGCTGAGCTTGGCGAGATCCACAAATCCGACTTTCAGCTCTGCGCGGGCGATGCCGGTAAACAGCATCAGGGCAGCCATCGAAATCATGGCCAATGGAATATGCTTGCGGGTAGTCACATCAATTCTCCGTGAAGTAGTAATGGATTCAGAAAAAGGTTCCCACTGTGAACTGGAAGTTCTGTTCCTCGTCACCGTCCTTGGCATTCAGCGGGAAACCGAAACTTACCGATATGGGGCCAAGCGGCGATGACCACAGTCCCGCCAAGCCTACAGAATACCTGAATTCGCTGGTCTCGAATGCATTGACGTCTTCGAAGACATTACCGACATCGAAGAAAGCACTCAAGCGTGTGCCGCTGCCGACATCGAGAAACGGCACCGGAAACAGCAGCTCCATGCTGGCCACAGTCAGGAATGCACCGCCAATCGAATTATTGTTCGAATCTCTCGGTCCCAGCGTGTTGTCATCAAAACCACGCACCGAGCGAATGCCGCCAGCGAAAAAGTTCTCGAAAAACGGCAGGTTGACGAAATCGCCGTAACCGTCGCCGTAGCCGATGCGGGCCTTCAGGCCGAGTGTCAGGTTGCGGGTCAAGGGCAAGAACTGCTGCTGCGTGTAATCGAGCTTGTAGTACTCCAGCCCTGATCCCGGCAAGGTCGTCTCCAGCGCGATGCTCTTCAGGCCGCCCTCGTCCGGGAACAGGATCTTGTTGCGCGAGTCATGACGCCAGCTGGCAGACAGCACCAGGTCACCGAAGCTGTTGCCATAGGTATCCTCGAAATCGGTGACCTCTACCGGCGAAAAGACGCTCGATTTCAGGTCCAGACCCTTGTAACCGATGCTGAAACGGATGCTGTCGTACTCGTTGATCGGGATACCGAAGTTCATGTCGATACCGCGCGTATCGGTGGTGTAGTCCGTCAGATTCGCCTGGCTGGCATCTGTTTCCCGGAAGTAGGCGCCGAAGCCGCGACTGACGCCGTCGATGGTCCAGTACGGGTTGACGTAGCTGAAGCTGTAAACGGTATTCACATCGCTGTTGTCGAAGGTGAAAGCGACACGTTTGCCGGTACCGAGGAAATTGTTCTGCTGCACGCTGGCGTTGAACAGGAAGCCGGAACTCTGCGAAAAGCCGACGCCGGCCGTGATACTCCCGGAAGAGGTTTCCGTCACCGAGTAATCGACATCCAGCTGGTCGGTGGTGCCAGGCACCGACGGGGTCTCGACATTGACCTTTTCGAAGAAGCCGAGGCGGTCCAGACGGGTGCGCGAGCGTTCCACCTTTTCGGCGGAGTACCAACCGCCCTCCATCTGGCGCATTTCGCGGCGCAGCACCTCGTCACGCGTCGAGTTATTGCCGGCAAAATTGATGCGCCTGACATAGACCCGTTTGCCAGGGTCGACGAAAAAGCCGAGTTCGACCTGGTTGGTCTCCTCGTTTATCTCCGGCACGGTGTTGACGTTCGCGAAGGCATAGCCCTGGTTACCGAGCAGAGAACTGATCCTGTCGACCGACTCGGTGACGCGTTTGCGCGAGAACACGTCGCCGGGGTTGATGTTGATCAGCGGAAAGATTTCCTCGGCCGGCACGACCAGGTCACCGGACAGCGTTACCACCTTGATGGTGAATTGCTTGCCCTCGGTGATATTGATGGTGATGTAGATGTCCTTCTTGTCCGGCGTGATAGAGACCTGGGTCGAATTGATGTTGAATTTCAGGTAACCGCGGTCCAGGTACCAGGTGCGCAGCACCTCGAGGTCCGCCGACAGCGCCTGCTTGGAATACTGGTCGCTCTTGGTGAACGCGGAAAACATTCCCGGCGTGGTCAGGCTGAACTCGTCGAGCAGTTCCTCGTCTTTGTAGCGGTGGTTGCCGATAATGTTGATCTGCTTGATGCGGGCGACCCGGCCTTCCGAGATATCGATCTTGATGCCGACCCGGTTGCGTTCCAGCGGCGTGATCGTGGTATCGATCTTCACGGAATACTTGCCGCGGCTGAAATACTGCCGCTGCAGTTCCTGCTCGACCTTTTCCAGCAGCGAGCGGTCGAACACGCGACCCTCTGCCAGGCCGATCTGCTTGAGGCCGTCCAGCAACTCCTGGGTATCCAGGTCCTGGTTACCCTCGATCTCGATACTGCTGATCGCGGCCCGTTCCCGCACGAATATCACCAGCACGCTGCCGTCGCGTTCCATGTAGACATCGTCGAAGAAACCGGTCTTGAACAGCGCGGTGATGGCCGCAACGCTGCCGTCGTTGTCCAGGCTCTGGCCGATCTTGACCGGCAGGTAATTGAATACCGTGCCGGCGGAAATGCGCTGCAGCCCCTCGACGCGGATATCCTCGACAGTGAAAGGCGCAAACGCCTGCACGGTCCCGTTCAGAAGCAACGACAACAGCACTATCCGGCACGCCAGGAGCAGACGATTCACAGACATCCCTATTCTCACTCAGTCAATCAGTCGTACCAGATCGTTATAGAAAGCCACCGACATCAGCATCAGCAGCAGGAAGATACCGACCTTCTGCCCCGCCAGTTGCGCCGCCTCGGACACCGGGCTGCCCTTGACCAGCTCCACCAGGTAGTACAGCAGGTGGCCACCGTCCAGCACCGGTATCGGTAACAGGTTCAGCACCCCCAGACTGACGCTGACGATGCCCAGGAAGGCCAGGAACGTTGTCAGGCCCACCGCGGCCGACTCGCCCGCGTACTTGGCGATGCTGATGGGACCGCTCAGGTTCTCGACCGACGCCTTGCCGGTCAGCATTTTCCACAGTGTACGCAAGGTCAGGGTGGTGACATCCCAGGTCTTGCCGAGTGCCGCAGGCAACGCCTCCAGTGGTCCATGGTGCACAACGACGCGCATTGTAGCATGCTGGCCGGCGTCCGGCAGACGTACCGATGCACCGATAAAACCGTGTGCCGCGCCACCCTCTGTCACCCGTTTGGGCACCAGTTCCAGCAGGCTCGTCGCGCCGTCACGCTGCACTTCCACCTGGATGGACTGCTCCGGGCGTGCACGCACATACTCCACCCAGTCGTTCCAGCCGGTGATCGGCTTGCCGTCGGCGACGAGGATGCGGTCGCCGCTGCGCAGGCCATCACGCTCCGCGGCTTCCCCGGCCACCAGTTCATCGATCACGGCGGGCAGCTGCCAGGGGGCCAGGCCGAAGTTGCGCAGCACGCCACCCTTCTCGAGCAGTTCCGTGGACTGTACGAGCCGCACCTGCAGGTCACGCTCGACGCCGCCGGGATCACGCACGTTCAGCGTGATGGCATCGCGCTCGTCGAGACTGGCGTCGAGGAGCGTCATGACAGCGCTTTCCCAGGTCGGGGTAGGCTCGCCCTGAATGGCGATGATTTCATCGCCGGCGACAATGCCGGCTTGCGCGGCATACGACCCGGGCGTGACGTCACCCACCACCGGACGCAGGCCGGGAACGCCGACCACGAACATCATCCAGTAGGCTGCGATGGCGAACAGGAAATTGAACAACGGACCCGCGACCACCACGGCCACCCGCGTGGAGACCGGCTGGCGGTTGAAGGCACGCGGCAAGTCCTCGGCCGCGACCTCGCCTTCGCGCTCGTCGAGCATCCTGACGTAACCGCCCAGCGGCAGCGCGGCGATCACGAATTCACTGCGGTCGGCACCAAAGGTTTTGGTCCAGAGCGGCTTGCCGAAGCCGATGGAAAAGCGCAGCACCTTCACGCCCAGCCGGCGCGCCACCCAGAAATGCCCGAACTCGTGCACCGTGACCAGCACACCGATGGCAAGGATAAAGGCCAGCAACGAGAAGAGGACGCTGTTCATCGTGCCAGTGTGACCTTGCCGTTGGTGATGAGTTCAGCCGCGCACACGCGCGCGTCGGCGTCATCGGCCAGGATAACGTCCAGGTTGCCGGCGTCATGCACCGGACAGCGTTGCAGCGTATCGCGGATCAACCGCGCGATGGCGGTGAACGGTATGCGGTGTTCCAGGAAGGCCTGCACAGCCACCTCGTTGGCCGCATTCAGCAGCGCGGGCGCCGTGCCGCCGGCCTGCAGTGCCTCGTATGCCAGTTCCAGGCAGGGATAGCGCGCCAGGTCCGGGGCCTCGAACTGCAGGGTGCCGATCGCCGCCAGGTCGAGGCTGCCGGCGCCGGACTCGATGCGTTCCGGCCAGCCCAGTGCGTGGCTTATCGGTATACGCATGTCGGGATTGCCAAGCTGCGCCAACACCGAGCCGTCGCGGTATTCCACCAGCGAATGCACCACCGACTGCGGGTGCAGCACGACCTCGATTTTCTCCAGCGGCAAATCGAACAGCCGGCTCGCCTCGATGACTTCCAGGCCCTTGTTCATCATGGTGGCCGAATCCACCGAAATCTTGCGGCCCATGACCCAGTTGGGATGCGCGCAGGCCTGCTCCGGGGTCACGCTTGCCAACCTGTCGAGTGGCAGCGTGCGAAACGGACCGCCCGAGGCGGTCAGCAGGATACGGTGGACGCCGCGTGGCACACTGCCGGTGATGTAGTCATCGGGCAGGCATTGCAGGATGGCATTGTGTTCGCTGTCGATCGGCAGCAGCGTGGCGCCATGCCCGCGCACCGCCTGCATGAACAGGTCGCCGGAAATCACCAGCGCTTCCTTGTTCGCCAGCAGCACGCGCTTGCCGTGGCGCGCCGCGGCAAGCGCCGGCAACAGGCCGGCCGCACCGACAATGGCCGCCATGACGTACTCGACACTGCCCAGCGCCGCGACCCGGGCCAGGCTGTCGGTGCCGGACAGCACCTCGGTCTCCGGCGCCGTATGTTGCAGGCGTCGCGCCAGTTGCGCCGCGGCAGCCGCATCCACCATCACGGCGTAGTCCGGCCGGTAGCGCACGCACTGTTCGGCGAGCCGCTCGACGCCGTCATTGGCGGTCAGCGCCACAACCCGGAAGCGCTGCGGATGGCGCGCCACCACGTCCAGGGTACTGGTACCGATCGAGCCGGTGGACCCGAGGATGGTGATGCCGAACGGGCCGGGTGCGGTTGCAGTCATTACAGTTTCAGCCACAGGAAGCCGGCGAGGAACAGCGGCGCGGCGGCCACCAGGCTGTCGATGCGGTCGAAGATGCCGCCGTGTCCGGGAATGATGCTGCCGCTGTCCTTGATGCCGCTCTGGCGTTTCATCAGGCTTTCCAGCAGATCCCCGACCACGGAAAACAGCATGGCCGGCAGCGCGACCAGCATGAAGCTCAGCGTCCAGGACGGCGAATGGCTGTACAGCCAGCCGGCGATGCCCGCGAACAGCAGACTGGCCAGCAGGCCGCCGTACACGCCCTCGCGCGTCTTGCCCGGGCTGATCTGCGGTGCGAGCTTGTGCCTGCCAAAGCGGCGACCGGCGAAATAGGCGCCGCTGTCGGCCAGCCACACCATCACCAGCAGCAACAGCGTCAACAGCGGCCCGTCCTCGCCGCGCGCATGCAGTACGACCAGCGCGGTCCAGGGCGGCACGCTGACCAGCGCGCCGGCCAGCAGCTTGAGTGCGCTGCACGGGACAGACATCGCGGCGCAGTGCTGCGGGTGGGTCAGCCAGTAGAGTGCGAACAGCCACCAGGCGCCGGCCGCGGCCAGCAGGTAGACGACCAGCTCAGATGGTCCCAGCAACCAGGTCAGCGCCAGCAGGCAGGGGATCGCCGCAGTGTAGACGATGCGTGCAGGATAGCCCGACAACGGCACCAGCCGGCTCCATTCCCAGATCGCCGCTACCAGGATCGCGCCGAGGACCGCGGCAAAGGCTGGCGTCGACAGGCGCAGTACGCCATAGACGACCAGCGGCACCATGATGGCCGCGGAAATCAGCCGCCATTTAAGCACCCCTGAGCTGCTCCACCTGGTCACCGGTACGGCCGAAGCGCCGTTGCCGGTTCGCATACCAGAGCAGCGCCCGGTCGAGTTCGCCAGCGTCGAACTCCGGCCACAGCAGGTCGGTGAAATAGAGCTCGGTGTAGGCCAGCTGCCAGAGCAGGAAGTTGCTGATGCGCTGTTCGCCGCCGGTGCGGATAAAGAGGTCCGGCATCGGCAGGTCGGGCATCGACAGTGCCGCGGTGATGTCGTCTGTGCCGATATCCTGCGGCTGCAGTTCGCCGGCCGCGACCTTCCGGGCAATCGCCCGGCACGCCTGGGCGATATCCCACTGCCCGCCGTAGTTGGCCGCGATCACCAGTTCAAGTCGGCGGTTGTCCGCGGTTTGCTGTTCGGACTGGCTGATCAGCCTGGTCAGGTTGTCGGAAAATGCGCTGCGCTCGCCGATGAAACGCAGCCTGACCCCGTTCCGGTCCAGCGCATCCACCTCTTTCCTGAGCGTGTTCACGAACAGGTCCATGATCAGGCTGATCTCTTCGCTGGGGCGGCGCCAGTTTTCGCTGCTGAAGGCAAACAGTGTGAGCGCACCGACATCCCGGTCGATGCAGTCCTCCACGACACGGCGCACCGACTTGACCCCCTCGCGGTGACCGATCGCACGCGGCAGCAGGCGCGCACGCGCCCAGCGTCCATTGCCGTCCATGATGATGGCAATGTGGCGCGGCAGACTGCCTGGCTTGTCCTGCGGTAATTTCAATTCAGTTCCGCTTTCGGTCAACGTTGTATGTTTTCTGCCACCTGGCTCGAGCCCGGCCATAACCGGCAAGGTCCGCGTACGGGTCTGTCGGCGCACGCAGTCTTTCCGGCTGCTACATGACCATCAATTCGGATTCCTTCTTCTCCAGCACCTTGTCGACCTCGCCGATGCGCTGGTCGGTGAGCTTCTGGATCTCGTCCTGCGCGCGTCGCTCCTCGTCCTCTGAAATCGCCTTCTCCTTGAGCAGGTCCTTGAAATCGCTGTTGGCATCACGGCGGATATTGCGTATCGCCACCTTGGTGGACTCGCCTTCGTGACGTACCACCTTGACCAGGTCACGGCGCGTTTCTTCGGTCAGCGGCGGCATCGGGATGCGAATGACGGTGCCCGCAGTGGCCGGGTTCAGACCGAGATCGGAGCTGAGAATCGCCTTCTCGATGACCTGCACCATCGGTTTTTCCCACGGGGTCACGGTCAGCGTGCGTGCATCTTCCACGCCGATATTGGCGACCTGCGAAATCGGCACGTCCGAGCCGTAGTAGTCGACGCGCAGGTGGTCCAGCAGACTGGGATGTGCGCGCCCGGTGCGCACCTTGCCCAGTGACTGCTTGAGCGTATCAATACTCTTGGTCATGCGGACGCCTGCGTCCTTGATGATATCCTCGATCATTCGCTACCCCTTTACTGAACCAGTGTGCCGACATCCTCGCCGGCGACGATCCTGCCGAGCTGGCCGGCATCGAAAACATTGAATACCCGCAGTGGCATGCCGTGCTCGCTGCACAGCACCAGCGCGGTTGCATCCATCACCCCGAGTTTCTGTTCAAGTGCCGCGTCGTAGCTGATGCGTTCGTAGAGGATGGCGTGCGGGTTGGTGACCGGATCGGCCGAATAAACGCCGTTGACCTTGGTGGCCTTGAGCAACAGGTCGGCTTTGATCTCGATCGCGCGCAGGCTGGCCGCCGAATCCGTGGTGAAGTACGGGTTGCCTGTTCCGGCCGCGAAAATGACCACGCGCCCCGCCTCCAGGTGACGAATGGCCTGGCGTGCGGTGTACGACTCGCATACCTGGTCCATGGTCAGCGCCGACATGACCCGGCAGTCGATGCCGAGCTGCTCGAGCGCATCCTGCATGGCCAGCGCGTTGATGACCGTGGCCAGCATGCCCATGTGATCGCCGGTCACCCGGTTCATGCCGCGTGACGCCAGCCCGGCACCGCGCAGGATGTTGCCGCCGCCGATCACCAGCCCGAGCTGCACGCCGCGCCCGACCTCGGCGTGGATTTCCCCGGCCAGCCGGCTGATGATCGCGGGATCGATACCGTGCGAACCCTGTCCCATCAGCGCCTCCCCGCTGAGCTTGAGCAGTATGCGCTGGTATTTCATGTCAATTACCCTTTATATTCAGCCAGATATCGAGGGCTTGCTGTCCGTCGCCCCGGCCGGCATTGTCGTACTTTTCAGCCCGGATTGCCATAATAAAACGGGGCCGTATCCCGGCCCCGCTGGTAAAGACAACTTGACGTTGTTGCGGGGCGACCGGAATCGCTGTCAGCCGCCCTTGACCTGCGCCATGACCTCGTCGGCGAAATTCTCGGACTTCTTCTCGATGCCCTCGCCGAGTTCCATGCGCTCGAAGCGCGCCACCATGGCGTCCGCCTCTTTCAGCAGCTTTTCGATGGTCGTGTCCGGATCCTTGACGAAGCCCTGACCCAGCAGGGTGATCTCCGACAGGAACTTGCGAATGCGGCCCTCGATCATCTTCTCGATGATGTTGTCCGGCTTGCCGCTCTCGCGGGCCTGGGCGGTGAAGATCTGGCGTTCGCCTGCCACCAGTTCCGCAGGTACCTGATCCTCGGACACGCACACCGGGCGCGGATCGTGTGCGGCGACGTGCATCGCCAGGTCCTTGCCCAGCCCGGCATCGCCGCCGGAGTAATCCACCACCACACCGATGCGCCCGCCGTGGCTGTAGGTGGCCAACGGGTTGCTGCTCTCGATGCGCACGAAGCGGCGCACGGTGATGTTCTCGCCGATCTTGGCGATCAGGCCCTTGCGGGTGTCCTCGATCGACGTGGGCGCGGCGTCCGCCAGCGGCAACGCCAGCAGCGCGTCGATATCCGACGGATCATTGGCCAGCACGCGTTTGGCGATGGCGCTGGCGAATTCCATGAACTCGTCTTTCTTGGCAACGAAATCGGTTTCGCAATTGACTTCCACCAGCGCCGCCGTCTTCGCATCGTCGGAGAGTTCGATCACGATAAGGCCTTCCGCGGCCACGCGGCTCGCCTTCTTGTCGGCCTTGGCCATGCCGGCCTTGCGCAAGGCCTCGATGGCAATCTCCATGTCGCCGTTGGCATCGACCAGTGCCTTCTTGCATTCCATCATGCCGGAGCCCGTTCTTTCGCGCAGTTCCTTGACCAGCGCTGCAGTTATAGCCATTTCAAAGTCCTCTGTCAGATCTGTTCTGTGCCTTGCCGCCCGTGAGCCTCATTCGCCGGTCGCGTCGGCCCCGGTCGGTGCAACCTCGGTCTCGGGTCTCGGCTGCAACCGGTTCCTCGTCCGCCGCCGGCGTGGCAGCCGCCTTCTTCTTTACCGTCACCTTGCTGGCCTTTTTCGGCGCGGCAGTGCGTGCTTTCTTGCGCGCCGGGCGAGTGCCGCCCTCTTCATCCAGCTCGACGAACTCGTCGGTGGACTCGGACACGGCCTGGGCCACGCTCAGCTTGCCGGTGGTGACCGCATTGGCGGCGCTCTCGACATAGAGCTTGACGGCGCGGATGGCGTCATCATTGCCCGGAATGACGTAGTCGATGCCGTCGATGGAGTTATTGGTATCGACCACACCGACCACCGGGATACCCAGCTTCTTCGCCTCGGTGATGGCGATCTTCTCGTAGCCGACATCGACCACGAACATGGCATCGGGTATGCCGCGCATGTCCTTGATGCCGCCCAGGCTGCGCTCCAGCTTTTCCAGCTCGCGGGTCAGCATGAGCGCTTCCTTCTTGCCGATCTTGTCGAATGAGCCGTCGCTGGACATGGTCTCGAGATCCTTCAGACGCTTGATCGACTGGCGCACGGTCTTGAAGTTGGTGAGCATGCCGCCCAGCCAGCGGTGGTTGACGAAGGGCATGCCGCAGCGGACCGCATTCTCCACGATCGTCGTCTGGGCCGAACGCTTGGTGCCGACGAACAGCACGGTGCCGCCGTTCGCGACCAGGCTGCCCAGGTAGTTCATTGCATCGTTGAACAGAGGAAGGGTCTTTTCGAGATTGATGATGTGGATCTTGCCGCGCTCGCCGAAGATATAGGGGGCCATCTTCGGGTTCCAGTAGCGGGTCTGGTGTCCAAAATGCACGCCCGCTTCAAGCATCTGGCGCATGGTAACGTCTGCCATTGTGTACTTCTCCGTTTTCAGGGTTGGTCTTGCCTGCACCCCAATGGCTGCAACCCGGCACCGACTGGCGGCTCCCCGGGCACCCTGCAGCATGTGCCGGTACAGGCGTGAATTTTGTTCAGTGGCACCAAATCAGGCCACTTAACAAGCCCGCCTTTATACCATACACTCCATGTCACGGCAATCTGCCCCACCACCCGACCTTTCGAAATTCCGCCAACGAATCAGGACCCTGGATGCCAGTCACCATCAAGACACCGGACGAGATCGAGAAGATGCGCGTCGCCGGCCACCTCGCCGGCGAGGTGCTGCAGATGATCAGGCCGCACGTGCAGCCCGGCATCACCACCGAGGAACTGGACCGCATCTGCCACGACTATATCGTCAACGAACAGCAGGCCATCCCGGCCCCGCTCAATTACCGCGGCTTCCCCAGGTCGATCTGCACCTCGATCAACCATGTCGTCTGCCATGGCATCCCGGGCAACAAGAAGCTCAAAAAGGGCGACATGCTGAATATCGACATCACCGTGATCAAGGACGGTTATCACGGCGATACCAGCAAGATTTTCTTCATCGGCGAAGCCTCCGTGGCCGCGCAGCGCCTGGCGCGTATCAGCCACGAATGCATGCGCATCGGCATCGACATGGTCCGGCCCGGCGTACAGCTCGGCGATATCGGCCACGCGATCCAGGCCCATGCCGAGTCCAACCACTGCTCCATCGTGCGCGAGTACTGCGGCCACGGCATCGGTCGCGAATTCCACGAGGACCCGCAGGTCCTGCACTACGGCAAACCGGGCACCGGCCTGCGCCTGGAAGCCGGCATGACCTTCACCATCGAACCCATGGTCAACGCCGGCAAGCGCCACACACGGCTGCTGCCGGACGGCTGGACCGTGGTCACCAAGGACCACAGCCTGTCCGCGCAGTGGGAGCACACCATCCTGGTCACGGCGGAGGGCCACGACGTCCTGACCTGCCTGCCCGGCGACGAGATCTAGCCCGCATTACTCACCGGGCGGCTGTAATCCGACATAATGAGCTGAAATCATGAAGCTAATAGCCATTCGTCAACAAACACCGTGTCAGTGGCCGCTGCCTATCCCGGCCCTGTCTGGTTCTCGCACGCCCGTATTTGCGATGTACAGGGACGTTCAAGTGTCGCGGGAGACAGGAAGTCGGGAGCGATCTGTTCACCCAAGTGGTAGCTACGGCTGCATCGCTTCGAGGGGCGGAAGAGGGGCCCCGCCGCGCAGCGGTGGGGATCTGACCCCCGGTGGAGCGAAGACCCGCGGTGGTATTCGAAGCGATCTTCCGCCCACCGGCGGTCGCATCCCCGGCTACGCCGGGGCCCCTGCTCTGCGCCTCGAGCGGGTCCTTCATTCCAGAGCGGCGTCCGGACACGCGAGCCACGGCAATTGCTCCCTGCATTGCTCTCGGCTCTGGCATCCTGCTTCGCTCTACCGAGTCCATCCATGGACTCGTACCTCCTGCATGGCCCAGGCCAGCCTCTCGACCGGTACCCGGTCTCACCTTCTCCCTGCAGTCGTGCGCCGATGTACAGGGATGTACAAGTGTCGCGGGAGGCAGGATGCCGGGAGCGACCAGCATGGCCCAGGCCAGCCTCTCGACCGCTACGCGGTCTCACCTTCTCCGGGATCCCGGTGAGACATGCGGGCTAGGCAGCCGTCACTTCCGCAATGACCGCTCACCGCACAGCCACGGCTGACCCCCAGGACTTCGAGTCGTGGTTCGACCTGGCACCACTGGCCATCAGCTACGACAACAGCGCGACGCTGATCAGTGCCTACAAGACCTGCCTGAATCACGGCCGCACCGCACTCAAACAGCAGTTCGACGCCGGACGCGACATCCAGACCCTGCTGCTCGGACGCTCGTGGCTGGTCGACCAGGTGCTGGCGCATGCCTGGCAACTGCACCTGGACGATGCGTCGGAGCTGCTGGCCCTGGCCGCGGTCGGCGGTTACGGGCGCAGCGAACTGATGCCCGGCTCCGACATCGACCTGCTGCTGCTGTTGCCGGATTATGCCGGCGACCGCTTCAACACACGGCTGGAGTCACTGCTCACCTTCCTCTGGGACATCGGTCTGGAAGTGGGTCACAGCGTGCGCAGCGTCGACGAGTGCGTGGATCAGGCGCTCGCCGATATCACCGTGATCACCAACCTGATGGAGGCGCGCTGGCTGGCGGGCTCGCTGGAACTGTTTTTCGAGATGGAGGACGCGACCGAGCCCGAACGGATCTGGAGCAGCAGCGACTACTTCCGGGCCAAGCGCGAGGAACAGCGCATCCGCCATCTCAAGTACAATGACACGGCCTACAACCTCGAACCCAATATCAAGGAAGGCCCCGGCGGACTGCGCGACATCCAGATGATCGCCTGGGTTGCGAACCGGCATTTCGGTACCGACTCGCTGGAGAAACTCGTCGATCGAAATTTCCTGACCGCCGCGGAATACCGCACGCTGGTCGAGGGCCGCGAGCAGCTGTGGAAGATCCGCTTCGCGCTGCACATGCTCACCGGGCGCGGCGAGGACCGCCTGCTGTTCGATTACCAGCGCACGCTGGCCGATCAGTTCGGCTACGAGAACGACGCGAACCGGCTCGGCGTCGAGGCGTTCATGCGCCAGTACTACCGCACCATCATGACGCTCAACCGGCTCAACGAAATGCTGCTGCAGCTGTTCTACGAGGACATCCTGTTCCCGGAAGGCCCCGGGCAGCCGTTTGCGATCAACAAGCGTTTCCAGTCACGCCACGGCTTCCTCGAAATCGCCTACCCGACCGTATTCAAACACTATCCGTATGCGCTGCTCGAGGTATTCCTGATCCTGCAGCAGCACCCGGAGCTGAAGGGCGTGCGCGCCGACACTATCCGCTCCATCCGCGAACACCGGCACGTCATCGACGACGACTTTCGCAACGACATTCGTGCGCGCAGCCTGTTCATGGAAATCCTGCGCCAGCCGCATGGTGTCACCCGGGCCCTGCACCGCATGAACAACTACGGCGTGCTGGCCCATTACCTGCCGGTGTTCGGCAACATCGTTGGCCTGATGCAGTACGACCTGTTCCACATCTACACGGTGGACGAGCACATCCTCACCGTGGTTCGCAACCTGCGCCGTTTCACCGTGCAGAAATATGCGCTCGAATTCCCGCTCTGCAGTCATATCGTTGCCACCATCCCCAAGCCGGAACTGCTCTACCTGGCGGGCCTGTTCCATGACATCGCGAAGGGCCGCGGCGGCGATCACTCGCAACTGGGCGCGCAGGATGCACACGAGTTCTGCCTGCGTCATGACCTCAGCGCGTATGACGCCGGCCTGGTCACCTGGCTGGTGGATAATCACCTGATCATGTCATCCACCGCGCAGCGCCAGGACATCAGCGACCCGGTTGTCGTCAACCGCTTCGCGAAGCTGGTCAGGGACCCGATGCACCTGGACTATCTCTACCTGCTGACGGTCGCCGACATCCGCGGTACCAATCCCGGCATGTGGAACAGCTGGAAGGATGCCTTGCTCAA
Organism: uncultured Gammaproteobacteria bacterium; assembly: GCA_963748215.1. Classification (GTDB taxonomy): domain Bacteria; phylum Pseudomonadota; class Gammaproteobacteria; order UBA9214; family UBA9214; genus UBA9214. The sequence goes on along the minus strand of CAVVHS010000006.1, from coordinate 219,447 downwards.
GCAACTCTATTACAACACGCGCCGCGCCCTGCATCGCGGCCTGCAGGACCCGATGGAACGCTCGGAACATATCCAGAAAATACAGGAGGCCGCCCGGGAACTGATGGCTACGGACTGCGCCGGCTACGAGGCCGTCTGGGAGCAGCTCGGCGATGAGTACTTCCTGCGCCACATTCCGTGGCAGGTGGCGCACCATACCCGTCTGCTCATGGACCGACACGACCCGACCGGCAGCCTGGTCGACATAGAGCCGCTGACCGAGCGCGGCGGCACGGAAATCTTCATTTACGCCACGGCCACCGACGATCTGTTCAGCCGCATCACCGCGGTACTGGACCAGGTCGGCCTGAACGTGGTGGACGCCGGCATCATCACCACCAAGAACAATTTCGGCCTGCACACCTACCATGTGCTGGAAGAATCGGGCGAGCCGGTCGTGGAGCTGCACCGCATCGAGGAAATCCGCACGGCATTGCTGGCCGAGATCGACCATGGTGACAGCGAGAACTGGCACGTGGCGCGGCGCATGCCACGCCAGTACAAACATTTCCCCATCCTGACGCATGTCGACTTCAAGCACGACGAGTACGACCAGCGAACCGTGATGACACTGATCACCGCAGACCGGCCCGGCCTGCTGTCACGCGTCGGCCGCGCCTTCGCCGATTGCAAGGTGCGGCTGTTCAACGCGAAGATCGCCACGCTCGGCGCGCGCGCGGAAGACGTCTATTACATCACCGACCTCGACAACCGGCCGCTCACCGAACAGGCGCAACTCGATTGCCTTGAGCAGGTCATTCACAAGTACCTGGACCAGGAACCGGGCACCCGGCAGTCGGTGTTCCACAACTAGGTAATCCCGACGGAAAAATAACAGCACAATAACTGCCGGGTACACAGTGTGTGCTGCCAAACAGAAAGGCGTGAGACGATATATGGTCACGGAACCCACGGAAGAATACGGAAAAATGATGCCCGGGCGTAGGGTGCGTTTTACGCACCGGCGAGGTGCACGGAGTGCACCCTACAAAAAATAACGGCCACGGAAGCACACGGAAAAACACGGAATATTTTTTCGAGCCATCACGTGGATTCCGTGGCCATTCACCTGTTTAATATCCTTGGATCAACACAGTACCGTATAGCCCGGTTTATTTTTCCGTGGATTCCGTGGATTCCGTGGCCATTGCCGAGAAAAATAGCCACGGAATCCACGGAAAAACGCGGAAATATAATGTCCGGGTGTAGGGTGCGTTTTACGCACCGCGAACGGTGCACGGAGTGCACCCTACAAAAAAACAATGGCCACGGAAACCACGTAAAAACGCGGAAATATAATGTCCGGGTGTAGGGTGCGTTTTACGCACCGCGAACGGTGCACGGAGTGCACCCTGCAAAAAAACAATGGCCACGGAACGCACGGAAGCACACGGAATACCCTGTTTTTTCCGTGGCATTGCGCAGGATCCAGGATCGTCGTTCAGCCCGCCTCCACCAGTTCGATGGCGTTGCCGTCCGGGTCGCGGCAGAACAGCGCGCGGCGCCCGGAACGACTCAGGGTGAAACCGATGCCTGCAGCCTGCAATGCCGCGCTGGCCGCATCGAGATCGGCTACATCGAGCGCCAGGTGATAGTCGCGCCCGCCGTGCCCGTCCCGGGCATCCCGCCCCGCCCCGTCGAGTTCCAGCAGGTGAATCTGCAGGCCCTGCCCCAGCTCCAGCCACGCGCCCGGGAAGGCCAGCGGCGGCCTTTCCGGGCTGAGCGGCAGGCCGAGCACATCATGATAGAACGCCAGGGCTCGCGCGGTGTCGCTGACCAGTATGCTGACATGATTGAATCCCGTGACCCGGATCAAGCTGCCTCCCCGGCGTGAATGCGTGCGGCCAGCCATGCAGCCAGCACGATCAGGATGCCGCCGATCCACTCGCGCGCCAGCACGGTCTCGTCGGTCAGCAGCAGCGACGAGACCGCACCGACCACCAGTTCGAACAGCAGGATCACCGCCGAACGGTGCACCGGCATGCGCGTCACGCCGTATTGCACGGCGAGCGTCATCACCAGGAAACCGCACAGGCCCAGCGCGACCGCACCCAGCCAGGCGCCGGCACCCGCCGCTGGCAGTCCGGTCTCGCCAAGCACGATCCAGACCACGGCCACCAGCACCACGCCCGCCCAGCTGCAGGCGGACTTCAGTGTCACGTTCACGCCTTGCAGCCGCCGCACGTACACATTGCTCAGGGAGAAACCGAAACCCGAGGACACCGCCAGCCAGTCGGCCGTATCGCGCGGCCAGGGCACACCGATCTCCTCGTTCCACAGCATGATCAGGGCACCGATCACCGCCAGCGCGAACACCAGCAGGGACTGGCGATCGAGCCGCTCGTCAAGCATGAGCCAGCCGAGCACCACCGCCCAGAACGGCGACAGGTAGAACAGCAGCAGCACGCGCACCACGTTGCCCTCCAGCACCGCGAGGATGAAAGCGACGTTGCACCAGCCGGCGGCCAGCCCGAGCATCAGCAGCGCCGGCAGCTGCGCTGCCAGCTGCCGGCGATCGCGCACGAAGATCCACAGGAACGCGAGCAGCACCGCGCCGTAGCTGATCAGAGAACTCCACAGACCATGCAGCCCGGCGTCCTCCAGCAGGCGCAGCGGGTACCAGACGAGGCCCCACAGGCTGGCAGTCAGCAGCAGGCTGAATACCGGCAGCAGGTGATGTTCGGTTCTGGTGCTGTTCATGTCATGTGCAACCTGTGAAATCCCGGGCAGCGGGTAATAATTCATGCCTTGCAGCCGGCAGGCCGTTTAATGCGGCGCCGGGAATCCATTATACTTGCGTCTCCCCGGACACCGGACAGACCAGCAGGCGCGCCTGCCCGCCAGGGTGGAGCGCGCCGCCGACAAACCATGAATCCCGATATGGCAAGGTTACAGCCCTACCCGTTCGAGCGGCTGGCGAAGCTGTTCAGCGGCATCACGCCGCCGGGCGGCTTGCAGGAAATCGCATTGTCGATCGGCGAACCGCGTCATGCTACACCGGGTTTCATCGCGGAAGAAGTCATCACCCACCTGCACGGGCTGTCGAACTACCCCGTGACGCGCGGTTCGGCCGCCCTGCGCTCGGCCATCGCCGACTGGCTGATGACGCGCTTTGCGCTGCCGGCCGGCAGTGTCGATCCCGAGGGCATGGTGCTGCCGGTGAACGGCACGCGCGAGGCGCTGTTCGCCTTTGCCCAGTGCACCATAGACCGCCGCGACGCGCCACTGGTACTGATGCCCAACCCGTTCTACCAGATCTACGAAGGCGCCGCGCTGCTGGCCGGGGCCGAACCGTATTTCCTCAACACCACGCGTGACACCGGCTACCGCCCCGACTTCGACAGCGTGCCGCGGAAAGTCTGGCAACGGTGCCAGCTGATCTACGTCTGCACACCGGGCAATCCCGCCGGCGCGGTCATGCCGGTCGATCAACTGCAGCAACTGATCCGGCTGGCGGACGAATACGACTTCGTCATCGCCTCGGACGAGTGCTACTCGGAGATCTACCCCGACGGTGCCACGGCACCGTCCGGCCTGCTCGCCGCCGCGGCCGGCATGGGGCGCACGGACTTCCGGCGCTGCATGGTTTTCCACAGCCTGTCCAAGCGCTCCAATGCGCCCGGTCTGCGCTCGGGCTTCGTCGCCGGCGAAACCGCGCTGATCGCGAACTTCCTGCGCTACCGCACCTACCACGGCTGCGCCATGCCGCCGGCCACGCAGGCCGCCAGCCAGCGCGCCTGGGCTGACGAGCGGCACGTCATCGAGAACCGGCGCCTGTACACGCGCAAATTCAGCGAGGTACTGGATGTCCTGGCACCGGTGCTCGACGTCCGGCAACCCGATGCAGGGTTTTACCTGTGGGCGCGCACGCCCGGAGATGACGCGGCGTTCGCGCGCGCACTGCACGCGCACTGCAATGTCACCGTGCTGCCCGGCAGCTTCCTGTCGCGCCCGGTCGACGGCTTCAATCCCGGCCAGGGCTATGTGCGCATGGCGCTGGTCGCACCGCTCGAGGACTGCATCGAGGCGGCGCAGCGCATCAAGGCATACATACAGGGCGCCCAGCGGGTATCATAGCGCCCTGCCATTCCATCGATCCGGAGAATCATTTCATGAGCGACCTGCAGGCAACCATCGAAGAGGCCTTCGAACGACGCGCCGACATCACCCCGCGCAGCGTGGAAACCCACGTCAAGGAGGCCACGCTGGAGGCCATCGACATGCTCGATCGCGGCGTTGCGCGCGTGGCCGAAAAGCGGGACGGCAAGTGGGTGGTCAACGACTGGCTGAAAAAGGCGGTGCTGCTGTCGTTCCGCATCGAGGACAACGCCTTCATCAAGGGCGGCTTCACCAACTACTACGACAAGGTGCCGTCCAAGTACGCCGACACCAACTCGCGCGAGTTCCGCGAGGGCGGCGTGCGCATCGTGCCGCCGGCCACCGCGCGCAAGGGTGCCTACATCGCGCCGGGTGCGGTGCTCATGCCTTCCTATGTGAACATCGGTGCCTATGTCGATTCCGGCACCATGGTGGACACCTGGGCCACGGTCGGCTCCTGTGCACAGATCGGCAAGAATGTGCACCTGTCCGGCGGCGTCGGCATCGGCGGCGTACTGGAACCGGTGCAGGCCGCACCCACCATCATCGAGGACAACTGCTTCATCGGCGCGCGCTCCGAGGTGGTCGAGGGTGTCATCGTCGAGGAAGGCTCGGTCATTTCCATGGGTGTCTACATCGGGCAGAGCACGCGCATCTACGATCGCGAGAAGGACGAGGTCCTCTACGGCCGCATCCCGGCCGGCTCGGTGGTGGTGTCCGGCAACCTGCCGTCGAAGGACGGCAAGTACAGCCTGTACTGCGCGGTGATCGTCAAGCGCGTCGATGAAAAGACCCGCTCCAAGGTCGGCATCAACGAACTGCTGCGCGATATCTGATCACTGCCGGCACGGACCATGACGACCCTGTACGGTATTTCCAACTGCGACACGGTGAGAAAGGCGCGACGCTGGCTCGACGAGCACGGCGTGGCCTACCGCTTTCACGACCTGCGCAAGGATGGCCTGGACGACGTCCTGCTCGCGGGCTGGATCGAGCAGCTGGGCTGGGAGACGCTGCTCAACCGGCGCAGCACCACCTGGCGCAAACTGCCGGCGGCGGCGCGCGAGCATATCGACCGCGGCAGCGCCTCCCGCCTGATGCTCGAGCAACCGTCCATCATCAGGCGCCCCGTGCTGGCCCGGGGCAAACGGCTGCACGTGGGGTTCAGCGCCGACGACTACCACGCCATGTTCGGCAAGGCCGCACGGTCATGAGCGCCACCCTGGCGCTGGCGCAGGTGCTGGTCGCGAGGCCGTCGGTCACACCCGACGATGCCGGCTGCCAGGCGCTGCTGGCCGAACGCCTGGCTCAAGCCGGCTTCGACATCCAGCACCTGCGCTTCGGCGACGTGGACAACCTGTGGGCGCGGCGCGGTACGGCCACACCGCTGTTCGTGTTCGCCGGCCATACCGACGTGGTGCCGCCCGGCGCGCTGGACCAGTGGGACTCCGAACCGTTCACGCCCGTGATCCGCGATGGCTGCCTGTACGGGCGCGGCGCAGCGGACATGAAAGGCAGCGTGGCGGCGATGGTCACGGCCAGCGAGCGCTTCGTCGCGGCCCATCCGGAACACAGGGGCTCGATCGCTTTCCTGCTCACCAGCGACGAGGAAGGCCCGTCCGTGGACGGTACGGTCAAGGTCATCGAGTGGCTGGCGGCGCGAGGCGAACGCATCGACTGGTGCCTGGTCGGCGAACCGTCCAGCGTGGAGCGCGCCGGCGACGTCATCAAGAACGGGCGTCGCGGCTCGCTCAACGGCAGGCTCAGGGTGCGCGGCCAGCAGGGCCATGTCGCCTACCCGCAGCGTGCAGACAACCCGATTCACCGTGCCCTGCAGGCGCTGGCCGACCTGGTGGCGGTGGAATGGGACCAGGGCAACGAACACTTCCCGCCGACCAGCTTCCAGATCTCCAACATCCATGCCGGCGACGGCACCGTGAACATCATCCCGGGCACGCTGGAGGTGCTGTTCAACCTGCGCTTCTCCACTGCCTCGACGGCCGACGGCATCCGCACCCGTGTCGAGGACATCCTGCGGGGACACAGGCTGGAGTACACGCTGGACTGGCACCTGTCCGGCGCGCCGTTCCTGACACCCGCCGGCGAGCTGGTCGATGCCACCCGCCAGGCAATAGCGGACATCACCGGCATCCACACCGAATTGTCCACCGGCGGCGGCACCTCGGACGGGCGTTTCATCGCACCCACCGGTGCCCAGGTGGTCGAACTCGGACCGGTGAACACCACCATCCACAAGGTCAACGAATGTGTCGGTGTCGATGAAATTGACCGGATATCCGCAATCTATGAGAGTATCCTTATACTACTGCTAGGACAGCCAACGCCATGATATTCACAGCATCCACCTGCCACCTGTTTCCGCTGCCGCGCCTGGCCGGCACACTCGCCAGCGTGCTGCTGCTATCGGCCTGCTCCATGGGCCAGCTGGTGGTGCGCGGCACGACCTCCATTCTCGACAGCGGCCTGGAGGCGATGAACCGCGAGTCGGACCTGCAACTGGCACGCGAGGCGATGCCCGCGAACCTGAAGCTGCTCGAAGGCATGCTGATCGAGGACCCGAACAACAGCACCCTGCGCCTGTATGCCGCGGAAGGTTTTTACGGCTACAGCTTCGGCTTTATCGAGGCCGAGGATGCCGGGCGTGCTGCCCAGCTGTACCGGCGCTGCTACACCCATGCACAGGCAGCGCTGCAGTCGTCCGGGCTGGCGACCGACCCCGAAACCTCCAGCGCGGAGGCACTCGCAACCGCCGCCGGCAAGCTCGATGAGCGTGCCGTCCCGGCGCTGTTCTGGACCGCCTCCTGTCTCGGCAAGTGGATCGATCTCAACCGTGACACGGTCAGCGGCATTGCCAGCCTGGCCAACGCCGCCGCGCTCATGCAGCGGGCGCTGGAACTGGACGAGGGTTTCTACCATGCCGGCCCGCACCTGTTCTTCGGTGTCTACTACGGCGGGCGTTCGCCCCTGCTGGGCGGCGACTTCGCACGCGCCGGACAGCATTTCGTGCGGGCGGCGCAACTGAATGCGGACAAGCTCTTGATGGTCGACGTATTGCAGGCACAATACCTGCACCGGCAGCAGCTCGACCAGGCCGCTTTCCACGCACGCCTGCAACATGTGCTGGACGCGCCCGCCGACCTCGACCCGGAGCTGATGCTCATCAATAACATTGCCAGACAGCATGCCGCTCGCCTGCTGGAACACGAGACTGACTGGTTTTAATACGCCATGGATACATTGAAAGGAATCCTTGCCACACTGCTGCTGGCACTGAGTATTACCACCACGAGCGCGCAGGCGGAGAAGACGTGGGTGCTCAAGTTCGCCACCCTGGCCCCTGCCGGCACCACCTGGGTCAAGCTGCTGGAGGAATGGGCCGAACAGGTCAGGACCGAGAGTGGCGGCCGCCTGGTGTTCAAGCTCTACCCGGGCGGGGTGCAGGGCGACGAGCCTGATGTGCTGAAAAAAATCCGCTTCAACCAGCTGCAGGGCGGCGCCTTCACCGGCTACGGGATCGGACAGATATATTCGCCCACACGCGTGCTGGAACTGCCGTTCCTGTTCGAGAACATCGAGGAAATCGACTACGTGCGCGAACGCCTGATGCCGTCTATCGAACAGGGTTACCGCGACAACGGTTATGAACTGGTGGGCTGGATGGAGGTCGGCTATATCTACTTCTTTTCCCGGGAACCGATCGCCACGCTGGACGATCTCAGGAAGCGCCGCATCTGGTTCTGGCAGGGCGACCCGCTGGGCAAGGCATTCTTCGATGCCGGCGGCCTGGCGCCGGTGCCGCTGTCGATCATCGATGTCTATACCAGCCTGTCGACCGGCATGATCGACACGGTGTACGCGCCCCCGCTTGGTGCCATCGCGCTGCAGTGGTTCACCAAGACGCAGTACATCACCAATGTGCCCATGGCCAACGGCATCGGCTCGCTGGTGGTGTCACGCCGTTTTTACCAGAACCTGCCGCAGGACCTGCAGAAGCTGCTAAGGCGTACCGGCCGCGAAACCGGCGCGAAGCTCGTCGCGGCGACGCGCCGGGACAATCTCGAAAGCCTGCAACTCATGCAGGAACGCGGCATGATCATGGTCGAGCCCGACGAGTCGCTGATTTCTGGCGATATCGAGACCATCAGCCAGCAGGCCGGCAAGCGGCTGACGAAGGCCGGCTACATTCCCGAGTCCGTACTGCACCGGGTCAACGACTGGCTGGACGAGTATCGCGCGGCTCAGGCAGACGCACCGGGCGATGCTGCGCACTGAGCCCGCCTGGATCAGCGCCCTGCGCCATACCCTGATCCGCCTCGACGGTTTCATGGCCGGGCTGTCGCTGCTGATGCTGATGGCGCTGGTGCTCGGCCAGGTCCTGCTGCGCAACTTCATGGATTCCGGCATTCCCAATGCCGACATCCTGTCGCGCTACCTGGTGCTGTACATCACCTTCTTCGGCGCCGCGCTCGCCATCGAGCATCACCGTCACATCCGTATCGATATCGTGGCCGCCTTCCTGACACCGGCACGGCTGCGACGCATCACACCACCGCTCTACCTGCTGTCATCTGCCGTATGTGCCGTGATGGCCTGGGCCGCCATGCGCTTCTGGTATGACGACTGGCAGTATGTCGCCGCCAACGAACGCTGGTCGTCCATCCTGGCCCTGATCACGCCGTTCGGTTTCTGCCTGCTGACCGTGCATTTCCTGCTGGGCGGTTTATACCTGCCGCCCGCGGACGAGCGCCGATGACGGTATTGCTGGTCATCGCCCTGGTCACGCTGGCCCTGCTCGGCATGCCGCTGTTCGTTGCGCTGGCCGGCGGCAGCCTGCTGGCGACCTGGAATGCCGGTCTCGACCCGGCGCTGCTGGCGGTGGAACTGAACCGGCTGGCCTCGTCGCCCTACCTTGCCGCCATCCCGCTGTTTACCTTCAGCGGCGTGGTGCTGGCCGCAGGTGGCGCCCCGCAGCGCATGATCCAGCTGTTCAATGCCCTGGTCGGCTGGCTACCCGGCGGCATCGCGGCCGTCACGCTCACCTCGTGCGCCTTCTTCACCGCCTTCTCGGGTGCCTCGGGTGTCACCATTCTCGCCCTCGGCGGCCTGATGATGCCGATGCTGCTGCACGCCGGCTACCGCGAGCGCTTCAACCTCGGCCTGCTCACCACCTCCGGATCACTGGGCCTGCTGTTCCCGCCCAGCCTGGCGATCCTGCTGTACGGTATCGTGGCCGGCGTCAGTATCGACCAGATGTTCCTGGCCGGTATCGTGCCGGGTCTGCTGCTGATGCTGATCCTGGGCATGTACTGCCTGTATGCCTGCAACAAGGACGGTGCACAACGGCACCACTTCTCGCTGCGCACCCTCGGTAGCGCAGCGCGCGAAGGCGTCTGGGACGTGCTGCTGCCGGTCGGCGTGCTGTTCGGCATCTTCGGCGGCTACGTCACCATCAGCGAGGCTTCGGCCTGCACCGCGGCCTACGTGCTGCTACTGGAATGCGTGATCCACCGCGAACTGAGCCTGACCCGGCACCTGCCGGGCCTGCTACGCGACGCCGCCATCCTGGTCGGCAGCATCCTGATCATTCTCAGCGTGGCCATGGGACTCACCAACCTGCTGATCGACGCACAGATTCCGATGAAGCTGCTGGGCTGGATGGAAACGCACATCGATTCGAAGCTGCAATTCCTGATGTTGCTGAATGTGTTCCTGCTGATCGTCGGCTGCATGATGGACATTTTCTCGGCCACCGTGGTGGTTGTGCCATTGATCCTGCCGATCGCGAAAAGCTACGGCATCGATCCGATTCACCTCGGTATCATCTTCCTGGCCAACCTGGAAATCGGCTATAGCACACCGCCCGTCGGCATCAACCTGTTCATCGCCAGTCAGCGCTTCCGGCGCCCGGTGCTGATGCTGTTCAATTCCGCGCTGCCGTTCCTGCTGCTGATGGTGATATGGTTGCTCATCATCACCTACGTGCCGGTGTTTACGCTGTGGTGGCAATAAGCCGGGACGTGAGACATGAGGTGTGAAACGTGAAATAGAATATGGCCACGGAAACACACGGAATAACACGGAAATACAAATTCAGGATGTTTTTGTCGGCGCCCGTGCCTGACAGGTGGCACTTCGCTTACCCTCCCCGGCGCGTAAAACGCACCCTACACCCGGACATTATATTTCCGTGTTCTTCCATGGTTTCCGTGGCCATTGTTTTTTTGTAGGGTGCACTCCGTGCACCGTTCGCGGTGCGTAAAACGCACCCTACACCCGGACATTATATTTCCGCGTTTTTCCGTGGTTTCCGTGGCCATTGTTTTGTAGGGTGCACTCCGTGCACCGTTCGCGGTGCGTATAACGCACCCTACGTCCGGTTTAATCTTTCCGTGACGCTTTTTCAGAACAGGTCGACAGAGGCGTCATGCCGCGACAGCGCAGCGGAAACCCGGAATGACGGCTACGAATACGAATAACGAATCAATCAGAACTGCCCGGGACCTTGCCGGCCGCCAGGCCCTGCTCGACCGCGGCGGTCACCTCCGTCTCCAGTTCCTGCAGCAGGGCCTCGGCCTTGCTGCCGGCTCCCGCCACCGTCGGACGCAGAAACACCACGTGCGTCGCATCACCCTGACGGTAAAGCGTGAGGTGCAGCGGGCAGGTCGCCAGCAGGCGCGGCTCCAGGTTGCTGATCTGGTTGGTATACCAGGCGTTGCAGAACACCATGGCGCGGATACCATCCAACTGGCTGCGGTTATAGTCCTCGCCCCAGCGCTCGGCGAAACCGGCCAGGTTATTCCCGATATTGGGCTCGAATACAACATAGAACCTGTTTGATTCCAGCGATTTATAAACATTATTATAGGTTGATTCCAGGTCCTGCCCGGTACTCCATTGCAGCACGCCGGCCAGCCCTGCCTGTGCCGTGGTAACCGTCAGCACCAGTATCAGCAGCCATGCCAGTCTGTTCATCCGCCACCTCCGTTTATTATTGCTGAGTATGAACCACCCGACAGTGCATGATAGCGTCACGCCTGTAAAGAACAGCCACGGATACTCACGGTATGACACGGAAGTTCGAGGAGCATGCAACTCCGGATGCTGCACTGGTCCTGCCTTTATCCGGATTTCCGCCTGACTGGTGGCGTAGCTGGTGAATCAGATGTTCCCTGCAAACATGCCATCGCTGGCACATCGACAAACAACTGCGGCACTGCTGCTGTGCACAGCGCTCTTCCTCAATGCATGCAGCGATCGGGCGCCGCACCTGCTGCCGCTGCCGACCGATGCCGTTATCCTCGCCTTCGGCGACAGCCTCACAGCGGGAAGCGGTGCCGGGCACGCGCAGAGTTACCCGGCGGTACTGGCGCGCCTGATCGGGCGCGAGGTCATCAATGCCGGTGTTCCCGGTGAAATCAGCGCGCGTGCCCGGGAACGACTCCCTGCACTGCTGGAACGCTACCGGCCGGCGCTGCTCGTGCTCTGCCACGGCGGCAACGACCTGTTGCGCCGGCTTGATCCGCGCGCCCTGCGCACGAATCTCGAGGCAATGATCCTGGAGGCACAGGCACGTAATATCCCTGTTGTGCTGCTCGGGGTGCCGGAACCCACCCTGTTCGGGCTGGCGCCCGCCGATCTATATGAGGAACTGGCCGCGCAATACGCGCTGGTCTACGAGGGCGAGGTCATCACCGCCGTGGAATCCGACCGGCAACTCAAGTCGGATCGCATTCACCCCAATGCCGAGGGCTATCAACATATCGCCCTCGCCGTCTATCGCATGCTGCAGGACAGCGGCGCGGTGCAATAAGTCACGGCGACCCTGCCGGTTGAGTGTCACTTAAAGGCACAGGCAGCGAACAGCAGACCGGGCTGCAATATCCCGGAGTCGACCTGACTGGCTGACCGGGATCCGGAATGGCCGTATTCGGCCAGGGTCTGTCATCCGACCATCGCTGGTGGATGTCTGCTGGTCGCCGGCATGGATTCACTTGCAGATGCTGCTGAACCACCACACCCCATAGCGACCTGCGTTCACAGAGTGCCAGACAGCACTTCTTGAATGAGCAATCGGCCCCGCCATCAGCCCGTTAATCATGCGATCAATTCGGCATGTAATCCACGGTTACTGGCCACATTAACAAACTCAATGGATTTGACGAGTCCTGGATCATAAATGACAACTATCAGGTGTGGTTTGTCATCGTGATATGCAGCAGCCATCACACCTTTCATTTTCAATAAAGCGTCACGGTAACTCTCGCGTTGATCGTGCGTGGTATTTTCATCTATATGCAAAGTCACGCCTGCATCTATGCTGCCCACTGGATTTCTCCTGTTCTAGAGAATTGATTGAAAAGCAAGTTAAATGATCGGGGCCGCCGTCATCCAGATCAAATGGTAGCTGTCTGGCGCCAGATATGTAAACCAATCCGGATTACGGCTGCTTTTCAAGTACAGTGCAGCCCAGACACCCCGAGTCCAGTCGAAGACTAAATACCGATCAGTTCCGCGTTAACATGTTCCTGCTTGACGTAAGCAAGCACCTCACTTGTGTTCAGCTTATTGGCATCGTAGTCAATCAGCATGAGGTGTTCACGGCCGTCCGTAAACTTTGCCTTCTCCACGCCATCCTGTTTCTGTAAATTGCCAATCAGGGTGGCACGCTGTTCCTCACTAAGCGCTTCATCGACATGGATAACGACTTCAACCTGATGTATCTGGTCCATAACTTCTCCTCGCTGACTGTTCAGTGATTCAATTGACATACTTCGCATTTAAACAACAGGGAATACATCCAGCAACCTACACAGAACCCCATAACGGCCTCGAGCCAGGTCAGGATAAAACAAACCCCCAGTACCCCAATAATCCATTCGGTCATACCCAGTATCCAGAATGTAAGGCAACAAATACCCAGCATGGCTCCCAATGTCCAGGCGAAACGCTTCGGCTTGATCGGCTTCCACACCGGACGGATCTTCATGGTTAACGCAGTACCGAAGATACCGGCAGGACTAACCGGGGTCAGACCGAAAGTGGCGGCAGACACCATATCAAAAATCACAAAGGGTGCGACGAAGCGAATGGGATCCACTTCCGGCACGGCCAGTAACAGAAATATTGTTGTTCCGGACAATATATTCAGTAGCCCCGCTCTTGCCCGGGTTGCCGTCTCATTAATGCACGGCCCGCATTCACCCGGCATCGCCTGTCCCATAGACCACCACGGCTTCGTCAGGAATGTATGGTGTGTATCAGTTGTCGCATTCATCAGATTGCCCCCCCCTTGACTGACGTTGCAGGCTGATAAAAACAAATTGATTCTGATGTGGTTTTATTACTCCTTTATCCACCCTTTCGAACATTGAAGCGGATTCTTTCTACTTTCTAATTTAAACACCATATGGCCGGTTTATTCATTGATTCCTATCAATATATTGACGAAATTTCACTGCTGGATCTTACTGCATTCCAGACAACAGAATCACTACCAAACCGATTATCAAATCGTTGGCAGCAATATCATGATGCTTCTCATAACAGCTGCAGGGCCATGAATCGTTTCTGCATGACAGCGCGGCAACCAGACAGATATCAATGTCCGTTCTGCGCTATTTTTCATATGTTCAAGCGATAATGCCGGGCTTACGGGTTAAAGATTTCTCGGAAATTCGTCCGCTATCAGGCAACTCATACACGACACGCCCGGGATCGGCCAGTACCGATCACGCATACCGGTAACCGGCCCTGCTCCTGGTCCGCTGATCAGCCATCGCTCTCGGGACTTAACCCGAATTCAAACCTGTCGATTTTGATTCCTTCAGGAAATGCGATGTTCAGGCGTCGCTCGAACTCCCGGTAGATTTCCGTCTTGTGTTGCTGGACGTCGTAATCGCGACTGTCCGCGCCGATGCCTTCCACCTCGAGATCCATCTTGAATTCGACATCGGGAGCCATTTGAAACCGTAGCTTTGTCATGGTGCATTCCTCCTTGTCATTTGCGCATCAGATTTTCCTGCAATGACATTCGGCAATCATTTCGAAATATCATGATTACCCGTGTCACACGCTTCTGTTACATTACGGGACTGGCAAGGCACACTGACTTCGTCGCGGCCCATCTGCCCTGACGTCAACCGTTCGCACAACACCGTCACTGCACAGGAACATACATGACCGGTCGTGTACAATTGGCGAGCAGCCCCTCTTCCGTGAATTCCGTCAGTACGCCGTAAGGCGCCCGATGCCGGTGACAGCCCAGCACGACCAGGTCGACAGCCAACCGGTCGGACTCCTTGAGTATCGTTTTCACAGTCGCACCCTCGATGAGCAGCGCCTTCGCCTCGACACCCCGGTCGCGCAGGCAACGCGCCAGCGACTGCAGAAACTCGTGTTCCTTGCCCAGCTCGGCGGCACCCTCGTTCCGCAGCACCTTGCTATCGACATTGAAGGGTACGGATTCGCGCGTGCGCGCCACAATGTGCACCAGCCATACCTGGCTCGAAAAGGCGCCTGCCAGTTCCAGGGTTCGTTGTATCAGGGGTGACGCAATGGTCGTGGTTTCGATGTCATCGATGGCCACGAGTATATTTTTCACTATGGAGACTCCTTGACAGACACATCCATCACGATGCCGTGAGCCGACAGTCTGAAGCTATTTTATGTACACGCACGATGCCTTGATGTGTATCAACACAACAAATATGAACGGTTTTTTTCGGTGGCGTCATGCCGGTTTTCGTTGCCGCTCGGCCCGGGCTATAGACTACGCCCGCTTCACGTCGGCCACGTCGTTGCGCAGGTAGACAGGGATGGCCTGCTCCGGGGCGACCGTCTGACCCCGCGTGAAGGCGGAGCGTGCGAGCCGCGCGACATCGGCGGCACGCGGTTCCAGGTCGGGCAGCACACGCACCACCCGTGCGTCCAGCCGCGGCATCAGGCGTGCACCGTAGGCCTCCCAGCCGCTGCCCGCGGCAATCCAGTCGCCGGCCGCCGGCACTTCGACCATTTCCGGCGCACGCACCACCTCCTCGCCCTGCAGTTGCAACAAGCCTGCGGCGTCGCTCAGGTAGGCACCCCAGTACACCTCGTCCCGGCGTGCATCCAGTGCGGCCAGGACGGCGCTACCGCCGCTCTCGCGTTGCGCACCCAGTGCCAGCGCTGCCAGCGTCGATACCGGCACCACCGGGCGTCCGGCCGCGAAGGCGATGCCCTGCACGATACTGGCCGCGATACGCACCCCGGTAAACGAACCGGGGCCGCGCCCGAAGGCAATGGCATCGAGCTGCGTCACCGTGAGGCCGGCCTCCACCAGCAGCGATTCGATCATGGGCAGGATCAGTGTCGCGTGCTGGCGCGGCGCCAGCGCATAGCGTTCCAGCACCTCGCCGTCGACCGCCAGTGCGGCGGAACAGGCGGCGGTCGCCGTCTCGATGGCGAGGATGCGCGTGGCCATGTCAGTCGGCCACCAGCGGCTCGGCGTGCGACGCAGCAACGCCGGCAAAGAATTCATGGATCGCTCCGACGTCGTGGATGCGCGGCATGTTCGGCAGGCTGCGCAGAAACACCCGGCCATAGGATTTGCTGCGCAGGCGCGGATCGCACAACACCAGCACGCCGCGGTCGGTGTGATCGCGGATCAGGCGCCCGATACCCTGCTTGAGGGTGATGACCGCGTTCGGCAACTGGTAGGCCATGAACGGGTTCACGCCCTGCCTGCGCAGGGCCTCGATGCGCGCCTGCAGCACCGGGTCGCCAGGTGAGCCGAACGGCAGCTTGTCGATGATGACGCAGGACAAGGCCTCGCCACGCACGTCGACGCCCTCCCAGAAACTGCTGGTCCCGAGCAGCACGGCATTGCCGAGTTGCCGGAAACGCTCCAGCAGTTCGCGGCGTGGCGCCGTGCCCTGTACCAGCAGCGGGTAAGGGCAGTCGTGTTCCAGTTGCCTGGCTGCGGCGCGCAGCGCGTAGTGACTGGTGAACAACAGGAAGGCACGCCCGCCGCTGGCGGCGAGCACCTGGCGGGCGCACTCCACCACGGCATCGCTGTAGTGCGGCGCATTCGGGTCCGGCATGCCATCCGGCAGGTAAAGCAGCGCATTGCGTGCATAATCGAACGGGCTGTCCAGTTTGAGCGTGCGCGCATCCTCCAGTCCAAGTTGCGCGGCGAAATGCGCGAAGCTGTCGCCCACGGCCAGCGTGGCCGAGGTAAACACCCAGGCGCTGGCCAGGTTGTCGAGGCAGTTGCGGAACGGCGGCGCGATGTTGAGCGGCGTCAGGTTGAGGCGGAACGAGGTATGCAGGGTCTCGAACCAGTGAATGTACTCACCGGCCTCGTGACCCATCAGCTGTGCGAGTCGGTCGCGCAGCAGCACCGCGCGCTGGCGACAGTTGTCCAGCCCCTTGCCTCGCTCGGCCGCCGGCACCAGCCAGTCGGCCAGCTGCGTAAGCGCCGCGGCCAGTTCCTCCAGTACGTCCTGTACACGCACGTCGCCGGCGACCTCCGACCAGGCGGCGCGCCGGTCCTGCTGGCCGAGGGCCAGGCGCAGGCGGTGCGCCAGGCCCTCGAGCCGCTCCGTGGCCTCCGGCAGGTCCTGCATGTCACCGGCCTCGCGCAGGTGCTCCATACGCACGTCGCGCGCGAGATCGCGCAGCTGGTGACTGCTCAGGGTGATGCCGAAAAACACCGAGGCGACCTCGGGCAGCTGGTGCGCCTCGTCGATGATGAAGGCATCGGCGCCCGGCAACAGCTCGCCGAAGCCCTCCTCCTTCAGCACCATGTCCGCGAACAGCAGGTGATGGTTGATCACCACCACATCCGCCTCCAGCGCATTGCGGCGCGCCTTGATGACGAAACACTCCTGGAAATGCTCGCATTCCTGGCCCAGGCAGTTCTCCGCGGTCGAGGTCACGCGCGGCCAAAGCGGCGAGTCTTCGGGCACCAGGCCGAGTTCGGCGATGTCGCCGTGCGGCGTGCGTCCCGCCCAGGCACGCACCTGCTCGAGTTCGTGAAGCTGCCGGCCACTGAACTGCCGGCCGTCGGTCGCTGCGGTTTCCAGCCGGTGTAGGCACAGGTAATTGGTGCGCCCCTTGAGCAGCGCGCCATGCAGCGGCGCGCCGAGTGCGGCGCGCACCACCGGCAGGTCCTTGCCATACAACTGGTCCTGCAGGTGACGCGTGCCGGTGGAGATGATGACCTTGCGTTTGGCCCGCAGCACCGGCATCAGGTAGGCAAAGGTCTTGCCGGTACCGGTGCCCGCCTCGACGATGAGCCTGCCACGGCCGGCGATGGCCTCGGCCACCGCCTCGGCCATCTGCTGCTGCTCCGCGCGTGGCGCGAAACCCGGCACATGCGCGGCCAGCGGCCCGGTATCGCTCAGCAGACCGGTGATGTCGGACATGTTCGCTCTTCGCGCCAGCCGTTAGTGCCTGTCAGTGCAGTATGCATCCCGCACACCGGATCAGCACTAATGCCTGGTAATTGAATTCCGTGGCCATTTCATTTTTCACGCTTCACGTCTCGTGTCATTCCGTAAGCTTCCACGGTCATTTCTGATAAGGATCATAGCCACGGAACCACACGGAAGCACACGGAATGCTGATGTTCGTTATGTGTCATGCCGTGGCCATTATCTATCGCGCATGAGATGCGCTCCTACAAAATATTCCTGCGTTTATATTTCTGTGTTGTTCCGTGGATTCCGTGGCTATTTCACCTTTCACGTCTCACGTTTCACGTCTCGTGTCATTCCGTGAGGCTGGCCTGGGCCATGTGCGGGGATGGCCATGAGATGCGCTCCTGGCCCCAATGGACGGTGTAGGGTGCACTCCGTGCACCGTCGTCGGTGCGTAAAACGCACCCTACGCCCGAACATAATTTTTTCGTGTTCTTCCGTGGATTCCGTGGCCATTTCACGTTTCACGTTTCACGTTTCCCTTCCACCTTTCACGCATCATGTCCCGCACCCTCACCGCCCCGCCAGTTCGCGGGCGCGCCGCTCAGCCGCGGCAGCGCCCGGTTCGTCGCGCTGGGCACGTCGCGCACGCGCGATCAGTTCCCAGTTGCGCGATTGCTGCACGGTATTGCCCGAGGCCAGGCTGTTCGACTTGGTAGCGAGCTGCTCCGCGGCCTGCGCGTCACCCTGCGACAGGCGCACCGTGGCGAGGTGGTGCCACAGCAGCGGATTGCGCGAATCGATGCGGATGGCGCGTTCCAGCGAGGCGGCGGCCGCCTCCAGGTCGCCGCTGTTGGCCTGCTGCTCGGCGGTGTCCAGCAGCGCCACCACGGCCGGCGATTGCGGCCGTGTCACGACCGGCGGCGCCGGTTGTGGCACGCTCGTCACCGGCGGCGATGGTTGCGGCAGGCGCATGTCGTCCGGTACCTGGCTGCCCTGCTCCACGACCGGCGGCGGCAACCGGTCGCCGCGCGGTGGATAGTAGGTCGGCGCACAGCCCTGCACCAGCAGCACGCCCAGCAGTGCAGGCAGCCACAGACGGGATAGCTTGATCATTTTCACTGAAACAGCTCCTTGAACCAGTCAACCGCTTCCGGCAGGGAACCGGCGCCGCGCACGCAGGGTGCGGACTGCGTCGGCGCACTGCCCTTGATAAAGGGTAATTGTACGGCATCCAGGCAACCGGCATCGGCCAGCAGGCCGGTCGCCGGGTCGATCCAGTGGTATTCGATAGCATCGATCAGCGTTTGCGTCCAGCCCGAGTCGTTGAAACCGGCAAACACGTCGCGCCATATCCGCAGCGCGCCGGTGGAGCCGCTCAGACCGGTCGGCTGGTTGTCGTCACGGCCCACCCACACCACGCCAAGCCGGTCACCGGTGAACCCGGCAAACCAGCTGTCACGCAGGTCGTCCGTGGTGCCGGTCTTGCCGGCGACATTGCGATCGGCCGGCAGCGCCTGGTAAATCGCCTGGCCGGTGCCTTCGCGCACGACATACAGCAGCGCGGTAGTGATGAGGTGGTCCGGCCCCGGCGCAATGGCCGCACGGACATTGAGCGGGTAGCGCTGCAGCGGCGTCTTGTCCGAAGCCAGCACCGCCGTGATGGCGCGCAGCGGCGTGGCGAAGCCGCCGCTGGCAAAGGTCTGGTACATGCGCGTCACCTGGAACGGCGACATCTCCACAGCACCGAGCAGCAGCGACGGATAGGGATTGAGTTTCTGCTCGACGCCCAGCCGGCGCAGCGTGTCGATGACCTTGTCCACGCCGATGGCCAGGCCCAGCCGCGACGTGCTGATGTTGTAGGAATGCGCCAGTGCCTGGTAGAGCGGCACCATGCCGTGATTCTGCTTGTCATAGTTGCCGGGTTCCCACACATCGCCGTTGCGCGCCGTGTAGGTCAGCGGACTGTCATCGATCAGCGTGGCCAGTGTGTAGCGCTGCGGCTGTTCCAGTGCCGTCAGGTAGACGGCCGGCTTGAGCAGCGAGCCGACCTGGCGGTAGGCATCCAGCGCGCGGTTGAAGCCCACGAATTTCGGATCGCGTCCGCCGGCCATGGCCAGCACTTCGCCGCCCTGCACCGAGGTCACCACGGCCGCGCCCTCCAGCTTGCCGCTTTCCATGCCCAGGCCGTGCTCGAGCTCATCCAGGCGCCTGGACAGCACGCGCTCGACCTGCCACTGCGCCTGCGGGTCCAGCGTGGTGAAGATGGTCAGGCCTTCCGAGGTAATGTCCTCGTCGCGGTAATCGGTCTGCAGCTGGCGCCGTACCAGGTCCAGGAAGGCCGGGAAGGTGTTGATCGCCTTGCGCCCGACCGGCCCGACACCGAGCTTCTGGGACTTCGGCGCGCCCGGCCTCTTCCGTGCCGATCAGCTTGAGGTCCGCCATGATGTCCAGCACCAGGTTGCGCCGTGCCCGCGCGCGCTCCGGGTGTTTCCAGGGATTGTAGTAGGACGGGCCCTTGACCAGGCCGACCAGCAGCGCGTACTGGTCGACGCTCAGCTCCACCAGCGGTCGATCGAAATAAAAATAGCTGGCCAGGCCGAAGCCATTGATGGAACGGCTGCCGTCCTGCGCGAGGTAAACCTCGTTCAGGTAGGCCTCGAGGATTTCGTCCTTGCTGTAGTGGAACTCCAGCAGCAGGGCCATGATCGCTTCATTCACCTTTCTCACCAGCGAGCGCTCGCTGGTGAGGAAGAAGTTTTTCACCAGCTGCTGGGTCAGGGTGCTGCCCCCCTGCACCACGCCGCCGGCGCGGATGTTGGCCCACAGCGCGCGCAGGATGGCGAGCGGTGCGATGCCGTGGTGCTGGTAGAAACCGCGGTCCTCGATCGCGATCAGCGCATCGGTGAGGCCGACCGGCACCTGCTCCAGCTGCAACAGGACGCGGTCCTCGTTATGCGCCGGATAGAAGCTGCCGACCAGTACCGGGTCCAGGCGCGCCAGCGCAATGGTGCCGCCGCTGCTGCGATCGGCCAGCTGCGACACCGCCCCTCTGGAAAAACCGATCCGCAGGTTGCGTGCCGGCTCCTGTCCGTCCCAGAAGGTGAACGGCCGGGTCATGACGTGGAATACGCCGCTGTTGCGCGAGTATTGTCCGGCCTGCTGCACGGAACGCACCGGCCGGTAGTTGAGTGCCTTCAGCTCCGATACCAGCTGCTCTGGCGTCAGCTCCTGCCCGGCATACAGATCCAGCGGCCGTGCGTACACCCGCGCCGGCAGCGACCAGCGCTTGCCGGTGAATTGCGCGGTGACCTGGATATCGAGCCAGACGACGTAACCCGCCAGCACCAGCAGCAGGACCAGCAGCAGCTTGAACCAGGGCAACGACTTGTGGCTGCGCTTGCGCCGGGACGACTTGCGGCGGCGCGGGCGGCGTCGGGTCATGAAACGGGCCTTCGGTAATCAGCAGACCGCGGCGCATGCGCCGCGGTACCGTGGAAAAAAGAAGTGTACTAGTTTACCCGATCGGGGCGGGCCCGCCTATTCCAGCAGCCCGGACCCTGTGTGAGCGTCACGATGCAGGGAACATACGGCTGCGCGCCGGCCCTGGATGGCGGGAGTGATCATCCGGGACACCGGTGCGGCGGGCGGGCTAGAGGCTGCCAAACACTTTTTTCAGCAGATCCGTGGATCGGGCCAGCGGATTCTGGCGGATACGTTTCTCTTCCTCGGCCACCATCAGGAACAGGCCGTCGAGGGTCTTTTCGGTGACGTAGCCGTCCAGGTCGGTGGCATCGGATGACAGCAGGCTGGTCATGCCGCCCGCCTTCGACATCATGTTCTTGTACGATGACGTGACGCCGGTCGCCGCCGTAGCCTCCTCGACGATGGGTCGCATCTTTTCCGTCAGTGTGGCTGAGGTAGTCTTGCGGAAATACTGCGTCGCAGCATCATCCGGGCCGCTCAGGATACCGCGTGCATCCTCAAGCGTCATCTGCTGGATGGCATCGCCGAACACGTCCGCCGCCTCCGGCACGGCACGCTCCGCGGCATGGTTCATCGAGGCCACGAATTCGTCCGCGAGTTTGTCCTGGCGCAGGGTGCGCAGGGTTTTCTCCACCCAGGAAAGGCTCTTCGGCATCGGGATGCGCACACTGGCATTATCCAGGAAACCACCCTCCTTGCCGAGATTGTCCACTGCGTACTGCGTACCCTTGCCGAGCGCTTCCTTGAGACCGGAGATCATTTCGTCGTTGGAGAGTGCGCTCATGGCGGCCGTGCTGTCCGGTGCCTTGCCCGACACGCTGCCTTTCAGCTTGTCGAACATGTCCGAGAGGCCGGCGTGCAGTGGATTACTGGCGATCAGCACCGCAAGCAGTCCGGCTGGAATGAAAAAAGATTTGCTCATGATGAACCTCCGCGAAAACGTGTTATTCAGGTGAACTCCGCGATGCCAGGTGCAAATTCGCAGTTCAGCCGCCCCTACAGGCAGTTTCCGCCTGTATTACCTGAACGAAAGGTAGCATAAAAGCTGGCGGGTGACATGACGGTCAGCCATAGCCCCGGGGCCTGCCCACGGCCAGAGTTTGTCAGATGCAACAGCGGACTTACCCCGTCAGGCCAGGCAGACCGGTAATCGGCAGGAGTAAGTAAGTATGACGCAACAGCCGGATTTCATGCCGACCCACTTACTGGCGTTTGAATAGCGAGACGGACATGCGCCGTCAAAAAAATCCCCCGGTCGTTTTCACGTGCCGGGGGAATTTACGGAGACTGAATACCTGTTACATCCCTTTTCCGAAAAAATCCCCCCGGTCGATACCTGCGCCGGGGGCAATTTACGGAGACTGAAAACCTGTTACATCCCTCTTCCGAAAAAATCCCCCCGGTCGATACCTGCGCCGGGGGCAATTTACGGAGACTGAAAACCTGTTACATCCCTTTTCCGAAAAAATCCCCCCGGTCGATACCTGCGCCGGGGGCAATTTACGGAGACTGAAAACCTGTTACATCCCTCTTCCGAAAAAATCCCCCCGGTCGATACCTGCGCCGGGGGCAATTTACGGAGACTGAAAACCTGTTACATCCCTCTTCCGAAAAAATCCCCCCGGTCGATACCTGCGCCGGGGGCAATTTACGGAGACTGAAAACCTGTTACATCCCTCTTCCGAAAAAATCCCCCCGGTCGATACCTGCGCCGGGGGCAATTTACGGAGTCGGATAAAACCTAAAACCTGTTAACCCTGCGGCGCTGCGCCACACCGACGAAACCGAGCAGCCCGCTACCCAGCAGCCAGACCGTGGCAGGCAGCGGCACGACTATGGGACGATCACCAAAGAAGTAGGCGCTGGTGATACGTCGTCTGCAGCCACCCGCATGCCTGTCTTTATGACCGCCGTTGCCGTGACCACAATCGCCGCTGATGTATTCAAAGCCGGCGACATAAGCGGAAAATCCGGCAAGCACGTTTTCAAGCTCAAGGCCGAGTACGGAAAAATGCAGCGGGTCCTGACGGTTGCTGCCGTTGCCCAGCAGGCGCACGTTAAAGCCGTCACCGCCATGCGACCTGTTTTTGCCAAACTTTACATTCCAGCCATCTGGCAGGATAAAATCCTCGGCCGCCAGCAAGGTGTCCAGCAAGCAGGACTCCCTGTCTGAATGCCTGCGATCTTTGCGTGCAGAATCCCCATGGCCTTCCCGCCTGTCCCTATGATGACGCCCGTCGTCGCCCCACCAGTTCTGTCGATGAGTATCCCTACGATGATGCCCGTAATTGCCCGGCACGATGTCACCACCGACATTGAAGGCAAATTTCTGGATCCCGAAGTTTTTACCGGCAATGTCTGTCAACGGTGACCGGACATCCACCCAGAAATCGAGCTGGCCTTCAACGTCGTCCGATATGGTTACCGTGAGGTAGTCAACATTGTCAGGCAGCGCATTGGACTGATCCAGTACATAGCTAAGAGTCGTAGCCAGCGACTCTGACGATATAACCAGCAGAAATAATGAAACAAACAGTGAACGTGTGTTTTTAGAATTCATAGTGACAGGCACTCCCCCAAAATAGCTATTCTCGATGTTTGCTGACCACGCCGGCTATCGGTTCTTACCGGTATGCACAACCTGAATTCTGCTCACCGGCAGTTCGGAATAATCTGGCGAATTGTCAGAATCAGCCATATATTCCCTACGCAGGACATCTACCAGGGATCTATATCCTGAAAAGGGCTTGCCGTTGTCCTGTCGACCAACGCGCTCCACCAGGCCGGCAATCTCGTCCGGCTTGCCGTGTTCCGGAGTGATGTGGCGATAAACCCGTATGATGAAGCAATCCATAGCTATGCCAGTTATTAGTGTGTTACAGCGGTCTTGCTGTTGTTGAGATCCACACTAACCGACACCGGCTTACAGATAACTTACAGATTCGAGAATTTCATAGCTGCGCAGGATGGAATATGTCTACGCTCGGTACAGACCTGCCCGTGGCTCAACAGGCGTGATCAACAACAGGTGAACCGGACACGAATGCGCCGGCGGTGAGTCTTTCCCGGAAGTCAGGCGCGCTTTGCGCAGCGTGCGAGTGCGGAGTGGTAGATCTGCGTGGTGTAATCGGTAGGCTGCAGGCCAAGGATGACAGACAGCACCTGCCGGCACTGGCGGTAAGTCGCGATCGCATCCGGCTCCCTGCCGGTGCGCAGGAAACAGACCATCAGGCGCTGGTAAAACGTCTCGATCAGGTCGTCGACCACGATACCCTTCCGGTAGCAACACGCGGCCTGCTCCGGCAGACCCCGGGACTCCCAGTAATTGCCGAGATCGACCAGGCAGTGGGTATACTTGCTGCGCAACCGCTCCTGCATCGACACCATCCAGCATACCGTGTCGTCGCGTGACAGGAAGTGTCCCTGGTAGATCCACAGTACGCGGTCTGCCAGCTGGTTGATCCGCATGGAATGGTTGTTACCCTGACCGCGCATCAACCGGCGCAGCTCGGACAGGTGCCGCTCGAATTCCCAGGCATCAACCCAGACCTTCGCGCTGTTGAGGGTCAGGCGGCCGTCCTCCAGCAGCAGGAACCCGTCGTCACCGAGATACTTGCGCAACCGATGCAGGGTGATTTCGAAAGATTGCTGGGCCAGGTCGCCGTCCTTGTCGGGCCAGAGGGTGGCGGCGATGTTGCCAGCGCCGACCTGACGGCCACCGCAGGCAAGCAGTACCTTCAGCAGCAGGAGCGGTTTACTTGGCGCCTTGCGGGTATAGCGCAGTGGCAGGCCATCCCTGACCAGCGAGAAACGTCCCAGGGTATAGACGCGAAGAGGCATGCCAGCCGCGTCAGACGGCTCGCGGACCAGCACGGAATTCTCTGCTGGCGCTGTTATACCCGATGAATGCTGTCTGTCCATTACCTGCCAAGCGACTGCCTAACAAGACATTTACTGCAATAATTACGCCACCGTTGTTATGTCGTTGAAATACCGATTTTTAATGGCCGCAAACCAACCAGCCGCCGCCCGAGACTGTCAATTATCATGACATTTCTGACACAGTGCCCGGGATGCATAGCATAGTAATTGACTTTAAAGTCAATATCTTAATAACGTTTCGCAGGAAAAGCGTGTGGGAGTGCGCGATATCTTACACTTTTATACATACGATCAGCGAAAGACACGACCATGACATGGCGGCCTGCCGCAGACCCGCGTCACTCGGCGGGCTTCACCAGCAGACTGTCGATCCCCTGCGCCTTCAGCCTGGAACGCACCGCTTCCGTGGCCGCCATGTCCGGGTAGGGCCCGACCCGGACGCGGTGCCAGGTCTCCCGGTTGGCGAGTTCGATGGCCTCGACGCTGGCCGGCAGCTGCAGCGCCTCGAGGCGGGTCCTGAATCGTGCCGCGGAGTCCGCGGCACGAAACGCACCGACCTGCAGATAGTAGCCGGCCGGCGGCGCCGCAGGCGAGCCGACCACTGTCGCAGCGGCAAGCTCGGCGGACGGCGCCGCGACGGTTGCCGGCGCGGGTACGCCGGCCGGGGCCGCGGGTGCTTGCGAGTCCAGCTCCTCTGGCGTCCCGGCCGGTGGTTCGGGGGCAGCCATCGTCGCAGCCGGCGGCGACGGCTGCGACGGCGTGACTGCCGCCGGAGCCGGTGCCGGAGCCGGTGCCGGCACGACGACCTGCATCTCCGGCGAGGACTTGTAGAAATCGAAACGCGGTTGCGGCGGTCCCGACTCGCGTGGCTGCTGCGCCCCGGCAGCGCCAGGTTGCGACGCCGGTGCGTCTGCGGGTTGCGCCGCGGGTAACTCCGCCTGCTCCCGTTTCATCCCGGCCGGGGCCTTGTCGGCAAGCGCCGCTTCGCTGTCCATCTGCTTGCCGGGGGGCGGAAGCGGCAGCCGGATGGAACCGTCATCCAGTGCCTGTTCCCGGCCCGCCTCCGGTACGCGCAGCGCAACGCTGTCCCGCGCTGCTTCGGGCAGCGCCGTCAGGCTGGACTGCTCCTGCATGAACACCACCAGTACCACGCTGACCAGCGCCACGGCGGCCACCGCCCCGGTGGCCAGCCAGTGATTGCCGAACGGCGACCACGGCGCACGCCGGGACGCCCGTCTCGCCATTTCCATAACGGCAAGATCAACCTGCGCCGGCGGCTCCTCGCGTGAGGAGCGTCGGTACAACCGGGCAAGACTGTCGTCACGTTCATCCATCGGGATCAAACCTCTTCCAGGCATTCTTCCGGCAGCGCCATGCGTAACCGGTCCATGGCATAACGCAAACGGCTCTTCGCCGTTTCGGTGCCGGTCTTCATGGCCGCGGCAATCTGCGCCAGTGACAGGCCGCCCTCGTGGCACAGCAGAAAGGTTTCGCGTTGCGCATTCGGCAGCGCCGCCACCTGCGCCAGCAAATACTCGATACAGTCACGCAGGCCGGCGAGCTGCAGCGGTCCGGCCCGCGCGCCGGCCGTATCCAGCAGACAGTCGTCATCCACGCTGTCATCCATGGCCGGCAACCGACCCCGGGCACGCCAGTAATCGATCAGGCGGTTTCGCGCCAGGGTGTACAGCCAGGTACGGAAGCCGGCAGTCGGACGGTAGCGCCGGCGTGACTGGATCACGCTGGCCCATACGTCCTGGAAAAGTTCCTCGGCCATGCCGGCACCGGTCTGGCGCAGGAAATAGCGGTACAGGCCGGCACGGTGTCGATTGTAGAGACTGTGAAACGCTTCGAGGTCGCCCCGGCCGTAGCGCAGCATGAGATCTTCGTCGCTGCCCGCCGCCGGAATATCACCGCTCATGCATGCCCCCTGTCATACCGCTCGCCGGTCGTCGTGCAAGCTTACAGGGATGCCGCAAGGTTCACCAGTTGCAGGAACTCGCCACGATAGCCGTATGCATCGTCACCGCGCGCACCGCGTGCCAGTGCGAGCACGTCGCTATAATCGAACGTGCCGGTATATTTACCTCCGCGCAACAGCTGTCCGAACCCGGCCACCGCAGCCGCGAACCGGTAGCGTTCGGAGGTCTGCGCGATGTCGCCGATCATGGCAGACTTCAGCATCAGCGCCTCGACCAGCGCACTCGTCGGATTGTCCGGCAACTTGTAACGCACGCGCACCATCGCCAGTTCATTTGCCAGGCCGCCCTTGCCGCCGCGCTCGCGCTGATAGCGACCCGCGCCCAGTCGCTCGCCCCCGCTGCCCGCCAGGGCCACCTCGTAGATGGCCGTCACCGAATGCCCGGCGCCGATTTCACCGGCGTCCACCCGGTCGTTGCCGAAATCCTCGCGCGCCAGGGCACGGTTTTCGTAGCCGATCAGGCGGTATTCCGCCACCGTGGCGGGATTGAACTCGACCTGGAGCTTGACGTCCTTCGCGATGGTGAACAGGGTCGATGACAGCTCGTCCACCAGCGCCTTGCCGGCCTCGCCCAGGGTATCGATGTAGGCGTAGTTGCCATTGCCGGCATCGGCCAGCTGTTCCATCAGCTGGTCGTTGTAGTTGCCGCTGCCGAAGCCGAGCGTCGTCAGGCCGATGCCACTGTCGCGCTGTTCCGCGACCAGCTGCTTGAGCATTTCGAAATCGACGGTGCCGACATTGAAATCCCCGTCGGTGGCCAGGATCACACGGTTGATGCCATGCTTGATGAATGCCTGGCGTGCAACTGCATAGGCCAGCCGGATGCCGGCACCGCCGTTGGTCGAGCCACCGGCGGTGAGCGTATCCAGCGCCGCCGTGATGGCTGCCGTCTGATCGCCGGGCGTCGGCTGCAGCACGATGCCGGAGGCGCCGGCATACACCACGAGCGACACGCGGTCATCCTGGTCGAGCTGCCGGGCCAGCAGTTTCAGGCCCGACTTGAGCAGCTCCAGTTTGTCCGGCGAGCGCATGGAACCGGACACGTCGACCAGGAAGACCAGGTTGGCCGCCGGCAAGTCCTGTTTCGGCACATCGTAGCCCTGGATGCCGATATGCAGTAGCTGCGTGTCGGCATTCCACGGTGTCGGACCGACCTCGGTGGTGATGGAGAACGGTGCACCGCGCCGGTCCGGGCGCGGGTAGTCGTAGCTGAAGTAGTTGACCAGTTCCTCCGTACGAATGGCATCGTGCACCGGCCTGCTGCCGGCATTGAGCATGCGCCGCAGGTTACTGTAGGCGCCGGTATCGACATCGATGCTGAAGGTGGAAAAAGGCTGCGCGTCGACCCGCTGCAACGGGTTGTCATTGAAGCGGGCGTAGTGTTCGCGATTGAGCGGCTCCATGGCCTGGCGGAAATCCGGCACGGGCTGCGCCTTGAGCCTGCTGAACTGCGCCATGCGTGCGGCCGGCGCGCGCCGCGCCTGGCCGCCGGTCATGTCGTCTTCCCGTGCCGGCATCACACCCTGCCCGGGTGGCACGGACGGCACAGGCACCGGCGATACGTCGGTTGGACGGAACGCGCTGTTGCGCCCATCGGTCTCGACACTGCAGGCGCCGGCCAGCAGTACAACGGTTACGGAAAACACCAGGTGTTTTGGGTTCAGACAGGTCATGACACGCTCCTTGAGGGTAGGCTTGTCATGCTGTAAACGTTGCGCGGCAGCGAACGGGGTTAAACCGGCTGGAATTTAACGGCTGTCTTAAAAAACCGGCATCCGCCGGGTTGCCGCGAATGACGCACGACGCGGACCACCTTGACAAAGCGCAGACATGTCCTAGTGTTAGTGCATGCTCCCACCCCAGGAGGCAGGCCTTTCCGGTCATCCGTGACGCCAGTGGAAGGCACTGCAGTGACATTACGATGGCTGAAATGACACACTCGATTGAACACCTCGGCGACCTGCTGGGCAGCGAGGGTTTTCTCGATGATCCGCGCGACTGGTCCGAGGACGTCGCCATCGTTCTCGCGCAGTGCGACGGCCTGCCGGAACTGACGCACGATCACTGGCTGATCATTAACGCCCTGCGTGAACATTATCGGCGCTTCGGCACAGCACCGCCGGCATTCAGTCACCTGTGCAACCAGCACCACCTCGGCAGGCATTGCTTGGAGCGTCTGTTTCGCAGCGAACGCGAGGCCTGGCGCATCGCGGGACTGCCCGACCCGGGTGAGGAAGCGAAAACCTACATGCAGTGACCGGCCATACACGGACCGGTGTGGAGTCAATTATGAAACGTCGTTTGTATTTTCTGCTACCCGATGCCGCCCATACCCGCGCGGTGATCGATGACCTGACGAGCAGCGGCATCCGCTACAAGACCATGCACGTGGTGACAAGACCGGGCATGGAGACGGGCGATTTGCCGGTTGCCACGTCCAAACAGCTCAGGGACACCGGCGGACGACTGGAAACCTGGTTATGGGACGGTAACCTGGCGATATTCTTCGTTGCCCTGCTGGCAGCGGCCGGACTGTTGCTGCTGCAGGTGCACTGGACCTCGCTGCTGATACCCGCCGCAGTCATGCTGGTCACGTTCGCGGCCGGGGTGGTGTTCACAGCACGCATTCCCAATGTGCACCTGTCGGAGTTCACCGACGCCATTCATCATGGCGAACTGCTGCTGATGGTCGACGTACCGGTGCAGCAGGTATCGTACGTGGAATCGCTGGTACACCGGCATCACCCCGGTGCGGTGCCCGGCGGCGTCGGCTGGCACCTCGACATCCTGCACGTTTGATGCGCCTGTTTTTGCATTCCGAGCCGGTGAGCATTGTGTTCACCGAGCCACCGCCGCACATGCGGAGGAGTTACCGACATGAATAGCAATACATCAGCACATACCCTGCGGTTCGAGGAACTCAACTGGGTTGCCACCTCGCCGCTGCCACGTGACCAGGAACAGAGCCACCTGCTGCATCAGCCGGATCACATGATCGGTACCATCGATCCGATCACCGGACACGACATCGGCGCGGTAGCGGGCCATCCGTTCATCGTGGATGGCAAGCTCACCGTCTATTTTGAAACCGAGCAAACCCGCAAGGCGTTTCTCGACACACCGCTCAATCATCCCTACGAGCACGCACTCGGGCAGCCCACGGAACTGGATGATCGCGGCGGCTAGCCCGGATTTCTCACCGGGATCCCGGAGAAGGTGAGCCATTTTTACGGGCATAGCCCGGGTCGAGAGGCTATGCCCGTAAGGATCTTCCCCTGATTGAGTGGGTAACACATCAATTCAGACGAGACGCATTGCTTCCGATGGCAAGATTGTTGGTCGAATGGATTCGGCCCTGTAACGGCAATCTACCCACTCGATTTGGGAACAGCCGCCCGGCGAGTAATGCAGGCTAGAGGCTGGACCTGCTGACGGCGCCCAATACCTCGATCCGCGCCTGCACGACAGCCGCATCGAACGCGGCCTGTGTATCGATGCGGATGCAGCCGGCCGCGTCGGATTCCGGCAGTGCCTGCCAGTTAGCCAGTTGATGCTCCAGGACGGCAAGGTCCGCGTCTGAGACACCCTTCTTACGCTGCACGATACGTGCGCGCAGTACGTCAGCGGGGGCATGGAATTCCAGGATGACACACGCGACCCCGTGCCTGTCGGCCAGTGTGCGGAACAGCGCCAGCTGGTCCGTCTTCAGGCAGGCGGCATCGACGATCACCGAAAAACCCGCCTCCAGCACGGTACCGGCCAGTTCGGCGAGACGGGCATAGGTCCTGCGGCCGGCGTCCGGGGTGTAGATCCCCTGCCCGACGGCGGCCTGGCCGTCGGCCTGCGCCGGCAGGTCGAACAGGCGCTTGCGCTCCACGTCCGAGCGAATGCGGATGGCACCGAGCTGTTCCAGCAAGGGTTGCGTCAGCGTGGTCTTGCCCGAGGCGGACAGGCCACGGGTGACGAGCAGCACCGGCCGGCTGGTCGCCGTGTAGTGACCCGCCAGTTCAAGGTAGCCGTGAAATGCATCCAGGCCGGCGTCCCGCCCGGCGCCGCCGGTTCCCGGTTGCGACACGCGTATCGCCTCTACCTTCGCGCGCACCATGGCGCGATAGGCCAGGTAGAACGGCAACACGCGCACACCCGCGTAATCACCGCCGCGTTCGAGATAACCATTCAGGAAACGTCGTGCCAGCTGCGCCCGTTCGTGGTCCTGCAGGTCCATGACCAGGAAGGCCACTTCGCTGATGACATCGATCCAGCGCAAGGCCGGATTGAACTCGATGCAGTCGAATGCCAGCGGCCGGTCATCGACCCAGGCCAGGTTGCGCAGGTGCAGGTCGCCGTGACATTCGCGCACAAAGCCACCGGCCTTGCGCGAACCGATCACGCTGCGCAGCCGCTCAAAGGTCTTCCGGCTCCACTGTTCCAGCACGGCGAGCTGTTCCAGCGCGGGGGCATCCTGTCCGATGCAGTCACGTACCTGCCGGAAATTTTCCTCGACCGGCCGGAACACCGTCACGGGATCACCGAATGCGGTGTCCGCTGCGGCAACATCTGCCTGGCGGTGAAAATCGGCGATCAGCTGCGCCACGGCATCGATGTGCACCGCCCTCAGCGCGCCGCGCGCCAGCATGCGGTCGAACTGCGCCTGCTGCGGAAACTGCGCCATCTGCACGGCGTACTCGATGACCGCACCCGTCCCGCCCGGCTGCGGTCGTTCCGGTGTGCCGGTGATGGCCACCACGCCGAGGTACAGGTCCGGCGCCAGGCGGCGATTCAGGCGCACCTCTTCCGTGCAGCAGTCATGGCGTTTAGCCAGCGTGGAGAAATCCAGAAAACCGAGATCGACGGGTTTCTTGATCTTGTAGACGTAGTCGCCGGTCAGGATGACCCAGGAAATATGGGTCTCGATCAACTCGATCGCCTGCACGGGGTGATCGTATACGTCCGCCTGCTGCAGGGCGGCGATCAGGGTGCGGGACGCTGCGGGGATCCCGGTCATGCCGTTGCGCGCCGCAGGCGTCCGGACACCTGTGGCGCGCAATGGCTTTCGGCACGTGTCACGTGGCGCGCTCGAGCCCGGCCACACGCATGAAGGACTGCGAGAGCTCACCGCGACCGTAGCGGTCCATCAGCTCCTCCGCGGTACGACTGATCTCCGCCAGCGGCCCGGTAAAGTACACCATGCCGAGCTGCAGGGTCGCGCGCACGTCGGCTGCCGGGTTGGTGAGATTGGGATGTTCGGGATGCAGGAACACCATCTGGATTTCATCGACCTCGTCCGGTATGCGCTCGCAGCCGCCACCCGGCGCGACGAAGGCGAACAACTCTTCCGGGCTGTGGATCGGTACGCTTTCCTCCTGGTAATCGACCCCTTCTGCCCGGGCGCCGAACTCCACTGTGATGATGGGTTGTTTCATGTGTGCTCCTGATCGTGTGTGCGTGCCGCACGGCACGGGTGTCTGATCACTGTTTTACAGCTTGATGTTAAAACCACACGGCCCGCGACCACATTGACCCGGATCAATACAGGCGGATTGCGCACCGACACATTCGCCGCTCACCCGCCCTCGCGTTCGATCGAGCAGCAGTGCAGGTCCGGCGCCTGCGCCTCCAGCACCGCGCCACGCACCGGGTTCGGACGGAACAGGGTGCAGCCTTTCAGGCCACGCCGCCAGGCCTGCACGTAGAGCTCCCGGAACGCGTCGAACGGACAGTCTTCCGGCACGTTGATGGTCTTGGAAATCGCGCTGTCGACGAAGGGCTGCAACGCGGCCTGCATGTCAAGGTGCGCGCGCGGCGGCAGTTCGCGCGCGGTCACGAATGCGGCCGGCAGCGCCCGGGTATCGCCGCCGCTGTCCCGGTATTCGCGCCAGGCGTAATCCTCGACAGCGAAGTCGTGATAGGCGCCGGCCGTGTCGAGCACCTTTCTGCCGTGGCGCATCCCGAACACCGGCTCGATGCCGCTGGAGACATTGTTGGCAAGCAGGCTGATGGTCCCGGTCGGCGCGATGGCCGTCAGGTGACTGTTGCGGATTCCGTGGCTGGCGATGCCGGCGCGGATATCGTCAGGCAATGCCTGCACGAACCGGCTGGCGAGATAGGCATCGCGTTCGAAAAAGGGAAACGCGCCCTTCTCGCTCGCCAGACCGATCGAGGCCCGGTAGGCCGAGTGACAGACGACCTGCATCACGGCTACGGCGGTTGCCTGCGCCGCCGCGCTGCCGTAGTGCTGGCCGAGCATGATCAGCGCGTCCGCCAACCCGGTGATACCCAGCCCGAGGCGACGGCTGCCACGCGCCTGCGCCGCCTGTTGCTCGAGCGGAAATGCGGAACAGTCGATCACGTTGTCGAGCATACGGGTGGCAAGGCCGGCGGCGTCACACAGTGTATCCAGATCCAGCACCGCCCGCGGGCTGAATGGCTCGCGCACGAACGTCGTGAGGTTCAGCGATCCCAGGTTGCAGGCGCCATAGGGCGGTAACGGAATCTCGCCACAGGGGTTGGTGGTGGCGATGGTTTCGCGGTAGGCGAGATTGTTGCAGGCGTTGATGCGATCCACGAACAGCACGCCCGGCTCGGCCGTGTCGTAGGTGGCATGCATCAGTCGTTCCCAGAGCACGCGTGCCGGCCGGCTGGCCAGTACCCGGCACGGGACCGGCGCTTCGCAACCGGGCCATGCGCGCAACACGCTGTGCGCATCGTCTGCGGATTCGAGCGATGCGACCGGGAACACCAGCGGCCAGTCGGCGTCGTCCTCGACGGCCTGCATGAAGGCGTCGGTTACCTGTACGGACAGGTTGAAATGCTGCAACTGACCCGGCTCGCGCTTGGCGTCGATGAAGGCCTCGATATCGGGATGGTCGCAGCGCAGGCTGGCCATCATCGCGCCGCGTCGCGCACCGGTGGACAGCACGGTGGCGCACATGGCGTCCCACACGCGCATGAAGGCCAGCGGCCCCGAGGCGATGCGCCCGCTGGCATGCGCCGCGCTGCCGGCGGGCCGCAGCGTCGAAAAATCATAGCCGATACCGCCACCGGCCTGCATGGTAAGCGCGCCCTCCCTGAGCGCATCGAAGATGCTGTCCATGTCATCGCGTATCTGCCCCATGACGAAACAGTTGAACAGGGTGACGCGCTGCCCGCTGCCGGCGCCCGCGAGGATGCGGCCACCGGGGAGAAAGCGGAAGCCGCGCAACAGCGCCAGGAACTGCTGTTCCCGCTGCCCGGACTGTGCGGGTTCGACCGCGGCCAGCGTGCGAGCGACGCGTTGCCAGCTTTCCTCGATGGTGGATTCCACGTGCGCGCCGCCTGCCGCGAGGCGATAGCGGGTTTCCCAGATATGACGGGCGACCGGGGTCTTCAGCCAGTCTGTCTCGGCATGTACCATGTGCCTGCAGTCCATGCAACGTCGGCGCGCACGACATTCGCACGCGCTCGAGAACCAGTGTAACAGAGTACCCGGATGACCCGGGACGCTCACCGGGCGGCGATGGTGCCGATGCCGGTCCCAATGGCCGCCCGACGCGGGATACTTGCGGCGGGATTTGATCGTAATCAAGGCAGATCTTCTGCGCACGCGGAGAATCAGGGCTGTCGCCGATCCACACAGGAGTTGAATACCATGTCAAACGGTGAACCGGAAATCCCGCCCGGCGTTCCACCCGAGGTACCGCCGACCGAACTACCCGTGGAGCTGCCGCCCGGTAACCCGCCCGAGGTTCCCGCGCCACCTGCGGAAACACCGCCTGCACCGCCGCCGGAAATACCCCCGCCGTCCGAATAAGCGGCGGACGTGCTACAGTTCTGCCACGCACGCCCCGCCAGCCGGGGCGGTTGCGTGCCGGATTCATCACCTCCCTAACAGGAACCACGAATGGCTGTCAGACGACTGGATGCAGAAACCCTCCTCCATCGCTGTGACCCGGAACAGTTCGGCTTCCTGACCACGGACGAACTGGAGGACCTGACCGAGATTATCGGCCAGCCGCGCGCCGTGGATGCCGTTCGTTTCGGCATGGGTATTCGGCACAAGGGCTACAACCTGTTCGCGTTCGGACCTACGGGAACCGGCAAGCATGCGCTGGTGCAGCGCTATGCCCGCGAGCAGGCGGCCCAGGAGCCGCTGCCCCCGGACTGGTGTTATGTCAATAATTTCCACGACCCGCACAAGCCCTGCAAGCTGCGCCTGCCGCCCACCCGGGGCGGCCAGCTGAAGCGCGACATGAACCAGCTTATCGAGGACCTGCACGCCACCATCCCCACCCTCTTCGAAAGCGACGAGTATCACACCCGTGCCCAGGAGATCGAGGAGGAATTCAGCGAGCGCAAGGAAAAGGCGATGCAGGCGGTGCAGGACGAGGCGGAAAAGCGGCACATCGCGCTCATCCACACCCCGTCCGGTTTCACCCTTGCACCGGTGCGCAACGACAGCACGCTCAACCAGGAGGAATTCGAAAAGCTCCCCGAGGAGGAGCGCAAGCGCATTATCGAGGATACCGATGTGCTGCACGAGCAGCTGCGCAAGATGCTGCAGGAGTCGCCGAAGTGGCATAAGGAAATGCGCGACCGCATGAGCACGCTCAACCGCGAGATGGCATCCAGTGCGATCTCCCACCTCATCAGCACACTGCGCAAGGCGTACAGCGGACTGCCGGATGTGATCGTCTTTTTCGACGAAGTGGAAAAGGACGTCATCGAGAACTTCCGTCATTTCCTGCGCGAGGAAGGCGAAAAACCCGGCTTTTCGCTGTTCGGTATGGAGGTCGGCCAGCGTGCAGACGGGGAACAGCAGGATAACCGCTACCGGGTCAACGATTTCGTCATCCGCGATGAAAACAGCGGCGCACCGGTCGTTTACGAGGACAACCCGGGCTACAACAACCTGCTCGGACGCGTCGAGCATCGCGCGGAGCTCGGTGCGCTG
Organism: uncultured Gammaproteobacteria bacterium; assembly: GCA_963748215.1. Taxonomy (GTDB): domain Bacteria; phylum Pseudomonadota; class Gammaproteobacteria; order UBA9214; family UBA9214; genus UBA9214. Next base: position 183,614 of record CAVVHS010000006.1, on the reverse strand, counting down.
GTCACCGACTTCACCATGATCCGCCCCGGCGCCCTGCACCGCGCCAACGGCGGTTACCTCATCCTCGACGCCATCAAGCTGCTGACCCAGCCCTATGCCTGGGAAGGGCTGAAACGCGCAATGCAGTCGAACGAGATGCGTATCGAGTCGCTGGCCCAGCTGATGAGCCTGGTCAGCACCGTGTCGCTGGAACCGGAAGCGATCCCGCTCGACGTCAAGGTAATCCTGCTCGGCGAGCCGCACCTGTATTACCTGCTGTCGATGTACGACCCGGAGTTCAGCGAACTGTTCAAGGTCGCCGTCGACTTCGATTACCGCATGGATCGCACCCCGGAATCCCAGCAGTCGTATGCACAGCTGATCGCCACGCTGATTCGCCAGGAAGCCCTGCACCGCTTCGACCGCGCCGCGGTCGCCCGCGTCATCGAACACAGCGGCCGGCTGCTGGGCGACGGCGAGAAACTGCTCACCCACACGCGCAGCCTTATCGACCTGCTGCGCGAGGCGGATTACTGGGCCACGCAGCACAATCATGATCCGGTCGTCGCGGACGACGTGCAGCAGGCCATCGCCGCCGGTGTCTACCGGGTCGACCGCATCCGTGAACACATCAACGAGGAAATGCGGCGCGGCACCCTGTTTATCGCTACCGACGGGGAAAAAAGCGGCCAGGTGAACGGCCTCTCGGTGATCGACCTGGGCAATTTCATGTTCGGCCGGCCGACGCGCATCACGGCACGGGTACGCATCGGCGACAAGGAAGTGGTGGACATCGAGCGCGAGGTGGAACTGGGCGGCCCGATCCATTCCAAGGGCGTCTTCATCCTGACCGCGCTGCTGGGCGCACGCTACCTGCCCGACCGTCCGCTGGCGGTCTCCGCCAGCCTCGTGTTCGAGCAATCCTACAGCGAGGTCGAAGGCGACAGCGCCTCCTCCGCCGAGTTCTACGCCCTGCTGTCGGCGCTCGCGGATGCACCGATCAGGCAGTCGCTGGCGGTCACCGGCTCGGTCAACCAGCACGGCGAGATCCAGCCGATCGGCGGCGTCAACGAAAAAATCGAGGGCTTCTTCGATATCTGCAAGCTGCGCGGCCTGAGCGGCGAACAGGGGGTCATCATCCCCGCATCGAACGTCAGGCACCTGATGCTGCGCGAGGACGTCCGCCAGGCGGTAACGGCCGGACAGTTTGCCGTCTACGCCGTCGACACGGTCGACGACGGCATCGAATTGCTGACCGGCGTCCCGGCGGGAGCACGCGACAGCACGGGCTGCTTTCCGGAAGGCAGCATCAACCGCCGCGTGGAGGACACGCTGGCGTACTACGCCGAAAAGCTGCAGGCCTTCGCCGCCAGGGGCGGCAACCGGCAGAACCAGGCACCGGACGACGCAGCGACATGACCGCGGCCGCGATGCAAACCGGGACACGGCGCATCGTCGTCACCCTGGGCGTGGCGCCGGGCAGCCGCGCGCCCCTGGCGATCGCCGTGCGACTGGCCGGCTCGCTGGGTGCCGAGCTCGAGGGCGTATTCATCGAGGACATCAACCTGATCCAGCTGGCCGGGCTGACGTTCCTGCGCGAACTGAGCCCCTGGTCACTGGCGGAGCAGGCCGTAAGCAGCCAGCGCATGGAACGCCAGCTGCGCGCCATGGCACGCCAGGCGCGTACCCTGCTGGAGCAGGAAGCCAGCAAGCTGGACGTGCCCTGGACGTTCCAGGTCTGGCGCGGCCATACCGGGACCGAGGCACTCACCCGCGCCTTTAGCGCCGACATCCTGAGCCTGGGCAGGCTCAGCGCGCTGGCCTCCTGCCGCCACTGGGCCAGGGCAGTGCGCCCACCGCCGGTCGGCACACCCCTCGCCGGCATCGGCGTCCTCGCGGGCCTGTCGGAACCGGCGACCCGGGCCATCACCACCGCCGCCCGCCTGGCCAGGGACCTGGGCACCAACCTCACGGTATTCCTGCCCGAAGGCGGCTCGGACCGGCTATTGCGCCTGGAGGAAAGGCTGCATACCCTGCTCGGCACGCTCGACCAGGCGGCCCGCCTGGTGCCGCTCGGTGGCTGTGACATGCAGCGGCTGATGCAGGCGGCACAGGCCGCCGGCACCGGGCTGCTGATCGCTGAAGCCGGCCAGGATATGTGGCAGCTGGGCGGCCTCGAACGCTTCCAGGAAACGCTGGACCGTCCGGTGCTGCTGGTACGCTGAAGCGGAATGTATTCACATGACCTTCGGTTGCAGGCACGGTCCAATGGATAGCAGGTAAGACCCGTGTGTGGCCGCTTCTCGCTGGATGCACTGCCGGACACGCTGGCCAGTCATTTCGGCCTGGCGGACGCGCCGGCCCTTGCACCGCGCTACAATATCGCGCCGTCACAGGATATCGCCGTGGTGCGCCAGGGCGCGGGCGGGCGCGAGTGCGTGCTGCTGCGCTGGGGCCTGGTACCGGCCTGGTCGAAGGAACCGAAAACGAAATACAGCACCATCAATGCCCGTGCCGAGACGGTCGCCGAGAAGCCTGCCTACCGCGCCGCCTTCCGGCAGCGGCGCTGCCTGATCCCGGCCACCGGCTTCTACGAGTGGCAGCAGCAGGACGACAACAAGATACCCCACTACATCCATATGCAGCACGGCGGCCTGTTTGCCTTTGCCGGCCTCTGGGAGCACTGGCAGCATGACGACCAGGCACTGGAGACCTGCACCCTCATCGTGACCGCGGCCAACCGGCTGATGGCGCCGATCCATGCGCGCATGCCGGCGATCCTGGCCCCGGCGCAGTACGCCGCGTGGCTGGACCCGGCCAACACGGACCAAGCACAACTCCTGGCCATGCTCGCACCCTGGACCGCCACCGCGCTGGAGGCCTGGCCGGTCAGCCGGCTGGTCAACAACCCGCGTCATGATTCAGTGCACTGCACGGAACCGGTCGCGGCGGACTGAGGCACGTGTATCTGGCCTGCCGACTGTCATGTGTTATAACTGTTTCAGGTTGTGTAGGTAACCGGCGGACCACGCCGGACGAGTCACGCAGGAGGATGATGGATGTTCGAGGCAGCCGAAGTCGGTTCCACCGTATCGAAAGAGGAATACAAGCAACGCGAACCCGTGCTGCGCCAGGAACTGCTGGAACTGCAGCAGGAGCTGCGTGAATTCGCGGAGTTTCCGGTCATTATCGTGTTCGCCGGCGTGGACGGTGGCGGCAAGGGCCAGACCGTCAACCTGCTCAATGAATGGATGGACCCGCGCTGGCTCGTCACGCGCGCCTACAACGAACCCACCCAGGAAGAGAGCGATCGACCTGAATACTGGCGATTCTGGCGTGATCTTCCCGCCAAGGGCCGCATCGGCCTGTTTCTCAGTTCGTGGTACTCGCGGCCGGTGCTGGACCGCGTCTACGGCAAGCTGGACCTGCCCCAGTTCGTGGACAGCCTGGACCGTATCGTGGCGTTCGAAAATGCGCTGACCGAGGACGGCGTCGTCCTGCTCAAGTTCTGGATGCACCTCAGCAAGAGCGCCCAGAAGCGGCGCCTGAAAAATCTCGAAAAGGATCCCCTGACCAAATGGCGCGTGACGGAACGCGACTGGAAACACTGGGACATGTACGAGCGTTTCATCGAGGCCGCGGAACGGACCATCATGCGTACCAGCACCGGGCGCGCGCCCTGGACCATCGTCGAGGGCGAGGACGCCAATTACCGCAGCCTGACTGTCGGCACAATCATCCGCGACGCCGTGCGCAAGCGGCTCGACGAGGTGCGCTGGGAGCGCGAGGCACGCAACCGGATCAAGTCCGTCGACACGCACAATGCGCAAGAGACCACCGACGCGGTCGAACCGGATGCACCACAGCCCGCGGTTGTGACAGCGCCGGTGCTGACGGTACTGAGCACGCTGAACATGTCGAAGCATCTGGGCAAAAAGGACTACCAGCGCCAGCTCAAGGAACAGCAGGCCCGGCTCAGCAAGCTGTGCCGGGCGGCGCTGGAGAAAAAAGTCTCTACCATCCTGGTATTCGAAGGTCCGGACGCCGCCGGCAAGGGCGGTGGCATCCGTCGCATCACGGGGCCGCTGGATGCGCGCAATTACCGGGTCCTGCCGTTCGCCGCACCGACCGACGAGGAGCGCGCCCACCACTACCTGTGGCGCTTCTGGCGGCGCCTGTCCAGTGCCGGACAACTCACGATCTATGACCGCAGCTGGTACGGGCGCGTACTGGTCGAGCGGGTGGAAGGCTATGCCGATGAAAATACCTGGCGGCGTGCCTATGCCGAGATCAACGATTTCGAGGACCAGCTCATCGAGCATGGCATCGTGCTCGTGAAATACTGGGTGCACATCACCAAGGACGAGCAGCTGGCCCGTTTCGAGGCACGCGAGAAGATCCCCTACAAGCGCTGGAAGCTGACCGATGAAGACTGGCGCAACCGCGAAAAATGGGAAGACTACGAACACGCGGTACATGACATGGTGCAGCACACCAGCACCATCAACGCGCCCTGGACCCTGGTCGAGGGCAACGACAAGCGCTATGCGCGCATCAAGGTGATCAGGAACGTCGCCGACCGGCTGGAGCAAAGGCTGGAAAAGAAATAGCACTGCCCGGTGCGTGGAACGCATCTTGCCGCACCTGCATTCCGCAGCGTGCACGCTGTGCATCGCCCCGCTGAGCTGAACGCACACCGTATCCCTGCCCCGCCGGACCTGTCACACAGCTGTAACACTCCCGTAACACTGCGCTGCTAGAGTACCGCTATCATCCGCTGCGCCTTCCTGACAGGCCAGCGGCCCGACAGCCAGACTGCATGGAGTGACTGACATGCAAGCACACACATCATCTACGGCCGCGCCGACGGCACACCCGGTCCTGGTACCGGTGGATTTTTCATCCTGCTCGCACGCCGCCCTGCAGTTCGCGACAAACCTCATCCGCTGCGTCAATGCACCGATGCTGGTACTGCATGTGGTCCACGAAGCGGGCAACGAAGCGGGGTTCTACCGCAGTAACGGTGCGCCGGGGACGCTGCGGCCGGTCGAGGACATCGCCCGCGACATGCTCAGGGAATTCGTCGCCGGTGTATGCGGCGATTGCCACGATGCCGGCGGGTCGATCGAACCGCAGCTGCTGCTGGTCAGCGGACTGCCCGCGGCACGCATCCAGGAAATCGCCGTGCGTGAACAGGCCGGATTGATCGTGATGGGTACGCATGGGCGTACCGGGCTGGCGCGCATGGCCGCGGGATCGGTATCGACCGAGGTGATGCAGCACTGCCGCGTGCCGGTCACCATCGTCAAGGCGCCGGCCGGCGACGGCGGCGGTAACGAGGCTGATGCGGCAACTGCCGAATGGTGGCCCCGCGACAGCATCGGGCACGAGGACAAACACAGGCTGACCTGAGTGAGGCACGCGCCGGCCCGTTGCCGGTCAGCCGTAACGACCCTCGATATAATCCGCAGTCTCGCTGGACTTCGGCGTCACGAACAGTTTATCGGTCGCGGTATGCTCGATGACCTTGCCCATCAGCATGAAGATGCACTCTTCGCTGGCACGCCTTGCCTGGGCCATATTGTGGGTCACGATCAGGATCGTGTATTGCCCGCGCAATTCCCAGATCAGTTCTTCCACTGCCTCGGTACCCTTGGGATCCAGCGCCGAACAGGGTTCATCCATCAGCAATACGGCGGGCTTGACCGGCAGCAGGCGTGCTATACACAGCTTCTGCTGCTGCTCGAGTGACAGCCCGATGGCCCTGTCGTCAAGCCGGTCCTTGACCTGGTCCCAGAGCAATACCTGACTCAGTGCCGATTCCACGATGTCATCGCGCTCACTGCGCGATCCCTTGCCCTGGCCGGAATGCAGGGTGTGTCCGAACAGCACATTCTCCCGGATCGAGATCGGCAGCGGGTTGGGACGCTGGAACACCATGCCGACCTGCTTGCGTACCTGCACCAGCTCGACGTCGGGCGCATAGACGTTGTGGCCCAGCACATCGATGGCGCCCTCAATGCGGGCATAACCGAGACGCTCGTTGATGCGGTTGATGCTGCGCAGGAAGGTCGATTTCCCGCAGCCCGATGGCCCGATCAGGGACGTGATCCGGCCGCTCCGGATAGAGAGGTCCACATCAAACAGGGCCTGGAAGGTCCCGTACCAGAGATTGAGCTTGCGTGTCTGTATGGCGTACTGCCCTGCTGCATCATTCATCAGCCGAACCTGCCTTCCAGGTAGTCGCGGGTACGCTTGTCCTGGACCTGTCCGGCGAACAGGTCCTCCGTGACACCGATCTCCACGCACTCCCCGTCCAGGAAAAACGCGGTCCGGTCGGCCAGCCGGCGCGCCTGCTGCACCAGGTTGGTGACCAGTATGATGGTCATCTCGTGCTTCAGTTCCTTGAGCACATCCTCGATGCGCATGGTCGTTACCGGATCGACTGCGATCGAGAATTCATCCAGCATCAGCAGTTCAGGTTCCTGCGACAGCGCCCGCGCGATGGTCAGCCGCTGCTGCTGCCCGCCTGACAGCAGGCTGCCGAGCGAATCGAGCCGGTCCTTGACCTCGTCCCACAACGCGGCGCGCTGCAGGCAGCGTTCGACGATGACATCGAGGTCGGCCTTGTTGCTGTTACCGGCCAGGCGCGGTGCCAGGGCAACGTTTTCGTAGACTGTCAGGGGCAGCCCCACCGGCAAGGGAAACACCACCCCGATACGCGAGCGCAGGGCATAGATATTCCTGAGGTGATTGATTGATACCCCGCTGAAACGAACCGTCCCGTCCACATGCATGGCGCCATCGAACATGTCCATGCGATTGATCGACTTCAGAAACGAGGTCTTGCCTGCATTTGCCGGACCGATAATGCCGAAGATTTCGTTCTTCTGGATCTCGAGACTGATATCGCGCAGCGCTACATGATTACCGTAGCGGATGCTCAGGTTCGAGACCTCGAGCGTCGGGCTTGCGACGGGTTCCCCTGCCATCCGTTCGGCCCCGCCTGCGGCCGGCGTTGCGCGAGTGCCTGCGGTTACCATTTCTTGCGTCCACGCAGGTACATGCGAAAACCGATGGAAAGACTGTTCATCAGCAGCACCATGGAAATCAGCACCAGTGCCACGCCATAGGGCAGGTTTTCCGGTACGCCCGGCACCTGGGTCGCCACCACGAACAGATGCAGCGACAGCGCCATGGTCTGGTCAAAGACACTCTGTGGCAGGAAGGGGGTGAAAAATACGGCACCGGTAAACATGATCGGCGCGGTCTCGCCCGCGGTACGCGATACCTCGAGGATTATGCCGGTGAGTATACCGCTGACGGCATTCGGCAGCACGATGCGCCGGATGGTCTGCCAGCGGGTCGCACCCATGTTCCAGCAGGCCTCGCGAAATGCCATCGGCACCGAACGCAGGGATTCACGGGTCGCCACGATGACAACCGGCAGGGTCATGATCGCCAGCGTCAGGCTGGCGGCCAGAATGCTGGTGCCGAAACCGAAAAAGATGACGAAGGCGCCGACGCCAAACAGCGCATGCACGATGGAGGGCACGCCTGCCAGGTTGATAATGGCGAGGTTGATGATGCGGGTAAACCAGTTGTCGGTCGCATATTCGTTCAGGTAGATAGCGGCCGCAACGCCGATCGGTACCGATACGAGCAGCGCCACCGCAACCAGCCAGACCGTGCCCAGCAGCGCCGGAAAGATGCCGCCTGCGGTCATGCCGTCGGTCGGCGAGGTGAACAGAAAATCGATGGAGATAACCGGGCCTCCCTTGTAGACAAGGGTGGCCAGGATGATAAGTACCGGCAGTATCAGCAGGCCGGTCATGAGCAGGAACAGGATACGAAAGAGTCGTTCGATGCGTTTATTACGGACGTTGAGTTCTGTTTCGGTAAACATGATGGCTATCCCTTGCGTATACCACGCACGACCAGGTCAGCCGTGAGGTTGATAACGAAGGTAATGACGAACAGCAGGATACCGATCGTGAACAACACCTGGTAATGCTCGGAACCGACCGCTGTCTCGCCGAGCTCGGCGGCAATGGTCGCCGTCAGTGCACGCACCGAGTCAAACACGCTGGTCGGCAGGTTGACCGAGTGGCCGGTTGTCATCAGCACCGCCATGGTTTCGCCGAAGCCCCGGCCGATGCCCAGCAGGATAGCGCCGAGCAGACCGTTCTTCGCTGCCGGCAGCACAACCTTGAAGATGACCTGCCAGCGGGTCGCGCCCATCGCCTCCGCCGCCTCGCGGTAGCGGTCGGGCACCGCCTTGAGTGCATCCTCGGCAATCGAGGTCATGATCGGCGCCACCATGAGCCCGAGAATGATACCGGCATTGAGCACAGTCAAACCGACCGGCACATCGAACGTCTTGATGATCAACGGGTTCATGATGGTGAGCCCGATGAAGCCCCACACCACCGACGGGATCGCGGCCAGCAGTTCGACCAGTATTTTCAGAAATTCCCGGGTCTTGCCGGATGCGAATTCACCGATAAAGATGGCCGCGCCGAGCGAAAACGGAATGGCCACCAGCAGCGCCAGCCCGGTAACACTGGCGGTTCCGGCCACCAGCGCCAGGATGCCGTATTCCGGCGCATCCTCGTCACTGGGCTCCCAGTACTGGGACAGGAAAAATTCCCGGGGATCCATGGTATCCAGTATGAAACCGATGCCTTCCTTGGTGACGAAGGCAAAGATACCGATAATGAAGATGATGGCGGAAATGCCGCTGATGAAGACCACAACCTGGACAAACTTGTCGATATACCAGTCGAGGTTCCGACGATCAAAGCTGGCTGTCGCGCGTGTCTCCATCACGAGCAGTCCCCTCTCAGGGCGCATCCGGCCCGCGCAGGATTTCAATCAGGTCGCGTATACGGGTCGCGACATCCCGGTACAGCGCCTCCCACGGCTCCGGCTGCTGCTCGAAACTGCCGGTTGGCACAGGCCTGGTCTTCCATTCCAGGGCCGTGGTGTGGAACGGAAGCTGCTGTATATAGCTTCTGACCGGCCCCTCCAGGCTCACGATGACATGCTTGTCGACCAGTTCCGCGTGCGTCAGATCCAGCGGCGCGGGGCTTGCGTCGCTCAGGTCAAAACCGCGGCTTTCGAGGAACCGCACCATGTTCGGATCGAGTGCAGCAGCGGGGTTTCTGCCACAACTGCTGTAGCTGCCGCTTTCCGGGAAGGTCTTGCGCGCGACGAGTTCGGCCATTTTGGCCAGGCAACTGTTGTCCTCGTCGAGAAACAGGATGTGATAGACCTTGGGGACCTTGCCCTCGCCGGTGACGGCGAACACGGTTTCCTCACACAGGTTTTTTGCCTGGTCGGCCACACGTTTCAGGTGCGTGAGCACCACGAACACCACCAGCAATTCCTTGACCTTCTCCCGATCCGGGTTCGCGGTCAGCTCCGAGTATACCGATTCCAGGTCATACTCCATTTCCTTTTCCAGCACCATCGTTGTCCTGGCCTGTTCCGCGTTCAGGGTATTGAAGGCCTTGATGGACTGCTCGAGCATCACCGTCGCCTCGGTCGCGATACGTTCCAGTTCGCGTCCCATCAAGCCGCCCGGCGGCGCGGACAGCTGTCCGGATGCGCGTGCAATCGTGACCGCGTAGTCGCCGATGCGCTCCAGTGCGATATTGGCGCGGATCGCCGAAGACAGCAGCCGCAGGTGAGCACCGCTCGGCAGATGCACGGCGATAAAGGCATGACACAGGCGGTCGATTTCGCGCATGGCGCGGTTGATCGGGTGATCGCCGAGAATCGTCGCGGCGGCCAGTTCGCTTTCGCCGGTCTGGAAAGCATGAATGGCGTTCGCGACAGCCTTCTCGACACTGCCGGCCATGTCCGCGATGCGATCGCGAATCCGCTTCAGGTCATGCTCCAGCCGCTCCTCGTAATGCCTCATGGTAATGACTCCCGCCAGGTTGCGCGTTCAGAATGCAAACAGTCAGCGCGAGAATACACGGTTAGTGCGCAGGCAGAAAGGGGCCGGATAGCTGACGAGTGACACACTCAGCCGCCGTTTACTGGCAAGTGACCTTCTTCACCGGCGCATAGCCCTTGTTGCTGATGATGCACTGACCCTCGTCACTGAATATCCAGTCAAGATAGGTCTTGACCGCACCGGCCGGTTCACCACTGGTATACATGAACAGCGGCCGTGCAATGGGGTAGGTGTTGTCACTGGCCGTTTCCACGCTCGGATTCACACAGCTGCCATCCTCACCGCTTTCTATGCAGACCATCTTCAGGTGCTCGGTGGCGTAGGCCAGGCCACTGTAGCCGATCGCACAGGGCGTTTTCTCGACCAGGTCGACAACGTCCTTGGAACCGTGCATGTCCAGGGTGCCCTGGCGGTATTTCCCCTTCTTGCCCAGTACGGCATCCTTGAAGTAGGCATAGGTGCCGGAATTGTTTTGCCGGCTGACCACGATAATCTCCTGGTCCTTGCAGCCCGGCACGGTGACACCGATATCCGTCCACTTCGTCGTCTTGCCACCACGACCGAAGATCTCTTGCAGCTGCGCGATGGACAGTTTGGTGATCGGGTTGGCATTGTTGATGAATACGGCCAGTGCGTCGTAGCCCACGATAAACTCCACCGGCTTGTGGCCATGCTCTTCGGCCAGTTTCATCTCCTTGTCTTTCATCTGGCGGCTGGCATTGGCAATATCCACCGTGCCGTTGATGAGGGCGGCGATGCCCGTTCCGGAACCGCCGCCGGATACCGCAATCGCCACGTCGGGGTCGACCTTCTGGTAGGCTTCCGCCCACGCCTGGGCCACATTGACCAGCGTATCCGAGCCCTTGTTCTGGATTTCGGTGCGTGCCTGTGCGGCCGTCCCAACCAGCAAGGTACCGGCCAGCAGTGCGATGAAACAGGATTTGTGAAGCATAATTCCTCCGGGTGGCTTAATGAAATCCGTCCGGCACTGATAGCTCCACCGGGACCGACGCTCATTTATAGAAAAAATACAGATGGTTGCATATTTATTCGGTAGTAAACTACTGCATCTGTCAGCGTACTGGATATGATCTACGTCAACTGAACGAGAATCATTACCGGTGATGATAAAAAACCGGCGATCATTTCAATTGCTACCGGACACAAGAGATCTTATGCATGGCTGAACCGCTCGCCCTGTTATTACTGCTGATCCTGTCGGGCGTCTTTTCGGGTTCCGAAACGGCCCTGGTGAGCCTGTCCATCGGGCGGGTCGAGGGCCTGGTCCGTGAAGGCCGGCGCGGCGCGGCTGCGCTGTACCGGTTGAAAAAAGACCCCTCTCGCATGCTGACCACTATCCTGATCGGTAACAATCTCGTCAACATCGCAGCCTCCGTACTGGCTACCGTGGTGGCCACGCGCTGGCTCGGCAGCGCCGGCCCCGGCGTGGCGGTCGGGGTACTGACCGTGCTGGTGCTGGTATTCGGCGAGATCACGCCGAAAAGCCTCGCCACGCGCTACTCCGAGCGGGTTTCACTGTTTATCGCCGTGCCACTGCTGGGATTCATGCGCCTGATCTACCCGCTGGTATGGATTTTTGGCAGGTTCACAACCTGGATCCACGGCATGAGCAGCCACGAAGGGGATCCGATCGTGACCGAATCGGAATTCATCAGCATGCTGCAGCACGGGGAACGGGAAGGCACCATCGAACACAGCGAACGCGAGCTGATCGAGCGCGTATTCGCTTTCAACGACCTGAAGGTACGTGACGTGATGACGCCGCTTACCGCGGTCTTTTCGCTGGAAGGCAGCCAGACCGTTCGTGATGTGCTGTCGGCAGTGGTGGAGGCGCCCTATTCCCGTATTCCTATCTACGAACAGCACCGGGACCGGCTGTACAAGGTATTGCACCTGCGCGATCTGCTGGGCGCGATCGACAAGGGCCTGCTCGATGCCTCGCTGCGCGACCTGGCTCATGAGCCGCTGTTCGCACAACAGTATGAGCCGATCGACGAGCTGTTCGCGAAATTCCGGCGCAGCAAACAGATTTTCGCCATCGTCGTCGACGAGCATGGCGTGGTCAGGGGGCTGGTCACACTGGAAGACCTGATGGAGGAACTGGTCGGAGAGATCTACGACGAAAGCGACGAGGGGCCCGCCGGCACAACCGGCGTCTCGGTAAACGAACTGCTGGTACAGGGTGCCACCGAGTTGCGGGTGGTCGAGGACTATTTCGGGATCGAGCTGCCGGGAAAACCGACAGACCGGGTGAATCTCTGGATATTGACCCATTCCGAGAACATTCCGGCCCCGGACGACAGGTTCATGATCGATGGACTCGAGGTCACGATACGTTCGGCCACCCCGCGCCGCATCGAGCAGGTCAGCATCAGGCGGATCGCCGGGGACGAGACTGCCGCGCCGGCGGATAACCCGCCGCCGCAATCCGGCACATGACGTTCAGGCGGCCGCCTCCGCCTCCTCCGCGCGCTCCTCGACCGCTACGTCGAGGGTTTTCGCCATGCGCTTGGCGAAGTAGTAGGTGCGCTTCAGTTTCTCGATAATGTCCATCTCGATAGTGTAGGCCGCGAGCCGGTTCGGCTCTTCAGCGACCAGGCGCTTGATCTGGTGCATGGCCGCGGATTGCGCCAGCTCACCGATAGCCTCTTTCATGCCGATCACCTCGCGTGCCGCATCCGGGTTGTTTTCGGCAACGGCCCTGATTGCCAGGTCCGTCGCCGCCGTAACCGCCTTGTGCACCTCGGTCAGCACCTGCCGCGTCGACGGGCTGATCGAAACCCCTTCACTGATGCGCTGGTTACCCAGGTGTACGAGGTCGGTTTCTACCACGTCCCCGATGTTCTCCAGGTCATTGGCAGCCGCCATCAGGTTGACGAATTGATGCGTCTGGTCTTCGGTCAGTTCCTTGCGACTGATCTTCCCCAGGTAGGTGACGACATGTCCGTGCAGGACATCGACATCATCATCGATCCTGGCCACGTCGCGCAGCGCGGAACGGTCACCGCCGAGGATCGCCGGCATGATCTGGTCCAGCATGTCCCGCACCCGGTCCCCGATATGACCGATCTCCAGGCGCACCCGGTCGAGCGCGATCGATGGCGTCTCGAACAGCGAATCATCGAGGTAGCGCGGCTCGGCAACAGCCCCCTCCACGAGCGGCTTGTCCGGAACCAGCCATTCGACCAGCCGCGCCAGCTGGCCGGTGAAACCGATGAACAGCAAGGTATTCGCGATATTGAAGAAGGTGTGCGCATTGGCGATCTGCCGCGGCGTGTCGGCGGCCAGGCGCGCGGTTCCCGACAGTTCCGGATGGGCCGGCGAGATGGCGGTGACGAACTCCGCCAGCCAGCCGATCAGGCCGACCCAGGCCAGCACGCCGAAGACATTGAACAGTACGTGCACGACAGCGGCGCGGACCGCTTCCCGGGGCTTGCCGATCGCGGCCAGCATCGCCGTCACGCAGGTGCCGATGTTGGCACCGAAGGCCAGCGCGATACCCGCGGGCAGCGTGATGAAGCCCTGGCTGGCCATGACGATGACGATACCCGTGGTGGCCGAGGACGACTGCACCAGGGCGGTGAACAGGGCCGCGACCAGGATGCCGATCAACGGGTTCGCCATCTGCGTCATCAGGTCCAGGAACGGCTGGTAGGCGCGCAACGGGTACATGGCGTCGCTCATCACGCTCATGCCGAAAAAGATCAGACCCAGCCCCATGAGCATGCCGCCGTAGTGCTTGATCTTGTCATTGGAGGAGAAGAACAGCATGGCGAAACCGGCGGCAACCATCAGCAGCGCGGCCTTGGTAACCTTGAAGGCAACGATCTGGGCGGTGATGGTGGTGCCGATGTTGGCGCCCATGATGACGCCGATGGACTGGGCCATGGACATCAGTCCGGCCGAGATGAAACCGACGACCAGCACCGTGGTGACCGACGAGGACTGGATGATCGCGGTGACGAAGGCGCCGGTCAGCGCGCCCATGAAACGGTTGGTGGTCAACCGGGCCAGCACGATCTTCATGCGCTCGCCGGCGACGGCCTTGAGGGCATCGGCCATCTGTTCCATGCCGAACAGGAACAGCGCCAGCCCCCCCAGCAGGTTCATGGCCATGCCGCCCCAGTTCATTTCCAGCGCCGCCTCGTCCGCAGCCCATGACGGCGCTGCCGCCAGCAGGATTGCAGCAGCGAGCAGCAGCATCCCGGTCTGACGCCATGCCCGTGCAAGCTGACTGCGGCTGTGCATTTCCGGCATATCGATTCTCCTTCCCTGGCTGCCCTAGGAGCCTGTCGGACTTAGGATGATTCTACTGCGGCGGCGGGAAAGCGGCCCAAATGTCCCCGATTTCTCGTTACGTAGGACCACTATGCGCCTCAAAATCGTGATCATTTGCTCTCCCTTTCCCACTCGCCTCGCTACGAACACCTAAGTCCGACAGGCTCCTAGTCGTGTTTTTCGTCAGACTTGACGATCGTCACCGGGATATGCGCCAGGCGCACGACCTGCTCGGCCTTGGAACCCAGCAGCGCGCGCGCCAGCCCGGTGCGTCCCTGGCTGCCCATCACGATCATGCGCGCCGCGGACTTGTCGGCGAGTTCGAGAATACGGTTGACCGGCAGACCGGTGACCAGACTGGTTTCAGCCGTACTGATAGCAACCAGGTCGGGGTGCGCCTCGGAAAACGATTTCATGAATTCCTTGAGCATACCGGCAGCGACGTCCTCCATTTTCTGCAAGTGCTTGTTGTGGCCCTTGATTGCGTAGTAACCGGGCGCCTCGCCCGGATCATGCACGACGTGCACGACCAGCAAGGGAGCGTTGAACAGCGTGGAAAGTTCGGCGGCACAGGCAAGAGCCGCTTCCGAATCCGGCGAAAAGTCGACAGGCACGAGTATCGGATTTGTTGCTGGCGCCGTTGCCATGGTTTGCCCCCTGAACTGCCGGTCATGACAGCGGATGCGGCTGACCGGGCTGATTGATTTTTTTAAACAGCGGTCGATTCTATACCGATTTGCGGGAGATGAAAGCCATGGGCGCTGATTTTAGCGGCATAGCGGCACGGTAGCCCCGTGCAAATCCCGGGCTAGCTTTCCCAGTCCAGGTCGTTGAATTTTGGCGGGTAGCGTTTCATGACCTTGGCCATGACCAGATTGAGCACTTCGCGCACGGTGGTCTCGATGTGCCAGTTGGTGATGATGGGAACACCGGCGTTGTCGGCCTCGCTCAACAGGTAGGACTGCAGCTCCCAGATATCATCGATGTGTTTCAGGTAACGCGATGCCCGCCGCCCGCTCTTCTCGCGGCCGCGGCGCTTGAGCTGCTTTTCCAGCGCCGACTTTTCCATGGTTGCCAGCATGAGCGGTACGACGATGGCCTGTTTTCGTGCATCCTCCAGGCCCAGCATGGTGGGCACGATATGCACCCCCTCGATGATCAGGTCGTGCTGTTCCTTGACTGCGCGGCCGATGGCGGCGACCAGCGCCGGCTTGATGGTAGTGAACTGGGAAAGAAACCCGGCAATCACCGGATTTTCGGTTTCACCGCTCTGCTCATCTAGCGGCGAGGCCAGGCCACGCCAGGCCTCGAAGCTCGAATAACCGAGCGTCGGCACCGCCTCGGGCGTCAGGTAGGCGCGTATGATTTCGCGCATCATATCCGTGGACTGGATGCGACCGATATCCAGCCGGTAGGCCACCTCCGAGGAAATGGTGCTCTTGCCGGCGCCGGTCACACCACCGATCAGCAGGATCAGCGGATCGCCGCTGTTCTGGAACCTGCGCCACGAGAGATAGCGGTCCGCAGACTCAGGGGAACAATGATCCTTCAGACACTGGTAAATCAGCTTGCGCAGGGTCTTGTGGTTGATTTCCCGGTGCCCGGTTTTCTGCAGGGATGCGTACACCTTGCGCGCGCCCTCGTGGGCGATATCCGGTTCGATCGCGCAGCTTTCCAGTGAATGGGCCAGCAGACCGGCGGAAAACGGCTCGCTGCGAGTCGGCGTATGCACCACGACATCGGTTTCGTCAGCCGGCCGTGTTTCATATGTTTTGCGCCGGTTCCGGCCAAACCGTGCCTCCAGCAACCCGGCCACCTTCTTTTTCAGATCGGTGCTGGTGATTTCCTCGGTGTCGCGCAGTTCGTCGCGTACCTTCTGCGCCAGCGGGTAGGCCTCGTCGAATTGCAGTCCGACATTCATCAGCGATTGCACGAGGATGCCGCGCAAAAAAGGTGTACGGTCGCCATCGGGCTGATTGATAACAACGGTTTTTGCCATATGCGACACCTTGCCGGATCCCGTCAAATGCGGGGTACAATCGGATTATCGCTGACGATAGTACATTAGCAATTCGGCTTGACAGGCATTTTCTTCATGCGGCCGCACCGGACGCGCCCCTACCGGGCGGGCAGCCGCACATTCACCACTTAAGCCCATATTATTCAATCGCTTGGCATCCAGCCAGTGACGCCTGCGAGGTGCAATGCCACCCGCAGCATTGCTTCAACCGGTCGGTATGTTTTTACAAGCCGCGCCTGACTTGCTAACTTGATGAATATGCGCGCGATAGTCGTCAGGCACTACAAGACCCTCCTGAATGCCTCCGGCCGGATCATGGGCTGGGGCGATGCACCACGCGCGAAGGACTGGGGAGACGACATCGCCTACATCGATGGCCGCCTGCGCGAGCTTGAAATCAGCTTCGATCGCGTCTATTCCAGCCACCTCGAACGCGCACGCCGCACGGCCATGCACTATGCCCGCAATTACAGCATCCTCTGTGTGCACGATGCGGCGGAGCTGAATGAAGTCAATTACGGTGCGCTGTACAACAAAAGCAAGCAGTGGGTCACGAAGCATCTCCCGCAACACAAGAAGGACCCGGACTTTGTCTACCCCGAAGGCGAAAGCTTCCGCCAGATGCAGAAGCGCAGCGTCGATTTCCTGCTGTCACAGAATGCACGCCATCCTGACAGCACGATATTGCTGGTCGTGCATGCCGGCGTCATCCGCGGCTTCGTCAGTCATTTTCTCGGCCTTGATTACGCCAGCCAGCTAAAACAGAAGGTTTCGCACCGCTACATCGGGGATTTCACCCTCGACCGGGACGGCAACTGCACACGCTACGATGAGCTTGGCAAGAAATCGGGGTTCCTGCGTTCGGGCAGCATCAAGGTGCCCTGGTCAAACGGTCCGGTAACGATCAGCGTCCCACCGGTCCCGGGTGATGATGCTGACGCCGACCACCTGACCAGCGCGCCCGCCGTCTGACCTCGTTGCGGAACTGACGACTGCGATTGCCGCGGTGCGCAAGGGTTATCCCGAGATCACGGTTGGCAATATTGTCGGCGCCGATGTCCTCAATTGCCTGTTCGTTATCGGTGCGGCCACTGCCACGGCACCGCTGGCGATACCGGACAATTTCTTCTACTTCCACTTCCCCGCCATGCTCATCATACTGTACTCATTCCGGGTATTTATCTCGATGAACACGGCCGGAGTATTTTACCGCTGGCAGGGCGTGTGGTTGCTGGGCGTGTATTTTACGTACATCGTTATGCAATATGTCCTGAACATCGGTGGCGCACATCCGGCATGATGTCATACCGCGCGGAACTGACAGGCAAGACAACACGGGTAAACAAGGAACCTGATAATGAAGATTTTACTGGCAACCGACGGATCTGACTGCGCCAGGGCTGCAATGGATTTTCTGGTCGGCTTCCATTCCCCGGGGACAGTTCGATCACGCTGCTCGCAGTCATCGATGATCTCTCTTTTATATTCCCTCCCCAGGCCGAGGCGATCCGTCTCGTAGATCCTCCTGCACGGCGGCAAGCGTGGACATGCAAACGGGCCGGCTAGAAGATTAACCATGCCTGCCGGTCGAGATGTACCGACAACCGATTGTCAAACGCCCTTATTACTTGTTGCTCTGCACGCGCTTGTGGAAGTACGTCAGCAGTTTCTTGCGCAGCTTGGCCTGCCGATGCTTGAGTGCAGCCGCCTGACGTTTCTGTGCCAGTTCGATGAAGATGTCCTGGCAACTGCGTGACTCCTTCTCGCCACTGTCCGGCACCTCGAGGTAGCTGCCATCGGACTGCATTTCCCAGACATTCCTGCGACTGGACAGCTGCGCATCCAGGATCAGGCGCAGCTCCTGGCGCAGTTTCGGCTCCTCGACCGGCGCGACGACTTCCACTCGGCTTTCCAGGTTACGCTTCATCAGGTCCGCGGAACCGATGAAATACTCTTCACTGCCGTTGTTTTTGAAATAGTAGATGCGGGTGTGTTCCAGAAAACGTCCGACCACGCTGATAATGCGAACCGTCTCGCTCAGGCCCGGGACACGTGGCCGCAACCGGCAGGTATCCCGCACGATCAGGTCGATGCGGACACCCGCCTGGGAAGCACGGTACAGCGCACGGGTGATGTCCTCGTCCTCGAGTGCGTTCATCTTCAGCTGGATCAAACCGGGCGACTCGGGGCGGTGGTTTTTGACCTCGCGTTCGATTTTCTCGAGCAGCGCTTTTTTCAGGGCATAGGGCGAGGTAAGTATCTTGCGGTAACGCGGCGGTGGCGAATAGCCGGTGAGGAAATTGAACAATTCGGTCAGGTCCTGGGCAATGTCCGGATCACAGGTCAGCATGCCGAGATCGCTGTACATTCGCGCGGTACCGGCATGGTAGTTGCCCGTGCCGATGTGCGCATAGCGGCGCAGACCGTTGTAATCCTTGCGCACCACGAGAATGACCTTGCTGTGCGTCTTCAGTCCGACGACACCATAGGTGACGTGGATACCCACCCGCTCGAGTCGGCGTGCCCAGCCGATGTTCTTCGCCTCGTCGAAGCGCGCCTTGAGTTCGACCAGTACCGCCACCTGCTTGCCATTCAGGGCGGCCTGGACCAGGGATTCTATGACCTTGCCTTCCCCGGAGGTGCGATAGAGCGTCATCTTGATCGCCAGCACCTTGGGATCTTCGCTGGCGGTGCGCAGGAAGCGCTCCACGCTGGTCGCAAACGATTCATAGGGGTGCTGCAGCAGCAGTGCCTTGTGCTCGCGAATGATGTGGAAGATATTGCGTGAGTCATGCGCCAGGCGGGTATGGTCGATCGGGGTATGCACCGGATCGTGCAGCTCCGGCATATCCAGGGATGCGATCTCGAACAGGTCGCGCATGCCCATGAGCGAATTGACCTCGAAGACGTCCGCCTCCTCGTCCAGCCCGAGCTCGGCGGCCAGCATGCCGCGATGTACGGGATTCATGCCATGCGCGACCTGCAGGCGGACGATCGGTGCGAAATGGCGGTCTCTCAGCTCGGATTCGATCATTTCCAGCAGGTCATCCGCCTCTTCTTCATCGACTTCCACGACGGCGTTGCGGGTCACCCGGAACAACTCGCAGGACAGAATCTCCATGCCCGGGAACAGCATGTCCATATTGGCCGTGACGACATCATCCAGGGTCACGAAGGTGTTGCCATCGCCTACACTGATAAAGCGCGGCGCCACATCCCCCGAGATCGGCACCTTGACACGGGCTATATGGCTGGCACTGCCACCCGGGTGTCGCAGGGTCACCAGCAGGTTCAGCGCGAGATTGGAGATAAACGGGAACGGGTGTCCCGGGTCCATTGCCAGTGGCGTCAGCAGGGGGAATATATTGATGCTGAAGTTTTCACGAAGGGCCGCCTGTTTATCCGCGGGCAGTTCGGCATATGGCACGATACGAATATCATGATGCCTGAGCAGCTCACGCAGGCGTTCGAGGATAATCTTCTGCCGCTGGTGGATATCGCGCACCACGGCCTGGCACTCTATCACCTGTTCATAGGGTGTCCGCCCGTCCACAGTCGGTGTGCGGATACCCGCGGCGATCTGCTGTTTCAGACCGCCGATGCGTTTCATGAAAAACTCGTCGATGTTGCTGCTGACGATGGCGAGATACTTGACGCGTTCCAGCAGCGGCGTGCCTTCGTCCTCGGCCATATGCATTACGCGGCGGTTGAATTCGAGCCAGGTCAGCTCCCGGTTCAGGTAACACTGCGGGCTGTCCGTCTCGATGTTGCACGCCGGTTTGACGGTGCCTGCTGCCCCGGCATCCTTTGTCGCCGGCTTGGTACCGGGTTTTGCGGATGTTGTTACCGAATGAATACTGGTTGCCATCTGGACTCCCGTGACGCTGATTGATTTTTCAAGACGCTCTGATTAATTCGACATTGCAAGGATCAAAGTGACGAAGCAATCTCTAAGGAAGCTCTGATTAATTCAATGCTCGTCATTCCGGCTCAGAGCCTGCCCCTGCGAAGGCAGGGGCCGGAATCCAGTAATGGCCTGAATTGTAACACCTGGATTCCGGGTCTCCCCCCGGATCAAGTCCGGGCTACGCCCGGAATGACGAATTAATCAGAGCCTCCCTAAGTAACTGATTCCATGGCATGAGATTGCCGCACTAGCCGCTCCCGGCATGGCCCAGGCCAGTCTCTCAACCGGTTCCCGGTTTCACCTCCTCCATGCCTTACGCGCCACTTGTACATCCATGTACATCGCGCTCGCAATGACGGAAATTTTTCAACGAATCAGGGCTTCTATGACTAGTTAGCCCACAATTGAATGATATACGTTGATATCAGTCAAGTAACGCACAAAACCCGGTCATTTCAGGTACATTACGGCTTCCGCGGTGTTGCGCGCCCGGGCACATGCCCGGGGTGACGGCCTGCCCCGCGCCCCGCCACAGGCAACAATGCCGGCAGCAGCTGCGGCCTGCACCGGCCGCGAGGAGCTATGGCCATGGCCGACGACCATCAGGTTTTACATCCGCTGCTGAGCGGCTACGACCTGCTGAAGCGAGCTGAATTCAACAAGGGTACCGCATTTACCGAGGCGGAGCGCGACCGCTACGGACTGCGCGGCCTGCTGCCGGCGCGGGTATCCAGCCTGGCGGCACAGGAAGCACGCGCACTGGCCAACCTGCGCCGCAAGGAAAATGACATCGAACGCTACATCTTCCTGCTCGCCCTGCAGGACCGCAACGAGCGTCTGTTCTACCGCCTGGTGATCGACCACATCGAGGAGATCATGCCGCTGATCTACACGCCGACGGTCGGCCAGGCCTGCCAGGAATATGCGCACATCTTCCGCCAGCCGCGCGGTTTCTATATCACCCCGCAGGACCGCGGACAGATACGCACCATCATGGACAACTGGCCGGCCCGGGACGTGCGCCTGATCGTGGTGACCGACGGCGAACGCATCCTCGGGCTTGGCGACCTGGGCGCCAACGGCATGGGCATCCCGATCGGCAAGCTCGCGCTGTACACCGCCTGCGCGGGCATTCCGCCGCAGCAATGCATGCCGGTGATGCTCGACGTCGGCACCGACAACGAAACCCTGCGCCGCGATCCGCTCTATCTCGGGATCGACCGGCCGCGCCTGCGCGGCGCGGACTACCGGTCACTGGTGGACGAATTCGTCGCGGCCGTGCAGGACGCGTTCCCGCTTGCCCTGATCCAGTTCGAGGACTTCCTGACACCGAACGCCTATGCCTTGCTGGATCGCTACCGCGAACGCGTGCTGTGCTTCAACGACGACATCCAGGGCACCGCTGCAGTGGTACTGGCCGGCCTGCTGGCCGCGTGCCGCATCACCGGGTCCGATTTCACCGGCCAGCGCATCCTGTTCCTCGGCGCCGGCTCCGCCGCCACCGGGATCGCCGACCTGATCGTTGCCGCGCAATGCGAGGCCGGCCAGGACAAACGGCAGGTGCGCAGCCGGCTGTGGTTCGTGAACCGTTCCGGGCTGATAGTGCAGGACAACGGCCCGCACGCCGCGCATCTCGCCAACTACGCACACGCTGTGCCCGCGCGCAGTCTCGTGGACGCCATTCGCGACCTGCGGCCCCAGGTACTGATCGGGGCGACCGGCTCACCCGGAATATTCACCGAACAGGTCATCCGCCTGATGGCACAGATCAACGAACGGCCGGTGATTTTCGCACTGTCCAATCCCACCTCGCGCGCCGAGTGTACCGCCGAACAGGCCTACCGCTGGAGTGACGGGCGCGCGGTGTTCGCCAGCGGCAGCCCGTTTGACGCCGTCGAGATCGACGGCAGGATCTCGCGCCCGGGCCAGGGCAACAATGCCTATGTCTTTCCCGGGATCGGTCTCGGCACACTGGCCTGCCGTGCGCGCACCATCAGCGATGCCATGTTCCTCGCGGCGGCTCGCGCCCTGGCGGCCATGGTCTCCGGGCAGGACCTTGCCAGGGGCACGGTGTACCCGCCCCTGACCGACATTCGCAGGGTATCGACCGCCATTGCCATGGAGGTGGCGCGTGCCGCCTGGGATGCCGGTCTGGCCGACGCGGAACAGCCGCAGGATCTGCAGCAAATGATAGCGGACCTGATGTTCTATCCGGAGTACTGAACGGGCGGCTGCGGGTTCTGTCCGGGGGATACGGGTTACAGCCGGACAGGGTGAATAATCCAACGGCAAACCCGGATCGACCGGCCATGCGGCCGATATTTTCCACCGCTTCAGGAGAGCGCCGGGGAGCGGGAATAGAATGCGGGGTGCGTTGATGCACGCCTGCAGGTGCGCACAGCGCACCCTACGATTTAATGCTCACGTCTCACGTCTCGACGCGTCTTGCATTTGATTTTTCCGTGTCATTCCATGCGCTTCCGTGGCCATTATCGATCGCGCATGAGATGCGCTCCTACCTTCAATAGAGGGTGTAGGGTGCACTTTGTGCACCGTTTGGTGCTACAGCTTCGTCTCACGTCTCACGCGTCTTGCATTTGATTTTTCCGTGTTCTTCCGTGGATTCCGTGGCCCTTATTTTTGTAGGATGCACTTCGTGCACCGCTGCCGGTGCGTAAAACGCACCCTACGGTCTCATTTCTGTGTTGTTCCGTGCATTCCGTGGCCCTTATTTTTTGTAGGGTGCACTTTGTGCACCGTTCGGTGCGTAAAACGCACCCTACTCACGTCTCACGTCTCACGTCTCGACGCATCTTGCATGTAATTTTCGTGTGCTTCCGTGTGCTTCCGTGGCCATTATCTATCGCGCATAAGATGCGCTCCTACAATAATAGACACATCCTTAAAAGCGATACGAACACGGCAATGAAGAGCGGGTATTTTTTACAGCGCCTGCCCCAATGCGAAATGCAGGCTAGATCACCCTGGAGAAGGCTTTTTTCTCCGGCCGGCCCTGGAGATAGCTGTCGAAGGCCATGCAGATATTCCTGATCAAGAGGCGTCCGGCCGGCAGCACCCTGATCGCCTGTGCGTCGACGGTCAGCAGGCCGTCATCCTGCATGGCCTCGAGCTGCCCGATCACGCTGCTGAAATAGTCGTTGAACGCGATTTGATATTTTTCCTCGATGACGTGTATATCCAGGTAAAAATGACAAATAAGGTCTGTGATGACATTCCTTCTGAGGACATCGTCCGCACTGAGCACCACGCCCCGGTACACCGGCAGGTGCCCGCTGTCGATGCGTTCGTGATACGCCTCGAGGGTTTTCACATTCTGCGCATAGGTAATTCCGACGCTGCCGATCGAGGTGATGCCCATGGCGACCAGGTCACACCCGGCATGGGTCGAATAGCCCTGGAAATTCCGGTACAGCCTGCCCTCCTGCTGGGCCCGGGCCAGCTCGTCATCGGGCCTGGCGAAATGATCCATGCCGATATAGACATACCCCGCGCCGGTCAGGCGTTCGATGGTGAGCTGGAGTATCTCCAGCTTCTCGGCAGGCGACGGCAGGTCCGTCTCGATGATGCGCCGCTGCGGCTTGAACAGGTGCGGCATATGCGCGTAGTTGAAGACGGACAGGCGATCCGGGCCGAACTCGATCACGCGATCCAGCGTCCGCGCAAAGGATTCCACGCTCTGGAACGGCAGGCCGTAGATCAGGTCGGTGTTGATGGACTTGAAGCCGTGTGCGCGCGCCGCGTCCATGATGGCGAGCGTCTGCTCTTCGGGCTGCAGCCGGTTGACCGCCCGCTGCACACGCTCCTCGAGATCCTGCACACCCAGGCTGATGCGGTTGAAACCGATACCGCGCAGCAGCGCGATGGTCTCTGCATCGGCCTCCCTGGGATCCACCTCTATTGAATACTCGCCGGTGTCATCGCCGCGCAGATTGAAATGCCTGGCCGTCACCTGCATGAGCTCGGTCATCTGTTCGTGGCTCAGAAAGGTCGGCGTACCCCCGCCCCAGTGCAGCTGGTCGACACGCCGGTCGTTATCGAACAGCTCGCCCTGCATGGCGATTTCCCGGTGCAGGTCCTGCAAATAGGGCAGCGCATGCGCCCGGTTCTTGGTCACCACCTTGTTGCAGGCGCAGTAGAAGCACAGGCGCGCGCAGAACGGGATATGAAAATACAGCGACAGGGGCCGGCCGCTGTCATTGGTGGCCAGGGCGTGAGTCCGGTACTCGGCCTCGGTGAAACCCTCGTGAAACTGCACCGCCGTGGGATAGGAGGTGTAACGCGGGCCGGCGTAGTCATAACGCCTGATCAGGTCGGCATCGAACGAGACTTTCTGTTCCATATAACTGCTCGCTCACAACGGTTGTGCTGGCTTCAGACCGGAACATGACTCGCGGATAGCCGACGGTAACGGACTCCGCAACACGCCCCTGATAATCCGTCGTTCAGAACAGGACGGACGGAATCACATTACACGATTTCGAGACCACCCGACCACCCCATAGGTCAAGCCGGGTCATTCGCAGGCAGCCGGTCCGTGCCGGCGCATCATGCTGGCAGAAAGCGCCGGCATCCTTAAATATTAACATTTTCTATATTTAACATACATTTATTGTATTTATATGATTCTTTACTTGCAGTATTGCCATCGCCCGGCACACTGGCGGCATGCATCCTGCCCGCTGCTTCAACCCTGCCTGGCAGGCTGATCCTCGAGGGAGCCCCGGATTTCAGAAGTGTTGCAGCAGGCGGGCAGCAACAGTCGCCAGGTCGAGGCAGTCAGATTCTACAAGGTGTGGTCTTTGTTGCCTGCTAAGCAAGCGCCGAAGGCCTGTTACTCAGACCGGTCGCGTGAATGCGCCGAGATATCATGCAGGATACCGGTGAACTTGCGCCGACCCTGCAATGTGAACTCGCCGATGGACAGGTACAGGGGCATGGTCTTCCCGTCCTTGTGCAGGCCCACGACCTTGCGCCCGATACCGATGATATGCGCTTCCCCGCCAGCCATGTAGCGTCGCAGATAATCATCATGGTGTCCCCGGTACGGTTCGGGCATCAACAGCTTGATATTCCGGCCATGCAGTTCTTCGGCCGTATAGCCGAACAGGCGTTCCGTTGCAGGATTTGAATATTCCACGCTGCCATCCTGGTCGATGATCAGGACGGCATCCGGCACTGCCTCGAACAGGCTCCGGAAACGCTTGCCCTGCATCTCCAGCTCCGTTACCTGCTGCTCGATACGACCGGCCATGCTGGCAAAGGCCTGCGCCAGCTGGCCCACTTCATCCTGCCTGCTCTGCTCGGGCAATTGCGGGGGGCGGCCCGGTGCGTAACGGCTGACTTCACGCGTGACCCGTTCCAGCGGCGCGATAAACACCCGCACCATCCAGACCACCACCATGGCACCGATCAGTATGAACGGGATCATGAGTGCCGCATTCCGGCGCCGGGCCTGGTTCACATCCGCGAGGATGAGCGCGCGTGGCATGGTCAGGGCAATCATCAGGTCGTTGCCACTGGTTGTCTCCAGCGGCAAGCGGCTGACGTAGGCCACTACCGGCTCCTCGGCACCCGCAGGCAGGACATCCTCCAGCACCACACCGGCACCACCGGCCTTCGGCTGAAACACCGCCTCGGTGAAGTCATCCTGGATCTGAAAGCGCCGGTCACGTTCGAAACCGAAGGTCTTGTCCGGATCGGGGTGACAAAGATAGTCACCCACCTGATTCGCGATGTAGAGCGTGAGATCGGGTGTAACCATCTCCCGCGCCACGTCGAACACCCGGCGTATATCGAGATTGATAATTACAATAGCGAAGGGTTTGCCATCCTTGCCTGCAACCGCCAATCCGGCACGCAATACCGGCTGCGCGGGTTCGACGATCTGTCCCTGCTCCCGGTTCAGGTCGATTTCAGACCAGGACAGCTCGCCTGGCGGCTTGTCCAGTATCTGCAGAAAGTATTCACGCTCGGTCTCGCGCTGCAACGCGGCTTCGGGCACGCGCCGGACCTGCCCTTGCACCTGGTCGACACGCACCAGTTCCCTGCCCTCATCGGCCGCCCCGATCAGGCGGAGCTGCACATACCAGGGGTGATTGTTGAGTAAAGCCGCAAATACCTCCTGCAGTCGGGCCCTGGCCGGTGCGACAGCGGCGGCCTCGGCGGCATCTGCCACGCCGCTGTCCATGGCGTTCACCACGGCATGCACGGCCGGACTGCGCACCAGGAATTCGATATCGCGCCGCACAAACTCGAAAATATCCTGCAAGCGGATCGACACGACCTTGCTTTCCTGGGCCAGCCGCGCCGTGGAGGCATTGATCAGCAGGTGGGTACCCGACTGGGTGACCGCGATACCCATGAGAATGGCGCTCGTGGCCACGATAATGACCAGGACGATCGAAAGTCGGGTTGCGATTCGCCGTTGCATGGGGCTCAACCGGGCAGGTTTCGATGCGAGGATATCATCCGCTGACGTTATACAGGCATGCGGCCCCGTCAGCCAGTGTTCGCCTGCATGAACCGGACACATGGCACGCAGGTCCCCGATCCTCGCAGCGCGGCAGACCCCGGGCACCGGTCATCATGAAACAGGCTCCTTGCCCACCAGCGGGACGAAGGCGACACCGAGGATGTCTTTCTGGTGCAAGGTACCGTCCGCGTCTTTCTGCACCAGCAGCAATTCCTGGTGCCCGTACATTTCCCCGACCGGGATGACCAGCCTGCCGCCGGGCGCCAGCTGTTCGACCAGCGCCGGCGGAATGAAGGGTGCCGCCGCGGTCACGATGATGCCGTCGTAGGGCGCATGCTCGGGCCAGCCCGCGTAACCATCGCCGACGCGCGTCTCGATATTATGGTAACCGAGTGACTGCAGACGGCGCGCAGCCGCCTCGCCCAGCTCCCCTACCCGCTCCACGGTATAGACGCGCTCGCACAGGAGGGACAGGATGGCGGCCTGGTAGCCGGAACCGGTACCGATCTCGAGGATGCGCTGTCCGGCCCCGGGCCGCAGCAGGTCGGTCATCAGCGCCACGATGTAGGGTTGTGAAATGGTCTGGCCATGACCGATCGGCAGCGGACCGTTGTCGAAGGCCGCCTTGCGCAGGTTGTCGGGCACGAACCGGTCACGCGGCACCTCGGCAACGGCTTGCATCACGCGCGGATCGAGGGCCTCGCGACCAATGAGATGCTGCGTGTAACGCACCTCGGCCTCGATATCACTGATCATGTCACGTTGCTTCATAGACATACCCTGCAAGCCCTGCCTGCCACCTTTCCGGCTACCGTACCTGCGTCTGCGCCGCTACGTCAATGCCGGCGCGGGGCTTGTCGATGTCCGCCATTTCCATACACTTGGCAGACCGAACCCGCAGCCTGCCCCCCATGCACAGCACAGGTAACGATCCCGCCAACAAGCCGCAGCCGGCGCTGCGGCGTTCGCTGTCGCTGTCGCTGGTGATCTTTTACGGGCTGGGCAATATTCTCGGCGCCGGCGTCTATGTCCTGATCGGCAAGGTCGCCGCCTATGCGGGTTACCAGGCACCGCTGTCCTTCCTGCTGGCGTCGCTGCTGGCGGGGTTTACGGCGTTCAGCTATGCCGAGCTCTCGGCACGCTACCCGTTCAGCGCCGGCGAAGTCGTCTATATACAGGATGGCCTCGGCATCCGCCCGCTGGCCATCCTGACCGGCCTGCTGATTATCATGGCCGGAATCGTGTCGGCCGCCACCATCGCGCGCGGCTTCACCGGCTACCTGCAGGTCTTTACCCCGTTTCCGGCGCTGCCGGCGATCGTGCTGCTGGTGACCTGCCTGGGTGCGCTTGCCGCCTGGGGCATCACCCAGTCCATCCTCGTCGCGGCCGTGATGACGGTGGTGGAAATTGCCGGCCTGCTGCTGATCCTGTGGGTCGCGCGACCGGATTCCACGACCCTGCTCAACACCCTGTCGGCGCTGACATCACCCGTGGATGCCGGCAGCGCGCGGGGCATTTTTCTCGGTGCATTTCTCGCCTTCTACGCCTTTATCGGTTTTGAGGACATGGTCAATGTCGCGGAAGAGGTGCGGCAGCCACAGCGCAACCTGCCGCGCGCGATCCTGACGGCACTGGGCATTTCAACACTGCTGTATTTCGCCGTGGCCGTGGTCGCGGTGAGTGTGGTCACACCCGCGCAGCTGGCCGCTTCCGATGCGCCGCTGGCCTACATCTACCAGCAGGCAAGCCAGGCGGATCCGCTGCTGATCGCGGCAATCAGTATGATCGCCGTGGTCAATGGCGCGCTGATCCAGATCATCATGGCCTCGCGTGTCTGCTACGGCATGGGCAACCGGGGCTGGGCACCGCCCTGGCTGGCGCGGGTGCACCCGGCCACGCGCACGCCCGTGCTCGCCACCGGGCTGGTGACACTGCTCGTCATGCTCATGGCGCTCTGGTTGCCACTGGAAAGCCTGGCCCGCGCCACCAGCTTCTTCATCCTGCTGGTATTCGTACTGGTCAACCTGTCACTGTGGCGCATCAAGCGCCGCGCCGCGGACAGCTACCAGGGCTTCTCGGTGTACCGCTGGGTGCCCGCGGTCGGGGCGGCAGGCGCACTGGCATTCATTGCCTTGCAACTGGCCAGCAGCCTGGCCGGTTCCGTGTGAGTACTGGCGAAAAACCTGCCGGCAGGAATGTTCTGTCCTGAACCTAACGGCGCTCACCCGGCCGTCACAGCTCCCGGCGCGCAGCAGTGCGGCATTCGGCCCGCAATAAACATACTGCGGGCACCAAATTAGCAGTAGAATATCCGCAAATACTTACCCTTCATCTGACATTCCCAGCAGGCGGTACATCCCGAATGACCAACTCCACAACCGGCCTCTCCAGCCAGCGCAAAACCAAGATCGTCGCCACCATCGGACCGGCATGCAGTTCGCTGGACAAACTCGCCGCCATGATCCGGGCCGGCATGAACGTGGCGCGCCTGAACCTCTCGCATGGCAGCCTTGAGGCACACAAGGAACAGATCGTGCTGCTGCGCGAAGCGGCCGAACAGGTCGGCATCAACATCGCCATCATGATCGATACCCGCGGCATCGAGATCCGCACCGGCATACTGGATGGCGGGCCGGTCGAGCTGCTGCCGGGCGCCAGTTTCACCCTGTCAACAGAGAAGCGTACCGGCGATGCCAGCGGCGTGTCGGTCACCTACCGAAAGCTGGCCGAGGAAGTCAGTGCCGGCACACAGATCCTGATCGATGACGGCGCCATCGAGCTGGTGGCTACCGGCGTCAACGGCAGCGCCATCAACTGCCGGGTCGTCCATGGCGGCTGGCTGGGCAACAGCAAGAGCGTAAACCTGCCCGAGACCCGGCTGGCGCTGAGCGCCGTCAGCCCGGAAAACCGCGAGGATGTGGTGCGGGAGCTGGGATTCGCGGCCGAGAACGATGTCGATTACATCGCCGCGTCCTTCATCCAGTCCGCCGACGACATCTACAAGATGCGCGAAATCCTTATCGAGAAAGGCGTCAACATTCCCATCATCGCCAAGATCGAGAACAAGGCCGGCGTCGCCAACCTGCAGGAAATCGTGAGCGCCGCTGACGGCATCATGGTGGCGCGCGGCGACATGGGCGTGGAGCTGCCGCTGGCCGATGTCCCCGCCACGCAGAAACTCATCATTCGCACCACCGTGGCCGAAGGCAAACCCGTCATCACCGCCACGCAGATGCTGGCCTCGATGGAACACAACCCGAAACCGACCCGGGCCGAGGCCAGCGACGTCGCCAATGCCATCCTGGACGGCACCTCGGCCGTCATGCTGTCGGGCGAAACCGCCGTCGGCAAGTACCCGGTGGAGGCCGTCATCACCATGGCCACCATCGCGCGGCGCGCGGAGGCCTCGCTGGGTGATTACGGCTACCTGCAGCGCATCAAGCCGAATCCCTCGAACGTGGTGACCGAGGCCGTCAGCCAGGCCGCGGTCAGCATGTCCACGCACCTCAAGGCAGCGGCAATCATCAGCCTGACCGAGACCGGCTTCACCTCGCGACTCATCTCGAAATACCGCCCTGACATTCCCATTCTCGCCATTACCTCGTCCACCCGGGTGGCACGCAAGCTGGCCATGAACTGGGGCGTCATCCCCATCCTCTACAACGGCGAACCCGGTGACCGGGCGCGTCTCGACTTCGCCATCGAACAGGGCAAGGCGCTGGGCTACCTGCAGGCCGGCGACATCGTGGTGTCGACGGCCGGCCACCACCAGCAGGCCGGCGGCACCGACCTGATCCGGGTGATTACGCTGGGGAGCTAGCCCGCATTACACACCGGGCCGGCCAGCCGGCCCCCGTGCATCGGGAGCGACGCGCAGCTGAAGCGCATCGATTCGTCGCAACGACCGGCGCCGGAATGGCGCTGCAGCGACGCCAGTACCTGACCTCCGCGGGTCGTGCGCGCAACTCACGATGACCCGACGGGACTGCCGGCACTCACAGCGATGTGTTGTGCAGCGTCCGGTCGCGATTTTCGTAACGGGTCTGGCAGGGTACGCAGCGCTGCACCGTCGGGGCCGCCCGCAGACGCTGGAGGTCGATCGCCTCACCACAATCGGTACAGACCCCGTAACTGCCTTGCGCGATATGCAGCAGGGCGGCGTCAATAGCGCGGATTTCAACGATATGCCGATCGATGCCGGCCAGCGCCACATCGACCAGCAGGTCCGCCAGCGCGACCTCCTCGCTGTCGTGAACCTCTCCGGCGAGTTCCGCATGGCTTTGCTGGTCCGATTGCAACAGGGCCTGGCGAACCTGTTCGCGCTCCTCCAGGAAACGCTGTTTCAGGATCCTCCTGAATTCACTGGTCTGATCTTGTGTCAGCATGACTGTCTCCCGGCTTGTGTCATTCTTCGCCCTCCCGCGACGTCTCTTCCCACTCTTCTGCCTCGTCGGCGATCAGCGCCTCGTTGCCGACGGTATGTCCGAGTTCCTGTTGCGGCGCACGCCAGTCCGCGGCGCTGGTATCGGTGACCTCCGTGCCGAGATCGTCGCGTTCGGCGATATCGAGCGCGCCGGCCCAGTTCTCCGGTGCCTCCGTCGTTTCGATGTCCAGCTCGTACCATGCATCCGGGTCAATGGCCTCGATGCTGCCATCGAAATGCTGGATTTCGACGACGCCGTCGGCGTCCTCGATAGCGACGACGCAGAATTCCTGCCCCTTGTCGAGGTGCCGGTACCAGGTACCCAGTACCGGATCGATGTCTGTTGTCATGTGGTTCATCCTCTGTCGCGGTTGCTGTCGATAACAATACAGTGCAAGCCAATAGCCTGCGCGGCTGCCCGGATCAAGTTGTACATAGCGCATCGGGAGTCAACTGTCATTGTGGACGGCGCTGTGCAGGATGCAATGACAAGCATCAATAAAACGCCTGACCCTGTACCGACGCCGCCGCATGGCGCTGCCTGGCCATTGGCCGATGATCAGGTGCGCGTGACGTGATGTGAGTCGTCCGCAGGCAACAGCGCTGCAGGAGGCGCCCCGGGCGCCGTTCCCGGTGCGTAAAACGCACCCTGCACCCCGTGGCTGATTAATTTTTTCGTGTTATTCCGTGGATTCCGTGGCCATTATCATCGCGCCCATAATTCACGTTTCACCTTTCACGTCTTACTCAATGGTACACAGAGTGCATCCTACATCCTTTCCGTGTATTTCTGTGTGCTTCCGTGGCCATTTTTCTTTTCACGTCTCACGTCTCACCTCTCACGCCCCACGTCAGCTGCAGGAGGCACCCCGGGCGCCGTTCCCGGTGCGTAAAACGCACCCTGCACCCCGCGGCTGATTAATTTTTAGGAGTGTTATTCCGTGGATTCCGTGGCCATTATCATCGCGCCCATAATTCACGTTTCACCTTTCACGTCTTACTCAATGGTACACAGAGTGCACCCTACATCCTTTCCGTGTATTTCTGTGTGCTTCCGTGGCCATTTTTCTTTTCACGTCTCACGTCTCACCTCTCACGCCCCACGTCAGCTGCAGGAGGCACCCCGGGCGCCGTTCCCGGTGCGTAAAACGCACCCTACGCCCCGTGGCTGATTAATTTTTTCGTGTTATTCCGTGGATTCCGTGGCCATTATCATCGCGCCCATAATTCACGTTTCACCTTTCACGTCTTACTCAATGGTACACAGAGTGCATCCTACATCCTTTCCGTGTATTTCTGTGTGCTTCCGTGGCCATTTTTCTTTTCACGTCTCACGTCTCACCTCTCACGCCCCACGTCAGCTGCAGGAGGCACCCCGGGCGCCGTTCCCGGTGCGTAAAACGCACCCTACGGTCGCATTTCCGTGTCCTTCCGTGTGGTTCCGTGGCCATTATCATCGCGCACGAGATGCGCTCCTTCATGTACCGGCTCTTGTGTGCCTGAAGGAGGTAGGATTATTTTTCCGTGTTCTTCCGTGGATTCCGTGGCCATTATTTTTTGTAGGCTGCACTTCGTGCACCGCTGCCGGTGCGTAAAACGCACCCTACACCTGGCTGTTCAGCTGCGTAGTGGCAGGATAGCCTGCAACCCGACACCCTGTAACAGCACCCGTAAACATTCCGTAAAAAAGAATCATAAGCAACCGGGCGGCAGTCGAGTTAATCCAGCCAACCTGGCATATGAAGAATTGGAGAGTATTCACAAGCATCGATGGGGGTTAAGCTTTATCCATCATGCTGGAATCATTGCTGACAAGCTATGGCTACCCGATCCTCCTCGTCGGCACCTTCCTGGAAGGCGAAACCGTCATGGTGCTGGGCGGTGTCGTTGCGCACCTGGGTTACCTGTCGCTGGACTGGGTGATTGCGTGTGGATTTTGCGGAACACTGTTCGGCGATCAACTCTATTTCTTTCTCGGCCGGCGCCATGGCAAGGGCCTGCTGGCGCGTCACCCGGCCTGGCTTGCAGGCATGGACCGGGTATTGGATAAACTGGAGCGACACCAGATGCTGCTTATCCTCGGGTTCCGCTTTCTGTATGGCCTGCGCACGGTGACACCCATCGCAATCGGCATGAGTGACGTTTCCTGGTTGCGCTTCTCCCTGCTCAACCTGCTCGGCGCCGGCATCTGGGCCATCTGTTTTGGTCTCGCCGGTTACTATTTTGGCCAGGCCGTGGAAGTGCTGGTGGGCGACATCAAGCACTATGAACTCGCGCTGATGGCGTCAATTATCGGAGTCGGCACCCTGCTCTGGCTGGTGCACTGGTACCGGCGGCGGCGCTCCACACACAGCGCTTCATGAGCATAACCCTGAATCAAACCCATGACGCAAAAAGAAACTGAACTCGAAGGCGGGATCGGATCAGGGCAACACCCGGAACCCGGCGATACAGGCGACGCAACGCAGCCGCAGCGCCTGCGCTGGATTCGGCGCGCACTGCCGGCAGTCTTCCTGGTACTGGTCGCCGTGTTGGCCGGCCGTGAATTGCACGGCCTGGATATTCATGCCGTGCGCGCCGGTCTGCAGGCGCTCACCCTCCCCCACCTGTTGCTCATCCAGCTCGTCGCCCTGACCGGGGTACTGGCCATGAGCCTGTATGACTGGCACGCGGCACGCAGCTTCGCTATCCGGCTGCCGCTGCGCACGCTGGTTCGTAACGCCTGGATCGCCAATGCGTTCAACAACCTGATCGGCCTGTCGGGCCTGGCGGGCTCGGGCATCCGCCTGTTGCTGCTGGGACGTGAACAGGTCGAGACCCGGCGTGCCGCCGCGTTTTCCGCGTTGATCATGGCCTCGGTACCGACCGGCCTGGCCGTGTTGAGCTGGCCGTTGCTGCTCGGCGTCGGACCGGGACTCGATCGGCTACCCGTCCCGGTCTGGGCTGCCTGGCTGGCGCTCGGCGCGTTCGCGATGTATCTCCCGATGTATGTACTTGCGCTGTACAAGGGCCTGTTCTCGCGCCTGCTGCACGACCTTCGACCGCAGCCAGGAACCTCGCTTGCAGCGCTGATCGCCATCTCGACCCTGGACTGGCTGCTGGCGGCTGCCACGGCCTGGATTGCGCTCGAATTCGGCAATGCCGCCGTACCCTGGCCACAGTTTCTTGCCGGTTTTGTACTGGCCTCCACGCTGGGGATCCTGAGCCTGATCCCCGGCGGCCTCGGTGTCTTCGACACCGCGCTGGTGGTCCTGCTGGCACCATTTGCCCGCAGCCCGGAACACCTGGTCTCGGGCGTGCTCGTCTATCGCCTGTGCTACTACCTGGTGCCCTGGCTGATTGCCGTCTATCTGGGCGCGGACAAATTGATGCTCCCGGAAGCCTGGCAGCGTGTGGCGCTGGTGCGCCAGTGGCGCGAAAGCCGGCTGGCAGACCTGCTGGGCCTGCCGCTCAATGTGCTGGCCTCGCTCGGCGTGCGGATACTGGCCTACCTGACCTTCGGCGGCGGTGTGGTGCTGCTCGCCTCCGCCGCCTTTCCCACCCTGGCGGACCGCCTCGTTATCCTGCAACGCTACCTGCCACCCGCCGCCATGGAGATTTCGCACATGCTGTCGGTGGCCACCGGCGTGCTGCTGATCGCGTTGTCGCGCGGCATCGCGGAACAGGTGCGCAGTGCCTACACCCTGACCCAGGTCCTGCTCATCAGCGGCGCCCTGCTCAGCTTTATCAAGGGCATCGATTACGAAGAGGCCTCGATCCTGCTCATAGTTGCACTGCTGCTCAGGCGCCAGCGCAGCCGCTTTTACCGTGACAGTTATCCGCTGCTCGGCGCACGCAGCCTGCTGTGGCTGGCGGGACTGGTCATCGCCGTCATCGCTTTTGCCTGGCTCGGTGACTGGGTCCACGGCACGATACCCTGGGGATGGGAGTATCTGTCACGCTTCGCCCCGTCGCTGGAGGCGCCGCGTTTTGCGCGCGGCCTGCTCATTGCCGCGGCAGCGGCCACTGCGTTCATCGGCTGGTCATTCTACAAACGCCCGCAGGTCGTGCCCGCCAGGCCGGATATCGGGGCACTGGCCGAGGCGGAAGCCGTGCTGAACCAGTACGGCGGCAGTGAATTCGCCCACCTGGTGTTTCTCGGCGACAAGTACCTGTTGTGGTCTCCCGACCACAAGGCGTTCATTCAATACGGCCTGATGCGCGACCGCCTGTTTGCACTGGGTGATCCCTGCGGCGATCCGGCGGCGTTCGATGCCGCGATCATCGCCTTTCGCGACTACGCTGACCGGCACGACCTGACACCCTGTTTCTATGAAATCAGCGAGTCGCACATGCACCGCTTCCATGATGCCGGCTTTGCCCTGTTCAAACTGGGTGAAACAGCCATGGTCAGGCTGGAAAACTTCACCCTGTCGGGCAAGCGCGGTGAAGCACTGCGTCATGGCGTCAACCGTGCCAGGCGTGACGGCGCGCAATTCGAGTTACTCGAGCAGCCACTGGACCAGGCGCTGTGGTCGGAACTGCGCACCGTCTCCGATGCCTGGCTGCAGGAACGCAGCGTGGCGGAAAAAGGCTTCTCGCTAGGCAATTACAATGAAGTCTACCTGGCACGCAGTCCCATTGCCGTGATCAGGGTGAACGAGCGCATCGTCGCATTCGCCAACCTGATGCCGGACTACGGCAGTCGCTCGCAATTGAGCATCGATCTCATGCGGCATCACCCGAATGCACCGCACAGCACCATGGACCTGCTGTTTGCCGAACTGATCCTGTACGCGCAGGCACAGGGCTATCACTACTTCAACCTGGGGATGGCGCCGCTGGTCGGTGTCGGCGAAACACGCTACGCACGCGCCGGCGAGCGTGTTGCCCGCCTGGCCTACGAGTACGGCAACCGCTTCTACAATTACAAGGGTTTGCGCAGCTTCAAGGACAAGTTCAAACCCGAGTGGCATAGCGCCTACCTGGCCTACCCCTTGCTTACTCCCCTGCCCATGCTGCTGATCGACAGCGCGGCATTGATTGCGGGCGGCTATCAGCGCATCTTCTTCAAATCGAACTGAGGACAGGAATCGCGACGTGGAAATTCTGAGTCATATCGAATACGGCCTGAGCCCGGCGGCATTGCTGCTGCTGGTGATCTACCATGTCCACCTGTACCACAAGGTCCGGCATGATCCGCTGAGTACCTCGATGGGACTCGCCGCACGCGTCCGTACGCTGTGGGTGCACGCCATGATGCGGGACAACCGGGATATCCTGGCCGTGCAGACCCTGCGTAACTGGACCATGGCGGCCACCTTCCTGGCGTCCACCGCGATCCTCATCGGGCTGGGCATATTCAACCTGGCGGTGACCGCGGACAAGCAGGGCGAGCTGTCGCTGCTGATCAGCCATTTCGGCAGTGATCACCCCGGGCTGTGGATCGGCAAGCTCATCCTGCTGGGCGTCGACTTCCTGTTTGCATTTTTCAACTTCACCCTCGCCGTGCGCTACTACAACCACACCTGTTTCATGATCAACCTGCCGCCGGACATGCATCCCGACATATCGGTCGAGGATGTCGCCACCATCCTCGACCGGGGCGGCATTCACTACACGCTGGGTATGCGTGCCTATTACCTGGCCATCCCCCTGGCCCTGTGGCTGTTCGGTCCGCTCTGGCTGCTGGCCGGAACGCTGGTGATGATCACCGCCCTGCACCGGATCGACCGTGGCGTCTAGCCGCATCGTCCTATCCATTTTCAGTGTTACCGGGAAAACGTAAATGAATACCACTCGAATGGCTTACCGGCATCTCCTGAACCTCCTGATCCTGACCGCACTCGTGAACGCCACGGCCTGCTCAGGACCACTGCCGGAGGAAACATTCCAGTTTGGGCGATTCGGAGACGTCCATATCTATCGCAATTCGGCACAACCCAAACACGTGGTGCTGTTTGTCTCCGGTGATGGCGGCTGGAATCCGGGCGTGATCGACATGGCCCGGGCGCTGGCCGGCCTGGATGCACTGGTCGCCGGCATCGATGTCACCGCCTATCTCAAGCGACTGGCGACCGACAAGGATGCCTGCAGCTACCCGGCGGCGGATTTCGAGGGCCTGAGCCAGTTCCTGCAAAAACACTATGGCTATCCTGACTATGTCGAGCCGGTACTGGTCGGTTATTCGTCCGGTGCCACGCTGGTGTATGCCACCTTGGCACAGGCACCGCCGAACACCTTCCATGGTGGCATCAGCCTGGGGTTTTGTCCCAACCTGCCGCTGGGCAAACCGCTGTGCCGCGGCAGTGGTCTGAAGTTTACGACCGGCCCACAGGGCAAGGGGTATTCCTTCCTGCCAGCACCGGAGCTGCCGACCCCCTGGATCGCCTTCCAGGGCGACAGTGACCAGGTCTGCGCCCCTGCTGCCACTGCGAAGTTCGTCGCACAGACAGGTCAGGCCCGGCTCGTCAGCCTGCCAGGCGTGGGCCATGGCTTTTCCGTGCAGGGCAACTGGATGCCGCAATTCCGGGACAGCTTCAGGCAGCTGGTGGCCGGTATGCACCCACCGGCATCCGTCACACCCGCCGGGCTGAAGGACCTGCCGCTGGTCGAGGTTCCCGTCAAGCAGCCGGGCAAGACCTTTGCCGTGATCATCTCCGGCGATGGCGGCTGGGCCAGTATCGATAAATCCCTGGCCGAGAATCTGGCTACCGAGGGCATCCCCACGGTCGGGCTCGATTCCCTGCACTATTTCTGGACCAAACGCACACCGGATGAGATCGGGCGCGCGCTGCAGGACATCCTGCGCCATTACTTCACAGCCTGGGACATGGACAAGGTGCTGCTGATCGGCTATTCGCGCGGCGCCGACGTGCTGCCGTTCATGGCCAGTCGCCTGCCGCCGGAACTGTTCGCCCGTGTATCACTGATCGCACTGCTCGGTGCCGAGCACGGCATCGAGTTCGAGTTCCGCGTCAGTGACTGGCTGCCCGGCAGCATGAAGGATGCCTCCTATCAGGTGAAACCGGAGGTTGAGAAACTGGCACACGACAACCTGCTGTGCATCTACGGCGCGGACGAACCGGCGCCGTTGTGCCCCGATCTCGACCCGCAACAATTCAAGGTACACAAAATGTCCGGCGGCCATCACTTCGGCGGCGATTACAAGGCGCTCGCCGCGCTCATACTGCGCGAGGCGCGCTGATCTTGCGTGCGGCCATTACCGGTGCAGGGTGCGCTAT
This sequence comes from uncultured Gammaproteobacteria bacterium, assembly GCA_963748215.1. Classification (GTDB taxonomy): domain Bacteria; phylum Pseudomonadota; class Gammaproteobacteria; order UBA9214; family UBA9214; genus UBA9214. The sequence goes on along the minus strand of CAVVHS010000006.1, from coordinate 145,306 downwards.
GTGCACCATTAGCGGTGCGTGAAACGCACCCTACGTATTGTATGCAGGTGGTGCGAACTCATGGAAGTACGTTAGAGCCGGTGCAGGGTGCGCTATGCGCACCATTAACGGTGCGTGAAACGCACCCTACGTACTGTATGCAGGTGGTGCGAACACATGGAAGTACGGTAGAGCCGGTGTAGGGTGCGCTATGCGCACCATTAACGGTGCGTGAAACGCACCCTACGTACTGTATGCAGGTGATGCGAACCTGTGTAGGCACTGTAGAACGAAGACGGCGAAAGCGCGCGTCAAGTCGCGTCTTCGAGCCAGTATGCCGATTTGCTTACAGTGGCAGAACGGGGCAGCATTACATTCATTTCCGCAGCGACCACATCTCGCTGAGACGCATATTCTTTAAATGGTGCTGAATCACGGCAAGGCTTGCATGGCCTATCAGATACGCCCAGACAAGGTTTGCAAGTACCTGATGGACCTCGATATCAATGGTTGCCCAGAGGCTGGTCTTGGCCTCGAGGATCATCGCGAGAAAAAACAGCGCCCCGCTGGCAGCCATGGCTGTTACCAGGAGCAGACCGAGTCCGTGTACGGCGCAAGCCAGCGGGCTCTCGGCACGAAAATCCGGCAGCCCGAGTCGCTTGATATGTTGCCAGTGATCAACGAGGTCTTCCCATAGCGCCCGGCGTCCCGTTGCCGAGAACCACGGAAACAGAATGGCGACAGGTGTGCCGCGGCGACGGAGAGCCACAACCAGCCAGAAACCCGCCACCAGGAACAGCGCCGTGATGCCGGAGAATTCATGCACCTCGAACAGCCAGTCCTCCTGCCTGTCCTCCAGAGGCGCGGTCATCAACAGGCTCGAGAGCACCTGAACGATGACCGCCGTCGCCAGCGCCATGTGAAACAGGCGCGTGAGGAAGGAGTGTCGGGAGTTTTCCATCGAAGAAGCTGTCATTCCATATTCACCGGGTAGCCGGAATTGGCATCCCATGTTAACTGAAACAGCATCGTGCCCGGAAGGTGACCGGGAAATACAATTTGGACAAGACGACATTTACCTGTGTCTCGCTGCCTGGCTGGTCGTGATTTGCAACCCGTGCTGACAAACCCTGACAGACCAGACCCCAGCCGGTGATTGGAAGGTGGAAGACACCCTGCCGCGGGAAACCGCCGCCGAGGTCACCGGCCTGTTCAATCTGATGCGCACCATCGGCAGCTCCATCGACATTTCCATCGTGGCAACGGTACTGACCCGCCGCACCCAGCATCACTGGGAGGTGATCGGAGGACACATCAACCGTTTCAACCTGGACCTGTAACTGTGGCTGAACGCGCATGGCCTGACAATGGATGATCCCCTCGCCGCCAGGATGCTTGCCGGTGAACTGAGCCGCCAGGCCAGCATGCTCGCCTTTGTAGACGCCTTCACGCTGGTGACCTGGAGTTTCATCCTCATGGCACCGCTGGTGTGGCTACTGAGACGGCCCGCACCAGCCGCGCCACACCGCCCTGCGGCTTTGTCCGGGCACTGAGGCTGCCGCAGCTGGTGCTTCGATCCGATCATTGCCTGCGTTGTACAAACTGCGGGAGACGCATCCGTCACCCCTTCAACGCGTGCCCAGGTAACGATTGAGAATTTCCTGCCACTCGCTGTCACCGGTATCTTCCAGCAGGGTGCGGTTGAGAATCTCGTGCTGCGCGAAGCCGGGCTTCATGCCGAAGGCGTAGTACTGCCGCTCGATGGACTGCGGCAGGATCTCGATCCCGGGTTCGGCATCCTTCAGCAGGAAACGCAGCACTGGCTCATCGTAGACCAGCGCATCCGCTGTACCATTTCTCAATAGCGCCAGCCCCTCGGCAGGTGTTGCCACCAGCCGCGTGCGGATCCCCCGCTTGCGCAGGAATTGTTCGCCGGTGGAACCCTCCACAGCGACACAACGTACCCGCTCCAGATCATGCACCCCGTGTACGGCGGTACTGAGCTGGTTGACGGTAATGGAGGAGGCAATGGCGGCGGTGAAACCCGAAATCGTAATGATGCTGAAAAACATCCAGATGGTGGCCAGTACGCGGCCTGTGGCGGTGACCGGTGCCTTATCGCCATAGCCCACCGTGGTCATGGTCACTGCCGACCACCAGAAACCGCTACCAATACCTTCAGGGATGGAACCGCCGAACTGCCCGGGATTGCGCCTGTGTTCGACCAGCCATAACAGGGCACCCACCGCCAGCAGCAACAGGACCAGCACACCCACGGCGCTCAGAAAGGCCGGCGACAGCAGTTGCTTCACCACGCCGACCCAGCTGCCCCTGTGCATCGGGGTGGCGATGGCGAGATCAGTGGAATAGAACGGGTGGCTGAAATCAATGACCGCCTCCCGCTCCGGTGTCATGGACAACGCCCCCACCGCCACATCGATACGGCCCGCGGCCAGACCTTCGACTTGCGCACGGGGGCTATCCATGGCCACCCATTGGGTCTGCCAGCCCAGTTGAGCCGCGACTCGTTGCCACAACTCCACCGAAATACCGATCCAGCCACCCTGCCCGTCTGACATGGCAAAGGGCGGCACTGGCTTGACACCAACCCGCAGGGTTTCCGCAGGCGCCAGCACGGACCAGAGCGCCAGCAGTAGTGCAAGCCAGATACACTTTCTCATGATCTTCTCCCGGTGTTTGTCAGTTTGTCTCGGGCAGCAGGTCGTTTGACGTTAATCCATGGTCGAATGGGCAGTATCACCTGATGACAATAATCTAGACAAGCACAAGGTGTCGAAGCTCGCCCACGGGGTAATATCGTGTAAATAATTGCGAGTTCCGGCTGCAATACGGCAATGACAGGTATTATTTCTCATTATGCCCAAGCGCATTTGCATTCCGAGCATCGGCAAATAAACAACATCGCGTCCGCGACCTTTTTGCGTCCGCGATTTCAGCTATTGCCCTGTAGCCGCACATCCGGCGCTACCGAACGAAGGTGAATATCACGCTGGGGAAACGGGATCTCTATTCCGCGTGCTTTGAGTTCGCGGTTCGTGGCCAGTGCGACACGGCTTCGAATCGGCACATACTGATCATTGTCCGACACCCAGGCACGCAGGATAAAATCAAGGCTGTTATCACCGAATCCATCGAAAACCACCTGGGGCGCCGGCTCCTGAAGCAAGCCCTCCTGCCCGTTCAGTGCGGCGTGCAATGCCTCGACAACCGTATCCGGATCCGTCCCGTAGGCGACGCCGACTGTTATCTCGATGCGGCGGTTTCGATCTGTCAGGGTCCAGTTAGTCAGTGCGTCCGAAAGCAGTGTTCCGTTTGGTACCGTGATGTCGGCACCCTCGAAACTGCGCACCGTGCTCGACCGAATGCCGATCCTGGTTATCTTCCCCTTGACAGAACCGATCTCTACCGAATCGCCGATTTGTACGGGCCGTTCGAAAATAAGGATCATACCGGAGACAAAATTGTTGACGATGGTCTGCAGGCCAAAACCGAGACCCACGCCAAACGCACCCAGCAGGATGGTAATCCGGTCCATCCCGATACCCATTGCACCTACCGCCACCAGAAATCCGATCACGACGATTCCGTACTTGATAACCGACGAAATTGCAAAAGACACACCACGACCCAGCTCCACCCGCGGATATACATCTTCATCCAGCACCAGCACGATAAATCGTGCAAGCAGGATTGCCGCGGTGATCGTTACACCAAACGCCAGCACGTCCGCGAGTGAAACGGCAATGGCTCCAGCACGGAATTCGGCAAGGAAGATTCCCTTGATAATACCCAGGACATAGCCCTGCAGAGCGAAAAGATCAAGCGTCACCAGCACCCAGGCAGCCACAACAAGCATTCTGAACACAATGCCAAGACGCCGGTTTAACTGCGCGGTTCGCACCCTTATCACGTTCAGGGACTGGGCGGCACGGCTATGCAATGCAAGCCTGAAGATTGAATCGGCAGTACGCTCGAGTGCAGCCAGCAACAGCGCCAGATAGATGCTGTTCAGAACCCCGGAACCGATCAGTACCGCAAGGCGCACATAACCTGTAATGGCCGTGAGTGTTGCGACAACAAGCAGCAGCAGCGCGGCATTGAGCCCGACTCGAATGATGCTCTGCCAACGACCCGCCTGTTTTGATTTGGCATCACCTTGCCATGATTTCGAACGAATCACCCAGATGATGATGCCGATTGCCACGATCATCTCCAGAATGAAGATCAGGCGTGCCACCAGGGGTGCCGCATCGAGCAAATCACGCAGCTGATCCACGACATAGAGTATCGCCAGCAAAATCAGTGCCGACCGGGTAGATGCTTCCAGCAATGGCAGGACCAGGGCCAGTACGGGAAAGACCAGCAGGAGCCCGGTCGCATCAGTCAGGGCTGGCGGTGCATAGGTGTAGAACCAGGGTGTTGACATCAAGACCAGCAATGCTGCGAGTGCAAATGGCCGCTCGAATAGCGACATCCCCTTTGCAAGAAGGGGATCAGCCTCCTTCCATGCCCGCGCTGCCCTGCGTGATCGACGCAGGATCAGGGTTAAAACCAGCAGAAAAAAGACCTGAAAGCCGAGCCGGTCATACTGACTGCGTACTACGGAATCGATACTCGACACCCATTTTGCTATCTCGTGTTCAGCCCTGGCAAGCAAATCTGAAAAATTGGTTTGTACGACTGCCTCACTCCACAACGGTGGTCGTTCACGACGTACGAGGTTATTTAACAGGTTCGCCTCCTCGGTGCTGATTCTGCCGAGGGATTCCTGCACGACTGCACGCGCACGACCGGCCTTGGCCTGAAGTGCGAGTGCACGATCCTGCATTTTCCGGAGTGACTTGTATACCTTGTCAACGTCATCAGCGGTTGCGCGCGCGAGGTTCACAACCTCATCCGGCGCCTTGTCATCCTGTGCCTCCTTGACAGTCAGTTCCCAGATCGTTCGCGTCACATCGAGTCGACCGGTTTCCAGTTGAATGACACTGGTCCGTTTTTGCAAATTGCTCTCCGATTCCTCCAGCGAAGCGTCGAGATCAAGCCACTTTTTTCCGATCTCAGCTATTGCTTCGCGTGAAGAGGCGGCGGCAAGTGCCGGGCCGAGGGAAACCAGTTCCTGTGTTGTTGTGCGCTCCAGATCCAGTAGATCGTTTTCAATCTGGTCGAATGCCGGAGATCGTGCAAGCAACCCTTCGGCCTGATCGAGGGAAGTACGCTCGGCGGATGCCCGCGTCGGGATATCCGACAACGTAACAGGCATTAAGGGTGGCGCACTTGCCTGAGACGGTGCACTTGCCTTGGATGGCGCACTTGCCTCGGGTTCCGCAGCCACGGCCCAGCCGGTGCAAAGCAGGAACAGGCAGATACCGAGCACCAGCCGGTACACACCACCCAAGGGTGTGTGATGATCGGAAACTGTTCTGGCAAAGTATGTCATAAATACTGTCCTTGATTGACTGCTGCATATTAGCAAGGATCCCAGTCGAAGTGCGCAGTTAACGAAGTCCCGATCATGCAAGCGTCTGCACAGGGTGTCCGGCAGCCCAGCAATTGAACCGAACGGTCTGATGAACCGAACGGTCTGACATCCGGATTCATGATCGGATACGGCGATATTTTCGCAACTGTCACCGGCCTGGTTCTGCATCGATGCCGCTGCCGTCGACGATGTAACTTTTATCGCGGCCGAGACCCTGCTTTCGATCTGCGGCCTGTTCAGGGAACAGGGTATCCGCCTGGTCTTTGCCAATGTCCCGGATGACGTCAGGATCGAGTTGGATCACTCCGTGCTTACCGATCTGGTTTGCGGGGATGCCTGTTATGCAACGGTGGATGATGTCCTGAATGCCTTTCGCGAGAAGTACGCTTAGTCTGCAGCGTTCCGGCACAGGCCAGGCCTTTGCCGACGTTCAGGAATTTCTGATTAAACACTATTCTGCATTCTGCAAATTGCAGTCGTGAACTGATTACTACCGGAAATTTTTCAAGGCATGGTGAATACCGAATCTGCGCCCGTCCAATTCAGTCGCTGGTGCCAGGCGGCTTCAAGCGCATCCTCGCGGGTAAAGAGTGCTCCGGTTCCGGCCATGGCGTCACCCAGCAGCCGCTCGTAGGGTGTTTCCTCCCCCGCCTGTTCCTCAGACAGGTACAGCTCACGCTGGTCGCCGACAAACTCCTTGCCTGCGCGCTTGACGCGCGCGGCAAGGGCGACGGCGGAGTCGGGTGACATACGGAAGCGCAGGTAATTGGCCCGCCCGGCCGCAGGCAGAGAATCGTCGAACAGCCGTTGCGGTGGCGGTTTCAGTTCCACCAGGACCTCGGCCGCGGTTGCGGCCGGACATTTGCCGGAACGCAGATACCAGGGCACACCTTCCCAGCGCCAGGAGTCGATGAACAGCCGCAGGGCACAGAAGGTCTCGACGTCGGATCACTTTGCCACGCCCGGCTCCCTGCTATTTCTGTTTATACCCGTCAAAAGATCGCGCTTGCGAAGCGCTCCTGCACACAACGGGGCCCTGCATTTAGTGTTTCCGTGTTCTTCCGTTGATTCCGTGGCCATTATGCAGTCCACCTTTCACCTTTCACGCCATGGCATACAGAATGCAGGGTGCGTTTCACACACCGGCAATGGTGCACACAGCGCACCCTACGTTGGTTCTACAACATCCAGCTCGGTTGCCAGCCGAACCGTGCTTCACCAGCTGCTGACGTATCGACTGCAATTCCTGCCAGCGCTTTGCATTGGTTTCCGAATAATGTATGTCCAGTTTCCTGAATGCATCGAGAATAATCCGGGAAATAATCAGCCGGGCGTTCTCCTCGTCATCCGCAGTGACCACATACCAGGGCGCGTGCTTTTTTTTACATGGCACCGGCGTCGTTCAGCAGGGAACAAACCAGGTCCGGTTCCGGTGCCGACGGGTCGTATCCGCGCGCCGGCCCGAAATCCCAGTCGGGCATCCCTGCTATCGCCGTTGCAAAGGGGTCGAGCAGCAGCTTGTGGAAATTGAAGCGATGACCCTCCCGGGGTTGATACGGGCCGTCCACGCGATAGGCATACAGCTGGCCAGGCCGTATATCCTTCAGCCAGACGTGCCACATATCACTCATACGGTTGCGCACCGGACCGAAATCGACAAACCGGGACGGCGTTACATCTGCGGCCTGGTCAAACAATTCCAGCCTGACACGGCTGGCATGACGGCTGAACAAGGCGAAGTTGACGCCCCCGCGATAGGCACGGGTTCCCAGCGGCAACGGGAAACCCCTTCGTACAGACGAATGTTCGGAGACTTCGGCTGCGTAATCATGCAGCGTGGGTACGGGGATGCTCATGTTCGCACTGGATTATTGTTGCCACAGGATATTAGCCGCTTCCAGAGGAACTGCTGCCGCGTCGCGGTGCGGTATGACGCGTGCCGTATAGTCCGTCACAGGGCGGGTGGCAGGCACCTCCACGCGGTAGGCGTAGCCGTTGTTTGCCCCTATCAGTTCTCGCACGCGCTGCATCGCCACCCGCTCGGGTGCGTCACCGTCAATACCATCGGCATACAGCTCGACCCGCACGACCGCCGGATCGAGATCATCGAGATAGACCTGGACCTCGAAGACGTGCTGCTCGCCACGGGTTTCATGCTTCAATTCGCCGAAACGCAGCGTGGTCCATTGTTGCTCCAGCGTGCGCCGCCAGTTCACCAGCTCCACGCCGATTGCGCCCTTGTTACTGGCCCGCTCACGGTAGGCCGCGGCCAGCCGGCAGATAGTATTGCTCGGTGTATTCGCGCACCGCGCGGTTGGTGGAAAAGCGCGGTGTCAACCGCGCCATGCTTTCACGCATCCGTGCCACCCAGGCGCTGGGGATGCCCTGTTCGTCGCGGGTATAAAACTCGGGGATCACCTCGCGCTCGAGCAGATCGTAGAGGGCTTCGGCTTCCATAGCATCCCAGGCAGGATCGTCACCATGTTCCTGGCCATCCCCCAGTGCCCAGCCGACTTCCGGCGTGTAGGCTTCCGCCCACCAGCCGTCCAGTTCCGACAGATTGATGCCGCCATTGACCAGCACCTTCATGCCGCTGGTGCCGCACGCCTCCCAGGGGCGACGCGGCGTGTTGAGCCAGACATCCACGCCCTGCACCAGATGCTCGGTCAGATGCATGTCGTAGTCACTGAGGAAGATCACATGGGGACGCACCTCGGGTCGCCGGATGAATTGTATCCATTGCTGAATCAAGCGCCTGCCCCGCCTGGTCCGCCGGATGGGCCTTGCCGGCCATGATGAGCTGCACCGGGCGCTGCGGATTGGTCAGCAGGCGCAGCAGTCGCTCCGGGTCGTGCAGCAGCAGGTTGGGTCTCTTGTAGGTTGCGAAACGGCGTGCAAAGCCCAGCGTCAGGGTATTGGGATCGAACAGATGCCTGGCCGCGTCAACCGCCTCGGGCGACGCGCCGGACGCGGCCAGTTGCCGGGACAAGCGTTCGCGGGCATAGTCAACCAGCGCTGCGCTGGCGGCGGTGCGAAATTGCCAGAGACTGGCGTCGGAGACACGGCGAATGTCCTGCTCCAGGGTTTCCGTCGTCCCCAGCCAGCGGTCCTTGCCACAGGCCTCCGTCCAGAGATCATCGGCCGCCGCCGAGTCCCAGGTCGGCATGTGGACGCCGTTGGTCACGTGTCCGACCGGCACTTCGTCCGTCGGCCAGCGCGGAAAGAGCGGCTCGAACAGATGCCGGCTCACCCTGCCATGCAGGCGGCTCACGCCATTGACCGCCCCGCTGCCGCGGATCGCCAGATAGGCCATGTTGAAAGGTTCCGACGCGTCGTTCGGGTTCTGGCGGCCCAGGGCCAGCAAATCGTGGAGCGTGATGCCGAGCTTCTGTTCGGCATAACCACCGAGATATTGCTCGATGAGCGCCGGCGCGAAACGATCGAAGCCCGCGGCCACCGCCGTGTGGGTGGTGAAGAGATTGCCCGCGCGCGTTGACGCCAGTGCGACCTCGAAGGGCTGTCCGGTCTCTTCCATGAAACTGCGGGCGCGTTCCAGCACGGCAAAGGCCGCATGCCCTTCGTTCAGGTGACAGACGTCCGGCTGAATGCCGAGCGCCGCGAGCAAGCGCCAGCCGCCGATCCCGAGCAGCATCTCCTGTTTCAGGCGCAGCTCCGGCCCGCCGCCGTACAGCTCGCTGGTAATGCCCCGATGCGCAGGGTAATTCGCCGCGTCATTGCTGTCCAGCAGGTACAGCTTCACGCGACCGACCTGAACCTGCCAGGCGCGCAGCCAGACCGAGTAACCGGGCAAGGCGATCTCCAGCCGCAACCACTCGCCGTTCGCCTGGCGCAACGGCGTGATCGGCAACTGTCCGGGATCGTTGTACGGGAAGAGCGGCCTGTTGCGCGCCGTCCTTGTCGATCACCTGGCGAAAATAGCCTTGCTGGTAGAGCAGCCCCACGCCGACGACCGGCACGCCCAGATCGCTGGCGGCCTTGAGCTGATCGCCGGCCACGTTGCCGAGCCCGCCCGAGTAGATGGGCAAGGCTTCGCTCAACATGAATTCCATGCTGAAATAGGCAACACAGCTCAGCGGCGCTTGCGGGCAGGTTTGCTGAAACCACGCAGGTGCCTCCGCCGCATCCCGCCTGGCTTGCACCAGGTCGTCAACGTTGCTTGCGGAAAGCGGGATCGGCCAGACACCGCTCGAGTTTCTCCCGCGAGACCGTCTGCAGGACAACCCAGGGGTTCTGCGTGAGCTCCCACAGCACGGGATCCAGCTGCCGCCACACCTGGTCGGTGGCATGATTCCACGACGAGCGCATATCCAGCGCCAGCTCGGCCAGGGCATTGAATCCTTCCACGTCCGTGGTCAGGAGCAGCTCCTTCGGGTAACCGGTTTGTCCCTGTTCGCTCATAAACACTCCCAGCTGATATGTGCCGGACACAAACGCCAATGCCAGCGCAGGTGTCGGTGGCCAATGCCTATTAAACAATAGCCACGGAATCCACGGTAGAACACGGAATGATTTTGTTCGTTCTGCGTCATTCCGTAGCCATTATCCAGCGCGCTTTCCCGAACCCCTGCCTGCAGGAGCGGACCGCGTATGCGGCCGAACCGGTCACCTCCTGTTTGCGCGATGACAGGGAAGTACGAGTGTCACGAGAGGCATGGAGAAGGTGAGACCGCGCAGCGGTCGAGATACTGGCCTGGGCCATGCCGAGAGTGACCATGCGATGCGCTCCTGCACGCAAAAGCACCCTGCATTTGATTTTTCCGTGTTCTTCCGTGGATTCCGTGGCCATTATTAATCACACATTTACATCCCCTGCATCACAATACTACCTGCAGGCCGAGTTCCAGCACCCGTTCTTCCGGCAGGTGATAGTAGGCTGTGGCGCGGGCGGCATTGCGTGCCAGCCAGACAAAGATCCGTTCCTGCCAGAAAGGCAGGCCGGGCACATCGCGCCTGGCAATCAGCGTTACACGCCCGAGGATGTAGATAATCGACTCGGTATCAAGCGGAATCCCGACGTGTTCGCCAAACTTGAGCGCAAGCGGGATATTCGGTGGTTGCGAGAAACCGTAGTGAAGACGCATGCGCATAACGCCCAAACCGAGATTTTCGAAATCCAGGCGTTCAGCAGAAGGCACGTGCGGCCGGTCGGCTGTGACCACGGTAAGAAAGATGACCCGTTCATGCAACACATGCGTGCACGCCATGTGATGCATGAGTGCAACTGGCACTATCGACTCGTCATGATTGGTCAGGACGACTGCGGTGCCGGGAACGCGATACGGTGGATCGGTCTCGATCTGCTGTAAAAATACCTCCCGGGTGGTCGAGCGTTCCGCCAGCCGCGCCGCCAGCAGGGCCCGGCCCGCGCGCCAGCTCCACATAAGCAGGAAAATCAGCCCGGCAATCAGCAGCGCGTACCAGCCGCCGTCGGGTATCTTCACCAGGTTGGCACCGAGAAATGCGCTGTCGATGATCAGGAACAGCACGCCGGCAAGCACCGCCAGTATCGGACGCCAGCCGAAACGCCACGCCACCGCCACGGCCAGCAAGGTGGTCACGACCATGTCCATGGACACGGCCACCCCGTAGGCGGAGGCCAGCGCATCCGAGCTGCCGAAACCCACGACCAGCGCCACGCAGGCCGCCATCAGCAGCCAGTTGACCAGCGGCAGATACACTTGGCCGGATTCTTCCGCCTGCGTGAAAATCACCTGCATGCGCGGCAACTGTCCGAGCTGGATCGCCTGGCGGGTGAGCGAAAAGGTGCCGCTGATTACCGCCTGCGAGGCGATGATCGTCGCCACGGTGGCCAGTAGCACCAGCGGCATGGCCGCCCAGTCCGGCGCCAGGTGGAAGAACGGCGCCTGAATGGCCCCCGGCTGCTGCATCAGCAGCGCACCCTGTCCCAGGTAATTCAATACCAGCGCCGGGAACACGACCAGGAACCAGGCGCGCCGGATGGGCGCCACACCAAAATGTCCGAGGTCGGCATACAGCGCCTCGCCGCCCGTCACCACCAGGAACACCGCGCCCAGGGTGAGAAAACCGGTCATGCCGTTGTTGGCGAAGAACACCATGGCATGCCAGGGGTTGAACGCCTCGAGCACAGCCGGTTCCATGACAATACCGCGCAGCCCCAGCAGCGCCAGCACCACAAACCACAACAGCATCACCGGCCCGAACAAATGACCGATCCTGCCGCTGCCATAGCGTTGCACGGCAAACAAGCCGATCAGGATCGTGATCGTGACCGGCACCACGTAGGCGGCCAGCCCCGGCGCAGCAATGTGCAGGCCTTCGACGGCGCTCAGCACCGAAATGGCGGGCGTTATGGTCCCGTCACCATACAGCAGACAGGCACCGAACAAACCCAGGAGCATCAGCCAGTAACGTGCCTCAACCGGTTTGCTGCGCCAGGGATTGAGCAGTGCGACCAGTGCGATTATGCCACCCTCCCCCTGGTTGTCGGCGCGCAGGATGAAGACCAGGTACTTGATCGATATCACCAGCACCAGCGCCCATATAATCAGCGACAGCACGCCCAGCAGATCGGGCCGGTCGAGCACCGGCGCACCGGCGCCGCCGAAGCTTTCGCGCAAGGCATACAACGGACTGGTACCGATGTCACCGAACACCACCCCCAGGGCGGCCACCGTGGCCTCGCGATTCGGCGACGGTGGCGCTTCAGCTGTTGCAACGTCGCTGGTCATCCAGAGCTTCCCTTGCCGCTGTATTCAAAATCACGGGGCGGGGTGGGCCATGACATAGATATCCCGGTTCATGTAATGAGAGAGCCCGAAAGGTGACATAAACGACACCCGTTATCAGGCAGGCCGCCGTCACGCAGATTTTCCCGGTAGGCGGCATACTACGCTATCCGTATTGTTGCTTATACTGGGCAATAAATCAGTGATGGTCAGACAGGCTATGCGCATCCTCGTTGTAGAAGACGATACCGACACCTCCGCCTATATACTAAAGAACCTGGTCGGGCACGGTCACCAGGTTGATCATGCGGTCGATGGCCTGCAGGGCCAGCAGCTGGCCGAGTTACAAGCCTATGATGTGCTGATTATAGACCGCATGCTGCCGGAACAGGATGGCCTGACACTGATCGGCAAACTGCGCGCCAGCCAGAACAAGGTACCGGTGCTGATTCTCAGTGCGCTGGCCGACGTCAATGACCGGATTGACGGGTTGCGTGCCGGCGCCGATGACTATCTGATCAAGCCGTTTGCCTTCGCCGAGCTGCTGGCGAGACTGGAAGCCCTGAATCGCCGAAGTGACCATGACGCCGGCAGCACCAGGCTCGGCGTCGGTCCGCTGGAACTTGACCTGTTGTCCCGTGTTGTCACCCGCGATGGCACGGTTATCGAGCTGCTACCGCGCGAGTTTCGCCTGCTGGAGTACTTGATGCGTCACGCCGACCAGGTGATCACGCGCACCATGCTGCTGGAGAACGTCTGGGACTACCACTTCGATCCCCAGACGAATGTCATCGATGTTCACATCAGCCGCTTGCGCAGCAAGATCGACAAGGATTTCGATACGCCCATGTTGCACACAGTGCGCGGTGCCGGCTACTGCCTGAAAACCCCCGCCTGATGGATACCCGGTTTGTACACAGCTCCACCTTTCGGCTGGCGCTGGTTTATATGCTGCTGTTCGGCAGCTCGGTCCTGGTATTGCTGGGCTTCATCTACTGGTCGACCGTCAGCTATATCTCTTCCCAGACGGACAAGACGATCGAGATCGAGATTCTGGACCTGACGGAGCAATATCAGCATGACGGGCTTGCCGGCCTGACACAATTAATCAGTGAACGCCTCTCACGCCGCCCGGCAGGTGCCTCGGTCTATCTGTTAACCGACCAGAGCCTGGCCCCCCTGGTCGGCAACATCGACAGCTGGCCGGTCAACGCCGATATGCACGCCGGCTGGCTGGAGTTCGATCTGAAAGACACCAGCGATGCCCAGCCGCATCGCGCACGCGCACGCCTGTTTCGACTGTCCGGGGGCTTCCTGCTGCTGGTCGGACGGGATATACATGATCTGGAAATCACCCGGCACCGCATCAGCATGAGCCTGGTCTGGGCCGCGGGCATCATGCTGATACTGGGCAGCCTGGGCAGCATCATGATGGGACGCAGCACGCTGCACCGCATCGAAGCCATCAATCAGACCAGCCGTGTCATCATGTCCGGCGATCTCAGTCGTCGCATACCCAGCCGTCACACCGGCGACGAGTTCGACATGCTGGCAGACAACCTGAACAACATGCTCGACCAGATCGAACTGCTCATGGAAAGCGTACGCCGGGTCTCGGACAATATTGCCCATGACCTGCGCACGCCGCTGGCACGCCTGCGCAACCGCATCGAGGAACTTCAGCTTGACAGCGGTGCCGGTGACACCCGCCGCCCGGCACTGGAACAGGCACTCGAGGAAGCCGATGCGCTGCTGAACACCTTCAACGCCCTGCTGCGCATCGCCCGTATCGAATCCGAGGAAAACGCTGCTGATTTCACCCCGATCGACATGGGTGTACTGATCAACGATGTCATGGAACTGTACGAACCGCTGGCCGAGGACAAGCAGCTCCGTTTTGTCGCAAATATCGGTACCGGCCTGATCTTCCAGGGCGACCGCGACCTGCTGTTCCAGGCGCTGGCCAACCTGCTGGACAATGCCATCAAGTACACGCCGCCCTTCGGCAGCGTCAGCCTGACACTGGAGAAAGACGGCGACGCTGTCGGCCTGCGCCTGTGTGACAGCGGCCCGGGCATCCCCGAAGCCCGGCGCGAACAGGTCTTCCAGCGTTTTTTCAGACTCGAGCAAAGCCGTACCACGCCGGGTAACGGTCTCGGCATGAGCCTGGTACAGGCGGTCATGCAACGGCACCACCTCGACATCCGGTTGCAGGACAATCATCCAGGATTGTGTGTCTGCATTCGCTTCCCGCCCGCCGTCCCGGCCTGAGTAACGGCAGAAACAGCCACGCCACACCCTTCACGGGCCGTTTCATTACAAAGATTTAATCCTGTGTGCCCCTGATCCCGTGGCACTTTTCAAGTAGCCTGCTGCCATAGCATTCGACAGTCTGTTCACACAGCAACCGAGGGAAAGGCATGAACACTGATACGGCATCGCAAACAGAATCACCGCTGGCGCATACCGCCCAGGCCGCTTTCAGGCGCCTGCGGATGGAACTGGAAGAATGCATCATCGGGCAGGAGGCCCTGGTCGAGCATCTGTTGATCGCACTGCTGGGCGACGGCCACCTGCTGGTGGAAGGCGCACCCGGGCTGGCAAAGACCACCGCCATCAAGGAACTGGCCGCGCGCATAGACGGCGATTTCCACCGCCTGCAGTTCACGCCTGACCTGTTACCCGGCGACCTGACCGGTACCGATGTGTATCACCCGCAGGACAGCAGTTTCAGCTTCCAGCAGGGGCCGATATTCCACAACCTGGTGCTGGCCGACGAAATCAACCGCGCACCGGCCAAGGTGCAGTCAGCACTGCTGGAAGCGATGGGTGAGCGCCAGATCACCGTCGGACAGACCACGTACCGTCTGCCCCGGCTGTTCCTGGTGATGGCCACACAGAACCCGATTGAACACGAAGGCACCTACCCGCTCCCGGAAGCACAACTCGACCGCTTTCTGATGCATATACGCATTGGCTACCCGCAGATCGATGCCGAAAAACGTATTCTGGCCCTGGCGCGCCGCCGCGCACTGCAGGCCACGACGACCAGCGCCAAACACACTGCCGTCGTCACCCAGCAGCAGATTTTCGATGCACAACGGCAGGTCCTGGACATGCACATGTCGCCCGCCGTGGAGGAATATCTGGTCCAGCTGCTGCTGGCGTCCCGCAATCCCCAGGCCTACAGCGACGACCTGGCGCGCTGGATCAGTTACGGCGCCAGCCCGCGCGGGACCATTGCACTCGACCGCTGCGCACGTGCCCGGGCCTGGCTGCAGGGCCGCGATTATGTGTCACCGGACGATGTGCAGTCAGTCGCCTACGATACCCTGCGCCACCGCATCCTGGTGTCCTTCGAGGCCGAGGCGGAAGGGGTCGATGCCGACCGCATTATCAGTGAACTCATCGAGCGGGTGCCGGTGTCGTGAGACAACCACTATCCAACGGCGTCCAGCCCAGCCGTGAAGAACTGATCGGTCTGCGTCTGCAGGCAGGCAACCTGCCCCTGCACCCGCGGCAGACAGTGCAAAGCGCAATCGCCGGCGATCATCGCTCGCCGTTTCGCGGACGCGGCATGGACTATGCCGAGTCACGCAGCTACCAGTCCGGCGACGACGTGCGCAACATGGACTGGCGGGTCACGGCACGATCAGGACGCGCCCATGTCAAGGTCTATCAGGAAGAACGGGAACGGCCCGTGGTCATCCTGGCCGATTTCGGACCGGGGATGTTCTTCGCCACCGAGGGTGCCTTCAAGAGCATTATCGTTGCCCGTGCGGCCGCGCTGGTTGCCTGGGCAGCCGTACAGAACGGTGATCGCGTCGGCGCACTGCTTTACAACGGCCAGCACCATGAACTGCGCCCCACACGCGGCCAGCGTGGCGCCTTGCACCTGATTCGCGAGTTGATGAGCGTTGCCGACCCGGCCAACGCCGGCACTGATCTGCAGCACGCCGCCGGCAGTTTCAGCGCCGCACTGCTGCGCCTGCACCGTGTGACACGCCCGGGCAGCCTGGTCTTCATGTTCAGCGATTTCTATCACCTCGACAGCGACAGCAAACGTCACCTGCAACTGTTGCGCAGGCACAATGACGTCGTTGCCTGCCAGATCCTGGATCGTCTCGAGTTACAGACACCCGCGCCCGGACGCTACCCGGTGATGACCGGAAACCGGCGCGGCGTACTTGACACGCGTTCCGCAGCACAGCGCGATGCCTGGACCCGTCATTTCGCCGAACGGCGCCAGCGTGCCAGTGAACTGATGCAACAGTGCGCCGTACCGCTGCTTCAGCTCGGCACGGCGGATGACGTCGGCCAGCGCCTGCGCCAGCAGCTGACCCGGCCAAAGGCAGCGGAGCGGGACGCCGCATGACGCCCTCACCGCTGGCAGGGATCGACCTGCACGACATCATGGCCGCCCCGCCACCGGAATTCTGGCCACCCGCACCGGGCTGGTGGGTGCTGGCGGCGTTGATACTCGGTGCGCTGATATACAGCGGCTGGCGCCTGACCGCCGCCTGGCGCCGGCGCCGGCGCCGTATGCGCATCCTGAGTGAACTGGAATCATTATCCACAGACAGTCCGGCCCAGGTAGCGACGCGGGTTTCCACCCTGCTGCGCCGGGTGGCGCTGATGTGCTTTGACCGTCGCGAGGTCGCCCCGCTCACGGGCAATGCCTGGCTGGCGTTTCTCGACCGCACCGGTGGCAATGGCGCCTTCATCAACGGCGCCGGCAACGTGCTGGCAAGCGCACCCTACCGCTCCCTGCACAACGTGACAGGCATCGACAACGAGGCCCTTATCACCCTGGCGCGCCAGTGGATAACACAAAACCTGGGGAGATGCGCATGACTATCGAGTTTGCCTGGCTCTGGGCCCTGGCTGTCCTGCCCCTGCCGTTTATCGTTGCCCGGGTATGGCCGCGCGCCACTCCCCGACAGGAACCGGCCCTGAAACTGCCGTTCGACGGCGCACTGGCGGCCACGGGCTCCCCGACCCGAACATCACCCAACCGCCTGCGCCTGGTCCTGGCGACCCTGGCCTGGGTGCTGCTGGTGATTGCCGCGGCCAGGCCCCAGCACGTCGGCGAGCCGCTGCAGCTTCCGGTCAGCGGCCGGGACCTGATGCTGGCCGTGGATATTTCCGGCAGCATGGAAGCCGAGGACATGACTATCAGTGGCCATGTTGTATCCCGACTCACCGCCGTAAAGGCCGTTGCCGGTGACTTCATCGATCATCGCAAGGGTGACCGTCTGGGACTGATTCTGTTCGGCGATCAGGCCTACCTGCAGACCCCGCTGACCTTCGACAGGGAAACCGTCCGCACGCAGCTCGACGAAGCCGCCATCGGCCTGGCCGGCAAGCGCACTGCCATCGGTGATGCCATCGGCCTGGCGGTCAAGCGTCTGCGCGATCAACCGCAGGAAAACCGCGTACTGGTACTGCTGACCGACGGCGACAACACCGCCGGCGAAGTCGCGCCCCTCAAGGCGGCAGAACTCGCCAGCCGTGAACAGGTCCGCATCTACACTATCGGCATGGGTGCCGACCAGATGGTGGTCCAGGGTATTTTCGGCAGGCAGCGTGTCGCCAACACGGAACTGGATGAAGGCACGCTCAAGGCCGTCGCCGAAGCGACCGGCGGCCGTTATTTCCGGGCGCGCGACGTCAAGGAACTGCAACAGATCTATCACCTGCTCGACAGCATCGAACCGGTCAGCGAAGACCAGCAGACCTTCCGTCCGGTTGCCGAGCTTTATCGCTGGCCACTGGGTTTTGCCATGTTCATCGTCTTGCTGATTGCACTGACGCATGTACCCGGGCTGCAAGGTCTCCCCGCACGCGAGGTTCACCATGCCTGAACAGTTTCACTTCCTGCAACCGCTCTGGTTCCTGGCACTGCTGCCCATGGCGCTGCTGTTGTGGTGGCTGCCGCGCGCCGGCACGGCTGGCAGCGACTGGCAACAGGCCTGCGAACGCCACCTCCTGCCCTATCTGCTCGACAAACCGGTACAGGCGCTCAGTCATCTGCCCCTGTGGTTGCTCGCGGCTGGCTGGCTGATGGCCGTGGTCGCGCTAGCCGATCCGGTCTGGCAGAAGCAACCGCAACCCGTCTATCGCAGCCAGGATGCCGTCGTGGTCGTGCTGGATCTGTCACGCTCGATGCTGAGCAGCGATCTCACGCCCTCGCGGCTGGAGCGCGCGCGTTTCAAGGTGGCGGAAATTCTGAAGCAGCGCAAGGAAGGTCAAACCGGGCTGGTGGTCTATGCAGGCGACGCCTTCACCGTGTCACCACTGACCAATGATGCACGCACCATCCAGTCCCTGCTCGCGCCGCTCAACCCCAACCTGATGCCGGTCCAGGGCGGCCGAGCCGATCTGGGCATTCTCCAGGCCGGCGAACTCCTCAAGCAAGCCGGTCTGAACCGGGGTGATATTCTGCTGATTGCCGATGACTATACTGACCCGCACACTCAGGATGCCGCTGCCGATTTGCTGCATCAGGGTTACCGCCTCTCGGTACTGGGCGTGGGCAGTGACAGGCCCGCACCGATACCGGACCAGCAGGGCAACTTCGTTCGCGATAGTCAGGGTCAGGTTGTAATGCCGGCGCTGGATGTCGCGAAATTGCGGCAGCTGGCCAGCGCTGGCGGTGGCCGCTACACCACCATTACCGTCAATGATGCCGACCTGGCCCAGGTTCTACCTGCGTCGTCACAGGCCCTGGATTCACGCCCGCAAGGCACGGAACAGGCCACCGACCTGTGGCGCTCGGAAGGCCCGTGGCTGGTACTGGCACTGTTGCCGCTGGCCGCACTGGCCTTTCGCCGTGGCTGGTTGATGGTGCTGCCGCTGTTGATAGCGGTCACGCTCGGTAACCTGCCACAACCGGCCATGGCCTCCGGTTGGGATGACCTGTGGCTGCGTCACGATCAGCAGGCTGACCAGGCACTGAAGGCCGGTGATGCCGAGCGCGCCCGGCAACTGGCCGAGCAACCCCTGCGCCGCGGCGAAGCCGCTTACCGGGCTGGCGATTATGCAGACGCACTCAAGTCCTTTGCTGCCAGTGATACTGCACAAGGTGACTACAATCGCGGCAACGCGCTGGCACAGCTGGGACGTTACCAGGACGCGATCGACGCTTATGACGAGGCGCTGGCCAAAAACCCGACCCTGGCCGATGCCAGCCACAACAGGCAGGAACTGGAAAAGCTGCTGAAACAGCAACAGCAACAGCAACAGCAACAACAGGCTGACAAGCAGAATAGCGGCGACAACCAGGACCAGGACAAACAGCAGCAGGCCGGTGACCCGTCTGGCGGCGACGACCAGGACAACCCGCAGCAGGCCGGCAACCCGTCTGGCGGCGACAACCAGAACCAGGACAAACAGCAGCAGGCCGGCAACCCGTCTGGCGGCGACAACCAGGACCAGGACAATCAGCAGCAGGCCGGCAACCCGTCTGGCGGCGACAACCAGGACCAGGACAATCAGCAGCAGGATGAAGCCCAGGCACAGTCCGAAAGGCAGGACGGCGCTGAAGGACAATCCGCCCAGGCGCGCGAGACCGAACAGGCACAACAGCAACAGACCGGTTCACCAGCCGCAGCTGAGCCATTGAATACCGCCGACGCCGAACAGCAACAGGCCGACGAGCGCTGGCTGCGGCGCATCCCGGACGATCCCGGTGGACTGTTACGCAGAAAGTTTCTCTACCAGTACAGCCAGCGCGGCACACAACAGGACCCGGCGCAGCAGGACTGGTAACTATTCAATACAGGAGTCAACAGCATGAACGCTACAGCACAAACACGGCATTCATATCAGCAGGGACCGGTTCGCCGCTTGCGATCCCTTTTGGCAGTATTTTCCCTGCTGTTGATCATGCCCGGGCTGCTCAATGCAGCGGTCACAGCCACCCTGGATCGTGATGCCATCTACACGGGCGACACCGTCACCCTGCGTATCGCCACGACCGGGGACGATGAAGGCAAACAGCCCGACCTGACGCCGCTGCAGAAAGACTTCGAGGTGCTGGGTACCAGCAGCAGCAGCCAGATCCGGATTATCAACGGCCAGCGCTCTGACAAACACGAATGGCTGGTCGAACTGGCGCCGCTTGCCAGTGGCACCCGTACGATACCGGCGCTGAACGTCGGCAACAGCAAAACATCCGCACTGACACTCCAGGTCAGTGAGCAGCCGGCAGCCGCGACAGCACAGGCAGGTCAGCCTGTCTTCATTCGTTCCGAGATCAGTCCGTCCCAGGGCGACACCTGGGTGCAACAGCAGATTCTCTACACCACCCGTCTTTACTACCGTGTCCCGCTGATCGAGGGCAGTTTTACCGATCCGAAACCGGAGAATGCCGTAGTCGAACAACTGGGCGAAGACAGGCAATACAACACGACCATCGATGGACAGAGTTACCAGGTCGTGGAACGCCGTTATGCGATCTTTCCGGAACACAGCGGCCAGCTGACCATTGCACCGACCGTGTTCAGCGGACGGGCGGTATCAGAGACGGGCCAGCGTTCATCTTTTGGCCGTATGGACAGCATGATCGAGCAGATGCTGGGCCGGAGTGGCTTCAATGACCGGTTTTTCGCGGGCACGCCATTTGGCGACCCCGGCAAACGGGTACGCCTGGCGAGCAACTCGCTCACGCTCGACATCAAGCCGCGTCCCGACGGTTATGACGGCACCCACTGGCTGCCCACGCAGAATCTGGTCCTGCAGGACAGCTGGGCCAGCGCCCCGCCGGTGTTTCGCGCGGGCGAACCCGTCACCCGGACCCTGACGCTCGAGGCCAAGGGTCTGGAGGCCTCCCAGCTGCCGAGTATTCAAATGGAAGGATCCGACACACTGCGGGCCTACCCCGAACAGCCCGAATTGAGCAACCGCACCGACGGCGACTGGGTCTACGGGCGCAGCGAACAGCGCTTCACCTATGTCCCCTCGCAACCGGGCAAGCTCCACTTCCCCGCCGTCCAGGTCAGCTGGTGGGACAGCATCAATAACAGGCAGCAAAGCAGCGAACTGCCCGCCTGGGACGTCATGGTCGAGACCGGCACCGGCAGCACCGCTTCGGCAACTGCTGCGAGCGGCCCGGCCACAGTGCCAGCCAGTGCGGCCGCGCAGCCAGACAACGCCAGCGCGACCGTGACACCACCTCCCGCCCCCGCCACCACCGCGGGCACCGTCACAGACCATCGCCGGTACTGGCAAATGGGTGGCGCACTGGGAGTTGCGCTGTTACTGGCAGCCGCGTTCGCGCGCATGCGCAGGCAGCGGAAACCACAGCCGTCCGCGCCGGACAGTGTCACCGATACGCCGCAACCGACCCGCACGACCGACAAAGAAGCCCTGGCGCACAGCCGTCAGTCCCTGCGCGATGCCTGCACCAGGTCCGACCCGCAATCTGCAGCAGCCGCCCTGCTGGACTGGGCCGCCGCCACGTGGCCGGATCGGCCGCCGCGCAGCCTGGGCGCACTGGCTGGACGCGTCGCGCAGGGAGGTGAACACATTCGCGCCCTGGAGGCCGCGCTGTACGGTGCAAACGGGCAAGGCTGGAACGGTCAAACACTATGGAAAGCCTTTGATGAGGGACTGCTGAGGCCCGCGACACGACCGTCTCCCGAACCGCAAGCTGCCGGTGCGCCTCCCCTCTACCCTGACTTGCGCAAGCAGGCAGGTTGAGGGGACCGTCGCGCGTGTATAAAGGGGGCTGCACCTTTTACGCAGCGTGAGACGTGAATTTCAGGTGCGCTGGATCATGGCCATGGAATCCACGGAAGAACACGGAAAAATTAATCAGCCGCGGTACGTAGGGTGCGTTTTACGCACCGGGAACGGCGCCCGGGGTGCCTCCTGCAGCTGAGGTGGGGCGTGAGCCGTGAAAAGATAAATGGCCACGGAAGCACACGGAAAGACACGGAAAAATCGAATGCTGGGTGCCTTAACGAGTAGTTGTAGGGTGCACTCCGCGCACTATTTGCGGTGCGTATAACACACCCTGCATCTCATAGCGCAAGGCGCATGTGACACCATTGCCTGTGGTACTGGCGCAGGGTGCCATCCTGGCAGCAGAGGAATCCCAGGAAACGGACAAGGATACCGCCTTGCGAGCGCTTGCCTATGCCTCCGAGCAGATCGAAACGGCTGACCGGCCGGGCTATTTTTACGGTGATAAAGACAACTACCAGGCGGCCACAAAACATATCGAGGTGCTCCGGACTGCGATTACCGGCAAAAGCAAAATCGAGGAGTTGTTCGATAACGCGAAAAGCAGCACAAGAAAGCTGTTCAACAAGGCCAGGGATGCAGATTGGGCGTGAGCGCCAGCAGGGCAAATAAAAACCCGGGAAATCGGACGCCGGCAGCGCCCAGTACATAACTGACGGTGGCCGGATTCAACGGCGTCAGGCGCACCAGTAACTGCAGGCGAAACTCGTCATGGCTGATGGCGCGCTGGATTGCAGCCAGCGAGGGTCTCTTGGCAAGACTTCGCTGGATCCGCGCCCGCAGGAGCTTGCGGGCGAGCGCAAACTGGATCATACCGGCCAGAACACTGCCGACAAGGACCGCGACGATACCCCAACCCAGGCCGAACAGCGCGCCGGCAACGATACAGAGCACTGTGTCGGGCAACAGCAACGACGTTGCCAGGGCAAACAGCCCGATGAATGCGAGCACACCCCACGGGCCCAGCTGCGTGATCCATACCTCGATCGCATGGAAATGCCTTTCGATTTCGTGGCCGCCGGTAATGATGGCAGCAACCAGCAGCAGTCCGACCACCAGGTAGGTGAGCGATGTCCTGGAGCAGGCCCGTGACAGGACCCGTCGGACCCTGTCGCTGATGTCGACTTCTCTCTCGTTGCGCATTACTGCTTTTTCAGCTGAGGGCTGCTGATGTGCCGGACATCAGGACCGGCAATACAACCAGGCTATGGTTTGGTTGTCGTGCGGGTTTCATCGAAATGAAATTTGTGCAATATCCGGTGCAAAATCGGAGTAAGCAGAATACCCATGAAGATGACAAACACAAGACCGCTGAAGAGTGCGTACGCCGAGGCAAACAACTTGGCATCTGTTGTCGGCAGTTCTCCGACCGGCCCCATACCCGTCAGGATCATGGAGGCGTTCAGTATGGAATCAATCACAGAAAAACCGGCGATGTAGTGATAGCCCAGGACGCCAATACCCAGGGACAGGACAATGAACAGGAACGCCAGTCCGGAAAACGACGCCATGCGCAGTGCAAACAGCCGCAGTGGCAGCGGGCTTTGGTATTTTTTCTCGAACATATCTTTACTCTCGAAGCGAATGTCCAGTGGAACGTCTGCAGCATGGAAACACCGTCCGCTGCACGCGCGTGCTAACCGGGCGTTGCATCGGGAAGCATCATGGCCTGTCCCGGTCGAATAACCATGCTGCTCGCCATCGCGCTGCCGGGAACAATCACCCCGGACGCCCCGGCATCATGCATTACGGTAAATCGGTCCCGCCGGGATGTCTCAGACACTGATATTCTCCCGGCGGTAATTCTCCTTCTCCTGGTCGTGACCGGAGATAGAGCATGACCGCTAAATAGCTCGCATTAATGGAAGTCCACCGGTATAACCTGGGGATTACCTCACTGATTTGACGCGGGACACAGCAAGTCGACAGGAGAGACACGAGTGTCCGGGCACCGGCTTCAACTGCCTTTTTCCAGCCACTCCTTCCTGTTTTCCGCGATATGGAACAGCGCCGCTACCACATGGCGGTCGTAGCGGGTATCCGCGCCCGCCATCAGCTCGCTGACAGCCTGCTGTGTCGACATGCCCGCGCGATAGGCGCGGGGACTGGTCAGGGCAACGAACACATTGGCGACCGAAAGAATCCTTCCTGTCAGGCTCATTTGCTCTGCATGCAAGCCATGCGGATAGCCGCTGCCATCGAGCAGCTCCTGTTTTTGCGCAATGGTTTCCAGTACCGGCCCGTCAAAATCAAGGCTCTCAAGCAGGTCCAGGCCATGCAGGACATGCTTCTGCAGTAACTCGTGTTCCGCGTCGGTCAAGGGTTCGGTTTTGACCAGTATCTCGCGCGGGATCATGATTTTGCCGAGATTGGCCAGGGTCGCCGCCAACTCCAGTGTCTGCCGCTCCTGCTTGCCCAGCCTCAATTCCCGGCCAATGGCATTGGCCACCACCACCATGCGCTGCGAATGGTGTGCAGACCAGGGGTCGTGCATGTCGACCACGTGAACGAGAGTGGAAACCAGATTCCGCAGCAATCTGGAGTGACGCTGCTGTGCCTGCTGCAACTGCGTTATATCAGTGAGCACCAGCAGCAAGGGTTGCTCATGACGTCCGATACGTTCAACCGGGATGAATCCCGTGCGATAGCTTCGGCTTTGACCACCGATAGGCAGGCTGATCACCCGCCAGGCGTTTTTGCCGGAGGCGCGTGCCGCCTTGATACCTTGCTCCAGGTCTGCACTCACCGCCGACCCCAGCGCGGCACTCAGGGGATTGCCGATGAGATCGGACAGTGCGGCACCGGCCGCTTCGGCCGTAGCCTGGTTGCTGAACAGGATACGTTCATCCTGACTGAGCAAGAGTGTGAGCGTATCGATGTTGTCGGTAACGGCGTGCAACAACTCGGTCTGTTTCTGAAGTTTCAGTGCCTTTTCACGCAACTCATGGGCCTGCTGCTGGGCGCGGACACTGCTGCCATGACGCCAGGCTGCAACCGACATGGCCGCAACAGTCAACAGCAGCAGTGACAGCGCAGTGACCAGAAAGCGCCGATGCTCGTTCGACTCTTTCATTGCCTGTCCGGCGTTTACCTGCTGCACCAGGATCCAGGGAGTGGACCCCAGGCGCCGGCTCACCTGTAGCACCGGTTCGCCACGGTAATTGTTGAATACACCGAAGCCGCCCGGTGTTGTAACCGCATTGACTCCGCCCAGGCTGGTGCGGTCCATGCGCAGGCTGCGCCGCGTGGGTTTGGTGCCGTCCTTGCCGGGAGACAGGTAGACCACCATGTTGTCGCGCTGCTCCAGCAACAGGGCTTCGCTGTCTTCGGCAAAGGAAGCCCCCTGATGCAGAAGCGGCATCAATTCGGCGTCGGCATTTCGTATGCCGACCAGCACGCCGATCGGTGCCGGCTGCCCGGTTTTCGCACCAAGCACCGCGGCCACCGGTACTGCGAAGGCGATGATCGCGTGGTCCTGGCTGTCCAGTCGCAATTCGCCGATTTGATGTCGGCCGCTGGCCAGGGCGACTTTGGCCGCCCTGCGCTCGGCCTTGCCGATCTCCGGCATGCCTGGCGTCGTCACGACCGGCTGCAGTTTGTCGTTCAACAGGGCAAGGCCGCTCGCCTGTGTCTGTGGCAAATCGGCCGGGATGCGCGGTGTATCCATGGAGAAGTAGCCATCCCGGTCCGCCGCCGCCAGGACCAGATTGCGCAGATAGGATAGCTGCGCCGGTTCTGTGTCAGGCGTCTCGCGGTCCGGCGGCTGAAGCAGCTGCCAGAGATAGAGCTGGAGCGATGCATTGTCGGCAAGTTCCTGCAGCCCGTCATAACGCAAATCGATCCAGCGTTCGATGGCATCCATGCGGGTATCCACCACCAGGTCAAGACGCGTCTCCCATTGCTGCAGGTCACGTTCGCGCTCTTTACCGATATAGAGATTGATCAGGTAGGCGCCCAGACCGACCAGTAAAAGCAATATGAAAATGCCGGCTGCGATCGAGGGCGTCTTCGCCGGAGCGCTATGATGCGGCGTTTTCATTCCGGGAGATGCAGCCACCAGCTGTTCTCGTTGATGGAGTAAACCGGGCGGTAATGAACGATATCGTGATGAGACACGACTTCGCTGATCTGGTTATCGAGAATGGCAATATCCTGGCCGCGCGAAACCGCAAGGACCGCATGGGGTATACGCAGATTGGTGTCCTGGAGAACCACGATACGTGCATCCTCGGTCGGGTAATCCAGCCATCGCAGCGAAAACAGTTTGGTAATGGCGTAATCTTCGCAATCGCCGCCCCTGTCCAGAAATTCGCTGGCTACAGCCCAATAGTCTTCCACCCCGTAATTATCCATGTCCAGCACGTAGTGTTTGCGGTTGGCGTAGCGATTGACCCGCTCGAGCTGCTGGTCACGGGGCAGTTTGCGAATGCTGTCGAGAAAATCCAGCCACTGGCCTAGATGACAGCGGTTGAACTTTTTCTCCTGGCAATCACCTGCCGGGGCATCTTCCCGCAGATGCCGTCCAAGCACCTCTACCCACTGCCTGAATACATGTATATCTGACTGCCGGGTCTGATTGAAGCCGAACAGGTCGCCGGGAAAGGCGAACGCGTGGACCGGCAACAGCGACAGAACGAACAATGCGCCGATCAGTGCAAGTGAAGCCCGATTTCGGAAGGAGCAAGGCAATTGAGTAAAAACCGATTGTCTTTTAGAATGGGCCGCCGCATCGGCGTGGTAAAGGTACCCGGGCAATGACCATGATTCAAGAAAAACCTGAAACAGGCAGCACGAAACGTGGACGGGCCATGGCGACAGCCGCGCTGGCTTCTTTCTGGACATTGGCCGCATTGACAGCACCCATGCCAGCGGTTGCCGAAGACATGCAGGAACAGTTCACCTCGGCACTGCAGGCCATCGAGGAAGACAGGCTGAGAACGGCACGTGAGTTGCTCGATGCCATACTGACCGGCAATCCCGGCATGCACCGGGCACGGCTGGAGCTTGCACGAACCTATTATCTGTCCATGGATTATGCGGCGGCACGTGCCGAGTCAGAGCGAGTCCTGAACGACCCCAATACACCGCCTGCGGTACGCACCACCGTGCTGGCATTCCTGGCGCAGATCGACGCAGACGAAAAAAAACTGGCCGATCGCCATACCTGGACGCCTTCGATAGCCGTGGGCCTCATGCACGACAGCAATGTCAATGTCGGACCGAACCAGGAAGTGATCCAGATCGGCGGCACGCCGTTCGCGGTTACCCGGAAGCAGGAAGACCTGGCCTTCGTCATCAATCCGGGGCTGGCGCACACCTATAACCCCGGGAAACGCTTTCAGACCGGCGAGCACGCCGGTTTTTTCCTCTGGCAGAGTTCCGCCAATGTCTACTTTCGCGGCTACTTCGATGAGCATGATTTCAATCTGGGCCTGTTGACACTGCGCACCGGTCCGGCCTGGGTGGTTCCACGCCACTGGCGCGCAGCCGTCGGGTTGCAGGCTGACCAGATCTGGCTGGGCGACGGACGTCTGGCGTTGTTTAGCAGTCTCAATCCCTCCATTAACTGGCAGATCGGTAATTCGACCGAGTTTGGCCTGGAAGGTGTCCTGACCCGGCGTGACTACAACAAGGACATAGACGGCGTGCGCGAGGGCTGGTACCAGTGGGCGGGACTTAGTCTGGGCCGGTACTTTTTCGACAAGAAACTGGCGCTCAAGGGGGGTGCCGGCTATTTCCGCTTCGACACCGACGACAGCGCGGAGCGTTTCGCGAACGAAGGCCCCGATCTGTATCTCGGCGGTGTCGCGCAGGCCTGGCAGAACGGCTCGGTGTTCGCCCGGATCGGATACCGTAACTATGATTTCAAGGGACTGGAACCCGGGTTCCCGAATCCGCGTGACGAGGACGAGTGGCGCTACACCCTGGGATTTCAGCATAACTTCAAATCGGGCGTGCTGAACAACTGGGCGCTAACCGGCAACTGGACCCATACCGAAAACGATTCCAACGTACCGATCTACGACTACAGCCGGGACCAGATCAGCCTCGTATTGTCGCGAAGCTTCTAGTCGCGCCCGGCCTTGCCGGGTTAAGTTGCGCCTGTTCGATCACCCCGTGTCGAAAGAATTAACAGCTTGCCTGATTGTTGGATTACCTACTAACTGAATAAAAACAGCTGGTTATTTCATTTCTATTATTATGACTGGGGTTTTAGTGTCAGTTTACATTACATATTCGCGATGCGATCTAATAAAGGCGCAACAAGTATATGTAATATATAGTAAATATATTCAGGTACGGCTTTTGCATACTTACTTAAAAACAGTGGATTGTTCTTCATCCCGGGAGTCATGAATCATGCGTTTCCACTTTAGATTTCTCGTCTTGCTCGGCTGCGCCCTGTTCCTGAACAGCGCCCTTGCCGGTGGCATGGCGCTCAAGGATCGCGATTGTGCGGAAATACTCAAACGCTGGGCCGCAGACCCGGCTTCCGTTCCAAAGAGTCTGGTAGACGCCTGTCAGGAAAAGCTGGTTGAGGCGCTCCCCGATATGAATCCGGCAGCGGGCAGCCCCGTTGATCCCTGCGCAGATCCCAATGCCGCAAACTCCATCTACTGCTGGGGCCCCTGGGCGTCACTGGCACCGGCAGCCGGTGGCACTGTTGCGCCGATCAAGCTGGCACAGGGTGACCCCAATCTCCGGCCCGACGAGTTTACCCGTGACCCCGCCGGCGATGGGGTAACCCTGCCCCTGGGTTCCTGCACGCCGGGGGCTGCCTGTGGTTTTGCGACCATCGCACCCGGGCTGGCGGCTCAGCCCGCCGATACCAGCGGATCCAGTGTGGTGCCTTATGCCATGAATCCGGACGCCAGTCAGTTCGTCGTCGATCCGGGCGGCAGTAACGAACTGGTGTCTATCGACAACCTCCAGCGCGAGGATGTGCCCGGGCCGCCGCGCTATAACGGGATCGTCGAGGGCACCGAATCCAAACTCATTGTGTTCAAGGGTCAACCCGATACTGAAGGCAACTTTGACCGGGCAGGGGGTGTCTGGTTGCATGGCAGTACCACCAACCAGACGCTGGACAATACAAATTCAGGCGTATTTGCCTGGGGCATCGCAAGCAGCATGGACACACTGGATACACTCAATGCCGGTAATGTGACGGCCTCGTTTTCAGGCAATATGTCAGGTAATACCGGTACAATGGCGAATATCACCGTGAATTTCGGCAGCCAGCCTGGCTGGACCGGTAACTGGCAGAACCCGGGTTATGCCTTTGACGCGGGCGGCCCCGTTCAGGCGGTCGATCTGGTATCGGATCCCGGCCAGTTCAGCGCCAACGTCACATCGGGTTACGTACAGGGCGTGCTGCTGGGCGGCGCTGGCAACCAGTCTGTCGCGCACGCGGTCGACGTGGTTCTCGATACCGGCGGGGGCAACGAGCTGACGGTCAGGGATGTGGGCCTGCTGCCCCAGCTGCCGGCTGTTCAGTAGCGGAATCCAGCGACCCGAAGTACATTGCGACAATAAAATCAAACCAGTTCCTTGAAGGAGCACGAAATGAAATGACAACCGGATTTAAGGCATTGCTGGCCCTGGCCCTGACAGTCGGGTGGTCCGCGGTGTTTGCAGCATCAATCTCACTAACCCCGTCGGCACTCACGGTCGGAACAAACCAGACATTCACACTGGATCTGGATCTGGATGCCAGCGATATTTCAGATCCGGATTACTCCGGCCAGGTTCTGATCAGCTACGACCCGACACTCCTGACGTTCATGGCTTCGCGGAAAGCATCAGCGGAATTACAGGGCACCGACGAGGAACCACCGGCAGCCTGAATACGGTAAAGCTGGGTTTCGGACCACAGTTGGATTTACGGCACCATCGGCACCTATACTTTCACATCGAATGCCACCACCGGTATCAGCGGATATCGGCCTGGCAGACGGCAATGGCCTCGGCAGCTTCATCGCAAACCAGAATCACGTATTTCTTCGCAGTTCACTCCACCGCAGTTACCATCGTCCCCCTGCCCGGCGCCCTCTGGCTGATGCTCAGCGGCCTCGGCCTGCTGGGACTGGCACGCCGCAAGGCCTGACCGCTGTAACGGGCATGTTCCCGTCCGGCAGCTATAACGTGAATGCAAACCATCCCCGCCCCGGCGGGGATATTTTTTTCACTCTGCCTGTTTTCTCCCTGCCTGCTTGCCTGCGTTGTCGTAGCTATCGGTGCAATAGCCGCCGCGAGAGCCTGCCGGGCACCGCGCAACGGGCGCAACTCGAGCTGCTGCATCGCGCCGAGAGCGAAGGGCTGGAGCCCTCCGACTATGCCGTGGAGGAACTGGAACAGCTGGCCGGCCGGCCCGGCGACCAGCCTCCGCGAATTTTCCCGGCATCTGGATGAGGCGTTCGCGCGCTACGGCCGCGACCTGTCGCAGGGGCGCCTCGATCCCGCCCTGGATCCGGGCTGGCACCTGACCCGCCAGCCACGGGATGCGCATATCCCGCTACCCGCTTTCGACACGGCCGCCGCGGTCGAGGCATACCACGAGGCACTGCTGCCGCCGCACCCGCAGTACCGGCGCTTGCGCGACACGCTGCGGCAGCTGCTCGACATACGCGCCGCGGGTGGCTGGCCGCTGATTCCCTGCCGGCGATGACCTGCACCCCGGCACACGCGACGAGCGCGTGATCCCCTTGCGCAACCGGCTGCGCATCAGCGGTCATTACACGGCGGAGATGCAGGCCGATCCGCTGTATTTCGATGCCGGGCTCGACGCCGCGGTGCGCCGGTTTCAGGCGGAGCACGGGCTCTGGATTGATGGCGTGGTCGGAGCCCGCACACTCGAAGCGCTCAATGTGCCGGTGGAGAAACGGATCGAACAGGTCAGGATCACCCTGGAACGCTGGCGCTGGTTGCCACGCAACATGGGAGACCGCTATATCCGGGTCAACATCGTGGCAGCGGAGTTGCAGCTTATCGAACACGACAAACCCCTGCTTTCCATGCGCGCCATTGTGGGCCGTGCCTACCGGCAGACACCCGACCTGCAGGGCCACATCGAGCTGATTACCTTCAACCCCACCTGGACGGTCCCCCATACCATCGCGGTGGAAGACCTGTTACCGCTGCAGCGCGAGGACAGGACATTTCTGGACAGGAACCGGATTCGGGTATTCTCCACGCAGGACGGGCGCGAAGTGAATATACAGGCGGTCGACTGGTCGAGCCTGACGCCACGCAATTTCGCCTACACCCTCAGGCAGGACGCCGGCCCGGACAACAGCCTGGGGCGCCTGAAGTTCTCATTCGAAAACCCGTACGACATCTACCTGCACGATTCACCGAACAAGATCCTGTTCCGGCTCCCGGGCCGGACCTTCAGCTCTGGCTGTATCCGTATCGAAGAACCCATGCTGCTGGCGGAATATCTGCTGGCATCGGACCAGCAGATGGATCGTGACGCGATTCGGGCGGCGCTGGATGCCGGCACGACACGGAATGTCACGCTGAAGCATACGGTTCCGGTCTATCTGCTTTATATGAATGTCTGGAGTGATGACGAAGGGAAGCTACATTTTCGGGATGACCCCTACGGCCGCGATCAGCATCTCCAAACTGCCTGGGACCAGTCAGGACCCGACAACCGGCAACAAACCGGGAATTGAGCCTGACCGGTCAATCAGGTCCCGTCCGGCCTGGTTAGGAACCTGTCTCATAATCCCCCGCGGCCGCGACCGTCCGATCTGAGGATTCAATCATG
Organism: uncultured Gammaproteobacteria bacterium; assembly: GCA_963748215.1. Classification (GTDB taxonomy): domain Bacteria; phylum Pseudomonadota; class Gammaproteobacteria; order UBA9214; family UBA9214; genus UBA9214. Next base: position 113,580 of record CAVVHS010000006.1, on the reverse strand, counting down.
CTGTTACCAGGCGCCGCCGGCGAACACCTCATCGGCATATGCTCATTTTCAGACGCCGACCTTTACATGCCAGATCACGGAACTGCTGTCGAATGATCTCTGCCGGGAGGCGCGGCAGGCATTATGGTCAACTCCACCCTGGTTGCATTGATGCCACGGCGCGGCAGACGGGGGAAATTCGCCGGCAGTTGCCGGATAAAGGCCAGCCCGGGACCTGCGTATGGACGTTGCAGAACAGTCGACAGGGCAGAACATCCTGCTGCAACGGACTTTTTCAGACCCCAATCACCGCATCATTCAGGAATTCGCCACCCACAGGGTACACTGCCTGGATGACATACTCGAAACCGGTACTGGGCTTTGCCGCCTACAGCGGCACCGGCAAGACCACCCTGTTGAAACAACTGATCCCGCTACTGGCGGATCGGGGCGTGCGTGTCGGCGTCATAAAGCATGCCCACCATGACTTCGATATCGACAAGCCGGGCAAGGACAGTTACGAGCTGCGCAAGGCCGGCGCCCGGCAGATGCTGGTGGCCTCGGACCGGCGCTGGGCCCTGATGACGGAAAACGACAGTATCGGCGACCCGGTACTGGATGACCTGGTCAAAAGGCTGGACCAGGACAGCATCGACCTGGTACTGGTCGAGGGTTTCAAACATGTGCCCTACACACGCATCGAGTTACACCGGCCAGCGCTGGGACATCCACTACTATACCCGGGAGATGACAGCATCATCGCAGTGGCCACGGATGCAGCGACAGACACCGGCGATTTGCCGCTACTGGACATCAACAATGCCGCCGGGGTGACAGATTTTATTTTAATGTGGCTAGCCCGTATTTCTCACCGGGCGGCGAGGCCCGACCTAAAGAGCTGAAACCATGAAACGAATACCCATTTGACACGAAACAGTGTGTCAATGGGCGGTGCCTATCCCGGCCCTGGCTGGTTCTCGTGCACCCGTACTTGCGATGTACAGGGACGTTCAAGTGTCGCGGGAGACAGGAAGTCGGGAGCGACCTGTTCATTCAAGTGGTAGCTACGGCCGCATCGGTTCGAGGGGCGGAAGAGGGGCCCCGCCGCGCAGCGGTAGGGATCTGACCCCCGGTGGAGCGAAAATCCGCGGCGGTACTCGAAGCGATTTTCCGCTCACCGGCGGTCGCATCCCCGGCTGCGCCGGGGCCCCTGCTCTGCGCCTCGAGCGGATCTTTCATTCCAGAGCGGCATCCGGTCACACGAGCCCTCGGCAACTGCTCCCTGCGTTGCCCTACCTCCTGCATCCCTGCAGTCGTGCGCCAGCTTCCGGGATCCCGGTGAGAAATACGGGCTAGGTAAACAGTAGCCGAGGCAGCACGATGATCCCGCGGGCCGGATGCACGCATTCCCGGGAACGACAAAAACCGGTGCTACTCAACCCTTTTCCAGCACCCGCGGCATCAGTTCCACCAGGTTGCAGGGACGTGTGCGGTAGTCGAGCTGGTGGCTGATCAGCTTGCCCCAGCCGGTACGGCAGGCGCCGGTGGACCCCGGCAGGCAGAAGATGAAAGTGGCGTTGGCGACGCCGGCCACAGCCCGCGACTGGATGGTCGAGGTATTGATCTCCTCAAAGGACACGGCACGAAACACCTCGCCGAAGCCGTCGATCTGCTTGTCGAACAGAACCGTAATGGCTTCCGGCGTGCTGTCACGCCCGGTAATACCGGTACCACCCGTGGTGATAACCGCATTGATGCCAGCATCGGCAATCCACTGCGAGATAACGGCGCGTATCCGGTAAATGTCATCCGGGACGATACGCTTTTCGGCCAGCGTATGACCGGCCCCGGTCAGCAGTTTTACCAGCGTGTCACCGGACTTGTCCGTCGCGTCGGTACGCGTATCGGAAACCGTCATGACCGCGATGTTCAGTGGCTTGAATTCACGTTTATTGGGGTTGTCTGGCATGCTGGCTCTCGCGCCTCAAATAAGGTTTTGGAATGGCTGGACTTCGACTTCCTCACCGATCTCTACACTGGTGCGGTCAGGGTCGAGCAGGATAAAGCAGTTGGCTTCGCTCATGGAGCGCAGGATACCGGAACCCTGCGCGCCGGCGCTGCGCACGGTAAATTCACCCGGGGCGGATTGCTCCAGCACACCACGCTGGAATTCATAACGGCCGGGGCGTTTTCTCAATGCGGAGGCCGCGCGCGCGTGCAGTGTAAAGGCCCCGAGCGCCCCTGTCTCCCCGGCCATCTTCAACAACGCCGGACGAACGAACTGGAAATAGGTCACCATGACCGAGACCGGGTTCCCCGGCAGACCGAAGAATACCGCATCGTTGATGCGGCCGAAGGTCACCGGCCGCCCGGGCTTCATGGCGATCTTCCAGAACGCCATGTTGCCGAGCTTCTCCAGCGTCTCCTTGACGTAGTCCGCCTCACCCACCGACACACCGCCGGAGGTAATGATGGCATCGGCGCTGGCTGCGGCATCATGAAACGCCTGCTCGACAAGTTCGCGCTCGTCGCGCACCACACCCATGTCGATGATCTCGACATCGAGTTTCTTCAGCATGCCATACAGGGTGTAGCGGTTGCTGTCGTAGATCTCGCCGGGACCCAGCGTCTCGCCCACCGAGCGCAGTTCATCGCCGGTGGAAAAGAAGGCCACCTTCAGCCGGCGATAGACACTGACCTCGCTCATCCCGAGTGAGGCCAGCACGCCGATATCGGCAGCCGTCAGCTGCTTGCCTGCCGTGAACACCTGCTGGCCGGCGGTCAGGTCCTCGCCGGCCGCGCGCACATTCTGCCCGCAACGGTGACCGGCGCCGATGCGCACCGTGTCACCTTCACGTTCGACCTGCTCCTGCATCACGACCGTATCCGCGCCTGCCGGCATCATGCCACCGGTCATGATCTGCACCGCCTGGCCGGGTTCAATGGGCGTCAGCCACGGGCGTCCGGCCCAGGAGGTGCCGGGCACCGGGAATTCGCGCACGCCACTGGCAGGCAGATCGGCGGCACGTACGGCATAGCCGTCCATCGCGGAATTGGTGTGCGAGGGAACGTCAATGGGAGATACGATGTCTTGTGCAAGTACGCGTCCCAGTGCCTCGCGCACCGGCAGGGTTTCAGACGCGGTGACCGGCGTGACGCCTGCGAGGATCCGTGCCTGCGCCTGTGCGACGGTGAGCAGGCCGGTATTCAGTTCGTCTTCACAGCCGGGTTGATGCTGTATTTCATTTTCATGCATAGCAGATATCCTGAAAGCGTTTGTTTCAAATCTGGATGAAATGCCGGCCCTTCTCCTGGCGGGCGTGACAGGGAAGCAATCCGCCTGGCAGCCAGCATGCCAGCGCCCTCCCCCTGTCGGGCGTGGGTAAACGCTGTTTCACTATCGTGGAACCTGCGGCCACTTGCCGCACCTCTCAGCCATAGGGGATGATCTTGCGTTCTCCGACTTCCTTTTCCATCGGCTGCAGCTTGAGCACACCCGACTCGAGTGAGAGGTGATCATCACACAAGTGTGCGATGGTTTGAAATTCATGGGTCGCGATCATTATGCTGACGCCATCATCCTTCAGCTGCTTGATCATGCGGTAGGCCTGGCCGCGCGACTCGTAGTCCATGTTGGCGGTCGGCTCGTCCAGCAGCAGGATCCGCGGGCGGAGAATCCGGGCACGCGCAAAGGCAACCCGCGCCCGCTCGCCGCCCGACAGGTCATGCGCGTTGCGCAACTGCAGGTGACCGATGCCGGCCCAGTCCAGCGCTTCCGAGACTTTGCTGGATATCTCCCGCAGCGACAGGCCGCGGCGGCGCAGTCCATAGGCAATATTGTCAGTCACGCTGCAATCGAACAGGTAGGGATTCTGGTGCAGGTAAATAACCTGGCCATGCATCCGCTTGCAGACCCGGCGCCACGAAAGCACTTGCCCCTCGAAATGGATTGTCGCGCTGTCCGGCGTCTCGAGGCCAGCGATGATCCGCATGAGTGTCGACTTGCCTGCACCGTTCCTGCCGCTCAGCGCGACACAGCTGTGCTCATGTATTTCCAGTGCATCGATAGCGAGTACCGGCCGGCCGTGAACCGACTTTCGCAGGCCGTTGTAGCGCAGTATTTCCTTCATGATGTCATCACCCCGCGGCCCTGGAAAAACGCCAGCATTCCGTTCAGGAGCAAGGCCAGCGTCAGCAGCACCATTCCCAGCGCAATGGCCTGTGCGAACTCGCCCTTGGTCGTCTCCAGCGCAATCGCCGTCGGTATGTTGCGCGTGTAACCCAGTATATTTCCGCCAACCATCATCGAACAGCCAACCTCGGCAATGATGCGCCCGAAACCGGCAATCAAGGCAGCGATCAGGCCGAAACGCACCTCATGTACCAGTGTCAGGAAGGCGCGGCCGGGTGTTGCGCCCAGGGTGACGGAGGTTTCCCAGACCCGGCGGTCAGCGGCCTGGAATGCCGCGTGACCCAGGGCGACCAGCAGGGGAAGCGACAGCAGGATCTGGCCGATAACCATGGAGGTATGGGTGAACAGCAGCTTGAGGTCACCGAGCGGGCCACTGCGCGACAATACCAGGTAGACAGTCAGGCCGACGACGACGGCCGGTATCGACTGCAGGGCACTGAAACCGGCGACCATCGCGCGCCTTCCCGGGTAGCGCAGGTGGGCCATCATGAAGGCCACCACGAAGGCTAGCGGCGCGGCGATCAGGATCGCCTTCACCGACACGCTGAACGAGGTGAAGATGATGATCCACAGATCTGCATTGCCCGAGAACAGCAGACGGAATGATTCGGCAGTGGCGGCAGTCAGACTGTCCATGGATCAGTTCGCTACCGGGTAGAACAACTGTTCCCCATCGACCTGGTAGCCGGCAATCAGGGCGTGCGCCTCGGGCGAGGCAAACCAGTCGATCAGGCGCTGCGCATCCCTGTAATTGACGTCCGGGAAGCGCTCCGGATTGACGGCAATGATGCCATAGGGATTATTCAGTTCCTCCCCGCCCGATACCAGCAAAGCCAGCGGGCTGCTGGCCCGGTACGCCAGCCAGGTGCCGCGATCGACCAGTGTGTAGCCTGCCATTTCCCCGGCGATCTGCAGCGTACTGCCCATGCCCTGGCCGACCTGCCGGTACCAGTCGCCCTGCGGCTGGACAGCCGCCTGTTGCCAGATGGTGTTCTCTTTCTTGTGGGTGCCCGAGTCATCACCGCGCGAGACAAAGGTCGCGGACGCCGCGGCGATTCTGGCAAACGCCTTGCCGGCATCCTGCAGGCCCCGCACCCCGGCCGGATCCGCGGGCGGCCCGACAATAACAAAATCGTTGTACATGATCTCGTGGCGTGCAAGGCCATAACCGTCCCTGACGAAGGCCTCCTCGGCCGCCTTCGCATGCACCAGGACCACGTCGACATCACCGCGCCGTCCCAGCTCCAGCGCCTTGCCGGTACCGACTGCGATGACGTGCACCCGGATGTCGAGCGAGCGCTCGAAAACCGGCTGTATCACGTCAAACAGGCCGGAATTTTCCGTGCTCGTGGTGGTGGCCATGCGCACCAGCGCCGGCTCACCGGCCATGGCAAGCGTGGCAAACAACGCGAAAGCCAGGCAAGGAAGATTTGCAAAATACCGTTTCATGGGCAATATTCACTGTCTGGTTTCAGGATAACCCCGATGAACAATTTAACCCATATCGACGCCCATGGCACGGCCCGCATGGTCGATGTCGGCGACAAGACGGAGACCGCACGCGAGGCTCGCGCCGAGGCCTGGGTGCGGATGTCGCAAGACACGCTCACGCTCATCGAGACCGGCGGACACAGGAAAGGCGATGTCATTGCCGTTGCCCGCATCGCCGGCATCCAGGCCGCCAAGCGCTGTGCCGATCTCATCCCGCTGTGCCACCCCCTGATGCTGACCGGCATCGACGTCGACATCGTGCTGGACAAGCCCGGCAGCCGCGTACACATCATCACGGCCTGCCGGCTCAAGGGTGCGACGGGGGTGGAGATGGAGGCGCTGACTGCCGCCTCCGTGGCCGCGCTGACCATCTACGACATGTGCAAGGCCGTTGACCGTGGCATGGTAATCGACGGCGTGCGCCTGCTGCACAAGTCCGGCGGTCGCAGCGGCGAGTGGAACGCGGAGGATGCAGCTCAACACGAAGACTGACGCCGCCGTCGGTACCGGTCACCCTGGCTCTTCGACCAGATGATTCGCAATCAGCTCGGTCATGCCCAGCAGCTCGATATCCTGTATATCGTTGGCTTCCAGGCCGTCTTCCAGCATGTGCCGGCAGTTTGAACAGGCAGTGACCAGCCCCTGAACCTTTACCGCATTCAGCTGCCGTTTCTTGACACTGAAGACCCGTATGCGCAACGCGTTGGCACGCTCGTTGGAGCTCACGCCGCCACCACCTCCGCAGCACCAGTTCATGGCGCCGGTCTCGGGCAGCTCGACAAAGTTCGGCGCGACCATGTTCAGCAGCTTGCGTGGCTGATCCAGCACACCGCCACGGCGCGCGGCGTTGCAGGGGTCGTGGTAGCTGAGCCGTTCGTCGGTAACGCCGTCGGTTTTCAGACGTCCATCGCGCCGCAACTCATCCAGCAGTTCCATGATATGCACCACCCTGAACGGCAGCGGCCGACCGATGAAGTTCGGGGCATCCCAGCGAATGGTGGAGTAGGCATGGCCGCACTCGGGACTGATAACGGCTTTCACGTTCAGCTTTCCGGCTGCGGCCACAACGCGCTCGACCAGCGTTGCCGCCAGCTTCGAGTCGCCGAGTTGCACACCGGTATTGGTCGCCTCGAAGTAGTCGCCGCTGAGGGTCCATGATACGCCGGCGGCCTTGAATATCTTCGCCACCGACCCGATGAATTCCGGGAAGCCGGCAATTTCGCCGGACGACAGCAACAACAGGTACTCGGCACCCTCCAGGTCAAGCGGTATCTCCAGGCCGGTCTCCTGTTCCTGCACCCGGATGGTGGCTTTCAGGGTCGCCAGGGTGACACCCATGGGGCTGCCGATTTCCAGCGCCCGCTTGCCGGCCTCGACCAGGTCCGGCGGCGAGAACCCTGCGGCGGACAGCCCTTCTTTCACCTTGCGGATGAGATAGGCGATATCGATACCCACCGGGCACACCATGCTGCAGCGGCTGCACATGGTGCAGCTGTCGTAGACCAGTTCCTCCCAGTCGGCGAAGTCGTCCTCGGTCAGTTTTTTACCCAGTCCCATGCCGGCGGCGAGCTTGCCCCAGAAGGTATATTCCTGACGCCACAGCTTGCGCAGGGGCTCGGTCTTGTAGATCGGTGTGTAGCGGGCGTCACCCGTTTCCGTGTAGAACAGACAGGCCTCCGCACAAATGCCGCAATGCACACAGCTGGACATGTAGGACATCACGCGGGTATCCATCTGTGTCCGCATGGCCTCGATACCGCGCGCCAGTCTGTCACTCATGCTCCGCTCCTCGTCGACAATCCGTCAGCCACTGTTCAGGCCTTCACCCCGCGCCTGCCGAACCAGGCGCCGGTAAACGCCCGGCTCGGGATGAACATAAAGGCATGCATCAACCGGCTGAACGGGAAGTACACCATCAGCAGCTCGACCGTGAAACGGTGGAACACCCGCAACCCTTGAAATTCCCCGATCAGTGCCATGCACCCGGTCAGCATGACGACAAACGTCAGGATCGCGGCAATATGGTCATCGGCATTCGAGATCAGCCGGGTTACCGGGTGCATAACCCGGTGAATCCACAACAGCAGCAGCCCGATAAAGGCAAGTTGCGCTGATACGATAAATGCCCAGTACGGCATCGGTGTCCAGACCAGTCCGGTTTCTGTCTTGACGAACAGAACGTGCGGTGCTGCGAAAAACAACAGGGCAAACAGGCCGACGTGAAACAGGTAGCCGGCGACAACATGAATACGGGTACGCGATCGCATCTCGGTGCGCGGCATGAAACGCCGGATGTTGGCGCCGATGGCACCGGCCAGTCCGGAGCCGCGCGGCACCGAGAAATCAGGCTTGTTGCGCACCCGGAAGATCGACAGGATGCGCCAGGTCACGCCGATGGCGAACACCCACAGCGCTATATCCCAGAAGATTCCGTCAACGAGTTGTCCAAACATGATCCATCCTTATGTCACTGCCGTCCGACAAACCTCCTCTCTGCAGGGAGAGAGGGTTGCTCCCGGTCGCGCTCTTCACCCATCCCTTGCCGTACTGGCAACACCGGTGGCGGCAGTGCCGCCACCGGCCGGTTCCGTTTCAACCTGCCCTGCCGCGGATGCCTTGACCTCTGCATACCAGCGATCGTGATGTGATTTTGCCCAGGCCTCGTCGACGTACCCGGTGGTCATGCTGCCCAGCGTACCCTCGACACCGGCGGTGCCAAGATAGATATGCCCGAATGACACGCTGATCACGATCAGTGCCACGATGCCATGCAATACGTGTGACAGCGCCATCACCTCACGTCCCTGGCCAAGCACGGCAAAGTCCAGGATCAGTCCGGTCGCACACAACACGATGCCACCGAGCACGGCAATCCAGAACCAGATCTTCTCGCCGGCATTGAAACGGCCGGCACTCACATGTCCGCCACCGAGCATGCCGCCGCCCTTGAGCAGCCATGTCATGTCGCCACGTGCATATATGTTGTCTTTCACGAACGTCACGAACAGCATCAGGATCGCCACCAGGAACATCGGACCGAACAGGTTATGCGCTTCCTTGCAGGCCGAGGCCGTCAGCCCGAAACCATCGGGACCAAGCAATGGAATGAGCACATAACGGCCATACAACAGTATCAGACCGGTCAGTGCCAGCAACCAGAACACGCTGACGGTAAACCAGTGGGTGGTGCGCTCGAACACGGTAAAGCGCTGGATCCTGTTTCCCGCGGGACCACCCTGCATCCGCAACGGGCCACGCACCAGGTAGAACAGCAGGATGACAGATAACACGGTTCCCATCAGCGCGGCGCCATACGGGATCAGCCGCTGCATGCGGAAAACTCGCCAGTCCTCGCCGTAGACGTTGATCAGGATACCGGTATCCACCCCCCTGACCTGGGTACTGCCGGCCACGGCGCGATCACGCTGACGCACGTCGCGCCACAGCTCCGTACCCGGATTGACGACCTTGCCCGTCGTATCACCACGGTCGGCCACGGCATAGGGGATCAGCGGCAATACCAGCGTCAGCACCAGCAGCGACAGCAGTGAGTATGCAACCATGCGATGGCGCCGGATGCGTGACTGCTTGTTAGTGGACATATATGCAGGCTCCTCGCGGTCGCGCTGTAACCGAACCCGGTTTGCTACGGGCACCTCCGGACATCAACTCTGTGTTGCTGTCCGGCTATTCTCCGCCAGTTGCCTTGCCCTCGATCGCGGTGCCTCTGCGCAGGCCGGGCTTGCCATAGGCAACCCCCCAGCCCCATGACAAGCCGGCAGCGCCCCGCCAGGTCACACGTTCGCGAAAAATAGTTGAAACGGCATCACCATCACCGGCGAGCAGTGCCTTGGTGGCGCACATTTCTGCGCACAGGGGCAGCTTGCCTTCGGCCAGCCGGTTGCTGCCGTACTTGGCGCGCTCCTCGGGCGAGTTGTCCGCCTCCGGACCCCCGGCGCAGAAGGTACACTTATCCATCTTGCCACGCTGTCCGAACACACCGTCCTGTGGAAACTGCGGTGCACCGAACGGGCAGGCATAGAAGCAATACCCGCAGCCGATACAAATATCCTTGTCATGCAGCACCACGCCGTCATCGGTGAAGTAGAAACAGTCGACCGGGCAGACTGCAGCGCAGGGCGCATCGGAACAGTGCATGCAGGCCACCGACATGGATCGCTCACCTGGCGAGCCGTCATTGATGGTCACCACGCGCCGGCGGTTGACACCCCAGGGCACATCGTTTTCGTTTTTACATGCCGTGACACAGGCGTTGCATTCGATGCAGCGTTCGGCATCGCAGAGGAACTTCATTCGGGCCATGATGCGTCTCCTTCCTGTCTCAAGCGCGGCTGATGCGGCACAGGGAACACTTGGTTTCCTGCATCTGGGTGACGGAATCGTAACCGTAGGTGAACGCCGTGTTGCAGGCCTCGCCGAGCACGTAGGGGTCACTGCCTTTCGGGTATTTGTCGCGCAGGTCCCTGCCCTGGAAATGGCCGCCGAAATGGAACGGCAGCCAGACGACACCGGCCGCCACGCCCTCCTGCGTCACCTTGGCCATGACCTTGATGCGTGAGCCCTCGGGTCCCTCGACCCATATTTGCTGGCCGTCCCTGATACCGTTGTTGTTGGCATCGACGATGTTGATCTCGGCGAACATGTCCTGCTGCAATTCCGCCAGCCAGGGATTGGAACGGGTTTCGTCACCGCCACCCTCATACTCCACCAGCCGGCCGCTGGTCATGATCAGCGGGTAGTCAGCGGTGTAGTCCTTCGCCTGGATCGAAGCGTAACGGGTCGGCAGGCGATAGAAGGTCTTGCGGTCCTCGTACGTCGGGTATTTCTCCACCAGGTCGCGACGCGAGGTATACAGCGGCTCGCGGTGTATCGGGACCGGATCGGGAAAGGTCCAGACAACGGCACGTGCCTTGGCGTTGCCGAACGGGGCGCAGCCATGCTTGATGGCGACCCGCTGGATGCCACCGGAAAGATCCGTCTTCCAGTTCTTGCCCTCGGCCAGCTGTTGCTCGGCGTCGGACAGATCACTCCACCAGCCAAGCTTCTTCAGCATGTCGGCAGTGAACTCCGGATGGCCGTCCCTGATTTCATTGCCGACCGGGTAGGAGTCTTCGGACAGCAGGTTAACGCCTTCGTGTTCGACGCCGAAGCGGGCACGGAAATTCAGGCCACCGCGGGCCACCGGCTTGCTGGTGTCGTACAGGTTGGGCGTACCGGGATGTCCCATCCCGGCGGTGCCCCAGCAGGGCCAGGGCAGGCCATAGTAGTCGCCGTTGGCCGGGCCACCCCTGGCCTCCAGCGTGGTGAAGTCGAAGGTATGCCAGTTCTGCTGGTGCTGTTTCAGGCGTTCCGGACTCTGGCCGGTATAGCCGATGGTCCACATGCCCTTGTTGAATTCGCGGGTGATGTCCTCGATATTGGGCTCATCATTTTCCACCGCAATGTGTTTGCACAACTCGTCGGCGAACCCCAGCTTGCTGGCGAACTTGTACATAATGGTGTGGTCCGGCAGCGACTCGAACAACGGGTCGATGACCTTGTCACGCCATTGCAGGGAGCGGTTCGAGGCGGTGACCGAACCGTAGGTCTCGAACTGGGTGGCCGCCGGCAGCAGGTAGACGCCATCGGTGCGGTCATGCATGACGGCACTGACGGTGGGATACGGGTCGATGATGACCATCAGGTCAAGTTTTTCCATCGCATCCTTCATCTCCGCACCGCGCGTCTGGCTGTTCGGGGCATGCCCCCAGAACACCATGGCCTTGAGGTTGTCGCGCTGCGCGATGTGAGTCTTTTCCTCGAGCACGCCGTCGATCCAGCGTGATACAGGAATACCGTTTTCGTTCATCGGTTTGACGACTTTATCGGACGCCCCCTCTTCACCGAAGAAGTCGCCCGGGCTTTCCTCCGTGTCGAAGCGGGCGACCAGCCAGTCGTAATCGACATCCCAGACCTGGGCCCAGTGTTTCCAGGCGCCTTCCGTCAACCCGTAATAGCCCGGTAGCGTGTGGCTCAGGACGCCCAGATCGGTGGCACCCTGAACATTGTCGTGGCCGCGAAAGATGTTGGTGCCGCCACCCGCCACGCCCAGGTTGCCGAGTGCCAGCTGGAACACGCAGTAGGCACGGGTGTTGTTGTTGCCGATGGTGTGCTGCGTCCCGCCCATGCACCAGATGAAGGTACCCGGGCGGTTTTCGGCCATGGTCTGCGCGGCGCGCTTGATGGCTTCTTCCGGCACACCGGAGACACGTTCCACTTCATCCGGTGTCCATTTCGCCACCTCGGCACGGATCTGGTCCATGCCATAGACCCGTTGCCTGATGAATTCCTTGTCTTCCCAGCCGTTTTCGAAAATATGCCAGAGCATGCCCCAGACCACCGGCACATCGGTACCCGGACGCAGACGGATGTACTGATCGGCATGGGCCGCCGTGCGGGTAAAGCGTGGATCGATCACGATCAGCGGTGCGTTGTTGCGTTCCGTGGCCTGGAACAGGTGCAGCAGGGAGACCGGGTGCGCCTCGGCCGGATTGCCACCGATGATCAGGATCGCCTTGCTGTTGTGGATGTCATTGTAGGAATTGGTCATGGCACCGTAGCCCCAGGTATTGGCCACACCGGCAACCGTGGTGGAATGACAGATGCGCGCCTGGTGATCGACGTTGTTGGTGCCCCAGAGCGCGGCAAACTTGCGGAACAGGTAGGCCTGCTCGTTGTTGTGCTTGGCCGAACCCAGCCAGTAGACGGAATCCGGTCCGGATTGCTCGCGAATGGCCAGCATCTGGTCGCCGATCTCGCTGATGGCCTGCTCCCAGGAGACCTTGGTCCACTTGCCATTGACCAGCTTGGTCGGGTATTTCAGGCGGCGTTCGCCGTGGCCATGCTCCCGCACCGAGGCGCCCTTGGCGCAGTGGGCACCCCGGTTGAACGGGTGATCGAAGGCCGGTTCCTGACCGGTCCAGACACCGTTTTCCACTTCGGCATAGATGCCACAGCCAACCGAGCAATGGGTACAGATCGATCGGACCTGGGTAGCCTTACTGCCAGCGGCTGCCGGTGCGTCAGCCGCTTCTGCGCGCTGCATCATCGACAGAGACAGGGAACTGGCTGCGGCTATACCACCGGCGCCAATGCCGGCTCGCTTGAGGAATGTCCTGCGGTCCATGGTGGCCGCGTTGAGTGCCGCGCGCACCGGTGACTGTTCTGTGTCTTGTTTCCTGACCAGCTTCATAGTCCAGCCTCCTCATTACCGGAAATGGCATTGCGCCTTGTTGTCCGAAATACCCGGTTTACGGTGCCACCCCGGGCGATCGATCGGTATCTGGTGAAAATCAGCGCATAAAAAAACCGGATCACTCCCTGAGCGTCCGGTAGTACTCCCTGATATGGTCCGTCTCGCGGTAACCGCGGGATTCGGGTTGCTGGTTTTTCCTGACCGCAGTACCCCCCGGATCGGTTGCAATCAGCCCGGATGCGAACACGGTAGTCAATGCCGTGGCGCCACCGGCGGCAGCGACCCCTTTGAGAAACCTGCGACGCTCGGCCACATGCTGCTTGTTCATGACGTCCTCCAACGCTTCGGGTTTGTTCTGTCTAAAGTGCCCCCGCACTAGGCCGGCATGCTGAAATACTGTCTCTCCACCGCCAGAAACTGCTGCCCCAGTAACGCGACAGCCCGGTAAAAATCCGCTTTTTCGGCCTTGTTGAGATCCTCAAAAAAACAGCCCAGCCAGCTACCTATATACGTTTCAAAAAAAGCCAATTGTTGTAAGTGTAGACCATGACTGGCGATTATCATCCCCATGATCTCGCACACAGCCGCCGCGTGGTCTTCCGGCTCGGCAACGCCTTCGCGCCGCGTTATACCTAACGCTGCCAGCTCGTCTCGCAACGAGGCTAGCACCTTTTCCATAAGAAAACCATGGATATAGAACGAGGCATAGGGCACCAGCTCGCCGCGCCCCAACCCTATGAATAGATTGAAATATTCGTCTTCCAGTTCGGCCGGGACAGTGTCCTCCGCAGCCGACCGCAACGCCTGCCAGGCGGCCGTCATGGCGGCTCCGGTTTCGACGTCCTCCGGGGTAATGTCCCGCAGCATCTCGAGCAGTGCCGCAGCGGGCGGCCCGGATAGCAGCGCACCCAGCAACCGGTAGATATCGGCACGCGCCTGCTCGCCCGATTCGAGGCTTGCGCTATCCGGTGATGCCTCGCCGGTCATGACCAGCCTCGCGGTGAGGCTGGCTTGTCATCAGCGGTCTCGCCGGCGAACAGGACCTTGACGCGGCAGTCTGCACACATCTTCAGTCGCTCCAGTGCCGCGCCCTGAAACATTGCGTGGCCCTGCATTTTCGACATGATCTTCTCGATCACCTGGCGTGTGGCAAACGGTTTGCCGCAACTGACGCACAGAAACGGCTCTGCCTCGCACAGCACCCGGCGCTGGTTTCGCTGCTCTGAAGCATAAAGGTAGCGCGGTGAAACCGCGATCGCGTCCTCGGGGCAGGTTCGGCAACACATGCCACACTGAACACAATTGGCCTCGATAAAAACCAGCTGCGGCCTGTCGTCACCTGCGGCAAGCGCCCGGGCGGGGCATTGCGAGACACAGGCCATGCACAGGGTGCAACGCGCATGATCGAGCAGGACTTCACCGAAGGGTGCCCCGGCCGGCAAAGACACCAGCGGTCGGGGTGCCGGCGCCTGTGCCTGCAGGTGTTCAACCGCCAGCCGTATCACGGTACGTTTCTCGTCCAGCGCCGCGAATCCCGCCGGCTGGCGGCCGGCCGTGCCGGGCAGGTCCGGAAACGCGCCGTCCCCCGACCGGCACAGCTGCAATACTGCCGCCGGGTAGCCCATACCGGCCAGGATCTGGCTGGCCACATCCATCTGCAACACCACCTCGCGCATGACACGGCCCGGCAGTGATGGCGTTGCCAGCAGCACCACGGCCGCGGCACCGTAGGCCAGGGCCGCCAGCCAGGTGTCCATACCGACGCTGCCCAGCTCCTCCACCTCCAGGGGTATGACCCGTTCCGGCAACTGCGTCGCGAGCTGCCGCATGACATCACGACCGGCACCGGCATCGTGAAACAACAGCACGGCATCCGTGCCGCCGGCCGCGTGATAGGCCTGTAGCAGCAGGCGCAGGCGCTGCAGGGTGTCTGCAAGTCGAGGATAGCCGTAGCTGATCGCGCCGGTCGGACAGGCCGTGGCGCAGCTGCCCGCACCCTGGCAGAGGCCGGCATTGACCTCGATGGTGTCACCCAGGGAGATAATGGCCTGTGTCGGACAGGTATCGAGACAGCGTGTGCAGGCCGTGATACCGCTCCGGCCATGGGCACAGATTGTGGCGTCGTAGCGGAAGTACTGGGGTTTCTCGAACTCGCCGGTCAGATCGGGCAGCTCATCCAGCGCGGCCTGCAGTGCCGCAGGATTTCCATTCGGTGCAAAATATCCCGGCGGCAACACCTCGGCTTGCAGCAGGGGTGGGCTTGCCAGGTCCAGCACCAGATCGTAGACCTGCGGCTCTCCGGTCGTTGTCTGCACCTCGAAGCGACCGAGGAAACCGGTCACCACCGGAAGTCCGTCACCGGCATCCGTGATCAGGCCGCTGTAGCTGATGCCGGCCTGGGTGTCGAGTGCCGGGGTGACCTCCCGGATAGCGGCTGCGCTGCCAATGACTAGCAGCCGACCGGCAGACTGATAGGAAACGATACCTGCCGGTTGGCGACCGGCATGACTCGCTGCCGCCAGCGCGGCCGCCCTGGCCTGTCCATCGGGCGTACTTGCGGACAGGCTGGCTGTCGCAGCTTGATCACTTACTGTCATGGATTGACTACGCCCGGGTCGCCCGGGTCCTTGTCAGCCGCATCATCAACCGCCTCCGTATCGGGCCGGTCCGGGGCGGCTGGCTGGGCCTCCTCCCGCTGCGCAGCGACAGGCACATCCGCATCG
Organism: uncultured Gammaproteobacteria bacterium; assembly: GCA_963748215.1. Lineage (GTDB taxonomy): Bacteria > Pseudomonadota > Gammaproteobacteria > UBA9214 > UBA9214 > UBA9214. The sequence continues at coordinate 97,940 of CAVVHS010000006.1, read as the reverse complement.
ACGGCGCGTGATTCCTGTGCCTGGTCAGCAGATTGCTGTTGCCTGTTTTTGTCAGCCGCCAGCTCACGCTTCAGCATGCGCTTCATTTCATGGGTGACGAGACTGCCAAGACCGGCAAACTGGGTGTAGTCGCCGTCGTAATCATTCAGGCCGTCGGTAATATTGCAGGCCGGCTGGCTGAACAGTATTCGCAAGGCCCTTTGTCGCAGGCCGTCGCTGACACCGGGCGACATGAACGGGGCATAATCACTATCCGCACCGAGTGTTTCGACCGGCGGCATGTCGGCATCGGTTAATTCCTGTTCCGGCTGGCATACCGGCGATGCATCAGCTTCCGCTGCAGGCGGCAGCGCCATCCCTGCAGCGGGGTCGTCTGGCCGGGCAGCCTCATCACGCGCCTGATTCTTGCGGCGCGACCAGCGCGCCATGAAATCCCCCGGGCTTTCGGGGGCATCCTGCCCTGGCTTACCCGCGCGGCTCATGATCGGCTTCCTTCCAGTTGTCCCGCTTGCGCTTCTTGCGCTTCTCCGGGACAAAGTGTTCCAGTACGAAGTGCTCGGCCCAGCGGTAAAGTTCGGGCGGCATGACAACAGACTCGACCAGCATGTCCGTCTCCATATAGGAACTGGCCTCACCGTAACTCAGCGTGGCAATCAAAGGCTGCGGCGGCTCGCCCGTCTCCTGGCTGCAGATAATGAAGACCCTTGGTTTGTCGCTGACCAGGTTGTAGTAGTAGTTTTCCGCGTCGTCCCTGAACAGATTCACCTGCAAACCTGTCCACAGATATTGCTGCACCTGTGATGCTGCATGCAATTGTCGACCCCCGACATTGTCCTTGCCGGGCTGATCTCCCGCAACTGCACTGGTCACCTGCCAGTAGCCGTCTTGCCAGCGGTTTTCGGGCGTCATCCGGAACGCGACGATAACGGAAACGTGAAACGAGTCGGGCACCGGGGCTGTGATGGAATCAGGCATGCCATACAAGCTCTGGAATTACATGGATTGCTATCCTCGATCTTTCAACCATAGTATAAGTCTTGATCATGGCACACAATACATGACACATCGCATGACAGGTTTCTAATATGTCTCGAACACAGGAACGCTACCGCCCCGAAATCACGCATGCCGGCCTTACCCCTACCCACCCGGTCAGTGTGGTTGATGAATACAATACGGTGCGTGAGGTAGAGATTCCGGGCGAGTCGCCACTGACATTGTATGTGGATGAGCGCGAAATCGTCACCCTGATGACCATCGGCGCCCACCCGGAAGCGCTTGCACTGGGCTACCTGCGCAACCAGCGCTTCGTCGATGAGCTTGAGCAGATAAAGTCTGTCAACGTCGATCATCGCACCGAGTCGGTCAGGGTGACCACCTGGAAAGGCATCGATGGCTGGGATGAGAAGCTCAGGAAACGCACTGTGACAACCGGATGCGGCCAGGGCACGGTCTTCAGCTGCACGCTGGATTCCCTGTACACGGTGAAGCTGCCGGCAGTCACACTGCGCCAGTCAACCCTCTACGCCCTGCTGGAGAATGTTGCAAACCACAACGATATTTATAAACGCGCGGGCGCAGTACACGGCTGCGGCCTGTGCCTGGGTTCGGAGATACTCATGTATACCGAAGACGTCGGGCGCCACAATGCGGCCGACGCCATATCCGGTTACATGTGGCTGGACGCTATCGGTGGCGAGAACAAGGTCTTCTATACCACCGGCCGCCTGACATCCGAAATCGTCATGAAGTCGGCCCTCATGGGTATTGCAGTGTTACTCTCGCGCTCCGGGGTCACCCACATGGGCCTGGAACTTGCGCAGGAACTGGGTATCACCATGATCGCGCGCGCCAAGGGAAAACATTTCCTGGTTTACAGCGGGGCGAGCAATATTATTTTTGACGCTCAACCCGAACACCGACCGCCCAGACCCGATCGCTGAGCACGGTCATTCAACAGCGATATCACCGTCAGTGACATGCACCAGCCCAAGCGCGGCGATTTCCAGTGTCATGGTTGCCTTGAGAGAGAGCGGCTCATCCAGTTTCCCGGCTGCAGCCGCCTCCTGCAATGCCTTCTCGATTTCCCGCTGCGAGGTAATACCAACCTTCTTGAGGAATTTTCTGATTTCCATGTTTACGGCGTCTTCGTTCATTTTTCCACCTCCGGAAATACACCAGTTTCGGCATCGTTATCTGACTATTCTGGTGAACACATGCAGACACCGAAAGGGACGAACATACCATGCCAGTAAAATCCATGACGCCGGACCCGGATATCACTGCAGTCATACTCGCTGGCGGCAAGGCACGTCGCATGGGCGGCAAGGACAAGGGCCTGATCGAACTGGATGGCAGGCCCCTGCTCGACTATATCATTGCCGGACTGCGCCCCCAGGCCGGCCATATTATCGTCAATGCCAACCGCAACCTCGACCGGTATCGCGAATTCGGCCATCCCGTCATTGCCGATATGATGGGTGACTTTTTCGGCCCGCTGGTCGGCATGGCAACCGGTATGCAGGCAGCCGCCACGCCATTGATTCTTGCGGTGCCGTGCGATTCGCCATTCGTCCCGGCACACCTGTGCGTCACGCTCCGCGACGAGATGGAAAAGATGGACGCCGAAATCTGCGTTGCACATGACGGTATTCGCATGCAACCCGTTTTCGCACTGCTGCGTTGCGAACTGCTCCCCAGCCTGCTGTCCTATCTCAGCGAGGGGGGGCGCAAGATTGATACCTGGTATGAACAGCAGCGTCTGGCGCTGGCCGATTTTTCAGCCTCGCCGGATATCTTCCTGAATATGAATACGCCCTCGGACCGGCAGCTTATCGAGAAAAAACTGGCTGGGCAGACAAATACCTTGCCGGGACAATGATTGTCTATACTTAGGTGTCTGGATGCTGGATAAAACAGCGGGGGTGGGTTAGCCTCATAGGTCATGAACACTGGCTTGATTGATCCGTTTGGTCGCAGCATAGAATATGTACGGCTGTCTGTCACAGACCGCTGCGATCTGCGCTGTTTCTACTGCCTGCCAGGCGATTATCGGGATTTCAGCGAACCGGAAGAATGGCTGACGTTTGCGGAGATCGAACGGGTTATCCGCGCATTTGCAACCCTCGGTGTGCAGCGTATCCGCATCACCGGCGGTGAGCCGCTGGTTCGCAAGGACCTGGCCACACTGACCGGACAACTCTCACGCATCCCGGGTATAGAGGATCTGTCCCTGAGCACCAACGCGGTGGCGCTCTCACGGCATGCCGCAGCGTTGTACCGGGCAGGCATCAAGCGGATCAATGTCTCGCTGGATTCATTGCGCGCCGACCGTTTCAAGGAAATCACCCGCGGCAATCTCGACAAGGTCATGGACGGCCTGATGGCAGCCAAACACGCCGGCTTTCAGCCCATCAAGATCAACATGGTCGTCATGAAAGATATCAACGACGATGAGATCAGGGACATGGTCGAATTCTGTATCGAACATGATTTTACACTGCGACTGATCGAGACCATGCCGATCGGCGACACCGGCAGGAGCGCCACCGACCACTACCTTGACCTGCAAACGGTCAAGGCCAGGCTGGCTGAAGATTTCAAGCTGATCCCGGGTGTCGTACCCGGTGGCGGCCCGGCACGTTATGTCCAGATTGCCGGCACACGCCTCAGGATCGGTTTCATCACACCCATCTCGCAGCATTTCTGCGAGACCTGCAACCGGGTAAGGCTCGCCGTCGATGGCACGCTCTACCTGTGCCTCGGCCAGGATCATAAATTCGAGCTTCGCCCGCTGCTGCGTGCCGGCATCGATGACGCCGGATTACTGGCTGCAGTACGCGCTGCCATCAGCCTGAAACCGGAACGTCATGAGTTTCTGGAGAAACCACAGCAGGTGGTACGCTTCATGGCAAAGACCGGCGGCTAACAGGCAAGATATGGTTCAGCTACGCTATTTTGCGAGTTTGCGGGAAGCACTGGGTACCGGTGAGGAACAGCTGGAACTCCCGGACACCATCACCACCGTGGCGCAACTGAACGCCTGGCTGCAGACACGCGGCGCCGACTGGCAGGAGGCGCTTGGCGACCCGCGCCTGCATACCGCAGTCAACCAGTCCGTTGTCAAACCGGATACACATATACACGACGGCGACGAGATAGCCTGGTTCCCGCCGGTGACGGGTGGCTGAATGATCCTCGTCCAGCAGGCGGATTTCGACCCCGGTCTGGAACTGGAGCAGCTGCGCAAGCGCTGTGCAGGACGCGCAGGTGCACTAGTAAGCTTCACCGGCCTGGTGCGCGACCTCAATGACGGCTCTGCCGTCTCGCAGCTTGCCCTGGAACATTACCCGGGCATGACCGAAAAAGCACTGGAAGAGATTGCTGCGCATGCCATCACGCACTGGGAGCTGATCGATGCCGTTATCATTCACCGCGTCGGCCAGCTTGCACCGAATGACCGCATCGTGTTTGTCGCCGCCGCCTGTGCGCACCGCAAAAACGCATTCCGTGCCTGTGAATACATGATCGATACCCTGAAGACCGATGCGCCGTTCTGGAAACAGGAAGACACAGTGACCGGCAAGCGCTGGGTTTCAGGCAAGGATAACATGCAGACGTAACAGTCCCGGCAAAACGAACCTTTTATCAACCTGCAAAACATCTGCTTCTGCAAATCTGACTGCCTGCCAGGCGCTGTCAGTGAGCCATAATGGTGACTATATTCGAGTGCTCAAGCTGGTGACGTGTGACACTACCGAATAACAACTCGCGGGCGCGTGCATGACTGAAGCCACCGACGATCAGAAAGTCCGCCTTGGCATCATTATTCTGGTGAATAAACCCGGTGTTCCGGACAATGGAACGCTATACAACGAGAGGCGAATTCAAATGACGGTAAGCCTACAATGAATCTTGATCGCGTCAGTTCCGGCATCGACTGCCCGAATGATTTCTATGTAATTGTCGAAATTCCAACCCACTCCGACCCCGTCAAATACGAAGTCGACAAGGATACCGGTGCCATGTTCGTGGACCGCTTCATGACTGCGGCGATGCACTATCCCTGTAACTATGGCTATGTTCCCCACACGTTATCGAAAGACGGGGACCCGGTGGATGTTCTTGTGTTGACCCCGGTACCGCTGATCAGCGGGTCGGTGGTGCATTGCCGTCCGGTTGGTGTGCTGAAGATGACTGACGAATCCGGCGACGATGCCAAAGTGCTTGCAGTACCAACCGACAAGTTGTGCAAGACCTATCGCGATGTGCAGAGTTTCCGTGACCTTTCACCCACGATTCTCGATGCCATCGCGCATTTCTTCGGACACTACAAGGACCTGGACGAAGGCAAATGGGTACGTGTAGAAGGCTGGGGTGGTGTTGATGAAGCCAAACAGGAAATCATTGCCTGTATGGAAATGTATAAAAATTCACCCGAAAAGCCACATTTCTAGGCATCACTACTCATCACCGGCACAGCAGAGACATGCGCAATTGCCCTGCACAGCGATCCCCCTTCACATCCGCCGTGTCCCCGGGTTACATAGTGCCACCCGAACTTTCGAGCCGGATAAACAGCTCGTCGAGGCTGCTGATCGCCTGCCCGGAACCAACCGCAGGCGCATGACCGCGCCGAATCAGCAGTGCCGCAAGACCTGCGGCAAGTGCACCTCCAACATCGGCCTTCGGATTGTCCCCGACATGGACCGCGTGCTCCGGCGCAATACCGAGCACATCGAGCGCCTGCCTGAAAATAGCAGGATCCGGCTTGGCGCTGCCGGCCCTGGAGGAATAAACGACCGCATCCATGTAACCATAGATCCCCACTGCACGAAGTATCCCGGGCAATCGGGAGTCGAAATTGGATACGACGGCAAGCCTGTAGTCCCTGGCGTGCAGGCCTGCCAGAACATCCGGCACCTCGGGGTAGCACTCCCAGGCATGGCCCTGTGCATAGTGCTCGTACAGCGCCGCAAAAAAGCTATCGAAATCGCCAGTAAAGTTGCCGGCCCCGGCGACCACACGGCGCACCAGCAGTCGCCACCAGGCCCGCTCCAGGCAGTGCAACTCATCAATCGAGGTCCATTCGAAAGCCAGATCAGGCATATCGCCGAAGACCGTCTCGAACGCCTGTGCAAGCTTCCTGACCTCGAGTTCCACGCCACAGCGCCTGGCCAACGCAGCATACGTCCCGCTCACCGGCTCGCGGGGCCTGATCAGGGTTCCGGCAGCGTCCAGCAAAACGGCTCGTGCACTGACACATTCACGCCCATGGGTACCGGATCCGGAAACCAACTCAGTATCCCCTCGAACGTTCATCAACCATCGGCCGCTGCAGCATGTGCTGATGGAGCAGGAAGACGGTTGGCCCGGGAGCGGCACGGTTGTGAATCCAGCAGTCGGCGAATACCATTCTTACCGGTGGCGCCGTCTTTCCACGCTTTCGAGTTTTTCGGCCATGCGCTGTTCACGGTCTACCCGCGTGCCCACCTGAAGGCAGGTGTGGATTCGGGGTGCGCCCGCACCGTGGACCACCTCGTGACAGCGTTTGATGGCGGCAAACACGTCTTCCCACTCCCCTTCCACGTTGGTGCTGTTGCAGTTGACCTCAAAGGTCAGGCCCGATTCCTCGAGCACCTGCTCAATGGCCGCGACATAGGGCGAGACCGAAATCCCCGCATCGATGGGTACCAGGGTAAAACCGACAATTGCGTGCATGGACGGTATTCCACTCAGATCAGCAACAGGTTCCGATTATACCCCGCACAGGAGCCTGCTCGACGATCTGCCCTGATCCAGTGCTGTAATAAAGATACGCCGCTGCGCAGCGGCCAGGAGCCGCGCCACAAACTGCGGGAAACTCACATCAAACGTACCTCCAGGCCCGTACATAAAGGCAAACCCGTTCACGCCGCGAATATTCTCCGAGGAGCCTAGTTATGCAGCAGATCGAACATATCAGGGAATTCGGTGGCTGGCTCAACCGCTACACGCATGACTCCGGAACCTGCAACTGTACCATGCGGTTCTCCATCTACCTGCCACCCCAGGCAGCCAGTGCACGGGTCCCGGTGGTGTACTGGCTGTCCGGTCTCACCTGCACCGACGACAACGCGCGGACCAAAGGTGGCATGCAGCGCTATGCTGCCGAACTGGGGATTGCACTCGTGTTCCCCGACACCAGCCCGCGCGGCACCGATGTAGCGGATGGACAAAACCGCTACGACCTCGGCAAGGGGGCGGGATTCTACGTAAACGCCACCCGGGCACCGTGGTCAGCGCACTACCGGATGTACGACTACGTCACCCGCGAGCTGCCGGCACTGATCGAGCGCGAGCTCCCTGTCCAGCCGGGCATCAAGTCCATCAGCGGCCACTCCATGGGCGGTCATGGCGCATTGATCTGCGCCCTGAAAAATCCGGGAGCCTATCGATCTGTTTCGGCCTTTGCCCCCATCTGCAACCCCATGGTCAGCGGCTGGGGACAGGGTTGCTTCGAAGCCTATCTCGGAGAGGATCAGGAAGCCTGGCAGGCTTATGATGCGACCGCGCTGGTTGCCGCAGGTGCGCTACCGATACCGCTGCTCATCGACAGCGGCACCGGTGACGAGTTTCTGGCCAAGCAACTCTATCCGCAAAACCTGGAGGCCGCCTGCAAGGCGCACAATTTCCCGCTGACCCTGCGCATGCAGCCGGACTATGATCACAGTTATCATTTCGTCGCCACCTTCATCGGCGAGCATCTCGCCTACCACGCCGAGAGCTTATACAGCGGCAATAATCCCGGCCGGGGAAAATCCTGATCAGGGACAATCGGATTTAACTCCTGCCGATGGAAGAAAACATGCCCCATACCTGAACATCTGATATCAACAATCACTACCAGAGCATGGGAACAGGCTGCGCAGTCCTGTTACTCGGTGGCGTGGGGGGGGCGATCTGCGCAGCAAGCCGAACATCTTCGATAGTCCACTCGCGGACAGCTTCGACATCCTCAACTTCGACCAGCGCGGGAAATGCCCATGGCCTTTCCTTGTACGACAGTTAACGGGAAGTATTGCCCCTGTCGGGTCAGTCGACCACTCCGGGGGTTGCCATTCCAAACAAGGATTATAGAACAATGTATTTTACGCAGCGGGTATCTGACCTGCCCTAGCTAAACATTGTCGAACGTGGATTCTCTTTGTGCCTGTCTACTACCTCACGAGCTGATGGTATGCAGTTCCGGCTACGACGTGTGGTCATACAATGCTGGCGATTGGACTGCAGTCATTCCCTCCACCAGCCTGGTGCAACAGGCGGGTTAGCGCTCTACATTGATCGGCAGTGCAGTGGTGTATTTAATCCGTTCCATCGCGAAACTGGATGTGACATTGGATAGCTCAATGCGGTCAACCAGATTCTTGTAGAACAGGTCATAGGCCTCGATGCTGCTGACAACAACCTTCAGCAGATAATCGATTTCCCCACTCATGCGATAGATCTCCATGACCTCGGGCATATCGCTGACAGCCCGGGAGAAGCGGTCGATCCATTCCCTGGTGTGCTGATCGGTCTTGATGGCAACAAAGACGGTGACATTCGCATTGACTTTTTCGGGGTCAAGGAGCGCAACCCGCGCACGGATGAAACCCTGCGCCTCGAGTTTCTGGATACGTTTCCAGCACGGCGTGACCGACAAGGGGATCTGCCCGGCAATCTGCTTGACGGTCAGGCTGGCATCGGTCTGCAGCAGGTCCAGTATTTTCCGATCAACTGCATCCATGGGTTATTTTCCTGATAAATTCAACCAAACAGGTTTGTTTTTCTATTTTAGCCGCTTTACGGCGTAATTTTATTATTATTTTTCTACTTTAGGCAATTTTAAAGTAATTTTATTCTAGACTGGAATTGTCCATCAGCGAGCCAGCAAACAGCCGGGAGTAAAACATGGAACCGATTAGGGAGCGGTTGGAAATCGAGGGGATACCACCCTACGTCCAAAGCTGGAGTGCAGCCTCGATCCCCGGGCTCATCCCCGCGGTACTTGACCGCTGGCGTCACTCCTGTGGTGAACTGCCCAACCGTTTCGTCATGGTGATTTGCCCCCAAGTCGAGATCAATGCCAGGGGAGGACTCCCGAACCGGGTCAGGGAACTGACAAATCCGCGCCTGCGCTTCCTGCATTTTACCGGGTGTCACAAACCCTACGTTGTGCTGCTCTATGCCGGCGGTGATGCTGAAGAATGGCGCGCTGAGGTACAGCCATTACTCTCATGGTCAGAAGGCTACCAGGCGGAATTGGTGACCGGGGTAACGCGCCTGAATTTTATTGAGGCTATCGAGGAATGTAGCGACTATCGCAACCAGGAAGCAGAACCCCCTGCGGTGCAGAACATGCAACGTGAATAGCGAATACTCCACCGGCTAAAGCCGGATCGATCGTCCATACGGCCGATTTAACCCGCCTCCTCAGGTGAACGCCGGGGAGCGGGAATAGAATACAGGGTGCGTTTCACGCACCGGTAACGGCGCACACAGCACACCCTGCGATAATACAAACACCTTTTGCGACACCTCCAGCAAGCAGACGGTATGCAGCGTTACTATCCGTGATATTCCATGCGCTACCGTGGCTATTCATCATCACAGCCGGTATTCATATTTCATGATGCACGACTCACTCCATGCACCATGGAGTGAGTCATCGCCTGAAGGCGGGGCAGGATTTACCGATCCCCTATCGATGACTCTAAAATCAGTGTCTGCCACCTGCCAGGCGTGGGTACCCGTATATAATCCATGACCTGTAGCGTATTGTGCGTCGCGCGGTTCGTACTGGAATCATTACCGGAAGACTGATGAAAACACTCCTGCTTGCCGTGCTTGCACCGCTCCTCATCGCCTGCTCTAGTTCCGCATTGATGGTAGCCAACACCCTGGCACGTTTTGATGACTACACCCTGACGGGAAACCAGCCTTACGGCACACATACACTCAACAAGCTGGACATCTATCAGCCCAGGGGAAAAGTGAAAGGCACGGTCATTTTTTTCTATGGCGGCTGCTGGGGTGCCTGTACCACGTATACCCGGGAATCCTATCGATTTGTTGCCCAGGCCCTGACCGCAAGGGGATATCTGGTGGTGATTCCTGACTATCGCCGTTATCCGGAAGTATTGTTTCCGCAAATAATGGAAGACAGTGCAGCAGTGGTGGCGTGGGTCAGCAGAAATATCGCACGATTTGGCGGCACCGCGGAGCAGCTTTTCCTGATGGGGCATTCCGCCGGCGGACATATTGCCGCCATGTTGACCGTGAATGAGCGTTATCTCGGCGTGGAATTGCATCAAAACATTCTTGGCTTCATTGGTCTTGCCGCACCGTATGATTTTATTTTCGACAAGCCCTACATGTCAGCACTCTTTGCCGACATGGACTACCCCGAGTCCCAGCCCAGCCATTTTGTCGATGGCAGCGAACCACCATTGTTGCTGCTCTATGGCAATCAGGACAAGAAAGTCTATATGCGCAATATCGTCAATATGACTGAAATCGTGCAGCAAAAAGGCGGGGTGGTCGAGCCACACGTTTACAACGGGGTCAATCACGCCACTATTCTCGCTGCACTTTCAATCCCTTACCGCAGTCGTTACGACGTTATGAACGACATTGCCGCCTTTCTGGGAAGGCATGCCAGACCGGCTACGCAGGAATAAGCACAGCACACGAAATGGAGGCGGTGTGAGGTGACTGGCTACCGCAAACCGGGGCGGCGCTGTTCCTGCCAGGGAGATTCAAGCCTCGCTGCATACATCACATTTGCATGATTTCGGCGATCTCAATGCTGCCGCCATCAATCAGAATAGGGCAACCCCTTGCCATGGCATGTATGTCAGCCAGATTATTTGCGGCAATGATGCTGTAACCACCGGCAGGATTGGCGCCGCCATTGTCTGTGACACTGCCGTCGGCATTGACTGTCGATGAAATCCCGACTGGTGCACCGCCATCTACAACGGCACTGCCCATATCGGAAAACCAGTCACTCCAGGCCTTCATCACACGGTCTATGTCATCCTGTGTTTCAGGTTGCTTGCCACCATGATAAACAAACAGGTATCTGGACATAACGAATTCCTCCGGTTGTGATTAAATACGCTCTAACGCGATACGTTTGGTATCCACGGGCTTGCCGTCCCGGTAGAGAACCCGGTCCTGCTCGATTTTGTCCTCATCAATAAATCGAATGGTGAGCTCATGCACGTGCGCATCCTTGTTAAGGAACCTCTGATTAATTCACTCATATCATCCCGGCGCATGCCGGGATCCGGTGTTTTCATCAGCCTGGATGCCGGCTTTCGCCGGCATGACGGGCCTGGAATAAACGGGGTGAGAGCACGATTTTCTTTAATATTAGGGACCCCTGATGAATTCACTCATCGTCATCCCGGCGCATGCCGGGATCCAGTGTTTTTAAATGGCCTGGATGCCGGCTTTCGCCGGCATGACGAATTAATCAGAGGTTCCTTAACATTGAAACCTTCACTCTCGAAATATTTAAAATGGATACTGTCATCGGTGCTGTTATCCATGGACAGATTGGGTCGGTTCTTCATGGCACAGTAGTGCATCATCTTCTCATCCGAATAGCCCCACATGCTCCAACCCATCACGGTGCCTAGAGATTGCCGCCAACGAGATATCGAAGGGTGCGGCCAGTTCGGACACCCGGTCATCGCACTCGGACAGGCATTGCAAGATCGCACATCGAACTGGATCTGACAACGCCATGAATACCCGGTCCAGACCGGACGATTCATAATTCGCCATAGCGTCAGGTATATGTCTTATACGCTGCCAGTCAAGGTTAGATACGACGCGAGTTGATTTACAGCTTCAGCCCGGAAAGAAGCAACTTCGATTACAGGGATGAGTCCCTGGATCGCCTTCGGAGCGTGAGTGTCGCGAATTCGGAATTGTCATCTGGAAACGATGGCTTGGAGCTGCCTTGAACTTCCGAGAGGCCTCACCTGGCCAATCTCTTGACGCATCGTGAACGAGCAGTGAATTCCGGCCGCAATTCTGACTTATTGGGCGTTTCACGGATTTGTAATTGAAACGTTTCAGGAATATCAATAATTCATTCGCGCGCATGACGATTCAGCAAGAGCAATAGCCCATCCGGACACGCACAAATTCTGCGGCGGATCCATTTAGACAAATCCTTGTTAATTCATTCGTTTCACATCGCAACTCATACAGATACAGCGGCTTGCGGATAGTCTCCTTGTACCAAAGTACCATTCATCCCTACCTTTCCGCCGTATAGCATCTATATTAGACAGGAAATAAGGAAAAACCTCTGCAGCACAGGCGGAGGTTGCGCACCAGAGAGGGAAAACTGAAACAACAATAAATTCTGGAGTTGCACAACAATGACACTAATACATGCGTTATGGGTCCCGGCGCTTGCAGTGGCCGCCACTACGCTGACCGCACACCATCATATTTCACCGGACACTCCCCTGATCAACAGCGACCGGGAGCGAGCGCTGGATACCCTGCTTGCACCCGCTTCCCTTCAGCCGGAAATCACTCACCTGAAAACCGTCGGGGATAACTTGCCAGCGGAAGAGACACTTACCGGCACGGCCGAGGCCATTGATATCTGGGAGCGGTTGCGCACCGGGTTCAACTTTCCGCAACAGACCATGCCGTCTGTGCAAGCCCATATCGATACCTTCCACAATCACCCCCGTCATATCGAGCATATATTGCAGCGTGGTGAACCCTACCTCTTTTATATCCTCGGTCGCGTGGAGGAACGCGGTTTGCCCGCGGAACTCGCCTTGCTGCCGGTCATTGAAAGCGCCTTTGATCCCTATGCCCGCTCACCTGCCGGGGCAGTGGGTATCTGGCAGTTCATGCCGGCTACGGCCAAACATGTCGGACTGCGCCAGGACTGGTGGGTTGACGACCGCCGGAACATCGTCGCAGCAACCGAAGCAGCCCTGGATTACCTGAGCGAGCTACATCAATACTTCGACGGTGACTGGCTCCTGGCCCTGGGGGCATACAACGCAGGCCGCGCACGGGTAAACAAGGCCATCCGCCTCAATCGCAGCCAGGGCAAACCGGTCGATTTCTGGCACCTGCCGCTGCCTGAGGAGACCCGTGGTTATGTGCCGAAACTGATCGCACTGAAGGCCATCATCTCCAACCCCGAGGCCTCCAACATCACACTGCCGGCCATCGCCAACACCCATTACTTCACATCTGTTGATACCGGCGGACAACTTGATCTGCAGGTTGCCGCACGACTGACCGGGTCCTCCATGAACGAACTGCAGCGCCTCAACCCGGGCCTTACCCGGTCAATCACACCGCCCGCCAGGCCGCACACCTTGCTTATTCCCACGGCACGTGAACAACGCTTCCGCGAAGGGCTCGCGCGACTGACCGCGGACCAGCGCGTACAGTCGGTCAAGTACCGGGTTCGTCAGGGTGATACATTAAGCGCCATAGCGCAGAACAGCCAGACGACAGTCGCCCGGCTGCGCCGGAACAATCAGCTGGAGAGCACACGGATTATCGCCGGAAAACTACTCATCGTGCCGATGGGCAAGCATGATGATGACACCAGGATGGAGTTGCAGGCGTCTCTGGAAAATGGTTAATCCCGCGATATCACAGCGCAGTCAATCAATAAAAGGGCCGGGCACATTAATTGCTCATACCAATACAAAAATGTATCCGGCCCCACTGCTGACCCACATAGCCGTCATTCCCGCGCAGGCGGGAATCCAGGATTATTTGTGCCCCTGCTCATCAGTGACTGACTGGATACCCGCCTGCGCGGGTATGACATCATTGTTGTTCTGCATTTTCATGTCCATGTATCGCACAACACCATCCAATCACTGGATTAGCCGCATTCAATAAACTTTCCTGATGATGATACGGCACAGCAGTGGTACCAGACCCGTTAACGCAGTGCGCGCCTCACCAGCCACATACCGGGCAGCATAGGCAACCAGAGGGTAAAACCGCGCAGCAATATCGTTGCCGTCAGTGCCGCCTCGATCGGTATTCCGAGCACCCCGAGCATACTGACGCAGGTCACTTCGAAGGTGCCAAGCCCGAGGGGGGTCGGGCTGACCGTGGCAACCATGGACGCCATGATAAAACTCGGGAAAGCCACCCAGAAAGACAGTTGCACACCGACCATCTGCAAAATGACCCACAGGCTGGCGGCATCCAGGACAAAAACAGCGCCATGCAACAGCATGGAAACAATGACCAGCGCAGGGCTGCGCAACAGCTCATCAGGCGCGTTTGCAATCGTATCCCTCAAGCGGCTCAGTACGGAATATCGCAGCAGGACCGGTGGCAGTTGCCTCCTTCCCAGGCTGCGCAGCCACAGGGCACCGACCGGAATACCCACTGCGACGACACAGAAAACGACCAGGACAGTGATACTCCAGGTATTGATTGCGTGGTAAAACCACAGCAACAGGACAGTCAGGACTGCAGCGAGGAGATAGGCGCCGTAAAAAGCCACCAGACTCAACAGCATGATTGCCATGCACGTGTGAGCAGGCACACCACGCCTGCTCAGGGCGGTGATAAAAAAGGCGGATCCGCTCATACCGCCACTGGGCATCGCCTGGTCGGAAAACAGTTTGGCCACACTGACGGGCATCAGGGAAATAATCGAATAATGCAGACCCGACTTGCGCAAGGCCAGGTTCCACACAGTGGCCACACAGGTATATGTCGCTGCTTGCAGGATCACTACCAGGAACAACCAGGCAGGGTCGGCCTGGCGCATCAACTGTACAAAACGCCTGAGTTCCCCGAAGTGGCTGACGACGATAATCAGGCCCGACAGCAGCACCAGTCCGGCAAACCAGGTCCCGATCCTTTTCCAGGCCGGCTTCAGAACCTTTTCATCGTCGCCCGGCATACCGCTATCCATGATGCATAATGAAGTGCCGGAAAAATGCGCGTTTAACCAGTTCGGTCGTTACCACGTACAGCACCGTGATGAACAGTATGGAAACCAGTATCGTGGCAGGCAGGGGAACGAAACCGAACACGGCACCAAGGGGTAGATTGGGCAGGAGGAGCGCAAGCACTGCAACGCCGGATGTGCTCCAGACCAGAAACCGGCCTGGCCGGCTTCGATAAAACGGTTTGTAAGTGCGGATTACGAACAGGATGAGCAATTCAGTGAGCAATGATTCCACGCACCAGCCGGTGCGGAATATCTCTGCCACCTCACCGGCCAGATACAGCAATACCCCGAATGTCAGCAGATCGAACACCGTACTCACCAGCCCGAAGGTAATCATGTAATTGCGTATCACCCTGATATCCCGGCGGTGCGGTGTCCGCTCCCGGTCACGGTCGACGTTGTCACCGGCAATACTCATGGCAGGCATGTCGGACAGGAAGTCATCAGGAATGATGTATCCATACTTCAGGAAGACCTGCGCCTGTATCTGTTCAATCATGACGGGAGGGTTTGATCACGCCCTCGTAAAATACAGCTAACGATTGGCTTGTTCCACAAATCTGTGGGTCTCCGGACCCTGACCGGGCAGGCCGGTGTTCGAGGAGCCTTACCGAAGCCGGCGCTGCTGAATCCGGCCGTACCGGGCACCGGCATCACAGCACTCGCACTATGCACCACGGGTTACTGCCTGCCGGCCCCGGGAGACTGGCCGCGACTTTCACCGTGCCGCAACCCTTGGCTGTTCTTGGCGGGGAGTTCACGCTAGTATCACAATCAGGGCGCCGGGATGGCCAGGGCACCTGTCTTTTTACGATTAAACCAGAACTTCCTTGATTGCCGAAGTCCCCTGCGCAGTGAGCAAGGTACAGTGACAACAGACATATTTTCTTTCACCGGACTGGGTACAACAGGACGCATAGTACTGGTAATCGCTATTGCCGCCATTGCCCATTTGACGGTGCGCGCGGTTCGTCTCATCGGGCAACACCTGCTCACGAATGATGCGGTCATGCGCTGGGCCAAGCTTCGTACCCTGGCAGGACTGATAACCAGCATACTCGTCTTCACCCTGTATTTCGGTGCCATCGGGCTGGTACTGCACGAATTCGGCGTATCACTGACTGCCTATCTGGCCAGTGCCTCCATCCTGGGACTGGCCATCGGCTTCGGCTCGCAAGGACTGGTGCAGGATGTGGTGACCGGATTGACAGTGATCTTTTCCGATTTATTCCAGATCGGCGACCTGGTGGAGATCTCGGGCCAGACCGGGCTTGTCCTGAGTATCGGGATGCGTTTTACCGTCTTGCTCAATCCGCTCGGCGCCCAGGTTTTCATTCCCAACCGGACACTGTCCAATGTCATTGTTTACCCGCGCGGGTACGTTCGCTGTTTTGCCGATATCACCCTTTCATCGCAGCAGGAAACTGCGCAGCAGATGCTGGAGAAAATAGAGGCAATCACCCGGGGATTCGTCCAGCAATTCCAGGGCATCATCCGCAGCAAACCTGAAATCGGCACAGCGGGTTCATTGCCGGCCAGTCGGCCGTTTGTACGTGTAAAGTTCCGGATCTGGCCCGGCCGCAGCGCCCCGATCGAGACGGCCTACAAACAGGAAATCGTGCAAACACTCATAAGGCTTGACCCTGATTATGCCGAGTGGATGGTGGCCATCAACAACGAAGTCAGCGAAGCGCCTGCCGTGATTCGGCCTTTTCGCCAGGCCCGCGCCGACTTGCACGTCCCGAACAAGCGCAAGGCACACAAATAATGGGCCTTCACCTGATTGAGTGGGTAACACATCAATTCAGACGAGACGCATTGCTTCTGATGGCAAGGTGCTTGGCCGAATGAATCCGGACCTGCTCAATCAGACCATAGGGTCGAATTCATTCGACCAAGGGTGTTTCATCCGAGCAGACGTGCTGCGCTGGTCTCCGTAAGCAAATGATGACGACCGCGGGTGACCGTGGTGATGCAACAGACTTGATGGTGCAGGGAAAGACGCCTTCTGTGCAATGCGTCACAGGACAGGATGGCCTCCTTGTCTCCTGTAGGGTCGAATTCATTCGACCATTCACGAACCAGCTGGTGGCCGAATGAATTCGGCCCTGTAAAGGAGATCTGCCCACATGATTTGGGGAAGAGCCCAAATAATCACCGTGAACATCGACATGCGGCTGAACAGCCAGCATAGGGCGTGGTAAATTATCGGGGATCGGCAATCCCGACATACCGTGTGCAGGCCTGCGTGGGATTCCGGCTTTTCACTATTCACCATGAGGCATAAATGAACTGGAAACTGTTCTCGATCCTGCTGCTGGTTGCGCTGGCAAGTATTTTTATCGTTCAAAACGCCGAGGTTGTCGAACTGCGCTTCCTGTTCTGGAAAGTGGTCATGTCAAGGGCATTGATGTTCGTGTTTATCCTGCTGACAGGAATTGCAGTCGGCTGGCTGCTGCACAGTCACCTGTCGCGCATGCAGCGGGACAGGGAGCAAAACCTGCCCGAATCCTATGACTGATCGACACCTGCAACGCCCTGAAGCACACATCGATATATCAGGTAGTGCATTGTCACGTAATATTCACGGGCAACATTCAGGACGCGAGGGAATACCGCGATGAAGAAAAATAACGGCGCCCCAGGGCAGGCACGCATCCCTGCCCCGCCACACCCGCAGCAACGACGCCAGCCACTGCCGGGATGCCAGCCCAAACCCGCAGCAGAGGATCCCGGAGTGCAGGATCGTGTGCAGGCAATCCTCGAAAATCCCAGCTATCTCCAGGCTGATCAGGATGTCGATTTTCTCAACCTGGACGAAACCCGTGGCGTGCGTCTGCAAATTGACTATCAGAAACCGGAGTTTCTGCTCCAGAAACATGATATCCGGCACACCGTTGTCGTGTTTGGCAGTACACGGATTCATGACCCTTCAACCGCGCAGGCCAGGCTGGATAAGACGCGCGAGCAACTCGCCGGTGATCCCGACAATACCGGCTTGCAGCGGCAATTGCATGTTGCCGAGCGGGTACTGGCCAAAAGTTCTTATTACGAGGTAGCCCAGGCGTTCGGCCGACTGGTGAGCCGGGCCGGCAAGCAATCACGCGACGGTCAGCTGGTGATCATGACCGGTGGCGGCCCCGGCATAATGGAAGCCGCCAATCGCGGCGCCCATGACGAGGGCAGCAAGTCCATCGGCCTGAACATAAAGCTGCCGCACGAACAGTATCCAAATTCCTATATTACACCGGACCTGTGTTTCCGCTTTCACTACTTCGCCTTGCGCAAACTGCACTTCCTGTTACGCACCCGGGCGCTGGTGGCATTTCCGGGTGGTTATGGTACGTTCGACGAGTTGTTCGAGACCCTGACCCTGGTGCAGACACGCAAGATCAAGCCGGTACCGATCGTGCTCGTCGGTGAAGCGTACTGGCGGAAGGCCTTCAGCGTGGATTTTCTGGTCGAGGAAGGCGTAATCGATGAAGAGGACCGCGAGCTGTTCTGGTACGCCGAAACGGCACAGGAAATCTGGGACGGCATACTGCAATGGCACGAAATGAACGGGACGCCGCTGTTGGTGCCCGGCGCCTGATTGCTCTCAGATAATTTAATTCAAGGTATCACAGATGTCCGACCTGAATGATCCAAGAGTGCTGTTTGCTGCCGAACGCACCTTGCTGGCGTGGAACAGAACCAGCATTTCACTTATGGCGTTCGGTTTTGTTATAGAACGTTTTGGCCTGTTTCTCGAGATCGCGGGTAAAGACGAAATAAAGGTTTTTCAACGACATATTTCTTTCATCGTAGGTATCTCCTTTATCCTGCTCGCCTCGTTCCTGGCATTCGTTTCGATAAACCAGTACCGGCAGGTACTGAAGACATTAAGACCGGTTGAAATACCCGGTGGTTACAACGTTCGTTTGGGAATAATCACGAACGCTATTATCGGGATTCTCGGGCTGCTGTTGAGTTTTTACCTGGTTCGGGGTTTTCTGTAAGGAAGAAAGATACAACCTTGATTGCGCCTTGTAATTTCACGCCATGGAGATAATTCTCTGCCAAAGCCCCTGACACGGTCAGCAACTGACCCGCTCCGTTTTCATAATAAGGTCAACGTGCTCCGGGCGGGCGCATGCGCCAGTACCGTATCAGGAGATAACCGAACAACATGCCGCCCAGATGGGCAAAATGCGCCACCCCCGCCGCGGTCCCGGTAACGCCCGCGAACAGCTCGATGCCTGCATAAATCGTTACGAACCATTTTGCCGGCAATGCCACCGGCGGGAACACCAGCAGCAGCACTTCATTCGGAAACCGCATGCCAAATGCGAGCAACAGCCCGAATATGCCACCGGAGGCACCGACGGTCGGGTAGTAGTCGCCGCTCTGTGTGGACACCAGCAGCTGCACCAGTCCGGCACCGATCACACACACAAAATAATAAACGGTGAATGCAGCGGAGCCCCAGACATTCTCCATACGCGTGCCGAACAGCCACAGGGCATACATATTCAGAAACAGGTGCATCACGCTGCCATGCAGAAAACTGTAGCTCACCAGCTGCAGCAGCTGGAAATGCTGCTGTACAGGCTGATCCGGAAAACTGCCCGACTGGCCCAGCGGCCAAAGCGCCAGGGCGGTAATCAGCGGCTCGCCATAGTAAAGCTCGAAAATGAACATCAGGCCGTTGGCGATCAGCAAGGTCCTGACCACGGGTGGCAGCAGCGAGTAGGACGATGTAAAGCCGCTCATATGAACTACCTTTGCTCAGGAACCCCCGATCAACCCAGGCAACCTGTCATTGCAGGCGTTGCGAAGCACTTTCATCAACACGGAATCAGTCAACCGGAGACTGCCTAACGCACGACCAGTACATTGCAGGCTGCCTGGGTCAGTACGTGGCTCGCAGTGGAGCCGAACAGACCGGCAAGACCGTGCCGGACGTGCGCGCCCAGGACGATCAAATCCGCCTTCTCTCTTTCGGCGATGTGCACAATCTCGACCCTGGGACGTCCGGACACGATGGAAGTCCGGACACTGCTGGTGAGTGCTTCCCGCTCCAGCAATTCATGCAGCTGTTTCTCAGCAGCCTCAACCAGCTTGCTTTCGAGATCGTCCGCGAGCGCGATCAGGTTATCCACATCTGTAGGCAGGCTATCGTTCACGACATGCAGGACGGTTAGTTCTGCTTCGCACAATTGTGCCATTGCTTGCGCATGCTGCAACACCCTTGCGCTATGATCGCCCAAATCAACGGCAGCGAGAATGTGTTCGTAGACCGGCATAGACCTGGCTCCTGATTCTTCCAGTGTGACTGAATACCCGCGACGGGGCGGCACTAACAAGAGTATAGCTTCCACCTGGCTGCCTTGCGTGTCCGGACAACGGGCGTTTGCCTGGCTTTGAAGCTGATTTCATCCTGTAACAGAATCATCGCTGCGATATCATCAAGGACCGCAGTATGTCATCGTTGTCAAGCTTATGCCCCGAGCGATAGGGCACCGCCACGGCATATGGCGGCATCGCCAGGCGACGCAGTGTCAGTTGCAGCATGCAGAGGATCAGCAGGCACAATAATTTGAAGCCGCCGGCGGTGGAACCGACGCTGCCACCCACCAGCATGGCGATGCTCATCAGCAGCTTCGTGGCCGTACCCATATCCGCTACCGGCAGGGTGGCAAAGCCCGTGGTCGTCAGGGCGGAAATGCCCATCAGCAGCCCGTGGAACCAGTACCTTGCCGTGCCATGCTCCCAGGCGAACCAGGTCAGCAAACCTCCCGCCCGCAGACAGCCGGCCAGCAGCATACGCAGCTCAACATCGCCGAAAAGTGCACGCAAACTCCCACCCGGCCCCGCCTGCACCACACGCCAGTACAATGGCATCGACACCGCACCCAGCAGGGCGTCTGCCAGCACCGCCATGGTGATCATTGACCCCGGCCCGGCGGGACTGGCATCGAACGCGGAAAAGCCGCCTGTCGAGACCGCCGCCAGTACCAGCAGCAGGGCATCGAAGCCTTCACCGGCCGGAGGCTACACCACGGCCGGCCCAGAAGGGTCAGGCACACATGGATGACAAGGCTGTGCCGCGCATGGATGCGCGACATTGCGATCAGCGTCTCCCCGCTTTCAACCGGGTCTGCCAGCTACCGCGCAGCAGCGCGATGCCCCATGAGCAGGGTGATCGACAGCACGACGATACCCAGGCCGCCATACCATTGCATCCAGACACGCGCACAAAAAGCTGGCCGGGCGCCGCTCTATGCTGCCGAGCGTGGACAGACCGCCGTATGCCGACCGCTAACGAGGGGTTATCGTGAGAAAACCGTACACGTGTTTCATGGATCACATGCCGGACCGTGGGATTCACGGTGGCTGGCCGCTCTCCCGGTCTTACGGCCATCCGGCACCGGGCACCGGGGCTTTACCGCTGCATTATCTCATCGGTATTTAATACGTAATTGCTGCAGGCACGCGCGAAGTCCCGTCACCCGGTGCCGGCAAGCGCTGTCGCATGCGGGTCGAACAGGAGCCTGTTTTGGTTGAAGCGATCACCCTGCCCGGGTGCATACGACCCATCGAACGGGCAGGCATAGCGGGTGCCCAGACCGTTACCGTTCACCCACAGATGCCACTTATCCCCGGTACGGTTCTGCCGGGGACCAAGCGTTACTGTAACGGTGGCTTATTATCCCGCTGACTACTGGACAGCAGCAGGCTGACAGCGTTGATATTGCAGCTGAATATTGCGAAGTTGATTCCCGCATTGCGCTAGCGCGCACCCATTGGCAAGGGCACACCTGCACGCACCTTCGGCGTCACACGGCCACCCTCGCCTCCAGGCATCATTCAATGTCGAGCTGTGACGCTGTCATCCACTTCCACTTCTGCCTGTAACCAGTCATTCAATGCCATATCGCCCTGAAAGCCACGCTGTTCGGCGATAAGATAGGCTATTACCGCGATCATCTGATGTCGCTGTTCCGGAGTGACATCCCGGGCCGCCTGATGCTTTGCTTCTGATAGCGTTGCCGCGTTTTGCTTTGCTGCCTTTGTCTGTTTCTGATGGTGTATTTGAGTTACCACTGATTCTCTCCTTGCCTGAATTATCCACGTCACGGGATGCGACCTTACGTTGCTATTATAGTTCCTGCACGGTAAAAACATTTCACAATCTCGCAAGCCCGACCAGAGTTCACAACCGTGATGATATACATCGCAATTGTTTGCATTCATCTTGCTGTGGCCTGTGCACAATACGGATTTCCCTGCAAACGAAGGGCAAGGCATGCGCTTGTCTCACTGATGGGTCCGCACACCTGCGATATCAGGCAACTGGGCCGGGTTCCAATCCTGAGATGCCTTCCGGTTAAAGGCGTTTGGCGATAATCCTGAATCCTTTCCGGATCTCCTCGCCGAGCAGTTGCGCTGCCGCTCCGATACCCTTTGAAGCTTCCGCGGTGGCATCGCCAAGCTCACTGGCCTTGGACTCGAGCTTCTGCAGTTTGCCTTCAAGTTTCTCCCACTCGTCACCCGCCTCCATCTTGGCCAGAGCAAGTTTCAGCTTGAGCTCTTCACGCTCTTTCCTGAGTTCATCGAGCATGTCAT
Organism: uncultured Gammaproteobacteria bacterium; assembly: GCA_963748215.1. Taxonomy (GTDB): domain Bacteria; phylum Pseudomonadota; class Gammaproteobacteria; order UBA9214; family UBA9214; genus UBA9214. Next base: position 75,331 of record CAVVHS010000006.1, on the reverse strand, counting down.
CGATATACTTTCTGGTTTCATTCATGGCGCATTCCTCATCCCGGTTAAACTACAAATAATGCTGTCAAAGCACATTTTTCCCTGATATACATCGGTACGGCTGCCTCTTACTCGGCTTGCCGGCTGTTACTTACCATCAACTGCTTGAGACCTGTAATTTCTCTAATCCATGGCCTGCCGGTTTTTAACTCAGGCGGCAAACCCGTTATTGCTTCCCTTGCTGCATCGGCACCAGGGTAAGCACCGAGTAACAGGGCATGGCGGGTGTGTTCCTCGTGTGCAGAGCTGCAAACCACGTACTCTGCCAGATCGTATTGCCGTGCCAGTTTGCAAGCACCATCAGGATGCCACGTTGAAATCAATTATACCGTGTATACGTTCGGCGACTGGTTGCCAAGCCAGTCTTCACAATCAACCTCCTCCAATGAATGTTCAGGCATGTCCAGTTCGATGTTCATCGCTATACCGAGCGGACGATTTTTCTCGGCCAATTGCTCGTACCCCTGCACATCGAGTCTTCGGACCTTGCCTGTCTGAAGATTGTTCACCGTGACTCCTTCCACCTGCCCCGACCCGTGAATCTCGACCGGATCATGCAATGTCAGTGATTCGACCCGATCGGCACTGCGCACCTTGTCCAGGTGTACTTCGAACTGCTCGACGGTCTGGCCCGGTGATCATCTGAATGCATGGGTAATTGCCAACCTCATAGGTGGCACCCAACTGCCCGCCAATGTCGGAGGTAATTATCAGCTTCGAAAGATTCTTGCGCACGGCATAGATTGCGGCCGACATACCGGCCGGACCGGCCCCGACAATGGCCACATCGTAGACCTTGGTCAGGTAATCGGCGACTCGATATTCAGGAACCGATCAAGCTCACCATTGGTCGGGGTGAGAGGATTTACGGCGGACATCCCTGTCCGCCGCCCCTTCGGGGCCGCCGCTTCGCGGCGTTCAAAATTGTTCCTGACAATTTTGTGAACCTCAGATTCGGTTCCATTCCCTCATCCCCTACTGATTGTCTAACTACACTTATCTCTCTGTTTTATATAAACTATATACTACGATTCTGCGTCTAGAATTATTGCAATTTTGGGCCAATAAGTTCTTCTTTCTGCTGATTTCCGGCATTTGTTTTAGACGCGCCATGACTACCGCTGATTCACCTGTCCGCGGATTGAATCCTGGCCTGTACTACGCCGCTGGTGAATACCTCACTGGCGTACGATCATTTATAGACGCCGACCTTTACCCGCCAGATCACGGAACTGTTAGCGGATGATCTTTACCGGGCGTTGCAGGAAGCATTATGGGTCAATCTTACCCTGGGTGCATTGATCCCGGGGAGAGCGGCGGACTAAGGAAGGTCCGCTTGCAGTTGCCGGGTAAAGGGCATTGCAGCCCGGGATGTTACCGCTGATCACCCAGCACTGTGTGTCGTGCTGTCAGCTCTTTAGCTGATGTTTATCGATCAATCGATAAATATTTCTTTCACTGACACCCAGCCTTTTTGCTATGTCCAAACGATGTCCCGAGTACTTCGTCAGCAGCATCTGCAGATACTTTCCCTCAACCTCGGCAAGACTCGGCTCATGATCGAAGGTCAATGTCACCGAACTTGACGACTCGGTACTGGCAATCATAGGCGCAAGATGTTCTGGACGTATCTTCCTGGTCTGCCAGGAAAGTATGATGGCGCGTTCGATTGTGTTTTTCAGTTCCCTGACATTGCCTGGCCAGTCATAGGCCAGTAAGGCGCGCATCGCACTACGAGATACCGTGGTATTGATGCGGCGTGAAAATTCGCGACTACCTATAAAATAATCAACGAGTTCGGGTATATCCTCACGGCGTTCGCGTAACGGAGGAACTGTAATGATAAAAGCACTCAGGCGGTAGTAAAGGTCGGAACGGAAGCTTCCTTCCCGGCTGGCCTTTTCCAGGTCGCTGTTCGTGGCCGCCACGATCCGCACATTGGCGCGTAAATCCTTCGTTCCTCCGACCCGGCGAAACACCCCGGTTTCGAGCACGCGCAGCAGTTTGGCCTGCACCGCCATTTCGATTTCGCCTATCTCATCCAGAAAAAGGCTTCCGCCACCGGCGCCCTCGATAAGTCCTTTCTTTTGCCGGTCAGCACTGGTGAAGGCACCGCGTTCGTGTCCGAACAATTCGGATTCGAACAGTTTTTCCGGAAGGGTGCAGCAGTCCACTGCAACGAAATTACATTTTGACCGGTTACTGCGCTCATGGACTGTCTTCGCCACGAGCTCCTTACCGACACCACTTTCTCCTTGAATAAGCACGGTCATATCGGTACCGGCAACTGCATCAATCAGGCGATGGACCTCCTGCATGGCCGGGCTGTTTCCAATCATGAGCTTTTTGCCTTCACTGGCCTGCATCCGCTGTATGCAAAATTGATGTTCCGCTCGCATGGCGATATTATCCAGCGTCCTCTTTACCACGATTTCCAATTCATCCAGGCTGATGGGTTTGGTCAGATAATCTTCGACCCCTGCATGCATGGCTTTCACGGCATCCTTCACCGATCCGTATGCAGTGACAACAATGACGGGTTGCACACCTGCCAACCGGGGAAGCAGTTCCATCCCGTTCGCGTCCGGCAGTCGCACATCCATCAAAACGAGATCCGGTTCATGGTGCGCCAGATATTGATCGGCCTCTGCCCAGGTGTACGCAGCCCGAACCGCATAGCCTATGCGTTCGATGTGTTCGGCAATGAGCCGGTTTAGAATCTTGTCGTCTTCGACAACCAGGATGGTTTTTATCATAACTAGTACCTTCCCTCGCTATCGGCATCGGGAAATAATACGGTGAATCGGCTACCCTGACCGCGCTGGCTCTCTACCTCGATGCGTCCGCCATAGTGGTCGACAACTGCCCGAAGAATGGATAAGCCGAGCCCTGTGCCATTCACGCCGTCAGCACGGCGACTGAAGAAAGGCTCGAAGATATGCGGCCGGTCTTCAGGGAGAATGCCCACCCCCGTATCCCCGACGATGAGTATTACGTTTCCGTTATTCTTCCGGGTGCAGATGTCGATCCGTCCACCATCCGGCATTGCATGAAAGGCATTCTGCACCAGATTCAGGATCACAGTACGAAATTCGCTTTCAGTCGCAATGACCCGCGGGTTGCCTGGATCGAGTTTTTGATGGATTGAAACACTCTTGTTCTCGGCTTCCCATGCAACCAGTGATATAACCTCGCCAACCGCGACATTCATATCCACAACCTGGCGCTGCCCAGGAGACAGGCTCATTTTCAGGAGTCGCTCTGTTATGCTGATGCACTGATCGACCTGTGAATCAATAACCTCAAGATAGTCCCATGCCCTGGAAAGGTTCCCATCAGCCTGCTTCCCCGCTTTCACCATCGAGTCCAGTGCAAGGCGTATAGATGTCAGCGGGTTGTGAATTTCATGGGCCACACCAGCCGCGAGTCGTCCCAGTTCTGAAAGTCGTTGTTCCTGTGAGAACAGAACATGTTCTTCGAGATTACGCACTGATTCCACGATCAGGGTCCTGGAGTCATCCCCGACAGGCATCTGCATGGGTGCAGCAACCACTTCCACGGAAAACGGCCGACCATCAGCACCAATAAACTGATCGAGCACTTTCACAGGCTCGCCGTTTTTCAGGATCTCGTGAAGCGGACAGCGTACCAGTGTTGGCGGGCAGGGTTGATAACGCTTGTGGCTGGAAAGGTAACACGGCCTGGCGCTTTCTTCTTCCTCTGCAAGACCCAGCTGCTGGCGATAGGCCTGATTGGACAGCACAATTGCGAACTGATCGTCTATCACGCGAATACCGTCTGGAATGGCATCCACAACGCCTTGCAGGAATAAATCTTTCTCCTGTAATTCACGCATACTCCGCTCCAGACGTTCTCCCATCACGTTGAAAGTGCGGCCGAGCTCTCCCAGTTCATCTGTTACGGGCAAGTGGACACGCGCATCAAGTTGTCCTTCTGACATCGCCTGGCTGGCTTTGCACAACTGCTGTACCGGTTGCAGAACGAATCGGCGCATAAACCACCAGCCACCCGTTAACGTGATCAACACCACCAGGGCACCGGATCCCATGAGTAACAAAGTCGTTTGTTGCGCATGACGACGAATGGGCAATGCATCGTAGTCGACAAACAGGACGCCGTTGACAGGATGAGTCTCTATCGGGCCATGGCAACCGATACAGGCTGCCTTGTTCTGCACGGGGTTAACGCTGCGCAAGACCTCCTGCCCCCGTTCGTTTACGGTAAAAACAGTGGTGTCGTCAGGCATGCTTCCGCTCAAGTGACATACGCGGCAGGCTGAATCCGTTTCCCTGGAAAATTGGTGCCCCAGCATGTTCTGATCAGCGGCAAAACGCACTTCACCGTCCGGATTGACGATCATTACCCCAACAATGCCGTCCTGTTGACCGAGTCTGGCAACGATGTCGCGCAGTCCGTCCAGATCCCGCTTGAGCATTGCGTTTTCCAGAGACGTCTGCAGCAGCCGATTAATATCTTCTACGGCCTGGATGCGTTCTGACTGCAACTGGGCGCGGTACATGGCCATAAACAACAACAGGAAGACAAGCGAGGTCACGACCAGCCCTGCAGCGACGCCTGACAGAAACTTGCGGCTGAGACTCGTCTTTATCCAACGTGTGGTCGCTGTGGGCATTATATTCATCTAACATCAAAAGCTACTGCGATACTGGCAGCCCCAAAGCGGACACCTCCTCAACCGGAAAATACACCAGTGTGTGAGTCAGGTTCCGCAGCGACTCAATTTGGATGCCTGCCTTGTACCTGGCAACTGGCATGACAATTGCTCCGTCCATAACGAGCGCCCGACACCTGCTACCCAGGTCGATAACAAAGTCGCCATGCACATACCCTGCGCGGTCGATTAACTAATTATTATTAATGTATTGAGGAGCATAACATGAAAATTCTGATCCGGTGGCACGAGGCTTTCCGATGGGTTCTGGTGCTTGCTTTGACGGGATATGCCATATGGGCATGGAATGCGGAGGCGAGCGATGTCGCTGCACCGCAGCCATCGATGACCGGCGATTTTGAAAGCCTGCACAGCCTGCTGGAAACGCGGGGCTGGCGTATAGAGCGTACCCCTGATGGTTCCACCCTGTTATTTCCGTTACGAGACACTCCACAGGCAGCGGAGGCAGACGATGTCACTGTGCCGCAGCCATCGATGACCGGCGATTTTGAAAGCCTGCGCAGCCTGCTGGAAACGCGTGGCTGGCGCGTAGAGCGCGCCCCTGATGGTTCCACCCTTTTATTGCCATTACGGGACACTCCACCGGCACAGGAACCGGCACCTGTATCGATCACATTGACGGTGTCATCTGAAGATATGCAGCAATTACATGAATTGTTAGAGGCTTACAGCTGGAATCTGGTACAGGAAGGCAGCAACGCTTTACATCTCCTGGCGCCAGCGCACCCCCTTCCACTTCCCACCGCAACCAAAGCGGATTGTGCCGAAGAACAACAGGAATTCCTGTTCACGGCAGGGGTAAAGTTGCCGGTAAACACCATCGAAGAGGCATGGCGGATCAGTGAAAACTGGCGTTTGGAGTCCGGATATACAGAGCTTGGCGTGGGCGGTATTCGCAACATCAACTGGATTTATCTTGTCAAGATTGTTGACCAAATACCACCCTACAGGTTGCGTAATGAATTGATCATTAACAAGCGGAACGGCGAGCTGTTGCCTTTATTTTAGTATTCCTGCCCGACAATCCGGTGAAAAGTCCTTAACACCCTTCCCGGATCTCGTCGAAATGCATGCTGCGCAGCCTGTACACTCCCGGCTGGCGAAACGCACTATCACCTGCAAATTTGGCATAAATAATTCTCCAGGCAAATCAATGAGGTTGTGTGTATCCAGCCTTTTCTCTCGCCAAATTGGCAGATTTCAGTAACTGGCGAACGACACCCGGCTCCCGCCAATCAGTCTAATACCCGTTTGACAACAGACCCTTGCAGGAAGTTGACGGCTATTGGCTCAGAGTTTGCTACATTAGATTTGAGGGAGTTAAAGGCAAACCGCATTTTGAAAATCAAAGCGCGGTATGATCTTGTGACTTTCACTCGTGGGGAGGAGTGAGTTGAAACATCATCGACAGGGAAAAGTGTCCGTCGGACTTACGGCTGCACTGCTCAGTGCATGGAGCGTTGCGCAGGCAGAGTATCCAATAGCCGGTCTCACACCTTATGAGCGTCCAAACAACGCACCTGTCATCAAGCAGGTGATCAAGGGTGACGTCTGGTATCAGCAAGCACTGACAGGCGTAAGCAAGCCCTACCCCAACAGCCTCGGTTTTCTCGAGGACCAGGGTAACTGGTATACGCCGTTTATCCATCCAGGCATGACGGGCCATTATGACATGCGTGGTTGGTATACCGGTGACTGAAGGGCGCCTGGCTGCTCAGCCTCACCCGCTACGCGGGCGCAAAGAAACCCCGGCCTGTTTGCCAGGCCGGTGCCAAACCAGACTGCGGATAACCGCAGTCTAACTCAGAAGAATATTATTGAGGAGAAGGAGAAAGATATGAATATGTCACGAATGTATCGCTTCAAGAAAATCATCGGACTGGTTACCGTAATGGGATCTCTGATCGGTGCACCGCAAGTCCATTCCGCTGAGGCGGGTATGGCCGGCATGTCGGGTATGGAAGGCATGTCCGGTATGGAAGGTATGTCCGGTATGGAAGGTATGTCCGGCATGGAAGGCATGGGCGGTATGTCCGGCATGCAAGGCATGGGCGGCATGTCCGGCATGCAAGGCATGGGCGGCATGTCCGGCATGCAAGGCATGGGTGGTATGTCCGGCATGCAAGGCATGGGTGGCATGGGCGGTATGTCCGGCTACTTCAATATCACACCCCAGGGCCAGATCTACTTCTATCCGGCCAGTGGTATGAGCGGGATGTCCGGTATGGGCGGCATGTCAGGCATGAGCGGCATGGGTGGTATGTCCGGCATGTCAGGCATGGGTGGCATGGGTGGCATGTCCGGCATGGGCGGCATGGGTGGTATGTCAGGCATGGGCGGTATGGGTGGCATGCAAGGCATGAGTGGCCAGTGGGTCTATGTGCCGAGCGGCATGGGCGGCATGTCCGGCATGAGTGGCATGGGCGGTATGGGTGGTATGTCAGGCATGGGCGGCATGGGTGGCATGTCCGGTATGCAAGGCATGGGTGGCATGGGCGGTATGTCCGGAATGTCAGGCATGGGCGGTATGTCCGGCATGCAAGGCATGGGTGGCATGGGCGGTATGTCCGGCTACTTCAATATCACACCCCAGGGCCAGATCTACTTCTATCCGGCCAGTGGTATGAGCGGGATGTCCGGTATGGGCGGCATGTCAGGCATGAGCGGCATGGGTGGTATGTCCGGCATGTCAGGCATGGGTGGCATGTCCGGCATGGGCGGTATGTCCGGCATGTCAGGCATGGGCGGTATGTCCGGAATGTCAGGCATGGGCGGTATGTCCGGTATGCAAGGCATGGGCGGCCAGTGGGTCTGGGTACCTAGCGGCATGTCCGGTATGAGTGGCATGGGCGGTATGTCCGGCATGGGCGGCATGTCCGGCATGGGCGGCATGTCCGGCATGGGCGGCATGTCCGGCATGGGCGGTATGTCCGGCATGGGAGGCATGGGTGGCATGGGCGGTATGTCCGGCTATTTCCAGATCACACCCCAGGGCCAGATCTACTTCTATCCGGCCAGTGGTATGTCTGGAATGTCAGGTATGGGCGGTATGTCCGGAATGTCAGGTATGGGCGGTATGTCCGGAATGTCAGGCATGGGCGGTATGTCCGGCATGTCAGGCATGGGCGGTATGTCCGGAATGCAGGGCATGGAAGGCAAGAAAGAATGGACGCCACCCAAGGGCGAGTGAGGGTTCAATAGGGATCCTGGGGGTACAGGGACGTACCCTCTGATCTCTTTCGCCATGAACTGATTTGTCTTTTCTCAAGGACACGGGATTGATGCAAACTGTCAAGGTAACCATCTTTCTGCTGCTGGCTATGGTAAGCACGATTACTGCCTGGATAGATGTCCGGGCAGCCGATCCTGATACAGAGGCATATGAAGCCGCGCGCTGGGATCCCAGCCATTTTAAACCGGCAATCGATAGCACAAGCGATGAACAGTGCCTGGGTTGCCATCAGGAAATACTGGAACGCAAGGTGCTGGAACAGTCACCGGCCGGGGTTACGGCCAGTGAAGCGCTGGCGTGGTACCAGACTCTGAACACCTATGCAGGACCACAGGAGACTTTTCACCGGCGTCACCTGGTAACGCCGCTGGCGAAACGGGTGATGGACATGAAGTGCAACACCTGTCATCAGGGCCACGACCCTCGCGAGGAGGCACCAGTCCCGCCAACCAGCAACGATGCCGGCTTCACGCTGCGCAAGGTGGTCAATCCGAAGACCTGCCTGATGTGTCATGGAAAGTTTGATTACCAGCTCATGGGGCTGCCCGGCCCGTGGCTCGAAGTCAGCGAAACCTTCGGTGATTCATGTCTGACCTGCCATATTGCGATCCGTACCCATCGCCACCAGGTTAATTTCCTCAATGCCGAAGCCATCGAACAGGCTGGCCAGGAAGATGCAGATGTGTGTTTTGGCTGCCACGGCGGACGCGCATGGTTCCGGACCAGTTTCCCTTTCCCGCGTCATAGCTGGCCCGGTATCGCCGAGCAGATTCCTGACTGGGCAAAGGACCGGCCCAGCGAATCGGAGGCACGTTTTCTTGGCGGCATAGCCGGGGAATCCGTACAACCAGCACAGTGATCATCGAACAGAATGGGTATCTACATGGATCCTGATAAACTGAAGGCGCTCGCATCACGACTTAACATGACCCGACGGTCATTCCTGAAGACCTCTGCTGCTGGCGCCGCGACCCTGACCGGCGGCAGCCTTATTGACCTGCGTACTGCGAAACAGGCCAGGGCCTTTGCTTACGAACCCTATCCACGTGATGATGAACTCGAAACCGTAGTCACCAGTTGCGCACACAATTGCGGTTCCCGTCACATGCTGGTGGCCCACAAAAAGGGTGATGTCATCGTCCGCCTGTCGACCGACGACGGAAGCTATCAGGCAGACGGTCAACACGGCAAGGACACATTTGAAGAACCCCAGTTAAGGGCCTGTCTGCGCGGCCGCTCATACCGCCAGCGCATCTACTCGGCGGAGCGCCTGCTGTATCCCATGATGCGCGTCGGGGAACGTGGCGAAGGCAGATTCAAACGTGTCTCCTGGGATACCGCACTCGATCATGTTGCCACCAAGATGGTTGAGATCAAGAACAAGTATGGGCCCACGGCCCTCCTCGACCAGAGCTATGCGGGCGCCTCTTATGGTGTTTTGCATAAATCCGACCAGATCGAAGGATTGCTTGCCCGTTTCCTCGGAATGTTCGGATGCCGTACCAACTCATGGTCAGTGCCCTCCTATCAAGGCACCACCTTCAGCTCGCGCACGACTTTCGGCACAATTGAGGACGGCAACGAGGACGACGTCTTTGCATACTCAAAGCTGATCATCATGTGGGGCTGGAACCCGGCCTATACCTTCCATGGCGGCAATACGTTCTATTATATGCGCATGGCCAAACAGCAAGGCTGCAAGTTCGTGCTGATCGACCCGCAATATACGGATTCGGCCGCGGTATATGACGCGTGGTGGATTCCCATCCGGCCCAATACCGATGCGGCCATGCTGGCGGGCATGGCGCACTATATATTCACCAGCAATCTCCAGGACCAGTCCTTCATCAATCGATTCGTGCAGGGCATGGACGCCGGTACCATGCCGGACTGGGCCAGAGGCAAGGAGTCGTTCAAGGATTACATCCTGGGCAACTCCGACGGCCAGCCCAAGACGCCTGAATGGGCTGCAGGGATTTGCGGCGTGGAAGCCGCTGACATCAAGAAGCTCGCTCATATGTACGCGACCACTAAGCCGGCTGCGCTCAAGGCTTCGTGGGCGCCGGGCCGTAACGCCTACGGCGAACAATACAACCGTATGGCAGCGGCACTGCAGGCCATGACCGGCAATATCGGCATCCTGGGTGGTTGCGCCGAAGGTGTGGGCAAAGCCTGGCACGCGGAGGCTGTCGCTTACCCTTACGACAAGTACTCGAACATCTGGTTCCAGTCGATCAAGTCCGATCGCTGGGCGCACTGTGTTTTGAACTATCCCAATGTCAAGCGCGAAGAGATCGGCCTGTGGCCACGCGAGGATGCAACTGACGGACAGATCCCCAATATCCGCGGTATCTTCTGGCAAGGTTCCGACTGGTTGAACCAGCTCACCAATATCAACAAGGAGCTGCAGGCCATCAAGAAGATGGAGCTGGTGGTGTGCATGGATTCCACCATTACACCGTCCGGGCTTTGGGCCGATGTGCTGCTGCCGGTGGCGACACATTTCGAGCGGCACGACGCTGCATTGCCGTGGTACAAGGGGCATTACTACATCCATCGTCCCAAAGTCATCGAACCGCTGGGGGAAAGCAAGACCGACCTCCAGATCTTCACTGAACTGGCCTATCGAATAAGCCCTGAATTTGGCCGCGACTTCAATCCCAAGGCTACGCGTAACTACTTCCAGTATGAGGATGATGTCGACGAGGCCTATTTGCGCGACTGGTGGGAGCACAAGGTCATGGCCCATCAGGGCGTGACCATGCCGTGGGATGAATTCAAGCGCAGAGGTGTCTACAAGTTCAAACTGTCCCGACCACATGTCGCGTTTCAGGACCAGATTGAGAAAGGATTGCCCTTCCAGACCCCCTCCGGGAAGATCGAGATCCTCTCAACCCAGCTTGCACAGATAACAGACTGGACCAAGACCATGTACGGCTATCATATCCCGGCTATCCCGAAGTGGATCGAGCCATGGGAATCACTGAACAGTCCGAAAACAGACAAATACCCGTTCCACCTGATCTCGCCGCATCCCCGCCATCGGACGCATTCGATTTTCAACAATTGCAGCTGGCTGCGGGAGACCTACGAGCAGGAGGTCACCGTAAACGCGTCGGATGCCAGAAAGCTGGGAATCAAGATGGGGGATATCTGCGAAGTCTGGAATGAGCGAGGCAAGGTCGTTGTACCCGCCTATGTCACCGAACGTTGTATGCCGGGGGTGCTCATCATCTATGAAGGGGCCTGGATGGACCTCGATGAAAACGGCGTGGACCGCTCCGGCAACCCGGACTTTCTGACCCTCGATGAGCCAAGCCCGGCGGGTGCCTTTGCCTATAACACCGTGCTGGCAAACATCACCAAGACAAAACTTGCACACCGTCCCGGGTGGGACCAGCTCGCCACCTCGCGGGCACACGTATTCCGGCGTGACCTGTGAAATCGGACTAAAGGTACAGACCAATGGCCACAACGAAAGACAAGGCAAAGATCAAGGCTGCGATCAAGCGTCACAGGAAAGAAGTCTACACACCCGTGGTCCCGGATATGCAGCTGGGATTTGTCCACAACAATGTGGACTGCATCGGCTGTCGCGCCTGTGAGATCGCCTGCAAGGACAAGAACGGTCTGGCACCCGGCCCCCGATTCAGACGTGTTCAGTATATAGAGGGTGGGACATACCCGGACGTCTATGCCTACAAGGTCAACATGTCCTGCAATCATTGCGCGGAACCCGCCTGTCTGCCGGCCTGTCCGACCGGTGCGATCTTCAAGCGCAAGAAGGACGGCATCGTCGACATCGACTCGACCTTGTGCATCGGCTGCCGGCGCTGCGAGGCCGCCTGCCCTTATGGCGCACCGCAGTACGATCCCATGGACGGTCTGGTGAAGAAATGCAATATGTGTGTGGATGAAATAGACGCCGGGCGCAGACCTTACTGCGTGATGGCCTGTATGATGCGGGTGCTCGATATCGGCCCCATCGACTGGATCTGGGAAAAGGAACTGAAGACCAAAGCCATCGGTCCCAATGACACAGTGGTACGTCAGGTAAAGAACATGGCTGATCCGGAACTCACCAAGCCCTCCATCGGCTTCGTCCCGCACAGCAAAGGCAGGGTCGACTGATGTGCGCCGCGGCTGTCACCGGCCAGGCAATCCCTGACAGAGCCAGCCTGCTCGGCGATTTCTGCGCAGCGCTCGCCCAGGATCTGGCGCAACTCGCGATCCTGCACGACGCCGAAGCGGATAATTCGCTGATTCAATCACTGAAGCACACCGGTTTTCCGGCCGCGTTGGGACTGAAACTTGAATCGAAGGCCGCGCAAGAGGCGCTGGTGCTGATCGAAAAAGCGCTCGCCGGTCTTCCGGACCCGCTCGATGAGCAACATGCCGATGAACTCGCAGTGGATTACGCGGGCATTTATCTCACCCACGCATACCGGGCCTCACCCAATGAATCGGTATGGATCGACGAAGAGCACCTCGAACGGCAACAGTCCATGTTCGAGGTCCGCGAGTATTACCACCGTCATGGACTGGAGGCCACGGACTGGCGCAAGCGCGCCGACGACCACCTGGTTCTCCAACTCCAGTTCCTGGCCCACCTGTTTGGCGAGGAACAGCGGGATGAAGTATTCACCACGGCGGCACGTTTCATGGATGAACACCTGCTCCGCTGGCTAATGCCGTTTACCAGCCGTGTCGCCGGCCGTTGTGCGACACCATTCTATGCAGGCATCAACTTGCTCACCGGCGCCTATTGCGAGGAATTACGCGACCTACTGGCTGACATCCTGGAAGAACCACGTCCGACTTCTGAGGAAATCGAGGCACAAAAGCAGCGGACCAGGATGGACATGCCGGCTATCCCGGTGAAATTCATACCTGGCGCAGGCGGCCCTTCCTGGTAAGCATTTCGCTTATCGTGACTAAAACACATTCGGGAGGCAGGCATCTTGTGGCATAAAATCATCGCCCCCTATTGTGAGCCTGCGACACTGCCAACAGTCATCGCCGAACGTTGCGTGCACACACTAGTGACGCAAGCCAGCTGCCGCGCCTGCATGGATGCCTGTCCCGTGAACGCGTGGGTGATGGATGAAGAATCCCTGGGCATCGACACCGAGGCCTGCGACGGCTGCGGACTTTGCGCATCCGCCTGCCCGCAAGGCGCAATCATTCCGCATCAGGCCAATTTGCCAGTGCTCTCGGGAAGCCGCACATCAGCCCTGTTCGCCTGTGAAAAGGCCGGCGTCAATGGCAAAGACGGAATCATTCCCTGCCTGCACGCGCTCGGACTCCAGGATCTGCTGCAACTGTACCGAAGCGGCATGCGCCGCTTATGCGTCGCAACGGGCGACTGTGCATCCTGCATCAGGGGCGGTGTTTTACAGCTTCCGGATCTGCTTGAACAGTTGACCGGCATGCTGGAAAGCCGGAATCTGGCTACGATAACACTCCAGGTCGCAGATCGGGAAGAATGGAACCAGCAATCACAGAACGCAAAGCAGTCGTTCAGCGGACCGGCAATCAGTCGCAGAGCCTTTTTCCGCAAAGCGGCGACCTCCTCCATGACGGTTTGGATGGACGTCACCAGGCCTGCCGAAGAACGGGCGTTTACACCACCGGGGAAATTATTACCGCGGACAAGTCGGAACGATGTCGTCCCGTTTTCACCGCGCATCGATTCTACAAAATGCAACGGTTGCAATGCCTGTGCACGGCTCTGCCCGCAAGGTGCTATCGCGCTGTACAGCAGTGAAGATATCCTCCAATACCGTCTTGACGCTGAATGCTGTACAGGCTGCGACATCTGTGTGGACGTTTGCGACCAGAAAGCGGTCTGCGTCGATCACTGGAGTTCACAAGTCCAGTTTGAGCTGCCCTTGACAGCGCACCGGTGTCGCGCTTGCGGCGTGCCGTTTCACCAACCCTCAATAAAGACAAGCAGTTGCGACTTATGCGCCGTTTGTTCGAAGACAAACCACGCACGCAATCTGTTTCAAGTGATGGAACAGACTCACTAACCGGGAACCAAGCAGGCGAACAGATACCGCTGGCGAGCGAGATAACAGATGCAGGTCACGATCTGGTCACGCTCCTCTCGGAACTTGCTTGATGCCAGCCTCAGGGCGCCAGGACCCACTCGCCGACATCACCGGAATCAAGGTCATACTGCATGATACGGTTGTTGTTCGTGTCTGCAATGAGTATGTGGTGGCCCAGTACCGCCAGGCCACCGGGCTCATTCAACTGGACCCGTTGCGACCCTTCGCGTTCTTTGCCTGGCGCACCGTTCCCTGCAAGCGAAACAACCCGCCGCTTGTTCAGGTCCAGTCGCTTCAGTTTGTGGTTATAGGTATCTGCGATAACGATCTCGGAGGCACTTACTGCTGCAACTCCCAATACATGTTGCAGCAGAGCCTGGCCAAAAGAACCGTCACGGTCCCCGAAATCAAACAAGCCAGTACCTACCAGTGTCTCCACGCGTTCGCTTTCGACATCAATCCTGCGAATCGCGGAATCCTCGGCGTCTGCGACATATAGCCACTTCCCACTCAGGCTCAGTCCACTGGGCTGGCTGAATCGTGATTCAGGTAACGCCCCATCCCTTAGACCCTCTCGCCCGCTACCCGCGTAGTTTCTGATCTGCCCCGTCTCGAGGTCGAGACGCCAGATCTGATGAGTGCCGGCCATCGCGATGTAAAGCAGATTATCTTTAAGCGCCAGGCCCCAGGGCGAGCGCAAGCGTACTGTCTTTGCATCGAATGTCCCGGAACGCGGAATCTCGACCTCCCCGCCACCGGCGACGGTTTCGACCTCGGACCGTGACAGATTGATATAGCGAATCGCATGGTTGCCCGTGTCGGCCACATACAGCCCGTCATCTGCAAAGGCCAGCCCCTGGGGTGAAGAGAACAGCACCGTGGTGGCGTCCCCATCATTAAAACCACCGTGTTTACCCCCGTATATCGACTCGATTTTCCCCTGATGATCCGCCACAATCACGCGGTTGTGCAGCGTATCACTGATAGCGACATGCCGGCTGGAAACCGCAATCTTGCCGGGGGCCGCAAGCAATGAGTCAGCCAAACCGTCCCGCTCCAGACTATAGGGTAGCGGTTCAGGATTCATGTGCCCTTCGTGTCGCTTGATAAGCTTTGCAACTGCTTTGTCGAGTACATCATAATTCCCTTCGCCCAGCACCTCGCCCACAACCTTTCCTTGCGGGTCAATGACAATCTGCGTTGGCCAGGCACGCATTCCATAGTAGCGGGCCAGACCGAACTCCACGTCATTCACGACAGGATGTTCAATCCGATAACGAATGATGATATTGCGCAAGGTGCTGACATTTTTTTCGTTATCGAACTTCGGGGTGTGCACCCCGACTATTGCGAGCTGGTTTCCGTACTTGTGTTCGAGGCGTCGCAGGTCTTCCAGGACATGGATGCAGTTGATACACCCGTAGGTCCAGAAATCAAGAATAACAACCTTACCCTTCAGATCCTCCAGTGTCAGCGGTCGCTTTACATTCAGCCAGGGCAAGGATGGATCGAACTCTGTCGCGGGTAACTGGTACTGAACCTCGGCCTCATCATTTTCGGGTGCGCACGACGCGATTGTACTGGTCAGCAGAATAATTAACGGTACAAGCCAGATGTACTGTTTCACAGAAGCCACCCCTCTTGAAGCCGTAAACACAGGTTACATTACGGTCATTTTGCCCCCTGTGCATGGCGAATTCGTAATTATTACTTAAAAGCGACTGCTATGAGCCTCCGACACCAATCCATAATGGTGTCGGGCTTCGCGGCTTTGGCCACATCCTCAAGCGCTACGGCCAAGGCGATGGGCGAATTCAGCGGGTGTAACCCTCTCCGCATCAGCGAGCCGCAACGGAGTCATGAGTTGAACTTTGAGGATCTGGTTTTCGGCGACAAGATACTCAATACGTAAAAAGGTATTCCTTGTCCACTGTGTCGGTGATATAGGCCAGTGTGCGCACCCAATCCATAAAATCCCCGACTGCCTATTGAAATTATAGGTCTCATTTGAGGCAAGACACAAAGCCATCGCGATATACAGTGGATGTTAAGATGCTGATATACCGATACGCATGAGTTGTTTGACCACACGGGAACAATATGATGGCCCTGAAGTCCAACGTGATATGCGACACCAGGACATATGTTGGTCAGGGACGAGCTCAAGAAGACTATAGCCAGTGCGATAAACAATTTACCGGATGACCTGAGTACGGCGATCACCCTGCACGAGCTGGAAGGACTGAGTTACGAGGAGATCGGACAAGCCATGGAATGTCCGATCGCGACGGTCCGCTCGAGGATATTCCGGGCGCGCGAGGGGATCGATGTGAAACTGAGACCCTTGTTGAAGTAACTGCGGAACAGGTTGATTGCCATGACGGACACTCTACACGAACAGCTCTCCGCACTGGTTGATGATGAACTGTGCGAGTCCGAACAGGCCCTGCTGATCAGGCAACTGGGACGGGACGCCAATTTACGCAATCGACTGGCACGTTACCAGGTCATCAGCGATACACTGCGCAGCAACCTGCCGCACGGGGTCGATACCGGCTTTTACCGGCGTGTCCATGCAGCCCTGGAGCAGGAGGCGGAGATCCACGCCGCCCAGTCACGCGTCATGCCCCTGTTCAAACCGGTCGCCGGTTTGGCACTGGCGGCCTCGGTGGCCGTCGTGGCCGTGGTCTCGTTGCAGTCGGTCCGCCAGCAGGACCCGGCCGGCGCGCCGGCCATCGCCAGTGCCCCGGGCGTCAATGACTACATCCGTGCCAACAACATCCCCCCACCGGTTGTACCGCGTAACAGCGCGCGCGGCCTGGAGGCTTACCTGGTCAATCACAACGAATACGCGGTCAACCGCGGCATGCAAGGCATGCTACCCTACATGCGTATCGTGGGTCGGGACCTGCAGCCTGGCAGCAGCGAAGACACCGAAAAGTAAATGGCTCCAACGCGGATCCGGCGGCAGACCTGAGATTCCGGGAAATGTAGCCGCGAAGGGGGTGCTGATAGCACTCCGTTGATTTGCACGTTCGATTGACCCGCTAGAACAACAAGTTGCATTTAATAGTTGACCCATCAATTCACCGCAACCAATCTAGGATTTCAGGAACCGCTGATTAATCCGTCATGCCGGCGCATGCCGGCATCCAGGCTATTGAAAGCACTGGATCCCGGCATGCGCCGGGATGACGATGAGTGAATTAATCAGAGGTTCCTTCAGTGTATTGACCAAATAATATGGTTCAAAATAACGTGCAAATGCTGGGTCAATATTCGCTACAAATAAACAGGGACGGATCATGACACGCTATTCTGTGGCCGAATTGCACAACCTGATCGAGGCCGCAAACCGCATGTCGGACGAAAAACCCGCACTGACGATTTTTAACAGGGAGACCGGCTAGAGAAAGTGGCTCTATCTAACTGAGTGGTAAAGGGAATAATTGTCCGGGGCGAGAGGATTTACGGCGAACATCCCTGTCCGTCGCCCCTGCGGGGCCGCTGCTTCGCGGCGTTCAAAATTGTTCCTGACGATTTTGTGAACCTTGGATTCGCTTCCATTCCCTCATCCCGAATCCAAAAAGCATAGGCCTCCACCAAAGGGTAAGAGACCTTTTCTTTTTGGATAGTGTCCGGGGCTAGCGGATTTGAACCTCCGACCACCTGCACCCCATGCTGCATAGTCGTTCATAACGTTTTGTATTTTCTGCTATATATCGGGACGCCTGTTGCAAGAATTGCAGGACAGCGCACAACGATGCTGGACAGGTCTCGTAACAGCCCCGCACAGCATTAGCTAACTACCTGAAACGAAGTGCGTCAGACAGAGCCCGAAGCGCTGCAGCCCCCTCAATTTTGGGCCGGCGAGTCATATCCGCCATCCTTATGTATATACTCGCAAATCGCCAGGGGCCATCCCTCCCGCCTGTTGCAGAAACTGTCCACGGTGAAAGGTTCCGGGCTGCCCGGGCCTATGAAGACGTAATATTGACGCTTGACAATATGCTAGCGGTCAAGCACATTCACGAATTCTTGGGATATTTTTCCCACGAATACTTTAGGAGAATAACAAGATGAAACCTCATCATCATCTCAGCATTCTGGCTCTTGCATTGCTCCAGGCCGCCTGCGGCGGCGGCGGAGGCGGCGGCGCAACGTTCCTGGGAGGAGCATCGGTTTCAGGTACCGTGCCCGGGACTGTGATTGAAGCGTTCGGCGATAATGGCTCTTACTATGCCGTTGATTCGAACGACAATGGAACAACCCGGCACCCCTTCGAACTTGACGTGCCGGCTGGTGTCGGTTTCCAGCTGGTTATGACTACCGGAGAAGGGACTCCCGATGAAGTAAATGCACCCATTGGTTTCCGCGATTCTTCCGGCGGTACCCGGACTCGCATGATGCTCCGCGACGGTGAGCGGGTCGACCTGGGACATGTACCGTTGCATATGAGCCGCAATGATGCAGCGGCGGACGACCTCGACAATGACGGTGTGCTCGACCGGCCACTAATACTGGACGATGTCGGCGCTCGCAACCCGTTGTCACAATCCGACGCGGATGAGGACAACGTGGACGACTGGAATGATCCGGACCACGGTGGTTACCACTACGCCGATTGCACTATGAATCCGCAAGACAAGGATTGCGACGGCATTCCCAACGCCTATGACCGGGATTATTCGGGCGGGCAGGATGACAGTGATAATGACGGCTTGCCGGACGCTGTCGATGCGAATCGCCATAATGACCGCAATCACGGTAACGATGATCTGAAGGACGATTGCGACAAGGACGGTTACATCGACGACGACCGGAACCACGACGGCTTCCATGACGATGACAGGAACCGCGACGGGTATCACGATGATGACCGGGATCACGATGGCCGGCATGACGATGATGACGACGACAACGGTACCTGCTCACCAACGACGACCACCACCACGACAGGCGCGACGACGACCACGACGACGGGTGCTACCACGACGACATCGGGCGCTACGACCTCGACGACGGGCGCTACCACGACGACATCGGGCGCTACGACCTCGACGACGGGCGCTACCACGACGACATCGGGCGCTACGACTTCGACGACAGGCGCTACCACGACGACATCGGGTGCAACGACCACCACGACAGGTGCTCCAACGACGACCACGGCAGCTACTACCACTACTACAGCGGCACCGACGACGACAACCACCACAACCACGGCGGCACCGACGACGACCACAGCAGCCACGACGACGACCACAACATTGCCGCCGTCAGCGGGTCAGGCATTGTATGTTCAACAATGCGCAGGCTGCCATTCGGCAGGGAGCTTTGACACGAGTGGCGGTGATGGAGACCTCACGACTTCGTTTTATTTCAACAGGATAACAACGAACATGGGTTCCCCGATGCCCACGCTGTCCACTACTCAGGTAGATGATCTCAAGGCATTTCTCAGTACACTGTAATTAACAGTAATAACAGTAAGCACTCAGCAACCGGCCCCGGGGATCTCCCCGGGGCCTTCTTTTTTTAATGTCCATCCTGGCATCGGTGATGATTACACCGCACGCTTCCTGTCCGATGTACTGCTGTGAAATAGCTGCATACAAGGCAGGATTGTCAATGTCACATATCCCTTGGAATGCCGTGTGATCGGCGCAACAAAGACCGTAGCGATATTCCTGCTCAAGGCACTGGTTACCGCCGCCTGTCTGTGGTGGCTGGCCCGTTATTTCGAATTCGAGCAGGTTCGTGCCGCGCTGGCCGGTATCGATATGCGCCTGTTGGTTGTTGCGATTGTGCTGCATTTTCTGTCATTTCTGGCGGGTGGCGTGCGATGGTGGTTGTTGTTCCGGCACCTGCACGGGGCCATCGCATTTCGCCGGGTATGGCCAAGTTATTACCTGGGGGTATTCTTCAACAACCTGCTACCGTCTCTCTTTGGTGGCGACCTGGCGCGTACCGCCCGGCTTTACGCCTCCGGAATCGGGGGCAGCGCACTGGTAAGTTCCGCGTTTGTTGACCGCCTGCTGGGTCTGGCCGCCGTGGTCAGCATGGGCCTTTTCGCACTGCTGTTTGTCCCGGCCGGGTTTGGAAACCAGCTTGCGCTGAGCGTCTTTGGGCTCGGCATGCTGACGCTAGTATCGATGTTGACCATCGCCGTGCTGCCCCGCTGGGCAAAGCGGCTGGATGCGGGTTACGGCAGCCGCTGGCCGCGCGTGCATGCCGTGCTGGCCTGTTTCCCGCGCTACCTTGACGACCCTGGACTGATCCTGAAAGCCTTTGGCCTGTCCGTGCTGAATCAACTGCTGGTGGTGCTGGTACTGTTGATGCTGGCCCCCGGGCTCGGTGTGCAGCTGCCGGTATTCCAGTTCACGGTCGTATTGATGCTGGTATTCCTGGTATCCAGCCTGCCCATTTCGTTAGGCGGGCTTGGGGCAAGAGAAGGTGCCATGATGAGTCTGCTGCTGCCGCTCGGGGTTGATGCCGCCGCTGTGCTGGCTCTGTCGGTCGCGTATTTGCTGGTATTGTGGTGTGCCACGCTACCCGGCGCGTTCATGTTGCTGCTGCGGGAGCCCGCTGCGCGTAATGTAACAGGCCAGTAAGTATTCAGCGGGCATTCCGGCAGACCACGATATGGCCGGGGGTCCAGACAGCCTGTCGATGCAGGAGCCATACTGGAGTGCAGGTGTTGCAGTCAGTATTCAGCCGGGCGTGTGTTGCATGTGGATTGTAACGGGGCTGTCTGCGTATTTGTGCGGGTAGCCGCAAGGAGGCTGTAGTGATGAGATCATTGATATACACATTAGCGGCCCTCGCATGGCTGGTATCCGGCAACGTTGCAGCATCCTATATCACCATGGCGACCGGTTTTTCTGTTACTGAGGGGCCAGATGGCATGGTGCTTGACGTAACAACAACAAACCAGGGTGACGAGTCAGCGTATGGAATTCAGTTCGTGGTTCAGATCGGGAAGCAGAAATTCACGACTGCATCGGTGCCCCAGCTGGGTGTGAACCAGGCCACGTCCTCAAATCTTTCCATCCAGGACGCATTCAGTTTGCCTGGGCGTTACCCGGTGCTGATCAAGACCCATTATCAGGACGCCAACGGGTACCCGTTTACCGCACTTTCCGTCGGCTTCCATGATTATCAGCATTCGGTAGTGAGCAAGGTTCTGATTCAGGCGGAAGATGCCAGTATTCCCTCCAATGGCAAGGGAACGATGAAGTTTACGCTCCGTAACAACGATTCCGTGGAGCGTGACCTGGTGCTGACGCTGTATCTTCCGGATGAGCTGGCGACCCTCAAGGAGAGTGATAGCTTGACGATAGGTCCCAGGCAAACAAGATCGTTACAATACACGATAGAGAATTTTTCGGCCCTGGAAAACAGCGGGTACGCAATCGCACTTCTGGCAGAGTACGATGATGGTAACAGCCATTATGCCACTGCCGGTTCAGGCACTCTGCGTATTGCCGAGCCCGATACCATGGCTGGATACTTGCCCTGGGTAGTGGCGGCGATAGCTGCCGTCATCCTGGTATTTCCGATCATTATCCGATTGCGACGCAAGTAATCACGCTATTATTGCCGTTGTGTTGCAGAGCCTTTTCCCGGGTGGTGTTTGTACTTTACGCAGGTTATCGTTGCCGGTAACAAGAGTGGTAACCGGGCGGTCCGGGAGACAGATCCTGGCAGTTAAATGTGCATGTGTGAACCTTACGTCATGATTGTCAGACCACGCCGGCATGCTGTTGCCAGGATCCTGAAATACTGACCATGACAACCGTTGACTCGAGACTCGGCAAGCAGTCCGGACTGCTGTTATTTTTGCTGCTGTGGTTGTGCCAGCCTGTTTGCGCCGCGCAAACAGCTATGCCCGGTCTGACGGCACCGGATCAGCCATTTGCGATGGAAGTATCATCGGTCATTCCCGGGCGTAATCAGCACTGGGCAGACGTCTCGATCACGGTCAGTGCAACTAAACCCTCGGTAGATACGGTTACGATCATCGGGCACGGGCCCAAGGGGATGGTTATTCAACCGGCCCGGCAGACGGTGCGTTTGCGCCAGACGAAACAGGAAGCAACGAAATTTCGTATCTATAACCCGAAAGGGAAGTGGCTGGATGCGCGGACGCTTTCTTTTTCAGCCAGGGAAGAAGCCGGTGGTGGCACTTACGTAGCCAGAATTACAGTGGATTGGCCGCAAGGACTGGATAGTGGAAGTGTATTTCACCGTCCTCACTGGTTGTGGCTGCTTATGGCTGGCACGGCTGCGGGAGTTTTGTTGCTGTCACGACAGGCGAGAACATCGATCCTGAAGGGATGGCGGCAACTGGAAGATCCCCGCCTTCTGCTTGACCTCGTCACGCTGCTGGCAGTGGAGATATTTATTTTCTCGAGGATAAATCCGGAGTACCTGTTTACAAACACCATTACCACCGGCGGAGATACTGCCTCTCATTACTATACGCTACAGTATCTTCGGGATGTATTGCTGCCCGCCGGACAGGTGAGCGGGTGGACGCCCGGTAACTACGCGGGTTTCCCGATTCTCCAGTTTTATTTTCCCCTCGATTTTCTTTTCATGACGCTGCTTAACGGCATTATTTCGTTACAGGTAGCCTTCAAGCTTGGGTCGGTAGCGGGAATAATGTTATTGCCGGTTTGTGCCTACTGGATGATGCGTCTCATGCGCTGTCCGTTTCCCGGGCCTGGTATAGCGGCAGCCCTGACGCTTCCGTTTTTGTTCAACACCTCACACTCCATGTGGGGCGGTAACATTCTCAGCAGTTTCGCCGGCGAGTTTTCCTACGGTCTCAGCATGGCGCTTTCGCTTGTCTTGCTGGGCAGCCTGTACAGCGGCGCTCGCAGGCATCGCCACGTGGTTGCAAATGCGATTCTGGTCTTTCTGGTAGGGTTTAGCCACGGTTATACGCTGTTGTTTGCCGAGGCCATGTCTTTGTATTTGCTGATCACGCTAAGGGGCTTTATCGAGCGGCTGTTTTACCTGGGAAAGGTGTACTCGCTGGCTTTCTGCCTGCTGGCATTCTGGATAGTGCCGTTACTGGTATTTACAAAGTACACAACGTCCTATGACCTTGTCTGGACGATATATTCCATACAGGAAGTATTCCCGCCAATTCTGCTTCCTGTATTGCTGGCAGCGGCTGTCGGCAGTTTGGGCGTGCTGATCTGGGGAATTCGTGATCACGCGCAGATTGGCAAGGAAGCTTTGCCAATGCTGGGTTATCTCTGGTTTGGCCTGGCAATGTGCGTGGTATTTTTTGTTGCGGCACCCAGGCTTGGTGTGGTGGATATACGTTATGTACCCTATGGGCACCTGATCGGAACGCTGCTTGCTGCCATGTCGCTGGGTTGGCTGGGCCGGTTTCTGCAACGCTGGAAAATCGATTGGGTCTTGCTGCCGGCAATTCTGGTGGCGGCGATTGTCTGGACCGGGAGTCAACCCGGACCGGTTTCGGATTGGGCAAAGTGGAACTATGAGGGGTTTGAAGCCAAGTCCGCGTGGCCCGTATTTGAGCAGATCAACCTGAAACTGAAAGGTGACTTCAACGATCCGCGGGTGGTCTTCGAGCATTCCGAGCTTCACAATAGCTTCGGTTCCAGCCGGGCCTTCGAGTCTTTGCCGCTGTTCTCCGGTCGGGCCACTCTGGAAGGTCTTTACATGCAGGCCTCCATCAGCGCTCCTTTTGTGTTTTATATCCAGTCGCAGATTTCCCGGCAGAAGTCCGTGCCGTTTCCGCAGTACTCGTACAGCAGCCTGGATTTCGATCGCGCCAGGCCGCGTCTCGAGCTGTTCAATGTCCGGGATCTGATTATCCGCAGTGATCACGCCAAAAAGGCGATTCGCCTGTCGGAAGGGTATGCATTGAGAGATACCATCGGGGAGTATGAATTGTGGGAACTGACCACGAATCGCAACCGCTACGTGGAAGTGCTGAACTATGAGCCGGTGCTATTTCCGACGGCTTCATGGAAGGAGGATTCCCATCGATGGTTCGTGGATGATTCACAGCTTCAGATACCTCTGGTTTTCGTTGAAGAAGATATGACCGGTGCATTCCCGCCGTTCACGGCTTTGACCAGAGAGTTGGCTGCTCTTCCCCGAATACCCGTTGAGACCGGGAATTGTACTGTTCAGGAACGCATCGAAAATCAGGAAATCAGGATTGAGACTGATTGCATCGGCAAGCCGCTGATGGTGAAGATGTCCTATCACCCGAATTGGCATGTGGACGGCGCGGATCGTATCTATATGACGTCGCCGTCGTTCATGTTGATTTATCCCGAGCAGCGCCATGTGCGCCTGTATTACGGACCGGGATTGTGGGACAGGATTGGCCAGGTTCTGACTGTTACCGGTTTGATTGTTCTGCTTATCAATATCCCGCTGGGCTGGCGGCAAGGCGGTACGATCTGGCAATCGATCGCGGCCTACATGCACGTCCGCCCTTCTCTGGTGCCACGGATAGAGTTCGATCCAGACATCCGGACTCGATGGCTGATGCTCATCGTTACGATGATAATCGCGGGGGTGGCGATAGCCACATTTTCCTATGTGACCTATCACTCCAACCCCAACCGCATCTATAACAATGCGATCCATTTGAAAGATGAAAAGCGCTTTGACGAGGCCAGAAAGGGTTTCCATTTGGCCAAGGAGGAACTGGGTGCATCAGACCTCGCACAGAATGCCGCCTACTACATCGGCATCACGTATTATCTGGAGCAGAGGGACCAGGATGCGATTGCTGCTTTTGAAGACCTGATCCTGCGCTACCCCACGAGTAACTGGATACCGGAAGTCGAATATCATATTGGCCTGTGTCTGTATCGAACCGGACAGGAGAGCCAGGGGAACCGTCAAATGCAACAGCTGCGGGCGCGGCATCCCGGGACTCCTTGGGCCGAGTACGCCGGAGACAGGCTAAAAGAACACAAGGCGAAAGTGGAAGGCGAGCGACCTTGAGCAACGATTATATTGATTATTCCATGAGTATTGCCGTCAAGCCCGGATTAAAATGCGCTAGAAAACAGAGACTATGGATATGGGTACAGAATTGTCGATAGTGGTTCCGGTTTTCAACGAGGCTGGAAACATTGAAAAATTGTGCTCTGAGTTAATCCCTGTACTTGAACGGCTCGGCGTGGAATGGGAGGTAATCTTCTGCGACGATGGCAGTGATGATGCAAGCTGGAAAATAATCGATACCTTGCACAGGAACGACGAACGTATAAAAGGCATTCGGTTTTCACGCAACTTTGGCCATCAATATGCGCTGTTCGCGGGAATGCAGCATGCATCCGGGAAAGCGGTCGTTACGATGGATGGAGACCTTCAGCATCCTCCGGAGCTCCTGCCGGAAATGCTGGAAAGATGGCGGACTGGCGACAGGATCGTTCATACGGTTCGTGTTGATGGCAACGAGCAGGGCGTTTTAAAGAGAGCTTCATCAGCCCTGTTTTACAGGGTGTTTTCCTTTCTTAGTGGTGTGAAAATGGAAAGTGGCATGGCTGATTTTCGATTGCTGGACAGGCAGGTTTTGGATGAATTGCTTAAGTTCAAGGAAGAAGGACTGTTTTTACGAGGGATCGTCCATTGGGTAGGCTATCAAAGTTCAAAACTGGAATTCCAGTGCGGGCAGCGGTTCAGCGGGAAAGGAAAGTACGGTCTCAGGAAGATGCTGAAACTGGCGTGGACAGGAGTGACTTCGTTTTCACTGGTTCCACTCAGGGTCAGCATTATAATCGGGATTCTTACCAGCCTGCTTGCATTTGCCGAGATGGTATATGCAATCTATGCCAAATTATTTACCGATACAGTAGTTCCAGGATGGGCATCCGGAGTCGCGGTAGTTTCTTTCCTGTTTGGCATTCTGTTTATATTGCTGGGCGTCCTCGGCGAGTATTTAGGAAGGGTGTTGATTGAATCGCGAAACCGTCCACGCTTTCTGATCAGTGAATGTATTGGAATTGCGAAGGACTGAATACGTACGAACACTTTTTCAGCTTTACCGGTTCAGTTGGCTTGGCAGTGCCAGGATCAGGTGTCTGCCGATCAGCACCGGGTACCTCATTAACGGGTGTATCATCTCGTATGTCGTGCAATCTGAATCAGCCGGCTGGGGGCTGGCGTACTATCTGCTAGTGTGTAACGACCTCAAACACACCTTTGGCCGGCGATTACCGGCTGCGGGCGTGTCGTTTGAAGATCGGCAGGACCTGCTCGGGCACAAGTC
This sequence comes from uncultured Gammaproteobacteria bacterium, assembly GCA_963748215.1. Taxonomy (GTDB): domain Bacteria; phylum Pseudomonadota; class Gammaproteobacteria; order UBA9214; family UBA9214; genus UBA9214. Next base: position 49,016 of record CAVVHS010000006.1, on the reverse strand, counting down.
GGGACGGATCACGACACACTATTCAGCTGCCGAATTGCACAACCTGATTGCGCCCGCAAACAGGGTGTCGGACGAAAAGTCCCGCACTGACGATTTTGAAGAGGGAGACTGGTTAGAGAAAATATAAATAAGTTTCTGATATATATAATGTTGTCTAGGCGAGAGGATTTGAGGCGCCGGCCACCTGCACCCCGCGCTGACTGGCAAACCACACTTATCTATTTGTTTACATGGTCTTTACACCCCTCCTCCGGGTCTGGAATTATCGCAAGCTTGCGCCAGCAAGCCGTTGCTTTCGCTGAAAACGGGTAATAGTTTCAGACGCTCGCGGGAGCACCTGCAGGTTCACTTGAATATCAATCTGCCAGGGACAGGGTTCAGGACCGCGCCGCGCGTGACTCGAATACCACCACGCTGTGGGGAGAAACGTGGCAGACCGGCTCCCCGTGCTCGACCTGACGTGACACTTCCAGGACATCGTCCGGGGACACCAGCGCGGTATTCACTGCACGGTACCAGCCCCGGCCGGTGCATTCGGGCAGTGTCATCTGCCGAGCTTCATCCCCCATGTTCAGAATGATGTGCAGGTCCCCTTCATCATATTCAATGGCGCCCAGCGTCCAGGCCAGCACCTGGGCCTGGTTGTCCTCCCAGGCCGGCTGGTGCAGCTGTTCACCGTGCCAGGTGATATCGGGAAAGCGGTGCCCCTCGCGCCCCTGCCCGGTCAGGAAGCGTGTGTGCATCAGGCAGGCGTGGCGCTTGCGGAACGCGATCATCTGCCGGGTGAAGCGCAGCATGTCGCGGTTCGTCTCCAGCAGGCTCCAGTCGAACCAGCCCAGTTCATTGTCCTGGCACCAGGTGTTGTTGTTGCCGTGCTGGGTCCGCAGCACCTCGTCACCGGCCAGCAGCATGGGCGTCCCCTGACTGAGCAGGAGGATGGCCATGAGATTTTTCACCTGACAGCGCCGCAGGGCAAGGATACCCTGATCCTCTGTCTCGCCCTCGACACCGCAATTCCAGCTCAGGCTGTGGTTGGTACCGTCACGGTTCTCCTCCCCGTTGGCTTCGTTGTGCTTGTGCTTGTAGCTCACCAGGTCATGCAGGGTGAAGCCGTCATGACAGGTCACGAAGTTGATGCTGTTGATGGGCCGGCGGTCCTGCGCCTGGTAGAGATCGCTGTTGCCGCTCACTCGCATCGCCACCTCGCCGACCAGCCCCTTGTCACCGCGCACGAAGCGGCGGATCACATCCCGGTAGCGCCCGTTCCATTCAGCCCAGCGGTAGCCGGGGAAGTCCCCCACCTGGTAGAGCCCCGCCGCATCCCAGGCCTCGGCGATGACGCGGGTCAGGCCCAGCAGGCTGGAGAACTCGATATTCCACAGCAGCGGGGCATGGTAGAGCGGCTTGCCGTCCTCGCCGCGCGACAATACGCTGGCCAGATCGAAGCGAAAGCCATCCACGTGCATCTCCCTGACCCAGTACTCGAGTCCGTCGAGGATGAACTTCGCCACCAGCGGGTGATTGCAGTTGACGGTATTCCCGCAACCCGTAAAGTCGCGGTAGTTTGCGCGGTCCGCGGGATCCAGATGGTAGAAGGTCTCGTTGCCGATACCCTTGAAATTGATGACTGGCCCGCCCGCTCCACCTTCCGCGGTATGGTTGTAGACCACATCGAGGATGACACCGATCCCGGCCCGGTGCAGGGCCTTGACCATGTCGCGGAATTCGCGGACATGCGAGCCGGCATCCGGCGAGCTGCAGTAGCCGGGATGCGGACTGAAATAACTGTGGGTACTGTAGCCCCAGTAGTTGTGCAGACCCCGATCCATGACACCGGCTGGCACGTCCTGCTCGTCAAACGCCATGACGGGCAGAAGTTCTACATGCGTGATGCCCAGCGACTGGAGGTGAGGAATCTTTTCGATCAGACCGAGGAAGGTGCCGGGATGCCGGACCCCGGAGGCCGGGTGGCGGGTGAATCCGCCGACATGCGCCTCGTAGATAATGGTCTGTTCCGGGTTATTGCAACCGAGCGGCGTATCCCCTTCCCATTCATAGTCGGCAGCCACCACCACGCCGTGCATCGAGGTCTTGAGGTTATCTCCGGGCAAAGAGGCCTGCTCGCGGCTCCACAGGGTATCGGTGACGGCGCAGGCATAGGGATCGAGCAGGACCTTCTCCCGGTCAAAGCGAAAACCCGACTGGTGCAGGTCATCCGGGCCATCAATGCGCCAGGCGTAGTGCGTCCCGACCGGCAGATCCACCACCAGCACCTGCCAGAAAAAAAAGGTGCGGTGCAAGCGCGGGTCCAGGTAGATGACCTGAAACGGTTCCACGCTGCGGGCACTCTCGAAAAGCAGCAGCTCGACGCGGCTGGCGTGCCGGCTGTAGATCGAGAAATTGATCCCCTCCGGCACGGGGGTCGCTCCGGCCGGATAGCGGCTGCCGGGCTTGATGGAGTATGACCTGGTGCTTTGCTTGTTCATAAAATAGCGAATTCTGTTGTGCAGGGGCGGTTTGCCCGCTTCTGCATATCGATCCAGGCCACCCCTCGGCCTCGATATGCAGGTAGACATCCGCACCGGCAGGGCTGTGAATGCCGGCCACCTGCAGGGGAGGGCCGCGCCGTATTTCCAGCGCTGCCAGCCGTTCAGAATGGTGATGCAGGTTACAGACTGCTTTGAATTATACTACCCTTCCGGGAGCTGCTGGTTGCAGGGATCGCGATTAAGGACTATTCATCACCAACGACAGTTGTGTGGTATGTGTATTCGGGAAGCATAATGTGCGGGAATGGTGCTGAAGGTGATGACGGTTTCCACCTGTGGTCTGAACCGTGACAGGTAAAATTCAGGGTGTCGGCGTCAAACCGCTTTTATTCTCATTTCTCTCTGACCCCGTCATCCCGGTTGTGACGTGCATTTTTCCACCAGAAATACGTTGATACATCCGCATGGCGCAGCATGAACAGGCAGGCAAAGTCTGCTACCAGGCCGGCTTGCGTCTTTCCGATACATGGAAAGTCCATAATATCCGGCCTACCGGCACCAAAACAAAAGTGAGGGACTGCAATGCAGAGCAACAAGTTAACACACGATCTCGAAAGAATTGCCCAGGCACGCCACCATGATCCTTTCAGCGTGCTCGGCAAACACCGCGAAGAGGACTTTGATCTGGTTCGCACCTACTTGCCACAGGCAAACGAGGTTACGATTGCCGAAGGTAATGTACGCCTGGAACGCATTCCCGACACTGACATCTTCGAATGGCGCGGCGTACCGGGAACAGTCCCCGATCGTTACCACCTGGTGTGGCGCGATGCCGCGCATCACGAGCACATTGCACATGACCCCTACAGTTTTCCGCCTCAACTCCCGGACTTTGATCTGCACCTGTTCAGCGAAGGCAGGCATCGCCATGCCTACCGCATACTGGGATCTCATGTACATGCAATCGATGAGGTTCCCGGCATCCTGTTTGCGGTATGGGCACCAAACGCGGAGCGCGTCAGCGTGGTGGGTGAATTCAACCAGTGGGACGGTCGACGGCATCCGATGCGGGTGCGTGGCGGCAGCGGTGTCTGGGAGCTGTTCATCCCCGACCTGAAAGCCGGTAACCTCTACAAGTACGAGATCCGCAACCGGGCAAGCGGAGAAATCTTTCTGAAATCGGACCCCTACGCACAGGCCTTTGAATTAAGACCGCGTACGGCGTCGATCATTGCCGGCCCTTCCAGTTACGTATGGAATGACCAGGCGTGGATGGAACAGCGGCCGTCACGCGACTGGCAGCATTCGCCCATGTCGGTCTATGAGGTACACCCGGGTTCCTGGCAGCGCGGTCCGGAGGGTGAGTTTCTCGGTTACCGGCAACTGGCCGAAAGCCTGGTGAACTATGTCAGGGAAATGGGCTTCACACATATCGAACTATTGCCTGTTACCGAACACCCTTACGATCTTTCCTGGGGTTATCAGGCGACCGGTTATTTCGCACCGACCAGCCGCTTTGGAACAGCCGACGACTTTCGCTTTTTCGTTGATGTATGCCACCAGAACGGCATCGGCGTGCTGCTCGACTGGGTGCCTGCGCATTTTCCCAAGGACGCTCATGGTCTGGCCAGGTTCGACGGCACCGCGCTCTACGAACACGGCGATCCACGGCTTGGCGAGCATCTCGACTGGTCGACACTGATCTACAACTTCGGCCGCAACGAGGTCAAGAACTTCCTTCTGTCGAGCGCCATATTCTGGCTGCAGGAGTTGCACATCGACGGCCTTCGTGTGGATGCTGTGGCGTCCATCCTCTATCTCGACTACTCGCGGGAAGAAGGTCAGTGGATCCCCAACAAGTACGGGGGCCGGGAGAACCTGGAGGCACTGGATTTTCTGCGTGAACTCAATATCGTGGTGCATGATGAACAACCCGGCGTCCTAATGATCGCCGAAGAGTCGACATCCTGGCCGCAGGTGAGCCGACCCACATGGACCGGCGGCCTGGGCTTCGACATGAAGTGGAACATGGGCTGGATGAACGACACACTGGAATACATGAGCGAAGATCCACTCTACCGGCGCTATCACCAGGGAAAACTGACCTTCAGCATGCTGTATGCCTTTACCGAGAATTTCCTGCTGCCGTTTTCACACGATGAAGTCGTGCATGGCAAACAATCGATGCTTAACAAGATGCCCGGTGACGAGTGGCAGCGCTTCGCCAACCTGCGGGCCCTGTATACCTACATGTTCTGCCACCCGGGCAAGAAACTGCTGTTCATGGGAACGGAATTCGGTCAGGGACAGGAATGGAACAGCGCCCAGATTCTTGACTGGTATGTACTTGAGTATCCCTATCATCAGGGGGTGCAACGCCTGGTGAAGCATCTGAACCAGCTCTACAAGGACCTGCCCGCATTGCATCATTACGAGTTCGACTGGCGCGGTTTCGAATGGATAGACTGTCATGATGCAGACAATTCCGTACTCAGCTTCGTGCGCCGCAGCGACAATCAGTTTGTGGTTGTGGTGGTCAATTTCACACCACAGCCGCATCATGGCTATCGCATCGGCGTACCGGAGGCCGGTGAATACCGCGAAATCTTCAATTCAGACTCTGCGTACTATGCCGGCAGCAATATGGGTAATGGTGGCAGCACCCTGATAGCCGAATCACTCCCCTGGATGAACAGATCATATTCCATCAGCCTTACCCTGCCACCACTCGCGGCCGTCATTCTGCAGCCGGGATAGATGTATGAATGGTGCATCAACCGCTGTCTGGCCGGGACAACCCTATCCTCTCGGTGCCAGCTGGGATGGCGAAGGCGTCAATTTCGCCCTGTTTTCCGAACATGCGGAAAAGGTTGAACTGTGCCTGTTTGATCAACGCGGTCGCCGCGAGACGAACCGCATCCCCATGCAGTGGCAAACTGACCAGGTCTCGCATTGCTACCTGCCGGAAGCCAGACCGGGACAACTTTACGGATATCGGGTTCATGGGCCGTACGATCCCCGCCAGGGTCACCGCTTCAATCCCAATAAACTGCTGCTCGATCCGTATGCCAAAGACATCGTCGGCCAGGTGCGCTGGAATGACGCACTGTTCGGCTACACCATTGGCGATAAGGCAGAGGACCTGTTTCCCGATCCCCGCAACAGCGCCCATGGCGTTCCCAAGTCACGCGTGATCGATAGCGCTTTCACCTGGGGGGACGACCAGCCGCTGTGTACCCCCTGGCATGACACTATTATCTATGAACTGCATGTCAAGGGATTCACCATCCAGCATCCGGATGTACCCCCGCCCTATCGGGGCACCTATGCCGGGCTGGCCACGGAGCCGGTCATCGACCACCTCAAACAGCTGGGCGTTACCGCCGTGGAACTCATGCCGGTACACAGTTTCATCAGCGACCGGCTTCTGGTGGAAAAAGGTCTCGGCAATTACTGGGGTTACAATACGATCGGTTATTTCGCTCCGCATGCAGCCTACTCTGCCAGCGGTGATATCCATGAGTTCAAGACCATGGTAAAACGGCTGCACTCCAACGGCATCGAAGTCATTCTGGATGTGGTCTACAACCATACTGCGGAGGGCAACCATATGGGCCCGACGCTGTGCTTCCGCGGCATCGACAACGTCGCCTACTACCGCCTGGTGGCAGACCAGGCGCGCTACTACATGGACTACACCGGCTGTGGCAACAGCCTGAACATGATGCACCCCCGGGTGCTGCAGCTGATCATGGACAGCCTGCGTTACTGGGTGCAGGAGATGCACGTTGACGGTTTCCGCTTCGATCTGGCTCCGACCCTGGCACGCGAGCAACACGCCGTCGACAGGTTCGGCGCGTTTCTGGATATCGTTCACCAGGATCCCGTGCTGTCGCGGGTGAAACTGATTGCCGAACCCTGGGACCTGGGAGAAGGCGGTTATCAGGTCGGCAACTTTCCGATCGGCTGGACGGAATGGAACAGCCGTTACCGCGACTGTATGCGCGCGTACTGGAAGGGAGAAGGCAGCCTGATCGGCGAACTGGCATACCGCATTACCGGTTCCAGCGACCTGTATGAGCACAGTGGTCGCCGCCCGTATGCAAGCATCAATTTCGTTACCTGCCATGACGGTTTCACACTGCACCGATCTGGTCAGTTACAACGACAAGCACAATATCGACAACCTGGAAGATAACAGTGACGGTGAAAACAACAATCTGAGCTGGAACATGGGTGTGGAAGGCCCCGCTTCCAGAAACCTGAACATCAACAATGCCCGCAGGCAACAGAAGCGTAATTTTCTCACCACGCTGCTGCTCTCCCAGGGTGTACCCATGCTGCTGGCGGGCGACGAAATCGGTCGCACCCAGAACGGTAACAATAATGCCTATTGCCAGGACAATGAGATCAGCTGGGTCAACTGGAATATAGACAGTCACGACCGCGAATTTCTGGAGTTCGTACGCAGGGTCATACACCTGAGAAAAGACCATCCGGTGTTCCGCCGGCGCTATTTCTTCCAGGGGCGGCATATCAAGGGGGCAAACGTCAAGGATATCCTCTGGTTGCGGCCGGATGGAATGGAAATGGCAGACAGGGAATGGAACCTTTTCCACGCCTACTGCCTGGGTATTCTGCTGCACGGCGACGCGATAGAAGAACACGATGAACACGGTCGCGGGATTCATGACAATACCTTCCTGCTGCTGCTCAACGCCGCTGCGGAACCGGTTGCGTTTCGCATGCCGGGGCATGTAGGCATCGCCCGCTGGGATGTTGAAATCGACACCTGCCATGCGAACGGGAAACGCCCTGACCTCCGCACCTTCAATACCGGTGAAAGCTATCCGCTGCAGGGCCGTTCTGCGGCATTACTGCGCCTGACGAAGAGCCCGTATGGTGCAAATAACTGAACGCTTACTTTCAAGCTGCTTCACGGTAATAGAAGTTGGGTATACTGTAGGGCACCACCTCGAAGCCCCAAAGCCAACAGTCTCTGTGAACGCGTAACTGGCACACTCCGCCGCGAATGCCTTGACTTCTTTATCCCGTTAGCGGAAACCCACCTTCGCAGTATCACGTTAAACCGGGTGACGTATTACAACAAAGGCCGGTCACATTCCAGTATTGGCCCAGGCATACCGGACCCACCATCCGATCTCCCTGTCTCGCCACAAATACATCGATATCGCATCCCGAATCACCTTAAGCTTGTAACTCACCCTGTCCTGGGTGGATTAAATCATGAATACGGCTTGCTGCCGAAAGCTGCATGTGTATTTGCGGACCACACCCGCAAAAGTCCCGCACTGACGATTTTGAACAGCAAGACCAGTTAGAGAAAGCAGCTATAACCAACTGAGTGGTAAAGGGAATAATTGTCCGGGGCGAGAGGATTTACGGCGGACATCCCTGTCCGTCGCCCCTGCGGGGCCGCCGCTTCGCGGCGTTCAAAATCGTTCCTGACGATTTTGTGAACCTTCGACCACCTGCACCCCATGCCGCTTATCCGTTCATAACATCAAGTGTTTATTTATGTATTTCGGGACGCCCGTTGCAAGAATTGCAGGACAGCGCACAACGATGCTGGACAGGTCCCGTGACAGTCCCGCACAGCATTAGCTAACTAACCTGAAACGAAGTGCGTCAGACGAAGCCCGAAGCGCTGCAGCCCCCTCAATTTTGGGCCGGCGAGTCATATCCACCATCCTTTCGTCATGGCCGGAGCAGCCGGCTACTCACGGGTACTTGACTGAACACCCGTAGGGCTTCGTCACCGGTGTTTTCACGGGCTTGCCGGCTGCCATGTCCTGCAGGGCGACGCGCACATACTGCGTGGCCTTTGGAATGTCATCCGGGTTGGCGGTGGTGATGCTGTCTATGCCGCCCATGTAAACCAGCGTACCGGCGGCGTCGATGATAAACATATGAGGCGTGGTCCTGGCCTGGTAGGCCCGGCCGATGCGGCCGTCGCTGTCGAGGATGACCGCCCGGGGTTCTGCATTGCGGTTTCGGGTGAGCTCGTCGGCCTCCGCGGGACTCACGTGACCCTGCTTGCCGGGGGCCGAGGAGATCACCGACAGCCAGACCACGCCCTCTGCCGCTGCCTCGCGCTGCTGGGCCTGCATGTTTCCGGCGTTGTAATGCTTGCGAACGAAGGGGCAGTCATGATTGGTCCATTCCAGCACGACGGTCTTGCCCCGGTAATCGGCCAGCCGATGGACCGTGCCCCGGGTGTCCACGCCCTCGAAGTCGGGCGCCGGTTCGCCCACGCGCAGGTTGGCGCTCGATCCGCAGGCATACAGGGCGAGGAGGATGAAAGGGATGCAAAAAAAACGTTTGAACATGATTTTCTCCTGTTTTCAAAGTGTATGGATGGCTTCGGCTACGATGCCTTCAGTCAGCAGCTGGGGGAGTATCACCGGCGCCCCGGCCGCCGGTGAAAACAACAGGTAGAGGGGTACGCCGCTGCGTCCATAGCGTTCCAGCTGGCGGGTGATCGCGGGGTCGCGCCGGGTCCAGTCGGCCACGAGGTAGGCCACGGACCGGGCCTCGAAAAGCTGCCGGATGTGGTCCGATGACAGGGCCAGCTGCTCGTTGACCTTGCAGGTAATGCACCAGGCAGCGGTGAAGTTGACGAAGACCGGCCGCCCCGCTGCGGTGAGTGCCTGTACCTGCTGCTCTGACCAGGGTGTGTAGTCCTCGGAGACAGGGCGGGAATGCCCGGCTGAACCGGATAAAAGCATCGGGCCGATCGCCAGCGCCAGCGCGGCTGCCGTGCCGGCACCCAGCAATCCGAGTCGCCACGCGCCCGGTCTCCACTGGCCGTACAGCCAGGCGGCGAAGGCGACCACTACCAGTCCCGCCAGCGCGCCTCCGTAGGTGCGTGCATCGGTTTGCTGGCTGAGCACCCACAGCAGCCAGGCGGCGGTGGCGAACAGCGGGAAGGCCAGTGTCTGCTGGAAACGTATCATCCAGCGTCCCGGCTTGGGAATGAACCTGAGCCAGGCGGGAAACAGGCTCAGCAGCAGGACAGGCAGGGCAAAGCCGGCACCGAGGGTGAGGAAAACAGCAAATGCCTCCGTGCCCGGGCGCGTGATGGCGAAACCCAGGGCGGCCCCCATGAAGGGCGCGGTACACGGGCTGGCGACGACGGCGGCCAGCACACCGGTGGCGAAGGTACCGGTGAGTCCACCGGATGACATCAGGGACTGGCCGCTACCTATCAGCCCGCCACCGATGGAAAAGACGCCTGACAGGCTGAGTCCCACCAGCAGCATGACGTAGGCCAGCAGGGTCACCAGCACCGGCGACTGAAGCTGGAATCCCCAGCCTAGCGATTCGCCGCCCGCGCGCAGCACCAGCAGGATTACTGCCAGCACGGTAAAAGTGGCCAGCACACCGGCCGCGTAACTCAGGCCGTGCCAGCTCAGACGCAGCCGGTTCGCCCCGGCTTCCCGGGCGAAACCCAGTATCTTGATGCTCAGCACGGGCAGGACGCAGGGCATGATGTTCAGTATCAGTCCGCCCAGGAATGCAAATACCAGGGCGGTGACCAGGTTCAGGTTCTGACCGCCGGGTACCGGCGGCTGTGCCGCGAGCCGCACGCGATAGCCGCTGCGCAGCGTCTTGCCACCCTGCTCCGACTCGACCACCAGCAGGCCTTCCAACGGGCTATCCCCCGCAGGAGGCACGTCGCCGGCCGCCACGCCGAGCGACAGTTCCGTCCCGGTTTGTTCCCAGCGTTGCGCACCGCTGGCATCGACAGGCCCCCATTCCCCGGCCGCGAACCAGAGGTCGGTGGGCGCGCGCGGAAACAGGCCGGGCAGGCCGACTGCAATCGAAATACGATCACCCTCCAGGCGGTAGCGGCCCGCCAGGGTGATCGGCTCGGGCCATTGGGCCCGGGTTGCGTTGAACAGCTCGTGCGTTGCGGTGTCTGCGGGGGTGCCGCTGCCGGTGTGATCGAGCGTGAGTGCGAGGCGGCCGGATTCAGGGATGCACTCCACCTGGCACACCAGCCACTCGGTGTCAGCCGTGATGGTGTGCGGGCCGGCAGGCAGCGGTCCCGGGGGCACACGCACAGGCACCAGTAAAACGACGGCATCCTCATAGCCATAGTTGACCAGCGGCCCGACCCGTATGCGCTTCGGCACCGGCCAGTGCACCTCTCCGGTCTCCCAGCCTACCGGCAGCGTCCAGCGGATGACCGGCGCAGTGCCCGACGCGCCTGGATTTCGCCAGTAGACATGCCAGTGCGGGATCAGCTCGAAGCGCAGCCCGAGCCACAGTGTCTGGTCCGCCGCGACCGTTGCCGGCTCGCTCATCAGTGTGACCGTCGCGTGTTCGGTCGAGACCACGGCCGGATCATTGGCCTGGATGGTGCCGGGCGCGAAGAGACAGCACAGCAGGCAGATGACTGAAGGGAGTAGCCTTTTCATCCTCGGTTGCGATCTCCCGGTGCAGAGCGCTGCACCGCCCGGTAGAGACCCATGCCCATGCCTGTATTCATGACCAGGCGACAGGCGTGGCTGTTCGCCGGCCAGTTCCTGCCGAAGCCGTACAGGCTTCTCACCCCTGGATCCACGGCAGGTTTCCGCCCGCAGGACCGGGCAGGTTGCGTCACCCATGCGCGGGTTCAGGATGGCCCGGGCCTCGCGGTGAACCGGCATACCGGCAAATGCCGGACATGAACGCTACCGTAACAGGTGAACAGTACTGAATCCATACGAGGTCCAGTCAGGCCAGGAATCTCGCGCACTGTGCGTTCCTCTTCCTTCTCAAGGGACCGTTTCGACGGGCATTTCTGGTGCAGGCACAACGACGAATGCCGGGGATGCCCTGAAACGATCACACCACACCGCAGACGACTGTTACCCTGCCTGGAAAGGCGGCGTGCACGGGTGCACGCCGCTGCTGGTTACAGGACGGGAATCAGGACATTGTCGATAACATGGACGATGCCATTGGACGTTTCGATGTCTGCACTGACTACGGAGAGTGCATCGATTGAGAGTGTCTGTCCCTGGACCGTCTCGAAATCACGCCGTTGCAGGATGTCGGCTGCGGTGATCCTTCCCGGGAGCACGTGGTAGGTGAGCACGGCTGCCAGTTTCTCCTTGTCAGCCAGCAGTCCGGCCAGCGTACCCGCAGGCAGCTTTTCAAAAGCGGCGTCGGTGGGTGCGAACACCGTGAACGGTCCATCGCCACGCAGCGTATCGTACAGGTCAGCCGCGAGCACCGCCTTGATGAGGGTTTTGAAAGTACCTGCAGCGGCGGCTGTCTCGACGATGTCGGGACCGCGAGCCGGCGCAGGCGCTGTTTGTGCGCCAGCCCCGGTTTTCTGCAGTTGCTTCTCCACCGCTGCGCTTTTCACCGCTGGCTGTTCGGGGAGCCGTTGCTCGTACTGTGTCGGTGGATAAGCGTACGACGGCATCGGACGAGCATGACGATGCATGCCGTACCCGTACATGGGTTTCTTGTAGGCATGGTAGCCATAGGGATGTTTCATGCACATGTTGGCGTTTGCCGCACCACTCATGGCACCCAGTGTCAGGGCGCAGGTGCTGTAGATCAACAGCTGTTTCATACCTCGGGTCGGTTGCGTCATCGTGTATTCCTCTCTGGCTGGTCGTTGGACTGCGGGCGGCACGGCTATCCGCCTCATCTTCACTCCGATATTCCTGCTGTACTGCGATCATGCACAGGGTGGGATATCCCGGATTGCAAATAGTTCAACAATTCCTATACAAAGAATTTATACAGGTTTTCACACAACTAATTGAACAGGACGGTTGGCTGTGTGGCCCCGGGTTTGTGGCCGGATTGCGGTGACATGCGGGGTGGTGCCGAGGCAGCCTGAGCGATTCAGCATCGCCGGGATCACGCCGGTCATGCGCGTGCAACGGACCATTGACGGAGTGGGTTCCCATACTGCGGGGAGGTGCCGGGGTGGAAATTTCGAAGTCGTTGCGCAGGCGTCAGAAAAATAACCGGTTTTGTCCTGCTGGACCGTGTGCCAGGCGAATTGATAATTATTAACTGAAACCGATATCTTAGACAGACTTGTTCCTGAAAGCATCCTTCCCTACCCTGCTCTGCCATGAAGGATCTGCTGATACTCCTCGCCAATTTTTTTGACTACACTCGCCAAACACATAGGATCCGGTGGTGCGAGAGCTGTTGTCGCTGACAGCCTACTCATGAAGCAACAGCTCCTGGTCATCAACCGTTCGCGGCAACGCGCGCCTAATCCTTCGGCACTTGATCGGTTTCTATTCGGCTTTTGGTCACTGTTTCTCAACCCATGCCATATTCAACGTGCTGCAGTGACTATTCGGCCATCGACGCTGTTGAAATGCCATGGCCTCCTTATAAAGCGCAAGTACCGGCTTCTGTACTCTTCAGGCAGAAAAGAAAAACCAGACCCTAAGGGCCCATCACCCGAACTCATCCAAGCAATCGTTGAACTAAAAGCTACGCAACCCACACTTTGGTTGTCCTGGAATAGCGCAGTAAATCACCATGGCATTTGATGTGGATATTAACAAGGATCTGGTCCGGCGCGTCCTTGCCAGGCACTACCGCCCAGCGCCCGATGATAGTGGGCCGTCATGGCTGACTTTCATCGGACACACGAAGCACAGTCTCTGGAGCATTGATCATTTTCGTTGTGAATCCATTCTGCTCAACACCCACTGGGTGCTAGTGGTCATGGACCAATTCACGCGGTGCATCGTTGGCTTTGGTGTACACGCCGGTGATGTGGACGGTGCGGTCTTGTGTCTAATGTTCAACTCCGTCATCTCAACCAGGTGTGCACCGAAATATATCGGCTCTGACAATGACCCACTATCCCTATATCACCAATGGCAAGCGAACCTGAGGGTTCTTAGTGTAGATGAGATAAAGGCCGTACCGTATATGCCTATATCGCACCCCTTCATTGAGCGACTCATCGGAACTATTCGCCGTGAATATCTTGATCACACCCTCTTTTGGAATGCTAAGGATCTTGAGCAAAAACTCGCAGACTTCAGGCAATACTACAACCGAGAACGGGTCCATCAATCGTTAGGCGGAGATACGCCAGCGGTTCATAGCGGCAATCCTCTACCTCTGCACGCAAAACTCTGCAACTATTCATGGTTATCGCATTGCAATGGACTCTTTCAGACGCCAATTGCTGCATGAATAGGAATTCGCCAAGGACAGGATCTATTCAAACGACTCTGCCTCCATCTCGAGATAGATACGATAGGCGTTACCGCGGTTACTGGCATCGAATGCCGGCAAGTCCCTGTAGGCTGACCAGTCGGTCGCCTCATAGGCCTCGTCAAATGGAACAAAATCTGCCACGGCCTTGCGCATGGCATTGCACACATAGACGATATAGTCGCGGGTCATGGCAACGGCCTGTTGCAGATTGTCCGACGGCGTACCGTGTCCGGGGATCACGTAACGGGGCTGCGGCTCCAGTCCGGACAGGTAGTCGAGCCCCTGCAGCCAGCGATCGATGTCGGTCTGGGGACTGTCGAGAAAGGGCACGCGGCCCTTGTAAATGACATCACCGCTGAACAGCACACCGTAATCCCTGACCAGCATAATACTGTCTCCAGGCGCATGCGCCGGCCCCAGGTGTTTCAGTTCGAACGTGATACCACCGACCTCGAATGTCGCATCCGTGTCGAAGGTGTGATCCGGCGCGACAATGTAGGTAGTTTCATCCACCCAGGGAAACAGCGCTTCGCGCCGCTGTACCAGTCGCCGCCGGGCGTCCTCGCCCTGGCTGGCGGCCGTGCCTCCCGCGTAGCCGAGCGCCAGGCGCTGCGCCCACACCGGCGGATCGCCGGCATGTTCCTTGAATGCCTGCAGGCCATAGATGTGATCGGCGTGATAGTGACTGATGACAATGCGTTCTACGGGCTGGTCGGTGACCTCGCGGATACGCTGCAGCAGACGGTAGCCGAGTGCGGGCGTGCCCAGCGCATCGAACACCACCACGCCTGCGTCCGTGACCACGAAGCCGGCGTTGGAGGTATGGCCTTCGTTATCTGCGCCCGGCACACCGGAGTGTCCGATCACGTAATAGACCGGCGCATTCGGAACCTTGTGCAGGACAAAGGGAAGACTGACAGTCCCGTACGGCGTCGATGTACGTTCGGCAGCCGCTGCCGGGGCTATTATCGCCAGCACGCACAGCAGGGCCGGCATCAGGCACTTATTGCATGTAGACATATCCCTCCTCCTGTTGCAGTCGTACGATTTCCGCGTCCGCCATAGGCACCACCTTGACGAACCCGTGTATCTGGCCAGGTTCAAGATCATGGCCGGCAGCCGCAATACGGCACATCCTGAACTGCACCGTTCCGGCGACTGTCAGGCTCTGTGCACGGCGCATCAACTCCTGATAGCGGCTGAAATTGTCTACTGCGAAAAAGGGTATTTCGTCACCGTGCAAGACAAGCACAATTGACGCATCGAACGGATCGGAATGGTAGACATTGTTCAGGAAACTCACCCGGTCAAGGACGCGGGAAAAGTTATCAACATCTGCCACCGCCACATCGTACACGACTTTATGAGGTGCATAGTCGATTGCCTGTAAACTGGCGCGGCCCCAGGGCGGGCCTTCTTCAGCCTGTGAGGCGACCATCCAGATGATGGCGACTATAAAAACAGGGAATTTGTAAACCAGGTGGTTCATCGAAGGCCTCCTTTGCACGCTCGTGTGCAGTTCATGTATCTGAACACGCACCGGGGATCCGCCAGCCGACTTACCCGTCGGCATGCTCTTCCCGGCGTGTGCTTTCACCTCCATACTGGCCCTGCACCATCTGCAGTGTCCAGCGACCGGGGCGAGACATGCGCCATTCGTCGTGCATGCCTTCGGGAACGTTCTGATTGTCTATCAGCTGACCGGGCTCAAGGGAATCATACAGCTCGTCAAAATGACGCACCCGCAGGTCGTCAATGCGGCGAAAGATATGGTGTGGCCTGATCTCGTCCATCCGGTCCAGCCTGGCAGGGTCGAGAGCTGGCGCGGGAACCGATCAGGATGCCATTTGAGTTCATGGTGCAAAACACGTGAACCGCAGGTGCACTTTAGGTCGCGCTCTGATTACCCCGGTTTCCTTGCATTGTTGCTATAAAGGATATTGAAACAGCCTTTGCAATGCATTGGTTATTTCCAGAGAACAAGGGTAAAGAACTACACCCCATCATTCAGGAACCAGGATGCATGTGACATAACCTGTAGTAGTTCATCATCTGACTTCCCATAAGGCGCGCAAGGAACCAGAAGTTTAGCGCTAATATTTCTGGCAGGTCTTACTTCATTGCATCATCTGCTTTATCGATCAACTTTTCGCTGTTATCGATAATTGCTTCTTTGGTTTCGTCGTAGGCATTTTCTCCCTTGTCCGATAACCAGCCTATCTGGTAGGCAATGGTTGCGCCAATTGCCAACACGATAAGTACGATGATAATTCTTATAATCATGAAATTCCGCTCCGGTTTTAATTATATAATTGATGGAATAAGCATTAGCAACGTGGTGAAGAAGGTTTAGGATTTCTGATCCGTAATATAAAGAAGCAACCTTAGGACAAACAACTGCCCTCATCAGCGTCCGAAATATAACCTGCCCCAGGCGAATTTCAAATTATCACTTGAAAACGACAACTTAGGCAGTCTTGTTCCTGAAAGCATCCTTCCCTACCCTGCTCTGCCATGATATCCCCATCAATGCCTAGGCTGCCATTGATGTAAGCTTCAGTAAAATGCAGTTCATCAAACCGATGTTATCGCCGTCAAGCCATTATGGTCATTGATAGTAATGGTGAACGTTGGTTCTCCGTCTCCAAATTGAAAAATACCACCGACCGGCAAGCGGATTTTAAAAGGTATATCTATTTATTGTTTAATCGATTCCGTATCTTCTGTGCTAACCGGGTTACCTTTGTGTCGCTTATTATACTGAGCGAGTCAATGCAAAGCTCCAAATATACATAACAGATTGTATGTGGACCCTGCTGGGGCCGTATATTTGTCTTTTTCGAAGATCAATGAATCCCTGTTGTATTTCAAGAGAGCTGGGCCAGCGCGCCGCGCAGCGGCAGTGCATCGAGTTCCAGGCCCAGCGCCGCGGCACCCGCCAGCGCCAGTGTGGCGCCGACCAGATGGGAAATACGGTTGAAGCGTTCGCACTTGATTATGACGGAAGTCTATGGATCAAACATCAATATGGAATCCGGATTCGTTCAGCGCCTCGAACCCGGAGATCACGTCGAACAGTTCCGCGTCGATACCACTCTGGCGCAAACGGTGAAATGTGCCGTTGAGGTCGTCCAGCAGTTCACCGATATTCTTGTCGGCGCGTTGCATCGCCGCGAGACGGCTCGCGTTCTCGCTGGCCAGCGATTCGGCGCACGCCCGGAACAGCGAGACGAAAAGGTATTCGCGGATCAGCGCCCGCAAGGTCGGGGTGCCGCCACCCATGACCTCCGGCAGGTTTCCCGTCGGCCAGGGACGTTCGGCCAGCTTGCGCCGCCAGATTTCATCCAGCGGTAACAGCCGCTGACTGACGGGTGCATAAACCGCCCCAGACCGCGGGGCGGTTGTAGAAGAGATGGAGTTCGGCGATGTCACCCTGGCTGCGGCGCGTCTCGCTCGCCATAAGTATCTGCCCGACCAGCGAGGTGATGGCCTTGACGGAATTCGGTACGCTGAAGCATCCCATCGGCGCAAGGCCCGCGTCCGCCAGGCGCGCATGCACGCGCTCGCCGACCGCCCAGACCCGGGGTTCCCCGGGCAGCGCCGCCAGCGTCTTGAGCGCATAATCGGCCACCACATCATTGAACTGGCCCACCAGTCCCTGGTCGGAACCGAACACCACCGCGCCAATCGCAGCCGCATCCGTTTTTGCCTGTCTCTCCGGTTATCGATTCCGCCGCACGCATGTCACGAAAACAGACGCTCAAGCCCAGTTCCACGGTGCGATAGTAGTCACCCAGGGCGCGCACCGACTGCTCGTATTGGCCGATACTCGACGCGGCCATGGCCTTCATGGTGCGGACCACGGATTGCAGATCGCCGGCGCTGTCGATCTTGCGACGCAGGCTCGCTGCGGTGTCGCTCATGATGCCTCCCCGGGACCCGTCCCGGCCCCGGGTTGAGACAGGGAATCAGCGTTGGGCTGGAAACGTGCCAGTGCCTGGCGGGCAATGTCGATAATCGTTTCCCGATCCTCATCGCTCAACGTGTCGGCGCTATCCAAGCGCTCGCTCACCTCCGCCGGGATCTCCGCCGCCGCCTTGCGCACGGCCTGCTCGGCGTCCGTCATCTGGTCCAGCGGCACGGCGTCGAAAAGTCCGGCGGTCAACGCCAGCAGGATGGCGATTTGTGCGGGCACGGACACCGGGGCGAATTCCGGCTGCTTGAGGCAGGCGCGGATGCGCCGTCCATGCTCGATGATCTTGCGGGTGTCTTCATCCAGGCGGGCGCCGAACCGGGCGAAGGTTTCGAGTTCCTCGAACTGCGCGTAGGCGAGCTTGAGGTCGCCCGCCACCGCGCGGTAGGCCGCCCGTTGCGCCTTGCCGCCGACGCGCGAAACGGATTTGCCGACATCGACCGCGGGCAGCACGCCCAATTCGAACAGCGACGGCGAGAGGTAGATCTGCCCGTCGGTGATGGAAATCAGGTTGGTCGGAATGTAGGCGGAAATGTTCTGCGCTTCGGTCTCGATGATGGGCAGGGCGGTGAGCGAACCACCGCCGCGTTCCTCGCGCAGATGCGTCGCGCGTTCCAGCAGCCGCGAGTGGATGTAGAAGATGTCGCCGGGAAAGGCTTCGCGACCGGGCGGACGGCGCAGCAACAGCGAGAGCTCGCGATAGGCGCGCGCGTGATGCGTGAGGTCGTCGTAGACGATCAGCACGTCGCGACCCGCTTCCATGAAATGCTCCGCGATGCTGGTCGCGGCGTAAGGCGCGATGTAGGCGAGCCCCGGCGGATCGTTGCCCTCGGTCACGACCACGACGGTGTAATCCATCGCGCCCTTCTCGCGCAGGATGGCCACGGCCTTCGCCACGGCGGACGCGCGCTGGCCGATGGCGCAATAGACGCACAGCACATCCTTGCCGCGCTGGTTGAGAATGGTGTCGATCGCAATGGCGGTCTTGCCCGTCTGCCGGTCACCCAGAATCAGCTCGCGCTGGCCGCGCCCGATGGGAATGAGCGCATCGATGACCTTGAGGCCGGTCTGCAGCGGCACGGTGACGGGCGCGCGGTCCATGATGGCAGCGAGCGGGACGCTCGATGGGCAGGCGCCTCGCTGGCGGCCACCGGCCCGTTGCCGTCGAGTGGCCGGCCGAGCGGGTCGATGACGCGTCCCAGCAATCCGTCGCCCACGGCCACGTCCATGACCCGGCCGGTGCGCTCGACTTCATCGCCCGCGTGCAGATGCCAGTATTCGCCGAGCAGCACGACGCCGATCTCGTCCTCGTCCACGTTGAACGCGATGCCGAACACGCCGCCGGGAAATTTCACCAGCTCGTCAAAGCCCACGCCGGGAAGGCCGGAGACCTTGGCGATGCCCGTGGAGACGCTGGTGATCGTGCCCACCTCGCGCGGCGTCAGTTGCGGCGTAAAGGTTTCGCGTCCCTGGCTCAGGCCGGCGAACGCGTTGTCGAAGACACTTTGCAAGGAATCCGGCGGCACGCTCATTGCGTCTCCACGGGACTGGCCGCAGGCCCTGATTCCGGCCTGGATCCGGCTTTGGCCTCGGATTCAGAGCGTTCTTTCCAGCAGTTCGCCGACGCTCTTTTCCAGTGACGCGAGATAATCCGCGATGCTCCAGGCGACCTTTTGTCCGTTGGTGGTGAGTTCGATACCGCTGATCACGTCCGGCGCGGTCTCGAAACGCACCTGGATGTCCGCCGAGAAGGTTTCGTTGAGCGCAGTCTGGATCGCAGCGCGTTGCTCCGACGGCAGCTCGAAGGCGCTGCGCACGCGCACCGGGTCGGTCGATGTCTTCAGGGACCTGGCGAGACCTTGCCTTGGCCTCATCGTCCAGCGCTCGCAAGCGGTCGGCGAAGACCTCGCTCATGCGTTCTTCCAGGCTTGTCCCGGCGAGGTCCGTCAGCGCCTTGCGCGCGATGGCAAACACTTCCTCGCGGGTGCGGCGGGCGATTTCGTCGTTCAAGCTCTGTTGTTCGCGTTGCAACGCATCCTGTCGTTTGGCACGCAGGACATCGGCCGCCTGCCGCGCTTCATCGAGAAGCCGCTGACGTTCGGCTTTCGCCTCGTCCGTTGCCTGGCTCAGGAGTGCGGCGCGCTGCTGGTCGAACGCCTCGTTCTTGTGCTGGAATGCGTCGCGCTCCGTTCGGGCTTCGGCCTCTTTCGCGTCGGCATCCGCGAGCGCCAAGGCGATGCGCTGTTCCCGCGCGTCGATGGCGTCGAGGATGGGCTGGTAAAGAAAGCGCTTCAGCAACCACACCAGGATGAGGAAGTTGAGCGCCTGCGCGCCGACGGTGAACCAATCGATGAGCATGGCTTACTTTCCGGCGGCCTGGGCGATGACGTGGTTCCAGAACGGGTTGGCGAAGATGAGGATCATCGAGACCACGAAGCAGTAGATCGCCGTGGACTCGATCATCGCCAGGCCGACAAACAGGGTCCGGGTGATGGTGGCCGAGGCGTCGGGTTGCTGGGCCAGCGATGTCAGCGCCGTCGCGACCGCCTTCCCTTCGCCAAGTGCAGGCCCAATGGACGCCGAATCCGGTGGTGATACCGGCGGTGACAATCGATGCCACCGCGATAATCGTCATGCTATCCATACTTATCTCCTTAGATTGTCATCGTTCATGCTTCAAGGTTTTGCATCGGGTTCAGCCTTGGGCTTGCGGACGCGCGTCGCGGCCGCAATGTAGACCGTGGCCAGAATGAAGAAAATGTAGGCCTGCACCATGCCGGTGAGCAGTCCCAGCGCCATCATGACGATCGGAAAGATGAACGGCGTGATGGTGAGCAGGATCGCGATGATCATCGTGCCGCTCATCATGTTGCCGAACAGACGCACGGCCAGCGCCAGGGTACGGGAGATTTCGCTGATGATATTGAACGGCAGCATGATGAACGTCGGCTGCGACGTAGGACTTGAGATAGTCGCCCAGGCCCTGCTCCTCGATGCCGAAAAGCGGCACGGCGACAAACACGCACAGGGCCAGCGCCGCCGTGGTCGAGAGCGAACCCGTCGGCGGCTCGTAGCCGGGAATGATGGTGCACAGGGCGGCTCATGGCGACGAAACAGGAACAGCGTACCCAGAAAACCGAGATACTGTTTCGGGTTACTGAGGCCGACGTCTTCGATTTGTTTCTCGATGGCGATGACGATGATTTCCAGCAGATTCTGCCAGCGGGAACGTTTCAGGCCGATGGAAAGTTTGCGGGTGATGAGTTTCGCGCCGACGGCCAGCACCAGCATCAGCCCCCAGGTGAAGACAATGGTGGCGTTGAGTTTGAAAAACCCGTATTGCCAGAAAATGATCTCGTCGGGACTAAGGCGCATGACCGGCCTCCTTCGCCGAGGCTAGTGTTATAGTGTTCGAGCGGCGGGCCGGTCGAGCCGCGTCACGAGGACACGCGCGATGACAAATCCGAACAGACAGGCCAGTAGCCGTTGCCAATGACCGTCCGCGACAAAATAAAATCCAGCGACGACGACAGCTCGTCCGCAACAGCAGGCTGCCAAGAAACCAAAGCGCCGGTCGTCTGGACGCAACGCCCTTGCGCACCGTCCACCAAAGGCCGCCAAAGAAAATCGCGCCGAGCAACAGGCCCGCCATCCATGCCAGTGCCAGCAGTCAACCATTCATTCATCCTCATCCTCCTGTTCGTCCCGCATCGCCTTGTCTTCCTTGGCGACCCAATGCCACGCATTGAAACAGCCGATCGCGAGCCCGGCCACCAGCAGCGCCAGCGTCCAGGAATGGCCGCCCGGATAACGCTTGTCCAGCCAGAACCCGAGTGCCGCGCCGAGCAGTGTCGGGATCGCCACCGACCAGCCGACCAGCCCCATCATGCCCAGGCCGAACCAGACGCCCGGCGCGGCGTCGCGCTGCGCCTTGAGCTTGCGTGCCGCTTTCCCGCCGACCTCCTGACCAAGCGACGGCTTCGGCTTCGAAGGCTTGCTTTGAGGTCCGTCAGTCATTGTGAAAAGTCTACCATGCGACGGATGAAGTCGCTTTCCATTTTCGCCAGCACGGAACGCACGCTTTGCTCGTGCTCGTCCAGGGTCAGAAACTCCTGCTCCACTGCATCACGCAATTGGCCGAGGTCCGTTCCGCCTATCGCCTGGCGCACGGAAACGAGCACGTCCGGTCCGCTCTTGACCAGCACCCCTTCATCCACCGCCACGTACACCTCGCCCTCCGCTTCGGTTTCGTAGGTCAGAATACCGGGCGCGAGCGCCGCGACGCAGTCCAGCCGGTGTGGCAAGAGTCCAAACGAGCCCGCGCGGGTCTCGGCGACGATGCGCGACACACCGCTCTTGTCGGCGAAGACCTGAAAGGGCAGGAGGACCTTAAGATTCATCAGGTTCGGCGGTGGCATGCTCGTTCTCCGCTTGCGGTTCCGCCGGGCCCGGATGCGTCACTGCCCGCGCCTTTCCGGATTGCCGTTTTTGTTTCGCCTCGTCCACCGCGCCGATCATATAGAGTGCGCTCTCCGGGTAGTCTTTGAACTCATCGTTCAGGATGCGCTCGCAACCGTCCAGTGCCTCTTCCAGGCTGACCAGCTTGCCCTGGAGTCCGGTAAACTGCTCGGTGGTGAAAAACGGCTGGGTGAGAAAACGCTCCAGGCGGCGGGCGCGAGCGACCACGTTACGGTCCTCCGGCGAAAGCTGCTCCAGGCCGAGCATGGCAATGATGTCCTTGAGTTCTGCGTATTGTGCCAGCGTGCGCCGGATTTCCTGAGCGAGCGCATAGTGTCGTGCACCGACGATGCCCGGCGTGGCCATCTTGGAACTGGACTGCAACGGGTCGATGGCCGGGTACAGTCCCTCGCTCGCCCGCTTGCGCGACAGCACGATCGACGCGGAAAGATGCGAGAAGGTATGCACCGCCGCCGGGTCGGTAAAATCGTCCGCCGGCACATACACCGCCTGGATCGAAGTGATGGCGCCGCTGTCGGTATTGGCGATACGCTCTTCCAGTTGCGACAGCTCGGTGCCCATGGTCGGCTGATAACCGAGGCGCGACGGCATCTGCCCCATCAGGCCAGACACTTCCGAGCCGGCCTGGATAAACCGAAAGATATTGTCGATGAGCAGCAACACGTCGCGGCGCTCGTCGTCGCGGAAATACTCGGCCATCGTCAGCGCGGCGTGGCCGACGCGGAAACGCGCCCCCGGCGGCTCGTTCATCTGGCCGAAGATCATTACCATGCTCGGCAATACGCCGGCTTGCTTCATCTCGCGGTAAAGTTCCTCGCCTTCGCGACAACGTTCGCCGATGCCGCAAAAAATACTCACGCCTTCGTGTTGCCCGACCATGTTGTGAATCATCTCGGTGAGCAACACCGTCTTGCCCACCCCCGCCCCGCCAAACAAGCCCGCCTTGCCGCCGCGCTCCAGCGGCATCAGCACATCGATGACCTTGATGCCCGTCGAAAACACTTCTGAGCTGGTGGAACGGCGCACCAGCGGCGGCGGCGCCCGATGCACAGAACGCCATTGCACATCTGTCGGCGCCGCTTCACGGTCGATGGCATTGCCGAACACATCGAACATGCGCGCGAGAATGCCCTTGCCGACCGGCGCCTGCAACGGCCCGCCGGAGTCTTCCACCGCCATGCCACGCGCCAGGCCCTGGGTGGGGGTCAACGCAATGCCACGCACGCGACGCGCATGCAGTTGCGCCAGCACTTCGATGACGATCTGGTTTTTCTCGCCCGCGCGCAGCAGCGAGTAGATCGGCGGCAGCTGCGCATCGAAGTGCATATCCACAACGCTGCCACGCACAGAGACGACCACACCGGAATTCGATGCGCGGGAATTGTCTGTCATTTCCCGGCTCGATTTCATCACACTATGCCTTCGCTTCCCCTGTGCACAAAGCGGGCTGAGATACGAGCGCTTCGCGCACGTGCATCAGCCGCCTTTCAATCCGTGTGCGATCATGCACGGATTCGATGCTGCGATCGGCCAGCTCGGCAATCCACTGCAGCTGTTCATCGAGTGCACGCAAGTGGCTCGGGCTGACCGTGAGACTGGCAATGGTATCGATGGCGCCGAGCATGCGCGCCATGATGGCGACATTGCCTGCGGCGCTGTCCCGAATCTGATCGAACGCCTCGGCCAACAGACTCTCAAAGGTCGGAACGATGGCGATCACCCGCAGTGTATCTTCCTCGTAACGGTGCGATGGCGGGAACTCCCGACAAGCCAGCCGGGCCAGAATCGCCGTCAGGTAATCCACACACATCACCGCCGTCGAGGTGTCATTGACACCGGGCGAAAGGGCCTTCAAGGCCATATCCACGATCTGCCTGATTCCGAAAGCGGTGTCCTGATCAACCGTGCGATGGCGACCAATACTGTAAGCCCCATTCAGGGCATCAATCATCTCTTGATCCGGCGGGTATGTCAGGGCGAGCGATGCCAACGCGGCATCTTGCACAACGAACGCACCGATGCCATGCTCCATCCGCACGATGGTCCTCCCACCCCGCGCCAGGCGCAGGATGGCATCATTATCTACGCTCTCTATGTAGCCACTCACCTCCGCCGGCACTGCGTACCAGGTCCTCTCATCCGGAGTGGGAAGGAGCCGCTCGTCCTCCTCACCCCCAGCTTTGTCGGGACCGGGTTCCCGTTTTTCCGGGAACAGCCGATCAATGGACGCAAAGGTTTCCTGAGCGACAGAGGCAATGATCCTGGAGGCCTGGATCGACGAGGCGATGTGATGAATAAAATAAATGAGGACCGCAATGCCGCCAAACGCCAGAACAAAGGCGAAAAAGACCGCCAGGCTGGGCACGAATGGCGCATCGCCAGTGCGAATAGTGTGCAACACGATCAAACAATAGACGAAAATTCCGGCAAAGGTTCCCAGTGTGACCTGCGTGACACGGCTGCGCATGAAGTTGCGCAGGATGCGCGAGGTGTATTGGCTCGAAGCCAGCGTCAGTGCCAGCAGTGTCATGGAGAATGTGATGCCCATAACGGACATCATCGAACCGGCAAGCGTAGACAACATATCACGCGCGCCTTCCGCCCCGACCCCGAATATCCGTGGCCACCGGGCCAGCCATCGGTCACCCCCGGCGTAGTCTGCTTGGATCAACACTACCGCGTAAATAACGCTGCTCAGGACGATCAGAAAAGGCAAAAACCAAAAGGTCGACTGCAAATCGCTCCACTGTTGTTTTAACTTATTCATGCGTCCACTTCCAATTTAGAATTTCCGGCATGTCTTCGCCGTGTTTTTCGATGTAGGCCTTGTGGTCGAGCAGCTTGTCACGCAACAACTGTTTCGCATAAGCAGCGCGTGAACCGAGACTCGGCACCCGGTCGATGACATCACCGGCCAGGTGGAAGCGGTCGATATCATTCAATACCGCCATATCAAAGGGCGTGGTAGTGGTGCCGTTTTCCTTGTAACCGCGCACATGCAGATTTCCGTGATTGGTGCGGCGGTAGGTCAGACGATGAATCAACCATGGATATCCGTGGTAAGCAAAAATGATCGGCCTGTCTTTGGTAAACAACACATCAAAGTCCTTGTCAGAAATGCCGTGCGGGTGCTCACCAGGCGGTTGCAGGGTCATCAAGTTTACCACATTGATAACGCGGACTTTTAATTCCGGGAACTGCTGGCGCAGCAGCTTCACTGCCGCCAGGGTCTCCAGCGTCGGCACATCACCACAACAGGCCATGACCACATCAGGATCACCGCCTTCGTCGCTACTGGCCCATTTCCAGATCCCCAGACCGGCGGTGCAATGCTTGATCGCTGCCTCCATATCCAGCCATTGCAGTTCAGGCTGCTTGCCCGCGACGATCACATTGATGTCATTGTGGCTGCGCAGGCAGTGGTCAGTCACCGATAACAGTGTATTGGCGTCAGGCGGCAGATAGACCCGGATGATCTCGGCTTTCTTGTTGACCACCAGGTCGATAAACCCCGGGTCCTGATGACTAAAGCCATTGTGATCCTGCCGCCAGACGTGCGAAGACAATAAATAATTCAACGAGGCAATGGGCCGGCGCCACGAAATGTCACGCGCCACATCGAGCCACTTGGCGTGCTGGTTGAACATCGAATCAACAATGTGAATAAAAGCTTCATAGCAGGAAAAAAAGCCATGGCGCCCGGTCAGCAAGTAACCTTCAAGCCAGCCCTGACACTGGTGCTCGCTCAACATTTCCATAACCCGGCCATCGGGCGCAATGTGTTCATCGCCGGGAAGTGTTTCTGCTGTCGAACAACGGTTGGTTACTTCAAACAGTGCTCCCCAGCGGTTTGAAGCGGTTTCGTCCGGGCTGAAGATACGAAAGTTGCGCGCTTCGGCGTTGAGTTTCATCACGTCACGCATGAATTCACCCTGCGCGCGCGTCGCTTCAGCTTTCACCTCACCAGGTGCAGGCACCTTGACTGCATAATCGCGAAAGTCCGGCATGCGTAAATCACGCATTAACTTGCCACCATTGGCATGCGGGTTGGCGCCCATGCGCCGCTCACCTTTTGGTGCCAGTTCGGCCAGCTCTGCCAGGAGCCTGCCATGCTCGTCAAATAATTCTTCGGGGCGGTAGGATTTCATCCATTGTTCAAGGATTTTTAAATGTTTTGGCTCTTTAATAAAATTGGTGACCGGCACCTGGTGTGCGCGAAAGGTACCTTCGATGGGCTTGCCATCGACAGATTCGGGGCCAGTCCAGCCTTTGGGCGAGCGCAGGATAATCATGGGCCAGCGCGGACGCTCGGTGAAACCCTTGCTGCGCGCATCTTGCTGAGTACGCTGGATCTCGGCGACCACTGTATCGAGCGTGGCGGCCATGAGATGATGCATGGTATCGGGGTCATCGCCCTCGACGAAATACGGCGTGTAACCGTAGCCACGAAACAGCGCGTCCAGTTCGTCGCGGGAGATTCGCGCCAGCACCGTGGGGCCGGCGATCTTGTAGCCGTTTAAATGCAGAATCGGCAACACGGCACCATCATGCACTGGATTGAGAAATTTGTTCGAATGCCAGCTGGTCGCCATCGGGCCGGTTTCAGCCTCGCCATCGCCGACCACGCAGGCAACTAACAAGTCGGGATTATCAAAGGCTGCGCCATAAGCATGCGACAGCGCATAACCGAGTTCACCGCCTTCGTTAATCGAGCCGGGCGTTTCCGGCGCAACATGACTGGGAATGCCACCTGGAAATGAAAACTGGGTGAACAGCTTTTTCATTCCCGCCTCGTCACGGGAAATGTTCGGATACACCTCGCTGTACGTGCCCTCCAGATAGGTGTTTGCCACCAGACCCGGTCCGCCATGGCCGGGGCCGGTAACGTTAACAATGCTCAAATCATATTGCCGAATGATCCGGTTAAGGTGGACATAAATAAAGTTGAGGCCGGGTGTAGTGCCCCAGTGGCCCAGCAGGCGTGGTTTTATATGGTCCAAAGTGAGCGGTTTTTTCAGCAGCGGATTGTCATACAGATAAATCTGTCCCACCGATAGATAGTTGGCGGCACGCCAATAGGCGTCCATTTTTCGCACAAGATCGGGCGGCAGCGTCTTGTCAGTGCGCTCAGGCGTTTTCGTCTTGCTGACCATATTCGTGTTCCTTTTGATTTGTTAACCCCAGAATCGCGCAAACTGATTTCGCGATTATCAGTTCCTCATCCGTATGCATGACGCGAACAGCAACCCGGCCGGTTTCTGTGGAAATCACATCCGCATTTTGCGCATTTGATTTTCCCTCTATCTCTACCCCAAGAAATTCCAGCCCGGTGCAGATCCGTGCCCGCACCACAGGCGCGTGCTCCCCGATGCCACCCGCGAACACCAGTGTATCCAGACCACCCATGGCGGCCGCAAATGCGCCAATCCATTTTTTGACCTGATAACAAAACACTTCGACCGCTTCCGACGCGCGCACGTCGTCCGCCTCCTGCAGGAGCAAATCGCGCATATCGGGACTGGTCTCGGAAATGCCGAGCAAACCGGATTCATGGTTGATGAGATGGTTAAATTGTTTCGACGTCAGATGCTCTCTCTGCATCATGTACCAGGCCACGCCGGGGTCCATGTCGCCTGACCGGGTGCCCATCACTAACCCGCCTGCCGGGGTAAATCCCATACTGGTGTCGATGCTCCGGCCATCACGTACCGCGGCAAGGCTCGCACCGTTACCCAGGTGCGCAAGAATCACGCGACCCTGAGCCGCTTGCGGACCGGCAACCTGTGCAAGCGCTTGCATAAGATATGCATAGGACAAACCATGAAACCCGTAGCGTTGGATTCCCATGGCATCGAAACGTCGCGGGATAGGCAGGAGCCGCGCAACGCGCGGCAGGCTGTGGTGGAACGCCGTGTCAAAACAAGCCACCTGTGGCAGTTGCGGATAGCGTCGACGGAACGCCTCGATCAGTTCGATTTCGCGCGGTAGATGATCCGGGTCATAGGAACTGATACGATGCAATTCATCCAGCAATGTCTGGGAAACCTGCTCTGGATCAGAATGTTCCATGCCGTGTACCACGCGGTGACCCACAGCCGTGACCTGCGCAAAGCCGATCTGCTCTTCAAGCCAGTCGATGAGGTAATCAACTGCCGAATTGTGATCGGCAGCCTCGATGTCAATAGTGCCCTGCTGCCCACGGGACGGATCGCTGAAAATCAGTTGCGTACCGGATATTCCGATGCGGTCGATTTTTCCGGTCAGTTTTCGTGCCAGTGGCATTTCAATCCGATACAAAACAAACTTGATGCTCGACGAGCCACCATTGATCGTTAGCACACTTTGTTTAGCAAGCCCCACATTCGTTTCCTTTGCTTTTATTGCGAACGTATAAGATCAATTGAATTAGCGTTGCCACAGGATATGCGCATCTTCCAGAGGTATCGCCAGGCTATCGTGGTGGGGTACAAGTCGCACCGTGTAGTCCGACGCCGGGCGTGTTGCCGGCACCTCTGTGCGATAAGCGTAGCCGTTTATTGCGCCCACCAGTTGCCGCACGCGTGCCATGGTCACACTCCGCAGCGTTACCGTTTGCGCCGTTGGCATAAAGCTCGACCTGCACAGCCGCCGGATCGAGGTCATCCAGATAGTCCTGCACTTCAAAGACATGCTGCTCGCTATCAGTTTTCTGTTTCAGTTCACCGAAGTGTAGCGCACTCCATTGTTGCTCCAGCACGTGTCGCCAAGTCTCCAACTTGTCCTAGGCGAATTGCTAATTATCACTTGAAAACGACAACTTAGACAGACTTGTTCCTGAAAGCTACCTTCCCTACCCTGCTCTGCCATGAAGGAACTGCTGATATTCCTCATCCATCTATTGACCACCATCGCCAAACTCCTGGGACCTGATGGCGCGAGGGCTGTTATCGCTGATAGCCTGCTCATGAAGCAGCAGCTCCTGGTCATCAGCCTTTCGCGGCAACGTGCGCCTAATCTCTCAGCACTCGATCGGTTTTTGCTCGGCTTCTGGTCGCTGATTCTCGACCCACGCTGTATCCAGCGAGCTACGGTGATTATTCGGCCATCGACACTATTTAAATTCCATGACATCAAATAACGCAAGTACCGGCTGCTGTATTCGTCAGGCAGAAAAGGTAAGCCAGGTCCCAAGGGTCAATCTCCCGAACTCATTCAGGCGATCGTTGAACTAAAACAACGTAACCCACGCACTGGCTGTTTTAGAATTGCCCAGCAAATCAATAAAGCATTTGGCGTGGATATTAACATGCTCCTGGTTCGGCGTGTCCTCGCCAAACACTACCGATGGATGACATCGCGATCCTGAATAAACTCTTCAGGCAATATAACTTTGTGGCAGTTATACACTGCGCAGGTTGCAGCAACACAGGCGATTCCTTTCGTAAACCGTCCGCGTACTACCGCAACAATTTTGCTGCCACGCAGGTCTTGCTGGACGCAATGTTAGTGCACAACGTCAAGTGTCTGGTCTTTTCCTCCAGCGCTGCGGTATATGGCAGTTCCCGGAATAAGCCGATCGACGAAACCCAGCCGAAACAGCCGATTAATGCGTACGCGAGGAGCATGTGGTTTGTTGAGCAAATGCTTGCCGACTATGATACAGCCTATGGTTTACGCTTTATCACACTGCGCTGTTTCAATGTAGCCGGCGCCGATGGCGACGGGGAACGGGGTGAACGGCACACCCCGGAAACCCATTTGATTCCTAAGGCCCTGCAAACCGCGCTCGGCAAGAGCAGGGTACTGACGGTTCTTGGAACGGATTACGAGATACGCGATGGCACCTGCATAAGCGACTTTATCCATATAGAAGACCTGTGCAATGCCTATATTGCAGCACTCCGCGTGTTACTGAAGGGAGCACCGAGCACAACCTACAATCTCGGCAATGGCGCAGGCTTCACAGTCAACGAGGTGATCAAAGCTGTGGAACATGTGATGCAGAGGTCAATCCCGACCGTGCCCGGCAAACGTCGCCAGGGCGATCCGGTATCACTGGTTGCTGATGCCACCCGCGCTAAAACAGAGCTCGACTGGGCTCCGCGTCATACAAAACTCGGACAGATCGTACAGTACGCGGCACTCTGGGAAATCAGGACATATTCGAAACCGGCTAACAAACCAAACAGAGACAAGGCAGATTCCGGCGTAAAAAACGGAAATCACACATGCAGGCGACAGCAAGGAAACGGCTGATCAACACCCTGTCACAACGGGACAAGGAATATACAAAATAGGCAGCGACCTGACCGGCATCTATCAGTCCGGCCTGTGTCAGAGACTATGCCCCTCAACACACAGGAGACGGCATGCAGACAATTGTGTGAACCTCTGCCTCGCCTCCATCTGCCGACGTATACATACAAAGTGAAAAGGCCTCCACCAGAAGTAAATGGCCATTTTCATATATCAGTATTGGTCGGGGCGAGAGGATTTGAACCTCCGGCCACAGACACCCTATGCTGGTTTGTAAACCACTCTTATCTATCTATTTTTAAATTTTTTATGCCCCTCCTCCGCGTCTAAAATAAGCGCGATTTTGGGACAATAAGCCGTTGTTTACGCTGAAAACGGGTAACCATTTTACATGCACACGGGAGCGTCTACAGGTTTAGTCTACAGGTTTACTTGAATATCAATTTGGCCATGGACACCAGCCAGGTAATAGTCTCAAGCTACCTATAACGCTTGACGTTATATAACGCAGAACGTTATATTTGCATTCATGATCACAGGCTTCAAGGATCGGGAGACCGAAAAGCTATAGCAAGGCAGCACTTCACGCCGACTGCCGCAAGAAATCCAGGCGGTCGCGCGGCGGAAATTACGTATGCTCAACAACGCCCATAGCCTGGACGATCTCCGCATTCCACCGGCCAATCGACTTGAAGCACTGAAAGGCAAACGCAAGGGTCAGTACAGCATTCGCATCAATGATCAATGGCGCGTCTGTTTCGCATGGGCTGACGGCAACGTAAACGAAGTCGAGATCGTTGATTACCACTAGGACAAGCTTATGAAGACATTACCAAACATACATCCCGGCGAAGTGCTGCTGGAAGAGTTCCTCAAGCCACTCGATATTAGCCAGAACCGACTGGCTCGCGCCATGGGTGTGCCACCACGGCGTATCAACGAGATCGTTCACGGCAAGCGTGCGGTCAGCGCGGATACCGCTATCCGTCTCTCTCGTGCGCTGGGCACATCCGAACAGTTCTGGATGGGGCTGCAAGCCGATTATGATCTGGAGGAAGCACGCAAGGCGGCGCAGAGCGAACTCAACAAGGTTGTGAACATCGCGGCATAGCACGAAACAGCGTCACCTGTAATTCAGTATGGAGTTTCGACGCTGATCGGCATGCTAAGGTACTGAATCATGAAAAATCTGCAGGCTCACTATTGGACGCCGATTCATAGCCGCAAACAGGGTGTCGGACGAAAAGTCCCGCAAAAGTCCCGCACTGACGATTCTGAACAGGAAGACCGGTTAGAGAAAGTGGCTCTAACCAACTGAGTGGTATAGGGAAAAATTGGTCGGGGCGAGAGGATTTACGGCGGACATCCCTGTCCGCCGCCCCTTCGGGGCCGCCGCTTCGCGACGTTCAAAATTGTTCCTGACAATTTTGTGAACCTCAGATTCGGTTCCATTCCCTCATCCCAAATCCAAAAAGAAAAGGTCTCCACCAAAGGGTAAGAGACC
Source organism: uncultured Gammaproteobacteria bacterium (assembly GCA_963748215.1). Taxonomy (GTDB): domain Bacteria; phylum Pseudomonadota; class Gammaproteobacteria; order UBA9214; family UBA9214; genus UBA9214. The sequence goes on along the minus strand of CAVVHS010000006.1, from coordinate 17,116 downwards.
TTTTCTTTTTGGATTTGGTCGGGGCGAGAGGATTTGAACCTCCGACCACCTGCACCCCATACCGCTTAGTCGTTCTTAACATTCTGTTCTTGTTATTTTAATTTGGGGCGCCCGTTGTCAGACTTGCAGGACAGTGCATAACGAAACTCAACAGGTCCCGCAAAAATCCCGCATGCCATTCGCTCCTTACCCCTGTTGCATGTCTCGAAAGCGATAACTTGCAACAATACCGAAAATAATGCCCGTTAGTCCCAGCAACCACACAACGGCCGGACCGGCCGGCCAGTCGAACCAGAGAGAGCACAACAGGCCGCCTGCAAATGCAATGATCCCAAGTACGTACCCGGCGGCAATCGCGACAACTCCCTGCAAGCGACGAATCGCTACAGCAGGAATGATCAGGCTGGAAAACACCAGGTAGACTCCGACCAATTGCACGGAAACGGTCACCGTCAGCGCAAACAACATGTAGAAACGCAGCCGGCCAGGCCCGAGCCAGAACCAGAGCATAATGACCGGCAGGTAGATCAGGGCTGCCGTTTGCAACTGGTCCGCTGTCACCCACAGCAGCTGGCCGGCCAGCAGCTCCGACAGATGCTCGGCGCCGTGCGGGTTCCCGGCCAGCAGCAACACCCCGGTCGTCGCGGCCAGCACGAAGGTGATGCCGATCAGGGCTTCCTGTATGTCAGGCCAGTAGCGCTCAAAACCCCGGATCAGGACCGCACCCAGCACCGCACCGATGAAGGCCACCGCCTGGGTTCTCCATCCGCCGACATCCCACCCGAGCAGCAAGGCGGCGATCACACCGAGGCCGGCGATCTGCGCAACCGCCAGGTCGATGAAGATGATGCCCCGGCGCAGGACCTCGCGCCCCAGCGGGACATGCGTGGCGATCACCAGCAACCCGGCCAGCAACGGCAGGCCGAGAATATCGACATCGATACCGGTCATCGTCATGGTGCCACGGCCAGCAATCGTTCCAGGGTCGCATCGAACAGGCCAAACAGGTCGGCGGCATCATCAGAGCCACCGACCGTGTAAGGCAACACCACGACCGGGATAGCGGTGCGTTCCGACAACCAGGCAGCGCTGGCATCATGCTGGTAGGCGGCCCGGATGATCGCGGCCGCGGGTTGTTGCCCGAGTTGTGCCACCAGCGTGGACAGGTGGCCGCCACTCGGCGGGACACCGGGTTTCGACTCGATGGTCGCCACCTGTTGCAAGCCCAGCCAGTCATTCAGGTAAACCCAGCTGTTGTGCTGCGCCACCACCCGCATGCCGCGCAAGGCTGTTGCAGCCTGTTCCCAGCGGGCGATGGCGGTTTGCCAGCGCGCAAGGAACTGTTCCAGGCCATCCCGGTAGGCGGCCGCCCGGTCCGGGTCGATCACCGCGAGTCGGTCAGCGATTTCCCGGGCGACACTCGCCAGATGGTGAGGATTCGTCTGGATATGCGGATTACCCGCCGCGTGAACGTCGCCGTCGGCACGATCAAGCCGTTGCGGGCGTTCCAGCAACGACACCACCGATGCGGCTTCCAGGTAACCGGGCTGGCCAGGTTGTACCCGCGGGTTGTTGGCGCGCCGCAGTAACAACGGCAGCCAGCCCGCCTCGAGTTCGGCTCCGGTACAGATCACCAGGTCCGCCCTGCGCATACGGGCAATCAGGCTGGGACGCGCCTGGATGCGGTGCGGGTCCTGCTGCGCCGTGGTCGCAGATGTCACTGTCACCTGGTCACCTGCGACCTCGGTCACCAGTGCGGCCCACTCCGGCTCACAAGCGAACACATTGACTGACGCATCTGCCGCTGCGTGAACCAGCACCAGCAGCGCCGCCACAAGCATGTTTCGCATCATCGTCATACCCTCAGAACTGGTGCGCGCCGTGCGCGCCCAGGCTCATGATGTACTGCAGCGTCACCTGGTGATCGGTCGGCCCGACCCGGCTGTTGTCGTGGTTGTACTGCAGGCGCAGGCGGCTGAACTCGCTCGGCGTGTAATCGGCCATCAGGCTCCAGCGTTCCGGATTGTCCAGCCCGTCCGTCAGCCCGACATCGTCGAGCACGTCAGCCGGCATCAGGCCGGGGTCTATGCTCACGATAGTGACCGCGTTGTTGCTGTCCAGCCAGTCATAACGCAACCCGACCCGCCAGCGCGGCATGAACTGGTAAATACCCTGCAGGTAGAAACCCTGCTGGTCGCCGGTGTACGCCAGGTCGGCGGGCAGCCCGCCTTCCATGAACGCGATCGAGCCATCCTCCTCGCGGCTGAAATACTCGCCGGAGAAGACGAAATTGCGCTGTACCGGGTTGCCGTTCGGAGCCCACTTCCAGACGAAGTCGGCAATCCACAGGTCGGAATCGCCGCTAAAGGCCGCGCCGCCATCTGCAGCGCCGTGATGGTGCCCGCCCGCACGATTGGTAGCGTCGACCGTCAGGTATGACAGGCCACCACGCCAGCTGTGGCTCGTGCCGACATCGCCGCCGGCATGGATGGCAGCGGTTTGCGCGGCGCCGAAGTCAGACGTCGACTCGCCGCCCGGAAAGCTGTTGCCCTGCAGCGCCTCCAGGCTGACGTCGAGATACAGGTCGGTCGGCGCTAGCCAGGACAGCCGCACGCCGTCATCGCCGTACTGACCGCCGAGCATGGCACGGTAGACCAGCGGTTCGTCGTGGAAGTCCCAGGCATGGGTGTGGAAGCGGTTCAGGTAGCCGATGCCGGAGTAGAACCGCCCGCCGCGCACCGACAGGCCGCCCGGTAACGCCAGTGTCTCGAAGAAGGCCTCCTCGACATCCACCTCGGTCGTACCTTCGTCTTCGTGCAGCCCGATGGTCGCCTCGCCATAGACGGTCTGGTCGACATTGGCCGACACCGAGATTTCGGTTTCATCCAGTGAAAAACCCTCCGGCGGCAAACCGGTCTCGCCGCCGACCTGGAAGCCGGGAATCTCTGCATCCATGGGATTGACCGAATAGCTCGACAGCTTGGCCTGCACGGTTGCCGAGATGGCCGGGTTGAAGCTGTTGCCCGTGACGGCCCGCCGTTCGGCCGTGACGGGAGCTTCCGACACGGCCTGGTCTGCCGCCGTGCGGCTCGCAGCCTGTTCGGCGGATTGCAGGCGCTGCTCCATCTCCTGCATGCGCGTTTCGTACTCCTGGCGCATCTGCAGCATTTCCTTGCGCAGTTGTTCGATTTCGCTGTCGGCACAGACCGGCAGCGCGGTGGCGGCACACAGTGATGCCGCCATCAATGATGATGTGAACTTCATGATGTACTCCTTCTCCGGAGCCACGACCGGCAGCATGCAGCTGCGCGGCGCGGCCACAATCAAGCGTTAAAAGGTTTGATTCAGGAGAAAGAGGCAGGCGGGGCGCGTGAATGAAACGGGACAATAACGGACGCAAGTACGACCCGTGTCACCGTTGGCAAGGAAACAAAATGGATATTCTGTACCGCAAGATCAGGAATGACCGATGCCACTCCATGGCCGGATTGCTGTGCAAACAGACACAGCGCGCATGGGCTGCCGTTGTCATTGTCTGCATCATGATCATGATCATGAGCAAGCGCAACTGACTGGCCCAGCAACAACGCCAGTACGAGTAACCAGTGCCCCATGACCCGAAAGGGTTGCTTACGTGGGATTGATAGCATCATGCAGCTGGTAATCTAGTTGGAGTGACAGCCATAATCAACGGAGTGACAGCCATAGTCAACAAAAAGCAATGGTCATGGCAGACGACACAAGGCTACTGACTCATGTGAACCATCCACCTGCGTGCTAGCCCTCGACCTGACACGAACACCTGTAAATTGCACAGGTGTTCTACCTGATGTTTAACTACTTGTTTTCAAGAAGAATGGGAGTTTCGAGAGATTTGGTAGCAAGTCGAAAGATTCTTCAATGTCTTTCTAACTTGCTGTTATTTATGTTGGTCGGGGCGAGAGGATTTGAACCTCCGACCACCTGCACCCCATGCTGATTGGCAAACAACACTTATCTCTCTGTTTTATATAATCTTTATAACCTTCTTCCGCGTCTAAAATTATCGCGATTTTGGGCCAATAAGCCCTTGTTTTGGCAGGTTTCGGGCATTCATTTTAGACGCTTGCATGCATACGTATTGTTCAACAATAAGAGCATTCAAAATTTGAAAATACACCTACCACGCAATGAAATGAATATACGTTGCGTGGTAGGTGTGTGGTTAGACCTGCTATCCAGCCGAGCCTTGCCAGGCTACCGCAAGGACGGGATTGAGATCATCTTGGACGTCAACAGGTAGATCCAGTTGCCCAGGTGCCGGTGGATCAAATACTGCCATGGCATTGACCAACAGATCGACCTGCGTATCCAGCAGGATGTCACCATTTGATAGCTCGAATTTCTCAACATGGTAACTATCATCGGCATACCAGTTGTTAATAACCAGCATATCACCCGTACCCACGATGTTTACCTCGAGGTCATTCAGATTTCTGGTAAACCACAACTGGTTTAGATCGACACCGCCGCCCACCAATACAGTATCTGCACCGGTATCCACGAGCTGTCCGGAGTCATCTTGTTGAAATACCGTGTCATTCTGGGCGCCACGGTAGAAGTGATAAATGTCATCCCCTGTTCCTCCATGCAGGATGTCATTGCCACTTCCTCCATCAAGTGCATCATTTCCTGCAGCACCGTAGAGCTGATCTGCTCCGTCACCACCGATGATCGTATCCGAACCCGCCGTGCCGACCACCGTGTCGTTGCCTGCGCCACTGTCGATATGATCGATGTTGCTGACCGTCGTGCCGCTGAGGTCGATGTTGTTGCTCGCCCCGGTGCCGGCAATGACATTCATGCCCAGGCCGCCGTCGATCACCTCCACACTGTCCGCGGCACTGAAGTTGTGCAGCCGGAGGGTGTCGTCGCCGGCGCCGCCCAGGATAGTGTCCTGCCCGGCCCCGCCGTCGAAGCTGTCATAGCCAGTCGTCGGTGCCCTCGATCAGGAACGTGTCGTCGCCGGCACCGCCGCTCAGGGTATCCGAGCCCGCACCACCGACGATGGTGTCCGCACCCGCCGTACCGATCACCGTGTCGTTACCCGCACCGGTGTCGATATGATCGATATTGCTGACCGTCGTGCCGCTGAGGTCGATGTTGTTGCTCGCCCCGGTGCCGGCGATCACATTCATGCCCAGGCCGCCGTCGATCGCCTCCACGCTGTCCGCGGCACTGAAGTTGTGCAGCCGGAGGGTATCGTCGCCCGCACCGCCCAGGATGGTGTCCACCCCGGCACCCCCATCAAAGCTGTCATAGCCGGAATCGGTGCCCTCGATCAGGAAGGTATCGTCGCCGGCACCACCGCTCAGCGTGTCCGAACCGGCGCCGCCGATGATGGTATCGGCACCCGCCGTACCGATTACCGTGTCGTTGCCCGCCCCACTGTCGATATGATCGATGTTGCTCACCGTGGTACCGCTTAGATCGATGCTGTTGCTCGCCCCGGTGCCGGCAATGACATTCATGCCCAGGCCGCCGTCAATCACCTCCACGCTGTCAGCCGCACTGAAGTTGTGCAGCCGGAGGGTGTCGTCGCCGGCACCGCCCAGGATCGTGTCCACCCCGGCACCGCCGTCGAAGGTGTCGTAACCACCGTCCGTCCCATCGATCAGGAAGGTATCGTCGCCGGCACCGCCGCTCAGGGTATCCGAACCCGCACCGCCAATGATGGTATCGGCACCCGCCGTACCGATCACCGTGTCGTTGCCCGCCCCACTGTCGATATGATCGATGTTAGTGACCATCGTGCCGCTCAGATCGATGTTGTTGCTTGCCCCGGTGCCGGCAATCACATTCATGCCCAGCCCACCGTCAATCGCCTCCACGCTGGAGGCGGCGCTGAAGTTGTGCAGCCGGAGGGTGTCGTCGCCCGCACCGCCCAAGATGGTGTCCACCCCGGCGCCACCGTCAAAGGTATCGTAGCCGGTGTCGGTGCCGTCGATCAGGAACGTGTCGTCACCGTCACCACCGCTTAGATTGTCCGAGCCGGTACCGCCGATGATGGTATCGGCACCCGCCGTACCGATCACCGTGTCGTTACCCGCACCGCTGTCGATATGATCGATGTTAGTGACCATCGTGCCGCTCAGATCGATGTTGTTGCTTGCCCCGGTGCCGGCAATGACATTCACGCCCAGGCCGCCGTCGATTGCCTCCACGCTGCTCGCCGCACTGAAGTTGTGCAGCCGGATCGTGTCGTCGCCGTCTCCGCCCAGGATGGTGTCCTGCCCGGCGCCGCCGTCGAAGCTGTCGTAGCCACCGTCGGTGCCGTCGATCAGGAAGGTGTCATCCCCATCCCCACCGCTCAGATTGTCCGAACCCGCACCGCCGATGATCGTATCGGCACCCGCCGTACCGACCACCGTGTCGTTGCCCGCGCCGGTGTCGATGTGGTCGATGTTACTGACCGTCGTACCGCTGAGGTCGATGCTGTTGCTTGCCCCGGTGCCGGCGATCACGTTCATGCCCAGGCCGCCGTCGATTGCCTCCACGCTGCTCGCCGCATTGAAGTTATGCAGCCGGATCGTGTCGTCGCCGTCTCCGCCCAGGATCGTGTCCACCCCGGCCCCGCCGTCGAAGCTGTCATAGCCGCCGTCGGTGCCCTCGATCAGGAACGTGTCGTCGCCGGCACCGCCGCTCAGAGTATCCGAGCCGGCACCACCTATGATGACATCATTACCAAGGCCACCATCGATCGTATCGTTGCCGGAGCCTCCATCGATGCGGTCAGCACCGTCTGTACCAATGAGCGTATCGGATGCTCCAGTACCCTGAATCTCATTCAGGGCCGGTGTCTGCGGTGCAGTATGAATATCGCCAGTAGTCGCGTAATTGTACGCAGCCGCACCACCCGCCAGACCAACGGTTGCCGTAACGTCAAAGTTGGCCAGGACCTCGGGCGTGAATAACTGAATCGGGGTATCCTGATCATAAGCATCAGTCAGTTCCGCTACCCTGGCCTGTACAATCGCTGCCAGGTCAAAGATTTGGCCCCCATTGGCATCCAGGAACTGGATATACTCAATGTTGGTATTTTCTGGATAAACATCCACACCATCATTGTAGGTGTATAACCAATCCAGGAAGACGCCATCCGTTCCGGTATCGTCGAAATACAGGAATAGCGCGTAATAGGTCTCGTCACCGTAATCATCGATCCAGTAGGCAGCCTTCACATCTGCCGGATTGATGCCCATGCCGATGGACAGTGTATCGATTCCGGCATCATCCTCCCCGTTATAGTCGTAAATGTAGTCAAACCCGTCTCCGGCATTGAACAGATAAACATCATTCCCTGCCCTGCCTTCGAGTGAATCATCGCCTGCCTTACCGACCAGGATGTCCTCCAGGTCGGTTCCCTCAAGGCTGTCTGCATTCGCAGTGCCTTCAAATTCCCAAACCGAGGGGAAGGGAGGAAGGTTCGCAATCAATTCGTCTTGAGTCAGTGTGACATCCGCGAATTCGAAGGTTTCGATACCAAAGCCGAGGAAATCAATTGGCCCACGCATCCACACGGTGACTGATGCATCAGCATTGCCCTGTGGCTGGATCCTGATGCCGATGCGCTCCTCATTATTCGGCGGCACCCAGGACAGGCTGGCGTCTGCGAGATTGATATTCATCCGTAACGTATCCTTCGCATCCACAAGACCGAACTCGTCCTTCAGGTCCTGCACATCAGCGTCCGTCGCGGTACGCAGGAACTCGACGGCCTCGCTGCTGGACATTCCACGGCCTTCAATCAGCAGGCCAGTGACATCCCCATCAGTGAACAAGCCGTTATCTTCTATGTAGTCATGGCCGGATTGAGAGAAATCGATGGCATAACGATCCGATCCGGCATGGCCGTAGAGGGAGTCATCGCCCTCTCCGCCGACCAGAACGTCATCACCGCCATAGCCGTAAATCCGGTCCAGCCCATTGCCACCCTCCAGATAGTCGCCTCTGGCGCCTCCGAACAGGGCATCAAACCCGTCGCCGCCGGAAGCAATGATCTGGGTTTTGTAATAGTCTGAAGCAAAGAAGGACCCATCCATGAATGTGCTCGCAATTGAGCCATAAGGTAGCTGTATTTCATTGCCAATGCGGTCATTCCCGGCGCCGCTATCGAGTATTGTCACCGGATAGGTGTCAGATGAAACCGTGACGTCTATGCGCAGGATATTCCCATACAAATCACCAGCGTTCGCCAGCTCTGTTTCCGGAATGAATGCGGGACGATCATAACTGGACTTTTCTATGGTTGCCGTATATGTCGTATCCGTGGTCTGAGTCACATCAGACAACCAAAGATAGGCACTCCTGGTGTTGATCTGATGTATCGAGGTGGCAACCGGACTCAGTGTATCTGAACCGTCTGTCCCCTGCATTTGATCGATGACGACAGTGGTTTCATGTTTTAGCGTGTCATTCACCGTTGCCGTCAGACCGGAGAAACCGATGCCGAGCGAGAGGTCATTACTGTAAGCCAGCAAGTCATAAATACTACCTGCCTGGGGTACCGTGAGGGTGACATTACCAGACACCGGCGACGGCGACTGGACGGTCGCCAGCAAATCAGTTTGCAAACGTTGCTGATACGCCTGCTGCTCTTCGCTGATTACCGACAGCTGTGAGGGGTCATCCAGGAACGCATTCGGAACCGTTAGTCCGATATCCAGTTCGAAACGCCAGGCCGCCGGGTTGTCGTAATAGCCCTTGATCGTCGCACTGCCTGCCACCGAATTCCAGTTCAGGACAAGGTCACTGCCGGACTGAATCGAAGTGATGTCGGTAAGCTGCAGGCCTTGCGCAAAGCGGACAGTATTCACACTGCCGTCGGTCGCATCGTCCACCAGTGTAACAGCGCCAGCCTCATTCCCTACTTCATATATATCTGCGCCAGCGCCACCGAGTAGCTGATCATCGCCACCACCACCGTACAGGACATCATTGCCGTCACCGCCGATCAGAGTATCAGCCTGGATACCGCCGGTTAACTGGTCGTTACCGGCACCACCATCCAGTACATTGGCTTCATTTGGAATGCCGGACAGGTCGTTGTCGCCATCGTCACCGGTCTGGTGTTGTGCCGCCGCCGTTAAATCGGCTTCTGACCAGGCACTTCCATCCGAAAACACGACATGCTCGATGCGTGTACCGTTATACCAGTCCTTGATGTGTATCTCGCTTCCATCAGTATCCGACAAGACAAGATCAGCACCATTCGCGGTTACGGAAATGTCAGTGGCAAGAATACCCGCACCGAAACGGATGGTATCCACACCATCTTCTTCACGCAGGGTGTCCACACCCCAGTTGAGATCGAAGACATAGCTATCATCACCGGTGCCGCCTGCCAGATAATCGTTATCCGCGCCACCATTCAGGACATCATTGCCACCGCCGCCATACAGACGATCGATACCCAGGCCGCCATACAGGTCATCATCACCTGCCACATCCACCGGGTCCTGGTACTGCCTGCGTATCTGGGTAACCGTCAAATCCAGCGATGCACTGTAGTCTGAATTGATGATTTCCTGATCGTAGTCATACTGCGCCTGATAAATATCGCCGTACAGCAAATCATTACCCGCATCACCGAACAGCCTGTCAGCACCGGCCTCACCTGCAAGCAGGTCCGCATCATCGCCGCCATAAATATCATCCGCTCCGCCACCGCCGAATATCGCATCGCTTCCCGCACCGCCTGAAAGGATGTCATCGCCAACCTCGGCCGCTGCGACATCGCGCGTGGCTGGTAAATCCAGTACAGTCTGGCTCTCCGGGAGGACCCACCAGGTATCAGCTGGATAGAATCCAATCGCCTCATTTGCACCGTCCCACGTCCTGATCGCACGCCGCTCCGTTCCTGTTGCGTCGATGACACTGCCGATCTCAGTATCCCCATAGATCCTGTCGTTTCCGCTGCCGCCCTCGATAAAATCCGACTGCGCACCACCATACAGCCAGTCGTTATCATTTCCGCCAATGATGTCATCCTGACCATCCCCGCCAAACACCAGATCATTGCCCACATCGCCCAGCAGAATATCGTCACCGCCGCGACCCGATATCATGTCGTGATCAGCTCCTCCATCGACCCAGTCTGCCAGGTAGGACCCGTTCAGACTGTCATCACCGGACTCCCCGTAGATTGTCGCCCCGGCCTGACTGGCACCACTCCCATCATCCATGCCATACGCCAGGAAGGAATCATTACCGGCTCCACCGAAGAACCAGATATCGGGGTTAAGGTTGATGTCCGCAACAGTGACATTGTCATTGCCTGCCCCGGTATGAATTTCATCTATGGCGTTTGCGAAATCATAATGATTGCCAATCAAAGGATCACTGTCGGTACTTGCCGGAATCGCATCCTGAATCTCGCCCCATGTTTGTACCATATCGACGCCAGCCCCATTGATGACCGCCACGTCATCATCGGTATTGATGGTTGCATCGTGACGTCCCAATGTAATAATTGACTGCTGCTTATTGACTGGCTGGGTATCGATCAAATCAAGACCTAGATCGCCGTTCGAAAAGCCTTCAATGGTGAGGGTTTCATTTTCGACGGCATCGAGAACAGTCAACGTCTCTCCCGACAGAGTATAAGTGAAGCGCTGGTTAATCTGTTGGTAGATTTGTGCGTCGCCCAGTCCGCCATGCAAAGTGAATCCGTTAAATGTTACAGATCCAACGCCATCTAAATCTAGAATCCTATCGCCACCACCAACGATATATATGTCATTACCAATACCGCCTTCCAAATAGTCCGATTTATTATCATCAAGCCCATTAGCTGACTGAATCAGAATATCATCGCCACCACGTCCATATAGATGATCAATCTCATCCGTACCAATCAATTGATCGGCATTACTATCACTACCGAAAAAATTTGATACTTTTTGAGAAAGCGAAGCAGGGTGATATTTCCATGCATCGTAATTCGTATCTGCATCGACAAAGTGCAAATTTATATCAACGTATTGCTGCCCCTGCCCATCAAACTCTGAACCATACTCTGCAAGCGGAGAATCGTTTGCCGCACGGATCAACTGATTCTCAAGCAAATATGCACGATCCTGGAGATATTGATGGGTATACTGGTTGGTATCCAATTCTGGATATAAGCCATCATCGCCAACGATTGCGAATGGATTCAGAATCTCCAGCGCATAGAGGAACCCTAAATCAGAAGCCGCTGCTACTGCATATGTGTCTGGCGATAATTCGCTCATAGACACGATATTCACAAAACCAATAGACTGTGCAAAGAGCTGGCTTTCGCTTATATCTTTAATTCTTGTATACAGTGCATCTCTATTACCCACATTCACATATTCACCAGCCTGATAAATCTCCCCCAATGCATTAACTATATTTTCCAGACTTTTGTCTGGCATATATGATGCGTTTTTCAGAATCGTAGTAAGCTGTTGAAAGTCCGCACCAGCATCAAGTGTCGACAGAATGTTATACACTGCGAGGGCATCAGCCAGATGGGGTATTCTGTGGTTATCAACCAGATTCGGTGCTTGATCTTCAATAAAAGCCGTTTCTACCGAGCCGATAAGCGTCCCGTATCCCGCAGCAGCTGATAACCCGATAGATTGGATATTTACAATAGCTGAGCTGTTTATAGTTCCATCAGTTATACCAAACAATTCACCAAGTTGGCTCACAAATCCGCCAATACCAGGGGCATTGTATGTGTAGGATTTTGCAACAACATCCGCGTGATCTACCGAAAAGAGCTGAGCGAGGAAACCGCCCAACGAGTGACCAGCCACAGTGATGGCTTCACTACTCGAAAGCAGTCCTTGACTTACAAGCTGCTGATAATATGTCACCAATTCTCCATATTGTGGCGGGTAATACTCCCCGACAAGACCAGTTAATATGGCTAAATCACTTTGCCAATCTAGGATATCGATGGGTTCGGTTCCACGAATAGCGACATACTTATTACCGCTTAAATCACTAAACACTGTCACGGACAGCCCGGTTTGAAAACTCGTGTACTGATCTACGACACTATAAGTGTCGGCAAATATTTCTGCTTGTGATCGAGACATTCCAGCTTCGATAAGCTTATCGACATAACTATTGTTTGCTGATCCTGAGTCTCCCTGATGCAGGTTGGCCGCGTATGCAGCCATAGCAAGCTGTGCCTGCTGATAATATGCGTTGATATCAGCCATGATTCCCCCTACGACGTTCGCTCTTGTGTTTGAAGATACTACGTATTAGTTTATTGGATCTTTGCTGAGATCCTCCACATGAATTGGCAGTAACATGTGTCGATAGTCCTCGACGCAACCATCCACCCCAATAAAAATAATTTGTGTAGTCGCCGAGAACAGAGTCCGTCTCTCTGTTTATGATCGAAACAACCATTTTCTCAATATGAAAGGTAGTGCTAAATTCGCTTTTCTGGCGTTGTGGTGGATAATTTTCCAAGTGATAGTTGCCATTCGCCTCTAGAAAATTGGGTTCCCCGTTTGCGCCCCAATAAAACGAGGGCAATATGACTGTCTGATAAACATGTATACCCGTCTTAGACGCGCAGAGATATTCAAAATAACCGCGCCCGACGATTTCATCACCGAATGGAATAGTTACTGCCAGCATTAGTAACAAGTATTTAATACGCTTGTCATACACTCTCTTAACTATTAACCGTAAAACTGCCACATAAATGATTAACAGTGAGAAATATAGTAACCCAAACATTGCTAGACCTCTTATTCATATCCTTGTGATCACATCACTTCCTTAAATCGGACGCAACTCATACTGTGCAAAGAAGTCAATATCCTCGCATTATAGAATCCATATGCTACGCTCCCATTATCCACATACATGAACTACCTTTCCTTAGCCGTTTCACTAAAACCTCTTAGTATTGGATTTAAAAAGTATTCAATTACTCTACGCTGCCCAGTCTTCACTTCCACAGCCACATTCATACCCGGTGACAAGTTAATCTGCTTATCACCGACATCAATGGTAGTTTGTTCCATGCCGACTTGTGCGGCATAAACATATCCAACCTTTTCCAGTGGAACGGCGTCATGGGAAACGTGCTGCAACCTACCGTCGATCACGCCATATTTCGTGAAGGGAAAGGCTTCAACCTTGATTTCCGCCGACTGCCCTTCATTCACAAAACCGATATCCTTGTTCTCTATCCACGCCTCGATCTCCAGCTGCCCTTCCTTTGGCGCAATCACCATGAGCTGCTGCGCCGGCGTGACGACACCACCAATCGTGTGCACGGACAGTTGCTGGACCACACCGTCGATGGGCGCACTCAATGTCTGCTGTGAGGTGCGCACACTGGCTTTTGACTCTTCCTTCTCAAGGGATTTGATATCGGTTTCTATCTTCGCCAGTTCGCTTTGCCAGGCATTTTTGTATTCGGTTTTAATGGCTTCCGGCCGCTTGATTGCATCATTGAGCGCTGCCTGTTGCTCAACACGTTTATAGCGCTCCATCGCCAGTTCCTGCTGCTTGTTGATTCGCTCCTCCTCAAGCGATAAATATTCAGTCTTCGAGACGTAGTCTTTCTCCAACAGTGACTCGAGCGCCTTTACACGTTCGCTGATCAAGGGTAGCGTCCTTTCCAGCCGCCGGATATTCGACTCGGTCACATTCAGCGTCGCACGCCGCTGATCGATTTGCAGGTTCGCCGATTGAATCTTGTTTTCGAGTTCGGCTAGCTGATCCTGGAGCAGATTTTGCTGCAAATCGATGATGTCTTGTGCGGCTTCCTCTGGTGCCGTGAAGGTGTTATTACCCTCCAGTAGGGCGCGCAGCCGGCATGCCGATACCATGGCGCTGGTACGCTCGTTGATGAGCCGCCCGTGGTCCGCAGAAGGATTTGAGGCATCGAGCTCGATCAGCACATCACCTTTGGTGACGTCCTGACCGTCACGCACGTGAATGGCCTTGACGATGCCCGCTTCCAGCGGTTGAATGACCTTCGAGTAATCCCCCGGGATGATTTTGCCCTGCGCCACGGTGATGATGTCGATCTGGCCGAATGTTGCCCAGGTTATCGCGACCAGGAACAGGGTAATGATCAGATACACGATCTTGCGGCCCAGCGGGGATGGCGGGGTCTCCTGAATCTCCAGCACCGAGGGCAGAAATTCCACTGCAATGCCGTCAGGACGCGCTTTTCCCTCCTGCTGCTTGTGGTGCTGCAAGGCCATGCGCCAGATACGCACATGGTCTCCGATACTTGTGAACATTCTCCCTATCACTTCAATGTGTCTCCCCGGCAGCCTTAGGCACTGGCCACCAGCTGGCCTGTCTGGTGCTTGTGCAGGTTGGCGTAATAGCCGTTCAGCTTGATCAGTTGCTGGTGCGTGCCCGATTCGACGATGCCGCCTTTGTCGATGACATAGATACCATCCGAATGCCGAACCGTGCTCAGGCGATGGGCGATGATCAGCACCGTACGTCCACGGCAGATGTGGGCGAGATTACGCTGTACGATGCTTTCCGACTCGTAGTCCAGCGCGCTGGTGGCCTCGTCAAAGATCAGGATGCGCGGATTCGTCACCAGCGCACGCGCAATGGCGATGCGTTGACGCTGTCCACCCGATAGGGTGGCACCGTGCTCACCGATGACGGTGTCGTAACCTTCCGGTAGTTCGAGGATGAATTCATGCGCACCGGCCAGTTTGGCCGCCTGCACCACCGGTTCCATGGGCAGACCTGGGTCAGCCAGGGCGATGTTGTCGCGCACGCTCCGGTTGAATAGCAAGTTTTCCTGCAGCACCACACCGATCTGGCGGCGCAGCCAGACCGGGTCGATCTGTGCCAGATCCACCCCATCGATCAGAACACGGCCACTTTCCGGCACATACAGCCGCTGCACCAGCTTGGCCAGGGTACTCTTGCCTGATCCCGACCGACCGACGATGCCGATGGTCTTGCCCGCTTCGATATCAAGGGTCAGTTGACGTATCACCTCCGGGCGATCCGGCCGATAGCGGAAGGTGACATTATCGAACTGGATATGCCCTGACAATTCAGGCAGGTTGGTACGGTTGGTGTAGCTCGGCTCGGGCGGGGCGTTCAGCAAATCGCCCAGGCGCTGCAGCGAGATGCCGGCCTGTTGAAACTGCTGCCAGAGCTGGACGATGCGCATAATCGGGCCTGTGACGCGGCCGGCCAGCATGTTAAAGGCGATCAACTGGCCGATGGTAAGCTGGTTGTTCATCACCAGGTGTGCACCAATCCACAGGATCACGATGGTGGTGAGTTTACTAATGAACGAGGCGATCTGCCCGGCAATATTGCTCAGATTGCCGGCCCGGAAACTGGATTTTACATACCCGGCCAGCTGCTCTTCCCATTTGCGCTGCATGGCAGGTTCAATGGCCATCGCCTTGACAGTTTCCATGCCATTGATCGATTCCACCAGAAAGGCCTGGTTTTCCGCACCGCGGTTGAATTTCTCCTCTAATCGACTGCGAAACAACGGTGTAGCTAGAATTGACAGCAGCAGATAGACCGGAATGGTACCCAATACCACATACGTCAGAATCGGGCTGTAGTAGAACATCACCACGAGAAATACGACGGTGAAGAACAGATCGATCACGATCGTCAATGTAGAGCTGGTCAGGAACTGGCGAATGGTTTCCAGCTCCCGAACCCGTGCCACGGTCTCCCCCACCCGGCGCGCCTCGAAATAGGCGATGGGTAGCCGCAGCATATGGCGGAACAGCTGCGCACCCAGTGTCACATCTATGCGGCTGGAAGTATGCGAAAAGAGGTAGGCACGCATCCCGCCCAGGATCGTCTCGAAAAACACAATGGCCAGCATGCCGATAGCAACGACATGTAACGTCGTGATGGCCTTGTGCACCAGGACTTTATCGATCACCACCTGGAAGAACAGCGGCGTGAGCAAGGCAAAGAGCTGGATAAAAAAGGAAGCCAGCAGGACTTCGCCGAGTAATTTTCGATATTTCACAATGGCCGGTATGAACCAGGTGAAATCGAATTTACGGTCTTCAGGGCGCAAATTGGCACATTTTGTGAAGAGGATCAGCTGACCGGACCATGCCTGCTCGAATGCCTCACGCGGCATGAGGGTGGGACGGCCTTCGCGGGGGTCCTGTATGAGCACGCGCTGCTCATCTACGCGAGCCAGCACAACGAAGTTGCCATCCTGCAGATGCGCGATTGCAGGCAGCGGTGTCGTGGATAATTTGTCTGGATGTATATCCGATGCGCGTATTTTGAGATCCGAGTTTTTTTGCTGCGCGCAAAATCTCGGAAACACCAAAGACCTCGCCGCTCTGCACGAATTCATGTTTGATCTGTGCCGGGTCGGCTGGCAACCCGTGAAAAAGCCGTGCCATCATGACCAGACAGGTCAAGCCGCTATCGACCTTGACCGAGGCTTCTGTGTTATACGGTGGAATGGCGCCACCTCTTCTTCAAGCTGCTGTGCTTATTCAGTTGTCTGGTCTCCCTGGATATCCACGTGCCGCATGCAAAGCAAGTGACAGATACAATCCAGATGGCTGGAGCCGCAAAAACGCCTGAGCCACCCTGTGGAAGCCACAACGATAATGATGATAATGAATTTTGTTGAAACAACACCGGCAATACACCGGCTCCCCTGCAATAAACATCCAAGCCCTTTATTCTATTTGATCGTTATTTTAATACTGTCGCATTTGTACTCTTCTTTGTACCCGCCAGGCGTCGTTGGGCCAGATTCGATAACTATTTGCAGATCGCATTATGCAAACTGTTCGTACCATTGTCTGTAGGCAATTTCCTACAGGTATCGAGATTCTGGACAGAGATCTCATCACTACCATGGACACATCTTACAGTTTCAAGAACAGTGCCCTCACTATTGACAGGAATATTTTGTCGGCGAGATAGTTACAAAGAACAGGGGCCACAATAACCATAGTACATTGCTCAGTTGCTTGGGGCTTAGCCTTGAACACGTGCTGTCAGCCCAAGTGAATCACCATCGACCGGGATTCACTTGCAATCAGCAAATTTCTTGACCAGACGCTCTTCTGGAATGTCAGCGATCTAG